>NZ_CP014164.1:0-1200000 GCF_001543285.1 Aerococcus viridans
TGTAGGCTTATGCTTTCAATCATTTGCCTTAGATGCAGTCGAACGCCCTTAGCCGTGGCCTAAGGGCTTGTCTGGCTGTTCATTCTGTAAGGCTAAAGTAAAAAATAGAATGATATATACCAGGCTATCCAGAACCACTGCGAAGGCATGCTAGGAAAGCGCAGTTATTTTCTCACGACGCTGTGGAGGTGTTCTTTTTAAAAAGTAGTGCGTAATAAGCAAACAACTATTCTAAAGTTTGATCGATAAAGCTAGCTCTAATATCCGTTGGCAAATATATTTAGCGCTAACAAAAAAGTCGCCCTTTTTCAAGGACGACTTTCTTTGTTTCTATTAACCAACTTCAATTTGTGCGTCTGGATTATTGAATACATCTTCGTTTAGAGTGCCCAAACGTTTAGAAGTGACAACACCTGCTAGGATTGAATCGTTAACGTTTAAGGCTGTACGGCCCATGTCAACAATTGGTTCAATTGAAACCATTAAACCAATGATTTCTACTGGTAGGCCTAGGGTACCGAATACGATTAGTGATGCGAAGGTTGCACCACCACCAACACCGGCTACACCGAATGATGAAATAACGATAGTACCAATAATGGTTAACCAAACCATTGGGTCAGATAGGTCCATACCCACTGTTGGGGCTACGATGGCTACTAACATGGTTGGGTAGATACCAGCACAACCGTTTTGACCGATGGATAAACCAAAGGTACCGGCGAAGTTAGCTGTTGCATCTTCTACACCTAAAGCTTCTGTTTGTGTCTGGATGTTCATTGGTAATGTCCCACCACTTGAACGTGATGTAAAGGCAAATCCTAATACAGGAGATGCTTTCTTGAAGTAGTTGATTGGGTTGACTTTGAAACCAGCTAAGATCAAGGCATGAATTGCGAACATGATAATAATGGCTACGTAAGCTGCGATAACGAATGTGGCCATATTCAATAGGGCTTGGAAGCTTGATGATGCCATGGCTTTCACCATTAAGGCAAAGATACCATAAGGCGCCATTCTCAAGACTAATGTCACGATACGTGAAACGATGGCGTCTAACATATCGATCATTTTCTTAAAGTATGAAGCTTCTTCTGGGTGTTTTCTTGCGATACCTAGATAAGCGACACCAACGAAGGCTGAGAAGATTACTACTGCGATGTTACTTGATTGACGTAAGCCCGCTAAGTCTTCAAAGATATTTGTTGGGATAAATGACAGGATTTGTTGCGGTAGGGTTGTATCAGCGATTTCAGCTTGGCGCTCTTGGATATAAGCGATCCGTGCTGTTTCGGCTGCCCCCTGGGTAAATTCTGCACCGTCTAAGTTGAATAGTAAGGCAATGGATAAGCCAATAACGGATGCAACGGCTACTGTGATAATTAATACAGCTAGGACGTTGAAACCTATTTTGCCAAGGTTCTTCTCACCTTCTACTCGGGTAAAGGCGCGGACTAGTGAAACGAAGATTAATGGTACAACAAGCATTTGCAAGAAGGATACGTATCCGTTCCCGATGATGTTGACCCAATCTAAAATTGTTGTGGTTGTACTTGAGTCGGAACCAAATAGTAATTGAATAATAATACCAAAAACAATCCCAATACCTAATCCGATAAAGACACGGTTTGAATATTTCACGTGTTTCCCTGCTAAACGGTTTAGGAATAACAATACAAGTACAAAAATAGCTAATGTAATGATAACTGCCATCTTGTCTTCCTCCTGAATATTGATATAAATGTGGTGCTGATTAAGAATCAGCAGATCCAATTACATCATTCAACTGGTCATTCAAAATGCCAATGAATCGTTCGGCTTCGCTAGATAGTTTACGGTATTTGTTTTGAATGTAAATAATATGGTTGTCTTCAACATCTGTAACAGGGACGGTGGTCATCATGTCACGGAATGGTGAAGTCAATATACCTGTACCCACTAGGATAGCGTCGGTTTTCACTAAGACATTAATCGAAGTCGCCCGGTCGCTGACGTAAATGGTTGATTGTGTAGAGCCCTCTCCCAGGTCCAATGCTTCCTCAGTTAATTGAGCTGAGGAACCTTGTGTCTGTTCGAATGTAACAGATGGATAGGCCAGCAAATCTGCTTGGGTTAGGCTTTCTCTACCTGCTAAGGGATGTTGTTTACCGACGAAAACATGGGGTTGAAAGGCCCCGATTTCTGTATAGCTCAACTCGTTATGGTTTAGGTACTGCTTAATGACCTTTTGGTTGTAAGCATTCATGTATAAAATCCCGATTTCAGAATAGGCATTTTTGACATTTTCCATTACATCAGTTGTTGAGGTTTCTAATAAACGATAATGGTGGGCGCGATCTTCATCATTTGCAACTAATACCGCAAAAGCTTCTGACACAAAGTCATAATGCTGACTAGATACAGAAAACAATTTTTTTCGGTCGGCATCTAAGTAACGATTCTCCATAATGGATACCTGCGACAAGACGTCACGAGCGTACGATAAGAATTCGCTACCTTCTTCAGTAATGAAGATACCGCGTTTTGTGCGCTCGAAGATTTGTAAGTCATACATTTCTTCCAACTCACGAATGGCCGTTGATAAAGAAGATTGCGCCATGAACAGCCGTCTAGCCGCCTCACGGAATGATCCGCTATCAGCGACGACAACAGCATATTTTAGTTTTTGAAAGTTCATGGCTCTCTCCATCCTTCCCTTGTGAACTCCTACACTCACAATTTACTATATTACACTAATCAAATTCATTTTTCACTATTACTGCTCACAGATAATCACTTTTTTTAACGTTAAAAGCTTGGTTAATATCTGCCACTAAATCATCACTATTTTCAATCCCTGTTGATATCCGTAAAACCTTGTCAGTTAGGCCGTATTGCGCCCGTAATTCAGTTGGGATATCCGCATGCGTTTGTGTTTCTGGGTAAGTAATTAAACTTTCTACCCCACCTAAACTCTCTGCAAAAGTAAAAATCTTCAAGCTGTTCAAGGCATCGCGAATAATTCCAGCGTCTTTCACTGCGAATGATACCATACCCCCGCGTCCTGAGTAATACACTTTCTCAATTGCTGGGTGGTTTTCTAAAGCTTCTACCAAGGCTTTGGCGTTCTTTTCATGTTGTTGCAAGCGAACTGCCAAGGTTTTTAGTCCACGCACGATCAACCAACAGGCAAAAGGATCTAAAGTTGCCCCTGTTGTATTCAATTGGAAGGCTAATTTTTCATTGATATCTTGACCCTTGCTGGCTACTAAACCACCTAAGACATCATTGTGACCACCAATATATTTCGTTGCTGAATGGATGACAACATCCGCCCCTTCTTCAAGTGGGCGTTGGATGAGTGGTGTGTAGAAAGTATTGTCTACAACAACTACAGCACCAACTACATGGGCACGTTTAGATATTTCCGCAATATCAAATTCCACCATCATTGGATTAGTTGGTGTTTCGATGAAGACTAATTTCGGTCCTTTTTCAATTTCAGCGTACACTTCATCTTCTGTTAAACAGTAAGTGAAGTTGCAGAAGCCCTTTTCCTCCATGTGATGGAAGTAACGGTATGAGCCACCATATAAATCTTGTAGGGTAACGACTGTATCTCCATGTGATAATAAGCCTTCAATAACTAATTGAATAGCTGCCATACCTGATGACGTAGCAAACCCTTGTTCACCATACTCCAAAACTGCAATTGCTTCTTGCAAGACGTCACGAGTTGGGTTGGCCGTACGCGTATAGTCGTAACCAGTAGATTCACCTAGGCCTGGGTGTTTATAGGCTGTTGAGAAATATAGTGGCGTGTTAATCGCACCATAAGCCTTGTCACTACGGTTACCAATTTGTGCAAGCAAAGTTTCAATATGTCGTTCTGTCATCGTCATTACCGTCCTTCTATTAAAATTCAATTAAATTCCGTTATCGCTTTTATCAATCATAACATGGTTTAAATGATTAAAATTTATGGATATTAGAACGGTGCTGTTCGCTACAAACGAACACAATCAAGTTGTTGATTGGACGACATTTTCCCACAGCAAAAAGGACCATCAACCATTAAGCTGATAGCCCTTCCGCCAATAAGAATATTGGATTATTTAAAATCTACGTATACGATAACGCCATTCGCGTCTTTGGCGGTTACATGATTTGCTTCTTCAGCAACTACACGACCGTTAGCTTTTAATTTTGCTACGATGTTATTGTATAATTCTTGGTTATGGTAAGTTAATGTGTATGCTGCTATACCAGTTTGGTCTTCAGCGTAAGGTACCATCGATTCTGCACCCCAAGCGTTTACGGCGATGTGGTGGTGGTAGTCAGAGTATGAAGTAAAGTGGACATTATTCGTGAAGCCCATTTGCTCTTCTAAGACCATTTCATCTGTTAAGAAACCGAAGAAGTCTTCTACTTTAGCTGATGATAAGTGTAAGTGACCGATGATTGTCCCTTCAGCGAAGAATGCTTGTGGTTCGTCAGATGAACGGCTAGCTAATACGCCTTCTGCATCCATTGGTTCAGTCACACCAGTTACCCCTCCGTTTGGACCATGTGTCCATTGGTCAGCAATACGATCAGCGTAAATTTCAATACCATTGTCTTCTGGATCTTGTAAGTATAATGCTTCTGAGTAAGAGTGGTCTGAAGCACCTGATAATTGTGTTTGGTTTAATAACATACGATATAAAACGTCACCTAAAGCGGCACGAGAAGGTAACAACCAAGCTGTGTGGAATAGACCATTTTTCGGACCAGTGATTAATTTGTAGTCTGCTTTACCGTCTAAGATTAATTGCGGTGCATCTTGCCCTTTGAAACCTAATTCAACGATACCTTCAGTTTCTTCATCTTTTAAGATTTCTAAACCGATCACTTCGTTGTAGTAGCGTTTCATTTTGTTTAAGTTTTTTACGCGGTAAGTAACTGTTGAGATTGTAACATCATTAAAAAACTGTTTTTCCATTTTATATTTCCACCTTTTATTTTGCTTATATATACGAATTGAGTTTGCTTCAACTATTATCATTAAATTTTGATTTAACAACTTATTTTTTTAAAAAAATACTTACTAAAAGTAAGCTCATATACAGTATACTTTTTTTTTCTCAGTAGTAAACACTCTTGCTTCTTTCTTCTCATATTTTTTGGTATCCCGAATAAAAAAGCCAAAACTTTACTAATTCTAATGAAATGCTATACCAAATGTTTTATAATAAAAGTGGAATATAAGAAGAAATGGAGTGAATGTGAATGTTTGAATGGTTTGCAAGTGCCAACCCGATTTTACAAGCTACGCTGGCCGGCGTCTTTACTTGGTTAATGACGACTTTAGGTTCAGCATTGGTATTTTTCTTTAATGAAATTAACCGTCGTGTATTGGATATTATGAATGGATTTGCTGCTGGGGTTATGATCGCCGCAAGTTTCTGGTCACTTCTTGCCCCATCAATTGAATATGCAGAGGCAGGTGGGTGGGGCCGTTTTGCCTTTGTACCAGCCTTAATTGGTTTTATCGTAGGGGGACTTTTCCTACGTTTGATCGATTACATCACCCCCCATTTACATATGGGACAAATTAAAATGGATGCTGAAGGACCTAAGACCAAGTTGCCAGCAACAACCTTGTTATTCTTAGCCGTAACCATCCACAACATCCCCGAAGGTCTATCTGTTGGGGTAGCATACGGGGCCAACGAATTTAATGCTGCAAGTCTGGCTTCTGCCTTGGGATTAACCATGGGGATTGGGCTACAAAACTTCCCTGAAGGGGCAGCCTTATCTATGCCAATCCGCGCAGAAGGTGCCAGCAAATGGCGTGCCTTCCGGTTGGGTCAAGCATCTGCCCTAGTAGAAATCGTCGGTGCCGCTTTAGGCGCTATACTGGTTTCTCAAGTGACTGTTATCTTACCTTATGCACTAGCCTTTGCAGCAGGTGCCATGGTCTTCGTTTGTGTGGAACAACTGATTCCTAGATCACAATCGCATGGTAACTCAGATATCGCCACCGTCGCCCTACTTATTGGCTTTGGTGTCATGATGACCCTAGACGTTGCTTTAGGTTAAATCCCTTGCAAAACGTTTTGTAAAAAGACTACCGCAATAAAACCCATCAACCAGACGCAAACAGCGTACACCAGGTTGATGGGTTATTTTTTGTATATTTAAGACAGGTATTTTTAAAAAATGACTGTCTGTTAGAATTTCACATCCGCGTCTTGCATGGCTTTTTGAATGTAAGCTGCCGACTCATGCAATTTTTCCTCTTCCCAAGTATTCAAGCTAACGGGTAGTCGTTTTTCCACGCCATTAACCCCAATAATACATGGCATTGATAGGGCAACGTTGCCGTTATAGCCGTATTCGCCACGTAGAGTGGTGCAGGCTGGGTAAACACTGCGTTCATCAAGGACGACGGCCTTAGCCATCGTAACCGCTGCTTGAGCAACACCCGCATTAGTCCAACCCTTGCCATTAAAGACATCATAAGCTGCAGAAACCACATTCTTCTTGATATCTTCAGGACTGGATAGGTCAACTTGTGGGTCGCGGTCAAAATATTGGTCTAATTCTTCGTAAGCCACTCCTTGAATGTTCAATTTACTCAAGACTGGGAAAGCTGTCGCCCCGTGTTCCCCCATCATATAGCCGACGACTGATTTAGGGTCAACGTCGTAAGCGTTGGCGAAAACATTACGCAAACGAGCTGAATCAAGCATCGTTCCTGTCCCAAAAATCTTCCCTTCAGGATAGTCAAACTCATTTTCCGCGATATATAAAATGGTGTCTAGCGGGTTGGTAATCACAATGATAATGGCCTCTTTGGTGCGCTCAACGATGTTCTCCATGACGTCACGAATGGTTTTTGAAGTAATTTTCGCAAGGGTCGCCCGGTCCGGTTCGGCAGTTGGATTATTGGGATCTGGTTTCATAGAATTCCCGGCCGCAATTACGATAACATCCGCATCATCTGTTTGCTCGTAACCACCGTGTGTCACTTTAATATTGTTCATGTAAGTTAAAGCTCGGGCCTGCTCTTGGTCAATCGCTTCACCGCGCGCGATATTTTCATCGATATCAATGACGCCAATTTCACCAAAAACACCAGCCTTCATAGCATCCGCCAATACGTAAGAACCTACGTGACCAACACCCACAACTACTAATTTATTTGTTTTCATCCCATTGCCTCCGTCTCTCTAATTCTTTTTTAATTATTATAACGCAGTTGTCAGGAAAAATCATTAACGGGACTGAGGATAGGATGCAGTCTATAACCTTGCCACCAAGACGCAAAAAAGAAGCCAGGAATTCGTATTCCCAGCCCCTCATGTTAGTTAGCTCGTTTTTCATCCTCAATCGCTCGAGCAAAGCTATTGAGTTCAAAACCATTATTTTATGACTAATACATGTGATTTGACGTTACGTACTACATATTCAGATACGGAACCCATCATGGCTCGTTCAATTGCCCCTTTACCAGTTGCACCTACAACCACGAGGTCCGCTTTGGCTGTATTTGCGAACTCTACAATACCGTATCTTGCGTCGCCTTTGATGATTTCAAGGGTTACATTTTCAAGGCCAGCTTCTTTAGCTTCTGCTTCATAAGATTCTAAGACGCTTAAGGCATCCACCCGCAAGTCGTCATATAATCGCATAGAGGCTTCCGAATTACCGAAACGCACAAAGTCATCTAACACATTCAACAGGATCAACTCAGAATCATTTCGCTTGGCGATAGATACTGCTTCTTTAAAAGCACGGTATGAAGCATCTGATCCATCTACTGGAATTAAAATTTTTTTATATTCTGATACTGACATGATAATCCCTCCTCATTGGTGCTTGTGTTCCTTCCCATCTTATTTCACAACTAGTACTGGGATTTTAGCTAGTCGTACTGTGTACTCTGCCACAGATCCGACTAGGGCACGTGTTACAGCGCCTTTACCAGTTGCACCAATTACAACTAATTGGTAGTCACCTTCATTAGCAATTTTAGCTACTTCACGTCTTGGGTTCCCAAAAGAGGTGAAGGTGCGAATGTTGTTGAAATTACGGGCTTTACCGTAATCTTCATATTTTTTAAGAGTTTCTAGGGTACGTTTTTTCATCTCGTTGATATCTGTTTCAGATACCCGCAAGTCACTAAACACATAGTCATCGGCAATTACTGATAGGACGTCTACAGTAGCATTTGAGCGCATGGCAATCTCAACTGCATCTCGAAAGGCTGCTTTACTGTTCTCCGAGTCATCTACTGGCACCAATATACGTTGAATGTTATCAAGAATCATTTTCGTTACCTCCCTTACTTTCTTTCCATATAAAGTATAACATAAAAATGGAATCGCTTGCAAAAGTAAGGCCTTTATATTTCAAGAAAAACAATTAGCCTCTTTTCTCTAACCAATGCTTGAACCTTGCGCCAGTAGGCTATTCAAATCGGGTCTCCGACTTTTGGTGTGGATGAGAAATCATTCAAACCTATTTTGTATAAAAACACAAAAAGACATATGAATATTTCCTATGCTAAAATTTAAGCGTCTAAACCAAAATTAGAAAGGAAATTCATATGTCTCAGAACGATAATATCAGACTTTTACTAAACATTAAAGATACTAACATCATATTTAACGAAGAAAATTGGATTCAAGAGCGTAATATTAAAGGAATAAATGTAAAAGTTTTTACTGGCACGTTAACCTACAAGCCCAAGGCTTGCCCTAAATGTGGTTGTATAAATGACCATTCTATCGTTAAAGATGGGTTTATGACGTCTAGGATCACGTGGTTACGCCAATCCAATACACCAACCTATCTAGAGCTTAAGAAGCAACGCTTCTGGTGTCATGAATGCGATGGGCGCTTCATTGCTCATACCAGTGAGGTTGCACGTAATTGTCATATCGCTAAACAAGTGAAACAATCTGTTTTAGTTGAGGCTGCAGATACGATTTCAAACAAGGATCTCGCTCGTAGGCACTGTATCTCAGATAATACTAGTAGACGAATTATTAATCGCTTTATGGATGACTATTTTCGTCGCAATCGCACAAAACTAGCGAAACACATGTGCTTCGATGAGATCAAATCTACAAAACAAGCTGACAATCAAATGAGTTTTATTTTTAGTAATGAGGATACTCATGAAGTTCTTGGTATACTGCCCACTCGACAACTATACAAATTAAGAGAATACTTCCGCCAATTTAGTTTAAAAGAGCGCTCTGCTGTTGAAACCATTGTTGTTGATATGAATGCGCCTTATATGACTTTGGTTAGAGAAATATTTCCAAACACCAAAGTAATTATTGATCGTTTTCATATCATTCAATTGATTTCACGTTCTTTAAACAAAACGAGAGTTCAAGTAATGAATACTTTCAATACAAATAGAAATAATGGTGAAGATAAAAAGAGTATCGCAAGCTGAAAAGTTTTTGGAAGCTTATCCTAAAGGATTTCAACGAAGTTGATTTTATAAATTATAGAAAACAACGTTTATTTAAAGGGAAAATGGTTTGTGATATGGATATTCTTGATCATCTACTTTCTTTAGATGAGGATTTAACGGAAAATTACTGGGTATATCAAGCTTTACTAGAGGCTTCTAAAGAAAATAATATCGAAATGTTTCATGAGACTATTACTGCAGAACGTCACCAAAATATCAGTAAATATATGCAAACCTCACTGAACACATTATTGAAGAATATAGCGTTTATCGCAAACACCTTCCATTACAAGACTAGATCAAACGCTAGTCTAGAAGGAAAAAATAATCGTATCAAAGTTATAAAATGTGTATCCTATGGATATCGTAATTTTTTCAATTTCAGAAATAGGGTGATGATTAGTTTCATTTTAAAACCTTGCAAGCCCGCTTCCCTTAATTAAATAAACATGATACATCCCGCTCGCTATGTTCAAAGAAAAAAACTGCAAGTGTACGTCCTTAGCCGTGAAAAAGCATGATATCGAGACCTTGGCTCGATATCAAGGCAGAGAGACCTTGGCTCTCGCCGGTGCCACGGCTCTTAAGGAACGTACACAGCAGTTCAAAGGACAAAAAAGATAGTTCTTCTTTTATCAAATCTCATTTAAAATAAAATAAAAAAGAAACTCAAATCCATATAAAATGAATTTAAGTTTCTTGCTTAAATTAAGCTATCCACATTAAATGTCGAAGAGCCTTCAAATCGAAGCCAAGCAAAAAGACTATGACATTTTGCCACAGTCTTTTGGGTTCCTATGCTTATAAGTCCTGTAATGATGTGAAGGCTAGGTCCTCTGCTGTTAAGCCTTTTAAGAAGGCTACGGTGACGTCCACAGTATCTTGGAAGTCTTGATAGGCAGATATTAGGTAATGAGTATGTGCATAACGAGTTGGCATACCTAGTGTAATCACTGATACCCCATTATTTGCAGTATGGATTGAACCAGCGTTTGTACCACCACCATCGCGGACGGCTTGTTGGATTGTGATGCCAGCCTCTTCACTAGCTTTCAAAAATAGATTGTTTAAGTGGTCAGAAGCGATATAAGTTGAATCACGATACCGTAATTGAGGTCCTTGTTTCACGCGTCCTTGGCCAAGTGTAGCTGATTTTGCGTAATCGTCTGAAGGCGTTCCCTCAAAAACGATGGCCACTTGTGGATCAATACGTTTTGTTGTGACTTTAGCCCCTCTTAAACCAACTTCTTCTTGAGTAGCAAAAGCGCCAACAAGATTGAATGGTAAGTTTTTCACGCCTTCAAGTCCTAATTCATTGAAGACAGCGATGGTTGCAGCTACACCAAGACGGTTGTCAAAGGCTTTACCAATCATCATGCCATTCTTTTCGTTGAACTGGAATTTGGTTGCTGGTACAACGGGTTGGCCGACTGTAATACCAAAATCGTTGATTACTTCTTCTCTTGAAGTAGCACCCACATCTAGCTTCAAGTCTGTTAAGGCTACTGGTTTAGCTTTTTCTTCTGCAGTCATGAAATGGATAGGTTTACTTGTGGCAACAGCTGGTACATAGCTTTCATTATCATTGGTTCTAACCATGAATAATTGCGACTGGGCAGAGGCCGCCGTCCAACCACCTAGAGCTTGCATCAATAATAAACCATTTTCGTCGATGGCTTGCACCATAAACCCGACTTCATCCATGTGGGAGTCTAACATGATCGTTGGTTTGTTGGGGTCAATGTCAGTAAAGTTCATATATAGGTTTTTCATAGCATCGGCTTGTAAGCTAAAATCGCCTTTGTTGGCTTTCACTACATCGATCACTTGGTCTTCATATCCTGGCGCCCCGTAAGCATTCGACACGTCTTCTAACAATTTAATATATTTCATATTGCACCTCTTTAGACTTTCTAATGTAACCATTCTACCGATATTTATTGGAAAATGAAAGCGAGTGCCCTTCAAAGTAAAAAGCCCCTCTCCTTGCTAGCCAGCAAAGACAGGGATGGCTCTTCTTCAATCCTTATTTGTCTGCATTAATGTGGTCGTATTTCGCTGGGTTTTCGTTGAATTTCTTCACGACATATGGGCATACGGCTTTAATTTTTCGGCCTTTTGCCTCTGAGTCGGCAACTAGGTGGTCGACAAGTTGCGCAGCAACACCTTGTCCGCGTAAACTTGGATCCGTCCATGTGTGTGTTGCGACGATGACATTGTCTGCCTTTGGTTGATACTCGATTTCAGCAATACGTTTGTCGCCTGCTTCGTTAAAAATGGCAAATCCATTGGTGACTTCTTTAATTTCGTATCCCATATATTCCCTCCTCAACTTGTGTGACGCTTTATTACCTTAATCATATCAAAATCTAGGGACAATAGCTCAAAATTAGCCTTGGTTGACCTTATTTTCATTTACTCGGTATAATGAAGTGAACTTAAATGGTAGGCAACTGTTTTACAAAAAAGGAGTGGCAATATGGGCTTATTTTCAGGATTATTTGGTAATGCTTCAGAAGCGGATAAGGAGCGAGTTTCCGAGGCCTTGGAGAAGGTACTCATTCCCGGTGAATCAATTGAATTATCTTACAACATCTTGCGAGACTTAGTCGTATTTACATCATATCGATTAATTTTAATGGATAAACAAGGGATTACCGGTAAGAAACGAGACTTCATGAGTGTACCTTACAAGTCAATTTCACGCTTTTCAGTAGAAACTGTGGGGAATTTTGATGTGGATGCTGAAGTAGATATTTACTTATCTGGTAACGACCAACCAACGATCGCCCTACAATTTAGAGGTGGTGACGTGGTATATGATGTACAGCGCGCCCTAGCAGCAGCCGTATTACTGTAAGAATTTAGATATCAACTACATTGGAGTTGACTGAATAATCGTCAGCTCTTTTCTTTTGCCTATCATTTGTATAGCAGTTGATGACTGCCAATTCAACATCCGGTGACTATTTTGCCAAAAAAATAACCCCCTAAAGTTAGGTTTTTGGTCTACCTTTAGAGGGTCCCATTCAACAAACGATGCTGCCTAACTGTTGGCTTTTAGGCTTGTTGATGATTCGGTGTTTTGATTGATATATATTTTGATGTTTAGCTAGTAACGGCTAGCACCGAGATACAAAGGATCACCTCCTTAAGGCGGGACAGCTTTTGAATGCATCATCCGGTTAACAAACGCAAGGTTAACACTGTGTTGTTTGATAGAGATCATACATTTTTTCATTTTATCTTTCCTCCTAAAGGTGTGAAAATCCATAAAAAAATAGCGTCAGACACTAAGGTCAAACGCTAGAATTTTTAATAGCTATTTTCATTGTAGTCGGTGTAAGAACTGCAGCATCAAGGGCACAAGGGCAGGCAGAACCGTTAGCTGGTAACTGGTTCAACGGTGCATTCCAAGTGTTATACAATAGATTCGTCATTTTATACCTCACAAATTTGGCAAATGGGTTGAATTCAATTGGCTGATTTTTTTGCTACAATTTTTACACTTTCATCATAGCATGACCAATTTTCGCTTGTCTAATAATTATACTTTAAAAATAATGAGAAAAATGTTCGGCTTTTGCCCATACTTGATTGGCAAAGGGTTTATGTTGATATATAATAAAGCAGTATGCCACAAAGGCGCAAGAGAATTTTGAAGGGACGATTATTTATGTCTAGAGCTGTAGGTACTGTTGTAAGAGGGTTACGTGCCCCAATTATTAAAGAGAACGATGACCTAGCTGGTATCGTTGTAGATACTGTCTTAAACGCTGCTAAAGAAGAAGGTTATGAAGTTCGTGACCACGATATCGTAACAGTTACAGAGTCAATTCTAGCTCGTGCACAAGGAAACTTTGCTGAGTTAGATGCTGTTGTAAAAGATATCCAACGTCAAACAAAGAGCGAAACGATTGGTATCCTTAACCCAATCCTTAGCCGTAACCGTTTCTACGCCATCTTAAAAGGTATCGCTATGTCAGCGAAAAAAATCGTGATTCAATTAAGCTACCCTTCTGATGAGGTGGGTAATCGTTTAATTTCACGCGATGAATTAGAAGCATCTGGTTTAAACCCATACACTGACGTTTTAACAGAAGCTGAATTCCGTAACCACTTCCCAAACTTAGCACATGAGTTTACAGGTGAAGACTACGTTGCTTTATATAAAAAATGCGTGGAAGAAACTGGTGCAGAATGTGAAATTATTTTCGCTAACCACCCACAAACCATTTTAGACTACGCAGATACAGTTGTAATCGCTGATATCCACGACCGTAAATACACACGCCGTACTTTAGAAAAACATGGCGCTAAAGAAATCATTGGTTTAGACCAAATCTTAAACCAATCAATCGATGGTTCTGGTTACAACGAAGACTTCGGTTTATTAGGCGCTAACCTTTCTGGTAACAACAGCTTGAAACTATTCCCTCGTGATGCACAAGCATTCGTTGAAGACGTTCAAAAACGTTTATTAGAAGCAACTGGTAAAGCTGTTGAAGTAATGGTTTACGGTGACGGTGCTTTCCAAGATCCAGTTGGCCACATCTGGGAGTTAGCTGACCCTGTTGTATCACCTGGTTTCACTAAAGGTTTATCTGGCACACCAGACGAAATCAAAATCAAATACGTTGCGGACAATCAGTTCGGTGACTTATCTGGTGAAGCATTAACAGAAGCGATGCGTGCTTACATCAAAGACCATGACAAAATCGATGAAGCTGGACACAACACATCATTAGGTACAACACCGCGTAACATCACTGACTTAGTTGGGTCATTATCTGACTTAACTTCAGGTTCAGGAGACAAGGGTACGCCGTTTATCTATATCCAAGGCTACTTCGACAAATATTCTGACTAATAACAGGATGTGAGTGAGAACGTTTAACTCCACAATGATGGCGTAAATAGGCAAAGTGATAGCACATCAAGAAGACTATTTGCGTAGCAGAATTGAGCTGGTCGCACGAGCTCAACTTTAGGGTGTGAGTTTCGGCGCTAAGTCTGGTCCCCACTCTTAATCAGATAATAACTTTAACTATTAGGGACACGACCATGCTTGTGTCCCTTTTTTGCGTACGCAAAAAAATAACCAGCCGTTGGGAGGACAGCTGGTTAAAATGATAATCTTTCATTTGGGAGGAGAAAGATTTATGAAGAAAAGTTTGGTTTGTTTATTGGGTATACTTATATAATAGGCGATACTTTTGAAGATATGATGAAATTGTTAGCAAATTTTGTGACAAATATGTGATAAAAGTTTTAACAATTTCTAAAGGCAAGATTTTACCGTAAAGAAAGGCCTATGACTTTCATATCATAGACCTTCTTGAAAATAGTTACTATTTTGAGCAGGTACTCACACCTTGTAGTCGAGTGCGCTTCTTGCGCATAGGCATCCGTATGTCACTACGTTCCTACGAATGCTTTATTGACCAGCTCACGTCCACTTCGCACCTTCAATTGGGCTTACTTTGGTAGTCCGGCCTCCACTTCAGACTAGTTTGCATCATACTTTCTGTGATACAGCACTAGTCTTCCAATGCTACCTACCTAAGCGCAAAGCTCGCACCTTTTTTTAATGTGTTTTGCCGCCGACGATTTTCATGTCTTCTTTGCCGTCAAAGTCCACAATGGCTGCGATGGCTGCTTCGATTCCGCGAACGATGTCTTCCAAGGCCATAGATGGCGTGTTTGGACGGTTTGTGACTTGTTCTGGTAGGAATGGAATGTGCATGAAACCAGCTTTGATGTTAGGATACTCTTTATTGGTTAAGTATAGCGAATGGTACATAATATGGTTGCAAACAAAAGTACCTGCCGTATTAGACACTTCCGCTGGCACGCTAGCGTCTTTCATGTAAGTAACCATTGCCTTAATTGGCAACTGGCTAAAGTAAGCTGGTTGCCCGTCTTCTTTGATAGGTTCGTCAATTGGTTGTTGCCCTTCGTTATCTGGAATACGTGCATCATCTTCATTGATGGCTACCCGTTCAGGTGTTAAGGCAAATCGTCCGCCCGCTTGACCGATATTCAAAATATAGTCAGGTTGGTGCTCTTCAATTGCTCTTTTTTCTACTTCTGCACTTTTATTAAAAACAGTTGGAATTTCTAATTTGATAATTTCCGCACCCTTGATTTCTTCCGTCAAACGTTTCACTGCCTCAATCGCTGGGTTAATCGTATCATCACCAAATGGATCGAATCCTGTTACCAAAATTTTCATTTTTATACCTCCTAGAATGCCCAAGTATACATTAATACAATGTGAACAACAATTAAAGCAATAGCAATTGCTGGGTTAGCACCTTGCATAATCACAAAAGGAATACCGATACCCGCTGTAATAACTGTAAAAGCAGCAAATGCATTCCCCATAATCATTGTAAATACAACCATCGCGATAACGTACATTGTTGCACCTAAAAATTGGTTCCCTTCAGGTACTAAGTTTCCAAAGATTGATGTTACTATTTCGCCAACCCCCGCATTAACGAAGATGACACCTAATGCAGCCAATAATTGTGGCAAAATAGCAGTTGATCCAACTTGTTGTACATTTCGATTAGATTCATGTAAAACTTGTTGGAATGGTGCACGGAAAATAGCCATCGCAAGCACTAGTGCAACAATTGCCCCGATACCAAAGTCATCACCAAACCAGCAATTACAACAACCGCAATCGTGTCTAGCTTCATTGCAAAACCAACAATAATGATTAAAATACCTATCAATGGTAGATAGTACATTGTTTCCACTCCTTTTTAAAAAATATATGATTTCATCTATTTATTTTGTCATTTAATTGCGATAGAATATATAATTTCACAATCTACTTTTGTACTTATCCATCAAAAAAAGCGTCACTATTATTTAGCATTTAAATCTTTAATCATAAAAGTATCCATTAAGGTATGGTCACCCGGCAACAAAGGTTCATCTAAAAATCGATAACCCCATTTTTCATACAAGATAATGGCCGTCTCAAGCCTACTGATTGTCTCTAAATACAAGAAATCATAACCCCGTTCTACCGCAAATGCCGTCAGAGTATCCATCAACCGTCTAGAATAGCCCTTCCCTCTAGCTTCTGGCAAAAGGTATAACTTCTGTAACTCGCCCACCTTAGCAACTATTTCCCCTTTTTCAGTTAATAGCTCTGAGTGCCCTTTAATAGGTAATTCAAGCGATTCAGAAAGCAATCCTATCCCAACACCACCAACAAGATGGCCATGGTCTTCAACCACCCAATATGCACTATCTACAAGCTTGTTGTAGTAATCATACATATAGTCTAATTCCAGATCAAAATAGGCGGTACCCGGAACATCCAACTGGCTTTCCTCTAACACATTGCGAATAATAGCCGCAATCACTGGTTCATCTTCTTTTGCAATTGGTCTAATCAATACCATGTTCAAGCTCAATCCTCCTTCTATCTTTTAACTATACGAAAAAACACCATCTTAGACAATTAATCTAAGATGGTGTTTCTAGTTTGCATGGCAACGTCCTAGTCTCACAGGGGGCAACCCCCAACTACATTCGGCGCTAAGAAGCTTAACTTCTGTGTTCGAGATGGGAACAGGTGTGTCCTTCTTGCCATCGTCACCACACAATATTTATATGAGCTTTTGTTCGCTCAAAACTGAATCTGTAAGTCGTCTACCATTCCATCATACAATCTTATATCCATTGGATAAGTCCTCGACCGATTAGTACTAGTCCGCTCCATACATCGCTGCACTTCCACTTCTAGCCTATCTACCTGATCGTCTCTCAGGGGTCTTACTATCTTAAAGATATGGGAAATCTCATCTTGAGGAGGGCTTCACGCTTAGATGCTTTCAGCGTTTATCCCATCCACACATAGCTACCCAGCGATGCTCTTGGCAGAACAACTGGTACACCAGCGGTGTGTCCATCCCGGTCCTCTCGTACTAAGGACAGCTCCTCTCAAATTTCCAACGCCCGCGACGGATAGGGACCGAACTGTCTCACGACGTTCTGAACCCAGCTCGCGTACCGCTTTAATGGGCGAACAGCCCAACCCTTGGGACCGACTTCAGCCCCAGGATGCGATGAGCCGACATCGAGGTGCCAAACCTCCCCGTCGATGTGAACTCTTGGGGGAGATAAGCCTGTTATCCCCAGGGTAGCTTTTATCCGTTGAGCGATGGCCCTTCCATGCGGAACCACCGGATCACTAAGCCCGACTTTCGTCCCTGCTCGACTTGTAGGTCTCGCAGTCAAGCTCCCTTCTGCCTTTACACTCTGCGAATGATTTCCAACCATTCTGAGGGAACCTTTGGGCGCCTCCGTTACATTTTAGGAGGCGACCGCCCCAGTCAAACTGCCCGACTGACACTGTCTCCCGACCGGATTACGGTCGCGGGTTAGAGTGGCCATGTCACAAGGGTAGTATCCCACCAGTGCCTCCACCGAAACTAGCGTTCCGGCTTCAATGGCTCCTACCTATCCTGTACATGTCACACAGACACTCAATATCAACCTGCAGTAAAGCTCCATGGGGTCTTTCCGTCCTGTCGCGGGTAACCAGCATCTTCACTGGTACTACAATTTCACCGAGTCTCTCGTTGAGACAGTGCCCAAATCGTTACGCCTTTCGTGCGGGTCAGAACTTACCTGACAAGGAATTTCGCTACCTTAGGACCGTTATAGTTACGGCCGCCGTTTACTGGGGCTTCAATTCGTACCTTCGCTAATGCTAAGCACTCCTCTTAACCTTCCAGCACCGGGCAGGCGTCAGCCCCTATACGTCATCTTTCGATTTTGCAGAGACCTGTGTTTTTGATAAACAGTCGCTTGGGCCTATTCACTGCGGCTGACCAATGGTCAGCACCCCTTCTCCCGAAGTTACGGGGTTATTTTGCCGAGTTCCTTAACGAGAGTTCGCTCGCTCACCTTAGGATGCTCTCCTCGACTACCTGTGTCGGTTTGCGGTACGGGTTGTTTGTATCTAACTAGAAACTTTTCTTGGCAGTGTGACGTCAGCAGCTTCGGTACTATATTTCCCTCCTCATCACAGCTTGTCTTTAACACGAAGCATTTCACTCTGTGTCAGACTCACTGCTTGAACACGAATCCAATAACGTGCTCTGCTTAGCCTCCTGCGTCCTTCCTTTGGTCAAACAATACAAACAAGTACAGGAATCTCAACCTGTTGTCCATCGCCTACACCTTTCGGTCTCGGCTTAGGTCCCGACTAACCCTGGGAGGACGAGCCTTCCCCAGGAAACCTTAGTCATACGGTGGACGGGATTCTCACCCGTCTTTCGCTACTCATACCGGCATTCTCACTTCTAAGCGCTCCACAAGTCCTCTCGATCTTGCTTCTCTGCCCTTAGAACGCTCTCCTACCATATCCATGCGGATATCCACAGCTTCGGTGTTCAGTTTAGCCCCGGTACATTTTCGGCGCAGGGTCACTCGACTAGTGAGCTATTACGCACTCTTTAAATGATGGCTGCTTCTAAGCCAACATCCTAGTTGTCTAAGCAACCCCACATCCTTTTCCACTTAACTGAAACTTTGGGACCTTAGCTGGTGGTCTGGGCTGTTTCCCTTTCAACTACGGATCTTATCACTCGCAGTTTGACTCCCGGATTAAAATATTTGGCATTCGGAGTTTATCAGATTTCGGTAATCCTAGATGGACCCCTAGATCAAACAGTGCTCTACCTCCAATATTCATCATCCGAGGCTAGCCCTAAAGCTATTTCGGAGAGAACCAGCTATCTCCAAGTTCGATTGGAATTTCTCCGCTACCCACACGTCATCCCCGCCTTTTTCAACAGACGTGGGTTCGGGCCTCCAGTGCGTTTTACCGCACCTTCACCCTGCACATGGGTAGGTCACTTGGTTTCGGGTATACGACTACATACTCGACGCCCTATTCAGACTCGCTTTCGCTATGGCTCCGTTTCTTCAACTTAACCTTGCATGCAATCGTAACTCGCCGGTCCGTTCTACAAAAAGTACGCCATCACCCATTAACGGGCTCTGACTGCTTGTAAGCGCACGGTTTCAGGTACTATTTCACTCCCCTTCCGGGGTGCTTTTCACCTTTCCCTCACGGTACTGGTTCACTATCGGTCACTAGGGAGTATTTAGCCTTGGGAGATGGTCCTCCCGGATTCCGACGGAATTACACGTGTTCCGCCGTACTCAGGATACAGACTAGCGTTATTGATCTTTCGTCTACGGGATTGTCACCCTCTGTGATTGGCCTTCCCATGCCATTCGACTAAATCTTTAACTACATATCGTCTGTCCTACAACCCCAAAGAGCAAGCTCTTTGGTTTGGGCTCTTTCCGTTTCGCTCGCCGCTACTCAGGAAATCGAATTTTCTTTCTCTTCCTACAGGTAATGAGATGTTTCAGTTCCCTGCGTCTTCCTCTCAAACTACTATGTATTCGTAGCTGAGTAATTGCCTATCAAAGCAATTGGGTTTCCCCATTCGGAAATCTCCGGATCAAAGCTTACTTACAGCTCCCCGAAGCATATCGGTGTTAGTCCCGTCCTTCATCGGCTCCTAGTGCCAAGGCATCCACCGTGCGCCCTTATTCACTTAACCATTGGTTAAGTTGTATGATTCGCGAAAAGTAATTTGCTTACTTTTATTGGTTTTTTTACTCTTGGTAAAATTGGAATTTCTTATATTAATTATCTCCTGGTAGAAAATAATTAAATAAGAGGTTTATTACTTACAGTATTCAGTTTTCAAAGAACAAAATATATACAAGAGAGATAAATCTCTCAAAACTAAACAAAGAAGCGTCAAACACATTGTGTTTCCGTTATATTCCTTAGAAAGGAGGTGATCCAGCCGCACCTTCCGATACGGCTACCTTGTTACGACTTCACCCCAATCATCTGTCCCACCTTCGGCGGCTGGCTCCATAAAGGTTACCTCACCGACTTCGGGTGTTACAAACTCTCGTGGTGTGACGGGCGGTGTGTACAAGACCCGGGAACGTATTCACCGTGGCGTGCTGATCCACGATTACTAGCGATTCCGGCTTCATGCAGGCGAGTTGCAGCCTGCAATCCGAACTGAGAATGGCTTTAAGAGATTTGCTTGCCCTCGCGGGTTTGCGACTCGTTGTACCATCCATTGTAGCACGTGTGTAGCCCAAGTCATAAGGGGCATGCTGATTTGACGTCATCCCCACCTTCCTCCGGTTTGTCACCGGCAGTCTCATTAGAGTGCCCAACTAAATGCTGGCAACTAATAATAGGGGTTGCGCTCGTTGCGGGACTTAACCCAACATCTCACGACACGAGCTGACGACAACCATGCACCACCTGTCACTTTGTCCCCGAAGGGAAAGCCCTATCTCTAGGGTGGTCAAAGGATGTCAAGACTTGGTAAGGTTCTTCGCGTTGCTTCGAATTAAACCACATGCTCCACCGCTTGTGCGGGTCCCCGTCAATTCCTTTGAGTTTCAACCTTGCGGTCGTACTCCCCAGGCGGAGTGCTTAATGCGTTAACTGCGGCACTGAAGGGCGGAAACCCTCCAACACCTAGCACTCATCGTTTACGGCGTGGACTACCAGGGTATCTAATCCTGTTTGCTCCCCACGCTTTCGAGCCTCAGTGTCAGTAACAGACCAGAATGTCGCCTTCGCCACTGGTGTTCTTCCATATATCTACGCATTCCACCGCTACACATGGAGTTCCACATTCCTCTTCTGTACTCAAGTTTCCCAGTTTCCAATGACCCTCCACGGTTAAGCCGTGGGCTTTCACATCAGACTTAAGAAACCACCTGCGCTCCCTTTACGCCCAATAAATCCGGACAACGCTTGCCACCTACGTATTACCGCGGCTGCTGGCACGTAGTTAGCCGTGGCTTTCTGATAAGATACCGTCAAGACTGTAGCAGTTACTCTACAATTTGTTCTTCTCTTATAACAGAGTTTTACGACCCGAAGGCCTTCTTCACTCACGCGGCATTGCTCCGTCAGGCTTTCGCCCATTGCGGAAGATTCCCTACTGCTGCCTCCCGTAGGAGTTTGGGCCGTGTCTCAGTCCCAATGTGGCCGATCACCCTCTCAGGTCGGCTATGCATCATCGTCTTGGTAGGCCATTACCCCACCAACTAACTAATGCACCGCAAGGTCATCTATAAGTGACAGCAGAGCCGTCTTTCAATCTTCTTCCATGCGGAAGAAAATATTATGCGGTATTAGCACCCGTTTCCGAATGTTATCCCCCGCTTATAGGTAGATTCCTTACGTGTTACTCACCCGTTCGCCGCTAACGTCAGAAGTGCAAGCACTTCATCTGTTCGCTCGACTTGCATGTATTAGGCATGCCGCCAGCGTTCGTCCTGAGCCAGGATCAAACTCTCATGAAAGATTTTCATGAGCTTGATTGCTCATTAAAGTTTGCTGACTTATTTATAGTAGTTCTCACTACTTTTAATTGTTGGAATCAAATGATTCCATACACAATTTTTGGTTTGTCTTCTTTGTTCAGTTTTCAAAGGTCTATCTCGTTGCTTTATTAGCAGCTCATATATCATATCATCTTCATTCGATGTTTGTCAACAAAAAGTTTTAAAAAGTTTTTTGCTGTTTTATACAAACGATGTCCTGTTGACGACTTGAATATCATATCACCTGGCTTGAGGTCTTGTCAACAATAATTTAAAATTTCTTTTATATCTCATTGTCGCCCTCAACAAGCAACCTATTTATAATACCCCCTATTGGAATCCTTGTCAACGATATTCCAATATATTTTTCAATGTTTTTGCAGATGTTTATTGAAAGGTTTATTTGACGGCATTTCTATGTGAGTGAATTTGTTTATCACCTTGCATCTCTAGTTATATTCCTAGCAATGCTTATGTACCATCTCATGTGGAATGATTATTATTTGCTGTAAATTTTTATATTATTTTCCAATTCAATCAACTATTTTTACAAAATTTCCGTGAAAAAAATATTTTGTCATTCACAATTAGCTATGCATTTTGATCAATAAATTCGTTGATAGTTAAATTTTGTCATTAGTGAATGTCTATGAGTTTTTAGTTTTGATTTATTTCCAGAGAATTACTCCACCATTCTTCATTCGTCATCCGTCAAATTACTTACAAGTATTCGCCATTTTTTGAAAGAATCTTTTAGTAGCTAAATATCAATATAATTTTACCACTGCTATTGAACAATATTTACATCCTTCGGATTTTGAAAAATGACCACAAAAAAACCAGCAGCAGAAGCTACTGGTTTTTTCATCTTGCATGGCGACGTCCTAGTCTCACAGGGGGCAACCCCCAACTACATTCGGCGCTAAGAAGCTTAACTTCTGTGTTCGAGATGGGAACAGGTGTGACCTTCTTGCCATCGTCACCACACAATACTTAATGTGTTTATGAGCATTTTGTTCGCTCAAAACTGAATCTGTAAGTCGTCTACCATTCCATCATACAATCTTATATCCATTGGATAAGTCCTCGACCGATTAGTACTAGTCCGCTCCATACATCGCTGCACTTCCACTTCTAGCCTATCTACCTGATCGTCTCTCAGGGGTCTTACTATCTTAAAGATATGGGAAATCTCATCTTGAGGAGGGCTTCACGCTTAGATGCTTTCAGCGTTTATCCCATCCACACATAGCTACCCAGCGATGCTCTTGGCAGAACAACTGGTACACCAGCGGTGTGTCCATCCCGGTCCTCTCGTACTAAGGACAGCTCCTCTCAAATTTCCAACGCCCGCGACGGATAGGGACCGAACTGTCTCACGACGTTCTGAACCCAGCTCGCGTACCGCTTTAATGGGCGAACAGCCCAACCCTTGGGACCGACTTCAGCCCCAGGATGCGATGAGCCGACATCGAGGTGCCAAACCTCCCCGTCGATGTGAACTCTTGGGGGAGATAAGCCTGTTATCCCCAGGGTAGCTTTTATCCGTTGAGCGATGGCCCTTCCATGCGGAACCACCGGATCACTAAGCCCGACTTTCGTCCCTGCTCGACTTGTAGGTCTCGCAGTCAAGCTCCCTTCTGCCTTTACACTCTACGAATGATTTCCAACCATTCTGAGGGAACCTTTGGGCGCCTCCGTTACATTTTAGGAGGCGACCGCCCCAGTCAAACTGCCCGACTGACACTGTCTCCCGACCGGATTACGGTCGCGGGTTAGAGTGGCCATGTCACAAGGGTAGTATCCCACCAGCGCCTCCACCGAAACTAGCGTTCCGGCTTCAATGGCTCCTACCTATCCTGTACATGTCACACAGACACTCAATATCAACCTGCAGTAAAGCTCCATGGGGTCTTTCCGTCCTGTCGCGGGTAACCAGCATCTTCACTGGTACTACAATTTCACCGAGTCTCTCGTTGAGACAGTGCCCAAATCGTTACGCCTTTCGTGCGGGTCAGAACTTACCTGACAAGGAATTTCGCTACCTTAGGACCGTTATAGTTACGGCCGCCGTTTACTGGGGCTTCAATTCGTACCTTCGCTAATGCTAAGCACTCCTCTTAACCTTCCAGCACCGGGCAGGCGTCAGCCCCTATACGTCATCTTTCGATTTTGCAGAGACCTGTGTTTTTGATAAACAGTCGCTTGGGCCTATTCACTGCGGCTGACCAATGGTCAGCACCCCTTCTCCCGAAGTTACGGGGTTATTTTGCCGAGTTCCTTAACGAGAGTTCGCTCGCTCACCTTAGGATGCTCTCCTCGACTACCTGTGTCGGTTTGCGGTACGGGTTGTTTGTATCTAACTAGAAACTTTTCTTGGCAGTGTGACGTCAGCAGCTTCGGTACTATATTTCCCTCCTCATCACAGCTTGTCTTTAACACGAAGCATTTCACTCTGTGTCAGACTCACTGCTTGAACACGAATCCAATAACGTGCTCTGCTTAGCCTCCTGCGTCCTTCCTTTGGTCAAACAATACAAACAAGTACAGGAATCTCAACCTGTTGTCCATCGCCTACACCTTTCGGTCTCGGCTTAGGTCCCGACTAACCCTGGGAGGACGAGCCTTCCCCAGGAAACCTTAGTCATACGGTGGACGGGATTCTCACCCGTCTTTCGCTACTCATACCGGCATTCTCACTTCTAAGCGCTCCACAAGTCCTCTCGATCTTGCTTCTCTGCCCTTAGAACGCTCTCCTACCATATCCATGCGGATATCCACAGCTTCGGTGTTCAGTTTAGCCCCGGTACATTTTCGGCGCAGGGTCACTCGACTAGTGAGCTATTACGCACTCTTTAAATGATGGCTGCTTCTAAGCCAACATCCTAGTTGTCTAAGCAACCCCACATCCTTTTCCACTTAACTGAAACTTTGGGACCTTAGCTGGTGGTCTGGGCTGTTTCCCTTTCAACTACGGATCTTATCACTCGCAGTTTGACTCCCGGATTAAAATATTTGGCATTCGGAGTTTATCAGATTTCGGTAATCCTAGATGGACCCCTAGATCAAACAGTGCTCTACCTCCAATATTCATCATCCGAGGCTAGCCCTAAAGCTATTTCGGAGAGAACCAGCTATCTCCAAGTTCGATTGGAATTTCTCCGCTACCCACACGTCATCCCCGCCTTTTTCAACAGACGTGGGTTCGGGCCTCCAGTGCGTTTTACCGCACCTTCACCCTGCACATGGGTAGGTCACTTGGTTTCGGGTATACGACTACATACTCGACGCCCTATTCAGACTCGCTTTCGCTATGGCTCCGTTTCTTCAACTTAACCTTGCATGCAATCGTAACTCGCCGGTCCGTTCTACAAAAAGTACGCCATCACCCATTAACGGGCTCTGACTGCTTGTAAGCGCACGGTTTCAGGTACTATTTCACTCCCCTTCCGGGGTGCTTTTCACCTTTCCCTCACGGTACTGGTTCACTATCGGTCACTAGGGAGTATTTAGCCTTGGGAGATGGTCCTCCCGGATTCCGACGGAATTACACGTGTTCCGCCGTACTCAGGATACAGACTAGCGTTATTGATCTTTCGTCTACGGGATTGTCACCCTCTGTGATTGGCCTTCCCATGCCATTCGACTAAATCTTTAACTACATTTCGTCTGTCCTACAACCCCAAAGAGCAAGCTCTTTGGTTTGGGCTCTTTCCGTTTCGCTCGCCGCTACTCAGGAAATCGAATTTTCTTTCTCTTCCTACAGGTAATGAGATGTTTCAGTTCCCTGCGTCTTCCTCTCAAACTACTATGTATTCGTAGCTGAGTAATTGCCTATCAAAGCAATTGGGTTCCCCCATTCGGAAATCTCCGGATCAAAGCTTACTTACAGCTCCCCGAAGCATATCGGTGTTAGTCCCGTCCTTCATCGGCTCCTAGTGCCAAGGCATCCACCGTGCGCCCTTATTCACTTAACCATTGGTTAAGTTGTATGATTCGCGAAAAGTAATTTGCTTACTTTTATTGGTTTTTTACTCTTGGTAAAATTGGAATTTCTTATATTAATTATCTCCTGGTAGAAAATAATTAAATAAGAGGTTTATTACTTACAGTATTCAGTTTTCAAAGAACAAAATGGCAACCTAATTTTAATGGTTGCTATGGAGAATAGCGGGATCGAACCGCTGACCTCCTGCGTGCAAAGCAGGCGCTCTCCCAGCTGAGCTAATCCCCCATGGCTGGATATATTTATATATGTATTACTTATTCCATTTCTGGAATGGGCCTGAATGGACTCGAACCATCGACCTCCCGCTTATCAGGCGGACGCTCTAACCAGCTGAGCTACAGGCCCGATTGGCTTCCATTACTATAAAAATATAGTATAGACCTCTCAAAACTAAACAAAGAAGAATTGAACCTATTGTGTATTCCGTTATATTCCTTAGAAAGGAGGTGATCCAGCCGCACCTTCCGATACGGCTACCTTGTTACGACTTCACCCCAATCATCTGTCCCACCTTCGGCGGCTGGCTCCATAAAGGTTACCTCACCGACTTCGGGTGTTACAAACTCTCGTGGTGTGACGGGCGGTGTGTACAAGACCCGGGAACGTATTCACCGTGGCGTGCTGATCCACGATTACTAGCGATTCCGGCTTCATGCAGGCGAGTTGCAGCCTGCAATCCGAACTGAGAATGGCTTTAAGAGATTTGCTTGCCCTCGCGGGTTTGCGACTCGTTGTACCATCCATTGTAGCACGTGTGTAGCCCAAGTCATAAGGGGCATGCTGATTTGACGTCATCCCCACCTTCCTCCGGTTTGTCACCGGCAGTCTCATTAGAGTGCCCAACTAAATGCTGGCAACTAATAATAGGGGTTGCGCTCGTTGCGGGACTTAACCCAACATCTCACGACACGAGCTGACGACAACCATGCACCACCTGTCACTTTGTCCCCGAAGGGAAAACCCTATCTCTAGGGTGGTCAAAGGATGTCAAGACTTGGTAAGGTTCTTCGCGTTGCTTCGAATTAAACCACATGCTCCACCGCTTGTGCGGGTCCCCGTCAATTCCTTTGAGTTTCAACCTTGCGGTCGTACTCCCCAGGCGGAGTGCTTAATGCGTTAACTGCGGCACTGAAGGGCGGAAACCCTCCAACACCTAGCACTCATCGTTTACGGCGTGGACTACCAGGGTATCTAATCCTGTTTGCTCCCCACGCTTTCGAGCCTCAGTGTCAGTAACAGACCAGAATGTCGCCTTCGCCACTGGTGTTCTTCCATATATCTACGCATTCCACCGCTACACATGGAGTTCCACATTCCTCTTCTGTACTCAAGTTTCCCAGTTTCCAATGACCCTCCACGGTTAAGCCGTGGGCTTTCACATCAGACTTAAGAAACCACCTGCGCTCCCTTTACGCCCAATAAATCCGGACAACGCTTGCCACCTACGTATTACCGCGGCTGCTGGCACGTAGTTAGCCGTGGCTTTCTGATAAGATACCGTCAAGACTGTAGCAGTTACTCTACAATTTGTTCTTCTCTTATAACAGAGTTTTACGACCCGAAGGCCTTCTTCACTCACGCGGCATTGCTCCGTCAGGCTTTCGCCCATTGCGGAAGATTCCCTACTGCTGCCTCCCGTAGGAGTTTGGGCCGTGTCTCAGTCCCAATGTGGCCGATCACCCTCTCAGGTCGGCTATGCATCATCGTCTTGGTAGGCCATTACCCCACCAACTAACTAATGCACCGCAAGGTCATCTATAAGTGACAGCAGAGCCGTCTTTCAATCTTCTTCCATGCGGAAGAAGATATTATGCGGTATTAGCACCCGTTTCCGAATGTTATCCCCCGCTTATAGGTAGATTCCTTACGTGTTACTCACCCGTTCGCCGCTAACGTCAGAAGTGCAAGCACTTCATCTGTTCGCTCGACTTGCATGTATTAGGCATGCCGCCAGCGTTCGTCCTGAGCCAGGATCAAACTCTCATGAAAGATTTTCATGAGCTTGATTGCTCATTAAAGTTTGCTGACTTATTTATAGTAGTTCTCACTACTTTTAATTGTTGGAATCAAATGATTCCATACACAATTTTTGGTTTGTCTTCTTTGTTCAGTTTTCAAAGGTCTATTTCGTCGCCCTTATGACAACTATTTAATAGTATCACGAGTTTAACTGGAAGTCAACAACTCTTTAAAAGTTATTTAAAATGTTGTTTTCTCGGTTATTGTTACGTTGTAACGCAACTATTAGATATTACCATGTTCAGCTGGTTGAAGTCAACAATTTTTTCAAAATATTTTCTTCAATGTTTCAACAGAAACAATAATAACGTCTGAAAAATATAGTACCATCTTTCACAATTCTTGTAAACCTATTTTTCGTATTTCTTCAAAAAATAAAAGACCCTAGATAATATACCCAGGATCTTCTTATTTCGATTAGTAGGAATCAGCGATTAAGCT
Organism: Aerococcus viridans; assembly: GCF_001543285.1. Taxonomy (NCBI): domain Bacteria; kingdom Bacillati; phylum Bacillota; class Bacilli; order Lactobacillales; family Aerococcaceae; genus Aerococcus; species Aerococcus viridans. Next base: position 28,338 of record NZ_CP014164.1, read on the forward strand.
TCTTCCCAACTATCTTTGATGAATGTTTTACGACCAGATAATTCACTATAACGTTTATAGTGGGCTGGATTCTTTTTGTAGAATTGTTGATGGTAATCTTCTGCTGGCCAGAAAGTTGTTGCTTTCGTGATTTGTGTTAGAACTGGTTTGTTAAAACGACCACTCGCATCTAAAGCTGCTTTAGATGCCATTGCTGCTTTAGCCTGTTCTTCGCTGTTCACAAAGATTTCTGGTCGATAAGAATCCCCACGATCAACAAATTGCCCCATTGCATCTGTTGGGTCTGTTTGTTGCCAATAAATATCTAGCAATTCTGAATAGCTTATTTTTTCATTATCAAATTCAATCTCAACTGCTTCTGTATGACCGGTTGTGCCCGAGCAAACTTCTTCATATGTAGGATTTTCTTTGTGGCCGCCAGTGTATCCTGATGTCACTTTTTCAATACCATCCATTTCTTCGAATGGTTGAACCATACACCAAAAACATCCGCCGGCAAATACTGCTGTTTCTTTAGACATCCTAATTGCCCCTTTCGTTAAATTTAAAAAATTAATCCCCCTCTATTGTATTACATTATTTTAATTTTGAAACGCCAGAAGCATTTTCTTTTGTAATTTCTTTAATACCACCCATGTAAGGTACTAACGCTTCAGGGATTGTTACTGAACCATCTGCGTTTTGATAGTTTTCTAAAATAGCTGTTACTGTACGCCCAACTGCTAAGCCAGAACCATTTAATGTATGCACATATTCAGGTTTACCGTTTGCGTTACGGAAACGGATTAAAGCACGACGCGCTTGGAAGGCTTCAGTGTTTGAACATGAAGAAATTTCACGGTATGTTTCTTGCGCTGGTACCCATACTTCTAAGTCATAAGTTTTAGCAGCTGAGAACCCCATATCACCAGTAGATAATGTCATTACACGATATGGTAAGTTTAATTTTTGTAGGATATTTTCGGCATTTGCAACCATTTTTTCTAATTCGTCATAAGAATCTTCTGGGCGCGCGAATTTTACCATTTCAACTTTTTGGAATTGGTGCAAACGAATCAAACCACGAGTATCACGACCAGCTGATCCTGCTTCTGAACGGAAACTTGGAGACATTGCTGTGAAGTAGATTGGTAAATTTTCACCTGGAATGATTTCATTTGCAAAATAATTGGTTAAAGGTACTTCGGCTGTTGGAATCAATGTTAGGTGACGGTCTTCATTCGTTGTTGAGAAGACATCTTCTGTAAATTTAGGGAATTGACCAGTACCGTACATAGCGTTCTCGTTCACTAAGTAAGGAGGGATGATTTCTTCGTATCCCTCTTCTTGGTGTTGGTCTAACATAAAGTTATAAACAGCACGCTCTAAACGGGCACCTAAACCGCGGTAGTAAAGGAAGCGGGCACCTGAAACTTTAGCACCACGTTCAAAGTCTAAAATACCTAATGCTTCACCAATTTCGTAGTGCGCTTTTGGTTGAAAATCGAACTCAGGGGCTTGGCTCCATCGTCGCACTTCAACGTTGTCATCTTCATCGGCACCAACTGGTACTGAATCATGTGGTAAGTTTGGTAAACGATCCATAATGTAAGTCACTTGCTCATCCAATTTAGCAAGTCTTTTGTCTAAAACAAGGATTTCTTCGCCTACTTCTTTCATGCGGGCAATTTTATCATCCGCATTTTCTTTGTTGCGGCGTAATAAGCCAATTTCATCAGAAACGGCATTACGTTCCGCTTTTAAAGTTTCTGTTTGAGAAATCACCTCACGGCGTTGGCCGTCTAAATCAATTAATTTCTCTAATTCATCTTTTGCAACCCCACGGCTAGCGTATTTTTCCGCAGTCGCATCAAAGTTGTCTCTTAATAATTTAATATCAATCATTTCGTTTTCCTCCTATATATAAATAAGTAAATAAAAAAGCTATTCCGGTCTTCCAAAAAATTGGAAGGGACGAAATAGCTTGAAGCTCATATATTATTGCGCGGTGCCACCCTACTTTAAGACACAGAAATACCATGTCTTACGCTCATTAGATAACGGCTAACCCGGCTCTACTTAATTAGGATTAAATCCTCATATTCGTAGTCAGTGATTGTGTGGATTCATATCGCTTAATTACCTGCTTTCACCTACCGCAAGCTCTCTAGAAATCAGCCTATATTACTATTCACAATCGATACTTTTCTTATATTGCCTCCATTATATATTTGAAGCAATTAAAAGTCAATTGCGCCAAATTAGGTGCTCATAAATTCGTTTAGACTTGTGCAGAGCTAGAAAAAAAGCCATTTATAGATAGTTGGAACTTTCCCCTGTGCCTACCACTTCAGTTATGCAAAATTAAGCAACACTCAAATCTACGTTGCTTGGTACAACACACCCCTATAAAGTCACAAATACGCTTCTCTAGAACAAATACGCTTCTCTAGACACGTATAAAAGCCATGACAAGACATCATGACTTTAGCGAAAAAAATATGATTTTTTTCAACCAGTGTTGTTCAAGCCTGTAGAAAAAACGAAGTGTGTCCGTCTCTAGATAAATTTATAAATCATTTGAGCAATACGATGTATTTCATTTCTTGAAAATCTATACGGTTGTTAACTAAAAACGCCTTGGATATCTTCCATCCAGCCTTTAAACAGATCTTCCATGATGCGTGCCACTTGTACAACAATGCTGACCTTGTCGACATCTTCTGCTGGTACAATGGCATTTGACATATCCAATTGGTTAAAGAGACTTTCATCGAAGTTCACCGTCGTATTGAAGGTATTAATTGATTGGTCCACTGACAATGGCGCTGTCAGCGCTAAGTTCCCTACAGCGTTATATTGGAAGGCTGCATCATAAGTTGTAGTCGAATTATTTTCTAAATCATAATTATCAGGTAAGAAAAGGGCATTCGTTTTGGCATAGTTCAGATCTACGCCACTAACGACACCTTGGTAAATAGCTACATCATCAGCAGGCAACCAAGGGGCACCTTCTTCATAAAGGGTAGTATAAGCAAGGTTTTCTTGTAGGGCAGTCAGTAATGTGCCTGTATTTACATACCGTTCATCTTCTGTTTCAGCACCTAAGGTCACAAGCATGATGTCGCGGCCATCGATTTGACTCATGATGATAATACAACGACCGGCAATAGATTCAGTTCCAGTTTTAAGACCAGACACGTCGTCACGTTCGTAGGCATTGCCTGGTAAAAACAGGTTGGTGCTCTCTAAAGTATAAGTCTCCGTATCCGATACTTGGAATTCTTTTGAAGTGACATTAGACCGTTCTAAAACATCCGGATATTCATTGACGATTTCACGGGCCACAAACAAGATATCTCGGGCCTGCATCATATTTTCTTGGTCAATTGAGTACGGTGACGCTGAACCATCAGTTGTGGTTAACCATGAACCGGCTAAACCTGAAGCGGTATATAATTCGAAGTCTTTGATGCCTAATTCGGTTAATTTGTCATCCATCATTTCCACAAAAGATTGCTCTGAGCCGGCAATATATTCAGCCAAGGCAACTACGGCTGCATTCCCTGACCCAATCACAGCAGCATCAATTAAAGCATCCACTGTATAATAATCAGTTGATTCTTCTAATGGTACATTAGATAAACCAGCCGCTACGGAAAGCTCTGAAACTGCCTCTGAGACAGGCACTTTACTGTCAAAAGACAAATTTCCTGCTGCAATTTCATCATAGACAACAAACAAGGCAATTAACTTAGTCAATGAAGCAATCCCGTGTAAATCGGCCCCATTTTGGTCATATAAAATTTGGCCAGATTCACTATCAATGACCATCGCGGCATCGATATTCAACTCGTAATTTGTCGCAATTTCTTCTGAAAATTCTGCTACCGTACCACTTGTTGCCTCACTCGCTTGACTAGTGTCTACAGTCGTATTTTCAGTTGCTAACACAGCCATCGGTACTTGGGCCAAATTGAGGCCTAACAAGGCAACCAATGCTGTGGTCAAAACTTTTGTCAACTTATTCTTCACTTATATTCGCTCCATTTCTACATGATCCTCTAAATCTTCAAAGCGATTAGGAATAGTAAAAATGAACCGTGTCCCTCTATGGTCCGACTCCGCGTGAATTTCACCACGGTGCAGTTCAATAATCGATTGCGTAATCGCTAACCCCAAACCACTACCCGTCTGCGGCTCAGTTCGAGATTTATCCCCCCGATAAAATCTCTGGAATAGGTCCTTCAGTTGCCCCTTGGGAATCTTAGCGCCGTCATTTTCAACGACAAACTTGGTCTTTTCTTGGTCTTGATAGATTGAAATCCTGATATACTTACCCTTTCCACCATATTTAAAGGCATTGGTAAATAAATTGGAAAAAATACGTACAAATTTTTCTGGGTCAATATCGACTAGGATATTGTCATCCGGTTCGGCCACAATTTGAAATTCACGGCCGGCTTTATTGGCCTCTAATTCAAATTCTACCGTAATTTGTTCTACCATACGGACCACATTGATCCGGTTAATAGCCAACTTAGTATCCACTTGTTTGACCTTAGTATATTCAAACAAATCTTCAGTCATCCGTTGCATTTGAACGGCCTTATCGTAAGCAATATTGATATACTTCATAGCCTTTTCTGGGTCTTTCAACCCTTCCTGCTTCAATAAGGTCAAGTAACCAATCACGGAAGTAAGCGGCGTCCGAATGTCATGACTCATATTGGTTATCAAGTCATCCTTAGACTGTTCAATCCGCCGCTCTTCTTCCCGCGCTTTAACAGTGGAGTCGACCAAACGATTAATCGAATCTACAACCGGCTGCATCCCATTCAACTCGGAAGTAGAAATCTTATGATGGTAGTTTCCTTGCGAAATATAGTGCAGCTCTTCAAGCACATAGCCCAATTGAACCGCCCGTAGCCGCCGGTAAATCCGCCAGCCAACAAAGGAAACACTCATCACCAAGTAAACCACGGTTAGAGACAGAAAGAAATTTTGTTGAAATTGTGGATGGACAAAAAAAGAGCCAGGATATGTCCGTAACAAGACTGAATAATTGGTTTCATAAACCGTGATCAACACGAACATTAACCCAAAATACAGTATGACCAATATCGCTAGCCACACAATCGCTTCAAAAAAAAGCTCTGTATGCATTCTACTTTTCTTCTTTTGCAAGAGCGCACCTTCTAACTATTACTGTCATTGAACTATTAACTACCTAACCGACTAACTGGCTACTATAAAAATGTAAAAAAGACTAGGTGCGTTGATACCAATATCGCATTCCCCAGCCTTACTGAACATTCGCCGTGATACCAGACGCTTTCTATACTTAGCGCTTAGGCTGTAATTTTATAACCTACACCCCAAACAGTTGAGATTACCTTGTCCCCACCTGTAGCTTCACCGATCTTATCACGCAAATGGCTCACGTGGACCATAACAGTCTTCGCTGATACCACAGACTCTTGCTGCCATACACGTTCAAAAATCTCGTCAGCAGAGAATACGTTATTTGGATTACTAGCTAGTAAGTATAATATACCAAATTCTAGCGCAGTTAGTTGAATTTGTTGACCATCTGTTGTCTTTACCTCATGAGAATTTTTGTTAATTACAAGCGGGCCAACTTCAATCGTTGCTGAATCATCGCCAGCTGTAGAAGCACGACGCAATAAAGACTTGATACGAGCCATCACTTCAAGCGGGTTAAAGGGTTTTGTCACATAATCATCCGCACCAGTCGTTAAACCAGAAATCTTGTCCATATCAGACGATTTAGCAGATAATAGTAAAATTGGCATATCCACATCACGTTTCCGTAACTCCTTAATCACCGTAATCCCATCCTTACCAGGCATCATAATATCCAACACCATCATCGCAATATCAGGATTCTCAGCAATTTTCTTCAAGGCCTCATCCCCATCAAAAGCCTGGATTACCTCGTAGTCTTCATTTGTAGCATATATAGTTAATAATTCAACGATTTCCTTATCGTCATCAGTAATTAAAATTTTCATTAGGTTATCCTCCGAACTCTATAATCTCTCTATCTTATTTTAACAAACCCCAACCACATAAGTCCTATATTTCTATTTAAAAGTAGTTAAGAATGCCTTAAGACTTGATATCACAAGCTTTTTCGACCTATTTTAAAGATTTTTCCATTGAAAAAGGACAAGCGCAGTCATGCTGACCCACTTGCCCTCGGAATATTTTCATCTTTAAATCGATTAGCCTCTTGAATAGTTTGGCGCTTCTTTAGTGATTTGTACATCATGCGGATGCGATTCGATTAAACCAGCACCTGTCATGCGAATAAATTGTGCATGTTGACGTAAGTCTTCAACTGTTGCAGCACCGCAATAGCCCATACCTGATTCAATACCACCAAGTAATTGGAAGATAATACCTGAAACTGAACCCTTATAAGCAACGCGTCCTTCGATGCCTTCAGGCACTAATTTGTTGGCTTCGTTGACTTCACCTTGGAAGTAACGGTCCGCAGAACCCTTTTTCATAGCCCCTAATGAACCCATACCACGGTAAGTTTTAAATTGACGTCCTTGGAAGATTTCTAATTCCCCAGGTGCTTCGTCAGTACCCGCTAACATTGATCCTAACATCACTGCATGGCCACCAGCCGCTAAAGCTTTGACAATATCACCTGAGAATTTGATCCCACCATCCGCAATAATGGTCTTGCCGTATTCGTTGGCTACACTAGCCGCGTCATATACCGCTGTGATTTGTGGTACCCCAACACCTGCAACCACACGTGTTGTACAAATTGAACCAGGCCCAATCCCTACTTTAACCACGTCTACACCTGCTTCATATAAAGCACGCGTACCTTCAGCTGTCGCTACATTTCCAGCGATTAAAGTAGCTTCTGGGAACTCTTGGCGAATTTGTGCAATTTTACGTAAAACCCCTGCAGAGTGACCATGTGCAGTATCGATTACAATCGCATCTGCACCTGCTTCAAGTAAAGCAGCCACACGTTCAAATGTATCTGAAGTAACCCCAACTGCCGCACCCACAATCAAACGACCTTTTGCGTCTTTAGCAGAATTTGGATAGTCTGTTACCCGTTCAATATCTTTAATGGTGACTAAGCCAGTTAAACGGCCTTGGTCATCAACTAGTAATAATTTCTCTATACGGTTTTCGTATAAGATATGGCTTGCTTCTTCTAAAGAAGTCCCTTGTGGTGCAACCACTAAGTCATCCTTAGTCATGACATTTTCAATGGCTTGGTCATGATTTTCCAAGAAACGGATGTCACGGTTTGTTAAGATCCCCAACAATTTGTGGTCTTCTTCATTGTTGATGATGGGTACACCAGAAATCCGGTAACGACCCATCAATGCCACTGCTTCTTTCACAGAAGATTCAGGGAATAAGTAGAATGGATCTGAAATGACACCTGATTCTGAACGCTTCACCTTACGTACTTCATCCGCTTGTTGGGCAATTGTCATGTTTTTGTGAATAATACCAAGTCCACCTTGGCGTGCCATAGCGATGGCCATGCTCGCATCCGTTACAGTATCCATTGAAGCTGAAAGGATTGGAATATTTAATTTCAAGTTGGGTGCCAACTGTACGCCTAAGTCTACCTCGTTAGGCAACACCTCTGAATGTGCTGGCAATAGTAAGACATCATCAAATGTTAAGCCCTCTTTAGCGAACTTGTTTTCCCATGCAGTAGTCATTGTCATTCATTCCCCTTTTCTGTATAAAATTGATTTTTACTATCCTACCACCATACACCAACAAGGTCAACCTTATATTTCGTAAATAAATGGATTTTTTTTATATATTAAAGATATAGTTCGCTTTTTATTTGTTTGAAAAAGGAATATGTGGTTTTAAAAACTTGTATCAAATTTTAACGTTCGGAAATCGGCTAGAGGCATCATCTCTTCTTTTACCTAGATATATTTACCTTATACCTATAGCAAAAACCATTGTTAACAAGACCCCTATAAACCTATGACACAATGACATACTTTTTCAACATACAAATCCAATATTTATACGACACAAAAAGCCGTGACATTAAGTCACGACCTTTGATTGATTATTCGTATAAGTTTGCCAGGGAAAAATCAAAACACTTAGATTCTTTCCATTATGGCTTGTTTGAAGGCTTCTGGGTCTACTGTTTCAACGAAGGCATGGTCTTCGATGAAAATCGTTGGCACCGCGTCAACACCGACTGCTTGTGCTTCTTCAAATACGCGGGCTGCCAGTTCGCTATTGTCTTGTTGCACACGTCCTTGTTGGGCTAAATAGGCTTCAACTTTATCAAGATCTAGACGCGCCCAGTCATTTTGCGAACGAAGGTATTGGTTTGCCACAGTATAGGCTGCTTCTTGGTTGTCGTAGTCGATGTAATCATGGACCAGATTACCTTTCTGTAGACGCGGACTGGTTTTATCATAGTGCTTCAAAATCCGTTGCACCTGCCCTGTTTGAATTAATGGATCTAGGAAGAAGGCGAATTGCTCCTGATAATTTAAGGCATCCGGACAAGCGAGGTTGTAGTATTCAACGACTTTAACCTTAGCTGTATCTTTTCCAAGTTTAATCGCATCTTGATAGGTGATTTTATCTGTTTGAAAGGTCATTTAAATGCCTCCTTATTATTTTTTCCTTACTGGGCAATTTGTTCGTCTAAGTAATCGATTAATTCAGCTGCTGCATTTGGCCCCACAAAAGCTTTGTCATTATTTACGACGATTGTTGGGGTTGCTGTACCGCCAAGCGCTTCAAATTCAGCTTTAACGACATCGTTTTGCAGGCGGTTGCCTTGGTATTGGTAAGATAGTGTTTCAATAGCATAGTCTACGATGCCACCAAAGTCTGTCGTTTTCCATTCACCATGACGGGCGAAGATTTCTTTGAATTGTTTGTAGGCTTTTTCTTGGTCCTTATAGTCTACAAAGCGGTTAATTACTTCCCCTTTAGCTAAGCCAGCCTTATCGATATCAACGTGTTTGATAACCCGTTGAATCTTTCCTTCATCCGCTAAGACTTCTAATTTTTCAGACACGGCGTCTTCAAAGTTTTTAGACCCTTGGCAACGGAAGTTGATGTATTCTGTCACCTTAATCGGCGCATCATCCTGGCCGTATTTAATAGCCCGTTTATCCGTAACCTTGTCTAAATCTAGTTTTTCGGCCCCGAAATCATAGTCTTCTGTTGCAGTAGCTGTTTGGTAAGCAGCGTTAAACCATTCGCGGATAGTCTCGTTGTCTTCGTGCTCATCAAAGGCTTGGCCAAATACATAGGCAGTTGGCACTGTTTTGGCGCCTACTTCAACCGCTTCAGCTTTAATGGCTTCTTGGGTATCATCGTTGTCTTGTTTGGTGTAACCTAATTGGTTTTCAGCATATGCTGCTACACCCGCTTCGTCTAATTCCGTCCATTCTTGACGAGTCGCAAACATCTCTGTTAGCTGCTTAAAGGCATTTTCCGGGTCATCGTAAGTCAGGTAACTATGCATTACATTCCCTTTACGCAAGTGACCAGTTGGGCGGTCTAAGGGCTTCACAATATATTGTACTTTGCCCGCTTCAACGAATTCTTGAATAATCGCCGTATTTTGTTGTTCGAATTTCCGTGAAAAAGGACATTCTACGTTTAAGTAGGCATATAGTTTTACCGGTGCGTCTGCTTTCCCGTAACGAAATCCTAGGTCATCTGAAACTATTGAGAAATCAATATTTGTTGCATCCATTTTATTACACGTCCTTTGTACTTTTAATACCCTTATCTTAACGAAGTTTCCTCGTCATGCCAAAAATATCAACTCGAAGCCATCAAAAAAGCCTGCCAGAATAACTGACAGACGCATGTTTTTAGAATAAGGTATTTTGTACTTTGAATTCGCGTTTAAACCACCATCTGCCGGCTAAACCTAGGACTGCTAGGGCTAGGTAAGCGAATACTGGTAATTCTGGGTTAATACCCGCTGGCAGAAATTCAGTTAGGGAAATGAGTAAGATCCAAGCTAATAGAACAGCTACTGAAATCAAGATGTAGCGCATAGTGCCGCGTTCTTTCTTCGGTTTAGACATATCTGGTTGATTTGTTGTCAGAACTGCCATTGCTAGCCCCCCAACAATAAAGTTCAAGATCAAGGTGAATAAACCAGCTGGGCCTGATGAGGCATTTTCTGAACCGATTAATAAGGTCAATCCAGAAATACCCGCGAATACACCACCAATTAATAAGCCACCTTCAACCCAGTAGTGCCAGAACGGGCTGTCGCCTGCTTGAACTGCCCCATTATCGTCGTTAGGGTTTTGGTGTAGTTCTTGGGCGTAAGTTGTTGGTGTGCCGTATAATTGTTTGGCAGTAACCCCTTTGTCTTGCTCTTCAATAAGAGTATGCAACATTTGATTTTCTTTTAAGTCGATATCACCATCGTAACCCAAAGCATTGATTTCATTCATAAATTTGATCATAAATTCTTGGTTACGTTTGGTTAAACCCGCGTATAGGCCTTCGCGTTCGTCTTTGATGCGTTGGCGGGTTGCTTTTTCAGCCGCTTCACGTTCAGCTTGAATTTCAGCTCTCGATTTTTTCTCATTTCCTAATGCCATTGTTGGTCAAATCTCCTTTTGCCTGAATGATCTTAAACGTTAAATCTAAATAGTAAGATATCGCCATCTTTCACAACGTAGTCCTTACCTTCAGAACGGTAGCGACCTGCTTCTTTGGCTGCTTTTTCACTACCATAAGTCAGTAAATCTTCATAAGATAAGGTTTCTGCACGGATAAAGCCTTTTTCAAAGTCTGAGTGAATGACGCCCGCTGCTTGTGGGGCTTTCATGCCCTTTTTGAAGGTCCAAGCGCGTACTTCTTGTTCACCGGCAGTAAAGTAAGTTTCAAGACCTAATAAAGTGTAAGCGCGTTGGATTAAACGGTCTAATCCAGATACTTCCATCCCCAAGTCTTCCATGAACATTTCACGGTCTTCATCATCCAATGACGCCAATTCTTCTTCGATTTGCGCTGAAACAATTACCACTTCAGCATCCTCTTCACTTGCAATACCGCGTACGATTTCAACATAGTCGTTACCAGTTGCTGCATCATCCTCGTTTACGTTCGCTACGTATAAGATTGGTTTTGTTGTCAAAAGGAACATGCGGTCAATAAATGGCTGTTCTTCTTCAGTAAAAGTCACTGTTCGAGCTGATTTACCAGCTTCAAGCACTTCTTTTACCTTAGCTAGAGCGTTTGCTTCAACGATTGCATCATGGTCTTTTGATTTAGCCATTTTTACTGCTTTTTCGTAGCGTTTATTGACTGTTTCTAAGTCAGATAAGATTAACTCTAGGTTAATTGTTTCAATATCGTCAGCGGGATCTACTTTTCCAGAAACATGGGTGATATTCCCATCTTCAAAGCAACGAACCACGTGGATAATCGCATCTACTTCGCGAATATTGGCTAAGAATTTGTTTCCTAAACCTTCACCCTTACTTGCCCCTTTAACAATTCCGGCAATATCCGTAAATTCAAAAGTTGTTGGGACAGTTTTCTTTGGTACGTAGAATTCAGTAAGTGTTTGTAGACGGCTATCTGGTACCTCTACAACCCCCACATTCGGGTCGATTGTTGCAAAGGGATAGTTTGCGGCTTCTACTTGAGATTTTGTGATTGCATTAAATAAGGTAGATTTTCCAACGTTTGGTAATCCTACGATTCCGGCAGTTAAGGCCATTTCTTCACGCTACTTTCTTTATTAAGGGTATTTTTTCTTTATTTCTATCATTATAAGTCATTCTGATAATTGAAAACTCGAACACATCAGACCAATATAGGCAAAACGGGTGTTAATCCCTAGTTATTGTCTGCTGGTTGAATGATTTTTTTCATTTTCTTTTCAAATTCACGTCGTGGCATCATGACAGATTGGCCACAACCTTGGCATTTAATGCGGATATCCGCACCTAAACGAATGATTTTCCAGGCATTTTCACCACACGGGTGTTGTTTTTTCATTTGCACGATATCGTGCATGCCATATTCTTTGTCTCCCAAGACATACACCTCTAATCTTCAAATTTAATATTCAAAATATCTAGAATACGGGTTAAATCTTCTTCAGAAAGGTATTCGATTTCGATTTTGCCACGTTTTCCGCGATTATTGATTTGGACATTCGTCCCAAATTTATCCATTAACCGGTCTTCGCTTTCACGGATATAAGGTGGCACGACTTCTTTCTTGTCGCCGTCTTTTTTAATATCCTTGTCCGCTGGCTGGTTTAAGGCTTGCACCATTTTCTCCAATTGGCGAACGGTAATGCCTTCTGCAACAACCTTCTTAGCTAAACTTGATTGGTCTTTTTTTGATTTTAACCCTAAAATAGTCCGGGCTTGACCTGCTGATAAGGCACCTGATTGCACTAGGGCTTTGATATCGTCACTCAAACCTAGTAAACGTAAATGGTTGGTAATATAAGTTCTGGATTTCCCAAGGCGTTTAGCAGCTTCATCTTGCGTAATGGCTAAAACATCAATCAATTGTTGGTAAGCCATAGCTTCTTCTAGAGCTGTTAGGTCTTCACGTTGTAAGTTCTCGATGATAGACGCTTCGATCATCTGTTCATCAGAAAATTCACGTACAATGGCTGGAACGGTCGTTAAACCGGCGATTTTAGACGCACGAAAACGACGTTCACCAGCAATAATTTCATACCCTTTCACCGCAGATTTACGTAGGGTAATCGGCTGAAAAATGCCTTGCTCTTGAATAGATTTGGCCAAGTCGTTCAAGGCCTCTTCATCAAATTGATGTCGGGGTTGGTAAGGGTTTGGACGGATATCTTCAACACTGATCTCCTGCACCATTTTGTCAGTCGCAGGGGCTTCAATAGTCGCTTCACTTGCAGTTTGCTTACTTGTTTCAGCTGTATCTTTTACGTCAACTTGCTCTTGGTCTGTCTCATCCTGGGTAAAAAGTGTTTCGCCACCAAAAAAGGCATCAATCCCACGGCCAAGTCCCTTATTCTGCTTATTTGTTTGTTTCGCCATTATTTTCTAGCACTTCCTTTGCCAATTCCAGATACACTTCAGCGCCACGTGAACGAATATCATAATCAATGATGGATTGTCCATATGATGGTGCTTCAGACAAGCGCACATTTCGCGGAATCAAGGTCGTATACACTGCTTGACCAAAGTACTTCCGGACTTCTTCTACAACTTCGTTCGATAAGTTTGTTCTTGCATCATACATTGTCATTAAAACACCTTCAATTTTTAAGCTTGCATTGAAGTGTTTTTGAACTAATTGGATTGTGTTCAATAATTGACTTAATCCTTCTAAGGCGTAGTATTCACTTTGTACTGGAATCAATACAGAATCAGCACTGGTGAAGGCATTGATTGTCAAGTGACCTAGTGAAGGCGGACAGTCAATGAAGATATAGTCATAGTCATTTCTAATTGGTTGGATGGCTTCTTTCATCTTCTGTTCACGGTGGGAGATGCTGGTTAACTCAACCTCAGCCCCTGCCAATGAAATTGTTGCCGGTACAACAGAAAGGTTCTCGCGTGATGAAGATACTACCGCATCTTTTACGGCAACTTCGTTAATCAACACGTCATAGATGCTGTTTTCAACAGAACCTTTAGCAATCCCTAGACCACTCGTCGCATTCCCTTGCGCATCACTATCGATTAATAAAATTTTCTTTCCTTGATAGGCAAGTGCGGATGCTAAGTTGACAGTTGTTGTTGTCTTCCCGACACCACCTTTTTGATTGGCGACTGCGATTACTTTACCCATTTTCTAACCCCCTGCGTTGTATACATCATTTTCAATAAAAAAGGAACGGAATGCGTTTCCGTTCCTTTCGCATTCATTCAAAATAGTTTGGCCTATTTTTCGCAATATTATGCTTGTCATGTCGTTTATTCTTTACCATTGTACCAAAAAAGCCTCTATATTGTTTAAAGAATTCTATTATCAAATAAAATACTTTTGCTGCGTATAGCTTTCTCTTAACTATAATGGACTTTTCGCTGGTTTTCCTGGCTTACGCGGATATTTATTTGGTGTTTCTTTTGGTTTTTCAATTCGTAGAATATGACGTTCGCCTGCTTCAGCTGGTAAGTCAAATTGAATATCTTCCACAAACTTACCACCTAAAATAGCAATGGCATGTTTGGCTTCTTCAATTTCATCGTCTGATTTTTGAGCTTTCATAGCTAGAAATTGGCCGTCCTTTTTCACTAAAGGTAGACAAAATTCCGCTAATAAGTTCAAGCGGGCTACTGCTCTAGCTGTTGCAAAGTCGAATTGGTCGCGGAATTGTGGGTTTTGACCAAAGATTTCAGCGCGATCGTGGTAGGCATGCACACCTTCTAAACCAAGTTCATTCACCACTTCATTGATAAAGTTGATGCGTTTATTCAATGAATCAACGATGGTGATGTCTAAGTTTGGCAAGGCAATTTTCAATGGGATACTTGGGAAACCAGCTCCTGAACCCACATCTACCAAGCGATATTCCTGATCAGCCATCTCTACATGCATGGCTACAGTCAGCGAATCATAGAAATGCTTCAAATACACTTCTTCTAATGCCGTAATCGCTGTTAAATTGATTTTCTCATTCCATTCAACTAATAACTCGAAATAGCGGTTAAATTGTGCCATTTGTTGGTCATTTAGTTGGATCCCCGCTTCAGCGAGGCTACTTTTAAATTGTTCTGGATTCATAATCGTCTACTTTCTATATTGAATTCTGAGGGTATTGAAGACTTGGTCTAATGGTTTCCCATTCTTTCATTTCAGTTACATGGAAAATAACACGTTCTAGTATATGAATACGCCTTTTCCGTTCAATTTCCAATGTTTTCTCAATCAAATTATAGCATAGCCCGCTTTTTAAAAGAAGATAAGGTCCTTGAAGAACACAAATTAGAAAAGTCCCTAAATGGTTCCCATCACAGACCATTTGGCTGTAAACATAATGCACTATAGATGATAAATCACAAAAAGCTATCCCTATTTTCTGGGATAGCTTTTTTAATGTACTTACTGGTTAAACACGTGCTACATGCCCGCCTTGTAAGTAAACCATAATAATGGAGACATCTGCTGGATTTACCCCTGATACACGACTGGCTTGTGCTAAAGTACGTGGGCCGATTTCTTTCAATCGTTGACGTGCTTCGGTGGCTAAGCTGTCGATGGCATCCCAATCGATGTCGGCTGGAATTTCTTTTTGCTCTAAACGATGTAATTTTTCTACTTTACGTTGTTCTTTAACAATATAACCAGCATATTTGATTTGGATTTCAACTTGTTCTAATACTTGACGTGATAAATCCTTGTCGCTTGGGGCGAATTTAAGGATATCATCAATTTTAAGCTCTGGACGACGTAGTAAGTCGCTCGCCATGATTCCATCTTTTAAGGCTGCAGAATTTTTCTCTGCAAGGTAGTCTTGTAATTCTTGAGTTGGTTTCAAGCGAACATTGGCTAAACGGTCTAACTCTTCAGCAACCTCTGCTTGGTTTGATTTGTATAAGTTGTATTGTTCTTCAGAGACTAAACCAAATTCATAACCTTTTTCAGTTAAACGAGTATCAGCGTTGTCATGACGTAATAATAAACGGTATTCAGCGCGTGATGTTAATAATCGATACGGTTCAGTTGTCCCTTTTGTGACTAAATCATCGATCATTACCCCAATATAGCCTTGGTCACGGCCGATAACAAAAGGTTCTTCGCCGCGGATTTTAAGGACGGCGTTAATCCCTGCGTATAAACCTTGACCAGCAGCTTCTTCATAACCAGAAGTACCGTTTGTTTGACCAGCTGTAAATAAGTTGGCCACTTGTTTAGTCTCTAAGTTCACTTTCAATTGGTTTGGTTTCACCACATCGTACTCAATGGCGTAGCCGTTACGCATGATACGTGCGTTTTCCAAGCCTTTAACTGAATGAATCATATCATTTTGCACGTCTTCTGGTAGTGAAGTTGAAAGTCCTTGGACATAGATTTCTTCGTTGTCTAACCCTTCAGGTTCAAGGAAGATTTGGTGTTTTGGTTTATCTGCAAAACGCACAATCTTATCTTCAATTGACGGGCAGTAACGGGCACCTACACCCTCAACGATCCCTGTAAACATCGGTGCACGATGTAAGTTTTCACGAATCGTTTCATGAGTTGCTTCATTGGTATAAGTCAAGAAACATGGGACTTGGTCTACTAATGGTAAGTAATCCGCGTCTTTGGACATGAATGAAAAATGATTCGGCGCATCATCACCCGGTTGGATTTCCGTTGCATCATAGTTGATCGTACGTTTGTCCACGCGTGGCGGTGTACCAGTTTTAAAGCGGGCAATATCAAAGCCGTATTTTTCCGCCATATTCCTAGTCAATTTCTCAGCTGGTTGCGAGTTGTTGGGACCTGAAGAATATTTTAATTCCCCAATAATAATTTCACCACGGGCTGCCGTACCAGTTGTCAAAATAACAGCATCTGCACGGTAAATAGCACCTGTGTTGGTGATAATCCCTTTAACCGTATCATCTTCAATAATCAAGTCGTCTACTAAACCTTGACGTAGGGTTAAGTGGTCTTGGTTTTCGATAGTTTTACGCATTTCTTTGGCGTATTCATCTTTATCTGCTTGCGCACGTAAGGCACGGACAGCCGGTCCCTTACCTGTATTCAGCATACGCATTTGGATATAGGTTTTATCAATATTGCGGCCCATTTCACCACCAAGGGCGTCGATTTCTCTGACAACTACTCCTTTAGCTGGTCCCCCAATTGACGGGTTACATGGCATAAAGGCAACCATATCAATGTTAATCGTAATCAACATGGTTTCAGCGCCCATACGCGCTGCGGCTAAGGCTGCTTCACTCCCTGCATGCCCAGCACCAACTACAATGACATCATATTTGCCTGCTTCATAAGTTTGCATCATCTCATCCTTTCTACTCTTCTTTTATTTACCTAAACAGAATTGACTGAATAGTTGTGTTAATAGTTCATCCGGTGCATTTTCACCAATAATTTCACCTAAAATCTCCCAAGCACGGGTAAAGTCGATTTGAATCAAATCAACGGGCATGCCCATATCAATCCCGTTTCTCACTTCGTCTAATGATTGACTAGCTTTTTGTAAAAGGTCTATATGGCGGGCGTTAGAAACATAAGTCGCGTCCTTTTCCCCTGATTGACCTGAGAAGAAGTAGTCTGCAATTTTCTCCTCTAAAGCGTCAATACCTTCTTGAGTCATCATAGACGTGGCAATGATTTCGTCCTCTTCAACCCACTCTAACAGGGATTCTTTTAAAAGTTGGCTTGGTAAATCAATCTTATTCATGATAATAATTCGTTTATGGTCTTGGGTTAAGGATAAAAGCTCACGATCACCAGCGGTTAAGGCTTCAGATTGGTTGAGCAATAATAACACCAATTCTGCTTCCATTAAGGCCTTCTTCGACCGTTCCACACCAATACGTTCCACCACATCTTCTGTGTCACGAATACCCGCTGTATCCACCAATTTCAAGGGTACCCCGCGGATATTGATATATTCTTCAACCGTGTCACGCGTTGTACCTTCAATATCCGTTACAATGGCCTTTTCTTCTCTTAATAAGGCATTCAGTAAGGAAGATTTCCCCACATTTGGACGACCCACAATGGCAGTTGAAATCCCGTCACGCAAGATTTTTCCTTGTTTAGCGGTTGATAATAAGCCATCGATTCGGTCCTTGATAATAGTTGTTTTCTCGCCCAATAATTTAAGGGTCATTTCTTCCACATCGTCGTATTCCGGGTAGTCAATGTTTACTTCAACTTGCGCCAATGTATTTAAGATGTCTTGACGTAAATTTTCGATTAAATTGGATAATTTTCCGTCCAACTGCTTCACAGCTAAATCCATTGACCGGTCCGTCTTGGCACGGATTAAATCCATCACAGCTTCTGCTTGGGTTAAGTCAATCCGCCCGTTGATAAAGGCACGTTTGGTGAATTCACCTGGTTCTGCTAGGGTAGCCCCTTCCCGCAAAACAAGTTCCAGCACGCGATTTGTCGCCACAATCCCACCATGGGTATTAATCTCAACAATATCTTCACGCGTAAATGTTTTTGGTTCACGCATAACAGACACCATCACTTCGTCAATCTCTTGACCATCTTTTGGATCCACAATATGGCCATAGTGAATGGTATGACTATCTTGCGTACTCAGTTTTTTCTGACCTAATTTATAAACCTTATCTGCAATCGCTAGTGCGTCATCACCTGAAAGACGGACAATCCCAATCGCACCTTCGCCCGGTGCCGATGAAATAGCCGCAATTGTATCAAAACCACGAGTAATCATGAATATGTTCCTTTCTATCTAAATTTATCTACTATTGTTTATATTTGTGCAAATAAAAAAGCGCCCAATCTACCCCTCCCATGACCTGGTCGGACTAGAAAGACACTTTGACTGTCAAACTACTTTTTTATACATTCGGTATTATACGCAATCTCCATTTAAAAGTAAACAATAAAGTCTGCATTGAAGCAGAATATTTAAAGGCACAAATAAGGGGTATAGCACGACTGCCATACCCCTTAGCGTTATATGTTTTACTCTTCAATCATACTGGCGTTCATGACCGATTCGGGAATTTCAAATACTGGATTGGCTTCATTCAACCCTACTAGTCCGTCGATTTCAATAGGATCGCCATCGATACGCGGTTCAATATGGTCTGCATTATAGTAGCTCTTCGAACTAGCCATGATACTATTGAGCTTTTGCATACCCCATTCGTCATCCGCCAAAGCTATAATACCAGACGAAAAGTCGACATAAAGCGTCTTTTCAAATGTTTCTTCATTTGTTTCAGTTGTTAAGCTTTGAATTGCTGCATCCGCTGGTAATAATTGCGGACGGCTGTCATTTTCGCTTTGGAATAGACTTGTAAAAGCTGCGGTCATATCATCATTGGTTGTGATATTGACTGACTCGCTAGCTTGTGTGTATTCATCTTTAGTTACTGGATAGTAGACTGAAACTGGTTCGGCCCAACCTTCAGTACTCAATTCAGCCAAATCTTGGACTACAGTATACGGGGCATCCGGGTCTGTCGATTCACTTGAGGCATAAACTAAACCAACACCGGCTGCATAATATTCTTTATTCACAAAATCACCCGTATCTTCAGTCACTTCAATCGTGTCATATAGATCATTTTGAGTCGACATAGGGACACCAATCGCAGTGATTTCCCTAGTAGTACCAAGGCCTGTTTCCCAAGAATGACCTAATGCTATAGGCGCTTCAAGTAAGGTCTCTGTATTTTCTGGATCAATTAAGGCTGCCGCATCTATCTTCTCATGCGCATAGAATTCCGGCTGAGTATAGACCACACGCACCGCATCTTCAGTTACTTCTACCAGCTCTAAAACAGATGTCCCGCCATTGTTCGTCCGCATATATATCGTATCGTCCTCAATATAATCATAGGTTCTACTAAAACCAGCATACTCATTCCCGTCACCCTCAAAAACTGCCTGATACCCCTCAATCATTGGAAAATAGTTAGCCACTGTTAAAGCTGGCGCCACTTCTGCTGTTGAACTCGACTGACTGGATTGCGGATTTTCTGATGTTTCATCACTAGCACTTGAGGACACTTGTTCAGACGAGGATGTCTCACTTTCATCATAAATATCTTCTGCATTATTAAACCAAGAACATGAACCTAACAGTAATGACGTACTCAATAGTAAGAACCTTGTTGCTTTTTGTTTCATTTTTGACAACTCCCAGAATCAATCATAAATACTTTTATCACTTTTATTGTATACGTTTTCATAATACAGTTAAAGCGTTACAGTAAAGCTGAAGCCAGTCTTAAAGATTTCATGCAATTGAATAGCAAAAAGAAAAAACCCCCAGCACACAGCCAGGGGTAAAATCTTATCTTTCATTGTTGATTAGAATTGGTCAATATTGTTGTTGTTTTGACCAGATTCTTCTTCAATTTTCTTGTCTAATTTTTCTAGTTGTTTTTTCGCGAAGTCGCGTCCACCTAAACCAAATGATAAGGCAAAGGCAACTGATAAACCACCAATGATGAATAGGAAGGCCATGTTCACAATATTGTTAGCAAAGTTCAATTGATCTAATGCCATAAATACTGAGAAGACTACGAACACGCCTTTAACGATTGCACCAACCCATTTGCTTTGAGTTGCTTTATTCACTAAGTCGCCAACGAAACGGCCACCAAAGATACCAAGCCCTAAGATAATTAAGGCAATTAATACGTTCGGTAGGTAAGCAATGATTGCTGCACCAACAGTGTTTAAGATCGCTAAGTTTAATACATTTAAGGCTTCAACGGTAAAGAATAAACCAATGACTACAGCAACTACTTGACCAATGATTTCTGAAACATTGATGTTTTTAGTTGTTGCACCAGTTTCACGGTTGAATAAGTTGTTTAAACCAGTGCCCGCAAGTAAGTTTTGTACTAACTCACCAATGACTTTAGCAATCGCAAATCCAACACCTAATAAGATTACTGCTACTAAGATATTTGGAATTGCAGCAGCAATACTATTTAACACACCGATGATTGGTGTCGCAATTGAAGAAATACCTAATGTTTCAAGAGCTACAACTGCAATTGGAATGAAAACAACAATGTAAGCTACATAAGAAAGTACGTTAGCAATTGTATCTGCTGTTTGTCCGTCTGCTGTTTTGTTACCGGTAAATTTAGCCACATACTTATCGATGTTAACTGTTTTTACTAGTGAGTAAACCAATTGTTTCACTAAACGCGCTACCACTACCGCTACAATCATAATAATGATTGCACCAACGATTGATGGTAAGAACCCTAAAGCATTTGCTGTCATATCACGAATTGGTGTCGCAATAGAAGCTAAACCAAATGTATCGAAGATGCCTGGTAAGAATAGCACCCAAACAATGTAGTATAGAATTTGCGCGATGGTATCAATCGTTGTTTCCGCTTGATCCTCAGTCTCTGCAATATTCCATTTCACGAAGCGACCTGGTAATCCCACCGCTCGTAAACCTTTTGAAACTGCCTTTTTAACTAATACTGCCACGATCCACGCAATAAGAATTAATAATATACCACCAATGATGGCTGGTATGCTAGCAGCTAAGCTAGCCCATAAACCTGCTAAATCCATTTTTTCCATCTCCTTTTATCTAAAAATTTATTTGGAAAACTTCAAAAATAAAGAATTCCTTAAGACTATTTCTAGTTTACTATATTTATAAGTGATATTCACGCGATATACTTTGGGTTATTTTATAACCTTTAGCATAATGGGGTTTTGCGTTTTTTATTTATATATAAAATACATTATAAATACAATTTTAGATATTTTTGTATTTTAATCCCTTGAAAAATCATTATTTCAGCCAAACCCTAAATAAAAAAGAGCTAACTTTACCCCTAAAGATAAGCTAACTCCTTATGCGTTCATTTAGTTTTCTATTATAGAAGAAAGTTTCAATGACGACAGTCAGTTAGATCATATCGTAGGCAAAATAGATTCCAGCGGCGAAGCCAAATACACGGTTGAAGAAGCGTTATCACTAGATGTACCCGTTCCGATTATCGCCCAATCCCTATTTGTTCGAAATGACAGTCAATTACCAGACAGTTTTTCAAACAAAGTCGTCTCCGCCTTGCGTTCCGGATTTGGTGGCCACCCGATTCAACGAAAATAAGTCAAAATGTCTCAATAAAAGTGGCCAGATACCTAGATATGCTAAAACGTAGATTTAAAATCTGCGTTTTTTGTAATACACTTTTGTATTCATTTGATTTGGGAGGTTAACCTCGGTTTAATCGGAATTTTACCCCTTTCTTCTGAATAATAGAACCTTATCTATTGGTTCAACCCGAGTTTATCCGAACAATATTTTATTATATTTATTTTATAATTCGTATTTTTATCAATTCTTCCTATACTTTTGCTTCTGATTGTGGGTATAATACTATTCAAATTTTTAAATCAAATTAATCGACCTAAAGTAGTGAAGAAAGATTCGCTACTTACCACAAGTTTAACTATCAATATTTGGCATATAGGTATTAAAAAAGGGGACAAGCATGGAAAATCTAATTAACGTCGCAAACGGCAAGGCAATAGCTGACATTGTCTTAAAAAATGGCTATGTGATTAATGTATTTACAGAAGAAATCATCCAAACTGATGTGGCCATTGTGGGCAACCGGATTGCGGCTTTAGGCAAGTACGAAGGTAAGCAAACCATTGATTGTACAGGCAAATACATTGCACCAGGCTTTATCGACGCCCACATGCATATCGAATCTGCCATGGTGACGCCCTTAGAATTTTCAAAATACGCCCTAGCAAAAGGGACGACAACTGTTTTTGCCGATCCACACGAATTGGTCAATGTCCTTGGGCAAAAAGGCTTGGACTTTATGCTGACCAGTATTGAAGAAACACCCATGACTACTCATATCATGATGCCTTCGTGTGTGCCTGCAACAGATATCGACACCAATGGGGCTGGCGAAATTTTAGCAGCTGACATGGCGCCCTACCTTGAAAACAAGCAAGTCTTTGGTCTAGCTGAAATGATGCGGTTTGATGATGTGGTTAAGGCTGACGGGAAAATACTGGATAAATTGACACTTTTTAAAAACCAAATTGTAGATGGTCATGCCCCTGGTTTAACGTGGAAACCCTTACAAGCATACCGGGCTGCCGGTATTGATACTGAACACGAGGCGGAGAATTACGAGGAAGCGATTGAAAAATTACGGGCTGGCTTTAAATTGTTGATCCGTGAAGGCAGTGCCGCTAGAAACCTTGAGGCAATCCTTAAAGGCTTTGTTGAACATGATATCGCCCTAGACCATTGCATGTTCTGTACGGATGATAAACATCTTGAAGATATTGAAAAAGAAGGCCATATCGACTTTTGCGTCCGTAAGGCGATCGCACTGGGCGTTCCTGCTGCCACAGCTTACAAAATGGCTTCATATAATGCCGCTCGCGCCTATAACTTACATGATTTAGGAGCAGTTGGGGCTGGCTATCTAGCGGATTTACTCATTATCGATGACCTTGACCAAGTATCAGTTGAACTTGTCATCAAAAACGGGTAAATCATTGACTTTGACCAGTTAAATAGCCAACATATTGCGCCCGTATCAGACGCCAATCTCTTAAATTCAGTTAAACTGCCGAAAATCAACCAAGAAAATCTTGAATTAAAGGCAGATAACACGCCAGTAAAGGTTATTAACTTGGTGGCACAATCCATTTTGACAAGAGGGTCTGAAGAGATATTACCTAGTGTAGATGGCAAATTTGAAGCCAATAGAGACTTCAATAAGGCTTGTGTGATTGAACGTCACGGTCATTCGGGTGGTATCGGTGTGAGCGCGATTAAGGGCTATAATATTGAAAATGGCGCGATTGCGACTAGTGTGTCCCATGATGCGCATAATATTACGGCTGTGGGCGATAACGACGCTGATATACTACTGGCTGTGAAAGAATTGGACCGTATTCAAGGGGGCTACGTGATTGCTTCTAAAGGGGAAATTGTTGCAGCCCTACCACTAGAATTGGCTGGTATTATCAGTATCCAGTCAGGCAAAACGGTACAAGCGCAATTAAATAAGATGGTGGCACATGCTAGAGCACTTGGTGTACCTGAATCTATCGATCCGTTTATGACCCTATCTTTCATTGCCTTAACGGTCATTCCAGAATTACGGCTAACAGATAATGGTCTATATGATGTGAATCTGGGGCAATTTGTATAAGAAAATGTAATATTATAAAGCGATAATAACCAGAAAAAACGACCCTCAAAATCCAGTGATAATGGGGGTCGTTTGCTTTTAGTATTTTTATTATTTTTAGTCTTTGTAAGATACAACTAGATATCTATGCGGTTCTTTCCCTTCAGAATGGGTCGCAATATATGAATATCTAGCCAATTGCGCGTGGATAATTTTACGTTCCGCAGCAGGTAGTGGGTCCAAGAAAACAGGTTGTTTTGAATTGGCTACTTGGTCCGCTGTTTTACGTGCTAATCTCGCTAAGGTTTCTTGACGTCTTTCCCGATAATTGCCAACATTTACAATCACTTTGACATGTGGGCGCACATATTGGTGGGTCATCACTTGGGCAAGTATTTCTAATGAATTAATGATCTTACCGTGTTTACCAATAACCAACCCTTTTTTCTCAGTTTGGATATTGTAAATAATAGTACGACCACGGTCCTCAACTTCAATATTGGCGTCTACTAGGTAGGATGCCAACACGTCAATCAGGTATTCAGCAACATATTCCACATCTTTGAAGTCTTCATCTACCAATTCTAAGTTTTCGCCTGTTTGACCAGGCGTTTCAGTTGCTTCAACTGGTACTTCTTCTGATTCAATTGCTACTTCAGCAATATTTACTTGATCAGTAGGCGTTTCCTCATTAATCGATGGTTCAGACTTTTCAGTAGTCACTTCATCATAGGCAAGTGATTCTTCAACTTCTTGCTCCGATTCAGACTCAGCGTCTTGAACCTCTAGCTCTTCCTCAAAATTTGTTGATTCAACAACTTCTTCTTCAGTTTCATCTGTTACTGAATTGATTTTTGTATCTGCATTTTCAGATGGTTGACCATCTAAATCTTCAAATGGCGCCACTGCTGATGTGTTTTCTTGACCTAAATCAGAGAAGGAAAATAAATCATCTGTTGTGGCATCAATTTCGGACACTTCTCGTTCAGTGTAATGGATGGCTACAATCGCATCCTTTGCCCCTAAACCGAGAAATCCTTTTTTGGCTTCTTGAATTACTTGAACTTCAACATCTTCTCGCGCCAACCGAAGTTGTTGCAAGCCTTTGGCAATAGCAGCATCGACTGAAGTCGCTTCAAATCTTTCAGTTTTCAATACAAGAACCTCCTGTTATTTCTTCTTACCATTAGGATTACGTTTTGCTTTTTCTAAACGTCGTTCTAGCTCTTTCTCTTTACGAATTTGATCTTCGCGTGCATCACGCTTCTTAAAAGGATTATTCATCACTAATGTTTGAAGAATTGTAAATCCAGTGGACGCCACCCAGTAAAGGGATATTGCTGATGGTAAGGTTACACCCATGAATAAAATCATTACTGGCATTGTCCATTGCATCATCGCCATTGATGGATTGCTATTTGGTGTACCAATCGTTGTCAAACGTGTGTTATACCATGTTAGAATAGCTGCAATAATTGGGATTACAAATAGTTGGTCAGGAACTCCTAATTCTAACCATAAGAAGTGACCTTGGCTTAGAATTTCTGTTCTGGAAATAGATTGATATAAGGCCATCAAGATTGGCAATTGAATTAACATTGGTAAACAACCGGACCACATGCTATAGTCATATTTTTCATTTAACTTGGCTGTTTCTTCTTGTAATTTTTGCTGAGTCTCTGGATCCTTAGATGCATATTTTTCTTGCAAGGCTTTTAGCTCAGGCTGCATCATTTGCATTTTTTCAGTACTTTGTGTTTGGTACTTGGTTAATGGAATCAAGATGATACGAATGATCAAGGTAAAGGCAATAATCCCTACACCATAGTTACCAAAGATATCTGATAACCACACAATAATACGTGAAAAGTTATAGACGATGTAACGGTCCCACAAACCTGTCGAATTCTCATCGATTGGACTTGTCCCACAAGCCGCTAGAAAGATAACAGCCATCATGGTGATTGCTAAAATCTTCCACATTTTTTTACTTCGAATATTCAATTTTTACAAATCCTCCACGAATTCTACTATTCATGTGGTAATGACTTTGCTTTTGTATCCTCTTTTATCGGATGATAAATTTTTGCCAAAGATAGCACATGAATCAAACTTTTTTTCACTTCAGCTGTTGTCATATCTGCAGCTGGCTTACGAGCAATCACAATAAAATCATTAGACGGATCAATACCTGCCTTAAGTTCGGTAATGCTTTGACGAATTTTTCGCTTCACTGCATTACGGGTAACAGCGTTTCCAATTTTCTTACCGACAGAGATACCAATCCGGAAATGGGGTTGGTCCTTCTCCAACCGATAAATAACAAATTGGCGATTCGCAGTACTATGACCGTGATGAAATACCTGGCCAAAATCTTTCTCAGATTTGACTCTATAAGATTTCCGCACGTAAGTTCGCCTCCTTAATAAAAAAAGACCACATATTAATGTGATCTTATGCAGAAATAACTTTTCTTCCTTTTCTACGACGAGCTGCTAAAACGTGACGACCGTTTTTAGTGCTCATACGTTTACGGAAACCGTGAACTTTTTGACGATGACGTTTTTTAGGTTGGTATGTTCTTTTCATTACTTGCACCTCCTGTTGCGATTAAGTCTTTCGTTTTTTCATTAATATAAAACGACTGTAATATTATATACAATAAAAAGTCGAAATTCAATTTCAGGTGCGAAATTTCGCACTCGTAATCAAGATTTTACCACATTATACCTCATATCACAATACTTTTTGTACAAATATTGGTTTTTTAAGCTTTTCAACCAGTAAGACTCGTCTATATTATAACAGATATTTCTGGCGAAAAAATCCTCCTAAAATTTACCCTTATTTTTTCACAAGCCTTGCTTTTAAATTTCACAAACTATGTGAAGAAAAAAATGGTAAACTCTTATTCACAAAGTGTGTACGAAATTTGCACAAGCCTGTGGTTAGCTGCAGCAAGTTCAAATTCATCCCCAAGTTTTTTAAAAGACTTTTCAACAAATCCACAGTTTTGCAAAACTTTTCCACATCTGTTGATAACTCATTAAAAACCCTTATAAATTGACCTTTAAACAAGCATAATTATACACAAGACCTTTAATCTGGCAAACAGCTAACAGGTTTATGCACATCCTGTGGAAAACATTTATCAAAAGTTGGGATTATTTTTATTCACATCCTGATTTTTCTGTGGAAAACTGTTTTTTTTCATGATATTATGAATAAGCTTAACGAATTTAAAGATTCGTCGTACTAACATATTGAAATATATTTGATGTAGAAATTTTGTACACTAAGGAGCTAGGAAATATATGAGTGAATTAAACCGATTATGGGATTACGTCACCCAATACTTCAAAGAAGAGTTGCCTAAAACAAGTTTTGATACTTGGATTAAAGACCTAGATCCTGTTGCCTTTGAGAACGATACCTTGTATTTAAAAGCCATTTCAGTGCTGCACAAGGACCATATTGAGAAACATTATTCGATACAGATTCGACAAGTTTTATTTGAATACTTAAACCATGACGTGAATCTAGTCGTGAGTTTAAAAGATGATCGGTCACAATCAGCCAATCAAATTCAAGTAAACAATCATAATGACAATATTGAAGACAACGGATCAGATCTATTAAATCCAAAATATACCTTTGATAACTTCGTCGTCGGTGAAGGCAATAAAATGGCTCACGCTGCAGCTTTAGCTGTTGCGGAAGGCCCCGGCCGCGACTATAATCCCCTATTCTTCTTCGGTGGTGTAGGGTTAGGTAAAACCCACTTGATGCAAGCAATTGGCCATGAAGTATTACGGACAAACCCGAATGCCAAAATTAAATACGTCTCTAGTGAAACTTTTACGAATGATTTTATTAATGCCATTCGTAAGAACACTACAGACGCCTTCCACCAAGAGTATCGTACAGTCGATATGTTATTAGTAGATGATATTCAATTTATTGGGAACAAACAGTCTACCCAGGAAGAATTCTTCCATACATTTAACGTGCTCTACAATAATAATAAACATATCGTTTTAACAAGTGACCGCGACGCTAGTCAGATCCCTGAGTTAGAGGACCGGTTAGTTTCCCGCTTTAAACAAGGCTTATCAACTGATATTACACCGCCAGATTTAGAGACAAGGATTGCCATTTTGCGCAATAAGGCCAACGTTAATGGCTTACAAATTCCAGACGATACCCTCTCATATATTGCTGGACAAATTGACTCCAACATTCGTGAATTGGAAGGTGCTTTAACTAGCGTACAGGCATTTGCGGTCATGAACCAAGAGGACTTAACGCCAAATACTGCAGCTAAAGCGCTCAGAAATTATAAGAGCAATGTGAAAAGTAATTCACCAACCATTCCAAATATCCTTGAGACAGTGGCCCAATACTTTAATTTGCAGGTTTCTGATCTTAAAGGAAAGAAACGGGTACGGCAAATCGTGGTTCCACGCCAAATTGCCATGTATTTAAGTAGAGAATTAACAGATGCTTCTCTACCGAAAATTGGGCAAGAATTCGGCGGTAAAGACCACACGACGGTCCTTCATGCTTATGACAAGATTAAAAAAGATATCGATGAAAAAAGTGAGTTAGAACGTGATGTTGACAGCATTCGTCGTTTATTAGAAAAATAATGCCTTATCTACATCATCTAAGTCAGCGTTTGAAATGACTTATGCTAAAATATAGGTAAGAAAAGGAGGTTGTGGATAATTGTTCATAACCTCTCTGTTTTTTCCACAGTTTATACACATGTGGAAAAGTATGTTTTGACAAGGTTTCTAAAAGTTATCAACAAGATTAACAAGGCCTATTACTATTACTATTTTTTTTATCTATAATTAAAATTTATATACAAGGAGTGTACACATGAAATTTTCTATTAATCGTTCTGTTTTTATTCAAAATTTGACGGACGTTCAAAGAGCCATAAGTTCAAGAACAACAATACCTGTTTTGACAGGTGTTAAAATCTCAGTTAAAGAAGAAGGTCTTTACTTAACTGGTTCTGATGCAACGATTTCTATTGAGGCATTTATCGATGCTAAAGATGATGACAATAAATTAAAAATTGAAGCCACTGGTGATATTGTCTTACCATCTCGTTTCTTAGGTGAAATAGTGAAGAAATTACCATCAGATATGATGAATTTAGAAGTTGTTGAAAACTTCCAAACAGAAATCACTTCTGACCGTGCATCATTTACATTAAATGGGATTAATGGTAGTGAATACCCACGTTTACCTGAAATCGATGCAAAACAAACTTACGCATTACCAACAGATACCTTTAAACAAGTGGTCAACCAAACCATTATTTCTGTATCTAACCAAGAAATTCGCCCTATTTTCACTGGGATTCATTTTGAAATTGGGAATGGTGAGTTAAAAGCAGTTGCAACTGACTCTCATCGTTTAAGTCAACGCATTATGCCGTTAACAATGCCAGAAGTAGCTGGTGATACAGTGTTAGATATCAATATTCCAGGTCGTTCATTACAAGAATTAATCCGTATTGTAGATAGTAATGAAGACATTGAGATGATGGTGACAGACAATCAAGTATTGTTTAAAGCTCGTAATATTTACCTATACTCTCGTTTACTAGAAGGTAACTACCCGAATACAGACCGTTTATTACCTAATGACCACTCAACAATTATTGAAGTGGCAGCGAGTGAATTAGTGAATGCTGTTGAACGTGCTTTGATTTTAAGTCACGAAGGTAAAAATAATGTGGTTCGTTTGAATATTTCAGACCAAGATATTATTTTATCTAGTCAATCTGCTGAAGTTGGGAATGTAGAAGAAGAAATCAATGTAGTGAAAGCTGAAGGGGAAGCTTTAGAAATTTCCTTCAACCCTGATTACTTACGTGAAGCGTTGAAATCATTTGGTCAACAAAATGTACAAATTGGCTTCCAGTCATCTTCACACCCCTTCACCCTATTACCAAGTGACCAAACTGATAACTTCAATTTCGTTCAATTGATTACCCCAATTCGTACACCAAGAGGTTAATTGAAGCTAATTGGAGAAATGACAAAAGCCGCTAAAAATTGATGTCGAAGGTCAAATCATTTTCATATGGTTAGCCAAATGGATAAGGATCAAAATCATTTACTGGTTTTGGTCCTTTTTTTCGGTCTACATATAAAAATGTGCCAATTTTTGACTTTTAAGCCCTTTAAGTAAGATTCTAGGTATTTCCCTATCTAAAATGCCAACTTTTAATACAGGGCCTTTATTTGCTAAATACGGTAAATTAGCGTATAATTAAGGGTGTATAAATAAAAGTAAAATCGTTGAATCTGCTAAGGACCACTAGCTGTGTCCGGTGATGGCAAGAAGAGACGATTTATTTTATGTGAAGAGCGAATTTGGAAGATGAATGTGGGGTGAAATGATGGCTGAAATCGTAAAAATTAAAACAGCATATATTACATTGAGTCAGTTATTAAAAATTTCTGGTGCGATAGGTACTGGCGGAGAAGCGAAATGGTATCTACAAGAAAATGATGTCGTTGTAGACGGTGAAATTGATAACCGACGTGGACGTAAATTGTATCCAGGTATGGTTATTGCAATACCGAATGAAGGTGAATTTATCATCGAAAGCCATGAAGCGCATGGTGATGGACATGCAGCTGAATGACATTAAGTTAAAAGACTTCAGAAATTATGAAGATCTAACAGTCACATTTTCTCCTGGGGTGAACGTCTTTATTGGCGAGAATGCCCAGGGGAAAACATCTTTATTAGAGGCTATTTATATGATGTCACTGGCAAGAAGTCACCGTACGGCCAATGAAAAAGATACCATCCATTGGAAACAAGACTTTGCGCGTATTGAAGGTAGTATATCAACGAGAACGAATCCAGATTTACCACTAGCGCTAACCATTACGAAATCTGGTAAACGCGCAAAAGTGAACCATTTAAACCAAAATCGGATGAGTGATTATATTGGCAAATTGAATGTGGTCCTTTTTGCCCCGGAAGATTTAGAACTGATTAAAGGTGCCCCGCAACTTAGACGAAAGTTTATTGATATGGAACTTGGGCAAATGAGCCCGAAGTACCTGTATGAGTCGGTTCAATATAATCGATTATTAAAACAACGAAATGCCTACCTCAAGCAATTATTATATAAAGAAACCCAAGATCAAATTTATTTAGATATTCTCACTGAACAGTTAGCGGCGTCTGCTACCCATGTTATTTACCAACGGCTACGTTTTGTAGACCAACTGGAATCATGGGCTAAACCCATCCATTCAAACATTTCACATGGGCTTGAAGAGTTGACTTTAGCTTATCGTGGTCCAAGTGAGTTGACTTTAGATATGACTGAAGATGCCATTTACCAGCAGTTGATGACGAAATTTAAAGAGAAGAAAGACCATGAATTTGCCAGAGGGGTTACTTTAGTTGGTCCACATCGGGATGATTTGACCTTTAAGGTGAATGGCCGTGATGTGCAGAAATTTGGTTCCCAAGGACAGCAACGGACGACTGTATTGAGTATGAAATTAGCAGAAATCGAATGCATGCATGAAGTTTTAGGGGAATACCCTATTTTACTATTGGATGACGTACTCAGTGAATTAGATGATGAGCGGCAAACCCACTTATTGAAGTCTATACAGTCGAAAGTCCAAACCTTTTTAACAACAACAAGTTTAGATGGTATTCAAAGAGAATTAATTGAAGAACCAAGGGTTTTCAATATTGATGCAGGCGCGATAGTGGAATAAGTAAGCGTGCGGGTTAGGCGTGGCCTAAAATCCCATGGCGCTATTGAGATTGAATAATTTACGTAATAGGAGTGGGAAAATGGCAAACAATGCTAATGAAAACAACAACAATGAAAATGAAATGTTGACCAATGAAGAAGCACTCGTCCAACCAGAGGACCTTGTTTCTGAAGAAGAAAAAATGGCCAAAAAACGCGAATTGGCTAAAGACTATGATGCTAGCCAAATTCAAGTATTGGAAGGTCTAGAAGCTGTACGTAAGCGTCCAGGGATGTATATCGGGTCAACTTCAGCTAGTGGTTTACACCATTTAGTATGGGAGATTGTCGATAACTCAATTGATGAGGCCCTAGCAGGATTTGCGGGTCACATCCAAGTCACCATTGAAAAAGATAATTCTATAACAGTTGTCGATGATGGTCGCGGGATTCCCGTTGATATCCAGTCAAATACCGGTCGTCCAGCGGTAGAAACAGTCTTTACTGTCCTACATGCCGGTGGTAAATTCGGCGGTGGCGGGTATAAAGTATCCGGCGGTCTTCACGGGGTTGGGGCCTCTGTTGTAAACGCCCTTTCTGAATGGTTGCATGTATATGTCCATAAAAATGGCCGCATCTACCACCAAGAATTCCGCCAAGGCGCTATTGTGTCGGATGTTGAACAAACTGGTGATACAGATACCCATGGTACGGTTGTGCATTTTAAACCGGATGCAGAGATTTTTACCGAGACAACCACCTTTGAATTTGAAGTTTTAAACCGACGTGTCCGTGAGTTAGCCTTCTTGAATAAGGGCTTAAGGATTTCTTTAATGGATGCTAGATCAGAAAACCATAAAACAGCTTCTTACCACTATGAAGGTGGGATTAAAGAATATATTGAGTACATGAATAAAGATAAAGATGTTTTATTTGAACAACCGATTTATCTTGAAGATGAGCAAGATGGGATTGAAGTAGAGGTAGCTTTACAATACACGGATGGCTTCCACTCAAATATCTTAAGCTTTGCGAATAATATCCATACTTTTGAAGGTGGTATGCATGAATCAGGAGCAAAGACCGCTCTTACACGTGTGATTAACAACTATGCTCGCTCGCAAAAGTTAATTAAAGAAAATGAAGATAATTTAACTGGGGAAGATGTGCGTGAAGGGATCACCTTAATTGTATCTATTCGCCACCCAGACCCACAGTTTGAAGGTCAAACCAAAATGAAATTGGGAAACTCTGAAGTTCGAACGATTACCGATAATTTATTTGCGACGCATTTTGAAACGTTCCTACTAGAGAATCCGCAAATTGCCCGCCGTATTGTCGATAAAGGTACTGTTGCGTCTAAGGCTCGTCTAGCTGCTAAGCGGGCACGTGAAATGACCCGTAAAAAATCAGGCCTAGAGATTTCTAACCTACCTGGTAAATTAGCCGACTGCTCAAGCCGTAATCCAGAAGAATCTGAATTATTCATCGTTGAGGGGAACTCGGCCGGCGGATCAGCGAAACAAGGCCGTTCACGTCACTTCCAAGCTATCTTGCCGATTCGAGGTAAAATCTTGAACGTTGAAAAAGCATCGATGGACAGAATTTTATCTAATGAAGAAATCCGTTCATTATTTACGGCAATGGGTACAGGTTGGCAAAATGATTTCGACATCACCAAGGCACGTTACCACAAATTGGTTATTATGACTGATGCCGATGTCGATGGTGCCCACATCCGTGCCTTACTATTAACCTTAATTTACCGTTATATGCGCCCTATCTTGGATGCTGGCTATGTCTATATCGCAGTGCCACCTTTATACCAAGTCCGTCAAGGTAAAAAGATTGTCTACCTAGATACTGACAAGCAATTAGAAGAATACCTACAAACTATACCAGCAACACCAAAACCAGCCATCCAACGTTATAAAGGTTTGGGTGAAATGGACGCTGAACAACTTTGGGAAACTACAATGGACCCAGCTAATAGAACATTATTACAAGTAAACGTAGACGATGCAGTAGAAGCAGACAAAATCATCAATATGTTGATGGGTGACCACGTTGAACCAAGACGTGACTTCATCGAAGAGAATGCTACCTACGCCAACATCGATTTATAGTAAGGAGGGAAAAGTTTCATGAGTGAAGAAATTAAAGAACAATTCCCACAACGTGAGATATCGCAAGAAATGCGGACGTCATTTCTTGACTACGCCATGTCAGTTATTGTGGCTCGTGCCCTACCGGATGTCCGTGATGGCTTAAAACCCGTTCACCGTCGTATCCTTTATGGAATGAATGAATTAGGGGTAACCTCAGATAAACCCTATAAAAAATCCGCCCGTATCGTTGGGGACGTAATGGGTAAATACCATCCGCATGGGGATTCAGCTATCTATGAATCAATGGTGCGTATGGCCCAAGACTTCTCTTACCGCTACATGCTAGTGGATGGTCACGGGAACTTCGGTTCAGTCGATGGTGACCAAGCCGCAGCTATGCGTTATACCGAAGCACGTATGAGTAAGATTGCCCACGAAATGGTTCGTGACATGAATAAAGATACCGTTGATTTTATCCCTAACTATGACGGTGAAGAGCGTGAGCCAGAAGTATTACCAGCTCGCTTTCCTAACCTATTAGTAAACGGGACAACCGGTATCGCAGTTGGGATGACCACCAATATCCCAACCCATAACCTAAGCGAAGTCATCGGCGCCATTAAAATTTTAATGCAGAACGCTGACGCAACAACCAACGAATTGATGGAGGCTTTACCAGGACCAGACTTCCCAACCGGTGGTATTGTCATCGGGAAATCAGGTATCCGTAAGGCTTATGAGACTGGAAAAGGGACAATCATTGTCCGTGCTAAATTAGACATTGAAACCTTGTCTTCAGGTAAAGAACGGATTATCGTTCATGAAATTCCTTACATGGTGAACAAGGCTAAATTAGTCGAACGTATCGCTGAACTAGCTCGCGACAAACGGGTAGAAGGGATCACCGCTGTACGTGACGAATCTGGTCGTGAAGGTATGCGTGTCGTTATTGAATGCCGTAAAGATGCCAGCGCATCTGTAATCGTTAATAACCTTTACAAATACACGCAATTACAAACAAACTTCGGTATTAACATGGTAGCCATTGTAAATGGTGTACCACGTACCCTAAGCTTGAAAGAAATTCTACAAAACTACCTACTTCACCAAGAAGAAGTTATCCGTCGTCGTTCGATTTTCGAGAAAAACAAGGCTGAAGCGCGTGCCCACATCCTAGAAGGGTTGCAAATTGCCTTAGACCATATCGACGAAATTGTGAATATCTTACGTACATCACGTTCAGGTGACGAAGCGAAAGCCCGTTTTATCGAGGACTACAAGCTATCAGATAAACAATCGCAAGCTATCTTAGACATGCGTCTAGTTCGTCTAACTGGTTTAGAACGTGAGAAAATTGATAAAGAACACGCCGAATTAATGGCGCAAATCGACTACTTAAACCAAGTATTAGGATCTGAAACAATGCGTTACCAAATCATTTACGATGAATTAATTGAAATCGAAAGTAAATTCGGTGATGACCGTCGTACAGAGTTAATGGTTGGTGAAATCCACAATATCGATGATGAAGACCTGATTGAAGAAAGTAACGTGATTGTTACCTTAACGCAAAACGGGTATATCAAACGTATTGATGATGTAGAATTTAGAGCTCAAAATCGTGGAGGTACGGGTGTTAAGGGGATGAGTATGAACGACGATGACTTCGTTGAAACCATGTTATCTACCTCAACCCACGACTCAGTCCTATTCTTCACCAACACTGGTCGCGTATTCCACTCTAAAGGTTATGAAATTCCAGAGTTTGGTCGTGCAGCAAAAGGGATTCCAGTTGTTAACCTGCTAAATCTACAACAAGACGAAACTGTTCAAGCAATGATCAACGTGACCCCAATTGAAGACGCAGAAGTAAAAGAACACTTATTATTCGTAACGAAAAACGGTACTGTAAAACGTACCAATGCAAGTGACTACTTCAATATCCGTAACAATGGGTTAATCGCCTTGAAACTAGCTGAAGGCGATGAATTAGTGAAAGTTGTCTTAACTAGTGGTGATGACAACATTATTATCGCGTCCCGAGATGGTTATGCCGTAAGTTTCCAAGAAACAAACGTCCGTAGCATGGGTCGTACCGCTACAGGTGTTCGCGGTATTCGTTTAAATGACGGCGATCAAGTGGTTGGTATGTCCGTACTTGGACCAGATGATAATGTATTAGTGGTTACTGAAAAAGGTTACGGTAAACAAACACCAGCCAGCGAATATGGTATTAAAAACCGTGGTGGTAAAGGGGTTAAAACCATTAATGTTACCGAGAAGAATGGTATCTTAGTTGGTTTAACAACCGTTTCAGGAGAAGAAGACATCATGTTAATGACGAATCAAGGTATAGCTATTCGTTTCCATGCGAAAAATATTTCGCAAACAGGCCGGGCAACACAAGGGGTGCGTTTAATCCGTCTAGCTGAAGATTCATATGTATCAGCAATTGCTAAAGTAGAAGCAATTGAAGAAGCATTAGCAGCAACACCACTAGAAAATAAAACTGCTATTGATGCCCAATTAGCAGATGAACCCTCTGATGAAATGATTTCTCGTATGCAAGAATTCGCAGACGATGCCCTATCTGACCAAGAAGAAACAGAAGACTAAAATTGGTAATACAATAAAAAAGTTGCGAAAATCCCATGAAATGGCTATTGATAGGCCACTTCATGGGATTTTTTTGATGTCTTTTAGATTAGATTATTCTGGTATATTAACCTAAATTATTTTCTTACAAATATACGCTTGATTTTTAAGATATCACTTGATTTATATAGATTATTTTGATAAAATACTTTATTGTGAGTATTAATATACTCTCCTTGCTCTCAAGGATGTTGAGAGCCAATAGACCAAAAGGAGGTGCAAAAGTCTGATGAGTGAAAACACTACTAAATACGAAGTTTTATACATTATTCGTCCTGATATGGAAGAAGCGTCTAAAAAAGCTTTGGTTGAACAATTCGATCAAATCTTAACTTCAAACGGTGTAACAATTAATGAATCTAAAGACTGGGCAAAACGTCGTCTTGCATATGAAATCAACGATTACAAAGAGGGTATCTACCACTTAGTTGATATGGAAGCTGACGATGCGGAAGGAATCAACGAATTCGACCGTCTTGCCAAAATCAATGACAATATCTTACGTCATATGATTACTAAAATCGAAGACTAATTAACAATACATATTTCGTGAGAGAGGAGTTATTTCATGATTAATAATGTTGTACTGGTCGGCCGTTTAACTCGTGACGTTGATGTGCGTTATACGCAAAGTGGCGTTGCCGTTGGATCTTTCAGCGTTGCCGTTGAAAGAAACTTTAAAAATGCCCAAGGTGAACGTGAGACAGATTTTATTAACTGTGTTATTTGGCGTAAAGCAGCAGAGAATTTTGCGCGTTTTACCCGTAAAGGTTCATTAGTAGGTGTTGAAGGCAGCATCCAAACTCGAAACTACGAGAATAACCAAGGACAACGTGTATACGTTACTGAGATTTTGGTTGATAACTTTAGTTTATTAGAATCAAAATCAGTTACTGAAAGCCGCCCTGCCTCTGATAATAATAATAACAGTGGTTTTGGTGGGTTTAATAACAATAACGCAAACAACAACAGCTATAACAATCAAAATGCTGATCCATTTGATGGAAACAGCTTTAATCAAAACTCCTCTTCATTTAACAATGGTAACGATAACCCATTCCCATCATCTAATGATGGTTCTGGTTCAATCAATGTTACCGATGATGACTTACCATTCTAATGGTATAAGTAAGGGAGGTAAAAAATATGGCAGCACAACGCCGCGGTGGTCGTAGACGTAAAAAAGTATGTTTCTTCTGCGCTAACCACATTGATCATGTAGATTACAAAGACACAGATTTATTAAAACGTTATATTTCTGAAAAAGGTAAAATCTTACCTCGTCGTGTAACTGGTACATGTGCAAAACACCAACGTACTTTAACAGCTGGTATTAAACGCGCTCGTATTATGGCTTTAATTCCATTTACTACAGCAGACTAATACTAATCAAAAAACCATTTCGCCTTCTGGTGAAATGGTTTTTTTCTACGTTTAAACTAACTTAATTTGTTGTAATTTCGACTAGATTGCCCTCTGGGTCTTGGACTACAGATTCATAGTAACCATCACCGGTTGTTCGTGGACCAGATAAAAGTGGGAACCCATCTGCGACTAATTGGGCTGTTTTTGCGTCTACAGCCTCTTTATCTCCTACTGCTAGTGCAATATGTCCATAACCTAAAGCATCGGCAATATGGGGGCTTAAATGCTTTTTATTCGTTAATTCTAGTCGACTGCCTTCATCAAAGCTTAAAAAGTATGATGAAAAATGCGTTTTAGGATTGTGGTAGCGGTCACCTGCCTTGGCTTCAAAGTATTTTTCATAAAATGCTTTGACAAGTTCTAAGTCAGTCACCCATAAAGCAACGTGTTCAATTTTCATATATAAACTCCTTTGGTGTGTAATTTAGAATACGCTTACACACTATAGGATAAAGCAAAACGAGCTGTGACGCTAGTCACAACTCGTTCTTAGGGAATTCCTATGTTAAGTATGTTGATTACTTGTTTAATCTCATGTTCTAAGGAGGAAAATCTGATTAGTCCAAAGCTTCAACATCTCTAATTGCTTGTTCAAATTTCTCACGGGTAATGGTATATGGAGAGAATGTTAAATCGTCCATAGTCATCGCTTTATCAACTAATTTGTCGATATCTTCTTGCGTTGTTACCCCTTGAGCTGCCAATTTAGTTGGCAATTTAATTGATTCCATGAATGCTTTCATACGGTCACGGTATTCAAATTGTTGGTCCATTGTTAGTAATAACAAGATACCATATGAAACTACCTCACCGTGTAAGTGTTCATGAGCTTGTGGCAGAACAGTATAGCCATAGTAGTAGGCATGTGCCATGTTTGAGTTGATGTCATTTTCCACTAATACAGACGCATAAGCTGATGCACCAATAATTTCAAGAACAACATCTTCTAAAGCCTGGTTTGTTTCTTTGTTACGTACAGCTTCTAGAGCTTCAGCGCCAACAGCCATCAATTTATCATTCGTACCTTTGACGATATTTACCCCTAAACGATTTTCAAAGCTTAGGTCTCTGCCACGTGAAGAAAAACTAGTCTCTACTTCTTTAGACATACAGTCACCAATACCAGCCCATAAGTATTCAACAGGCGCCTCAGCGATGATTTGTGTATCGATGAAGGTATGGTCAGCTGGTGCTTTACGGTAAGCTAAACCTGCCATCTCATGGTTATCATGATACATAACACATACTGACGAAGTTGGCGCTGAAACTGAAGCTAGAGTGGGGATAGTGAATAATGGTTTGTCTAAGTCACGAGCTACTACCTTAATTGTATCAATCGCGCGTCCCCCACCAACTGCAAAGATCATATCCGCATCTTGCACTTCTTTGATCGCTTTCATTTTCTCAACATTGGTATATGAAGCTTCCTTTCCGTAGACTTGTACGGTTGCCACTTTTAATGATGATTTTTCTAGGGCAGCAGTTAAACGTTCCTTACTGGCTGCCAAGGCTTTTTCACCACCTAGAATCGCGACTGTTGTACCAAATTGACTACAATATTCATCAATTGCATCAAAGGCATCAACACCAATTGTTAAATTTGGTAGGTTTACTGATAGAGACATATTTATCTTCCTTCTTTCTTCATAATCATCCTTTTAAACTAATTTATGCTTGGTTTAAAAGGCATTTGGTAAAATGATTAATCTTCATCAACGTCTACAATCCATCCTTCAGGTGCTTCTAATTCACCAAATTGGATACCCGTTAATTCTTTGTATAATTTTTGTGATACTGGACCAACCTCAGTTTCTGAGAAGAATACGTGACGGTTGTCTTTGTATGTTACAGAACCAGCTGGAGAAATAACAGCCGCGTTACCCATAGCCCCTGCTTCAGAATATTTGTCAAAGTCATCTACTTTAATATCGCCCTCTTCAACTTCTAAGCCCAAACGATGTTCTGCTAACCATAACAATGATTTTTTAGTGATTGAAGGTAATACTGTGTCTGATTTAGGTGTTACAAATTTGTTTGTATCTTTCTCGATAGCAAAGAAGTTTGCTGATGAGAATTCATCTACTTTAGTATGTGTTGCTGGGTCTAAGTATAATACGTCATCGTAACCAGATTCTTGGATACGTTTAGCTGTTGCTAATGTTGATGCGTAGTTAGCTGTTGCTTTGATGTTACCAGTACCATCAGCTGCTACACGGTCATGTTCGTGGTCGATGATGTAGTTATGTGGTGCTAACCCACCTTTGTATAAAGGACCAACTGGTGTTACGTAGATTGTAAATAAGTATTCTTCAGCTGCTGATACTTGTACGTGGTCACCGATACCTAATAACATAGGACGGATGAACATTGCAGCACCGTTGTGGCCATATGGTGGCACATAGTCACGGTTAGCTTTAATAACTTCCTTACAAGCACGGACAAATTCTTCAACTGGTACTTCTGGCATCGCCATACGACGAGCACCACGGTTTAAACGTTCACCAAATTCATCTGGACGGAATAAAACGATCTTGCCATCTTTTGTACCATAAGCTTTATTACCTTCGAATACCCCTTGGCCGTAGTTGACGATTGGAGCAGCTTCACGAATTGGTAATTGAGGATCTGTTTCTAATCCTGCTTTATACCATTCGCCATCTTTCCAGTATGCACGCCAGCGGTATGGTACTTCCGTATAAGAAAAATCTAATTCATCCCAGTTTAATTTGTCAGTCATAATGAGCAACTCCTTTAAGTTTAATTTCTAAGTA
Source organism: Aerococcus viridans (assembly GCF_001543285.1). Classification (NCBI taxonomy): domain Bacteria; kingdom Bacillati; phylum Bacillota; class Bacilli; order Lactobacillales; family Aerococcaceae; genus Aerococcus; species Aerococcus viridans. Next base: position 68,881 of record NZ_CP014164.1, read on the forward strand.
ACAATATCAGCAATTTATTAGCAAAAGAAAAGGCCCCCCACGCGCTGGTGGGAGGCCTAAGTCCCATTCAGCGTTAACAAGCACGAATAGGACTTACGATTTGTTATTAGTGAAAACCACTAATTCGTAAAGTCCTGTTTATTAATAATAATGACCACTTGTGCTGTCTTTTTCATGAGACTACCTCTTTCGTTTTCTAATGTTAATTTAATATAACGCATAATACAAATGATTGCAACAGGAAAAATGAAAAAAATCTAATAAATTTGCAAATAAATTAAAATTATCTAATAAAAAGGCGTATATGGCAACGCCACATACGCCTAATCACTATCTAAAAATGGTTGTAATATCTAGTTCAAATCACTTTATTCAGATACGGGTGCATCAGCTGTTACTTCAACTGTGTGCCATCCAAAGTCATCCGCTGGGTTATGCGCGTAGTCAAAGTGTTTTACGCGGTTGTTAATAGGCATAACTTGTTGACGGAATAATGTTGGAATAACTGGTGCTTCTTCAGAGAAGTATTTTTGCCACTCAATAAAGGTATTACGTTGGAATTCTTCATCAAAGGCTTCTGAACTTGTAAAGTCAGCCATGAATTGGTCATTCTCTTCAGTTGCCCAACGTGTATAGTTAAAGGCAGCATTACGCGCGTATAAACCGTTTGGTGCTGGGTCAGTACCTGTACCCCAAGCAGCTTGATAGATATCGATATTTTCATCATCTGCTTCAATACGGTCATAGAAACTGTTGAATTCTAGTAAACGACCATCTGTTAATTGGACATCTAATCCAACTTCATTCCAAGCTTGGATATAGTATTGTGCAATCGGCTCTGCAGTTTCCCCACCTGCCATAGAGGCAAAGTTAATTTGTAATGGTTCACCATCTGGATCTTCACGAATACCATCGTTATCTGTATCTACGTAGCCAGCATCATCTAATAGTTGGTTAGCTTTATCAGGATCGTAGCTATAGCCAGGTACTTCTTCGGTTGTAGCACCAAAGCTACCAAATACAGGTGGAATAACGGTATTTGCATTGGAACGTAGACCATTATAGAATCGTTGTGCTACAGCATCGTCATCAATAGCATACCCCATTGCTTGACGAAGGGATTTATCAGCCATTTTGGCATCTTCATCATAAATAACCTCACCGGCTTCAGCATCCCAAGATCCCAGCTTAAATCCGATATAAGTATAAGATAATTCTTCGCGACCGAGTAATGTATAACCAGGTAATTCTGCTTATCGTTTTAATAATAGGAAGATAAATGGATTAAGCAGCTTGAAAATTATAATCAAAATAGGAAACATGTGTTTGTGGATAAAGCTGTGATTAATTCGAATAAACGTTCGAATTCTCTTGGTGCTGTTGGCAAGTATCTTGTGGATAAAATTCAACCACGGTGAGGAGATCAATATATAAAAATGACTTATCCACATGTGGAGATAGGTAGATTTTAACCGGTTATTTTTAAGAAAATGGCTGTTTCACATGAAAACTGTTGTTAAAATAGCTGCATATTAGGGTCAATAAATTGATGGTATATAAGTAATTGAAAACGAAATAAGAAGCAAAAAGAGCCTATATCATGTAAGGATATATAACATATACAATTACAAATTGTTGTAGTACAGTGAAGGGATTCTAAATAAAAAGATTGCAAATTTTAAAAAGGGGATGTGTATTGAATCCTGCTTTATATAAAAAAATTAGGTTTAGAGAGATAAAAAGTAGATATAAGCTAAGTAAATAAATGATAGTCATTATTGAATAAAAGTAAAAAAGAATAGTGGCGTATCTCTTTTCAAGTGCATATAGATGTGAAATTTCACAAGCAAATGAGTTCGAAAGAAGAAGAAAGCATTGATATAGTATAACCATCGATGTGACAAGCTAATAGAAGAAGTTAAGTAAAATTTAGAGAGACAAGGTGTTAATTTTACTTAAATTAAGTGAATACGGAGAGAAGTATAGACATAACCAAGAATAATAGAAGAAGATAAATGAAATTACCTGTCGTTTGATTTTCAATGAGATTTCACGTGTTGGTGCCGTATCAATAAGCGCACTCGGCCCTTCTTATCTGCTTATTTTATGCCCACCCTTATATAATTGGTAAATTTAGCAGCGGTAAGAATTGAGGGATCTATTTATTGAATTCTCCTTATATATTATGATTAGCCAAGTTCTTGTTTAATAGAAGGCTATTGTATGAGGGTTTGACTGTATTTTTGGCCATTATCCTATCAATAAAGCCAATTTTAGAGTGTTTTCAGAGTGTCAGTTAAATAAAATCGCGCTTCCATGCCTTTTTTATAAGGAAAAAGCAGTGGTTTACAACAATAACAATTTTCTACTTCAGTTTTTATGATTATAGCCTGATTTGTATTTTTTGATGCATTGCCCTCTTTGGGCTTTTATATAAAACTATAAGGATGTTTCACGTGAAACATCCCTTCTTTTTATTGATTATCCTTTTGTGTGTAGCAAATGCGTTACCTTAGCTTTATAAACCTTATACAAACAGATGAATTATAGTGTTTCTTTCAAAATTTATGATTAAAGAGGGAAAAGGAATAGATACCTTACCGAACTAGGCCAAGGACAACTTTAGATAGATTTGAATTAATTATTAGCTCTTCTCGCAGCAGCAATCGCTGTTTTTTTACTAAATTACAATGATTTATACTTATTCACTATAATTCTTTAACAAAAAAATATTTTCTATAAACTTTGAAAAATATAGCCTGTCTCAGTATGTTTCACGTGAAACAATCCACCATGATAGAATGTTTTAAAATTAATAGGAGGCCTATAGACAAATAAAGAAAATGATAAGTTAATAAAAATGGTCACCAATTAATGCCTTATATTAATTTTTCTGTGAAATAAATACTTATTTACTATGTGTGTATTGTATTTCACGAAAATATTTTATATTAGCTACTTCGATAAAATTAAAGTTAATTTATATACCGATGATGTTTCACGTGAAACATCATTCATCGTCGGTTATTTCAATATCCAGTCCTAATAAAAGAGAAATTTTAAGTAGTATTATACTCTAATATCATTATGGCCGTTAGTCACAATTATCGCTAATTTATTCAATCGGTGGAAAGATCTATGCCTAATGATTATTGAACCATTCCTTTACTATATAAACTATCAGCGAAATCCTAGCGTTATCATAAAAAATTAGAATGTTATATTATACTTATCCTTATGTTTACAATGATACTTAGTATAGCTCTAACCATGCAGTTTAGTGATGATATAAAAAGAAAATCGGATACAAAACATTCTAATTAAGAGCTAGGCATTTGATAATTACTTTCAATCATTAATTTGGTGTAGGGTGAATGAATAATTTCTAGTGAGTGTCGATATGCTGGTATAAAAGTCTATTTCCTTTATTTAACTTGATATGCGGATAAGATAAACCAAAAGTCAATGAATATTAGGATATATATCGCCATTGTAAGCATTTGTTAGTGAACTGTAGGAAGATTTCTGTATTGGAGATATGCCCATTATAAAACTTGCAATCATGTAAAATTAATTATAACTAACATGAATGTTTCACGTGAAACATTCACGCTGGATAGATACTTCGTGAAGAAGTTTTTGACTTTTATATTTTTGATAAGACATGAATGATACCGATTTAAAGAATCCTATATCTATTTTCTACTTACTTGAAACGTTTAAAAAATTTATATTTCCTACCTAGAAATAAGACCATAGCAATTACAGGAGTTTGTCTATTTTAAAATGCTTATACAATATGGTAATAGGGGTTTAAATTATTTTTTCAACTCATAAGATTTTTATAAAATATGTGGATATTAAAATTTTCATTTAGAAATCAATAATCCCATTATGATTAGATACCATTTAATTATTTCACGTGAAACAATCTAATAAGAACATACGTTTGTATAGAGCGTAAAACGTATAAAAATGATTGTTTTTTAAGATTGTGTTAAAATGGTATATGTTAAAGTGTCGAATTTTGACCTAAAGGAGATTATTATGAAGAGAGAGAATTGGCAGTCTAAAATTCCTTCTTTCTTATTGAAGTCGGCAATTATATGGCCACTTATTATTGCACTATTATTATTAATTATCGTTATCGGTATTAGTGCAACAGTTAGTTTACAAATGGGTTTTGTAATTGTTAGTTTGGTTGTTGTTGTAATAGGTTTACTTGGTTTTGCTTTGGTCCTGATGTTAACCGCCTTGAGTGAGTATATCTTAGGATTAGGTAACCAGATTAAATCTGTGCAAAGTGAAATTCTATTGAAGATGCCTATTGGTATTATTGTCTTCGATGAAAATGACCCAACCATTGAATGGGTAAACCCCTTTTTACAGAAGTACTTCTACCAGAAGGAAATAATTGGATTAAATATAAATGATTTAGATGAAGAAATTTTTGAATTGTACAAGGACTTTCAGGAAGATCCGTCATTGAAATCTAAACGATTCCAGTGGAAGAATGCGCATTTCGAGGTCACTTATTTAAGAGATGAGCATGCTATGTACTTTATTGATGCAACCAAGTATGGTGTAATTGCTGAGAATGCTGACCTAGGCCGTATTGTCATTGGTCATATTGTAATCGACAATTATGATGAAACGGTATCTTCAATGAATGATAGAAGGAAATCTACGATTGACAACTTGGTAACGAGTGACTTATCTAAGTGGGCTAAAAACTATGATTCTTACATTAAACGTTTGGATGATGACCATTTCTTACTGGTATCAACTTATGGTCAGTTGTCTCGAATGGAAGAGAACAAGTTTGTGGTCGTTGATAACCTTCGTGAGAAAACATCAAAGGCGAATACGCCATTAACCATTTCTATGGGGATCTCATACCAAGAGAAGGATGATGTTATTGATGTGGATGATATTTCTGACCAAGCACAGTCAAACTTAGACCTTGCGCAAAGTCGTGGGGGTGACCAAGTCGTTGTCCGTACTAAAAATCAAAAAGCGCGTTATTATGGTGGTAAGACGAACCCGATGGAGAAACGTACACGTGTACGATCACGTCAAATCGCCAATACTATTTCGACAATGATTCAAAATACGTCTTCCGTATTCGTTATGGGGCATGATTACCCAGACATGGATGCTGTTGGTGCCTGCTTGGGTATTCGTCGAATTGCGCAAATGAATAATCAAATTTGTTATGTGATTATTGATGAAAGTCGTATTAATGATGGTATTGAACGTTTATTGGTAGAACTTCGTAAGGATGAATCAATTGCGGAGTCAATCATCTCGCCTGAACAGGCAGAAGAGTTGATGGCACAAGATTCATTATTATTCTTGGTGGATGTGCATCGTCCGTCAATTACCATAGCACCAGACTTGATTACACCGAATAGACCTGTTATTATTATTGACCACCACCGTAAGGGTGAAGAAGTGCCGGATAATGTATTGTTAGAATATATTGAGCCTTATGCTTCTTCTGCGAGTGAGTTAATTACAGAGTTCTTCGAGTACCAAAATCAAGAAAGTGAACCAATCAAACGAATTGAAGCAACTGCTATGTTAGCGGGTATGATTGTGGATACACGAAATTTCTCTCTGCGTACAGGGTCAAGAACTTTTGATGCGGCTAGTTACTTAAAATCTGTAGGTGCTGATTCATTTATGATTCAAAACCTATTGAAAGAGGACTTAACGGACTATATTAAACGTAATCAATTAATTGAAAATGTTGAATTGATTTCTGGCAATCTGGGTATTGCTAGTGGTGAAGATCAGGATGTTTACGACTCAGTTACGGCTGCTCAAGCAGCGGATACTTTATTATCTATGCGTAACGTGGATGCGTCTTTTGTGGTTTACTTAAGAGAAGACGGTCGTGTAGGTATTTCTGCACGTAGTCTTGGGACGATTAATGTTCAACGTATAATGGAAGAGTTAGGTGGCGGTGGTCATTTATCAAATGCTGCTACACAAATTTCAGATGTGACTGTTTCTGAAGCAGTAGACATGTTAAAATCTGTTATTATGGATAAAGATGAGGAGGATGAATAATCATGAAGGTTATTTTTCTACAAGATGTTAAAAATCAAGGTAAAAAGGGTCAAGTAAAAGAAGTTCCTAATGGCTATGCACAAAACTTTTTATTGAAAAAAGGTTTAGCTAAAGAAGCCACAGCAAGTGCTGTTTCTGCGCAACGTGGTAAAGAAAAAGCCAACGAGAAGCAAGCGCAAGAAGAATTACAAGAAGCAAAAGATTTAAAAGCGAAAATCGAAGACGAAAAAACAGTTGTAACGATTAAAGCTAAGGGTGGAGAAGATGGCCGTTTATTCGGTTCAGTCCCATCTAAACAAATTGCTACTGCTATGTTGAAACAATACGGTATTAAAGTAGATAAACGTAAAATGGACTTGGACGAACCAATCCGTTCATTTGGTTACACAAATGTACCTGTAAAATTGCATCATGAGGTTGAAGCTACTATTCGCGTACATATCGTCGAAGAATAGGGCTAGTCTACCTATATGTTGGAGGCTAGGATGGATTCCTGGCCTCCTATTTTATTCAATTTTTATATCAATGTGCTTACGTTTTTTAGTATAATAGTTAGGTGATGGAGGTGCTGATTTGGCGGAGAATTTAGATCATACAACACCGCCTCAAAGTATAGAGGCTGAGCAAGCTGTGCTCGGTGCTATCTTACTTGATTCCGATGTGTTCATTTCAGTGCTGGAGTACGTTTCTGCCGATGATTTTTATAGTCGTGCAAACCAACTTATTTTTGAAGCGATGGAAGAACTGAACCGGGATGATGAGGCAATTGATGCATTAACGGTTCAACAAAAATTAAATAACATGCATATGCTTGAAAATGTTGGCGGCTACGAGTACATTTTCCAATTGGCAAATGATACGCCGACTGCAGCGAATGCGGAATACTATGCCCGCATAGTTGAAGAGAAGTCTTTATTGAGAAAGTTGATTCAAGCTTCTAATAAGATTGCCCGCGAGAGTTTTGAGCAAGAAGAATCAGTATCTGTCATTTTAGATGAGGCTGAGAAGTCTATTTTAAATGTTGCAGAAAACCGAAATCGAAATGGGTTTATCCATATTCGAGATGTCGTGTTCGAGTCTATGCAAAATTTAGATGATTTATCTAAAAATGGTCAGGACGTAACAGGGATTCCAACTGGTTATCCTGATCTAGATGCTATGACAGCTGGGCTGCAACCAGAAGAGTTGATTATTCTGGCAGCACGTCCGGCCGTTGGTAAGACAGCCTTTGCTTTAAATATCGCACAGAATGTAGCGACTAAGCAAGATGGTGTTGTCGCAGTCTTTTCTTTGGAGATGGGGGCTGGATCCCTGGTAAATCGTATGATTTGTGCGGAAGGTAGTATAAATGCTGGTCATTTAAGGACTGGGCAGTTAACTGAAGATGAATGGTCAGATTTGATCGTTGCTTCAGGGGCGCTATCGGAAGCGGATATTTATATTGATGATACACCGGGTATTAGGGTAACCGAAATTCGTTCTAAGAGTAGACGTCTACTTAAAGAGCGGGGGCGTCTGGACTTAATTGTGATAGACTACCTTCAATTAATTGAAGGATCTGGTAAACGAAATGAAAACAGACAACAAGAAGTGTCTGATATTTCGCGGCAATTAAAGAAAATCGCCAAAGAATTACACGTACCTGTAATCGCCTTATCTCAGTTATCACGTGGTGTGGAACAGCGGCAGGATAAACGTCCCGTTCTTTCTGACATTCGTGAGTCGGGATCAATCGAGCAGGATGCGGATATCGTTGCCTTTCTGTATCGTGATGATTATTACGAACGTGGTGAGGGCGAAGATGATGATGGTGGTGGCGAACCGAGATTGGAAGATAATATCGTAGAGGTTATTATCGAGAAAAACCGGTCCGGTGCGCGTGGGACAGTGAAACTTATTTTTACAAAAGAATTTAACAAATTTTCATCAGTGAGCTTTAGAACTGATGATGAAATGTTTGCATAACAGAGAGGAAAATCATTTATGTCAGGGATTGTCGTAGTAGGTACGCAGTGGGGAGACGAAGGTAAAGGTAAAATTACCGATTTTCTAGCCAAAGATGCATCTGTGATCGTACGTTACCAAGGTGGGGACAACGCAGGTCACACGATTCAATTTGACGGCACAAAGTACGCATTACACTTAATTCCATCAGGTATCTTTTCATCTGAGAAGTTATCTGTCATCGGAAACGGCGTTGTTGTAAATCCGAAAGCATTGATTAAAGAATTGAACTACCTAAAGGACCATGGCATTGATGTGAGCGGCTTACGTATTTCAGATCGTGCCCATGTGATTTTACCTTATCATATTGAGTTGGACCGTCTTCAAGAAGAAGCTAAGGGCGACGACAAGATTGGTACAACAATTAAAGGTATTGGCCCAGCATATACTGACAAAGCTAGCCGTAGCGGTATTCGAGTGTGTGACTTATTAGAAAAAGATACTTTCGCTGCTAAGCTAAAGGCGAATCTAGCATTTAATAACCAAATCATTACGAAAATATACGGTGGCCAAGCCTTGAACTTTGAAGAAGTTTATGAAGAATACTACGCTTATGGCCAAGAAATCAAAGGCTATGTAGCGGACACATCAGTGATTATTAATGACTTCTTAGACCGTGGTGAAAATGTATTATTTGAAGGTGCTCAAGGTAACCTATTGGATATCGACCAAGGTACATACCCTTACGTGACTTCATCTAATCCAGTTTCTGGTGGTGCGACAGTTGGTACTGGTGTTGGACCAACACGCTTTAATAAAGTTGTGGGTGTAGCGAAAGCTTATACTTCTCGTGTTGGTGAAGGTGCCTTCCCAACTGAATTATTTGATGCAGTTGGCGATCAAATCAGAGAAGTTGGGCGCGAATTTGGTACAACTACTGGCCGTCCACGCCGTGTGGGTTGGTTCGACTCTGTTGTGATGCGTCACTCTAAACGTATCTCTGGATTAACTGATTTATCATTGAATTCAATTGATGTATTGTCAGGACTAGAAACAGTAAAAATTTGCGTAGCCTATGAGACATCAGACGGGACACGTATTGAACATTATCCAGCTAGTCTGCAACAATTAGCTGAATGTACACCAGTTTATGAAGAGCTACCTGGCTGGTCTGAAGATATTACTGCTTGTAAGACTTTAGAAGAATTACCAGCAAATGCACGTCAATATGTTAAACGTGTATCTGAGTTAGTTGGTGTAAATATTGCAACATTCTCTGTGGGTCCAGATCGGACGCAAACAAACATTTTAGAAGATATTTGGAATAGCTAATTAGATACAAGATTTATAAGATGTTCATAAGCGGGGCTTTGATAGTCCTGCTTTTTTTGGTTCAAGAAATGAATATTGGGATTTCTTGTGTGTTAACGGATTAGAATACGCTATTAAAAAAGCCCTCTAAATTAACACGAGACGGTAGTTTAAACCAAATTAATCAGGGCATTACTGAATATAAAGCTATCTGTATTTATGGACTTGGTCATTCAGGTCTAATTGCAAAGGAAATAGAACTATGTTTTAACGGGATAGGTATTCCTTGTCGTGTGCCCACTGCAAGGCGCGTATTGAAAAGGAAGTAACTTGCTTAAAAGGTGTTGAAGTGGCGGATGTACCGGTTGAAAGTAAAGTTCTAACGGTCCGATTTGATGATCAAGTAGTAGATAGTGCGGCCATTGTGGCTGCTGTTGCGGAAGCGGGCTATACAGCCAACCCGCAATAATTTTCGTCTAAAGGAAGATGCATGATGAAAGATACTTATACAATTGAAGGCATGACTTGTGCATCCTGTGCGCAAGCGGTCGAGAAATCGGTCGCCAAGTTAACGGGCATGGATGCTGCGAATGTGAACTTGGCAACTGAAAAGTTAACGGTTACTTATGACAACCAACAAGTTTCAGAGGCTGATATCACTCAGGCAGTTGAGAATGCAGGTTATAAGGCGGTGAAGAATTTATCGGTGACTAGCTTTGAAATTGAAGGGATGACCTGCGCGTCTTGTGCCCAAGCGATTGAGAAATCGGTAAGTAAATTAGCTGCTGTTTCCTCGGTGAATGTGAATTTAGCTACTGAAAAAATGACAGTAACCTTTGATGAGGCGGCCTTAAATGTTTCTGATATTGTCCGTACAGTTGAAGATACGGGCTACCAAGCTAAATTAGAAACCAGTGAACAGGAGGGGCCTAGTCAAGCTGAGCGTCAAAGCGCCCATATCCAAGCTTTATGGCGTCGCTTTTTGCGGTCATTCAGTTGTTGCTGACCTTACCAGTTGTCTATTTGGGACGCGACTTCTACAAAGTGGGTTTTAAAGCCCTCTTTAAAGGACATCCCAATATGGACTCTTTGATTGCTATTGGGACAGGGGCAGCGCTTGTTCAAGGGATTGTGATGACAGGTCTATTGGTGTCTGGCCAGCTGCATGTAGGCCACGGTCATCCTGACTTATACTTTGAGTAAGCGGCGGTTATTTTGACATTAATTACTTTAGGTAAATATTTGGAGGTTGTGTCTAAAGGCAAGACGTCTGAAGCCATTAAAAAATTGATGGGCTTGGCACCGAAAACGGCCCGAGTAATGCGCGACGGTCAAGAGGTTGAAGTGGCGATTGACCAGGTGGTGACGGGCGATATTTTAGTCGTTCGCCCTGGCGAGAAAATTCCAGTTGATGGCGAGGTCGTTGAGGGCAGCTCAGCGGTTGACGAAGCCATGATTACTGGGGAAAGTATCCCAATTGAAAAAAGGGTGGGCGACCAGGTTGTTGGTGCGTCTATCAACAAAAATGGGACATTCCAATTTAAGGCGACTAAGGTTGGTAAAGATACAACGCTGGCACAAATTATCCAACTTGTTGAAGAAGCGCAAGGATCTAAAGCGCCGATTGCTAAATTAGCAGATAAAGTGTCGGGTATTTTTGTGCCGATTGTTATGGCCTTAGCGGCGATTTCTGGACTTGCCTGGTATTTCCTAGGACAAGAATCATGGGTATTTGCCTTGTCAATTACCATTTCCGTTCTAGTGATTGCTTGTCCATGTGCCTTAGAGGAAACCCATAAAGTTCAAACTATTGTTTTTGACAAAATAGCTACCATTACCGAAGGCAAACCTGTGGTGACCGACATTAAAGCTTTCGATGGTGCGGATGCAGATGTTATCTTGCAAGTTGCAGCGTCTGCAGAAGTGGGGTCAGAACACCCACTAGGTGAAGCGATTGTAGCTGAAGCCAAGGACCGCAAGTTGATATTAACGGCCAGCCAAGATTTCCAAGCGATTCCTGGACACGGCTTACAGGTTAGCTTGAATGACCGAATCGTTTTGTTAGGCAATAGTAAATTAATGGCCGATCACAATATAGATTTATCGGATGCAAGAGCTGTGGCTGACCATTTGGCTTCTGAGGGTAAAACGCCCATGTTTGTTGGGGTTGACGGCCAATTATTAGGGATTATCGCAGTAGCGGATACGGTCAAAGAAAACTATGTAGCAGCTATTCAAAAATTACACCGAATGGGCATTGAAGTGGCTATGATCACGGGGGATAATAAGGGGACTGCTGAGGCAATTGCCAAACAAGTGGGCATCGACCGGGTCTTTAGTGAAGTCTTGCCGGAAGACAAGGCCAAGGAAGTGAAGAAATTACAAGATGAAGGCTTACACGTGGCTATGGTTGGTGACGGGATCAATGATGCACCAGCGCTTGCCCAAGCCAATGTCGGAATTGCCATTGGTTCCGGGACTGATGTAGCCATTGAATCAGCAGATATTGTCTTGATGCGTAGCGACTTAATGGACGTACCAACATCAGTTGAGTTGAGTAAAGCAACTATTCTCAACATTAAACAAAATCTCTTTTGGGCCTTCGCCTATAATGTGGTTGGGATTCCAATCGCCATGGGTATCCTCTACCTGTTTGGTGGCCCATTATTAAGTCCTATGTTTGCTGGTGCAGCCATGAGCTTGAGTTCAGTTTCTGTGTTGTTAAATGCCCTTCGCTTAAAGCGCTTTAAAGTATAGTTATAAAAAGTATAATACTTAAAATATTAGCCATCCTTTTTTGAGGGATGGCTATTTAGGGTAAATATATATTTTTTAAGTACAATGCCTTGAAAGATTCCTTGATTGGGTGTAAAATTTTAGTATTGTATTTGGTAAATGAATGAATTTGGACTGGTAGCTCAGTTGGTAGAGCAACGGACTCTTAATCCGTGGGTCCAGGGTTCGAGCCCCTGTCAGTCCATAATATACTTTTAAAAGAAATGAAAAGTAATGTAAACCATTGATATAATAGGCTTTATAGAAAACTTGAGAAACATTGAAGCCATTTAAAATCTAAACACATCTAAATACATCTCTAAACACATTTTTAAATGCTCCCATGCACCAAGGGAAATGAATTTCAATATCAGCTATTAGCATACAGGCTAATGGCTTTTTTATTGCATCCGGATGCCTAACATCCTTTTTTAGGGACTCACATTATTATAATTACCTTGCTATATACCCAACAAAACCTGACATTACCTTTGGAAAACCTTAGGTATTCTTAGGGTATTAATTCACATTACCATTAGTTCATCTTCAACAATATCAGGGTTTTTACAGGTTATAGATCAACCACAATAGCCTAGTTGCATTTGATTAGCTGCTTAATATATAAAAAAGTAGTATTTTGTAGTAATGGCCACCGGATGCACGAACATGTTAATACTTGTTAAAACTTTAGTATTCTTAAGGTATCAGTCAACAGAGGTCAACATTGCCATTAATTCATTTTCAACATTCTTCAACACGCTGACCTTTGTTTCTTTTGTCATACCCCAATCATCACTATTCAACATTAGCATTATATCGCCCTCGTTTAAATCAAGACTAGAAACTTCATTATCTGCCTGTTGTTGGGTTGAGGTGCGTTTGTGCTGATCAATATAATAATTAATCTCCTGTATAGCTTGGTATAGCTTGGTATACCTCGAGCTATACAGGAGATTAATATATCGTGTTTTAACAGTGTTTTAACCGTTGGATAGCCCAAGGTAGGTAAAAGCTCTTTAAATAGCTTATATCGCAATCTAAGCGCCTGTAATTGCCTATCAATGGCTTACTGTTCCATAGTCAGTAGGATAACAAACCGTTCAATATTGATAGCCTGCGTATAATCGTTAATTGTGAAACCGTATTTTGAGGTTCCTGTAGTATATTGATTACCCCCTCTAGAGTTAACCCTTAATGCCTAACACGATTTCAAATAGTTCTGATGCTTCTGCTTGGGTGAGCTTACCCTCTTTCTCAAGGTCTAGTAAAGCCGTTAAACGCTCTTGCTGGGTATTATTGGTAGTTTCTAGGTTATCCATATACTTACCCCTTTCCGCTAACTTTATTAGCTACTTGGATGCTATAGCTTGGAGAGTAGTATGCTAAATTATGTTTATTATCCTCATTAAGATATTTAGCAAATTCATCACTTTTGCGATTAGCTTCAGCTCTTACCTCGTCTAGCTTGTCATTAAAATCAGCATCCAGCTTTAGAATAGCTTTCCAATGTTTATCAGCTTCTGCCTCAGCCTTTGGCAAATAGTCATTAATATAATTTACACTCTCTTGGTTTTGGATTCGCTGAGCGTTATTATAGATAGCGTGGCTATAGTCCTCAACCAGCTCCATACGCTTAGCCATCTCACTATTATAATAAGCCTTATACTGTTCTAACTCTAAGCGTGCTAAGCTAGTAGCTTTAATATCTTCTACACTAGTAACCTCATGGGCGTTAATCTGCTCATTTAGCTCATTGACTTGCTTGCTCCGTTGCCGTTGGCAACCTAATCCAATACAAGTAGCTGACCCCATTTATAGCACTCTGCAAAGTTTAGCAAAGCGCTGTTCAATTGGCGGTAGTATGTAGCTTCGCTAATATTATCCGCCTCATAAATTTCATAATCAAAGAATTGTGTGCCATTCATGAATTTTGATGAAATTCTATGCTTATCTTTGTCAGATAATACATGTATAGCCTGATCAATAGATTTCAACAATTCTGCAGCATCTAGCTTTCTTTGTACGCCTATCTCTATCTTGCTGCTATTTTGATTTTTATCTTTGTTTGTTGGCATTGACGTTATTTGAGCGGTCAAGGGTTGGTAAACCTCTTGCATAGCTACTCGCTTTATTCGGTGGTATTGTTCTAACAGTTTTCGAGCTTTTGCTATTGTTTGTTTCTCGTTAATGCTTATCTCAAATAATCCGCTCATAAAAATACTCCTATCCTGAATAATTTTTCTAGTATATTATTTTAGTTCCCTAATCCTTATTAAATCATCATAAAAGGTTAGCTATTGTTAGCATTATTAATAGGCTGTTATACTATCATTTTCTATCAAGCACAATGCCGTACTTTTCCATTAACTCATCAGCAACATTGTCAAAGTCCATTGATATAATAGCCTCAATTAGATCATCAAAAGTGGCTTTATTTTGAATAATGTTGCTTGCTAATATATAAAGCTCTGCTTGCTCTAATTCAAGCCTTGCTAGTGAGTGTTCAACAAAATCATGGGAGTGGTGATAATGCTTATAAATTTCCTCATGGTTTTTCAATTGGCTCACTCGTTCGGTTACATATTCATCCGTATTTTGGTAAATTTTAATATTTTTCTGCATGTATTTGCTCCTTTTTTAATGCGTCTAATTTGTCATTATTTGTCCGAACCTTAGCAAAGATTAGCATTTTCTCGGGGTTTACCCGTGGTTCATTTTCTTTGTTTCGTCTTTGTTCGGCGTTCAAAATCAAATTTGAATCTTGTTTGAATAGGTCTATTAGCTAGTGTCTTGCTGTATTTCTCTTTGTAAGCATGGGTTACAGTTAAATCACCATTTCTAACCTTATTCGCACGTAACATCATTGTGTTAGCTTGTTCTTCCAATGACCGGATGCCGTTAATTCTTTCTTCTTCCGTTTCAGGTATGTAATACCCGCTGTGCGTGCTATCTCGTGAGGAACAAATAACAATGCCGTATCTCATGATTAAATCGTTAATAATGTGATAAAACTCTCTATTAGTTATACCCCCTAAATTGACTAATTCATCTTTACTAATCATTGTTGCTGATCCAATTGGAATAGCACTTAAAATTAATTGATATTTTTCAGGTAGTTCATCAAACTTTTTCATGTAATGCCTCCTTAGTCCTCTAGTTCAATACCCAATACATAAGCTAACCGCTCAATATCTTGATAAAATAAGTCTTGTAAGTCCTCAACGGTGATTGGTTCACCAGTTTCTTTATCTGTAATTGCTGCTTGGGTCATTTTGTATAAGTCTTGTAAATAGTCGTTTACTGTCATTCTATTTCTCTCCTTTAGTTGTAGTTTGTAGTAATTTCATCCTACCTTTTCCAACAATTGGTATTTAACCTGTGGGTGGTGTGTGACTAGTTGTAATTGTTGTAATTCTTCCATAATTGCATTTTTATCACGTTAAACCCTTGATATATTAATGTTTATGTTAATCTTGTAATTTGTAATTGTAAGAATGATAAACTCTCTCTAATATATTTCCTATATAGCTATTTAAATATAAATAAAAAAGTTTATAAAATAGTAATTACATAATTACAAATTGGGTTTTTCCTTACTCTATCAAGGGATGAAACGTAATTTTATTTAAAATTACAGACAATTACATAATTACATTTTTATTCTCTTTTATACCCTTGTTCCGGTTTTCCATTAATCCTTACAGTCTGATAACTCCAATCAGGTTGATTGTCCATATACCCTTTAATTTTCGAATACTTGCTTTGTGCTTGGTGGTAGCTGGCATCAAGATTGAACACAACGGATAAGATTTCCTTAGTAGTCGTGCGCTCTATATGATGATCACTACCAAAATAGTCCCCGTTCTGATAATTGAGGTAACTCTTGCGTTTATCCTCTGTTTTTAGGTTATTCCAGTTCTCACTTACGGGCATATTTAGGTAGTTTTCTATTTCTTCTATATCCAACCCTTTGAATTGAGCTTTACCCCGATATGTTTCAGCAATCTTATTGATAGCCTCGTTGCGATCAACATGTATTTTAGCTTTTTCTTCAAAATATAGATGCTTAGCCTCTGCCCATATTTGTTGAATAGTGTCGTCCGTCATATCAAACGGGCTCTTTGTGGCGCTGTCATCCTCTAATGGGATAGGGAAGAAACGTCTATTGCCTGTGAAGTCAGTTAGGTACTCGGTGGCGTTGGTTGTGCCTATGAAGGTGTTGGTACGTGGTAGGGTGCTTACGTTCTTTTCATAAGGCAACCTTACCTTGTCCTCTGATGAACTTAGAAAGCCTTTGGTGTTCTCTATTTCTGATTTTCTAAGGCTTGCTAATTCGCTTAACTCTACTATCCATGCGCCTATTAGCAATTGGTTGTCGTCCTTGTGCTGCCCCATGCCTTTTAGGGTGTCTACAAAATACTTACCCGCTAACTTACCTGCAAGGGTGGACTTACCCGCCCCTTGTGAGCCCTCTAGTATGGGCACAATTTCAAACTTGATACCGGGATAGTAAATACGGGCTATACCACCACATAACCACCGCTTAGCCACCTCCCTGTTGTATTCATCATCAGTCGCTCCTAAGTAGTCTATAAACAGGCTTTCTACACGTTTTACGCCGTCCCATGGCTTAGCCTCTATAAATTCTTTTATCGGGTGGTAGGGTTTATCTTGGGCAATGGTCATCACCACATCCTCAATATCGTTCTGAACAAATTTCAAGTTATATTCATCATCAATTTTCACCCTAAGGGATTTTAAGTGCATTTCATCAATAGGTCGCTTGTTAATAGTCGGTATTCTCGCAAATTCATCAAACCCTAGCTGCTGTCCAATAGGTAACATGCTGATGATTACACGTAAGTTGTATAAAGACTTGGTAACGTTGCCGTTACTACTTTTACGGAACAAACCCGTGGTGTTGCTCTCTTTCTGAACATTTTCAATTTGTTGAATAATATCTTTTGGAAATTCTGCCATATTATGCCCCCTTTCTTTGTTTTCGTTCTTCTGCCTTTACAACACTATTAATCACGTTTACTAGCTCATTGTGTGGGAATGGTGGCGTACAGTGATTGTCTGCCCAATCGACACATAGATTATAAATAGCATGGGCATTTACATTCGCTTTAATCAATACGCCCACCGCTTGAGTGAAAAAAACGTTCCTCCCGGGCTCTTGAATACCCTCCATATAAACTTGATCTAATAATTTTGGTATGCGCCCCTTAGATTGCGGGTTAAACGATTGCATTGGCGGGGTAGGTTCTTGTTTTTTATCAGCAATAATCGGATATGGTTTCCCTGTATCGTTTATCACTACCTCGTAAGGTAATCGCCCATTGTCTACTGGTAGCCCCTGTAATTGGGAATAGGTACTTGCTGATTGGTCGCAATATTCACTCGGAAATAGGCTATATACTTGCTGTGTAGTCGCTTGAGTTTCCGCTTGGGTCATTGGTCTAGGTGGTGCAAGAACAACCCGTATACGCCCTGAATTTGGGGTATTTCGTATCGTTCCCCATGCCATATACTGATAATTAGCTAGCTTACTATGTATCATCTTTAGCATGTCCTTATAGGTCATAGGCTTGGCATCCGGTTGGGCTTCAAAATCAAGCGTAATAAGCGTTCGGTTAATAAGGTTATCGTTATTTCTGCCTTTTTCGATATCTTTCAGCTTGCCAGCTAGAAAATAAGGCATACTTTTCTTAGTTTTTTCTAGTGCTTTATCTACCCCATGCACTTTCACAGGGGTAGAGGTGTTAATTAAAGCCTTTAGAGTGTTGAAATCGTTCCCTTGTTGATTGAGGGGGCTCAATACATTTGTATTTAACCCGTTGCTAATGTAAATCATTCTTTTACCTCCTAATCAAACAGACCCCATTGCGCACAACGGAATAGGCTAAACGCACCAATCAGGCCGGATGCCAAAGCCGTTTTCATATCGACAAAAAATATAAGCATTACTGATATTGTGAAAATATAGCACCATTGCCATTGTTTGAAATTTATGAATTGCTGCTTAGTCATATACTTTCGCATCCTAAGCCTCCTCCATTAATACATTAATCAGTTCTTTCATTTTCTTATTTTCTTCAGAAACCGCACTCATCAAATAGATCATCTTTTCAAAGTTTTGAGTTGCATAATTCCCAACCACTAGCATGTTGTCGTTCGTTCTGTCATTTTTAACGTTAAAGATAGGTCTATCTAATTCGGAAATAACCATATTTAGTAAATCTGTATTAATATCTTGATTTTCGATACATTCTTCTAAACTTTCTAATTTGTAAATATCCATGTTTAAAATCTCCTTTATATTTGGTACAATAAAGGCATAAAGAGCTTTATTCGTGGTGGAATTTTAGCTATTGGCTTAGGGAGTTGCTGCTCTACTAAGCCTTTTTTTATGCCTTTAAATAGCTTTGTTAGTGTTTTTTTGTTCCTATTGCCTTACTCTAGCTATCTGCCAAGTTAAAAGTAAGGGTTTCTTTCGTTTCTTCTAGTGTGTGGGAGCACTCTATTTTTTAATTAATTCTATGTTGTGAAATAAACTCATTTAATTCTTTCTTTTTGATATATTGCTTGTTGCCTATCTGATACACCGGCAAACCTTTCTCCACAAAGTTTTTTGTAAATGTATTTGTTGATACACTAGCCAACTCGCAAGCCTCTTTGGTTGTCAGGTACTCTTTTGCGTACCCTATATCACGCTTAGCCTCGCTTATTGCTTGGGCATAAACGTCTTTAAGTTCGCTTTGTAACCCCGTATAAAACGCCGGTGGTAACTCTAGCTGCAATCCCATTATTTCACCTCCCTTCAATGCATCCGGATGTCAATTTTTGTCAAGTTTTGCCCCCCTTTCACTGCATCCGGATGACAAGTTTTGTCAGGTTCTATACCTCTACTACATAAGGTTTCAGCCCTAGTAGTTCGTCAATAGAACAATCTAGGTATTCTGCTAATGTGATTAGGGTTCTTCCTGATGGTATTGTTCTTTGATAGTAGAATTTTGTTAAGCTATCTTTAGATAAGCCTGTTTCTTTATGAACATCAGCCACTTTCTTATGTTTTGTGGCTAGTACAATTGAAAAGTTGTTTTTCATTTCTTTTAACCTCCTGTTCTTTTCTGTTCCTTACACGTATATTGTAAACTGTCTTTTTCTGTTCGTCAAGGAAATATCTGTCTTTTTCTGTATTTTAATTTTCTTTATGGTAAAATGTAGCTAACATAAGGAGGTTAATCATGGAACAAAATAAAAGATTAGGTGAACGAATCAAGAAAATACGAAAAAAACTGGGAATGTCGCAATTAGAATTTTCAAAAGCTATCGGTGCAACTAAATCTGCTGTTAGTAATTGGGAAAATGGATATAACGCACCCAACAATGAAAGGATTAAAGCTATTGCGAACCTTGGAAACACAACGGTTGATGCTTTGCTTTATGGCTCATTAAATGATCGTGTAGGCAATCTGCTTAATGCTGCAATTGATAGCGACAACCCAACATATAACAAGAAACTTGATGATTTAATTACTGATTACCTAGTTAAGCATGAGAATTTAATAGATATTGTTATTGGATATAATCCGGATGCTGATGATGAAAATATCGACATAGAACAAGCAATGAAAGAGAACTTTATAAATCAAAATTTACCGGTATTTATAAATAAATTCGATATTCAAGCTCAAGATGATGACGAGGATATTATCAATAAATTTATAGGCTATGTTAAGTCTATAATTCCTTTTGATGTGAACACCTTTGAGGGCGTTAAAAAATCCATATTCTATACTTTAGAGCAAATAAATCCAAAAATTGTCTACACTCAGGAGACTATTGAAGAGTTTATAGATAACGATAAGAAAGATAAGTATCGTAAATTAAAAGGGGAAACATTGAAAGATAGAATTGACCAATATTATATTTATCAGTTACATAGCAGAGTTAGGGATGTTCTCGGTGAGGTCATTGATGAATACGTGGATACAATATATAACAAAGTTGACGAGGACAAATTGAACGAGGAATAACCTTATATTTCCTTTCTTTTGGTGTGTGGGAGCATATTAGGAAGGACTGTTACCATTGGCTACTTATAAGCAATATGAAACGAATAAGGGCACGTTTTGGCGTGTTAGTGGTTATCTTGGTGTTGACCCATTGACTGGTAAGCAAACTAACTATAACAAGCGAGGTTTTAAAACAAAAAAAGAAGCTAAACATTATTACGATAATGCTAAGCTTCAATTTAATAATGGGGTATATGATACTAGTAAACCAATCAGACAAACTTTTGAGACTGTTTATAATGAATGGTTAGATATCTATGCTGATGATGTTGAAAGTAGTACCTTGAATAAGACTAAGCAATATTTTAGATTACATATATTGCCTCAGTTTGGGCATATTCTCATTGATAAAATTAATAGCAGCTTATTACAACAAACTCTAAAAGAATGGCGCTTGAAGTATAAAAGCTTTAAAAAGTTTTATAACTATACATGTAGGGTACTTGATTACGCTCATTTTAAAGGGTATATCACTGAAAACCCTAAGACAAAGGTTATTGTACCAAAAGCCAAAGTTCAATATAAGCAAACTAAGACAACAGAAGATTTTTATACAAAAGATGAGTTAAATCAATTCTTACAGTATGCTGAACAGTATTCAAAAGATCTAGACAACGGTATGTGGTACACCTTTTTCCGAATGTTGGCATTTGTTGGTATTCGGCGAGGTGAAGCGTTAGCCCTTACTTGGAACGATATCAATTTCAAAGAAAAAACAATCAACATAGATAAGGCTTTGAAAGTAGGGGACAACAATATCCCATATATTGGGGATACTAAAAATAGTAATAGTGATCGTATACTTACCTTAGATGATATTACAGTAAGTATATTGAAACGTTGGAAAGTTCAGCAAGCGAGGATATTGTTAGGGTTTGGCTATAACGTAACTGCTCCTAACCAATTGCTATTTTCTAAGTTAGATAATACGCACTTAGATGTTTCTAGTCCTCGTAATCGTTTAGAACGGATATGCAAGAAGAACAATTTCAAGATGATAAACATTCATGGCTTCCGCCATACGCATTGTTCACTACTGTTTGAAGCTGGTGTACCTATGAAAGATGTTATGGATAGGTTAGGGCATTCTGATATTCAAACGACTATGAATATCTATACCCACGTTACTAAAGAAAGTAAAAATAAATCTGCTCAAATGTTCGCAAAATATGTTAATTTTTAGAAAGTCTAAACACATATCTAAACACATTGGCAAAAATCAGCTTAAAAATGTTTATAAATGCTGTTATATCAATATTCTTATAGGATAATGGTTCGAGCCCCTGTCGGTCCATCTTATAAAAGGCGTCGTATCAGAGTTTATATACTTTGATGCGATGCTATTTTTTGTGATGAAAAAAGGTGATCGGAAAATAATTGATAAACATAAATATTGCTATGTAAAATTGCATAACTCAAATAATAGTCATTTTTAGGTTTCCTTTTTCATATCGATATGGTAATATCGGATACAAATGAATATAGTAGTGACATTTGGGGTGCCGAAAGCTGAGATTATACCCATTGAACCTGACACAGTTAATACTGGCGAAGGGAAATGTAAAAATGTTTATGATACGGAAACTATCGGACCAAGTGTGTCTGGATAGTTTATTAAAGTGTTTAAA
This sequence comes from Aerococcus viridans, assembly GCF_001543285.1. Lineage (NCBI taxonomy): Bacteria > Bacillati > Bacillota > Bacilli > Lactobacillales > Aerococcaceae > Aerococcus > Aerococcus viridans. The sequence goes on from NZ_CP014164.1 coordinate 90,695, forward strand.
ACAAGGAGCGAATTCACTTTTGCTCACCCCTTATGCCTCTATTTTTAAAATATAGGAAAAGGGGTTTTTTTGATGGAAAAATTTAAATGGGCCTTGCCCGACGTCATCTTTTTAGCATTTTTAGCTTTCTTATTTGGCGCTGTATTTATGGGAGCAGGTGTCCTGTATGCCGTTTTAGTGTCCCTATTAACACCGTTTGGTTTAACACCATTTGCCAATGAAATCTTATTTGGTATGTGGACGATTGCAGCGCCAGTGGCGGGTATGTTGATCCCGAAAGTGGGTAGTGCCTTGTTAGGTGAGGTTTTTGCCGCCCTTGCCGAGATGCTATATGGGTCATATTTTGGGGCTGGCGTTTTACTTTCTGGCTTAATTCAAGGACTGGGTACTGAAGCGGGCTTCTTTGTTACCAAATACGAACGCTATGATACGACGACTTTAGTTTATGGTGCCATTGGGACAACGGTATTTAGTTTTGCCTTTGAATTCTTCAAATTTGGCTACGCGACTTATGGCCTTGGCTTTGTCGTGGCTTTATTCTTAGTTCGTCTGATTTCAGTGACATTTTTCGGTGTCTTTTTAACTAAACAAATCGTTAGCCTATTCAACAGGGTCCAAGCCAAAGGACTTGCCCAATGAGTGCCTTAGTACAAATTAGTGACTTGACCGTCCGGAAAAATGAGACCGTCATCCTAGACAGGATTTCTTGTGATTGGCAGCTAGGCGATTTTATCTTACTGACAGGTGATAGTGGTAGCGGGAAAAGCACCTTCATCCATACCATAGCTGGCTTCAATGGTGCAAGTTTTCAAGGGAATGTTGTAATGGATGGCCAGCGGATGTCAGACTATACTATTCCAGAAAAAGCTCAGAAAATCGGGTTGATGTTTCAAAATCCGGGTCAACAATTTACCATGCGAACCCTGGAACGAGAATGCTTCTTTGCCTTAGAAAATTGCGGTCTACCTTATGATCAGGCCAAAGTACGCTTAAATCAAGCGGTTGACGATTTGGGTATCAGACATTTATTACAGCAAGACTTGATGACCCTGTCAGGTGGAGAGAAGCAGCGAGCGGCCTTAGCCATCTTGATTGCAGTCAATCCACCAGTTTTCTTATTAGACGAACCCTTTGCATCAATTGACCCATCATCTAGACTCTTCTTGATTAACATGTTGGCGAAATTAAGACAACAAGGCAAGTTGATTGTGGTGGTAGACCATGAGTTGACTGACTATAAGGGACTCATCAATCGATTCTTTATCATGCGAGACGGGCAACTTTCTGAAGCAGATGCAGCCAATTTGCCGGAGAAAGCGCCTATCCCATTGTTGACTAGTGGTCAAGCTAGCAGCGAATCAGCTTTCACCTTGGAAAATATTGCCATCAAACAAGGCGATAAAACCTTGCTTCACCAAGAAAAATTCACTTTTCAAAAGGGCGTATCCACCCTAACTGGCGATAATGGGGCGGGGAAATCGACTTTGTTAAAGGCCATGGCCCAGTTACACCCTTACAAGGGCAAGATGCGGTTTCAGGACCGGAGACTTTCAAGGTTTTGGGGCAAGAAAAGCTTATACGAATCGCTTACCTTGGCTGTTCAAGATGCAGCCCAACAATTTGTGACGTTGGAAGTGGCGAGTGAGTTACGGTTTCCAAATGAAGATGCTGGTGAAATTCGTGACCGACAGATGCAGGCACTTGAAGACTTGAATATCAGCCACGTTTTAGACCGAAGTTTATATCATTTAAGCGAGGGGCAGAAGAAGATGGTGCAATTAATCGCCTTGTTGAGTCTAGACCACCAGTTTTTAATGCTGGATGAGCCTTTTGCGGGTTTGGACCTGAAAGCCAGTGATTACTTTGCGGATTGGATTAAAGACAAGAAAAGAGATACGGATTTCTTGATTGTGTCTCATCGCCTTGGTCCGCTGGAAAGTGTAAGTGATCATCATATTCACTTGTCCAATCAAGTGCTGAAGGAGGTTTGATAATTGATGGAAGAGAAGAAAACAGCAATTCCAGCTATTCTGGCCTTGGTATTCTTGTTCACGATTGAAATATCTTTTACCTATTCGGTTTGGCTGAATATTTATGTCTTATTGATGGTTGTGACCTACTTAGCTGTTAGAAAACGGTTTGGCGTACTGGTATTTTTGTTAGCCCTACCTTTTATTCCTGCCATCACCACTTTTTGGTCGGTCTATATCCAAGGAAGTGGCTTAGATGACGCTTGGGTATTATTCACTAGAACCTATGCCTTTGCGGCTTTAGGAATAGGATTTATGGTTGCCGTTGATTTACAAGACTGCTTACTAATTTTTGAACAGTATAAAGTGCCGGCTATTTTTATCTATGGATTGTTGGTTGTGATACATGCTGTGCCTGAAATTCAAAGGGAAATCAAGAGTATGCATGATGCCAGTTTATTAAGGGGGAAGAAATTATATCCATGGTCACCTCTCTATTATGTGAAAGTGATCTTTCTAGCCCTCAATTGGCGGGATCGGTACGCAGAAGCCATGTATTCTAGAGGTTTCTCTGAAGACCACCCTCGCCACCAGTACCGTCATTGGAAAATGTCTACACCAGCTATTGTTTTATGCATGAGTTTAATTGTCGTCGGCAATATGATTATGAGATTGGAGAATATGATTTAATGGAAAAGACTTTTACAGAAATCGCCCGTAGTCAAACGAGACCCTTTTGGGAGGGGAGTTTCAAACATCCTTTTATTTTGCAGTTACAAGATGGGACGTTACCTATTGAAAACTTCCGTTACTATTTGATCCAAGATGCTTATTATTTGCGTCACTTTTCAGCGCTGTATGAGAAAGTCGCGGAAATTACTGAAGAGCCTGCATTAAAGACGCAGATGCTTGAAAATGCCGGCCATTTAGCGGAAGGTGAATTAGCGATTCGTGCCAACTTTTTTGAAGAATTGGCGGTAACGGATGACGAATTAAAAGGAACCGGCGTTGCGCCAACTGCTTACCACTATGTGTCACATATGTACCGGCAGTTAGTGGAAAATAATGATGCGATTGCGGCGGCTAGTTTATTGCCATGTTCTTGGCTGTATTTTGAAATTGGTCAACGGTTAAGACAATTAAATGTGACGTCACCTGTCCCAATCTACCAAAGATGGATTGAGACATACGGCGGGGAAGAAGCAAGTGAGGCTATCGAAAAGGAATGTGCCCTATTGAACCGTCTGTACGCTGAGTCTAGTCAGGAAGACCAGGATAGTATGGTTTCCGCATTTGTCGTAAGTGCTAGAATGGAATTTAATTTCTGGGAAATGGCTTTTAATTTTGAAACTTGGCCGGAGGGTATCCAACATGTTGACAAATAATAAAGTACAAAAAATGACGATCTTAGCCATGATGATAGCCATGGATGTTGTCCTTTCACCACTATTTCGGGTGGAAGGGATTGCCCCAATGTCTAGTGTCATGAATGTGATTGCTGCTGTGTTGATGGGTCCCATATATGGGACAGTGATGGCACTCGCATGTGGGATTCTCCGGATGATCTTGTTTGGGATTCCGCCGCTAGCACTTACTGGTGCCGTATTTGGGGCCTTTCTGGCTGGTGTGGGTTATAAATGGATGAATACATATCTTGGTGCTATAATAGGCGAATTTATTGGAACAGGCTTGATTGGGTCCTTACTCTCTTACCCAATCATGGTCTGGTTTACAGGGTCTGCCCAAGGTATGTATTGGTTTGTCTATACACCGCGGTTTATCTTAGGGGCACTATCAGGGTCATTAATTGCCTACCTAGTCTTGGTCAGAATAGACAAAGTGCCTTATATTCAACGGGTCAAGAAAACATTTGGCTAATAAGTTGAAGGCACAAAAAAACTACCTTTTGCGAGGTAGTTTTTTTCTATAAACAGTGTTATCAAAAAAAGCGCTACACCTATTCAGGTGCAACGCTTGCTTTCGGCTAATTTATCATTTATTTCAATGCATCGACAATTGCTTGATTAAATGCAGGTAAGTCTTCAGGCGTACGGCTTGAAATTAATTTACCAGCTTCATCGATTACAACTTCTTTGTCATAGAAATTTGCACCAGCATTTTTTACATCAATTGCCACTTGTTTGACTGCGGTAATGTCTTTACCTTTTAAGGTTTCGGCATTGACCAATAATTGAGGACCATGACAGATGGTGAAGATCCATTTGTTATCATTATCGAAATGACGCACAAAGTCTAACATACGCTCATCTGCGCGCAATTCATCAGGAGAGTAACCACCTGGAATGAACAGTGCATCATATTCTTCAGCTTTCACTTCATCAATAGCTTTTTCAATGGTTACTTCTGTTCCATCTGTTTTACCTTGAACAGTTTCGCCAGCCTTAATACCAATAGTTACTACATCATGTCCTGCTGATTCTAAGGCTTTCTTTGGTTGAATATATTCAGAGTCTTCAAATAAGTTTGCTAATACAGTTGCAATTTTTGCCATAATTTATAGCCTCCTTAAAGCTTTGATAAATATATCATAAAGGATATATTTATAGCATGCAAAGGATATGCATTATATGATATTTAACTGATCAATATTAAAGAACACCTTTTATTATATTGATTAACAAGCTAATATTGGCAAGTTAACTATATATGCTAGGGTAAGTTCATATATTATTTCATTAGTTTTTACCGCGCCACAACTTCCGTTACTATTAGAATATATATGGAAGTGATTCAACAAAGTAAAAAAAGCTCAAGTGGTAGTAATTATAGTGATTAATTTTTCTGGAGTGTTGCCCACTTATCTTGAATTTTTTTCGCAACGATTTCTTGGTCCTTATTTGTTAAAATGTCAAATTGGCTAACATCAATGGACATTTTAGCTGAATGGTCATAGTTTGCGTACCATTCATCATATAGGGTGTGTAGTTGCTTATAGTAGGCTAGTAAATCTGGTCGACCTTCTACTTGTTCGTATGGACGCCCACGACGCTTGATTTTCTCAAGGACTAAATCGAAAGGTGCATGTAAGTAGACAAGTAATTCCGGTGATTGGTTGGTTGATTCAGAAATAATACGAACATCGTCCATCATATTGGCCAATAAATCTTGGTACAACTGCCATTCTACATCTGATATATTGCCGTTAATATTATTTACCTGAGTGAATAAAGCATCTTCATAAATTGACCGATCTAATATTGCACGGTCAAATTTCATCCCGCGTTTAATGCTTTTAACGCGTTGGTTTAGAAAGTAAATTTGCAGTGAAAAAGCATATTTCGTTGGTTCGCTGTAGTATGCATCCAAAATTGGATTTTCTGATACCTCTTCAAAAAGTGGTTCTGCTTGAAACATTTTTGCCATATGTTGGGTATAAGTAGTTTTACCAACACCAATCATGCCTGCCATGGTAATCATATTCAATTGCTCCTTCATCTAATTAGTCGGGGCAATTATAGCATAAATTTGACCTGACTTGGGTTAGAAGACAGATTGAAATAGGATACATTTACATGGAAAGTAGCATCTTTATTCTTTGATGCCCTATGGTACAATAGCCGTGGATTATGAGAAAGGGTGGGTGAAAATGGTAGATTTAAATAAGAAAATTTTAGAAACGGCCCTGTTAGCCGGGCAAATAATGACAGAGAGTAATGCAGAGTCATACCGTGTTGAAGATACGATGAACCGTATTTTAACAACATCAAATGCAGCATATGCAGTGGCAATCTCTCTTTCAACAGGTCTTTATATGACCCTTGATGACCCATCTTTTGAAGGTTCTGGGTTTACTGGTATTAAGAGAATTACGCGCCGTTCTAACAATTTAAATAAAATTACCCAAGTGAATCATATTTCACGTGAATTGACTTCAGGTAATATTTCAATTGACGAAGCTCATGAGCGGTTACAGGTTATTCGGTTCCAGAAGCCCCAATATTCAAAATTACAAGTATCAATCGGTGTAGTGGGTTTAGCTGCAGCTTTCTCTTTCCTTTTTGGGGGAGGTATTAACGAGTTGATCTTGTCTTCAATTAATGGTTTAATTTTGGCCTTATTATACCGTCTAGTGGATAAATACTATATTAGTGAAGGTTTTTCAAATATTATTCAAGCGCTTGTTGTAACAGTGGCTGCTTATTTAATGCAAGCCTATATATTATCGAATACAGATATCAATATTGTCATTATCTCTACATTGATGCCAATGGTTCCAGGAACGGCCATAACGAACTCCTTACGTGATATTTTTCATGAAGACTACATTGCAGGCGTTTCTAGAGCAACAGAAGCCTTCTTGAACGCCTTAATGATTGCCTTAGGCGCAGCACTGGGCCTTGCCTTGATTGGAGGTTTATATTAATGACGATAATGGATATTATTTTACAATTAATAGGTGCTTATGGGGTAGGTTTGTTTGCAATTTTAACGATTGAAGGGCCACGAAAAGTGCTATTTTGGACACCACTCATTAATATTGCTGGTTGGGGTAGTTACCTGATAAGTTTACACTTTGGTGGTTTTTCAGAAATAATGGCTACTTATTTTGGTTCCTTGGTTATTGCGTTAATTTCCCAGATGTATGCGCGTATTTTTCGAGAACCGGTAACAGTTTTCTTTATTCCAGCCTTTTTCCTCTTTGTACCAGGAGGTGGCATGTACCGGACGGCATTAGCCTTTATTCAAGGGAATATGGCCCAAGGCTATACTGAACTAGGAAGTACACTGTTTACTGCCTTGGCTATTGCGCTTGCAGTTTATACATCTGATACGTTTGTGCAAATTATTAATAAACAAAAATTCCCAAAATTTATCCGAAAAAACTACCGTGTGATACCTAAAGTAGCGAAGAAAACTGAAAAGAAAATTGAGAAAAATCTTAAGTAGATTAGCCTGACTGCTAATAATAACTAAAAAAACTGATAATTGATTACCATTTCATTTTAAGGGCGTATGTGATTTGTCACTGCGTCTTTTTCTATATAATGATAGAAAAGAGGGGGAGATTGTATGAAAAATTGGCTTGTGTTGTTGGTAACCAGTGTTGTACTTACTGGTTGTGGGTTAAATTACCAGGATGAAGGTACAGATTTGGATGCGCTGAATATGGATGAGGAGGTTGCTAGCTTGGATGAAGAGCCCTCCCTTTTCGCGGAAGATGTTGAGGCTAATGGAGAAGAGGCATTGAGTCAATTTAATGCAAAAATGGCTGATTTGCCTACAGTTGAGCTAAGAGATTCTGGCATTCAAGAGAGTCATTTTCTGCGTTTGAATGGCCTAGACCAGTATGTGTATGAGGTAGGTCAGGGTGAAGGCTTACCGGTGGCGATTTTCCTCCATGGGGGACCTGGCTTTTCTTATACAAACCAAGCAGACACTTTGGTTGGTTTATCTGATCAGGTGAATGTACTTTTTTGGGATCAGATTGGTGCGGGTAAAACTTATGAAGCGAATTCAAATGCAGAACCCAATATGGACGATTTACAGGCTTCTTTAACAGATTTAGTTGCATATACCAAGGCCCGTTATGGGGTTGATCAAGTGGGCATTATTGGTCATTCATGGGGGTCGGCGTTAGGGGTCTCTTATGCGCTTGACCATCCGGATGATGTGGCTTTTTATGTGGGTATTGGGCAAGTTGTCACACCAGTTGAGGATGAGGCAGTGGCTTTAAGTCAGACGCGAGAATTGGCGACAAGTTTAGGGCGTCAAGATTTACTTGATCAATTAAGTGAGATTTCAACTGATTATCCTAACACGGAAAATTTTTTGACTTTAGCTTATGAGGCGGCGATTTTACGGTCAGTTCAGCGTGAATTAGGGTTTGGAACAGCTGATTTTGTCCAATATTTACCTTTATTGTTAACCAATCAGGTGGATAAATTATCGGCAGGTGACCGGGAAATGCTTGACCGTATGTTACTCAACCAGCGCTTGTATCGAGAGTTATTAGCGACAGACATATATGCAAGGGACCTCGAATTCAGTATGCCTGTTTACCTGATTTCTGGGGAAAATGATATCCAAGTACCAAGAAGTCAGTCAGAAAAAATGATTGAAAGGGTTCAAGCACCGACAAAAGAAATGATCATTATACCGGATGCTGGGCATACCCCAATGATTGATCAGGAAACTGATTTTATACAAACGCTAACAACCATTATAAACCGTACATTTTCGGCAAATGGATGATTATTTTTTGCCAATTTGTATGCTAAAATGGATAAGGACAAATCTGTTCAACAACAACATTTGATCTACAACAATATGCGGAGGATAAATATGACCAAGCAATTGATTCCAAACGGCGGTAATTGTTTAGCTTCGGTAGCACTACTTGAAGGTAAGCAGCCATTATTATGGGCCTTCCGTGAAAAGAGCTTGATGCCAAGTGATAGTGGTTGGCGTTTTTTTGCTGTGACGGATACGCAAACTGAAATTATGGACGGAAAGAGCGTACTTCTTGTCGATATTAATAAAATTGCTGAGCTGGAACCAACTGTAGCGGGTATTTATTGGTATCCAGAAGGAGCTGATTTTCAGTTAGCCAGTAAAGATGGCAGCAAATATTTCGTGTACAACGATACTTTCGAAAGAGTAGTACCGGCAACCAACTACAAAGACTTACCACGTTCGTCAAAAGCCTTCGTACAACATTTTAAAGAAGCCAAGGAAACATTAACGACTAATGCCATGGCTGAAAGCTTACAATTAACTGCTGAAAAAGTGGATATGCTAAAACTATTAGATTTAATGCATACAAGCGATGCAGGTAATCTATCAGATATAGAAATCTTTCTTAATACGGGTTTATTATTAGGCTTCGTAGATATGCGAAATAAAGCCCTACATATGACCTTATCAGATGGGCAATTGGATGATATTGTGGGCACTATGATGGATTATTTTAATCTAAATCGAGAGAAAGCTGTTGCCTACGTTTACCATTACGCTAACTTAAAGCATGATGGAACAGCGGTTGCTGAACAACAATTGACGATGTATGGTGGCAAAATGTATGAGTGGTTAAAAGTGGATGACTTTCATGCAATCAAAAATGAATATGCTAACCTAGTGATGCATCATCGCAAAGCCAAAATGGTTTAGCGAATTTTACCTAATCTAAACAGAATGGAGCGTTAAAAAGTGAAGTATTTTAAGCAAGCCTTTATTATTATTGTGATTACTTTAATCTCTGAAGTATTATCACACATATTACCTTTACCCTTGTCAGCCTCAATTTACGGCATGGTTATATTATTTATCTGCTTAATGACTGGTGTGATTAAGCTGGAACAAGTTGAAAATGTAGGTGAATGGTTAATTGCCGTGATGCCTGCTATGTTTGTAGTGCCAGGTGCTGGTTTTATTACCTCTTGGGCAAGTTTACAGCCGCATTTATTATCTTGGTCTGTGATTATTTCGGTGACAACTATCCTTGTGATGGCCGTTGCTGGTCTTATAGCGCAATCGTTGCAAAAACGTCAGATTGCTAAGAATGGAGGAGAAAATAATGAATAGTTTATTTGATTTGTTCCCCTCATTTGGTTTATTTCTAACCTTAGGCGTATACATGATTGCCATGTGGATAAACAAGAAATTAAAAACACCTATTGCCAATCCGTTGTTAATTGCAGTTATTTTAATTATTGCGATCTTAGTTATTGGCAAGGTAAATGTGCCTGTTTACCAAGAAAGCGCGAGTTTTGTGTCGTATTTGTTAACACCAGCAACTATTTCTTTAGCTATTCCTGTATATAAACAACGGCACATTTTAAAAGAAAACTTCTGGACAATTATTATTACAGTTGTGGCAGCTATGATTACAGCCGTTGTGAGTGTCTTGATTGTCGCTGTTATCTTTAATATGGATGAAGAAATTTTACGTTCGGTGCTATCTAAATCAGTAACAACTGCCATCGCGATTGATATTACCGAAATAATTGGTGGTATTACACCAATTATTGTTGGTTCAGTTGTTTTGACAGGTATCTTTGGTGTTGTGGTGAACGAATGGATTTTCAAACTTCTAAAAATTGATTCATATTTTGCGCGTGGTTTAGCTATGGGGACTTCAAGTCACGCCATGGGTACAGCAGAATCAATGAAAATTAATGAACTTCAAGGCGCGATGTCTAGTATCGCCATGGTAATATCTGGTATTGTGATTGCTATTTTAGTACCAATCGTTGCAGGTTTCCTATAAAAATTGGTAAGCGCTAGTTACTAAATATATTTCAAAAAGTGTTGTCTATTTTGGACAACACTTTTTATTTATCAATAAAAAGCAAAAAAAAGAAAAAATGAGATTTATTCTCATTTTTATTAGAAATAAACTACCCTTTTTCTCATAAATAGTGTTAAACTAATAGTATATTAATGGATCGTGAGAGGCGTTTATTTGCTTAGATGAACAATATCCAAACCAACACGAATTTCATATAAACACATGATTGAAAGGATGAGTAGCATGACAGTAGATATCAAATGGGAAGAATTAGGTTTTGAATATATAAACTTACCATACCGTTGGCGTGCCTATTGGAAAGATGGCGAATGGTATAAGAGTGGTTTGGAAACTGAAAATACGATCCAGATTGAAGAAGGGGCACCAATTTTACATTACGGACAGGGTGCTTTTGAAGGATTAAAGGCATTTAAAACAAAAGAAGGCGATATCCAAATCTTTCGTCCTGACCAAAATGCGAAACGTTTAAATGCATCGGCAGCCCGTTTAGTGATGCCTGAAGTACCAGAAGAAGACTTCATTCATGCGGTTAAAGAAGTGGTTAAAGCAAATGCTGAATATGTGCCACCATATGGTACAGGTGCATCATTCTATCTACGACCAACTTTAATTGGCGTAGGGGATAATATTGGTGTGCATGCAGCAAAAGAATATATCTTCACAGTATTTGCCATGCCAGTGGGCCGTTATTTTAAAGGTGGTATGGTTCCAACAGCCTTTACAACATCTGAATTTGACCGTGCGGCACCTCATGGTACAGGAGCAGCAAAGGTTGGTGGAAACTATGCGGGTAGTTTACAGCCAGGAATTGAAGCCAAAGAACAAGGATACTCTGACGTTGTATATTTAGATCCGGCTACACATACAAAAATTGAAGAAGTAGGTTCCGCAAACTTCTTTGGTATTGAAAAAGATACCAATAAATTTGTGACACCTAAGTCACCTTCAATCTTACCGTCAATCACTAAGTACTCATTACTTTGGTTAGCTGAACACCGTTTAGGCTTAGAAGTTGAAGAGGGCGATGTGTATATTGATGACTTAGACCGCTTTAGCGAAGCAGGAGCATGTGGTACAGCGGCTGTTATTTCACCAGTATCATTTATTACCCATAACGACCATAAACATGTATTTTATTCAGAAACTGAAGTAGGCCCAATCACCAAAAAATTGTATGATGAATTAGTGGGTATCCAAAATGGTGACGTTGAAGCACCAGAAGGCTGGATTGTTAAAGTTTAAAATAAAGACAGAACCACCAAAAGTGATTAACCTGATAAAAAACGAATAGATTGTTTAATCTTTAATGAAAATATTAAAAGCATGAAAGGGTGGCAAAATGCCTTTCATGCCTTTTTTGGTATACAAAAAGCACCAGGCTAACCTGATGCTTTTCCATTTTTTAGATAACATCCATGTCTGGAAGTGGGTTTGTTGGGAAGTGGTTGAAGTCATAAGTTGCTAATTCATTGATATCAGTCATGAAGTAAGTACCTCCACGCGCAATCATTAAGTTTAATTCTTTATTTTCTAAACCATTTTCACTTAATAAGACAACGATAGCAGGTTTGTGCATTGCACGCATAAAACCTAACTCAAAGGCTGTACCGTCATCGACGTTTTCAACGTCATATAAGAAAACACCAGCGTCTGCAGTATTCATTGCAGATAGGTCGTTTTGATAGGTCGCTACTTGCCATTCAAATGAACCAAAAATACCTTCTGGATCACGGTCAAAAGATGTGTCTTTGTATTGGTGATCAAATGGGAAATGAACAACACCAACAGTTGGGTTCGCGTTTAAGGCTTTTGTCGCTTCCTCTACACGGCGAACTTGGTCAGGATTGAAAAAAGGTGTTGCTAGATATAATTTAGTGCTTGCTGAAGTATCTTTACGTTTATCCAATGATATAACCTCTTTCTTAAATTCAAAATGACTTGCTAATTACATTCTACAATAAATAATACGAATTGTTTAAATATTTCCTTGCCACTCAGCCATAAATTGGTCAAGAAATTGTCGCATAAAAAGTGTCCGCTCATGCGCAATCTCTTTGCCAGCTTCTGTATTCATAGAATGTTCTAGTTTAAGTAGCTTTTCATAGAAATGGTTAATTGCAGTTGAAGGGTGGTTGCGGTAATCATCTTTATTCTGCACATCAATCACAGGGATTTTTGGATTATAGATTTCGTTATTAGCGTGACCGCCGTAGGCAAAGGTGCGAGCAATACCAATTGCACCAAGGGCATCAATTCGGTCTGCATCCTGAACGTATTGGCCTTCAACAGACAAATCATATTGGGTGGTTAAGTTTTTTGAGTAGGACATATGTTGAATAGTATAAAGAATATTTTCTCGACTAGCTGGCGAAAGACATAACTCATCTAAAAGTTGTTCAACTTCCATTTGACTAAAAATAATATCCGAAACTAGCTTGTCATCAATTGTATCATGTAAATACGCAGCGGCTTCAATGATGATCAAAGCCTCAGTATTACTTTCACCATAATCTGCTATATACAGGGTTTTAGCAAGTTTAGCAACTCGATCTGCATGCCAGTAATCATGACCAGTGGGGTCAAACGCCATGCGTTCTCTTGCAAAATCTTGAATTTTTTTAAGCCGTATTACCATTTCCATTTGCCCATCTCCTTAACCAAACAGTATTTTATTCAAATGTGTCAGCAGTCACAATATCATTTTCAATCATAAAGTCTTTAATATCTTGAATTAAGACATTTTGATGGTGGGGGTACTTGACCAAGTCGTATTTTTCCATATCAATGAACATCACTTTGGATTGATTATAGTGATTTTCCACCCAATCATCATAACCAGACCATAAGCGGTGGTAATAGTTGGTGAGTTCCTCTCCTTGTTCAAAATCACGTCCACGGTTTTCGATGCGAGTCATCACTGTTTCAAAAGAACCATGCAGATACAACATTAAATCAGGATGCTTGCGCGGGATTTCAGCTAATTCTTCCATCATATTACGAGATAGATTTTCGTAAATTGAAAACTCTTCTTCACTAATACGGCCAATGTCTGTATTCACTCTAGCAAAGTACCAATCTTCAAAAATAGATCGATCTAAAACTGTTTTATCTTCTCTAGAAGCTTGCTTAATTGTTTTAAATCGTGAATTCAAAAAATCCAATTGTGTTAAAAATGGATACCGCTTCAACAATTGCTCTTCTGGACTAGCTTTATAAAAATAAGGCAACATAATGTTATCCTCTACCGATTCGTAGAAGGGTTTAAAGTCTAATTCATCTCTGATTAAGTTTGTAACGGTGGTTTTACCTAGGCCGATCATCCCACCAACGGTTATCATTGTCATTGTGTAACTCCTAACTTTTTTAAAAATCGTAAACCTTTAAATGAAATGGTTTAGCTAAAAAATCATTCTATACCTATCTCAGAATAAAAGGTCATTTGATATTTGTAAACCGATAAAATAATTACTTATATGGCAAGCCGTCAGCATTTGTCCAAAGTACAAGCTCATTCTTTTGAAGACTCGCTGGGACATCAATAATTCGCTGGTTGCGACTTCCTCTAAACTGTAAAGTTAGATCCATTTGATCTTGTAGGAAACGACCATCAACCAACACATCGATTAAGTCTAAGAGGGCAAGTTTATCTTCTGAATCGACTAGTAACTCTTCAAAGGTATAACCTGACCAGCACCAAATATCTTTACTGTGCCCATAGCGGTCACGTAAAGCCTGGCATAGCGGTAGTAAGATATTAGTGTTTAGCATAGGTTCCCCACCTAATAAGGTCAAACCTTGGCAGTAACTAGCCCCAATATCTTCCAAAATTTGATTTTGTAGTGCTTCAGTGTAATCAATTCCGTAGTTGAAATTCTGGACAACTCGGTTGTAGCAGCCTGGACAAGCAAAGAGACAACCACTGACGTAAATGGAACAACGAACACCTTCGCCATCCACAAAGTTATAAGCTTTGTAGTCAGCGATTTTTCCTCTAGACCAATCTTTTGCTAACCATTCTTTTGGTTCTGGGTTGTTGGGGGATTTGGGTGCGCGCTGGGCTCTTCTAGCTAACCTCTTCTGAATTAATTCGGCCCTTTTAATATCTTCTTCACTAAGAAAGTCTTCAGGTCGCGCCTCTTGCTTGTCTTCCACCATAGACCGTTCGGTATATTTTTTAGGAATTAAGGATTTTTCCGTCTGTTTGGCATTTTCATCCTTATGGTTGGTCGTCAATCTGATCACCCCATACTGGTTCATTGTAGACAATGGCATCTTCTCCGTCCGCTTCAAATGAGGTATTTACGCGACTTTGAGAGAGATGTTTTGTCCGAGATGAAATTTCTTTATGTCGTCCGTTTACCATTGGTCGTTGCTGTGGATTACCGAGGTAACCACAAGTCCGTTTAACGACATCGCAGGTTTTAGGGTTACTATTACCACATTGTGGGCATTTAAAGCCGCGGTCAGTTGGTTCAAAATCACCATCAAAACCACATTCATAGCAGTGGTCAATTGGGGTGTTAGTCCCTAGATAGCCTACCCGGTCATAGGCGAAATCCCACACAGCTTCAAGCGCTTTAGGATTTTGTCTCATATTTGGGTACTCACAGTAGTGAATGAAACCACCACTTGCATATTGCGGATAGTCTTTTTCAAATTCAAGTTTTTCAAACGGCGTAGGAGATTTGCGGACGTCATAGTGAAATGAGTTTGTATAGTATTCTTTATCCGTAATATCCGAGATTGGCCCAAATTTTTCAAGGTCCAATTCGCAAAAACGATCAGTCAGACTTTCAGCTGGTGTTGAATAGATACTAAAGTGGTAGCCGTAGGTATCTCCTAGATGATCAGCTTTTTGTTTCATCGTTTTCAAAACAGACAGGGTAAAGTCCTTTGCGTCAGGATTTGACTCCCAATTAGGGCCATAAAAAGCTGTACCGATCTCATATAAACCGATATATCCCATTGATATGGTAGACCGTTTCTGATTAAATAATAGGTCGACTGGCTCATCCTCATTTAATCTTTTACCAAAGGCACCGTGCATATATAAAATCGGTGCGTTTTCTGGCTTAGCTTCCTTTACCCGGTTGATACGGAATAAAAGCGCATCCGCCATAATATCTAGCCGTTCATCTAATATGCTAAAGAATCGTTCTTGGTTGCCTTTAGCTTCAAGTGCAATCCGTGGTAAGTTTAAACTGACCACGCCAAGATTCATCCGGCCACTATTCACTTCTTGTCCATGCTTATCTTGCCAAGCCTGTAAGAAAGACCGACAACCCATGGGTGCTTTGAAAGAGCCTGTTAATTCAACAATTTTGTCATACATTAAGACATCCGGGTACATTCTTTGCGTCGCACAAGTCAGTGCTAATTGCTTGATATCGTAATTAGGATCTTTAGGTTCAAGGTTTACCCCTCGTTTAAGGGTGAAGACCAACTTAGGAAAAATGGCAGTCCTTTTTTCCTTGCCTAATCCTTCGATACGAATATCAAAAATAGCTTTTTGAATTTCTCGCTCATACCAAGAAGTCCCTAAACCAAAGCCAAAGGTTGTAAAGGGTGTCTGACCTTGAGAAGTATATAAAGTATTGATTTCGTACTCTAGACTTTGGATTGCATCGTGGATATCTTTTTTCGTACGAGACTTTGCGAAGGCCTCTTGTTTTTTGGCACCATCGATCCATTCTCTAGCAATAGCGAGATTCTTTTTGTAATTCATTTCTGCATAAGGCGCTAAGACTTCGTCTATGCGGTCAACAGTCGTACCACCATATTGACTAGATGCAACATTAGCAATAATTTGAGCCGTTTGAGCTGCTGCTGTTTGAATGGATTTTGGTGATGCCACTTCGGCGTTACCAATCTTGAAGCCATTACTAAACATATTTTCTAGGTCAATCAATGAACAGTTTGTCATTGGTGCGTACGGATTATAGTCCAAGTCATGGATATGAATATCCCCTTTTAAGTGCGCATTAGCGACATGCTTTGGTAGCATTTTAAGGCCGATAGCTTTCGACACGATACCTGCTGTTAAGTCGCGTTGGGTATTAAAGACCTTACTATCCTTATTGGCATTTTCGTTCACCACATCCTGTGCTTTATTGATAAGCCCTTGCATACGAGTCTGGATGTTAGTTGCATTAGCAAACCTTTCTTCAGCCACTTGTCTGTTTGCTAGATAGGTCTCTGCTATATGGTTGAAATTTTGGTCTTGTAAAACTTGCACTAACTGGTGATGAATAGTGGTCACCTCTATGGCGTCATTAGGGTTTGCTTTTTGAATATCGGCTAAATTTGCCAATACTTGGTGCAATATTAGGTTGATATCAGCTGTTTCAGCTTGTTTACTTTGACTTGCTTTTATAATGGATTGTTGTAATTTGTCGACATCAAAAGCGACCGTTCGACCATCACGTTTGTGTACTTTTACTTGGTCAAAGCTATCTAGGTGTAATATTTCTTGAACTGCTTGTGCCATGAATAGTGCCTCCTTACTATAACATGAAAAATAAGTTTAGACACAACATATAGTGTCGTCATCAAAATATTTTATCATATATAGTGTTCCGTACAAGGGTAAATGAAAATGGTGCATGGGTCAAAAAGTAAAAATGAAGAAAAATAAACAATTAATGTATGATTTTAAAAAGCGAAAAATAAAAACGGTCAAAAAACCACCATGACTGATTAAAGAATGGTGGTATTGACCGAATAGTTTATTTAAATAACCTGAGTTCAAACTAGTCATCTTTTGAATTAAAAAAAGTGCTTTTCTGTATTTGCTAAATTTCGGTAGTCTTGAATATCTAAGACAGCCTCTACTACCCCGCGGAATTGATCTTGATCATCAAAAGTGGCTAGGTATTCGATATATGCAAAAAAATTAGGGCTAGAAAAGCGCATTGGCTGAATAATCAGACGAGCATTTTTTAAATCATCTAAAAGTTGCGCAATCTTTGGCCATAAGCGTGGTGGATGACAAAACTCAATGTCACGACCGATTTCCAAAGGTGAGCGTTTGAAAATCATCTGATCATAAGGCACCACGTGGTTGAAATATCTAAAACAGAAGTTTTCGTCTATATAGGTAATTTCAAAAGGCAGGGCGTTCATTAAACTGGTGAACTCAGCAAGGGATAGATAGCCATTTTCCAAGTCTAATGGTTGATCAATGGCTACTTGGTCTGGTCTAGTGAGCAGTTGATTGTGGTGACTATACCAATCAACCTGTACATATCCATCGGAAAATTGTATCGTTTCACTTTGTTTGCTAGTGCGATTTTCTTTGAGTCGTACTAAAGTTGTCAATTTTTTGTTTTTTAAATCTGCTTCATCCGGTCCTTTAACAGAACGGTCTGTGCCTGGGGCGATGTCAATAAACCGTTGAATATTCTGGACGCATTCGACGATGCCTAAGAATTGATGTTCATCATCGAATAGTGGTTGATATGTCACATAAATCATTGCAGTACCCCCAGCGCTTGTTTCTTGGAACCAGTAGGATACAGCCTTTTCTTGACCAGATTTTAGTTTTTCAAAAACTGGGTGAATTGTTTTCCAAATACTGGCTGGAAAAAGCGTCTGTGCAGCCATCCCTATCTGACAATTTTCACGATATTGAAAGGGGAACCCCGTCTTATCTTGACAGGGCAGGGTGTAATTTGTGTATTGAATATGTCCTGCTGAATTGATAAAGGTAAGGGTGACTGGTATCCGGTCTAAGATAATCCGCATTTGGTTGGTAGATAAGAATCCATCGCCAACAGGGAGTGGCATGTCAGGGTCAATGATCGCTTGCTGGTAGCTTTCTGTAGCTTGAAATTCGGGTTTTCTTTCCCAGCTGATGAGCATAGCGCCATCAGGAAAACTGATTTTTTGGCTTTCAATGATGGCTTTACGTGGCTGGTCTACATTTTTGGTAAGTGGTGT
Organism: Aerococcus viridans; assembly: GCF_001543285.1. Lineage (NCBI taxonomy): Bacteria > Bacillati > Bacillota > Bacilli > Lactobacillales > Aerococcaceae > Aerococcus > Aerococcus viridans. Next base: position 108,872 of record NZ_CP014164.1, read on the forward strand.
AGTGTCTTCATGTTGGTCATCATCTTTTTCATCTGAACTTGTCCATGTACCTGTAGGTCGGATAATCGCAAAGCCGTAAATATCACTTTGTTCACTAACCTTGGCCCAATCTTGACTAGACAAACTTTCGGCTAGAATATTTATAAGAATGGCTTCCTCTTTAAAAATCATCTCCTTAAATTCATATTCAAAATCTGCAAAAGCTAACTTTACTATCGTTAATCTTTCTGTAAAATCTGTATTTCTTAATAAATCGACTTGCTTTAAAGCTGCTTGAAATAGGTCACGAATCTCATCATCTTTGGCCCACATAACTTTGGGTGGCGCATGATAACCGTATTTTTCAAGCAGTGGAAAGAAAACCCGTTCTTTACGAGTATAGTGGTGTTCAAATTGCCCTAAGAGTTGGTATTGCCGCTTCAGGCCGTCTGTAAAGTCTAAGCGACTAGGATCATCTTCGTTTAAGGCTTCTAAGGCTTTAAAAATATTGTTGATTCGGTTAATGCAGGCTCTAAAGGCCATGTTTTCAGCTTTAAATACCTGAACGGGATGATTTTCTTGTTCGATTTCTACAGCTGAATGACCTGTTACTTGGTCTTCAAACATGCGGGCATGTACGTTACACAATTTCAAGACATCTTCAAAGGTGATGTCATTATCGTCTTTGTAGATAATTTTTTGCTCCATCATGGCGATTTCAATGGCCGAAACACCGGAAAAGTGCTGGTTAAATGCTTCTTGTAAACTGTTAGGGTCTACGCCATGGTGAAGTTGCGTCAACATGTCAGTAAGCACCTGTAATCGTTGTTTTTCTTGGTTAGTATGCTTCTTTTTCATTATTTTTCTTTACTCCAATTGGTTGATAGCCATTGTAAATCAGTTGTTGACAGATAAATGCTACGGAGACACCTGCAATTTTAGCACCGCGATTAAGGGTCACAAATTGGCCGATTGATTGGCGTAAGATTGGGTCTTCCAAAGGGGTAAAACCAATTTCAACTAATAAAGCTAATAGGTCGGGATGGTCGTCGATGAGCGTTTTGACAGGTTGGTTAAAGTCAACAGTGAAATCATCGGTAGGGTTCATATGCAATCACTTATCCTTTTATACTTTTGAGTAGTTGGTTAAATAGCACTACTACTTGAGAAGAATAGTAAAGTTTCTGAGCTTTGAAAGCAATAAACCTAAGGATGTAGATTTATCTTAATACAATATTGTTTACGAATTAAAATGAGATCATCCTTTCTTTGACCCTTGAAGAGCTAGCTAGCTAAAGTGATAGTTAACGCAAAGGAAGGAGTGAAGAGATGTCCGTATCAGCAAGTACATATGGGATTGTTTTTAAAGGAGAGGCTGTGAACCACCAAAAGGACATAATGGCGCAATTACTCGAGGTTATTGACCCAGAGTTAGGGATTGATTTTCCAAATTTAGGTTTAATTTATGAAGTAGATCTGAATCTCACAGGTGAGTGTACTGTAGTGATGACCCTTACGACACCAGCTTGTCCATTAGTATTTGTGATTGAAAAGGACTTTCAGGAAAAGCTGAGTCAATTAACTATCATAAAGGCAGTGACTGTGACGATTACATTCGATCCTGTCTGGTCAATCCAACGACTAAGTCCTTTTGCCTGTGTCTGCCTTGGTATGCCGATTCAAGGATAAAAAGCACTAGGACTGCATGAAATGCCTCTTTTTATGATAGGATAGATAAACTTATCTGAATATGCTCTATTACAGTAATTAAATTCGAAAAACATACTTAAATTGTTTTTAAAGAGCTCAACCTGGAAAAAAGTATTCTTGATTAACGCATGATTATTTGCATTTTCAAAATAAGACAATTATACTTAAATCAAATATAGTTTACAAACGTAAACAAATATAATTATCATGCAGTAGGAGGTAGAAAATAAGACAAAACATCATTAGGATATGCACCATGATCACGACCATGAACATATGAATCACGGAGAGCATAACCATGACCACCATGATCATAGTGGCCACGATGGTCATGGACATGGCGGACACGGCGCGCATATGATGGCTGATTTTAAGCAACGTTTCTGGGTAGTTTTGGTATTATCTATCCCTTTAGCGATTATTGCACCTATGCTGATGCACTTGTTTGGTTACCATATTGATTTTCCGGGCCAAGGGCTTCTAGAGTTTGGCCTTGCGGTTCTGTTGCAAAGTTTTAAATAAAGAATAAAATCCCTTACGGTATCTATGATTTAAGCTGGGATTCCCAATAATACCTTGATTTCAGTACAGACCGAAAACCCGAAGAGAGTGCCTTCTTTTCGGGTTTTCTTATATAATCCTCGAATGGCTTCCATGCCTTTAATCGTGGTAGAGGCAGTGCGTAAACTTCGATAGAATTTATTGCGTCTCTTTACTGGACGATGGTCTTGTTCAATCAAATTATTCAGGTATTTAATAGTACGATGTTCTGTCCCTTGATAAAAGCCGCCGTATTCTTTTAGTTTCTTAAAGGCACTTGTAATAGAGGGGGCTTTATCTGTGACTACAACCTTCGGTTCATCAAACTGCTTCACTAACCGCTTAAGAAAAGCATAGGCTGCTTGTGTGTCCCGTTTTTTACGTAACCAAATATCCAAGGTTAAACCATCTGCATCGATGGCTCGATACAAATAATGCCATTTTCCTTTAATTTTGATGTACGTTTCATCCATTTTCCATGAATAAAAGGATTTTTTATTTTTCTTTTTCCAAATTTTATAGAGTAGTTTGCCATATTCTTGCACCCAACGATAAATCGTCGTATGAGAAACGTTAATGCCACGATCATATAAGATTTCTTGAACTTCACGATAGCTAAGGTTATAACGAAGATAGTAGCCCACGGCTACAATAATCACATCCTGCTGAAATTGCTTTCCTTTAAAATGATTCATCGTCATTCCTCCTGCTATCTTTTTCTATTATTCTACCTTATTTGATAGTAGATTTAAAACTTTGCAACAGAACCGGTTTTTGTCTGTGTGGAGGAACTGATTCCAAATTCGCAAAACAATGGTTATAGTGAAGTAGCCACCATGGCTTTTATGCTTGGTTTTGCGATTGTGATGACCTTAGATGTGGCGATTGGTTAAGAAATAACAATTAAAGGGGTCTTTTTTCTCTGCAAATGAAATAGGTGAGAAAAGACCCTCTTTTTATTTTCTAAAGGCTATCATTATAAATTGTGAACGACTTGCTTTAAAATAAGACTACAGTGAATAGAAAGTAGGAATTTTCATGTCATATCTTTTGTATGTTCTTGGTGCAGCGATTATTATTGTGACGCTGATTGATATTATTTGGACCACTTTATGGGTAGATGGGGGAGAGGGGTGGATAACGGACCGATTAACTACAGTCATCTGGCGTAGAATTTTAAAATCAGGTAAGGAGAACCTGATGAATATTTCTGGTCCTTTAATTCTCACGGCTACATTATTTACGTGGTTCTTTCTCCTCTGGTTTGGCGCAACGGTCTTTTTCGCTGGCGATTTAGGTGCCATTGTTGATTCTTCTTCTAGTCAATCCATTACTTGGTATCAATTACCGTATTACAGCGGCTTTGTGGTGTTTACATTAGGGATCGGCGACTTTACACCTCAAACCACTTTTTTTCAAATAACTACCGCTTTATTTTCCGGAATAGGCATGTTGATGCTCACTCTTGGGGCCTCTTATATCCTTTCTATTGTCAGTGCAGTGGTTGAAAAAATGACACTTGCACGTAATATTATGGGAATTGGAGAAAGCAGTGTAGATTTTTTGCAAACGATATGGAACGGGAAAAATTTTAATCAGCTGGATGACGTTTTAGCTGACTTAAATTCACAAATTAATCAATATACAATACAAATTCAAGCTTTTCCTTTGCTTAAATACTACCACAGTGAGGATATTGAAAAAGCAACCACGGTAGCGATAGCAGTGCTCTATGACTCTGTACTGGTTCTCAGATATGGGATAAAAACTGAAAGATTAGTGAATACGACACTAGTTGATGCAACAGTAAAAAGTATTAATAATTTTATAGATACTTCTAGCGATGGTTATGGCAATCTTTTTGAAGATTATGATAAAAATCCGCCAAAACTTGAACTATCCAGTTTAGAACAGACAAGGATCCCTTTAAATCGTCAAGAAGACTATGAAAAAAATATGGAAGAATACGAAGACAAACGATATCAGCTACAAAAAATCATTATGATTGATTACCATGACTGGCCAAATCAGTAAAAAATAAAAGAGTGCTCATTTGTCTGCTTTACAGCAAAGCAGACAAATGAGCACTCTTTTTTGGTTCTGTTGCAAAGTTTTAAATAAAGAATAAAATCCCTTACGGTATCTATGATTTAAGCTGGGATTCCCAATAATACCTTGATTTCAGTACAGACCGAAAACCCGAAGAGAGTGCCTTCTTTTCGGGTTTTCTTATATAATCCTCGAATGGCTTCCATGCCTTTAATCGTGGTAGAGGCAGTGCGTAAACTTCGATAGAATTTATTGCGTCTCTTTACTGGACGATGGTCTTGTTCAATCAAATTATTCAGGTATTTAATGGTACGATGTTCTGTCCCTTGATAAAAGCCGCCGTATTCTTTTAGTTTATTAAAGGCACTTGTAATGGAGGGGGCTTTATCTGTGACTACAACCTTCGGTTCATCAAACTGCTTCACTAACCGCTTAAGAAAAGCATAGGCTGCTTGTGTGTCCCGTTTTTTACGTAACCAAATATCCAAGGTTAAACCATCTGCATCGATGGCTCGATACAAATAATGCCATTTTCCTTTAATTTTGATGTACGTTTCATCCATTTTCCATGAATAAAAGGATTTTTTATTTTTCTTTTTCCAAATTTGATAGAGTAGTTTGCCATATTCTTGCACCCAACGATAAATCGTCGTATGAGAAACGTTAATGCCACGATCATATAAGATTTCTTGAACTTCACGATAGCTAAGGTTATAACGAAGATAGTAGCCCACGGCTATAATAATCACATCCTGCTGAAATTGCTTTCCTTTAAAATGATTCATCGTCATTCCTCCTGCTATCTTTTTCTATTATTCTACCTTATTTGATAGTAGATTTAAAACTTTGCAACAGAACCGAATGTCTTTCATATCTGTATCAATACCAGATTTAACTTGCTCTTTCTGTGGCGATACATGATGTTTGAAATACTCATCAATTCGTTTATTAATATGCTTGCCAATGTCTTTTGTAATAATACGATTTGTTAATTCTTTTATCTTATTCGGCAACTGTCGAACAGCGTTGCTGACTTTTTGAAACACGCTAAGGGCTTGCTCTTCAGCATACTCTTCGTTACTAGCCATTTGGTCTAAAACATATATTTCAGTATCTCTAGCGAGATTTATTGTTGTATATTCACCGTTACCAAGATAATCTTTAGTTAAATCATGATATTCTACATAACTTAAATATTCATTACTAGTTGAATCATAAATATTCAATGATTCTTCAACACTATCTAACAAATCAAGCTGACGGTTTAATCACTCTGTTCTTAATTTATGACGTTCATCTCTCAATGCTATTTCAGCTTGCTTTTTAGCATTTTTTCATCTTCTAACGCTTTTTTACTTTCCGAAAATGTAAGTTAGCAGCTTCAATTTTAGCGTTTATTGTTGGCCATTTTTCGTTGGACTGTTTCTCTACACGTTCAAATTTCTCTTCTTTTTCAGTCACAACAGTTGTAGATGCAGATGAAATTTCAGCTGATAATATTGATTTTGCCTACTGGAATGAACTAGAACAAACTTATGATTCAGAATTCAAAGTAGGCAACAAACGAATATTGCTTCGTGAAATTAAAGATGATCCAAAAATTATCAAACAAGCAGTAGCAGAAGCTTTAGACAGTGATTTGGAAGGGGTTGATTAATGTGCTATCTCTTAATAATGAATGGAGTGACAATTGATAGCATTTGTGCTATCATATAAATATGGTTAACAAAAAAATTGAATTTGAATTTTTTGATGAAGAAGAGTTTAAAAAATTCTTAGATAAATTGCCCTCAAAAGATGCAATTAAAGTGATGTCTATGATTGATAATATTGAAATTAGAGGCATTCAATCATCCATCAAAAACCAATGGGTTAAGAAATTGGATGATAACTTATTCGAAATTAGGTCGAAATCTAGTAATAATATACAACGTGGGATTTACTTCCATGTAAAGGATTCACGATATATTATTACCCACTTCTTCACTAAGAAAGATCAGAAAACGCCAAAACGTGAAATTGAACGTGGGAAAAATCGGCGTAAATTATACTTTGTTAGGAGGAAATCAGATGAATAGAGTATTAGAAGAATATGCTGCAGAAAGAGAATTAAAAGAGCCAGGATTCGCTGAAGAATGGGAAAATGAAAAAGTACAGAATCGTATTGCAGATCAAATCTACAATATTCGCAAAAATCTAGGTTTAAGCCAACGTGAATTTGCTAAATTGGTTGGTAAACCGCAGTCCACTATAGGTAGAATTGAATCTCGTGAAGTGAATGCTTCTTTGGATACTATTGTATCTATTGCAAATGCAACGAATAAAAAACTAATAGTTGAGTTAGTGTAGTTACATCATTCATTCTAAATTTTTTTAGATTTTGAAAAAAGCACAAGAGTCCTTTGATATCCTGTGTTTTTTTTGCGTTTCCATACTTTCGTAGAGTTAATCTCATTTTAAAAAAAGTCAATTCAAATCCAGGCAACCTTTAGTTTGAATACTTGGGCGTTTCGATTGTAGGTTATTGTATTAACAAAGTAACACTAATGTGTTACAATGTTTTACATAAGAAAGGTGGTATATGATATGGAAAAAGCTCGTAAAACACGTACTTCACCTAAAAGAGTGACTAAAGGAAAAAGCAACAAATCTGAATCTTCTACAATTACCATAAGAGTGGATAAAGACCTTAAAGAAGAAGCTGCCGAATTATTTGAAGATTTAGGTATGAACACGTCTACAGCTATTAATACATTTTTAAGACAAAGTGTCCGTGAAAATAAAGTCCCATTTGAAATTAAAAGAAATATTGAAACTGAAAATGCCCTACGAGAAGTTAAAGAAGGTCATTTAGAAACCTTTGAAAATTTTGATGAATTTTGGGAAGATTTAAATGAAGATTAGTAGGACTTCAAATTTCAAACGGGATTACAAAAAGTTTAAGAAAAAACACTATGATATGGATAAGCTTGCTCAAGTTATCAAACTCATTATCAATGGTGAAAAAGAAACTTTGCGTACACAATACCATGACCATATGTTAAAAGGTCAATATGCTGGTTTTCGTGAATTACATATTGAGAAAGACTGGTTGCTGGTCTATAAAGTAGATAACGATCAATTGATCCTGACTTTAATTAGAACTGGCACGCATGATGATTTATTCTAAAAACGGCCCTACCAATATGGTGGGGTTCTTTTTTTTACGCTGATTATTGCTTGTGCAAGCACAGCTATTATAAATGTTGCTTTGATTGTAAATGATTATTTTTTATTTTATTCGGAGGCATATGCATCTGTTCAAAATCGCTCCATTGTGTTTTTTATATACATTATCAATGTGGTACGCCTTTTTGGTTTGCATGTATGTAATACTCATCAATTTCCAAACCAACAATACTTAACCCATTGATATCTTCAACAGATTTCTTCAAAGTCTTTACGTGTGCATGTCTCAAGTCGTTTTCAGTTACACCACTATCCCCTAGTGCTTGAGCGAAATTTTCGTAATCGTCATAATTTGATGCAGTAATTACTAACGGAAAATTATTTGATTGAAAGTGCTTGATTCTGGTGTTCTTGTTCTTTTTGGTAAAAAAATTATCAATATTGCCGTCTACTTTCTTATGTTCGCCACGTTCTATATATTTTTGATTTCTCTTCTCGATCATCTGATTCTGCTTAGCTTGTAATTCTGTGTACGCAGTTTTGTTCAAAATTACATGTTCATGAATTTGAAAGCTATATTTGTTTTTGGTCTCTGATTGCTGAATCTTGAGAGTCTAATTCGTAATGGCTTTTAGACAAACCTCCGTAGCTCATACCTTCCCCAATATGTGCATTTGCTGTGGTCATTTTATCAGCCCCTAGGTGTATTTAAATTCAATATAGCACACCAATTTTTCTAACTTGTCCTAATAGGACAAGAGGCTTGTAGGTTTGGCAAATTCTATGTTTACTAGCCACTTCGTGCCGCAAACGACCTTGTTGGGGAACACTCTGCCCCACTAATACCCTTGATAAACCCGTTCAAAACGCAGCCGTTTTGAGCAAAAAAAGAGACCTGAAATGTGGCCGTTTCGGTCTCATTTTTAGGCAAGATCAATCAGTTTTTTCGTCGTTTGTGTCGAACAAAGTAGAGCTCGCTAAACAAAAAAGATAGAAAAGCACATTTTTTAAAGTGCTTTTCTATCTTTCATAATAAGCTATTCTAATCTGTATATATATCGCTGCCAAGATAATTATCCTTTTGCGGAAGCATATTCGATTTCTTCAACCATTTCAGGATTTTGTTCGATTAATTGTAGTAATCTTCTAGCACTACCGTTTGGATGTGATTTTCCAGTTTCCCAAGCTTCAACCGTTCTAACCGATACTACTAAAAGATCGGAAAAAACTTTTTGTGTCATTTGTGTTTTGTTACGGACTGTTTTGACAGCCGATGGATTGTATTCCGGTAGATTATTTAATGTGTACTTTCTAACCATAACTTTATTTGGTTTGTTATGAGTGAACTTTATTAATTCACTCATACTGTCTTTTAGTGTATCACGCATATTAATTAGCCCCTATTTTTAACTTTTTTTTAAAATCAGTGATAAATTGTTTGATTTCTTTTTTGTCTTTATCTGTCAAAGACTCTTTTTCACTTTTAGGGTATACATCTAAAAAGGCATAAATAGCTTCCATCGCAATGAAATAAATGATTCGATAAGAACCGCTTTTGCCTTTTTTTTGAAGACTCTGGATTAAATCTTAACTTTATTGCGCCACCCGTTTTTTGAATCATATCTCCTAAATATACTGCAAGGCAAGACATTTGGTAATTGAAGAATAACAAGCAAAAAAATAGCAATTAGGTCTTTTGACAAAGTATAGTTGCTATTCTTTTTTTAGGCCCTACTTTAATGAAATTTTTGTTTGGAGGGAATGACTTCATTCCTTTAATTATTTCAGTTGAATTTAATAGAGAAGCCTAGCGTCTATTAAGAAATGATTTTCTTGATGAGCGTCAATTTTTTTTGAGGTAGGGACCCTTATACTAAAATGGGTATTCGGACGGAGGGAAGATTTCTCTATTTTTTGGTATACACCAAAGGACGAAAAAAATTAATGCAATTCGTTTAATACACAGTTTTTTCTCGTCTTATCCACGTATAAACACAGTATTTTCTCGTCATTTAATCGCTGTATCCCTTGATATCATTGGGTTTATTTTTATCCAAAAGGTATAAAAGATAAAGTATTTACGATATATATAAAAGGTTCATTATTTCACTAAAAAATTTAATATATGATACGTAAATTTCTCGTGATTTCTCAATATACAAAGTGTCTTCCTTGACGACAAATCTGAAATTTGTCGTTGTAGTTTATCATTATTGACGACAAAAGTGGGCATCATTGACGACAAAACTGAAATTTGTCGTTGTAGTTTATCATCATTGACGACAAAAGTGGGCATCATTGACGACAAAACTGAAATTTGTCGTTGTAGTTTATCATCATTGACGACAAAAGTGGGCATCATTAACGACAAAAGTTGGTGTTGATAACGACAAAAGTTTAAAGTTGTCGTTATTTAAAAGGAGATTTCTTATTTATTGCTGCATATCAAAAGTGGGCATCATCAGCAACAGAAATGGGTGTCGTTAGCAACAATTTATGGATTTGTTGCTATAAAAAGAGATTATCAGCAACAAAAGTGGGTACTAACAACGACAAAAGTTGGTGTTGATAACGACAAAAGTTTAAAGTTGTCGTTATTTAAAAGGATATTTCTTACTTATTGCTGCATATAACGACAAAAGTGGGCGTTAATGACGATTTTTTTATTTTCTTTCGTCATTTACATTCTAATGATGAAAGAAATTGGCACTCAAAACGAATATATTTATATTTTTCGTCTTAACAAAGGGAATGACGAAAAATAATGGTGGTATTAACGAATTTTTACATATATTTTCGTCCTTATTGGGTTAGATGACGAAAATATTCGGTGACATAAAGCAAGATTTATAGCCACTACTTGTTGAAAGTATTTGTTTCACTCTGATCAGGTCAATGAACGATATATATATGTTAATTTAATAATATATATATTTATATTTAAAGACTTTACGCAATTCAAAAGACTTATGTATCAAGGGTTTTGCACGTTAAAAAACCACATTTTACGGAGCTAAAAACCACATTTTACGTAATCAATCACCACAATAACTTAAATAAGTGGTTTTTGTGTTTATTACAACATTTTACGTAGTGAAAACCACATTTTACCACTTTTGTTAAAGCTGTTTTGAAATTATTTATTTATAACCACTTTTTTTACCTATTGTGGTTTATTTAAAGTCGCCCCTTGAGAAAACCGTGTAATTCATTACATGGATGAATCAAGTTCTAGGGCGACTTTAAATAAAGGTGATCAATAAACTATTAAAGGTTTGAATTACCAATTTACGTTTGATTTGTTTAACGGTGAATTAGTAACTTAACCTTCTTTCTATTCGTTAAATAATGTTTAATTTAAAGATTTAAGTACTTTGCGTAAAAATAAAGCTTGATATAACAGGGGGTTTGCCATTTGCATGACCAATAGAATGGCAGTTTGAAACCAGTAAATTTTAGATTTTGGTTTCAGACAGGATTTGAAACCAGTAAAATGGCAATTTGAAACCAGTAAATTTTAGATTTTGGTTTCAGACAGGATTTGAAACCAGTAAAATGGCAATTTGAAACCACTAATTTATAAAAATTGGTTTTAAACAGATTTGAAACCAATAAAATGGCAATTTGAAACCAGTAAATTTTAGATTTTGGTTTCAAATAGGATTTGAAACCAGTAAAATGGCAATTTGAAACCACTAATTTATAAAAATTGGTTTTAAACAGATTTGAAACCAATAAAATGGCAGTTTGAAACCAGTAAATTTTAGATTTTGGTTTCTAACAATATTTGAAACAAATAAAATGGCAATTTGAAACAAGTATTTTTAAATTATTTGCTTCAAAATGAATTTGAAACAAATAAAATGGCAATTTAAAACAAGTATTTTTAAATTATTTGCTTCAAAATGAATTTGAAACAAATAAAATGGCAATTTGAAACAAGTATTTTTAAATTATTTGCTTCATAGTAAATTTGAAACAAATAAAATGGCAATTTAAAACATGTTTTTTTAGATAAAGTCCGTATAATTGTGTAAAAGTAAAAAGGCCATATAACAGTCCTTTTACGGTACAATGTTTTTAACGACAAAAACATACCCAGGAGGACTTTTACATGACCCAAGTACATTTTACACTGAAAAGCGAAGAGATTCAAAGCATTATTGAATATTCTGTAAAGGATGACGTTTCTAAAAATATTTTAACAACGGTATTTAATCAACTAATGGAAAATCAACGAACAGAATATATTCAAGCAAAAGAATATGAACGAACAGAAAACCGACAAAGTCAACGAAATGGCTATTATGAGCGCAGCTTTACGACACGTGTAGGCACGCTAGAATTAAAAGTACCCAGAACACGTGATGGTCATTTTTTACCCACAGTGTTTGAACGTTATCAACGAAACGAAAAAGCCCTCATGGCTTCAATGTTGGAAATGTATGTATCAGGCGTTTCAACTCGTAAAGTATCAAAAATTGTGGAAGAACTTTGTGGTAAATCCGTCTCTAAGTCCTTCGTTTCTAGCTTAACAGAACAGCTAGAACCTATGGTTAACGAGTGGCAGAATCGTTTATTATCAGAAAAAAATTATCCTTACTTAATGACCGATGTACTCTATATAAAAGTACGAGAAGAAAATCGAGTACTCTCAAAAAGCTGTCATATAGCGATTGGAATAACCAAAGATGGCGACCGTGAAATTATCGGCTTCATGATTCAAAGTGGCGAAAGCGAAGAGACCTGGACAACATTTTTTGAATACCTAAAAGAACGCGGTTTACAAGGTACGGAACTCGTTATTTCTGATGCGCACAAAGGATTAGTCTCTGCCATTAGAAAATCCTTCACCAACGTAAGTTGGCAAAGATGCCAAGTTCACTTCCTAAGAAATATCTTTACCACCATTCCTAAAAAAAATTCAAAATCTTTCAGAGAAGCTGTTAAAGGAATTTTTAAGTTCACAGATATTAACTTAGCGCGTGAGGCTAAAAATCGATTGATTCATGATTATATCGATCAACCAAAATATTCAAAAGCTTGCGCATCATTGGATGATGGATTCGAAGACGCCTTTCAATATACCGTACAAGGAAATTCCCACAATCGACTAAAGAGTACCAATCTAATTGAACGACTGAATCAAGAAGTACGCAGAAGAGAAAAGATTATTCGCATCTTCCCCAATCAAACATCAGCCAATCGCTTAATTGGAGCCGTTCTTATGGACCTGCATGATGAATGGATTTATTCTTCAAGAAAATACATCAATTTTGATAAGTAAAAATGGTAAAAACATTGTATAGCATTTTACACAGGAGTCTGGACTTGACTTTTTTTTAAAATAGTTGCTTTAAAAATTTCCAATCATTATATCGTTATAAGTACCAACTTTTGTCGTTATAACTATGCTAAAATATCAAACCTCCGCCCCTTATAACGACAACACCCACAATCAGTCGTTATAAGTGCCAACTTTTGTCGTTGCTAGCTGCCATTTTAGGTGTTCCTAAAACCCCTTTGACATTGATATACTAACCTCAATTTTTACGCAAATTACTTAACCTTTAAATCTATATAATATTAATTTATATAGACAACTTATTTAAATTATGTCTGTATGTCTTAATGAATTATAGAAATCAACAATTAAAGTGATGATCTTAAGACGGAGTATAACGGAGAACCGTTGAACTTCTATGTGACTTCTATGAACTCATTGAAGTTAGCTTCAGGTGAAACAATTGAAGTAACAAGTGAAGAGATTATCGCAGCACAAGCAGAGAATGGTACGTTAAAATTAAGCGGCGAACAAGTAAGTGAGCGTGCAGAAGATGCATACTCAAACACCGCAAACGAAGATACTAACGGAGAACCTTCGACAGGAACCAACCTAGCACCTACTGGTTCAATTGTAGTTAATGGGGTTGAAGTACCCATTAGCTTAGATATGCTAGTGACTAGATTAAATCCTTCAGCGGACAACGTATCGTGATGTAACAATTGATTCAACCTTAGCTGAAATTTATGATGTGACGTTTGGTGCGATTGACCGTTCAGCAATCATGACGAACAAAGAGAATGCGGTAGCACAGTTGGAAGCTGCTAAAGAATCTATGGAAGAATATCATGAACGATTGAATGATGACCCTAACATAAGTGATGACGATGCGAAGAAAATTATTGAAGCAGACAACATCGCTTTAAACTCAATCGGTGACGGTGAAACAAATAAACAAATTGAAAAGCTATTAAGCGAAACAAGCATTTCAAGTTCAGACTCAAGCGGTACAGTTGAAGAAACAAAACCAATTGAAGAGATGACTGCTGAAGAACGTGAAGCCGCATTGCTTGCTGAAGTCAACGAAGAGTCACTAGGTATTACGCAAGATACTTCAACAGTCGTTGCTTTAGAAAGTTTACGTGCATCAATCATCGACTTGAATTATCAAATTGCATTGTATGATGTAGAGTTAGATTATATTGACGAAGTTTCAATCAAACAAGATAGCATTGGTCGTGAAGCTGTTAGATATAATTTGTTAAGTCCATTCGATATTTAATTTAAAAGGAGCGTATAATCATGGCAAGAAAAATAGAACCATTACAAAAACGTTGGGCAAGTTTAGCAACTACTTTAAAGGATAGTAAGAACGATTTAGATTTCGGTAAGATCGATGTTCAGCTCACTGCTTCAGAACAAGAACCATTAAACGAGTTAGCAACGTCAATTAAAGAGATGGCAAAAGAGATGCGAGAGATTGCTAATCAACTTGATAAAGAGTTTGACCACTACGTTAATTCTAAACGTAACGATGCGATTGATTCTGCGATGTCAGATAGCGAAGTACGTGAGTTAGTTTTAGCAATGGCTTTAGAAAAAGGTCTAGTGAAAACGTTAGATCTTTCTTCAGAAGTTGAAGTGGAGAACGAAGAACCAGTCGCAAATAATTCAGAACAACGTCAGGCAATTTAATCAGTAAAGAGAAATTCATATAATGTTTTTGATACCAGATGGTCGATGACTGTCTGGTATTTTTTTGTTTGTTATCGTGAAGGGCAGGGTGGGATGATAGCAAGTTCAAGCGGATGTTATCGTGACACCATGCCAATTTTTCTTGTACCTCATCTAGTTCATTACCTTCGGTTACGCCAAAATTATTTCTAGCGACTCGTCAAAAAAATGCCTTCTGGATTTTAAAATGATAGGCTAAGCTTCATCATTTTTTTCGTCCTCAATCTTAAAAGGGTTAGGCTAGGTTTCGTCGAAAAATTTTCTTTTTATATCAGAAGCTTTGCCAAAGATTTGTAAAAAAAATTTTGTATTCATACCAAAAGCTTAGCCAAGGTTTTGAAAAAAATCTTGCATTCACTCCAAAAAGGTAGCTAAGGCTTCATCAAAAAAACTTTTGATTAATCCAAAAAAGGTCAGCAAGCCTTCACCATTATTTTTGTTCTCAATCCAAAAGAAGGGGGCAAGATTTCTTGTTCTCAATCCGAAAAGTCGATCAAGGCTTCGTCATTTTTATTTGTTCTCAATCGAAAAAAGGTGGTAGAGGATTCTTCTATTCAATCCAAAGGGTAGGCTAGCCTTTAACCAAATTTCTTCAAAAAATTTTCAAAGGCATGGCTAGGCTTTTTCAAAAATCTACCTAACCAAAGTATAAGCCCTAAAGGAAAAAGGCACTTTTTCACAAACTTTTTGTTGTTACAAGTCGCTCCAAAAGCCTATGAAATCAAGGTTTAACCTGTAACAAGAACTTGCAAAAAGTGGTTCATTGGTGTAACAACTTGTAACAAGCTTGTTACAAGTTTATAAGTCCCAAAAAGCAAGTGAAAATAAGGGTTTTACACACTTCCGTTTTAACTGTTGTTACAAGCTTGATACAACTTGTAACAAGAAAATGATAAAAATGCACCATTTTCCCTTATGCTCTTCCACCACTTTTCACCATTCACAAAGTATGCCTAGCTTACCTAGTAAAGCCTAGCAAGGTCAAACTGGATAGGTTACACTGAGTTGGACAGAAAAGATAAGGTGTGTATACTAAAAGAAACACACTGGAGGAATCTATCATGTCAACGCGCAGAAAGAGACGCAGTTACTCAGATGAATTTAAACATCAAATCGTAGACCTACACAAAGCAGGAAAACCAAGAAATGAAATCATTTCAGAATATGAACTAACCCCTTCCACTTTCGACCGCTGGGTCCGCGAGAATACTGACTCGGGTTCTTTCAAAGCTCAGGACAATCTGACCCCTGAACAAAAAGAACTGAGAGCTTTAAAGAAGCGAAATGCTCAATTGGAAATGGAAAATGATATTTTAAAGCAAGCGGCGCTGATATTCGGGCGAAGGTCGAAGTAATCAAAGCAAACAAACATAAGTATTCTATATCAGCGATGTGCCGTGCCCTCAAAATTAACAGAGGATCTTATTATTATGAAGCCAAAAAGAAAGAAAGTGAATCAGAACTCGAACAAGCAATCATTGAAGAATTCGCAAGAAGTAATAATGCGTTCGGCACGCGGAAATTGAAACCTGTACTTGAAAAGAGAGGTTTTACTGTCTCTCGCCGTCGTATCGGTCGTATAATGAAAAAATTCCATCTCGTCTCAAAATATAACCGGCCGTCTTACAAACCCCAGAGAACCGGTGTTAATCAAGCTAGAATCGAAAACATCCTGAACCGTGAGTTCTCACAAGAAGAGCCGATGAAAGTGATCGTCACGGATTTGACTTACGTCAAAGTAGCTACTAAGTGGTTTTATGTATGTTTTATCCTTGATTTATTTAATCGTGAAATCATTGGTTATTCCGCTGGACCGCATAAGACCGCTGACTTAGTCATGCAGGCCCTGGCGACAGTTAAGGGCGATCTACATATGGTGAACACTTTTCATACCGATCGAGGAAAAGAATTTGATAACCATACGATCGATGAATTATTGGATACCTTTGACATTGAACGCTCGTTAAGTAGAAAAGGAAATCCGTATGACAATGCCGTAGCGGAATCGACATATAAATCGTTTAAGTTTGAATTTGTCTACGACAATCGATTCGATACACTCTATGAACTGCAGGTCCAACTTATGGACTACGTCCATTGGTGGAATAATTTCCGTCCGCATGGCGCACTAAACTACGAATCTCCCATAGACTATCGTAAAACTTGGGAAGAAGAACAGTCTGAAAATGGAAGAGATAAGTCATTCGTCTATCGGTCGGCCACTGAGTCAAAACAGTATGAGGCCAGGACGGAAAGGGTGGTCTTGCCCTTGTAGTCGTGGACACAGACTGTTACATTAATTAGCCGATCGATTGAACGAAAGGCTTCCGCCATTCGGTTGAGAGAGGCAAAAAGAACGTGAACTTAATTATCTTTTACACTTTATATTTTCTGTTCAATAATGTGTTGACATTCCAAACGGGTAAAAAGGCATCTTGATATAGGGGATCCTTCAAAGGTCATGGGCGGAAATTAAAGGGACAAATCGAAAAGGGAGGCAAGAGATTGAGCAGAAAAAGGAAGGTTAGGTAGCCAGCCCTTAAGACTTTGAATGGGTTAGATTTTAAAAAGGGTAGTAGGTTGCTGGATAATTTTTGAATAGGTTGGTCTTGAGTAAGGGGAGATAGAAAGTAAAACAAGGGGAAGGGTTAGGGGGTAGCGAGTGAATGTTTTTTTGCTGACATTGCATGGAACAGACGAGGCCTAGCCCAAGCATTGAGATCTCGACCAATAGGGAGCTCAATGCTTTCCTTTGCCACCTACGTCGTTGCGGCTATCCCGGTGGAAGTGGCCTGGCGGGGGTTCGCGCTCCCGCACCTGTAGAAGCGCTATAGCGCCTTTGCCGCGAGCATGATCATCGGTGTCCTCTGGGCAGTCTGGCATTCTCCGCTCCTGTTTAAAAGGAACCCCCATGGAGGAGGCAATTGTTGCCGCTGATAGGAGCATCGCCACGGGCACCCTCTCTCCTCTTGAAGAGCTTGTCGAACCCGAACTGATGCCGCAATTGGAGGAAGCCTTTGAGGACGTTCTCGCTACTAAGGATTTTGATACAAGCAATGTCGACGCAGGCCGAGAGTATGTCATGAATTATGTGACGTTCACCCATCTGGCGGAAGGGGAGGAGCATGAGGAAGCGGACCTGCACCCTACTGCCCAAACGGACGATTTGCATGAAGTGGAAAATGCGAAAGCCGCAGGGGAACATATTGAGCCAGAAACAGAGGAAACCAAAGCAAGTTGGCTGCCTTGGGGATTAGCCGGAACCTTCTTCGTCACTACCATTGCTGGGTTCCTCAAGAGAAGAGTGTAAGAATTTGAAAGGTAGGCCATCTATTAGAAGAGGAAGCCAGCAGGCAGGATTTTTCCTGCTTTTGTCCGGCCTCCTTTACTTCCTGATTACCCGCTTCCTGTTTTTCTTTATCTCCGTTCCCACACCTTCCATGTATCCTGCCATTCAGCCGGGAGACCGTATTCTCACCACCCGCCTCTATGATACGGGGGAAATTACCCGGGGTGATATCTTAGTTTTTCAATCTGAAGAACTAGATGAGGTGCTCGTGAAAAGGGTCATCGGTCTGCCTGGAGATGGGATTGTCATCAAGGAAACAGGGGAAGTCTTTGTCAACGGGGAAAGGTTGGCAGAGGAATATGTGGAGTACCCGGACTCCTTAGCAGGGCAATATCTAGTACCCGAAGACAGTTACTATTTTCTTGGAGACTTCCGTGTTCATTCCTTTGACAGCAGGAAATGGAATCAACCCTATATTCCAGAAGGGGCTATCTTAGGGGAGGGCCAATGGGTGGTGACTCCACTCCCCCGTTTCGGACAGGTAGACGAGGGCATTTAAAGCTAGTAAAAAAAAGGACTTTTTCAAGCGTCGGTGAAAATCGTACTTGGGGATAGTCCTTTTTCTGTTGTCCAGCGTAGGAGAGGAAACTGGTGGAAAGGCCACTCCATTGTGCCAGTTTTTCGTTTTTTTTCTCGCAAAACGGGTTGAATGCAAAATAGGTTTCAACTCCTTTCGCTCTCCCTATCCTGCCAAACTGGACTAATAGCCCGGCTATTGTGCCGCTTTTTCGGTTGTGAGACAGATAAGAAAAAGTCTTTTTCTTGATGACGGTCATTTTTCCAGATAAATCGGCAGTCTATACTGGAGTCACCACTATGCCTTGGAAAGGTATATCCACTCAGATCAAGGGGTTCATTATACCTACCCTGTTTTCCAGGAAAAAGTTGAGAATATGGGGCTAATTCAGTCTATGTCGAGGCGCAGTAACTGTTGGGACAATGCACCTATGGAATCATTCTTTGGTCATATGAAGGACGTTGTATTATCTGAAAGAACAGAAACACTACAAGATCTTTGGTATGCAGTTGAAGATTATATTGAATTTTACAACAATCGTCGCTATCAGAAAAAATTAAAAAAGATGACCCCGACAGCTTATCGGGATCATCTTTTGTGGGTAGCGTAACTCTCTTTTTTTATTTGTTCAGTTTAACGGTAGGGTTTCAGTACTTGTTTACAACAGTTTCTCTTTTTTATTTGTCTAGCTTAATTTTACAATTGGCGATTGTATTCGTAGGGTACCACGCTTATAAGGATTACCATAAATATAATGAGTTAACAAGAACTATTGAAGATATATTTATGCTACCAGTGTCTGAAAGAATGTTAACAGAGAAAGATAGAGTACAAGGAAAAATGTATTCAACAAAATAATAAAGCTTTTTAAACTCATATTTAATATAAATGTGAGCTTTTTGTCTATTTAGGGTGTACCCAAAATAGACATGCATAAGCTATTGTCTTTTCGCTCTTTTCAGTGTAGATTATAAGTGTCTATTAAATATATTGAGAAAAAGGAGTAGAAAAGATGAAAGTAGGCTATGCACGTGTATCTACTACCAACCAAAATTTAGATCGTCAGATCGAAGCTTTAGAACAAGCCGGTGCTGAAAAGATTTTTCAAGAAAAAATGTCCGGTAAAAGCATGACCGAACGATTGGAGCTACAAAAAGCACTTCAATTTCTTCGGGAGAAAGACACTCTGATTGTGGAGTCACTGGATCGGTTGGGACGAAACTATGATGATATTGTTCAGACCGTTCAGAAGCTCGATCAAAAGGAAGTCGGGCTTATTGTTTTAAACCTACCTATTCTAAACCAAGAGATGGGAGATCCAAACCTCCAAAAGTTAATTCGAAACATGATTGTGCAACTGCTGTCCTGGACAGCTCAGAATGAGCGTGAAGAAATCAAGCGTAAGCAGCGACAAGGAATCGAAATAGCTCAGCGAAAAGGCCACTATAAAGGCCGCCCGGTAAAGTATTCGGCGGAGGCAAAAAATCCAAGAGATCGAATGATCTATCATGTAATCGTGAATAAGCTCAAACAAGAAGAGCCTATCAAAAAGATTGCAGAGGAAACAGGGGTTACGAGAGATACTGTATATAGAATTAAAAACGAAATCTCTCTCACGGATCAATCTATGTAAAAGCGAAACGCTTAAGGAGGCAACATGAATATATCAACTATGATAGCTGATGCAGCTATACAATATCCTGAATCTAAAAATGGCCCTTTTGCAGGGGCACCAATAGGACAAGTTATCAAAGAAGAGATCCCTGAAGCATTGCGTAATAAATTATCATTAACAGATTATGTGATCAAAGGAAATATTGGAAATGAGAATTTTGCTTCTATTCCATGGATTGCAATCATGGACAAGGAGATTACCACCAGTACCAGAAAAGGGTTCTATATTGTATTTCTGTTTAGCTCTGATGGACAAAGGATTTACTTAACACTAAATCAAGGAATAACATACTTTGATGAAAAAAAGTATAAACGGCCTAAAGTCAAAGAGATATCCAACAAAATATATGAGACATTTCCTAGTTCAACACCCTTAAAGATGGACATTGAGCTAAATTCGAACACTCCATTAGGAAAGGGATATGAATCTACTACGATCAGCGCATTCGAGTATGATACCTCTAATATGCCTTCCGAGGAGAAATTATTATCTGATTTGTCCTCACTGTTAGATGATTACTCCGAGCTTAAACAGTTTTTTGTGGACAATGATAACGATCTCGAAAAGTTTTACTCCGCAATTATAGGGAATGGTACTTCAGATAAGTATAAAGAATTTAAGTACCTTTTGAGTCGCTTTGTCGAACAAGCAAATAGTAACCTGCAAAATAAGAATAATAGAAAAACATCATTAGGTATTGAAGGGTTTGAAGACAACAATTTTCGATATTCAACTGGGTATGATCAGCTTACTATTGATGGCGTCGAATACCATATTCATTTATTTAGTACGGGATCTTATGGACCTAACAATGGCGAGGGAAGCACAATGGTGCCTTACATTTGTCATAGATTAGCAAATGGGAATTGGTCTAATATCCGAGTTACTTTTCAAAACTCTCATATGACTTCGCTAAGACTAGTAGAATGGAACCAAAATTCAAAAACCAATAAAGAAAGAAACATTTCTTTCTTTGTCGATGATTTAGATTTGTTTTCTAATGCAGAACCAAACGATAACTTAAAAAAACTATACAAAGAATTTGTATTTCCTAAAGTCGAGGAGAAAAACATGAGGGGCAACGATAAAATAAATGAATTAGCAGATAAGTTAGAAAAATCGAAAAACATTATACTCCGTGGCGCTCCAGGAACAGGGAAGACCTATTTAGCTAGACAAATAGCTGCGCTATTAATTGGAGAAGACGAAGACAAACTAAATGAAAGCGAACAATTTGGATTTGTTCAATTTCACCCGAGCTATGACTATACAGATTTTGTTGAAGGACTGAGACCTGTAGCTGATGACGATCAGGAACAAGTGTCTTTTAAATTAAGGGATGGGATCTTCAAGAGATTTTGTAAAGAAGCTAAAAAATCAGGGATTTCCGGTGAAGTGGATAACTTTGATGATGCCTGGGAACAGTTAATTAATGCTATCAACGAGAGCGAAGAGGATTATATGATGACTGGGAGTACAGTCCCAGCAACTTTAAACTCAAAAAAATCGATCAAATTCAAGACACCCGTGGCTACTAAAGAAACGGTATATAAACTTTATCGTGGCGAAGACACAAACCTTAAATATGAGACATACCAAAAAATTGTATTAAATCATTTGACTGATTCGTTTGGGTTAAAACCATTCAAAGAGGGCGAAACAACTAGGAATGAAAAAAAGAAATATGTTTTTGTCATTGATGAAATAAACCGTGGCGAAATTTCCAAGATATTTGGAGAACTTTTCTTTTCAATCGATCCTGGTTATCGGGGAAAAGAAGAATACGGTGTCTATACACAATACTCAAATCTTCATATAGATAGTAATGAGAAATTCTATATTCCCGATAGTGTCTACATTATTGGAACAATGAATGATATTGACCGTTCTGTGGATAGCTTTGACTTTGCAATGAGACGACGGTTTAGGTTTATTGAACTTCAGGCGGAAGACACTACATATATGTGGCAGGGGCAGCTAGATGAGACAAAAATAGAAGAAGCTACTGATCGTCTGGTTTCATTAAATAAACAAATATCGAATACGGATGATTTGGATTCTAATTATCATATTGGACCAAGCTACTTCTTGAAATTACCTGAATTAGATTATGACTATAATGTGTTATGGGCAGACTATCTTCAGCCTTTACTGGAAGAATACCTTCGCGGAAGCTATGAGGAACAAGAAAAGTTAGAAGCCATGAAAAATGCTTATGATTTAATACACCAAACAGATGAGGAATTTGCTGATGAGGATAGAAGATAACCAAACTTATTCAAGATCTGAATTTGTTGCCGCTTATCCTAAGCTTTCCACTAAACTGGTAGATAAGACACTAGCTACACTTTCAGAAAATGAAAACCTACTTATTTTTCCAAGTGTTTTTTTAGACGTGGATGATTTAGACCACGATTCAAAAATAATTGAAACCGTAAATGATTCCCTCAAGTTTCAAAATGTCATTGGTTTTATTGGTTACGGGGATGAACAACTAGAAATCCATTCACGATTCTCTCCCGGTGAAAACAATTATTTTTTACACTATATGCTGCAAAGAGTATTGAATATCAATATCGTCGATTTGGATTCTACCCTCTCCCTGAGGGAGCAACTCTATCAACTGTCGATCTATTTGTTTCCAAGATATCTTGATGCTGCTATGAGAAAAGGGATCTTCAGACAATACCGTAGATTTGAATATAATAACGCTAATATCAAAGGAAATATTGATATTGCTAGACACATCAAACTAAACACGCCGTTTACAGGTAAAGTAGCCTATTCAACGCGAGAGTTCACCCAGGATAACGAATTGATGCAATTAGTGAGGCATACAATAGAATTTATTCGACTTTCAACCAAGAATGGGCGGAGAATTCTTAATTCTTCGGAACTTACAAAACAGAATGTTTCGGCTGTCACTATTGCTACGCCTTCATATAACAGAGGTAATAGGAGGAAAGTAATTATAGCTAATAAGAATACTCCTGTAAGGCATGCCTACTATACTGAATATTTGGCACTTCAAAAACTATGCTTGATGATTTTAACTCATAGACGTCATAGTTTCGGTGAGAATCGCAAAAATATTTATGGCATCCTATTTGATGTGGCTTGGCTTTGGGAAGAATACTTGAATACCCTGCTTAAGGATAACTTTATTCACCCTAGAAACAAGCAAAGTAAAGAGGGTATTTCGTTGTTTGCGGATAGAATCAGAACGGTCTATCCAGATTTTTATAATCAGGATAGCGGCGCGGTGATTGATGCAAAGTATAAAAAACTTGAGTATACTGCCAAAGGGATTAATCGAGAAGATTTGTATCAGATAATTTCTTATTCGTATATTTTGAAATCAAAAAAAGCTGGAGTCGTATACCCGAGCACTAGTGAAACGGAGTATAAGAAGGTTGGTACATTATCAGGATATGGTGCTGATATATTTAAGCAATCCATTCACATTCCACAACAAGTCGACAGTTATAAAGAATTTGATCTTCTTATTAAGAAGTCTGAATACAAATTCAAAAAAGAGATTGAGTCATTTTCACATGGTGAAATAGAAAAACACTAAATACTAACAGGGTCTATATTATTAAGGTTTATAGAAAGTGTTCTATGCTTTTACCCACCGCATGATGGAAGCGGGAGACGTGTTAGGAATAGAATTACTCGACCACTTTATCGTATCTGAAAAAAATTGGTTATCCTTCAAAGAAATAGGGTTACTATAAACAATAAAAGAGGCTGGGACAAAACTAGCCAAAAAAGAGGAGATTGACCACGAAAAATGGTCAATCTCCTCTTTAAATTATACAAAAATAAAATACCTTCATTTATAATAGTAATAACGACAGAACTAAAAAGAAAGAAGGTATTTTATGTATACTCAATATAACATGAATCAAGCTTTTCTACCATTAGAGTTATCCGATTATCTTGCACCAAATCATATTGTTTTCCAAGTAAATAATTTTGTCGAACAACTAGATGAACATATCCTCGATCAATTTTATAAACACGAAGGCCGACCGGCCTATCATCCATTAATCCTCTTAAAGGCATTACTATTCGCATATATAGAAAAGACGTTTTCAGGAAGAACTATTGAAAAAATGATGCAAGAGAACATTCCAATGAAATGGTTAGTTGCCGATACCGAAATTTCTTATCGTACGATTAATAGATTTCGTTCTAGTGAATTATGTGCATCAATTCTTGAGAACCTATTCGTTGAATTTAAACTCTTTTTAGTTCAACAAGAACTAATCTCAGATAATGTAGTATTTATAGATGGTACAAAAATTGAAGCAGATGCAAATAAATATTCTTTTGTTTGGAAAAGAGCAACAGATAAATTTTACGCATCATTAAAAGCTAAAGAAATGGCATATTATAGAAACGAAATATTACCTACTGTAGAAAAAGAGATTATCAAAGATGAAATTGATTCAATGTCTTTAAATGATGTTGAAATACTAAAAGACTTCCTTGAGGAAGCTGTAGCTGAGGTAAATGAAGAAATTGAAAGTACGCCAAAAAAAGGTGCAGATCCAAGAAAGCAGAAACGAAGAAAATTGAAAAAACACTTACGAAAAGTGAAAGGTGATTTTTTACAACGTGAGATAAAGTATGAAAATTATTATAGAACATTTGAAGGTAGAAATAGTTTTTCAAAAACAGATACAGATGCAACGTTCATGCGAATGAAAGAAGATCCGATGTTAAATGGTCAACTTAAACCAGGTTATAATCTTCAAATAGCAACTGAAAATCAATTTGTTATAGCCTATAATATTTTTCCAAATCCTACGGATACACGTACACTATTACCATTTATTGAAAGTATGCCTACTTTACCTAAAATCGTCGTAGCTGATGCTGGATATGGAAGCCAAGAAAACTTAGAAACGTTGGACAATCTAGGGATTGATCATCTCATCAAATACAATATGTTTGATAAGGAACAGACGAAGAAATTTCAGAAATCAAGTAAGAATTTAAATAATTGGGATTATGATGCGGAAAATCAAATCTTTATTCACCCTGATGGTACACAGTATCATTTTCATCATGTTTATCATCCAAAAACAACAACTGGATATCGCTTAGAAAAAGAAATGTACTATCCAGTCAATAGAGAAACCGCACCACAAAAGTCATTTTCTTTTAATAGAAAATATCAGTATTTAAAAGAAAATGAATCAGCTAAGCTATTATCTGAAGATGGCTCAGCTCTTTTCGCATGTAGAAAAATTGATGTTGAGCCGGTTTTCGGACAGATTAAACAAAACTTAGGATTCCGAAGGACTCATTTAAGAGGAAAAGATAAAGTAAAAACAGATATTGGTCTAGTATTAATGGCTAATAACATCATAAAAGTCCAAAAGAGACTGATAAATTAAAAGAGAGGAAAAAGATTTCGAAGTGAAATCTTTTTCCTCTCTTTATTTAGTTAACTAAGCCTTTTTTGTCCCAGCCTCATTTCTAAGTGCATGGAAGAAACAAGATCTGAACAAGCTTGTTTCTTTGATTGTTGCTTCTTAAAAAAAGCAATGAGTCAGTTTTCAAGGTTGCTGCTATTTATCAAAAAGTTGAATAGTCTTTTCAAATAGTGAGTGGGATAATATAAATATTAATACAACAAAAAGAAGAATATATAGAAAATTCAAGGAGGGGAAACACATGGCAATTTATAGTGGAGAAACGGTTAATGATGCAATTGAAAAAGGTTTAAAAGATTTAGGAATCGACAAGAAACACGCAAAAATATCAGTTATTCAGGAACCAAAACCTGGTATTTTAGGTAAATTTCGGAAAGAAGCCAAGGTTGAAATTATTGTATTAACAGATGCAGACGTAGAAAAAAAGAAGAAGTTAATAAAATTTGGAATAATAGGTGGTGTAATCGTTTTTTTTGTTGTTTTCCTTAATATAATTTTTAGTGAGAGTTCCACATCAACCGAGAGCTTAGATAATAATGACCTATCGG
Source organism: Aerococcus viridans (assembly GCF_001543285.1). Lineage (NCBI taxonomy): Bacteria > Bacillati > Bacillota > Bacilli > Lactobacillales > Aerococcaceae > Aerococcus > Aerococcus viridans. The sequence goes on from NZ_CP014164.1 coordinate 134,872, forward strand.
TTCCTATTTCGTCAAGTGAGGTAGCAAAACAGCATTATGAATCAGTAGTGGAGCAGTTCAAAGATGCTGGATTTACAAACATAAAAACAACAAAAATGGAGGATTTAATAACTGGTTGGTTAACGGAAGACGGGTCGGTTGAAAAAATGACAATTGATGGAAAAGAAGATTTCGAGAGCGGAGAAGTTTACTCAAAAGATATACCAATCGATATTACCTATCATACATTTTCACCTGAAACTGAACAGACAGACGAAGTGGTTGAAAAAGAAAGTTCTACTGAAAACCCGACGAGTGAGTCAAGTATAGAAAGTTCCATAAACGATACTCCAGAACAAGCTGAATCGTCTAGTAACATGGAGGAGACAGTTAGTGAGCCAACAAGTGAGGTAACTGAAAAGTTAGCATACACTGTAACAAAAAAAGAAAATCAAAATATCATTACAGGTGATGTATCTTTGATAGGAGGAGATGGAACTAAAGTAAACGTTGAGATCGATGCAGATAATATTAGACCAGGAACCTATGTAGCAACATGGACACCTGGTGTTTTTGGAGGATCAGATCCCGATCGTGGATACGGACTTATTTGGATTAATGGTGACCCTAATACAATTCAAATAATGCCTGAAGAATCTGTGGTTGTGACATTTAATGAGGGTGACATGATTACTTTTCAATTTGCTGGAGTAGGTAAGAATGATAGAATTCGACTTAAACAAGAGTAATTGAAACCATTAAAATAGAGCCTTTGTTAATAAGAACAATAAACGCTTATATATACTATAAAGTATGGATAAGCGTTTTATTATCTCTAATGATGTTCATAACTCAAAACATTTGAAACCTTTTTGAAGTTGTTGAAAATACTGACTTTTGACGGTATCATAAGTAGGTGTCATAAGTGGGGTTGGTTTTAAGAAGAAAAAGAGGGTGAAAAATGAAATATGGCTATGCTCGAGTGAGTACCGCTAAACAAGATTTACAAACACAAATTAATGCCTTAAAAGCAGAAAATTGTCAGGTCATTTATCAGGATAAATTATCAGGACGTGATACCAAACGTCCACAATTTTTAAAATTGTTAAGCAAGTTGAAAGCAGGGGATATGCTTGTCGTCACCAAACTAGATAGGCTAGCTAGAAGTACGCAGGAAGCCCTAAAGATTATTAAAGACTTATTTGATAGGGAAGTCACTGTACATATTTTAAATCTTGGACGTATTGAAAATACACCAACAGGCAAATTGATTTATACCGTATTTAGTGCCTTTGCGGATTTTGAGCGTGATCTGATTGTGGAACGTACACAAGAAGGCAAAGCCTTAGCACGTCAAAATGGAACGTTAAAAGACGGTAGACCACCTAAATATAAAAAGGCACAATTAGACCACGCATTAGCCTTGAAAAAAGAACATACTTATACTGAAATTACAGCAATGACAGGGATTAGTAAAAGTACGCTGATTCGCTATCAAAAGAAAGTAGAAGGTGTTGATGAAAATACTCGCCATTAAAAAAGTACCGCTAAATTTTGATATTCAGCAATACCTTTTAAGTAAGGGGTATAAAAAAAATATCGATTTTGCTTTATTTGGTAAATTAAATGTGAAAGGTAATTCTGTAATTTCTTATACCCTACATACATTGAATAGAGAAGATAAATTTGAAAATTATTGTTTAGTAAAAATTTATGACGAATTTATAACAATTAGGATTGAATATAAAGAGGCACTTAATTTGCCAAAATTACAAGAGTTCCTAGAGATGATGTAGTAAAGTAGCAAGGTGGAAATTACCACTATACCACTTTACTAAACCAAAAATTCTAGCTACAATCTTTGATTGCTGCTAGAATTTTTTTACCTTTATTATTTTCAGTAATAAGTATATTCTCCATAGACTTGTGTTTGATATTCAATCTTTTTCTCATTGATTGTGAAGGCTTTTCCTATATAATTAAACAAAAATTTATAAGTCATAATTGATTTTTCAAAATGTACTTCATTTTTTGGATTTACAAATACAAGATTTTGACCGTCTGCAATTCTATCTTTGATTTCATCTTGATATGTTTGTAGTTTGTAAATACTTGCACCGCTGTAAATATGCTCCCTGCGATTTAAAATGTTGTTCGTATAAAGAAATTCTTTCCTGCTGTACGTATCAATATATTCAATCTTATATGTATTTTTCTTACGAAATAATTTATCTACATCATCACCATTAATAACAAAATATCTGCTATCCGCATTTAGCAATTTTATTAGTTCTTCATAGTCATATACTTTCATTTTACGATTCCTTTCTTTTAAACTTCTTCTTCTCCTATCTGTATAGGAATTAGGATTGGTAGTAATTCATCTTGTAACCATTTTTTATCAGGTACATAATCAAGGAAATTACCGATTGTTGTTAAAATTAAATTATCTGCTACATCAGTGATTGTTAAGCGTGCTGAAAAGTCTTGTTTTGCAACTTCCTTAGCGATACTTTTTGTATCGCCTGGAATTGTCTTAATAAATTTTTGGTGGTTATAAATCATAACATCAGTCATTATTTTTCCTCCTAAAGTATTTCTCTTAATAGATGTATGGATTTTATTTTGTTATTTTCATATGTGAGTGTGATAATACCTAACTGACAAATCTCATCGAGTTCATTGTTGTAAACAGCAAAGATTTTTTTATTTTCCTCAATATCTATTTCTTCGACTTCAAATTCGCTTGTCCAGTATGCTTCACCAAAATATTCACTTAATACTTGATAATAATTTTCTGTTTGTAATGTGATTTCAAGTGGTGTAATATCTTCAATTTTTGTAATCATGTTTAATGTTCCTTTCTTTTTTAAACAATTTTTTTTAGGTTTTTGGTTGGGTGCTTAGCACTTAATGTTTTTAAAATATTTATTTTTACTGATTAGATTTTTAGCTGTTCACTTCCTTTCGTTTAATCATTTTTTTCAGTGCGTTTGGTGGTTTGCTTAGTTATCTTTCTGCAAATAATGGTTCTAGACCTGCAAGGGCGATCTCCGATCGTGCATTTTACCCTTGCAGGAATAGGTTCTTATTTGCGATAACGCTAAAAGCAAACGACATATACGCACTTAAAAATGATTGAAAGGTAGTATTTGCTGAATCTGTAAAAATCGCTCAAATATTTTTTAACTAAAAAGCCCTACTAACATATCTTGTTAGTAGGGCTTTTCAATTGTATTAGTTAAAATTTACTATTTATTTTAATAGTTCATATTTAAATAATGTAGGAACAATTTCTTTTAAATAATATTTCTTAATATTAGATTTTAATGATTTGATTTCCCCATTTACTTCAGGATAATCAAATACAGTATTATTAAAGCTATCTTTATATGATGTGTTTAGTTCACTATCTATTTGATATATTCCATATGTAAATTCAGGATTATAATTATTTGTTTTCTTTGCAAGGTTCTGTTGCAAAGTTTTAAATCTACTATCAAATAAGATAGAATAATAGAAAAAGATAGCAGGAGGAATGACGATGAATCATTTTAAAGGAAAGCAATTTCAGCAGGATGTGATTATTGTAGCCGTGGGCTACTATCTTCGTTATAACCTTAGCTATCGTGAAGTTCAAGAAATCTTATATGATCGTGGCATTAACGTTTCTCATACGACGATTTATCGTTGGGTGCAAGAATATGGCAAACTACTCTATCCAATTTGGAAAAAGAAAAATAAAAAATCCTTTTATTCATGGAAAATGGATGAAACGTACATCAAAATTAAAGGAAAATGGCATTATTTGTATCGAGCCATCGATGCAGATGGTTTAACCTTGGATATTTGGTTACGTAAAAAACGGGACACACAAGCAGCCTATGCTTTTCTTAAGCGGTTAGTGAAGCAGTTTGATGAACCGAAGGTTGTAGTCACAGATAAAGCCCCCTCTATTACAAGTGCCTTTAAGAAACTAAAAGAATACGGCGGCTTTTATCAAGGGACAGAACATCGTACCATTAAATACCTGAATAATTTGATTGAACAAGACCATCGTCCAGTAAAGAGACGCAATAAATTCTATCGAAGTTTACGCACTGCCTCTACCACGATTAAAGGCATGGAAGCCATTCGAGGATTATATAAGAAAGCCCGAAAAGAAGGCACTCTCTTCGGGTTTTCAGTCTGTACTGAGATCAAGGTATTATTGGGAATCCCAGCTTAAATCATAGATACGGTAAGGGATTTTATTCTTTATTTAAAACTTTGCAACAGAACCATCTAAATATACACAATCACTCGAGGTTTGTATATGTTTTTTTGAAGGAGCTGCGGGATGAGTCATTATTGCTTCGATTGATTTTTATACGCACGATTCGACTAAAAAAGAAGCTGGAACTACTGTCCCAGCCTCTTCATCATTCTACTCAGTTAATCATTTCCTTGTTTTTCATTTCTATAAATGCCGTCTTTCCCGAAATAATTCTTGGTCAGTCTGACGACGACTGGACTCAGCAGGAGAAGGCCTATCAGGTTAGGGATGGCCATCAGTCCGTTTAGCGTGTCCGCAAGTGCCCATACGGCTCTCAAGCCTCCAATAGCTCCGACAACAATCAGTGGAATGAAGATCAGTCGGTAAATCACTATCGATTTAGACCCGAACAGGTACTCCATGCACCGCTCGCCGTAATAAGACCAGCCTAATAATGTAGAGAAGGCGAAGAATACCAGGCCGAAGGTAACGATATACCCACCAAACGGCATTCCTTCTTCAAACGCTACTGTTGTGAGTGCTGCGCCATCTTCACCGCTTCCCCAGGCGCCTGTCATGACAATAACCAGAGCGGTGATTGTACACAGGACCAGTGTATCAGCGAAAACTTCAAAGATTCCCCATAGTCCCTGTCTAACCGGGTGATCAGTCGTTGCTGCTGCATGGGCAATCGGTGCACTTCCCAGACCAGCTTCGTTAGTGAAAACTCCTCGAGCAATACCGAAACGGATAGCCATAGTCAGCGTTGACCCTACAAATCCACCCAGTGCTGCTGAGCCAGTAAATGCGTCCCGGAAAATAACCCCGAAGGCAGCTGGAACCAGTTCAATATTTAAAAAGATAATAAGCAGTCCACCCAGAATATAAACGGCGGCCATAAATGGTACTAAAACAGATGTGACGCGACCAATCTGCTTGATTCCACCGATCGTTACCAGTGCTACAGCGACAGCAAGGACCAGCCCGGTAATCAGCGGATCGATGTTAAAAGTCGTGTTCAGCGAATCAGCGACAGAGTTGGACTGCACCATATTTCCAATTCCAAACGTTGCAGTTGTTCCGAAAATCGCAAACAGAACGGCCAGCCATTTCTTCTTGGCTCCAGTCTCGAGATAGTACATCGGTCCTCCGACGTAGCGGCCATCTTCAGTTTTTTCTCTGTATTCTATGGATAAAACCACTTCGGCGTATTTAGTTGCCATCCCGACGACAGCTGCCAGCCACATCCAGAACACGGCTCCCGGTCCCCCTATAGCAATGGCAGTACCGACACCTGCAATATTCCCTGTTCCGACAGAGGCGGCCAGTGCTGTGGAAACAGCCTGGAACGCGGTTACTTCTCCTTCACCGACTTGTTCCTTTGCAAACATCTTGAAAAACGTCTGCTTCATGGCGTAGCCAAACTTGGTGATTGGTACAAAACCTGTTCTCACCATGACAAATGCACCTGTTCCCAGAATCAGAAACAAGAGTGGCCATCCCCATACCAAATCGTTGACCACATCGTTGATTCCCATGAACTGCTCAATAAAACTCTCCATACTTTCTCCCCTTAACGTGTATTTTTTCTCATCTTTCTCTAATATATAGTATACAGAAATATCAGACAGATGCAAAACGACCTTGAGAATATTGGTTTTTTCGAAATATTTTAGTAGCTTTATATTAAATTTTTGTTAGTGAAAATGAAAAACGGACTTAGTCATGAGAGTATCTGTCTTCTCATGACCAAGTCCATTCGTTGTTATTTATCCTATAACAGCTCATCCGCCAATAATTTGTATACGTTAAGTCTCTGCTTTTGAGTATGCTGAATGGGGTATCCCTAACAAAGATTTAAAAGGAATGTATAATCAAAAAGATAATACAGAAAATATTATCTTTACTGAAAAAACTAAAATGGCGATTGATAATTCTAAGTTATCAAGTCATGAGTTCCATAGAAATAAAAACGCGATTGTCATTGGTGTGAACTGCTCCCTGTCAAGTAGACAGGTAAATAAATAAAATATTTAAGCCATGCATCAATTTTAATATACATGGTTTTTTATGCTGGAATACGTAATCCCATGCTAAGTGGAACTCGCTCCATATTATAAAATTCAATATAAGATTGAAGTGCATCATTTAACTCTTCAAACGTATCGTATGCTTCTAATTGTGGCATTTCTGATTTCAGAATACCCCAGAAGCTTTCCATCGGACCGTTATCTATACATTTACCCACTCTGGACATGCTATGTATTACATCGTTTCTAGAAATATATTCTCTAAAAAAATGAGAAGTATATTGAAATCCACGATCCCTGTGGATCAATGTTTTATTCGGGATAAGTTGATTTTCAATTTGTGAAAACGTATCTCGAGCTAAGGCATTGTTATTGTGGTGTGAGAGTTTGAACGCTATTATTTTTTGGACACCGTAATCTAAAATACCGCTTAGATATGCTTTTGAATTATTACCGTAAGGTAATTCTGTTACATCTGTAAGTAGCACTTCCATTGGCTTGTATTCTTCTTGGAATGCTCTATTTAAGATGTTTTCTGCCACATGATTAGGTGTATGCGGTTTGTAATTATATCTTTTTTGACGAATAACAGCTTTTAATTTCAATAATTTCATTTCGTTTAAATCACGAATCTTTTTTTCCATTTCTTTAATTTTCCCTGATGCAAATCCGAGCATTTCTTGTGAATGAAATTCCTTGTCCCCTTTAGATGCTGCTAAGAGATCTTTAATTTCTTCCAACATAAACCCTAGATCCTGAGCCCGTTTGATTAATTCAATGTCCTGAATCACTTCTTGAGGATACATTCTGTATCCAACATTATTTCGAGGAGGATCTGAAATCAAACCACGCCTTTCATAGTATCGAATGGTTTCGATATTCATATTCGTTGCTTTTGCTACTTGACCTCTAGTCAAACCTTTCATTTCATTCCCTCCTCATTTATATTATGCACCCTGTATCATGGTACAGGGCAATAGTTATTATAAAAAATTTCCCTCTTCATTGAAAGGAACCGGCCTCGTTAGCTGTAATCCTGTCAGGAAAATGCAGATTTACAAAGCTTATTTTCCCGACGGGTTCATTTATGTCACTATTTAAAGGAATAACAAATACAATCAAATGGTCATTTGACTATAATGTTTGAGTAGATCACAATAATAACCAAGTGGAGTTGATAGGCTCCCTTAAAGTACAAGCAAGACACTTGAAGAAGAAAAATGTATTATACTTGACCGCGTACTATGGTACGCGGTTTATTATTATTTAGGGGTGAACTATGTGAGTTATCGTATTACTGCATTTGCAGAAAAATGTGGGGTAAATAAAGAGACGATTAGATATTACGAACAAAAAAATTTATTACAAGAACCTTCCCGAACGAAAGCTGGTTATCGGATATATTCATATGATGACGTTAAGCGTGTTGGGTTTATTAAACGAATACAGAGACTTGGATTTTCTTTAAACGAGATTTATAAATTATTTGGTGTTGTAGATAAAGATGAAGTTCGTTGTCAAGATATGTTCGAATTTGTTTCTAAAAAACAAAAGGAAGTTCAAAAACAAATAGAGGATTTAAAACGAATTGAAACTATGTTAGACGACTTAAAACAACGATGTCCAGATGAAAAAAGTTTACATGCTTGTCCGATAATTGAAACCCTAATTGAGGAAGAATGAAAGGAATTTTGAAATGAAACATAAAAAGACCTTTATTGCAGGGCTTATAGGTACATTTTTGGTTTTGTTATGTTGGGCTACGCCTATTTTAGTTATTTTATTAGGTACGCTTGGATTAGGTGCAATAACAGGCTATTTAGATTTTGTTCTGATTCCTATTTTAGCTGTTTTTCTTGGTTTAACTTTTTATGCTTATTCTAAATATGAAAAATCATATAAAAATAAGAAGATGTAAAAAATGAAAGAAAGAGTTGTTGCAATTGCTTCGATGTTTTCAGCTTTTTTAGCAAGTCTTTGTTGAATTGGCTTAGCGATCTTAATACCACTTGGTCTAAGTGGTTTAGCTGGAACACTTGCCGTTACGTTTGCGCCATATCGAATTTGGTTTATTGTTATCACTGTTATTATGCTTTCTTTTGCTCATTTACTTGTATGGAAACAAAAAAATAGTTCAAAGAAAACGAAGAAGTTGTTATGGGTTAGTACAATCGTTTCTGGGGTAATGCTTATCTATACATTGTTCAGTCAGGGGATATAAGGCATGATGAAATATTTAATATATCTATTCATTATATTTGGATTGGTTGTTGTCCTTTCTGGGTGTGGTCAAAAAGCAGTTGAAGAAGGTTCAAAAACAAGTGAGGTTCCATCAGAAAACTTAGAATCTGTTTCGTTTAAAATAGATGGTTTTACTTGAGTATCTTGCGCTTTTACGGTGAGTTCCGCCGTTTCTAATTTAGAGGGTATTCAAGATATAGAAGTTGAAGGATCAGGAGAAACCCAACTTACATTTGATAAATCGAAAACTAGTTTAGAAGAAATTGAAGAAATAATTACTGATTTAGGGTATGAAATAAGGAAATAGGAAAATTTAAGATAAAACAGGAGGTTGAGGTAATGAATAAATTTAAGATAAATATTCAAGGAATGACTTGTACAGGTTGTGAAGAACATGTAGCCGTAGCACTTGAAAATGTGGGAGCTAAGAACATTGAAGCTAGTTTTTGTCGTGGTGAAGCAGTATTTGAATTACCCGATGATATTGGGGTGGAAAGTGCAAAAAAGGCAATTGATGAAGCAAAATACCAGCCTGGAGAAATAGAAGAAGTACAATCTGAAGAAAAAATAGTTTTAGGTGATGAGGGAGACTATGACTTACTTATCATTGGTTCTGGCGGGGCTGCTTTTTCGGCTGCGATTAAATCGGTTGAATATGGGGCAAAAGTAGCTATGATTGAGCGTGGAACCGTTGGGGGAACATGTGTAAATATTGGTTGTGTGCCATCAAAAACACTTCTTAGAGCTGGGGAAATCAATCATTTGGCAAAAGTCAACCCATTTATAGGTTTACAAACATCTGCTGGAAAAGTGGAATTAGCTCCTTTAGTAAAGCATAAAGAAGAGTTAGTAAGCGAACTTCGGAATCAAAAATATGTCAATTTAATTGATGAATATGGCTTTGAGTTAATTGAAGGTGAAGCAATATTTGTTGATGAAAATACAGTTGAAGTTAACGGGAAGAAACTTTCTGCAAAGCGTTTCTTAATTGCAACGGGCGTTTCTCCTTCCTTACCGCCGATTTCAGGACTTGAAAAAGTGGATTATCTAACAAGTACAACATTACTTGAATTAAAAACGGTACCAAAACGATTAACGGTTATTGGTTCAGGATATATCGGAATGGAACTTGGGCAATTGTTTCATAATTTAGGTTCAGAAGTCACGCTTATGCAAAGAAGTGAGCGACTTTTAAAAGAATATGATCAAGAAATTTCAGAAGCCGTAGAAAAAGCGTTAATTGAACAAGGTATTAACCTTGTAAAAGGGGCAACTTTTGAGCGTGTAGAACAAGAGGGGCAAATCAAAAAGGTTCATGTAACAGTAGATGGTAAGAAAAAAGTGGTGGAATCAGAGCAGTTACTTGTTGCAACAGGAAGAAAACCAAATACAGATGCTTTGAAATTAAGTGCCGCAGGGGTTGAAGTTGGAAAACGAAAAGAAATCCTGATAAATGACTACGCTAGGACAAGTAATGAAAAGATTTATGCTGCAGGCGATGTAACATTAGGACCTCAATTCGTTTATGTAGCAGCATATGAAGGTGGAATTGTTGCCGATAATGCGATTGGCGGATTAAATAAAAAATTAGATTTATCCGTTGTTCCTGGCGTAATTTTTACAAATCCTTCGATTGCAACGGTTGGTTTAACAGAAGAACAAGCAAAAGAAAAAGGCTATGAAGTAAAAAAATCTGTATTGCCTTTAGATGCAGTTCCAAGAGCAATAGTAAATCGTGAAACAACAGGCGTTTTTAAGCTTGTTGCCGATGCAAAAACTTCAAAATTACTAGGGGTTCATATCGTATCTGAAAATGCAGGAGATGTGATATATGCGGCGACATTAGCCGTTAAGTTTGGATTAACAGTCGAGGATTTAAAAGACAGCCTTGCACCATATTTAACAATGGCAGAAGGATTAAAATTAGCTGCTCTTACCTTTGATAAGGATGTTTCGAAATTATCTTGTTGTGCAGGGTAAGCTCTTATTTATAGTAGCTTAACTATGTGAAGAAAATATACTCAAACTATCCGGTGGCTATAATTGAGAAAGCCAATCTAAAAAAGTCGGTTCCTTAGCGTACAGGAATTCGACTTTTTTAGGTTGAAATTCCCTTAACGTACAAAATTTCCGAAATGTTGGCGGTACCCCTAACTATAGGTTGCAATATAAATCTTAACGAAAGATATGGGTAAAAATACTTTTTAGCTCAGTAACGTGAATAAGTGACTCACTTTTAAATATGAAATTGGCTCAAAATGCGTTATTTTTTCTTACTCTTTATATATCGATAGAGAGTAGCTTTACTGATACCAGTCATTTCTGTAATCTCTTTGCCACTATACGCTTTGCTCTCATACAGTTTCACGGCTCGTTCAATATCACGTTTGTTCACACGTGGTCTTCCGCCTATCCGACCTCGGGCACGGGCACTCTGGAGCCCCTCTTTCGTCCGCTCCACAATCAAATCACGCTCGAATTGGCTGAAGGCCTGGAAAACGGTCATCATGAGCCTCCCCTGCGGGGTGGTTGTATCGAAGTTCTCCTTCAGGCTGACCAGCTTCACGTCCTGCTCCTCGAAGTAGGTGACCAGGTCAATCAGATCCTTGGTGCTTCGTCCCAAGCGGAAGAAGCTCTCCACCACCACCGTGTCCCCAGGTCGCAATTTATCCTTTAGACGGTTCAACTCAGGACGATTGCTCTTCGTCCCTGTCATTTTCTCCGTCAAGATTTCGTTGCAATTTTGTTTCGCTAGCAAGTCTAGCTGCCGATTCAGATCCTGGTGTTGCGTGCTGACGCGCGCGTATCCGTAGATATATCCGCTCACAGTTCTAACCCCCTTTGTTACCCTCATTGTATCACAAAGGGTTGTTAAAGATACATAGATATTGATACAACTTTTGAGACTAAAAAAGAGCGCTTTTAGAGAAGAAAGAGTCGCTTCTCAAAACAGTCTCATAATCGATTGTTTTTGAGACAAAGTAATTTATAAAAAATATGCCTCTAACGTTTTTAGAACGTTAAAGGCATATTAACTTCAGACAGTTATTACTATACCCTAGATTTATGGGTTTTGATAGAATTAATGGTTCTATAATAAATAGTGTTGGTGAGAATTCATATTGAATCTCATTGACACTATTTTTGTGTACGCAAAAAGGACATGATATCCTTAATGCGTGTAAACCACTACGAATACAGAAAGAAGGAAAAATCATGTCCCATACATCTATTATAAAACAACTTTGCGGTATTTACGACAATAATATTGATATTACAATACCAAAATCTATGCATCTGTTGCCACTTGAAAAGTATCATGAAATAAATCATTTCGTTTTACATGGGGTTCTTACGTACAAGCCTAAGGCTTGTATGCACTGTGGTGTAAAGAATACTGGTAATCGAGATATCATCAAACATGGCTTTAAACCAGCTATCATTCGATTACCGAACACAGCTACTAATCCTGTTTTACTTAAATTACAGAAGCAACGCTTTTATTGTAAACATTGTGCACAAACTTTTATCGCTGAAACACCATTAGTTGAAAAATTTTGCTGTATTTCTAAAACCATTAAAAGTCAAATTAGCTCCGAATTGGTTGAAACGCAATCTATGCGGTTAATCGCTAAACGTTATCATGTCTCTTCTCCAACAGTGGCCAGAACTTTAATGAAAGCAAGTATGGGACTATCACCTAAGGGAAATTATCTCCCGAATCACCTCGGTGTAGATGAGTTTAAATCGACTAATCGTGTAGCCAATGCGATGAGTGCTGTCCTTGTGGACACGCATAATAGAAGGCTAATTGATATTGTCGTTGATAGAAAACAAGCGTCGCTCATCGATTACTTTTCTTCTTTTACCTGGACTGCTCGAAGCAGCGTGAAGACAGTTTCGATTGATTTATATACACCTTATCTAGAGGTCATCCGCACATGTTTCCCTAATGCGAAGATTGTCATTGATCGATTCCATATAGTAAAGCTGTTGAATGAAACAATCAATTCTATTCGTATTAAAGTGATGAATGCTATCAAAACAAGCCGTCCATCGGACTACAATAAACTCAAAAAACAATGGAAATTGTTGTTAAAGAACGCTGAAGATTTAAATTTCACGGATACACATTATGTTCGTCAATTTGGTGAAGCGATATCAGAACAACGTATTGTTGATTATCTTTTGAGTATCTCACACGAACTTTTAGTTACTTATACCCTGATGAATGAACTAAAATATGCCATTTCAACTCATGATATCAATATTTTCAATGAAATCCTACGTGGGACTAAGAACCAAACTTTGCCAAGTCGTACGAGAAGAACTATCAGAACATTAGCCAAATTCTTGCCTTATATACATAACGCTTTAAAATATACTGTATCAAATGGTCCTACCGAAGGTATTAATAATAAAATTAAATTAATTAAACGAACAGGTTTTGGATATTCGAACTTCCATCATTTACGTGCAAGAATTTTAGTCCAATTCAAATTAAATTACAAACCATCCAATCCTAAACCTTATACATTTGATGGGATGGCAAGCTAACCCAGGGATAGTGGTATATTTTTGAATAAAGAGGACTGAAAGTGTACGTCCTTAGCCGTGAACAAGCATGAAATCGAGACTAAGGCTCGATTTCAAAGCAGAGAGACCTTGGCTCTCGCTGGTGCCACGGCTTTTAAGGAACGTACACTGAAGGACAAAACACCATTTGTTAGAAATGTTATCCCATTGGTCACTTCCCTTGCCTAAAGGCAAGAAAAAAGCCAAACACATCACAGCGTGCATGGCATTTAACTTTATTGATTTCTTAATTATTATTAAAAACTAAAAAACGTATTCGTGTGCTTTAAAATTATTTACCAACACTATTTGTAAAAGAACCGAATTAATTAGATTTTAATAAACGAAGTCCATTCAGAATAACGACCAACGTACTTCCTTCATGAATAGTGACACTGATTGCTATATCTGTTAGACCTAATAAACTCACTACAACTAAAAAGGCTACGACTGCCATTGAAAAAAGGATGTTTTGCCATATGACACGATTCATTTTAGAAGAAATTCCATGAGCTTTAACCAATTTAGATAAGTCATTCTGCATTAAAACTAAATCAGACACCTCTACTGCTACATCGGTTCCGTCTCCCATGGCAATCCCTACATTTGCATTCACAAGGGCTGGGGCATCATTTACACCATCACCCACCATTGCTGTTACGCCGTATTTCTCTTTTTGCTCGTCTATAATTCGAGATTTATCTTCTGGCATGACATTCGCGATTACTTCATCTATTCCTAATTGTTCAGCAACTGCTTTTCCTGTCATTTCTGAGTCGCCAGTGATTAGAGTGGTGTGTATGCCTTGTTCTTTAAAGTATTTAATAGTTTCTTTTGCATGTTCACTTGGAACGTCCATGAGAGCTATAAGTCCAATGACATTCTCATCTTCTGCTACATATACGACTGTCTTACCTTCTGATGCCCACTCATTATTTAAACGAATATATTCATTTGCAACCTCGTCAAATGAAGTTGGTTTTCCGATCCGATAATTTTTGCCGTTGTAATCTCCTGTCAACCCTTTACCAATCTGATTTTCTACTTCAATAGTCAGTTGATTTTTTTGTTCAAACTTTCTTAGAATGGCATCTGCTAAGGGGTGATTGGATTCTTTTTCAAGAGCTACCACGATATCAATCATATTTTCTTCGTTCACGGAATCAGCAAAATAATAATTGGTTACTTCAGGTTTTCCTTTGGTCAAAGTTCCGGTCTTATCAAATGCAATGGCTTGAGTATCGGCTAATTGAGACAGGTAAGAACTACCTTTTGAAAGGACGCCTTTTTTGGCCAAGTTAGAAGTCGTCGATAAAGTTACCGATACAGTAGCTGCTGCTAAAGCACAGGGTGAAGCTGCCACTAAAAGGACCAATCCTCTATAGATACTTTGTGACCATGTCCAGTCTAGGAGAAAAGGAGCCAATAACATGAATAACGGAATGGCAATTAAAACAACTGTAACGTATTTCGGTTCAAATTTTTGGATTATACTCGCAGCTTTTGTTTGGTTGTCTTGGTTCTGGTTTACTAACTGTAAAATTTTTGAAAATACTGTATCTTTATTTTCTTTAGTGACTTCCATTGTGAAAGTACCTGTTCCATTGATTGTACTTCCGAAAACGTAGTCTCCTTTGGACTTCTCTTTTGGGATACTTTCTCCATTAATAGACGACTCATCAATGGACGTAGAGCCTGACAAAATGACGCCATCAATGGGGACTTGATCGCCATTCAATACTTGAAGTTGATCTCCCACTTTTAATTCACTGACATCAACAATCTTTGTATTCCCATCAGGCAAAATTAACCGAGCAGTCGTTGGATTCATTTCGAGTAATTTCGTGATTTCTCGTTTACTTCTTCCTTCAGCGTAATCTTCCAGGAAATGTGCGCCTGAAAAAATGAGAATCAACAACGTTCCTTCCCAAAAATTCCCTATCGCTGAAGCTCCTATAGCCGCTAATCCCATTAAAATATGAGAATTAGGCGTAAACTTATTATTTGCTTTTGTATTCTCAATTGTCTCTCCAAGACCTTCCAGAACAATGACATGATAGCCCGCACTAATTGTGGCGAGTGAGAACATGATGTTTTTAATTAATTGATATTCTCCACTTAAGAACAATGCAACAATTGCCAATGCCAAACCAATAAAGTATAGAATAATAGGCATCTTCCCGTGATTGTGATCATGGTCGTGGTTATGTTTCTCTTTTTCCTGTGAATGTTGCTCTTTGGTAGTTTCCATTTCTATCACCTTTCTTATTAAATTTCTTTGATTTTTGTTGACTTTTTTTGTGCCTTGCAAATTCTGAGCTCGTTTGTTTGCTTAAGTAAGGCAAGGATTCATATGGTTTGGGCTTATCCAGTCTCCATCTCCTTTTATTTGTAAATCGGAATGATTATTATTTGCATATGAAGTTTCATTCATATGTTTATGAAATCATAATAACTCACTGTATGAGCTTTGTCAAGACAAGATGCTTCTTGTTCAAATGGACTACTATTATGAATACAAAAGTCTTAATTTAGTCTATAAACTAAAAACTTGCATCGTTTTACCCATGTGGTATTATATATATGAACGGAAAATCATATGAGAGGAATAAGAGCATATGGATACATCAACATCTTCGCCAATCAATAAAGAGAAGATTCAATCAATGAGCAAATTATTCAAAGTGATTAGTGACCCTACACGCTTGTCGATTCTCTTTCTCTTACAGAAAAAAGAACTCAGTGTTGGAAACATTGTGCTTGCATTGGATATGGAACAGTCCGCGATTTCACACCAACTAAAAATATTGAAAGATTCACGTTTAGTGAAAGCAAGAAGAGAAGGGAAAAGCATGGTTTACAGTCTTGATGATCTTCATGTTTTCAGTATTCTCGAACAAGTCTTAACTCATATCAATGAACAAGAACAATAAAAGCTAATAAGGTATAAAACTAAATGGAGGTTTTTAAAATTTCAAAGTCAGAGAAACAAGAAAATCACTCGCACCAAAATCAACCGAATAAGAATATTAAAATTGCTTTTTTCACCAACTTTATTTTTTCCATGATTGAATTTTTCTTTGGGGCTCTTTTCAATAGTGTGTCAATTATGTCCGACGCCGTTCATGATTTAGGAGATTCCATTTCTATTGGATTCGCTTGGTTTTTCCAGGGGTACTCAGAAAAGCAGCAAGATGAACAGTTCACTTTTGGTTATAACCGCTTTTCATTATTAGGGGCGTTGATAACTGGAGTAGTACTGATCGGCGGCTCATTTTTTATGATTTACCGAAGTATCCCACGTTTGATTGATCCGCAACCGGTTAATTACAGTGGCATGTTCTGGCTTTCTCTCGTAGCTATTGCATTGAATGGATATGCGGCTTGGATTTTAAGCAAAGGCACATCCAAAAATGAGGGTATGTTGAACCTCCATATGCTAGAAGATGTATTAGGGTGGATTGGGGTCTTGGTTGTGAGTATCGTAATGAACTTTACCGAGGCTTATCGATTGGATCCAATCTTATCGATTTTGATAGCACTCTATATCCTCTATAAAACTGTACCTGAATTTTTCAGTACAATGAAAATTTTATTGAACGGTTCGCCGGAAAATGTAAACGTAGAGAACCTGGCGAACTCCATTAACAATATTCCTGCTGTAAAGGACCTCTCTCATTTTCACATTTGGTCACTGGACGGAGAAGAAAATGCCCTTATCGTTACGGTTCTTATAGACTCTTCCGATATAAACAAGACTAGGGAAATCAAAGAAGAAATTGCAGAGCTTGCCCACACATCGGGTGTAAAGGATCATATCACAATAGAAATAACTACAAGTAAAGACGAACTGGAAAAAGGGTATGCTTATGGCAGTTAAAGTATTTATATATTGAAAAAAGGACTATTTTAAATCGAGTAGGAGACTAGCCAATTAATGGCTAGTCTCCTACTCGATTTATTAGTGCAAAGCACCCCTTAAATTTAATGCAAAATAAAATTACAATTTACACTTAATTGGCTTTTTTTACTTAATTTATCGGTTTCATAACTTATTATTTTTGATACTGAAATCACAGAGAAAAAATAGAGTTTTTTTCTGATTTAACGATAAAGTCCGTATAATTGTGTAAAAGTAAAAAGGCCATATAACAGTCCTTTTACGGTACAATGTTTTTAACGACAAAAACATACCCAGGAGGACTTTTACATGACCCAAGTACATTTTACACTGAAAAGCGAAGAGATTCAAAGCATTATTGAATATTCTGTAAAGGATGACGTTTCTAAAAATATTTTAACAACGGTATTTAATCAACTAATGGAAAATCAACGAACAGAATATATTCAAGCAAAAGAATATGAACGAACAGAAAACCGACAAAGTCAACGAAATGGCTATTATGAGCGCAGCTTTACGACACGTGTAGGCACGCTAGAATTAAAAGTACCCAGAACACGTGATGGTCATTTTTTACCCACAGTGTTTGAACGTTATCAACGAAACGAAAAAGCCCTCATGGCTTCAATGTTGGAAATGTATGTATCAGGCGTTTCAACTCGTAAAGTATCAAAAATTGTGGAAGAACTTTGTGGTAAATCCGTCTCTAAGTCCTTCGTTTCTAGCTTAACAGAACAGCTAGAACCTATGGTTAACGAGTGGCAGAATCGTTTATTATCAGAAAAAAATTATCCTTACTTAATGACCGATGTACTCTATATAAAAGTACGAGAAGAAAATCGAGTACTCTCAAAAAGCTGTCATATAGCGATTGGAATAACCAAAGATGGCGACCGTGAAATTATCGGCTTCATGATTCAAAGTGGCGAAAGCGAAGAGACCTGGACAACATTTTTTGAATACCTAAAAGAACGCGGTTTACAAGGTACGGAACTCGTTATTTCTGATGCGCACAAAGGATTAGTCTCTGCCATTAGAAAATCCTTCACCAACGTAAGTTGGCAAAGATGCCAAGTTCACTTCCTAAGAAATATCTTTACCACCATTCCTAAAAAAAATTCAAAATCTTTCAGAGAAGCTGTTAAAGGAATTTTTAAGTTCACAGATATTAACTTAGCGCGTGAGGCTAAAAATCGATTGATTCATGATTATATCGATCAACCAAAATATTCAAAAGCTTGCGCATCATTGGATGATGGATTCGAAGACGCCTTTCAATATACCGTACAAGGAAATTCCCACAATCGACTAAAGAGTACCAATCTAATTGAACGACTGAATCAAGAAGTACGCAGAAGAGAAAAGATTATTCGCATCTTCCCCAATCAAACATCAGCCAATCGCTTAATTGGAGCCGTTCTTATGGACCTGCATGATGAATGGATTTATTCTTCAAGAAAATACATCAATTTTGATAAGTAAAAATGGTAAAAACATTGTATAGCATTTTACACAGGAGTCTGGACTTGACTGATTTAACAATCTAATATAGATTCTAGTTAGTTAATAGAGTAACAATTCAGAGATTGTGTAGTTTCTTGGTCGAATTAATTATCACAAATAAGTTGAAATAAGAGAAGCCAATAAAAATGCCAAGAGGCTGGGAAACATTTACAAATCGGCGCTATAAACATTCACTCATTTGTTATGATAGATACATAGTATTTAATTATGTATTTTAAACAATAAAAGTGATGACATTAAATTATATTTGGAGGATTACACATGACTAAGGGAACAGCAACAGAACTATATCAAGCATTATGGACTTCGGCAGATGTATTACGTTCAAAAATGGACGCTAGTGAGTATAAGAACTATTTACTTGGATTGATTTTCTACAAATATTTATCAGATACGATGCTAGTGCATTCATCTGAAATGTTAGATGAAAAGACAGAAAATTTAGATGAAGCTTTAGATATGTACCGTGAAGCTTACGCGGATGATGAATTTAGTGAAGAGTTCCAATCTGCATTGGTTTATGAAATGTCTTATCGAATTAAACCAGAATTAACATTCTCTGCTTTGATGGAAGAAATCAATAACCATACATTCCAACGTGAACATTTACAACAAGGTTTACGTGATATTGAACAATCGTCAAACGTGTTTGAAGATTTATTCGAAGATATTGATTTAAATTCTAAAAAATTAGGTGCTACACCACAAAAACAAAACGATACTATTTCTCAAGTTATGAAAGCTTTAGACAATTTAAACTTGGCTAATTATGACGGGGACGCACTAGGAGATGCCTATGAATACCTTATCGGACAGTTTGCGGAAGACTCAGGTAAGAAAGCCGGGGAGTTCTACACGCCATCTCAGGTGTCCACACTTATGACCCGAATCGCTTTGGCAAATAAAGAAGATAAGAAAGGTTTAACCGTCTATGACCCCACAATGGGTTCAGGTTCATTACTGTTAAATGCGTCTAAATATTCAAATGAAGCGTCAACAATTCGTTATTTTGGTCAAGAATTAAATACGTCAACATATAACCTAGCTCGTATGAATATGTTCCTACATAATGTAGACCCTGAGAACCAAATTTTGCGTAATGGGGACACGTTAGATGCGGACTGGCCACAAGATGAGCCTACAAACTTTGATGCCGTTCTGATGAACCCACCTTATTCAGCAAAATGGTCAGCAGCTAAAGGTTTCTTAGATGACCCACGTTTCGCTTCTTATGGTGTATTACCGCCAAAATCAAAAGCTGACTTTGCTTTCTTATTACATGGTTACTTCCACTTGAAGAATGATGGCAAAATGGCCATTGTTTTATATCATAAAAATAGATAATGTTCATAAATTAGAAAGAAAAACTGAACAATAAATTTAATAAAATTGTACCCATTAAGATTCGCTCACTTGTTTATTGAGTGTTTTTTTTTATATCTAAATGATTAAATTACTACAAGGTATTGATTCTAAGTTTTGTAAAACCATTACACCTGACCGTGGTAAAGAATTTAGTCAACACGCCCGATTGACTGAGGAATTAAATAATACGCAAATTTATTTTCCAGATCCTCATGCCCCTCGGCAAAGAGGATCTAATGAGAATACGAATGGACTCCTTAGAGAGTACTCACCGAAAGGTGTTGATTTGACAGATGCAACTGATGAAGAGATACAAGGTTGGGCAACGAAATTAAATACACGTCCGAAAAAATGTTTGAATTGGAAAACACCTTATGAAATCTTTTATAAAACTGTGTTGCACTTAATTTGACAATTTAAGATGTAAAACCTACTTCTCGACGTAAGCTTGCGCAATTTAATTGAGCATTTAGAAAAATAAAAATTACATGTATAATGAAATAAATAATTTGTTGTTGTTTATTAAATTTAAAAAAGATATAGAAATCAATTTCCGATTGTGTAAGGAGGTAAAAGAGTGAGAGAGTTAGAACAAATACAGGATAATCAAATTTTTAACGAACATATAGAAAATGTTATGAACCACATCGATTCTGACAAACAAAGTTGGTTATTTGGGGCAGGAATTAGTTATGATGCAGGGATACCTTTAATGTCTCCATTAACTGATTTAGTAGAAATGAGAATGGACCAAGACAACAAAAGACTACTTGAAAAAATAAAAGAATCATTAGAAAAAGATTGCCATGTTGAACACATTTTAAGTCATATTGGTGATTTATTGTCATTGATTGATAGAACTAGGAAAAAAGAAATAAAGATTTCTGAGACAACCTATACCAAAGAAAACCTCGAAGATTTATATAGAGAAATTTTAGTGAAGCTAACAGATACCATTAGATATGGATATAACAAGAAGGATGATGAAATAATCTATGGAACAGCAACGGAACCTCTTGTTTCTATTGAATACCATTTGGAGTTCATAGAAGGATTGTTGAAAAATCATCTTGGTGTTGAAAAACGGAGAAACATAAAGTTTTATACAACTAATTACGATACATTACTTGAGGACGCATTGATTTTGAAACGAAAGAAAGTTGTAGATGGATTTTCAGGTGGTGCCATGGGATTTTGGAACCCGAAAGAGTATTCTGAAAGAAAAGAGTTAGCCTACCCGGTTTATAAATTACATGGATCAATAGACTGGTTTCAAGATGAAGAGTACGGACTTATTAGAACAAGATATGGTACTAAATATACATCTGATAAGTCGAGAGTCCTAATATATCCTCAAGCTACTAAGTACGTAGAGACACAAAAAGATCCGTTCGCAACAATTTTTCAAGCTTTTAGAAGCGACATTAATAGTAATCAGAGCAAGTTATTTGTTTGTGGATATAGTTTTGGTGACAACCATATAAATAATGAAATTTTTAATGGTTTATTAAAAATACATAATAATAGTACTCTTATTATCTTTATTGATAATATGTCCGATACTCTCATTGATTGGCAAAATAATGATTTAATAAATGAGAGAATCTACTGCTTAACATCCACAGGAATATGTTACAAAAATAAAATTTACTCCGAAGAAAATGAACAATACAATTATCCATGGTGGACATTTTCTGGACTTACAAACTTTCTAAATGGAACTATAAAGTAAAGGAGGGAATCAATAAATGGTATTTGATCCTGTAAAAGAGCTACAGATCGGGAAAGTTAACGAAGTTAATGGAACCGCTATAAAAGTAGAGCTAGATCCAGAAATTATAACACTTACAAAATCGTACAGAGGTAAAGTGATAGCTATAGGCCAAATGGCGAGTATAGTTAAAATTCACTTCGGAAGGACAATTTTATTTGCTAGTGTTTCAATGTTAAGAATGAAAAATGAACTGATTTCAGACGGAACTACATTGACAATGGATAAAGATGCTAGAATTCTAGAAGCTGAATTAATAGGACAAGGGACATACGATTTTTCCAATAAGACTTTGGAATTTGACAGGGGGGTATCTAAGTACCCTCTACCTACTCAAGATGTCTATTTAATGACAGATGAAGAAATGAAGTTACTTTATCAAGGAGCAGAAAGTAAAGCAGAAAAGTCGGAGCATTTGTTAGTCATAGGAAAATATTCAGGGACTAGACAAGATTGTAGGGCTGATATAAACAAGTTATTTGGCAATCATTGTGCAATTCTGGGCTCTACGGGTACTGGGAAATCAGGTACAGTTAGTGCTATTATACATGGGATTATGGAAAAAGATGAGGGGGGAATTCATCCAAGAATTATTATGATTGATCCACATGGTGAGTATAAGAATACATTTAAGAAATACGGTGTTACATTCAAAGCTTATGGAGGAGATGATGAGAATGGTTCAGAGAATTTGATTCTACCTTATTGGCTAATGACTAGTGATGAATTTAGATCTCTTGTGATAGGGAAGACTGAGTATGAAGCAACAAGTCAAAATAATATTGTATATGAAGCTTTGAGATATGCAAGGTTAGTATCTAAAGGTATGATTGATAGATTTGACGAAGATGTCGCTGGGAGTACTCCATTTATTATAAAAGAGGAGTATACTGAGGCTGATATTTTGGATTTTGATAGAGATAAGCCGGTTCCTTTCAAAATTTCAGATTTTGTACTGCACGTAGATAAAGTACAAGGACGCAAATCTGGAAGAAAAGAAAAACTAGCGGCTTCATCTGGTAGAGATAAAGTGGAAGAAGTGTTGAAAAAGCTTCGTATCTTACAATCAAATCCTCAATTGAGGTTTATTATGGAAGAATATAATGAAGAGACTAGTTTTACATTGTTCCAAGTGATAAACCAATTAATTGGAGATAGTTTAGGACAAAATAAAGGTCTTAAGGTGATAGATATTTCAGGACTTCCGAACGAAACTGCCGGAATTTTAACTGCACTTATTTCTAGGTTGGTATTTCAATACAAGCTTTGGCAAAGTACTGAAGATAGAAAAAAAAACCCAATACTTCTAGTATATGAAGAAGCTCATAGATACGTACCTAATAGTGGTGAAGCTCAATACAAAGAAGCACAAGTAGCTGTTCGAAGAATAGCAAAGGAAGGAAGGAAATATGGTGTTGGCTTAATGTTAGTATCCCAACGACCAGCAGATTTGGAAAAAACAGTATTATCGCAGTGTTCATCATGGGTTATTATGAGGTTAACAAATTCCACAGATCAGTCCTATATATCAAATTTTTTACCTGATAATTTAGTAGGTTTGACAAAAATTTTACCTTCTTTAACAAGAAGGGAAGCTATATTTGTTGGAGAAGCTAGTTTAATTCCAAGCAGAATTAAAATAAGAGAATTGAATAAAGAAGAATTACCCGATTCTTCAGATATTGATTTTGTCTCTGGTTGGAGGAATAGTCTACCGAGCGAAAGTGATATTAGCAATTCTATTGAAAGCTGGGTATTATAAATAGAATAATAATGATTTAGGAGATAAATAAATTGGTTCAAGAAGTTGATTACGTCCCTAAAGTGTTTATTTCATATGCCTGGACAAGTGAAGAATACACGGAAAATGTTGTCTCACTTGCTGAAAGATTAGTGCATGATGGGATAGACGTTGTCTTAGATAAATGGGACTTAAAAGAAGGACAAGATAAGTATAAATTTATGGAACAATCAGTGCAAAATTCTGAAATAAAAAAGGTATTAATTTTATGTAATTCAGTTTATCGTGAACGGGCGGATAATAGAACTGGAGGTGTAGGTGATGAAACCCTAATTATTACACCTGAAATTTATAGTAGTTCCAACCAAACTAAATTTATCCCTGTTATTTTTGATAACACTGATAATAAATCAGTTATACCTACTTATCTTAATTCAAGAATATATATTGACTTAAGTAATATGAATAATCAAAGAGACTATGAAAAAAATTATGAGAAGCTAGTCCGTAATATTTGGAATAAACCAGAGTTTGAAAAGCCTAAACTGGGAGCTATGCCAAAATGGTTAGATTCAAATGAAAAAAATCAATCATTATTACAAACTTATGTTAGAAATTATCAAAATGAATCATCATTATCAAAAAAAAAGATTTTTGAAAATGATATTTTTGAAGAATTTATTGAACGAATTCGAGAACATGATCTAGAGTTACCTATTAAAGGAGACACTATTTTAGAAAAAATTAGTTTATTCTTACCCTACCGTAATCTAATGTTAGATTTTTTAGAAATAAAGATAATAGAAGATGAGTCAAATTTAGGAGATTGGTTAGTTCATTTTGCTGAAAAATTATATAATAGACTAAAAGGGGAAAGTACTAGTTGGAGAATATATAGTATTGATGAGCCAAAACATTTTTTAATTTGGGAATTATTTATATGTATTATTGCGTTATTAAATGAACATCATAAATATGAGGCTCTTTTTACAATGACGACAGCTTCTTATTATTTAAAAGTAGGCAATACAATTGATGCAAAAACATTTACTTACTTACGCCCGTACTTTGAAGAATTAGATAGATTATCTGCTGATAAATCTTCGGAGTACTATAGAAAAATTAGCGTTCCTGGAGCAATTCTTAATTCAAGGGAAAAGATACCATCTTTGACTTCTTTTCAAATTGCGGAAGCAGATGAAATGTTAACTCAGTTATCCGTTTTGTTTAATCAATCCGGAGATCATAGCCATTGGTTTTCATACTGCTATGTTTACTCTAAAGGGACGCCTATTTGGAAAAGATTAGTTTCGAGATCTTTTTGTGACTTATTGATGTTCTACATGGAATGTTCAACGTATGAAGAATTAAAGGAATCAATTTCAACTAGAGAGATGGACAAGGACTTTAACTTACGTGAGAGCTTTAAGTCAGTAAGAAATCCTATACAGTATACTCCTATTGATATGATTGCCACGAGAAGATAGTGTGGTTTGTAGTTTTAGTTGTTAATATGCTAGACATTTGAAATAAGTAGTATGAAGAAGTTTTAAAAAAAAGAGACTAAGCAATGAGAAGTTTTTCTCACCGATATAGTTAAAGCTCGGAAACGTTTTACCACCTAAATGTGATGATGTATGAAGTGAACAAAAGGAATATAATGCAATATTCTTTGAGATCAAACTTTCAACACTGTTTAATGTTAATTGAACTCCATAAATCGAGCATCTTATTCGTAAATTTTTAAAAAAACAGCACGCCCATACATTGCTTATCTTGGTAATCTACTTGACCTTCTAAGGACTTAAAGTCAATGAAACTTATTCTAATTATAACTAGACACATTCTTGATTTATCAAGAACAAGTAATGGTTTGTAATCTAATAATTTAAGAGAACCAAAAACCAGGTCTTAAAAAGATCGTAAAGCTTCACAATTCAGTAAACGTTAATCGTTGTTATATCAACGTTTCAAACACTTAATGGTTCACACCATGGGGTGTTTTTTTGCATGTTTTTGAGAAAGTTCACACCATTCATTTTAGTAGTTCATTGACAAATAATATTTAATGTGAAAAAATGACTTTAAAGTCATTTTAGGGGGCGATTCATTGAATAGCGAAAAGTTTCAAGATAGAAATAATAATATATTGTTAACAGCTGAAAAGATTATTAACGAAAAAGGTTATTTTAAATTTCGAATGGAGGATGTTTCAGATACTTTACAAATAGCAAAGGGAACTTTATATAATCATTATAAATCCAAAGAATTGCTATTATTTGATTTAGTATATCCGAAATTAAATAACTTATTAGACGAATTAATTAATATAAATAGTTTACCAATTTGTTTTGAACAAAAGTTTCAAACTACAATTGAAACAATGATTTACAGTCAGTATCATCAATTCTTATTGTTTTCGTACTCTGATGTAGCAACGCTATTTCAAGATGAAAATCAAATATTAATGGTGAATATTCAAAATCAATTAATTAATGAATTTAATAAGCTAATTCAAAGTGGATTCGAAGAAGGTAAAATATCAGATGAATTTTCAGAAGATTTTCTGAGTCATCAATTACTAAGTGTGTTAAATCCTTTGTTACATAGTTTACTAGTTAGTGATTCGAATAAGATGCAGCTTGATGAATTTATTCATCAAACAAGCTTAATATTATTGAAAGGTATGGGGGTATAAGATGGAAAATGATGAATTGTACCAAATAGCACTTGAAACAATAGCCTCACAAATATTAAAAAAATATGGTAAAGCAGGTCATGTAGCATGTGCTTTAGAAACATCAGATGGAAACATTTATACAGGAATTTGTATCGATGTGCCTTGTTCTATCGGTTTATGTGCAGAACAGTCTGCAATAGCTGAAATGCTTAAACATAGAGAAACTAAGATTAAAAAAATTGTTGCTGTTTTTGAGGATGGAGCAGTTATTGCACCTTGTGGAAGATGTAGGGAATTCATCGCGCAAATTGATAAAGAGAATATGAATACAGAAGTAGTATTAGATGGGAATAGCAATAAAAAATTAAGCAAACTATTGCCAGATCGGTGGGATAAAAAATGGGACTAATAAAGTTTAATGAGGATATATATTCCTGAATAATTCATACTTTTCGTTGAAACATGTGCCAACTGCCTAACGGCAGCTTAAATTTACTTTTTCATTTTCACCTGTTAAGTGATGAAAAAAGAACCCCATTCTGATATGGTAAAGGTGTCTAAACTAACCATAAGAAAGGAGTTCTCTTCATGATTAGCTTACACAAAAACCAGGTAAAATTCAATTCAAACATCATCATTTCGCATACAGGTGGTCGCTTATCGAGTGATTCGGGTTTAGTCTTAGTTAAAGAAGTAATGGATACCTTCAAGTTTTCTGATTTGGCAAAATCACTTCTGGACATTAAAGATAACCGTGCTTACTACACGCATGATAATTTAGCGATATTAGAACAGCTCATTATGCAATTGATTGCTGGTTATTCGGCAGACTCGTCGGCTAATCTGTTACGACAGGATCCAGTCTTTCAAATGGTGTTAGGCAGAAAACAATTAGCCTCACAATCGTCAATTTCACGGTTTCTGGATCGTTTCACCACGGAAAATGTGGGTCAATTACAATCATTAAATCAGTCACTCATTGATAAAGCGCGTTTGATTCGCAATGACACCGAGTTAATCATTGATCTCGATTCCACTCATTCAGATACCTTTGGCCATCAAGAACTAACAGATTATAATGCACATTATCAAACCTACGGTTACCACCCATTAGTTGCCTTTGACGGACTGACTGGAGATTTCTTAAAAGCTGAACTGCGTTCAGGTAATCAGTACACATCTAAAGGGGTGAAAGCCTTTATCGACCCATTGTTACACCACTACAATGAATCGATACCGAATACTGACATATTGGTTCGTGGGGACAGCGGCTTCGCAACACCAGAGGTGTATGAGTCTTGTGAAGAAAATGAAAGTCAGTATGTGATCCGATTAAAGAACAATCGGAGGTTAAGTCAATTAGCTGAGCAATCCGTTCTTTACGGGGATAACCAAAAATGGGAAGATCGGGAAGTTCAGTATTTTTCAATGCCTTATCAAGCACAATCATGGTCGAAACCCCGTCGTGTCTGTATTCGATCAATCCGTGAAGCAGGAGAACTCCTCTTTCAACACGCATTCATTGTGACTAATCTATCCGATAATGTCTCACCTGAAGTCATATTCTCTCTTTACGGCAAGCGAGGGACAATGGAGAATTTCATCAAAGAAGCGAAAGGTGGCTTTTATTTCGATAAAACAGATAGTCCACGCTTCTTAGAAAATTATGTCAGAATGATGATTAGTCTGCTTGCATACAACCTCATCAACTGTCTAAAGACTATCGGCTTTGATAAAAAGAACCAAGGGATGACTATTCATTCCATCCGACTAACATTCCTTAAAGTCGCTGGCAAACTTGTGCAAACAGGCAGACGAGCCTATCTAAAATTGTCGAGTTATCATGTGTATCAAACTGAATTCTATAGGGTCTTCGAGCGCCTACGGCGATCCAGTCAATGGATTTAAATCAGTCATCACGTTAATTTTTTGAATCAATCGTCTACAAGGGAGAAGTATGCCTTCAAACAAACAAGAGAATCGTAAGAAGGTTCATTTAGTTAAAATCTACTTCGAGAACGCACTATTTTGTAGAAAAATTCCCAATTTTTCCAAGAACGATTAATTTATTCAAGAAACCAGCTTAAATTATAGAGCTATGAATTATTCAGGATATTATTTGCCACACGAAAGTATTAATGATCGTCCAATGTTAGCTTATATTTTTGGAGAAAAATTTTCAGTTATGGTTGATGCTGGAAATTCAAAAAGACATATTGAAACAATGTATAAAGAATTAGCATCTATGAATTTACCTTTGCCACAATATACAATTATTACACATTGGCACTGGGATCATACTTTAGGGTTGAATGATATTTATGGCCAGTCGATTGTACACAAGTTGACTAATAAAATATTGAGGGAAGAAATAGAAAAATATAATAATGAAGATTATATTAATCAAATTAAGTTAATTAATCCATGTTTTAATTATGAATACGAAGGAATAAAAACAGTATTTTTGAAGATAGGGGATATTGAATTTGAAGGTGAATTGACGATTAATATAGGTAACGATATTCTCCATATTAAACATATAGAATCACCACATACAATTGATAGTGTTATTATTAATTTAGAAAAAAATAAGATATTATTTTTAGGTGATGCCACAAGTGAAGATTATGAAAATAATGGTTATCTAGATAAAGGGAAACTTGGTAAACTGATTAATGAAATAGAGATTAGTAATTGTAAGTATTGTATGCTTGGACATGCGGAACCATTGTTAAAGAAAGACTTGTTGCAATATTTATACAGTTTATTATAAATAATGGTGTGAACTTTAGTATTTTCTAGCTCTCATTTTTTAAATTTATGTAAAAGTTCACACCATTTTATTGAAACATAATGAAATTCAATGAAACAAAATATTTTCAAACCAGGTCTTAAAAAAGCGCGTAAAGCACCTCAATTCTCAAAACTTTGAAAAAACGAGCTGAATGTAGTATTTAAAAAGCAACTCAAGGATGACGATATTATTGCTATGATTAAAGATATTTCTAGAAAGTAATTTGTAACTAATAAGTCCCTGAATAGTTTGCTAATGACTATGGGAATACATGCTTTATTTAAGAGAATAACATATGGGAAGCAAAGAAGGCTGAGACAAAAATGTTTCAGCCTTCTTTGCTTTCTTTTAAAAACCCCTATCTATTAGCTTTTTAGGTAGGGTTTACTTTTCCTACGAGAACAGAATAAAATAAAGAAAATGCTATTAAGATTATAAAAGGGGAAATGTAATGATAAGTGTATATGAATGCTCGATAATAGAAGCTTTGTTTGTAATGATAAGAACAATTTGGTGGGTTTTGAAATTTGGAGATGACTAGGATAAGAAATCAACTTTTGTTTATTTTATCCGAGGTATAAACAGAAAATTATTTTTAGTAGGTATTTATGATAATGAATTTGAAGATAGTTTATATGATTGATATTCAAATTCAAAAATTGGAGAAGAACAATTTGAAAACGCCTGTATTTCATAAAGCCAGATTTATTGATATATCAATGTGGGAGCAAGCTTGTATTTTCTCACTTAAAGAAATGGATAATAAGAATGCGTTATCCATTCAAACTGGTATAAATAAGAGACTGATTCCATTGGTTAGTAGAAAGTAATTGAGGAATATAGACTCAAATTGGTTAATTTTTTTAGACAAGGAGAACCTTATACTTGGAGGGAGTAGAGCACTCTTGTGCCGTTTTATAGGACAGTTAGTAGGAAATGAGGTTGTTAATGATGAGAAGCTGGAAAGAATAGTTGAATATAGTTCTGTATTTTACATTTATTCTAAACAAGGTGAGTTATCAACTTTATCATCCACGTCGAGTTATACAGAGTTTAAAAGTAAAAATGAATTCTTAAATAAATTTACGATAAGGAAATTACTATATCCGGAAGTCTGAGTGGGAATAAAATTTGGACAATAAGTTCCTGGATTACTTTTATGAATACTATTTAATTATTAAGAGTTTAATTGGAACTAGTAGCTTTAGATATTTTAGGGAAGGACCCATATATGATCATTATCACTGAGACAATTATTAATAGACAAATAGGCTATCAGATGTTGAATGACGAAACGAATGAAAATACCTTGATTAGTTATACTTCACATAATGTTAATCTAGATGGTCAAACATACCTCATTATGTACAACAAAGATATGGAGATAATCCCTGACGCATTTAATTTTCTAAATTTCCACTTATCGGACAAATCTTATAATACTCGACACAAATCAGCTTTAGCTCTGAAACTACTTCATAGTTACGAAGAAATTTTTGGAAAAATGCTGCAAGAATTAGATAAAAATGAACTTAGAAATTTGAAATTATTTATAAAAGGTATGAGTATATCTGGCAGAGAGCTCAGATTAGAAAGTGATACCATTAGGAGCAATGCAACAACAAATTCATATCTAGGTATTTATCGGCAGTATTTAAGTTACTTAGGAGAAGAGAATGCCTGGCTATCAGAAAAAACAAGTAATTCATTCTACTATAATACTCCCGGTGAACCTAGCTATTCTATGGAGAGCTATAAAGCTAATGAAAAAACAGGAAAAAGTGGTGAGTTAAAAAGATACATCTCAGTAGAAGAGTTCAAGCGAATCATTAAGACAATTAGATCAAATTATACTCTTAGAGAAGAATTGATTGTTCGGTTGATGTATGAGTCAGGATTGAGGATTGGAGAAGTTCTTGGCCTAGCATTTGAAGATTTGACCGTAATAGAAGAGAAGGAAAATATTATTCCTGTGGGGTTTATACGTAATCGTTATACAGATAAACCATTTCAACTAGCAAAAACCTGTCTGAGTATAAACAATAAAGAGCAGTATAAGCAACGTGAATACATTACTAAAGGATTAGGTTTTCAAACATTTGTAGTTCCTTCAGATTTGTTTGACTCAATTGATATATATATAAACAACTCACATAATATTGCCAAAGAAAAGTATGAAGCTAATTATAATTTCGATAATCGAGCAGATTCAGTGACCGAAGAATTTGATGATGAAGCCAATTACTATATATTCATAAATTCATATGGGAGACCGCTTAGTCAGGCATCATGGAACAAAATTTTGCGAGATATTCTTCAAAAATCTAATATTTCTATCGATAAAGGATCTAGGAAGAATAATTTAAATCATAAATTTCGACACGGATTTGCTATGTTTAATGTTCAATATTTGAAATGCAGTGAGCTAGAATTAATGAACAGAATGAGACACTCAAGCATCGATTCCATAACAAGCTATTTTAATCCAACTCTTCAAGACCAACTACAAATTAAAACAGAATATGTTGATAGCTTATATAAAGAATTTGAAGAATTACATTTGGGAGGTAACTGGTATTGATAGAACAAGAAAAATTGGTTGAAGATCCATTACTTTGGGAATATATTCAGGGCTTTTATACGATAGAAAGTGAAACAAATGGTGTTTATCAGATGACTTATAAGCTTAAAAATTATATTATTCCGTTATTTAAAGAAGTTAAATGTACACAAATCACGCTAAAATGGTTAATTGATGTTGAAAATAAAGGATTAATTAGTTCAAGAGGCAGGTCTACAATTGCAAGATTTATAGGTTATCTAACTATGAATGACCTTATCCGAAAGTCTGAATTAAAAAGAATTTATGAGTGTCGCTCAGCTTTTTACGAACGGGTAATGGAAGGTGATTTTGGGCGATTACTTACCATTGCACCTTCGGTTTACAAAGAATTCAAAGCGAATAATGATTTATCAAATAGAAATTTAGTTAGGTTGCTATTGGTGCACGTTCCTGAAACGACTTCAGAATCGCTGAATAAGTATATTAATAGATATATTGAACATATAAAATTATTATCGGATACTTCTTCAAATGGAAGTTTTAGATTAAGGGAAATTGCTAAAATAGGAAAAATCGTGGAAGGTCTATTATTACAAAATGATATAAGTAAAATAACTTCTAGCGAGATTGTAAAATTCCTTAAATCACCAGAATATCAAAATATTACAAATAATACTTTTGTTGATTTTTTTATTGGATTGGTTGATGAAGGATTAATAAAAGACTTATCTCTTTGTCATTTCTTTAAGGAATTAAAGAAAGACTCAGAAGTTTATCGCTTAACATGTTTCAAAACTGAGAAATTTATCGACTGCTTATCAACCGTGGAGCCATACTCAATATTCTTTATTACTAAAACATACCAAAATAAAAAATTGTATGTTGTAACTAATAAAAATAAAGAATTAAGACCAGTAATAATAGAATATATAGATGATTTAAATTACAACAATAATGAAATAAATATGTTTTTGAAATATTTTGATGATTCATTGGGTACTGAAGAAGTAAATCGATTAAGCGACTTAACTTATAAAATATTCAATATACAAATTGAATATTTTATGAATACTTTTAATGACGCGATTTATCTGACTTATTTAATTGATTTCTATCAATTTTTAATGAACAGAAAAGTTAATGTATTGCAGGATATTTCTATGAAAAGATTCCTAAAAAGAACAGGTTTAGCTCAAGATTTATTTGCAGGGTTTGAAGTTATACCATACCAATCGTTTGAAAATGTTCCTGACAATGATAAATGGCTACTAATATATACAGAGTCCCAGTGTACTAATGATGGAATAAGTACTACTATGTCATCAAAATTAGATTTTTCTACCGTTGCAGATGAAAAGTTAAAATATGCAATGAAGCATTATATATGGTACCAAGGAGCTGCTATTAACACAAAGATTAAAAATATGAGGCGTATTACTGCATTTATTGGTTTTCTGCATAGTTACTCTAGGGAGAATATCTCTCATATAAGCTCAGCTAAAACGGCAACCAGTGTAGTTAATTTAAATAAAATAATTGCGTATAAAGGAATTGTTATCGGTAAATATAATGAAAGTAAATCAATTTTTAATCAATTATATGCAGTGAGAAATTTTTTAAATCATGCTTGTGACTATAAGTTGCTAGAAATAGAAAACGGATATGAGTACTTTCTACAATCAAGACTTGACAGTAATCATAACGATTCGAATCCTATAACAGATGAACATTTTACTGTAATATTTGAACATATGAAATTAAAGGCACAAGAAAAAGATATTAATGAACTATACTTAATAGTCTATTATTTATTAAGTGTCACTGAGATTCGTCCAAGTAACATTGTTTCTCTCAGGGTTGATTGTGTAAAGGAAATTGGTCATGAGCAATTCGCAATATTTACAGAAACAAAAACGTCTAATAAACAGCAGGTACTGATCCCCATAGTGAGTGAGACAAAAAAACTTTTAGATGAAGTAATACGGATAACAGAGCCTGTTCGTCAGCAAAGCAGTAATAAAGACAACGACAAATATCTATTTTTAATAGCATCACCATTTCGCCGTAGCAGTGGTGTAATGAGACTTGAGCAATTCAATGAATATTTAGTTTCTATTTGTGAGGAATTAAATATTCAGAGGTACACAGCTAGCAATTTAAGAGATCGCTATATGACTAAAACAGATGATTTTATAATTAAAAATAGTTATTCTGAGTTACAACAAAAAGTTCTTACAGGGCATAGTTCTTCAAATACTACAAATACTTACTATGTCGGTAGAGATGTTAAAGATAGTTTATCTGCTGTAAATGGGATAATCATTGGCGAGGATAAATCTTTATCTATGGAAAAAAGCACATCTGATGTAGGTGTGAAGGTACCGATTAATAAATTATTATTTGATGACGAATTTATCACAACACCTGATTTCATTCCTTATTATAAATATCATCTTGATGAGATAATTAATGAAATTGAATTGTCTAATAATATTGATAAAATTGCTGAATTAATGACTTATAAAGCTCTATTAGAGGGCTATTTAGAGAAGTTATACGAAAAAGACACAAGAATTGAATAGGAGATAAGTGTGATAGAAAGTTCGTTAATAAATTCATTTTTAATGGATAAATCAAATGAAATTTACGATTATGAAAAGGTGAAATACTTACCTCTTAATAATTTAAATGAGTTATTAAATAATTTAAAAGATGTCAATTTACTTCCATTTAACCAAGGAAAAATATTTTTTAAGAGTAATTTATGGGATTTTTCACAAGTGAAAATGCAAGGGCTAACGCAAAAAGGGAAAAAAATCAATTTTGAAAAGTGTCCCGAACGTTTCAAAGATATTTTAAAAGTGTACGTTCTAATAAGAATCCTTGAAGATAAAGTTAAAATTCAGACAATCCTTGGAAACACACAACGACTAATTAAATTCTTGAAATATGCAGATAATCAGGGTTGTATAACTCTAAATGATATTACAAGCGAAATGATGATTGAATTCATAAACTCTTTAAATTCAAATGTAAGAAATAAAAATATTTATCGTACAACAATTAGACAATTTTATGAAATTTTTTCAATGTATTTTGATAACATTAATACACCTGAAATAAAAAATGCGTTGGCTAATAAGAATCAACGCTTGATCAAGGGATTAATTGAGGAGAATAAGACCGAGAATATACCAGATGAATACTATAGAAAATTCATTCACGTTTGCAAGGATATAGTGATAAACGAGAGTGAAGAAGATTGGATACGAGGAGTGGCCAGTGTTTATCTGATTTTATCTCAGACTGGTCTCAGAATTAATGAGTGCTTAGCACTAACAATTGACTGTTTAAAAACAACGACTCACTATGATGGACATGAGCTTAGTTATATATTATATAGCACTTCTAAGCGAGTTAGAGGCCTAAACGGGATTGATACGGTTTATACCTACGCCAATGATATTTCAATATTAGCGATAAATACTTTAATCAAACTAGATTTATATTGTTCTAGGAGAGAATCCTTAGGAGTTAAATATCTGTTTATGGGCGGACAAAATGAGAAAGAAAATAGTTACTTCCCATTAGATAGTGCAAAATATAGTAAATTAGTTGAATCTTTTTTTGTTCATATTAATGAAAAATTCAAAACTGTGAACTTACCTGAAGGTTATTACCCAGGTATAAAAAATAAAAGAATATGGAATGTAAGAGATGTAAAGACAATAGCATTGCCTAAAACAGCTCAATTCAGAGTTCATGTAGTCACAGAACTCTTAGAAAAAGGTGTTCATATTAAGTATGTCCAGAAATTTATGTCACACTTAACCAAAGAAATGACTTCACATTATGTGAGACCCAAAGCGGATTATTCGTCTAAGCAACAAGAGATCGAAGATTCAAAAAAAACGTTAGAATCAATCTTGACTAATAAAGAAAAACTTATAGGTAAAGGTTCTGCAGAGTGGGTTGAGATAGTTGAAAAATTCATTAAGAACAATAAGTTCAATGTAGCAAAAAACTTAGATGAAATTATTGAAGGATTACTTGGAAAATATCCAATCAAGCAGAAAGTTGGGGGGTATTTAATTGCTCCTATCAATCTTCGAGGAAAAACAAAAAAAGATAGTTATACCGATATGTATTTAGAGAAGTATGGATTTGAAACAACAGGATTAACTTTTTACTTTATGATTCCAAAAACCTATAAACATGTTAAAAACCAAATACAGATAGTTCAGTACAACTTAGATAATGGCTTTACGAAGGAGGCAAAAGTAGAGTTAGATAAACTCAAGAACACAATAACGGATTTATTTGAACCAGAGTTGAAAGAATTAGAAAATCAATTAGATGCTAACGGTCTTAATATTCTTCTTCAATCGCACCCGGAATTACTTGAAATAATTGATAAGATTTCAGAAATTAAAAAGGAGATTAACGAATGGAAAACATTCAAGATTTAGACTCATCTTTACAAAGCATTGGACATGATTATTCAAAACTTAGTGATAATGTCAAAGTATATTTAAATCAAATATATGACTATAAAATTGATATAACTAATCAATTAGATGAATCTCTATCAGAACTACAAGTCAAGTCCAGACTCCTGTGTAAAATGCTATACAATGTTTTTACCATTTTTACTTATCAAAATTGATGTATTTTCTTGAAGAATAAATCCATTCATCATGCAGGTCCATAAGAACGGCTCCAATTAAGCGATTGGCTGATGTTTGATTGGGGAAGATGCGAATAATCTTTTCTCTTCTGCGTACTTCTTGATTCAGTCGTTCAATTAGATTGGTACTCTTTAGTCGATTGTGGGAATTTCCTTGTACGGTATATTGAAAGGCGTCTTCGAATCCATCATCCAATGATGCGCAAGCTTTTGAATATTTTGGTTGATCGATATAATCATGAATCAATCGATTTTTAGCCTCACGCGCTAAGTTAATATCTGTGAACTTAAAAATTCCTTTAACAGCTTCTCTGAAAGATTTTGAATTTTTTTTAGGAATGGTGGTAAAGATATTTCTTAGGAAGTGAACTTGGCATCTTTGCCAACTTACGTTGGTGAAGGATTTTCTAATGGCAGAGACTAATCCTTTGTGCGCATCAGAAATAACGAGTTCCGTACCTTGTAAACCGCGTTCTTTTAGGTATTCAAAAAATGTTGTCCAGGTCTCTTCGCTTTCGCCACTTTGAATCATGAAGCCGATAATTTCACGGTCGCCATCTTTGGTTATTCCAATCGCTATATGACAGCTTTTTGAGAGTACTCGATTTTCTTCTCGTACTTTTATATAGAGTACATCGGTCATTAAGTAAGGATAATTTTTTTCTGATAATAAACGATTCTGCCACTCGTTAACCATAGGTTCTAGCTGTTCTGTTAAGCTAGAAACGAAGGACTTAGAGACGGATTTACCACAAAGTTCTTCCACAATTTTTGATACTTTACGAGTTGAAACGCCTGATACATACATTTCCAACATTGAAGCCATGAGGGCTTTTTCGTTTCGTTGATAACGTTCAAACACTGTGGGTAAAAAATGACCATCACGTGTTCTGGGTACTTTTAATTCTAGCGTGCCTACACGTGTCGTAAAGCTGCGCTCATAATAGCCATTTCGTTGACTTTGTCGGTTTTCTGTTCGTTCATATTCTTTTGCTTGAATATATTCTGTTCGTTGATTTTCCATTAGTTGATTAAATACCGTTGTTAAAATATTTTTAGAAACGTCATCCTTTACAGAATATTCAATAATGCTTTGAATCTCTTCGCTTTTCAGTGTAAAATGTACTTGGGTCATGTAAAAGTCCTCCTGGGTATGTTTTTGTCGTTAAAAACATTGTACCGTAAAAGGACTGTTATATGGCCTTTTTACTTTTACACAATTATACGGACTTTATCGAACTACAAGGTAGTTATTTTTCTATAGCAAGAATTTCAGAAGTTCTAAATTGTTCAAGAACTACCATTTATAATAACTTAGTTATTAAAGAGTATATTGATAAGATAAATGAAGATTTTAATAAAAACAATCCTTATAAAAAAATTGAAGCTTTAGAAAGGGAAGTGAAAGATTTAAATGACAAATTAGATAAAATGTATCAACGGGATGTAGAGTTATTATTAATTCAAAAAGAAAATACTGAAATAAAAAAAAGGTTAAAGAAAGAAAATAACATCAAAAAAATAGTTGAAAATTAATAAAGAAGCAGTTGATAAAGCTGCTTCTTTTATTTTGTTGTAAACAAGAATATATGAACAATTTAGAAATTATAATACGATTCTAAACAAATTTTTGTGTTCAGTTCTAAAACAAAGTATAGGTAGGTCAAAAACCTTTCATATCAACTGTTCAACTTAACTGAACAGTTAGGACATTTATAATCCTGTCCTACCACACGGTGTACTATTCCGTGGCGCTGCTGAAGGGAAGATTCGTAAAGCATTACTTGAACAAGGGGCAATTGATACGGTTATTGGCTTACCAGCGAATATCTTCTTCAATACAAGTATTCCTACAACGGTTGTTATTTTGAAGAAAAACCGTGATAGTCGTGACGTGCTATTCATTGACGCTTCAAATGAATTTACTAAAGCAAAAAATCAAAATAAATTAGAAGAAAAGCATTTAGATAAAATCTACGAAACTTATTTAAAACGTGAAGATGTAGAGAAATATGCACATGTTGCGACATATGAAGAAATTGAAGAAAATGATTTCAACCTAAATATCCCACGCTATGTCGATACATTTGAAGAAGCTGAACCGATTGATGTTGTGGCTTTAAAAGATGAAATGAAACAAACGGATCAAGAGATTGAAGACGTTTCTAAAGAGCTTTTAGCTATGGTTGATGATTTAGAGGTAACAGCCGATACCAAAGACATTATTGATGCGCTGAAGGAGGTCTTAGGATAATGGGTATAAACAAAGACTCACAAAAAGCCCCAAATCTTCGGTTTAAAGGTTTTACTGATGATTGGGAACAACGTAGGTTGGAGAATGTTGTGGAAATTAATCCTAGTTCTAACTTACCTAATAGTTTTCACTATGTCGATTTGGAAAGTGTCAAAGGGACAGAATTAATATATAGTCGAATTGAATACCGTGATACTGCTCCTTCTAGAGCAAAAAGATTAGCAAGAAATGGGGACGTTTTTTTTCAATTAGTAAGACCTTATCAAAAAAATAATTATTTATTTAATTTAGAAGGAAAAAATTATGTTTTTTCTACGGGGTACGCTCAAATGCGACCTTCGATTAGTAGTGAATATCTGATAAATTATCTAACAACAGATAAATTTATTTTTCAAGTTCTAAATCGAAGCACAGGCTCAAGTTACCCCGCTATAAATTCTACTGATTTGATAAAAATCAAAATTGCAATACCTCAGAATGAGTTAGAGTCATTTAAAATTGGAAGGATACTAGAATTAATAAATCAGACTATCACTCTTCATCAACGTAAGTTAGACCAATTAAACCAACTAAAAGAATCGTTGTTACAGCAAATGTTCCCTGGTAAAGGCGAAACGGTGCCGAAATTACGGTTTGCTGGGTTTGAAGGCGAGTGGGAAGAGCGGAAGTTGGGCGACATTTTATCTGAACGCAATGATCAGATACCAGAAACTAATGAGTATCCTCTTATGTCATTCGTGCAAGGTAAAGGCGTCACTCCAAAAGGAGAGCGATATAATCGTAGCTTTTTAGTTAAAGATTCGGAAAAAAAGTATAAAAAAACTGAATTAGGTGATTTTATCTATAGCTCCAATAATCTAGAAACAGGTTCAATTGGATTTAATAAGACTGGAAAAGCTGTTATATCACCTGTTTATTGTATATTTAATTCGAAAAAAGCAAAAGACAGCCAATTTATAGGTATTTTGTCCGCTCGTAAAGAATTTATTTCTGAAATGGTAAGATTTCGTCAAGGTGTGGTTTATGGTCAATGGAGAATACATGAGTCTGATTTTTTAAATATTAATATCCGAATACCTAATGATAAAGAAAAGCAATTAATTATTTACTTATTTGAAAACATAGACAATACTCTCGTTCTTTATCAACGTAAATTAGACCAATTAAAAAACATGAAACAAATTTTACTACAGAATATGTTTATATAAACTTATAAGCCACCTTCGCTATATTCAGTTAACTTTGATAAAGAGTATTGATATAGCGGAGGTATTTGTATAAAAATAATGATAAAGGAGTGTGTGAAGTGAAAAGCTTTGAATTAGAGAGCGACATGGAAGATAAGTTGATTGACCAGTTAATCAATGGTGAATCGCAATGGACTTATCGACAAGATTTAAAAAACGAAGAAGATTTATGGGATAATTTCCGTAAAATTCTGACTCGTAATAATAAGGATAAATTGAATGACGTTCCGTTAACGGATACGAAGTTTGACCAAGTAAAAACGCAATTAAACTTTGGGTCATTTTATCGTGCTGCTGAATGGTTAAAAGGGGAAAATGGGATTGCACAAGTCCTTGTACAGCGTGAAGATGCGAAACTTGGCAAGGTTTCCTTAACGGTATTCAAATCACAAGATATTTCTGGTGGTATTTCTGTTTATGAAGTGATTAATCAATACGCGTCAAGTAAACGTGATGAACAAGACCGAAACCGCCGTTTTGATGTGACTTTATTGATTAATGGATTACCTTTAATTCAGATTGAATTAAAGAATCGTTCAGAAGGGTATATGGCAGCCTTTGAACAAATCAAGAAATACTCAAACGAAGGTAAATATACAGGTATCTTTTCCATGCTTCAAATGTTTGTGGTCACAAATGGGGTAGATACGAAGTATATCGCAGCTGCTGATGGCCAACATATTAATAAAGAGTTCTTAACTTCATGGGTAGATAAAAATAACAATAGAGTCAATAACTATTTAGGTTTTGCCAAAGAAGTGCTGTCTATTCCACAAGGTCATAAAATGATTACTGAGTTCTCTGTGTTAGATGCTGACCATAAAGCCATTATTTTACTTAGACCTTATCAAATTCATGCGATCTTAGCTGTAGAGCAAGCCGTAAGGCAACGTCAGTCTGGTTACGTGTGGCATACAACAGGTTCTGGTAAAACACTTACGTCTTATAAAGTGGCCAGAAACCTATTGAGAAGTCCTGCGTTAGATAAAACAATATTTATCGTAGACCGAATTGACCTTGACCAACAAACGGGTACTGCCTTTAAATCTTATGCAATGAATGACGTTGTAGAAGTGAATGATACGGATAACGTATCCGATTTGGTGCGAAAATTAACCGCTAATGATCGTGACTTAGTGATTACAACGATACAAAAATTAAATTATGTCATGAAACGTTATGGTGACAAAGAAGATAACCGTATCGCAAAGAAATTACGCAATTTAAACATAGGGTTCGTTGTAGATGAGTGTCACCGTGCTGTGACCCCTAAAAAACAACAAGAAATTACGAAGTTCTTCCCTAAATCCCTTTGGTATGGCTTTACTGGAACCCCAATATTTGCGGAAAATGCGAGAGATGAATTTGGGGATATGCCACGTACAACAGAAGAACAGTACGGCCCACGTCTACATGAATATACGGTAAAAGAAGCTATTCATGATAAAGCGGTACTCGGTTTCCAAGTTGAATATATTAATACACTTGAAAAGAATTCTATTGTAGATTATTTTGACCAATCAGGTATCGATATAGATGGGTTGAGTGAACACGAAATAGAAGCTAAATTACCTAGAGAAGCTTACGAAAATGATGAACACAAACTAAAAGTCATTGACCAAATCGTTAATTACTCAAGACATAAATTCAAACTCACTCGTGGGCCAGGGAACACCTATAGTGCGATTTTAACCACACGTTCTATTCCTGATGCACAACGATACTATGAGCTGTTTAATGAAGTAAAAGAAGGTAAATCAAGCGTTAAGATAAGTGAAAAAACAAAGAGTCTAGTATCAGACTTCCCGAAAGTAGCGGTGACTTATTCTTTAAACGAAACAGAAGAAACTTCTTTTGAACGTCAATCACAATATAAACAAATCATTCAAGATTATAATGAAACGTTCAACACACATTATGACCTAGAACAGGTTAGAGCTTTTAACCAAGACATTAATAATCGTTTAGCACGGAAAAAAGATATATACCGTACACGTAGTGAACAATTAGATATCGTGATTGTGGTTGATCGTCTATTAACTGGTTTCGATTCACCTTCAACAGCGATTTTATTCATGGATAGACCACCCGCAAAGCCGCACCATTTAATTCAAGCTTTCTCACGGACAAACCGTATCTACGACAAGGATAAACAATACGGCCAAATTATGACGTTCCAATATCCAATTCAGTATCAAGAAGCGGTCGAAAATGCCTTTATTTTATATTCTAACGGTGGAGAGAGCGCAATACAGGCGCCAGGGTGGAATGAGTCATACGGACGCTTCCAGGACGCTTATGAGCGTTTAATTTCTGTTGCGCCTAGCCCAGAGAGTATTGATATCAATGACGATGTTGATACCCTTAAACTCTTCGTGAAAGCTTATCAAGAATTTGATAAAAGCTTAGGGGCTATTCAAGTGTATTCAGAGTTTGATGAAGATGTGTTTGAACAACAATATGGCTTACGTCCTGAAGTAATAGAGTCCTACCATGGTAAGTATGAGAATGCCTTAGAAAAAATTAGAGAACAAATCGATGAAGATGAAGAAGATGACTTAACGATTGACTTCGATTATCAGTTGTCTGAAGTAGGGAAACAACAAATTGATTACGAGTACTTAATGCTGTTAATGCAAACGATCGTAAATGAACCGAATAGTCAAAATCGTATCAAACGTATTGTTGACGCTGAAGCCTACTTAACGAAATTTAAAGATAATAACCCTAAATTAGGTGAAATTATTGAAGATATCTTCTCTACTATTAAGGATGGCAATGAATTAACACAAGCAGAAAATACGCTTAATGTATCGAGTGAAATCGAAAAACGTATTGATGAGCGTGTCAGTGAATTGGTTCATGATTTATCGGAAAGTCTCTATGTCCAAGAAGATGATTTGCATTACTTAATCGAGAATTATAAACCAGAAAAAGCGGGTAAACAAACTGGAGAGAGTAACCTCCTTGAGAATATGGATAAAGACCGTTATCTAGAAGAAAATCGGAAGAAAGTGCAGAAGAAATTCAGAGTGAAAAAATTCGCTAAACAAGCGTATACCGATGTAATCGAAAGCGAAATACTCCCGTTAACGAACAAAAACTTCTAAAAATGAATAACAAAGAAGGGGCTGGGACAAAAGGTCTCTCAAAAAAATACACTCCCAAAACTATGAACTATTTTGTTCAGTAGTGGGAGTGTATTTTTCTATATCTTTATAAAAATAAACGAAAGTGGGACTACTTTTTTCGCAAAAAGTAGTTTTGTCCCAGCCTCTTCATTTAATTTTATGCTTGTGTCTTGATTAAGGCTTCAAATAAGTATTTACTTGATTCAGCTCCTGGATCAGGTTCACCAATAGACCGTTCCCCATAGTAGGAAGCACGACCTTTCGTCGCTTTAAGTTCAGTCGTTTTAGTGCTAGCTTCATCTAGTATTTCTTGATTTAGATTATTGGCTTTAAGGGCTTCAACAGCTGGATGCCACATATCAACCATCGTTTTTTCACCAGGTTCTGCTTTACCTCTTTGTTGAATTTTATCTAAACCAGCTGCAAAAATATCCGCGAGATTTTCTGAGTTTTTAGCCGTTGTTGCCATGGCTAGGAAGGCAGAACCATATAAAGGACCGGATGCACCACCAATCTTACTCATGAGGGTTTGCGCAACAGTCATAAACAGCGCTGATACATCTGCTGGTTGTTTGCTTTCCAAGGCTTCCTTAGTAGCAACTGCACCGCGCGCCATGTTATTACCGTGATCTCCATCACCAATTTTTTGGTCTAAATCAGATAGATAAGCTTTTTCTTCTATTAAGCGGTCAAACCATTGGTCTAACCAAGTTATTGTTTCATTTACATCCATACATGACATCCTCTCTTAACTAAATTATCCCCAAGCTGCAGTGTTTACCGGTGCTTGTAGGGCACTTACCCAGTCTGGGTCCTCAAGTTTCAGTAAGGTTAATGACGCCCCCTGCATTTCCAGTGAAGTCATCAGGTCTCCTACCTTAACAAAATCAACTTCTAGCCCTTCATCTGCCAACTGTCCTTGAATATCATTCCAGAATAGGTAAAGCTCCATTAACGGTGTACCGCCCATCCCATTGACCAATACGGCAAAATGATCTCCATTTGTCCAGTTGAATTCTTCTTTTAGCCTACCAATTAATTCCGCAGCCATTTCTTTTGCAGGCTTGATTTTCTCACGACGGTAACCAGGTTCCCCGTGGATCCCAATACCATATCCAAATTCATCATCTGCAATGTCAAAACCAGGTTTACCTACTTCAGGGACGGTTGCGGCTGTTAAAGCAAGGCCAATAGATTTAAGATTGTCGTTAACCTTTTCCGCAATAGCTTTTAAATCATTTAAAGATTTCCCTTGGTCTGCGTAGTAGCCGATGATTTTATGCATAAAGACTGTACCGGCAATGCCACGTCGGCCTGCGGTATAGGTAGAATCTTCCATAGCAATATCATCATCAACAATGATTGCAGCGGTTTCAATTCC
This sequence comes from Aerococcus viridans, assembly GCF_001543285.1. Taxonomy (NCBI): domain Bacteria; kingdom Bacillati; phylum Bacillota; class Bacilli; order Lactobacillales; family Aerococcaceae; genus Aerococcus; species Aerococcus viridans. The sequence continues at coordinate 178,991 of NZ_CP014164.1, forward strand.
TTCAGCTTCCGCAAATTCTTGAGCGATTTCAAAGTTCATCACATCTCCGGTATAGTTTTTGATGACTAAGAAGACACCAGCCCCATTATCAGCAGCTTTAATCCCTTCTAAAATTTGGTCTGGCGTTGGAGAAGTAAAGACTTCCCCAGAAATGGCTGCTGACAGCATCCCTTTACCGACAAATCCTGCATGACTTGGTTCATGGCCAGAGCCCCCACCAGAAACAATTCCAACGATATTTGGGGTTTCTGCTGTACGGTAGAGGACTTGAGTGTCTGGCACTTGAGCAAGAATATCTGCGTGCGCACTGGCTAAACCTTTGACCATTTGGCTGACAATATCACCGGGTTGGTTGATAATTTTTTTCATGAAAAAACCTCCTTAGGCATGGATAACATGGTTACAATCAATGACTTTAAATAAGATAAGCATGCGTTAAAACATTTAGCTTTGTTCTTTAATGGCTTCTAAAATTTGGTCTGGTGTACGGTTAATGGTTGATTGAACAGCACCCACATAAGCACCTTCTACAAGGGGGCCTTCAACTAAATGGACATGAGCTTTTAGGTCATCTTCCACGAAATCAAGCGCCGTTTCCGCCGATAAGACGGCTGATCCCATATCCGTGAAGATAAAAATTTCCTTATCCGTATTAGCAAAAATGGCCTCTGTGATCTTGCTGACGGACGTACCGATTTCACCGTCATCGGTCCCACCCGCAGCAATGACTGAAAAGGCATTGTTGTCATCGGGTACCATGGTTTCTAACAATTCTTTTAGACCCTCTGTGATGGTTTGGCTATGAGACACTAATATTAGTAAATTTGTCATATATGAAAAGCCTCCGTATGTAAGTTATCTAAAGTTATGTGTACACGCTTACATTATATCAAGAAAATGTTAAGACAACAAGCAAGAGCCATTGGGACTTAAATGAGATGTCATGATTAGTGAGTAAGACTTCGGACTATACTTTCCTAGCATTGCGCTGAAGAGTTGGACTAGCGGTGGACTAGAATTATTCAAGGTTTTGATAGATTAAAACGATTACCTTTAAGCGATTGTCCCTTGAATCAAAGTTCTATTAGATATGATAGAATGAGAATATCAAGACAAGGGTAGACAAATTATAGGAGGCACAAGTATGGTTGATATTTTAAAAGATTACAGTCCAGACCGTTCAAATACAAAAGCAATGAAATGGCATGATTTAGAGACAGTTTTTGGGGACAAAGACTTATTGCCGATTTGGATTGCGGATATGGATTTTGCGCCAGCAAAAGAAGTGACGGCAGCCATTCAATCTTTTGTGGATGACCAATACTTTGGCTATTATTCAGTGCCAGATTCTTATTACCAATCAATGATTGATTGGTCAAATGATCATTTCCAATATAAAACAAAGGCTGAATGGTACCGGTTTGCACCAGGTGTATGTACGGGTATTGCCTTTGCCTTACATGCGTATACCAATGAAGGGGACAATATTTTAATTCAAAACCCCGTTTACAATCCCTTCCGTACGGTTATTGAAGAAGCTAATCGGACTTTAGTGATGCAAGATTTATTGGGCAATGAACAAGAAGGGTACACAATTGATTTTGACGCTTTGGAGAGTGCCTTCAAAGATGACGATATCAAGGTTTTCTTATTCTGTTCACCGCAAAACCCAACTGGTCGCGTTTGGCATCGTGATGAATTGGCTAAAGTAGTGGCTTTATGTAAGCAATACGATGTCTTATTATTCTCTGATGAAATCCACCGTGATTTGATTATGCCAGGACATGAGCATATTGCTATTGGAAATATTGACCCAGATTTTGACAATTATGTCCTTTTCGCCTCGCCATCAAAAACCTTTAACTTAGCTGGTTTTAACCATTCATTTATGGTAGTGCCACGGGCTGATTTAAGAGAAAAATTGGATACGTTCTTACATGCGATTCATGTGACTGGCGGGCAACCTGCTGGTTATATCGCGTCAGAAGCGGCTTATACCTACGGGTCGGAATGGGTTGAGAGTGTCAACCAAGTGATTTGGGACAATTACCAATTACTTAAAACAACAGTCCAAACAGCCTTGCCAAAAGTTCAATTCTCAGACTTACAAGGGACTTACCTTGCTTGGCTTGATCTAGGGGCTTATGTGAAAAATGCAGACCTGAAAGAAGTGGTTCAAGACCGTGCCCGTTTAGGTGTCAATTATGGGACTACTTACTGGCCAACTAGACCAGAAGATACCCATATCCGGATTAATCTAGCGACTAAAACAGAGATCATTGAAACAGCTGCAAATAATTTAGTTAAAGCTATTCAAGAGTGGCAATAGTCTGCCGTGACACTAGTCAGTCGTAGAAATAGTCAATATACTTAAAAAGACCTGCTTCTCATGTTGAGCGTGGCAGGTCTTTGTTGTAAGTATATTTAATGGATTAGTTTTCTTGGTAGGGTTCGACATGGACGTCGATGGCGGTGACATCTTCTGTTTGTTGTAAGGCAGATTCTACTTTTTCAGTGATAGCATGACCCGCTTGAACAGATATTTCTGGGTCTACTAAGATGGTGATGTCGATATAGACATTGGCCCCGTAATTACGGCAGCGGATATCAGAAATTGCGCGCACGCCAGGCACCATGCGAACTATTTTCCGGTAGTTATCTAAGTCTTCTTGGGGGAAACCGTCTGATAGGGAAAAGGCGGATTCTTTGAAGATGTCATATCCTGATTTGATAATGATTAAGCCAACGACAATAGCCATAGCGCCATCTAGCCAAAGGATACCGGTACGACTTAGGACGACCGATAAGGCAGTTGCGAAAGAGGTCAGGGCATCGGATAAATTGTCCTTTGCAGAAGCTTTAAGACTTGGACTATTGAGTTTCTTGCCAAGACGGTTGTTGTACCAATAAACGCCGGACATAATGACCCCAGAAGACAAGCCGACAACCGCATTAATGGGTGTTGGAGCTGCGTATGCTTGGTTGATTAAGGCCGTAGTTGAATCAATGGTCACCGTAATCCCAATATAGAAAATCACGAAGGACATAATCAGAGTAGTAATGGTTTCAATTTTATAATGACCATAACGGTGGTTTTGATCAGCTGGGCGTTGGGATAGGATCATGCCCACTAGTAGGGCGATTGACGCAAATGAATCGGTAAAGTTATTCAAACCATCCGCAAAGACCGCATCTGAGTCAAAGCTATAGCCGACAAGGAGTTTGGCGGTCGAGATGATGACGTAAGTGACGATACTGAGATAAATGCCGCGCCTGGCTATTTGTGGGTTGGTGTTGCTTGGTGTCATGTTAGGTTCATTTTCCATGTGAAAACCGCTCCTTTAAATTGAATTGATAAGGGGTAAAACTTGCCAATCTGGAAAAAAGCAATTCTTTCCATTATAGCGACTGGCCATACACTTTGCAAGGTAGTTCATCTAGAAATGACACCTCTTTTTTACAAAAAATTGTCTGAATTCTCACAGAATTTCAATAAAATATGATTGACTTAAAATGTCAAGTAATATAACATGAGATTAAAATACAATTAAAAAAGAATGAAGGTGAGTTGACATGAAGGAAAAAGAGCTACGACGTACGCTAGCTGTTTTCCCAATTGGGACAGTTGTACAGCTAACAGATTTGACACCGAGACAGGTGCGTTATTACGAAGAACAGAAGTTAATTAAACCAAAACGTTCAGAAACAAATCGCCGCATGTACTCTTTAAATGATGTCGATCGATTATTAGAAATCAAAGACTATTTAAATGAGGGTATGAGCATCCAAGCGATTTATAATACATATAACCGTCAACACACGCAGCCTAAAGTGGCAGATACCAAGCAGCTGACCGACGAAGATGTTCGCCGCATTCTATATAATGAAATCTTGAACCAAGGTGGTTTCAGAAACGCTGGCGCTGACCAAGACTATCCATTGCGCTAGATGCGACAACATTCGTTACGGCTCTCATACCTTAAAAAATGAAAGTGACTAAAAAGCAGTATAGTAACTAAAAAGTAGCATATCTAGTAGAGGAGATTTTCTATGAACCAAATTAATAAAGATTATCAACGATTACCAGGCTCTTATTTATTCGCAGAAGTAAAACGTCGCCAAGAGGCTTATGAAAAAGCACATCCAGACCAAAATGTGATCCGTTTAGGTGTTGGGGACGTCACTTTACCTCTAGCACCAGCAGTCATCGAGGCCTTACATAAGGCCGTAGACGAACAAGCGGATGCTTCTACCTTTAAAGGTTATGCGCCAGACCACGGTTACGACTTCTTACGTGAAGCCATCCAAAAAAATGACTTTGCAGCACGTGGTGCAGATGTGAAAGTGGATGAAATCGTTATTTCTGACGGTGCCAAATCAGATTCTTCAAACATTCAAGAAATCTTTGGCCCAGACATCAAAATCGCTGTTGGTGACCCTGTTTACCCAGTTTACATCGATTCAAACATCATGGCTGGTCGCGGTGGTGACTACAACGAAGAAACGGGTAAATGGTCGGACTTGGTTTACTTATCAGCTACTGCGGAAAATGACTTTAAACCTGCGCTACCTGAGGAGCCAGTTGACTTAGTATACCTTTGCTACCCTAACAATCCTACAGGGACAACTTTAAACACAGCTGACCTACAAAAATGGGTAGACTGGGCTAACGAAAATGATGCGATCTTAATCTTCGACTCAGCTTACGAGTCATTCATTACTGAAGAAGACGTGCCACATTCAATTTTTGAATTACCAGGTTCACGTACTTGCGCTATTGAAATCCGTTCATTCTCAAAACGTGCCGGCTTTACTGGTTTGCGTTTAGGGGCTACGATCATCCCTCAAGAGTTAGAAATCGATGGCGTATCCCTATTAGACTTATGGAAACGTCGTATTTCAACGAAATTCAACGGTGCACCTTACATTGTACAACGTGCTGGTGAAGCAAGTTACTCTGAAGAAGGTAAAGCGCAAATCGAAGAAATATTAGCTTACTACCGCCGCAATGCCATCCTGATTAAAGAAGGTTTGGAAGAGGCTGGCTATGAAGTTTTCGGTGGTGTCAATGCGCCTTACGTTTGGTTGAAAACACCAGCAGGCATGGACTCATGGGACTTCTTCGATTTCCTATTAGAAAATGCACAAATCGTTGGGACACCAGGTGTTGGTTTCGGTCCTTCAGGTGCCGGGTACTTCCGATTAACAGCCTTCAATACCTATGAAAAAACAGCAGAAGCTGTTGAACGTATCAAGGCTTTAAACAAATAGTTAAACAATCGAAAAGGGTAGGACCTCGGTTCTGCTCTTTTTGTTTGCACAAATTTAATCGAAATCATGCTGTTTTTTCCTCAAAACCAATGCGTGATCTGTTATCGCTCAAGAGTTTGATGGCACCAAATTAGAAGTCCAAGTGCCGATTGAAGACGTTTGGTCAGCGGAATAAGTCGTCGATGTGTCAAGAAAGGTGTCATCTTTTCTGTCATCACTGAAGGGTAAAACGACTTTTTTGGTTAAATGTAATATTATTTTATACAAATAATTGATTATATGCAAAGTACAGAATCTATACAAAATCTGATTTTACGCGTTTTTTATGTATATGAGAAAACTTTAATTTTTCGATTAAAGATAATTTTGCAATCTTAATAACTTATATAATATGTTAGGCGAAGCATTGATTTAACAGTATTTAAAACCATTTTGTTAGCGAAAGGGTATATTTAATAATTTTAAAGTATAGTCATATGCAAACTTTTGCAAAGAATTGACGGATTTTGATAAAATCCGCTAGTTTTCAAAGTATTTTGTGATTGTATTTGGTAGATTTTACTTATATACTTGAAAACGGATACAAGTGTCCAAATTTTATTTAGGGAGGTTTAATAGGATGATAGGAATTATTTTAGCGAGTCACGGTAAGTTCGCTGAAGGTATTAAACAATCTGCTGAGATGATTTTCGGAGAACAAGAAAATCTGCAGGCAGTAACCTTTATGCCTGAAGAAGGACCAGATGATTTACGTGCCCATCTTTTAGAAGCAGTCGAATCTTTCGATGATACGTTACAAATTCTATTTTTAGTTGATTTGTGGGGAGGTTCACCATTCAACCAGGCCAATGCAATTCACGAAGAAATGCCAGAACGCACAGCAATTGTAAGTGGGTTAAATCTACCAATGCTCTTAGAAGCTTTGGGTCAACGATTTGGTTCTGACCAAGTGGCAGATGTTGCTAAACACATTTTGACAAGAGACGTGTCAGGTATTCGTGTAAAACCTGAAGCACTTGGGGAAGGCATTGACGCCCCAGCAGCTGCAGCTAGCGAAGGTAGTCAAGAAGAGGAACAAGTTGGTACCTTAAAACCTGGTACTGTATTAGGTGATGGGAAGATTAAGTATGTCCTAGCACGCGTGGATACCCGTTTATTACACGGTCAAGTAGCCACTGGTTGGGTGAAATCAGTTAACCCTAACCGTATTATCGTTGTATCGGACAAGGTAGCCCAAGATGACATGCGTAAATCATTGATTCAACAAGCAGCGCCAACAGGTGTTCGTGCCAACACAATTCCAGTATCTAAATTAGCGGAAATTGATAAAGACCCACGTTTTGGTAATACAAAGGCATTATTATTATTTGAAACTCCACAAGACGTATTAGCAGCAATCGAAGCTGGTGTAGATATCAAGGAAGTAAACTTAGGTTCAATGGCGCATTCTAAAGGGAAAACAATGATTTCAAGATCATTGTCAGTAGACGAGGAAGATGTAGCGACTTTACAAAAATTAAAAGACCTTGGGGTTAAATTTGATGTACGTAAAGTCCCTGCAGACTCAGACGAAAACTTAGATAAACTGTTGAAAAATCATAACTTGATTTAAAAGGGAGGTCGACAGAAAAATGGATATTTCAATTTTTGCAGCTATAGCTATTAGTGTTATTGCATTATTCGCTGGTTTTGAAAGTGTGTTGGACTCATTCCAATTACACCAACCAATTCTTGTTTGTACATTAATTGGTCTGGCAACAGGAAACTTAACTGAAGGACTACTATTAGGTGGTCAATTACAATTAATCGCTTTAGGTTGGATGAACATCGGGGCAGCGCAAGCGCCAGATGCGGCCTTAGCAGGTGTAATCGCGGGTATCTTAGTATTAACTAAAGGTGCTTCTGTAAGCGAAGGTATTGCCATTGCAGTGCCTTTAGCAATCGCTGGTCAAGTATTAACAATCTTCGTTCGTACAATGACAGTAGGTTTGGCACATTACGCGGATGCTCAAGCGGAAAAAGGCTCTATTCGTGGAGTTGAATCTGCCAATATGCTGGCTTTAGGTCTTCAAGGTTTACGTGTAATGATTCCAGCAATCGCTACATTAGCTTTACCAGCTTCAGCTGTACAAGGCGCTTTAGCAGCCATTCCAGACTGGATCACAGGTGGTTTAGCTGTTGGTGGTGGTATGATCGTTGCTGTAGGTTACGCAATGGTTATCAATATGATGGCAACCAAAACAACATGGCCATTCTTCTTTATCGGTTTTGCTTTAGCAGCCGTTACAGAATTGAACTTAGTGGCAATGGGTATTATCGGTTTGGCCTTAGCACTTATCTACATTGAATTGTCTCCACAATTTAATGGCGGTGGCGGTTCAGGATCTGGTGGTTCAGGTTCAGTTGATGCCCAGTTAGACGCCATTTTAGAAGACTATTAAGGAGGGGTAGACATGACTGAAGAAGTAACAAACCGCGTAACATTATCAAAACGAGACCGGATGGTCGCAAACTGGCGATTAACTTTCGTTCAAGCTTCATGGAACTACGAGCGTATGCATAACGTTGGTTGGGCTTATGTATTAGCCCCAGCAATCAAAAAATTATATACAAGTAAAGAAGACCGTACGGCAGCTTTACAACGTCACTTGGAATTCATCAACTCTCACCCATACGTTGAGGCACCAATTTTAGGTGTAACCTTAGCCATGGAAGAAGAGAAAGCAAATGGTACAGTCATTGAAGACCAAGCTATCCAAGGGGTTAAAGTTGGTATGATGGGTCCTCTTGCTGGTGTGGGTGACCCAATCTTCTGGGGTACGTTACGTCCAGTAATCGGTGCCTTCGCTGCATCGCTTGCCCTAAGCCAATCCATCTTAGGACCAATCTTATTCTTCGTACTTTGGAACGTCATTCGTGTAGCCTTCACTTGGTATACACAAGAATTAGGTTACCGCGCAGGTTCTGAAATCACAAAAGACTTGTCTGGTGGTATCATTCAAAAAATCACTGTTGGGGCATCTATCTTAGGGATGTTCGTTATGGGAGTATTGGTACCTCGTTGGACAACCATGAACTTCCCAGCAGTTATCTCTGAAGTAACAAACCAAGAAGACGCTATTGTAAACTTTGACGGTTTAGTTGAAGCAGCTAACAACAGCAATGTAACAGCTGACAGCTTCCGTGATGTGATTAACCAAATTTCATCAGGTCAATTAGTAAATACAACAACTGCCACATCATTAGGTGATGTATTCAACCAATTATTACCTGGTATGATGCCATTACTATTAACATTAGCATGTATGTACCTATTAAAACGTAAAGTGAGCGCAACTACCTTGATCTTCTCTATCTTTGTGATCGGTATCGTGCTTTATGTACTAGGTATCATGGGTTAAGATGGTAGCACAATTAAATACAGAAGTAACGTTCGTCTCCAAAGCGAATGCGATGATCAACCCTATCGACCCTAAGTCAGGATTACTGATGGTGGGCGATAAAGGTGTCGAATTTCGCGAGGAGAACGGACCAGGCTTCATTCAAATTCCATGGGTTAACATTACACGCATCCGCGTGCAAATGTTCTTCAAAGGACGTTACGTCCGCGGCTTCTACTTTGAAACCGATGAAGGCCAACTCCTGGAATTTGTTGTCGATGAAGCTAAAGATAGTCTTCGGGCAATGCGCAAGTACCTGCCCCGAGAAAAATTCGTCGCACAACAAAGTAACCTAGCTAACTTATTCAAAAACCCCTTTAAACGAGGGAAAAAAGACAAGGAGTAGTGACGATGCAAGAACCCATATTCTTAAAAGCCTACCTGGAAGAAAAAATCTGGGGTGGACAAAAATTACGCAGTCAATTTAATCTAGACATCCCTTCAGACCAGACGGGAGAAGCGTGGGTCATTTCAGGACATGAACATGGGCAATCTATCGTGACGTCACCTGAATCCCTTGCCGGCTTAAGTCTATCTGACTTGTACCAAAAGCACCCAGAAATCTTCTTGGGAGAAGCGGCTGACCGTTTTCCATTATTAATCAAAATAATTGATGCCAAGGAAGACTTGTCCGTCCAAGTGCACCCGGATGACGCCTATGGACTAGCCCATGAAAATGACCTTGGGAAGACGGAGTGTTGGTATATTATGGACGCGGATCCAGGTGCCTACCTGATTTACGGCCACAATGCCCAAAATAAAGAACAGTTCCTAGAAATGATCGAAGAGAACGAGTGGGACCAACTGTTACGTAAAGTGCCCGTTCATGCCGGTGATTTCTTCGCCGTGCCAGCAGGGACTATCCATGCTATCGGTGGCGGCGTATTAATCCTCGAAACCCAACAAAGTTCTAACACCACCTACCGGGTTTATGACTACGGACGCAAGGACGCCAATGGCCAGGAACGTGACCTACACATCCAACAATCAGCGGATGTCACCATGTTCCCCCACAAGGATACTCTAGCAACCGGGCATACAACTGAACTACCGGGTGGCTCAATCCAAGAATTTTGGACCAATGAATACTTCTCCGTGGCAAAATGGACAATCGAGGATATCTTGCATATCAACTTATCCGACAAGTACCAATTGTGTACAGTCCTTGATGGCCAAGGACAAATCACTGTTGGCGACAAGACTTGGGACGTGAAAGCAGCAGACGCCTTTATCCTACCAAGTGACCTTAGAGAAGTCACACTCACTGGGCAATTCAGTTTGATGGTAGCAGAAGAAGCGTAAATGGCTAGCGGTTGTTCAATCTGTTGACCGAATAAGAACCATAAAAATAGACCAAGGGGACATCAAAGCAGATGCAACCCCTTGGTCTATTATTTTTTTAGGATATTCTATGTAAATCGCGCGGCATTCTTTATACTTTTCTGGATACCTCATCACCTGGACCTAGTCGAGATATCCTGTCTCTACACTATTTAGGAAGCTATACCCTAGCCCCATGATAACACCGCCACCTACTAGATTGCCCATAAAGGCGAAGATCCAATTAATCAACACGGCCATTATATCCATGTTATTACCTGAGAAGAAAGCGATACTCATTAGCGAGAAATTCGCAATAATATGTTCTAACCCACCATAAACAAATAGGAAAATAACGGCGATGATAAATAGTAGGCGGCCAATATCATCTTTCATTTTCATCTGCCCCATAATGGTGATATTGACGAAGATATTTGCGAGAATCCCGTCTATGAATAAGGTCCAAATGTCTTTATCCAATTTCGCATTAATCATGGTCATGATTGCAGAATCAGCATTAAAATAATGTGCGATACTAGAATGCCCAATGAGTATACCAACAATAGCAGCCCCTAGTAGGTTCATGCATGTGCAAATAAAGATAATAGTTAATGCTTTTGACCAAGAAATTTTCCGGCGATGAGCACCCGTGAACAAATACATCATATTTGAAGTAGCCAATTCACCGTTTAAATAAACAATCATGGCTAAACCGATTGGAAATATGAGGGCGTAGCTGATTTTACCTAGAGCGGGATAGTCTACAGAAAGGACATCCCAAACCAAAATACCAATGGCGGTTGGTAGGGTTAAGAATATACCCGCATAAATCGCTCGTAACAAGTATCTAATCTTTGATTGGGCAAAAAGGGCATCCTTTTTGGCAACGGCACCATCGATTGTATCCATGAAAGTTGAAACATTTTTCTCGCTCATACCTTGTCTCCTTGCAATTATTTTTAACATAGTCCATCATTTTTCTGACTTGGTCAGCATACTATAAAATAGCGATTAATATGATTAGAATTGGTATATCTACCTTTTTAACCTGATAAAAAATAGACTGTTTGATAATTTTTTCACAATATCGCGGAATTTTATGCTTGATTGTTCTATTTAGAACTGAAGCATTTTTCACACTCATATCAAAAAAACCGTGCAAAAAACTGACAAAGACTATACTATTAAGACAAACACATACTCTGGAGGTGAAGACGATGAAAGATAAATCAATTTGGATTGATCAATTTAAAATGGAAGGACACGAAGAGGGTGGCTTTTTCTACCAAGTGATGAAATCTGACCAACGTATCCAATTAGAAGAACAGCCAGAAAGAGCCTTATATACCAGCATCTATTTCCTATTAACCTCAACAAATGTGTCACGATTCCACCGTTTAACAGCGGATGAAGTTTGGTATTATCACTATGGTAGTCCACTGACTGTGCATATGATTACCCCTGAAGGAGAATACCAGCAAATTACCCTGGGTACAGACGTTGAAAACGGCCAAGTATTACAAGCCGTTGTGCCTAAAAATACGATTTTCGGGTCAAGTGTTGAAGAATTGGATAGCTATTCACTAGCATCATGCATGGTTAGTCCAGGATTTGAATACGATGACTTTGAACTATTCAAACGATCAGATTTACTGAATCAATATCCAGATTATGCGGATATTATTCACCGACTAACCCTAGAAGACTAGGATTTCTGGTCTGCTTAAGAGATTCGTAACTTATTCATCACAAAATCAACACAATTTTGATTGAGATTTTCACTAAATCTTCAAAGGTATCGCTTATTATATAAGCATACCCAATAAAGAAACCAAACTTTTCTTCATAAATCTTTCTCCTCCCAAAACGAAAGATGACAAAAAACCAGCTGACTCCCAACGGCTGGTTTTTTAATGCCCATATTTGAAAATAGACATAGAAATATTTTTGGCAATACAAACTATTTTATAGACCATAGGTGAATAAGCTTAAGCAAAGACTACATTTTATATTCAATAATCTTGAAGATCCTTATTTATGGATTATTATTTATTGAGAAATTCCAAGTCATGAGATCTGTAATATCAAAGCTAAGGCTGACGCTTTCCTAGCATGCCTTAGCAGTAAAAAGGAGGGATGGCCCACAACAATCTGTTTGGCGTGTACGCCTTACAGATTGTGTCGCCAGACAAGTCTTCAGATCGAGACTGAAGAAGGTCCTACTGCTTTTAAGGCAATGATAGGAAAAAGCAGAAGCCGAATGCTTACTAAATTACTACATAATGTATAAATACTACTTCTATCCCTTTCTCGTGATAAAGTTGAAATGTCTACCAAGTGTTTTGTCTAAGCGGTATGAAAAACCATCAACCATTTCGAAAGTATCTTGGTCAGATACTGTAATATTGTTTTCCAAGACACCAACTCGTTTTAACTGCTCTGCAACCGTCGCCTGGTTGTCTACTAAGTATTTCTGGCCTTTGTCATCCCATTGAATAAAATCATCCGCATAACCAAGCGCCTTGAATTGGTCAGCAACATCTTTGTCCACTTCAAAAGATTTCTGTGCAATCGAAGGACCGAGAATAGCTTTGATGTTACCCATGTAAATATCTGGGTTTTCATTTTTGATTTGTGCAAAAGTGGCTGACACGATATCTTGAACAGTCCCTTTCCAGCCTGAATGGATGGCACCAATTAAACCAGTATCTTCGTCATAAAAAATCACAGGCACACAATCTGCCGTAAAGACGCCAACAACCACATCGCTTTCGTAAGTGTACAAGGCGTCCACATCATCCACTGCATCTTCAGTTGACAGACTACCGCGCCCCCGGTCCCCAACTGTGACACGATAAGCTTTTTTGGAATGGGTTTGATTAGCGAAAACGAACTGGTCGACGTCAACCTGTAATGCATCCGCTAAAGTTCGTCGATTTTCTACAACTTGCGTTGCGTCTTCCCCCGTATGTAGAGCTAAATTGCCGTTAAGGGTTTGCTGGTTGTCTTTTAAAGTCGTACCAGCAATTAAGTTTTCTGGTGTGTCATAGAATTGGATCGTCATAAGGTTCATCCTTTCTGCTTTCAGTTACGTTTATTATAGCAAACAAGCACTCTGACTAATAAAGTCCTACAAAAACTGTTAAAATATAAGAAAATGACCGATAAGGAGATAATTGTATGACAACCAACTTGAAAAAAGGGGACCAATTGCATGGTTTCACCCTTGTAGACAGTCAATTTATTCAAGATGCTAACGCCCAAGTCCACACCTTTGCCCACGAACAATCTGGCGGCCAAGTGATTTGGGTTGAAAATGACGACCAAAACCGTTCGTTTGGGATTGGTTTTAAAACACCGCCAAAAGATTCGACTGGTGTAGCCCATATCGTGGAACACTCAGTCCTTTCTGGATCACGTAAGTACCCAGCTAAAGATCCATTTATGACCATGTTGAAAACGTCAATGAACACCTTCCTAAATGCCATGACCTTTTCAGATATGACCATTTACCCAGTGTCATCTATGAATGAAGAAGACTTCCATAACCTAACGGATGTCTATTTAGACGCCGTTTTCTTCCCTAAAATGACCAGTGAAGAAAATATTTTCCGCCAAGAAGGTTGGCATAAAGAATTATTCGATAAGGACGAGCCAATTATCTATAACGGGGTCGTTTACAATGAAATGCGTGGGGCATATTCAGACGCAGAACGCATTATTATGCAAGATGTTACGGCAAATATGCACCCCGGTTCCACTTATGCCCACGAATCAGGTGGCTATCCTTACGACATTCCTGACTTGACCTTTGAAAACTTTAAACAATTCCACGCCGACCATTACCGTCCAGACAATGCTTTAGCCTATGTCTACGGTGACATCGATATCGACCGGACATTAGGTCAAATCAATGGCGATTTCTTCAGTGAATTCTTGACTAATGACCAGCAAGTTCAGTTTGACTTGCCAGAAACAAAGAATGGCCACATCGAATACCAGGCCTTTTATGACGCTGATGAACGCAAGACTGTCGAACACGATTCTTACCTTACCTACATGACGCATGTAGGTGCATCTACAGACTTGACTAATAATTACGTGGCTAATATTTTAAGCGACGCTTTAATTGAATCTGAAGCTGCGCCAATTCGCCAAGCTCTTATCGAAGCCGGGCTAGCGGAAGAAGTTGAAGCCATTGGGTCAGACGGTTACTACCTAGATTTCGGTCTGGTCCTGAAACAATTCAATCCAGCCAATAAAGACAAAGCCCTTGCTGTAATTAAAGAAACCCTAACTGACCTTGTAGCCAACGGAATTAACCGTGACCTACTTGAAGGGGTCATCAACACCCGCGAATTCGCAGCCCGTCAAGCCGGTGGTGCCACGAAGGGAATTACCTATGAAATCCAAATGACCATGGCATGGCGTTATGGCATGTCTCCGACCGAAGTCCTTCACTTTTCGAAATATTTCGACGATTTAAGAGCGAAGTTAGACACTGACTTCTATGAAGAATGGCTTCAAGACAACTTGCTGGCGGCAGATGCCAGCTTAGTCGGTATTTACCAACCGAAAGTTGGCTTATTCAAACAACAGGACGACCAACTAGCAGCCAAGTTAGCTGCTGAAAAAGCCGCAATGACTGACCAAGACATTCAAGCATTAATTGAGGAAAACCAAGCACTGCGGGTCTACCAAGACACACCGGATACCGAAGAAGCCCGTCAAGCCCTACCGCAATTAGATATTTCTGACGTACCGCGGACAACCCAAGCGATTGCTGAAGAAACATTAACCGGCCAACAAGGGGTGCCTGTCCTTTTCCATGAACAAGACGCATCAGGCATTCGGTATGTACAATTGGCTTACAATTTAGACCATATTGCTGCGGAAGATTTACCTTACGTGAATTATCTAACGATTTTATTAGGGTTATTGGACACGGAAAATTATGATTATCGTCAAATGGACATTGAAATGATGAAGGCGACTGCTGGAATTTCTATGCGACCTAAAGTCTTTATTCGTGAAGGTTCGCAAGATGATTATGTGCCAGTTTTAGTGTCATCATTTGCGGCGATTGGCGACCATTCTGCTCGTGGTTTTGAACTATTGCAAGATACGATGAAATTCACGGACTTTTCTGATAAGGCACGGATTTTAAATGTCTTACAACGGGTGAAATTCAATATGAGTCAGTCATACGAAGGGGCTGGCCACCGCGTAGCCATTTCTAGACTACGGTCATTCTACTCACAAGCAGCCAAGTATGAAGACGTCATTTCTGGTTTATCATTCTATGACCATATGACTGATTTAATTGAAAATTTCTCAACTAAGGCAGATGCTTTTATCGAGAAATTGATTGAAGTGAATGGCAAAATGTGGGATCCTCGCATGCTGACAGTCAGTTTAACAGCAGATACAGCGGATAAAGCCACATTACTTGAACAAGTTGATCAGTTTATCGATCAAGCTGACCCAACGGATAGTATTGAACCAGTATCTGTTGAGTTTGATTTAGTGGGCAACAACTACCACGAAGCCATTCAAACCAATGGGAACGTCCAATACGTATCCGTAGGTGGGCGCGTGCCAATTGAAGACTACAATGGTCGTTATGTTGTCTTCGCCAATATCTTATCTAAAGACTACTTACACGAAAATATTCGTGCTAAAGGTGGTGCGTATGGTGCAGGTATCAGTCTAACATCATCAGGCGATGTCACAACCTATTCGTACCGGGACCCGAATGTAGATAAGACAGTAGATGTATATCATAAGTTACCGGAATTCTTGGCCAATCCAGGTCTAAGCCAAGACGACCTTGACCAACTGATTATTGGTTCAATGACAGCCTTCCATTATCCATTAACACCAGCCAGTGTAAATAACTTGATGGTGACACGTCACTTTAGAGGCATGACCAAAGATATGGTAGATACCCGATTAAGCCAGGCATTAGATACCAAAGTTGCAGATCTAGTTGCCTTTAAAGATCAAATCCAAATCGCACTAGACGCAGACAACCTAGTCGTCTTTGGTAACAAGCAAAAAATCGACGACTCGAAACAAGTATTTAATCATAAACGTACGATTTAAGCGAAAAAAATTAAAAGAGAGAAAAAAGATTTCACTTCGAAATCTTTTTCTCTCTTTATTTAGTTAACTGAGATTTGTATTGTCCCAGTCTCATCTCAATTTTCAAAGATAATATGCCACGGCATACAATGTGAATAACAAATAAAAATCTAGAAAAATATTCAAATTGTAAATTGAGACCAACTATTAACGTATATGCAACATAAATCATTAACAATAAAAGTAACAGGATATTCATTCACCGTTTTTTTCTTTTAATACGCATTTTCTATCTCTTTTCGTGTGCAAATAGACCATACTCTTTGAAAAATGTTATTCTTTTGCTTATTAGAGCCCTAATGCTTCACCAAATGTGAGTGCAATAAAGGCCAAGAGCAGCAAGACCCCGCCAACAACCTTCAAACGGGCTTGTTGGGTAGCAGTCATGCCTTCAGGAGTTTGTCCTTTCCAGACGATATAAACATTAACTAAAATACATAAAATGGCAAAGATGGTTCCGACTAAAGAACGGCTCATATAGGCTCCTTTAACTATAATTGTGACAATTTCACTTCGATTGTTGTTGTAACGGCTTGGTTGTCGATACGACTAGTACCAGAAACAGTCCATTCAACTGCTTTAATTTCATTGGTGTAACGATCAGTAATAAGTTGGATTTGGTGGTTGGCATCATTATTGTAAGACTGATTTACAAAAGTGTTTAATAAATTGGTTAACTGCGCATTTTGCCCAGAGAAAGAAACCGTTTGGTCACTTAAAGAGCCGGTCCATTGACCAATAGTATCTAGCGTAGTTAATAAACTGCGCACTTGGCTTAGAGATAAGACATTTAAACGGTTGAAATGTGAATCATTCGTTAAGCTTTGTTGCCATTCGCCCCCATTTTCCTTGTAAGTGGATTGGGCATTACTTGTTTCAACTTGTAAGATTGCATCATTACTACCAGAAGCAGTATTCTTTTGAATGAAAGTTCCAGAAAAGTTATCGGCATTGTCATAAGATAAGGTCGACATGACCGTTTCAGTATTTTCGGGTTCAGTAGTTACCTGTTTGATTGTTGTGGACTGCTTGTAAGCAGTTGTTTCAGATAAAGTTTCGTTAATAGCATTACCTAGTTTAGTAGAGGATTCGCGCGCTTCAACGTGGTTACCAACTAGTAACATGATGTATGCTAATAAAACCCATTTTAATAGTTTTCGCATTTCAGGCACCCTTTATATTTATATTTTTAATATTTCGAAGATTGGGAATGTTGATGACGGTATACGCCAAAGGTGGTTTCACCTAATGTCTCCATTCTATAGAACTTTTGTGAAGATTTAAAGACTAATTGCTTAAAATATGACATTAATTTTCCTTGATTTCAACCACTTGGAAGGGGTCACAGATTTCGAAAAAAATTTTGCAGTATTTTGCTGATTTATGATGTATAAACTAGCAAGAACTTTAAAAAAATGCTAATACGATAGCTTGGCAAAGCTAAAATTATCCCATTGAGCAATCTTTCTGTATAATAACTGTAATGTGATATTGAATCTAATCAATCCACAAAGCAAGAAACTGAAATATAGGCGTGAAAAAATAGGGATAGACATTAAGATTAGGCGAAAGCGGGGGCTAATGATATGGTGATGAATGGCGTATTAATGCAGTATTTTGAATGGGATTTACCGGACGACGGGACTTTATGGAAAAAGTTAGCGGAAGATGCTGAACACTTGGCATCAATTGGGATTTCTCATGTGTGGATGCCACCAGCAACTAAAGGTCAATCGAGTGACGACGTTGGTTACGGGACTTACGACTTATTTGATATTGGGGAATTTGATCAAAAAGGGACGATTCGTACCAAATACGGGACCCGTGCAGAATACCAAGAGGCAATAGATGCCTTACATGAACAGGATATTTGGGTGCTAGCGGATGCCGTTTTAAACCATAAGGGTGGAGCTGATGAAACGGAAGTATTTCAAGCCTATCCAATGAACCCAACAAATCGACAAGAAAAGCTTGGTGAAGCTCGGGATATTGAAGGTTGGACCAAATTTACTTTTCCAGGTCGAAATGGTGAATATTCTGATTTTATTTGGGATTTTAACTGCTTCTCTGGGATTGACTTTGATCAAAAAACCGGTGAAAGTGGCATCTTTATGATTAAAGGTGAGAATAAAGGTTGGGCAGATGATGAAGCAGTGGACGGAGAGAATGGTAACTTCGACTACTTAATGTTTGCAGATATCGATTATGGTAATCCTTATGTTCAAGAAGAAGTTTTAAAATGGGCGCGTTGGTACTTAGATTCTTTTAATTTAAATGGCTTTAGAATGGATGCCTTAAAACATATCGATTTTGCTTTTGTCGACCAGCTAATATCTGCTTTACGAGAAAGTAATCCAGATATTTATGTTGTAGGGGAATACTGGCAAAGTAATACCGGTGTACTTTTCGATTATTTAGCGGAAACGGATTATCAAATTGACCTATTTGATGTGGCCTTACATCAACGTTTTAAACAAGCGGCGACTTCTTGGGATCAATTTGATATGGGCTCCCTGCTTGAAGGATCACTCTTAAAAGATCGACCGGATCTAGCTGTACCATTCGTTGATAATCATGATTCTCAGCCTGGACAAGCCCTCGAATCTTGGGTGGACGAATGGTTTAAACCCATTGCTTACGGGGTGATTTTGCTGCACCAATCCGGCCTACCAGCTATTTTCTACGGGGATTATTATGGTATTGAAAGTATTGACTACAAAGGTTTCCAAGAGACCTTAGATAAGCTTTTAGCCTTAAGACGGGAAAATGCCTACGGTGATCAACATGATTATTTTGACCATAAAAATTGTATCGGTTATACCCGAACTGGCGATGATGAACATCCAGATGGCCTCGCTTTTATCGCAACCAATGGAGAACAGGCGAAGAAGCGTATGTATGTAGGAGAACTCCATGCAGGAGAAGAGTGGGTAGATGTGATGGGTGAAATTGAAGGATCGGTAACCATTGAAGTTGATGGTACTGGTGTATTTAAAGTACATGCTGGGTCAATGTCCGTTTGGGTCAACAAGTCTGACGCAGAGCATATTGATGGTGAAGCAGAGGAAGATTTTGAAGATACTAGCTATCTTGAAGAAACCCCTAGTGAAGAAATGGTTGAACCGGATGTAGAAGCAGCACAAGTGGCAGATGCGGAAGTAGCTGCTGACCAGGGCGAGTAAGTAGCACTTAATCCACATTGTCTAACGTTTAGAAATCTGCTAATCAATGGTACAATAGGTCAGTAAAATTCAAGTATGGGTAGTAAAGGATGGAATTTGTTTATGACAGTAGAAAATACACGAGGATTTGAGAAAATCTCGGCCTATGCCAATGATGAGGCTATTACATTACCAAAACGTTCAACAACTTTATCGGCTGGCTATGATATCGCAGCGGCTGAAGATATTATTGTACCGGCAATGTGGAAGACTGGTGTGAAGCATGTGCTAAAAGACCTTGCGCATTTAAATGTAGCAGGTGAAGTAGATGAAAGTGCTATGAAACCAGTGCTAGTGCCAACAGGTTTGAAAGCTTATATGGGCGAGAATGAATACTTACAATTAGCTTGCCGGTCTTCAAACCCGCTTAAACGTGGGCTTTCATTACCAAATGGGGTAGGTATTGTTGATGCAGATTACTACAATAATGAAAATAATGAAGGTCATTTATTTGTTCAATTAGTAAACTTTGGTTTACGTGACGTTCAAATTAAAAAAGGTGAGCGTATTGCGCAAGGGATTTTCCTTTCTTTCTTAACGACTGCTGATGACCAGCCAAGTGATCAAGTGCGTGCAGGTGGTTTTGGCTCTTCTGGTCAATAATCGTCAGTTGCTATTGTTCAACTAAATAGAAAGGAGTGAAGTCCATTATGGCGAAAAAAACGACAACGAGATATGTGTGTCAGGCTTGTGGTTATGAGAGTGTTCAGTTCTATGGCAAGTGCCCGAATTGTGGGGCATGGAACCAAATGGAAGAGGAACGCTTATATGGAAAGACTATTGCGCATCCTGAAACGCACGCTGGACAAGCCAATTCAAGTCGAATGAAGCCACAAAAATTGGCGGCGGTTCAAGGGGAAGAAACCCCGCGTATCCAAACTCAATTAGGCGAACTAAATCGCGTCTTAGGTGGCGGTGTCGTGCAAGGTTCGTTGGTTTTAATTGGCGGTGACCCAGGGATTGGGAAGTCAACCTTGATGCTACAGGTATCAGCTGAATTGCACCAGAGTGCTGGGCCAGTTTTATATGTGTCCGGAGAGGAATCGATGCATCAAATCAAGCTGCGGGCGGACCGTCTAGGCTTTGAAGGGGCGGATTTCTATGTTTATGCAGAAACGGATATGGCGGCTATCCAAGATGCCATTTATGACTTACAACCACGCTTTGTAGTGATCGACTCTATTCAAACTATGACCCACGAGGATGCGACATCAACGGCTGGATCAGTTGGCCAAGTCCGCCAAACGACAGCAGAGTTAATGAAATTAGCCAAGTCACAAAACATCGGTATCTTTATCGTTGGGCATGTGACGAAAGAAGGGAACATTGCTGGACCGCGTATTCTAGAGCATATGGTGGATACTGTGCTGTATTTTGAAGGTGAGAAGCATGATACTTTCAGGATTTTACGGGCAGTGAAGAACCGATTTGGATCGACCAATGAAATTGGGGTATTTGACATGCAACAAGATGGCTTACATGAAGTGGCTAACCCGTCTGAGCTTTTCTTAGAAGAAAGGCTAGCTGGCACTAATGGATCAGCGGTTGTTGCTTCTATGGAAGGAACACGACCGATTCTAACGGAAATTCAAGCGCTACTTACACCTACCTCATTTGGGAATGCCCGTAGAACAGCTTCTGGCCTAGATTATTCACGGGTATCACTCATTATGGCTGTACTTGAGAAGAGAGCTGGTTTAATGCTTCAAAATCAAGATGCCTACCTCAAATCAACCGGTGGTGTTCGTTTAGATGAACCAGCGATTGACCTAGCTATCGCAGTAGCTGTGGCTTCTTCATACCGAGAAAAAGAAACAAAACCAACTGATTGTTTCGTCGGAGAAATTGGTTTGACTGGTGAAATTAGACGGGTCACAAGAATTGCGGAACGTGTACAAGAAGCTGAAAAATTAGGTTTTGAGCGGATTTTTATCCCTAAAAATGCCTTATCAGGTTTAACTGGCAAACAAAAAATACAAGTAGTTGGTGTAACTACTGTAAGAGAAGTCTTGAATACGATTTTTCCTAAATAGATAAATACTGGAGAGCTTGGACCGAACGGTAGCCAAGCTCTCTTTTTATCTCGAATATGCGTCATATGTTAATTTCAGGTTAAGATGATAAATACTAGACTGCATTTTAAGTAAGTTTATTGTGTAAATGTAAACAAAAAGTTATACTATAAAAAGCGGTAGTATAATAAAGAAACCGCTTCATAATTTATTTTTTAGAAAAGGAGGTGAATAAAATGAACGAAAGATTTTGGAAAATATTGTCTCGCGTACTCACTGTGATACTAGGATCTTCAATAGGTTATTATGTATTACCGTTACTTTGGGACATGATCAATATCAATTTTAGCTTTTTCTATTATCCATTGTTTAACATCGTACTTGGTGCAATTATTCTTTTTCTTATTTACGGGTTAACACAGCCTTTATTGATGCGTTTTATTCATAATATCGAGCGTGACATGCGTCAGTTATCGATCGAAAAGGTTTTAGTTTCTGCAATAGGTGTTATTATTGGACTAGTTTTAGCTTGGTTAATCAACATTCCCTTAGTGGCGATTGGTTGGCCATTCATTTCAAATATCTTGCCAATTGTCTTAACCATTGTTTTAGGTGTATTAGGTTTCTATATCTTCTCTAATAAAAGCGTTGAGATTATGGAAATGCTTACCCGTTTTCCGCAGGGGAGACGTAGTGAATCAATGGATACGGCTATTACTGAAGATGTACAATCAGATGAGGAAACACATGAAAGTGACTTATCAACACACTCAGAAGGCCTTGATATGTATACGGATGCCTTACTGTCGCTTAGACAAGCTGCTGATGAGGCTTACCAACCCTATAAGATTTTAGATACATCAGTGATTATCGATGGACGGATTTTAGATGTCTTAAAAGCTGGATTTATCGAAGGCGTGATAGTGGTACCCAACTTTGTCTTGAAAGAATTACAATACATTGCAGATTCAGCAGATTCATTGAAGCGAGTTCGTGGCCGTCGGGGTTTGGATATTTTAAATCAAATTCAAGCGCTAGATGATGTAGTTGTAGATTTCTACGCCGGCGATTTCGATGATGAACCGGAAGTAGACTTAAAATTATTGCGTCTAGCCAAATTAGTTGATGGTGTTGTGGTAACCAATGATTATAACTTGAATAAAGTGAGTCAATTCCACAAGATTAAAGTATTAAACATTAATGAGTTAGCTAATTCAGTGAAATCTGTTGTGATTCCTGGCGAAACGATTTCTGTACATATTGTAAAAGCTGGTACAGAGCGCCAACAAGGGGTTGCCTACATGGACGACGGCACGATGATTGTTGTTGAAGAAGGGAAACATCATATTGATGAAACCCTTTCAGTAGAGATTACATCAGCCATTCAAACCAATGCAGGACGCATGGTCTTTGCCAAAATAGCTGACTAGAAGTATAATAATAGTGATGGAAAATTAGGTTGGTATTTTTTACCAGCCTATTTTGATTGAAAAGCTAAATATAAAAGGAGAAATCAACATGTCAGATAAAGTACGCGTACGCTATGCGCCAAGTCCAACTGGCCATTTACATATTGGGAATGCTCGTACCGCCTTGTTCAACTATTTATTCGCTCGTCACAACGGCGGGGAATTTATTATTCGTATTGAAGATACCGACACAAAACGAAACCTTGAGGACGGAGAAAGATCTCAACTAGAAAACTTACAATGGTTGGGTATTGAGTGGGATGAAGGTCCAGATAAGCCAGGTGAATACGGCCCTTACCGTCAATCTGAACGTAAAGATATCTACGACCGCTACCTAACAGAATTACTAGACAAAGGCTTAGCTTACTATGCATTTGATACGTCTGAGGAAATCGAAGCAGAACATGAAGCGCAAGTCGCAAACGGTGAAACACCACGTTATATTGGTAAATGGCGCGATAAATCACAAGAAGAAATCGACGCAGCACGTGCAGAAGGTCGCCCAGAAACAATCCGTTTCCGCGTACCTGAAAACACCACTTATACCTTTGATGACATGGTAAAAGGGGAAATCTCTTTCGAATCAGCAGCCATTTCAGGTGACTTCGTTATCCGTAAACAAGACGGCATGCCAACTTACAACTTCGCCGTTGTTGTTGACGACCACTTGATGGAGATCACTCACGTATTACGTGGTGACGACCATATTGCGAACACACCTAAACAATTAATGATTTATGACGCTTTAGGATTTGAACGTCCAACATTTGGTCATATGACATTAATCGTTAACGCTGAAACAGGTAAAAAATTATCTAAACGTGACGGGTCAATCTTACAATTTATCGAACAATACCGTGACTTAGGTTACCTACCGGATGCAATGTTCAACTTCATTACATTATTAGGTTGGTCTCCAAAAGGCGAAGAAGAAATCTTCTCACACGATGAATTGATCGAGATCTTTGATACAGACCGTTTGAGTAAATCACCAGCAGCCTTTGACAACAAAAAACTAGAATGGATTAATAACCGTTACATGAAAGCAGCGGATGCTGAAGATGTAGCGAAATTAGCGATTGAGCATCTACAAAGAGCTGGGCGTGTATCTGAAACATCTACAGCAGAAGAACGCGCTTGGACTGAAAAATTAGTTTCATTATACAAAGATGAAATGTCATATGCAGCTGAAATCGTTGATTTATCAGATATGTTCTTCCAAGATGAACTACACATCGCAGATGATGCTAAAGAAGTATTAGCTGGCGAAGGTGTAGCGGATGTTTTAAAAGCCTTCCAAGCGAAATTAGCGGAAATTCCAGCTGATGACTTCAAAGAGGAAAACATTATGGCAGCCATCAAAGCTGTTCAAAAAGAAACTGGCGTAAAAGGTAAAAACTTATATATGCCAATCCGTGTAGCCACTTCAGGTGAACAACATGGTCCTTCAATTGGTTTAACAATTGAAGTATTGGGTAAAGAAAAAGTAGCCCACCACTTAGACCAAGCACTAGCAAGTTTATAATCAAACATTTAATACCCCCTATCTAAGCGTAAAATGTAAAGAACAGTTATAAAATGTAGGAAAATGACAATGTAAAATTGTTGGTTTTCCTACATTTTTTATATACTCTTCTTATCCCCTATAGAATTGGAGTGGAATAGGAATGAGAAGAGATATCAGAGAAGGAGTGAAAAAACATATGATTGATGGTATAAAGCCCAATTATACTGCGTTAGCGGAACAATACGGATGTGACTATCGTACGGTTAAAGCAGCGTATGAAGAAGCGTTACAAGGTAATAAACCTAAAACAAGGAGGACATATCCGAGTAAATTAGATTCATTCAAACAAATCATAGATATTAAGTTAGAAGATCAATGTACCGCTAAAAGTATCTTCAAATTCATACAAAAGAAAGGGTTCGATGGGAGTTACAGTCTTGTTAGAGACTATTGCCGTGGAGTGAAAAAAGAACGGATACAGAAAGCAACGGTACGCGTCGAATATACGCCTGGTCTTTCAGCACAAATCGATTGGAAAGAAGAAATGCGACTGATAAGCAGTCAGGGAGAAGTCTTCCGCTTTAATATTTTCCTTTATATATTGCCCTACTCAAAGAAGAAATTTATTACGCTTACCTTTGATCGTAAACAAGATACATTGTTTGAGTGCATGAATGATGCCTTTTATAACACCGGTGGTGTTCCAGAAGAAATATGGTTCGATAATATGAAAACTGTCGTCGACCGGTCACGAACTCAATTCTCTCAGGTTCATTTAAACGATCGCTTCTATTCTTTTAGTAAAGATGCAGGGTTCAGAACAATGGTCTGTCGTCCTTTTCGCCCCCAAACAAAAGGCAGCGTAGAAGCTCTCGCCAGAACAATGGACCGGTTACGGGTTTACAATCATGAATTTTATGATTCGACAGACCTCATTCGAATCGTTGACGAACTTTGTGATGAATTAAATTCGGAAGTGTCTCAAGCAACGGACGAGATTCCTGATATACTTTGGAAAATTAATGAAAAAGAGCACCTCCATAAGCTAAAAGATGACTTGTTAAATCCTTATTTTGAAGACTCTATTCGCCGTAAAGTCACAAAGGAAGCAATGGTCATTTTCCGCAAATGTAGGTACTCTGTAGACCCTCGTTATATCGGAAAAGAAGTTGACTTGGATCTTTCCGAAAACGAAGAGTACGTGCACATTTATTATAACGGAGAACAGATTCGTTCGCACCCACTTACCACAAAAAGATTGAACTATAACCAAGAAGATTTGGTTCAGATACTTAAATCAGATGTCATGAGCCACAAAGAAGAAGATGACATCCAAGAACATATTAAACGAAGTTTAAAGCAATATGATTTACTGGAGGTGCCTTCGAATGAGCAGTAACTATCAAAAGCTATTAAATAATCTAGAGGCCTTGAATTTAAAACATATGAGAGAATATGTGCCAAACTATATTGAAATTGCCAATCGAGATGAGCTTTCTGTAACAGAAGCTCTTCTAGAATTAACTAATCAAGAATTAGACTTTCAAACGAATCAGACTGTGGAACGTGTCATCCAGCGCGCACACTTTCCCAAACGGACATCACTTGAAGAATTTGATTTCAACTTTCAACCAAGCGTTAACAAAAAAGAGATTCTAGACTTGAAACATATGGCTTTTATGGAGAAAAAAGAAAACTTAGTTTTCATTGGAAACCCTGGTGTAGGGAAAACACACCTTGTCATTGCATTAGGCATTGAAGCATGTCATCAAGGCTACCGTACGCTGTTTATCAGTTGTCATGAATTACTTTTACGTCTTCGTTCTGCCTTTGAAAAAGGGACCGTCGATCGTGTTCTGAAACGATATGCCAAATATGATCTTTTGATCATTGATGAAATAGGTTATTTACCAATTCAAAAAGTTGAAGCTAACCTCTTCTTTCAACTATTAACGATGCGTTACGAAAAAAAATCAACAATGATTACGACAAATATTATCTTATCTCGATGGGGGGAGCTATTTCAGAATTCTGAAATAGCCGCCGCCATTCTTGATCGTCTGGTTCACCATGTTAAAGTCTTCAAGATTACTGGAAAATCATATCGTATGAAAGGGAAAATATAAATGGACTTCTAAATTAGACTGTCAAAAACCTACATTTTTATTCTGTCATAAACCTACAATTTTATACTGTCCTTGACACGTAAAAACTTGAATAGGGTTTTTTTATATTTAAACGCTACAAAAAGACGTGTATAACTTAATAGTTTACAAAAAGCGATAAGTAAATACAAAAATCGCTTCCGTCCTATCTAAATTTGTCCTCGTATTTATGTATAAAAAATATAAAACGTTTAAAAACCCCTAATTTATCATATTCTATAAAAATTAGAAGATACAATTTATTATTTCTTTTAGGAAACTTGTGAATAAGGATTGATAATAGTTCATCTCCACCCCTATACTATGACTAGATTAAACACTATATATAGGGTTAAAAAATAAACAAACCACAATTTATTGTGTTTTTTAATAAAAAGCGAGGAGTAATGACCATGACAATCACAGTTTATGCAAAGAGTGGCTGCCCACAATGCGTATTTGCTAAGAAATACCTTGAAGCTAAAGAGATTCCTTTTGAAGAGAAACGGGTAGATCTAGAGGACATGTATCTAGATGAAGTAAAAGAATTAGGGTATTTATCTTTACCAGTAATTGCAGACTCAACAGGAAACCATTTCAATGGTTATAGACCTGAAAAGATGGAAGCTTTGGTGGAAGCATGGCAAGCATAGTTTATTATTCATTAACGGGTCAAACCAGACGTTTTATCAATAAAGTTCAAGGCTTCGATACTTATGAGATTTCATCAGCAGTAGCACCAGTGACAATGACTGACCCTTTTATTATGGTGATTCCATCATATGAAAGTCATGTGTATGGTGACGTGATTGAAACGGCTGAAGAGTTTTTAGAATGGGCGGATAATGCATCTTTATGCAAGGGCTTTTTTGGTGGGGGTAACCGCAACTTTGCCCAGTTATTCTGTGTAACAGTAAAGGAACTATCTGCTGAGTTTGATATTCCTGTCTTACATGGATTTGAGTTCCAAGGATCTGCCTATGACGTGGCTAAGTTAACAGAGGAGTTAGAGAAAATTGACAGACACCAAGAAATTAAAAATTGAAAATACGAAAGACATTACTTACTTTAAGCTTAACAATATGGTAAATATCCCAACTGCTGACAAGAAAATCCAATTAAATAAAGACCGTGAAGCGGTTAGGGCTTATTTCTTAGAATATGTGAACCCAAATACGGTTTTCTTCCATACATTAGAAGAAAAATTACAGTATTTAGTAGACAATGATTATATTGAAGAAGGCTTCTTAAATAAGTATTCTTTCAATTTCATCCAATCCTTATTTGATCATTTGTATAGCCATAAATTCCGTTTCAAGAGCTTTATGGGTGCTTATAAGTTTTACACGCAATATGCCTTAAAAACCAATGACAACAAGCGATTTTTAGAAAGATATGAAGACCGAATTGCTTTTACTGCTTTGTATTTAGCAGATGGCGATGAAGATTTAGCTTGGCATATTGCTGAAGAGCACATTGAACACCGTCTACAAATGGCTACACCTACCTTCTTAAACGCTGGTAAGAAGCGTCGCGGTGAGATGGTTTCTTGTTTCTTAATTGATGTCCAAGATAATATGGAATCAATTGGACGGGCGGTGAATTCCTCCCTACAACTCTCTAAACGCGGTGGTGGTGTAGGTGTAAACTTGAGTAACCTTCGTGAAGCCGGTGCCGCAATAAAGGGTATCGAAAATGCTGGTTCAGGTGTTGTGCCAGTAATGAAACTGTTAGAAGATGCCTTTTCTTATGCTAACCAATTAGGACAACGAAATGGTGCTGGGGTTGTATATTTAAATGCTTTCCACCCAGATGTGTATGAGTTCTTATCTACTAAGAAAGAAAATGCCGATGAGAAAATTCGTGTGAAGACTCTATCTTTAGGACTGGTTGTGCCAGATAAGTATTACGAACTATTGAAAACAAATGAACCCATGTACTTGTTTAGTCCATATGACGTGGAAAGAATCTACGGTGAGCCATTTGGTTACGTGGATATCACTGAACACTACGAGGATATGGTCGCAAACAAAGAAATCAAGAAATATAAAATCAATGCTCGTGAGTTAGAGCAAGAGATTTCGCGTCTGCAACAAGAGTCTGGTTATCCTTACATAATGAATGTGGATACAGCAAACAAGGAAAACCCAATTAACGGGACAATTACCATGTCTAACTTATGTTCTGAAATCATGCAGGTTCAAAAACCATCTACTCTAAATGAAGATTTAACTTATAAAGAAGTTGGTTTAGATATTTCTTGTAATTTAGCCTCAACAAATATCACTGAAATGTTGAAGACGAATGACTTTGAAAAAGCTGTGGATACCGCTGTACGGGCTTTAACTGCTGTTTCTGATATGACATCAATCCAAGCTGTGCCAAGTGTTGAACGTGGTAACTCAGCCTATAACTCAATCGGATTGGGAGCAATGGGACTACATACAGCCCTTGCTACCAACCAAATTCATTATGGATCAGCTGAAGCGCTAGAGTTAACGGATGCTTACTTTATGGCATTACGTTACTACGCTTTGAAAACCTCAAACCAAATTGCTAAGGAACGTGGAGAAAGCTTCTTTGAATTTGACCAATCAGCTTATGCTGATGGTTCTTACATTCGTGAGCGTTACATTGACAACCAAGTACCGTTCGTTTTCCATTCTGAGAAGGTAGCTAAGCTATTCGACCATATCCATATCCCAACACCAGATGATTGGGCGGCATTAAACCAAGCCATTATGGCGGATGGACTATATAATGCTTACCTATTAACAGTTGCACCAACCGGATCGATTTCATATATCAATGAAGCTTCATCCTCTATTCACCCAATTGTGCATTTAATTGAAAACCGTCAAGAAACGAATATTGGTTCAATGTTTTATCCAGCACCATACTTGGATAATGATACTATCCAGTATTACAAATCTGCTTACGAAACGGATATGCGTCAAGTAATCGATACTTATGCAACAGCACAAAAACATATTGACCAAGGCATGTCCTTGACCCTGTTTATGCAATCAACTATTCCACGAGGTTTATATGAATGGAAAAATGGTAATACGGACAAAATGACTACCCGTGACCTTAACCGCTTGCGTAATTATGCTTGGGCCAAAGGGATCAAATCGATTTACTATGTGCGGACTTATACAGATGACTCCGATAAAGAAATCGGTGTTGACCAATGTGAATCATGTGTGATTTAAATCG
Source organism: Aerococcus viridans (assembly GCF_001543285.1). Taxonomy (NCBI): domain Bacteria; kingdom Bacillati; phylum Bacillota; class Bacilli; order Lactobacillales; family Aerococcaceae; genus Aerococcus; species Aerococcus viridans. The sequence continues at coordinate 208,738 of NZ_CP014164.1, forward strand.
TAAACGAGAGGAAAATTAATAATGACACAAGAAAATAAAAAATACTTTAACCAGATTTTGAACGGTGAACCAACCAACCACAACGTTTTATACTACAAATCCATCGACTGGGACCGCGTAGAAGATGCGATTGATAAATCAACTTGGGAAAAATTGACCTCACAATTTTGGTTGGATACACGTATTCCAGTTTCAAACGACCGTGATGATTGGCGAATCCTAACAAAAGAAGAACGCGATGTAGTCAACAAAGCCTTTGCTGGCTTAACAGCTTTAGATACTCTACAGTCTGAAGAAGGCGCAAACGTTATGCGTGATGCTGTTCGGACACAACACGAAGAAGCTGTATTGAACAATATCCTATTTATGGAGTCAGTACATGCTAAATCTTATTCAACAATTTTTATTTCATTGAATACGACTCGTGAAATTGATGAGATTTTTGACTGGGCTAACAACAACGAATACCTCCAATATAAAGCACGTCGCATCAACGAAATTTATCAAAATGGAACCGGATTACAGCAAAAGGTTGCTAGCGTATTTCTAGAAACTTATCTATTCTATTCAGGTTTCTATGCACCATTATGGTATTTAGGCAACAATAAATTAGAGAATGTCGCTGAAATTATCAAGTTGATTATTCGCGATGAGTCTGTACATGGTACTTACCTGGGCTACAAATTCCAATTAGGTTACAACCAACTATCAATTGATGAACAAAATGAATTAAAAGACTGGATGTACGCGCTGCTATTTGACTTAATGGAAAATGAAGAGAAATATACCGAAGAAATCTATACACAAGTAGGTTGGACGAAAGAAGTTAATACCTTTGTACATTATAATGCCAACAAAGCCTTACAAAACTTAGGATTTGAACCCTTCTATCCAGATGGTACAGCAGAAAATGTCAACCCAATTGTGATGAATGGTATCTCAACAGATTCAAGTAACCATGACTTCTTCTCACAAGTAGGAAATTCATACTTAATGGGTGAATCAGAAGCGATGGGCGACGATGATTACGACTTTTAAATTTCCAATCAATACAAGTAAAAAAAACTGGCTCTCAAGCTAGTTTTTTTTTTTGTGGTTGGATAAGCTTTTTATTCAGATTTACCGATACCCATTAGAAATTGTTCGTCGTTTCGCCGAACAATGCCTTGCAATTGGGACATATTGTTCGTACAATGGAGGTAACAAAAATAAAGGGGCTATTTATCATGAACTACTTACAAAAACGTATTTTAAAAGACGGTCAAGTCATCGATGAAAAGATTTTGAAAATTGACTCATTCCTAAACCACCAAATCGACCCAAAAGTGATGCATGACATCCAAAGTAACTTCTTTGATTACTTTAAATCACGTGAAATTACCAAAGTATTAACCATCGAAGCAAGTGGTATTGCACCTGCTATCATGGTGGCTGCCCACTTCCAAGTGCCAATGCTTTTTGCCAAAAAATCTGAACCATCAACACTTGCTGGACAAGATAAATTCTCAACATTAGTACATTCATTTACTAAGAATAAAACAAGCGAAATTATCATCTCTAAAGAATATTTAAATGAGAATGATAAAGTACTGATCATTGACGATTTCTTAGCGAACGGTGAAGCGAGTCTAGGGTTAATTGACTTAGTGAAACAAGCTGGTGCAGAAGTTGTTGGTGTGGGTATTTGTGTAGAAAAATCATTCCAACCAGGACGTCAACGCCTTATTGATGCGGGTGTAGATGTTTACTCAGTTTGCCGTATTGCTTCATTAGCAGGCAATAAAGTGACTTTTGTCGATGAAGAAGATGAAAAGTTAGCATAGCGGGTGGCCAATTTGAAGAATATAAATTTTAAAGATGTTTTTTCAGCTAAAACTACATTTCTTTCACTACAACATTTACTAGCTATGTATGCCGGTGCCATTGTTGTACCGCTAATCATTTCAAGTTCCCTTAATTTCACGACCCAACAGACCCTTTACCTGGTATCGGCTGACATCGTAATTTCTGGGATTGCCACTTTCTTGCAGTTATACCGCGGGAAATTTATCGGTATGGGCTTACCCGTTGTAATGGCTTGTTCCTTTACAGCGATTGGCCCTATGATTCAGGTGGGGGCTCAGTACGGCTTAGGGACCATGTTCGGCTCAGTCCTTGCAGCGGGTGTCATTATCCTACTTTTGGCGCCCATTTTTGCCAAATTGTCCCATCTATTCCCGCCACTAGTGACTGGGACCATCGTGACCCTAATTGGTGCGACCCTGATTCCTGTTGCGATTAATAATCTAGCAGGTGGCGAGGGTAGTGCAGACTACGGGAATATCGATAACTTGATTCTTGGGCTGATTACTTTCGTGATTATTCTGCTCTTATACCGCTTCACTAAAGGCTTTCTTCAATCTATCTCTATTTTGATTGGACTAGTTGCTGGTATGGTTATTGCTATCTTTATGGGTAAAATGGACATGCAACCTATTCTAGAGGCGTCTTGGGTGCAACTACCGGTGCCTTTTGCAATTGAGTCGCCATCATTTCATCCAGCAGCGATTTTATCGCTAACAGTGGTTGGTATTATTTCTATGATTGAAGTAACAGGTATCAACTATGCCTTGGCTGGTATGTATGATAAAGACATCGATGAAGCAGATCTTCGTCGTTCATATTTCTCAGTAGGGATTGGGTATTTACTTGCTGGTATCTTCAATACATCACCACAAACTGCTTTCTCCCAAAATGTGGGCGTAGTACAAATGTCAGGTGAAAAGCGGAAAACCATTTTCATCAACTTGATTATCTTAATGCTACTATCTGGTTTGATTCCAAAAATTGGTGCTATTGCCACTTCTGTACCGTCTGCCGTATTAGGTGGTGCAATGATTTTCTTATTTGGTAATGTCTTATCATACGGAATCAGCGTATTGGGTGCGCAAGATTTAGCAGATAATCGTAACCAATTGATTATTGGTGCTGCAATTACAATCGGTTTAGGTGTGGCTATTGCACCTGCAGCCTTTGCACAACTGCCAGAATGGATTTCTTGGCTAACGTCTTCAGGAATCGTAGCTGGTGGTGTAACAGTTGTCTTACTAAACGCCTTCTTCCATGGCGTAAAGAAATAAATCACTTTAAAAATATCTCTTTTAAACAGGACGAATTTACAATTTAAGTGCAACAACAATAATAAAATAAAAAAAGATCCATAGTTTTCCTATAAAATAGATGTACTAACCAACTATTAGAAGGAGAAAGCTATGAATCCATACACACATCTTACCATGAACGAGCGAGAAACAATATTCCTAATGTATGAACAAGGCGAAACTATCGGGCATATATCCGAGACCCTAGACCGTTCTAAATCGACTATCTCAAGAGAATTACATCGTAATTCAAACAAGGATGGCAGTTATTCACCGTCAACTGCTCATGGAGAGTATAAACGTAGAAAACAACTATGTGGCAGACATCGCACGCTAGATAAAGACTCTATTTTCCAGTTGGTCAAACGACTATTTCTCAACGAACAATGGTCTCCAGAACAAATTTCTGGTCGTTTGAACCTTGAAAATGCCAAAAATAAAATCAGTTATAATACTATCTATCGTGCAATTTATCGTGGCGACTTCGATGAGCCTGGTTTATCAACCGGTAATCGAGGCGCTATCCGTAAATTAAGACACAGAGGTAAAACACGCCATTCTAAAAATCACGTAGAGAGAAGAGGAAAGATCCCTATCTCCAATACGATTCATGAACGACCTGATAGCGCTAATGAACGAACTGAGATTGGTCATTGGGAAGCAGATACAGTTGCAGGTCAAACTGGTAAAGCGTGCTTAGTAACGCTAGTTGATAGAAAATCTAGGTTATTACTAATCGGTAAATCTGAGAAGAAAGCTTCTAAGCCGGTAGTTGACCAAATGATTAAATTATTACAAGGTATTGATTCTGATTTTTGTAAAACCATTACACCTGACCGTGGTAAAGAATTCAGTCAACACGCCCGATTGACTGAGGAATTAAATAATACGCAAATTTATTTTCCAGATCCTCATGCCCCTTGGCAAAGAGGATCTAATGAGAATACAAATGGACTCCTTAGAGAGTACTCACCGAAAGGTGTTGATTTGACAGATGCAACTGATGAAGAGATACAAGGTTGGGCAACGAAATTAAATACACGTCCCAAAAAATGTTTGAATTGGAAAACACCTTATGATATCTTTTATAAAACTGTGTTGCACTTAATTTGACAATTTAAGGGGTATTTTTATAGCTATGATGTTTGCAATTTTAGTCATAAATACTAAATTACTGTATGAAAAACTGACAATTGTTATTGACTCAGGATTGAAAGCAATATATGATAGCGTAATTGTGGTGTTTCCATTAAAAATGCTTATAGAGAGGTTTATATATGTTTAAGAAAATAAATAAAGTACCTGCAGGGATGTTTTTGATTCCCTTGGTAGTATCACTAGTATTAGTGTCTATCTTCCCTAATATGTATGATGTAATCGGTGGAACAACACAACAAACGTTTCAAATGGGGACCAACGTTGTTATTGGACTATTGTTATTTTCAGCTGGGACAAGTTTAGATTTAAAACAAATTGTGCCTTTAATAAAACGTCATTTGCCGATAATTCTATTTAAATTAGTGATTTCAACAATCTATATTTTAGTTTTTTATTGGTTGTTTGGTTTAGATGGCATTTTTGGTATCAACTTATTGGCTTTCGCTTGTGTAATTTACTCTTTAAACCCATCGGTAGCACTAGCTATTCATTCAAGTTATGGGGATAAACAGTTTGGCGCCGTATACGGTATTATGCTCCTGATTAGTATGCCTTTTGCACCTTTAATTTTATTAAGTATTCTAACGGCCGACGGTGGGGCAGCAGGAATTGACTGGCAACCGATCATCTCAATCTTTGTGCCTTTCGTAGCCGGTACTATTCTAGGTAACCTAGACAAAGATTTCACCGACTTTTTTGTGCCGATGATTGGTCGCTTACTACCTTTCTTAGGGTGGAACCTAGGTGCAGCGATGAATATTCAATCAGCTATCGCTTCAGGATTGCCAGGCATTTTAATGGCTGGGATATTCATGGTATTGTTACTACCCCTAATTCCATTTGACCGCTACATTATGAAACAAAACGCAGGGGTAGATGGTGCAGCTATTTGGAATGTAGCAGGCATGTCAGTAGCCAATCCTGCTAGTATTGCATCTGCTTTGCCGTTGGTATTTGCTGATCAATCAGCAAGTGCTACTGCTATCGTGATGATGGTATGTATCATCACTTCAATTATTTCACCTATTGTTGCACAGAAACTATATGTAAAAGAATATGTTATTCAATCATTATAATTATCTCAATGCTTACAGAAGAGTCATGCTTACATGGCTCTTTTTTGATGTATTAAATTCATATATTTTAAAAAGGCCAACTTGGACAAATAAGGCAGTCAAAACCTAGGCTTATTGCAATGTGATTACGGCTTTGTATGCGATAATATAACATACGAGTGATAATTTTGCTGAAATCATTTATCCGGTGGTGGCACAATTTTATTTAAAGTCACCCCTTGAGAAAACCGTGTAATTCATTACATGGATGAATCAAGTTCTAGGGCGACCGTCATTGTATTCCGTTAATTGATTTTCTATATACTTTTTAACAGTTTCTTTAGACATACTGCCTACTGTTGACATGAAATAACTAGGTGTCCATAAATGGCCACCCCATAACATTGCTTTTGTTTCTGGATATGCTTTGAACCATAGACGCGCAGATTTCCCTTTAAGTGTTTTGACGATACTACTTGCGGCATGTTTAGGGTTGAACGAAATCAACATATGGATATGGTCAGGCATAACTTGGAGCGATTGGATGATAATATCGTGTTCATCACAAATATGCGTCAATATATCTTGCATGGCGTTTTGTTTTTCAATGGTCGTAAATATTTCTTTACGATACTTTGTTACCCAAACCAAATGGAAATTAAAATCATAAACATTTGTCCTTGTTTTCACTATCATATGTAAACACCTCTTTAACTACATTATAGCAATTGTTATCGCTATAAACAAGTGTCATACGTATGGTATAATATATCTATAAACGCAAGGGGGTGAAAACATGTATCAAGGAATTGAGTGTAAAATCTATCCTAACGAAAAACAGCGTCAGTTAATTCATATGACCTTTGGTCATACCCGATTCATCTGGAACGAAATGTTGGCCATGTTGAATGCGCGGTACGAAAACAATCCTGACCTTCAAATGCTATCTTATAATGCGTTATCCTCTCTTATTCCACAAATGAAGAAGGAATATCCCTGGTTGCGTGAAGTTGATAGCGTAGCTGTTCAATGTAGTGTTAAACGCTTATCCGAAACTTTTGTCCGTTTTTTTAAAGGCTATTCAAAATACCCAAAATTCAAATCAAAGAGGAACACCAGACAGTCGTATTTAAGTACCATACGTGGCAACAACATTCGTTTTAATGACAATCAACGGTATATCAAATTACCTAAATTAGGTTGGATAAAATGTAAGTCAAGTGTGCTTCATATTGAGAATGAACGCATAAAATCTGTCACCGTTAAATATACACCTAGTGGCGACTACTATATCTCCATTTTGGTCACAAGCGATAATCAAGCAATGCCCAAAACAGGGAATGTAGTCGGTGTCGATTTAGGTTTAAGTGATTTAGCTATTACGTCTGATGGTCAAAAATATCAAAGTCAGCGACTACATTTGTCTTATAAGAAGCAATTACATTATTGGGAAAAGCGAATGGCCCGTAGACGTTTACAAGCCAAAAAGAACGGTGTGGATTTAGTGGATGCGAAAAACTACCAGCAAGCCAAACGCCAAGTGGCCCGTATTCATCAACGTATCAAAAACATCCGCAAGGATTACATTCATAAAATCACAACCGATATGGTTAAAAGTTATGACGTTATCGTTCTAGAGGATTTAAAGACGACTAATATGATGAAAAATCATCAATTAGCCCGTTCAATCGCTGGCCAATCCTGGCGGATGTTTAGAACAATCCTAGAGGCAAAGTGCGAAATGTACGATAAGACATTTGTAGCTATTAATCCGTACAAGACATCCCAAAAATGTTCTAATTGCGGGTATGATAGCGGTAAAAAAGCGTTAAATATACGTCATTGGACTTGTATGAAGTGTAATATGCATCACGATAGAGATATCAACGCAGCTAAAAATATATTAAATATTGGCCTGGAACGGGCCTTAGTTAAATAGCTTAGACCGCTGTTTTGCTTTGAAATAAGTGGAACAAGTCATGAGTGTTCCTAGAAACACGCCATTTTAATGGCGTTGTAGTTCATCTTGCGCAATTTTAAATTATCTACATACACCTTGTAACTTGAAAGGAGTTATTATGAACGATTTTTTCTTAACGTTAATAGAACGTAAAGACCAATTATTCACTGCTACTTACGAACATATGGCTATATCCTTACTTGCCTTGTTCATCGCCTGTGTTATTGCAATTCCACTAGCCATTTGGTTGAGTGACCACCGCAAATATGCGGAGCCCGTATTACAATTTGCTAGTATCTTACAAACGATTCCCTCATTGGCCTTGTTAGGATTGTTAATTCCCTTAGTAGGGATAGGTTCAGTACCTGCACTGATCGCCTTAGTTGTCTATGCGATTTTGCCTATCTTACAAAATACCTATATAGGTTTTGTAGAAATTGACCCGACAATTGAAGAAGCTGCAATCGCTTTTGGGATGCCTAGACGAAGACGTCTGTTTAAGGTGGAACTCCCTATAGCAATGCCGGTGGTCATTTCTGGTATTCGGACCTCGTTAGTATTAACGATCGGAACAGCAACCTTAGCGACTTTAATCGGTGCTGGTGGACTTGGGTCTTTGATTATGTTGGGGATCGACCGAAATGATAGCAATTTAACCCTTATCGGTGCTATCGCATCATCTTTATTAGCGATTATTTTTGGTGCCCTCATTAAATGGTTAGAAAATAAAAAAATGAAAACCATCCTGATTAGCTTGCTTGTTTTATTTGTAGGGATCGGTGGGCCCATCTTGGCGCAACGTTTGACTGGTCAAGTAACGAATGTCACCATCGCCGGTAAATTAGGGTCAGAACCAGAGATTCTAATTAATATGTATAAAGAAATCATTGAAGCAGATAATGACGATGTCAATGTTGATGTAAAAGGTAATTTTGGTAAAACAAGCTTCCTTTTTTCTGCTTTAGACAATAATGAAATCGATATTTATCCAGAATTTTCAGGTACAGTCCTTGAAAGTTTAGTTGACGTAGATGAAGCTACGGATACAAGCGACTTCGACCAAGCAGATACCTATCAATTAGCACGTGACTTACTAAAAGAACAGTATGATATGACTTTTCTAGAACCATTTTCTTTTGAAAATACCTATGCCTTAGCCGTGAAGCGTGACTTTGCAGAGGATAATGATCTAGAAACGATTTCAGATCTAGCGAAAGTTGAAGATGAGATTACAGCTGGATTTACGTTAGAATTTATTGACCGTCAAGATGGCTATGTTGGTATTCAAGAATTATACGGGTTGACCTTCCCGTCAGTGAAAAGTCTTGAACCCGCGCTTAGATACAATGCGATCAATAACAATGAAGTCAATGTGATTGATGCTTATTCAACTGATAGTCAAATTTTAGAGTATGATTTGATTACGCTTGAAGATGATTTAGGACTATTCCCTAATTATCAAGGAGGTCCATTGATGAATGTAGACTTCGCTGAAGACCATCCAGAAATTGTGGCATCCCTAAACAAATTAAGTGGATTAGTAACCGAAGATGAGATGATCCAAATGAACTATGCTGTAAACGTTGAAGGGCAAGAGCCTAGCCAAGTAGCCCATGATTTCCTAGTCGACAAGGGCTTAATAGGGGAGGATGCATAATGGCCACTATAATTGAATTTAAAGATGTAGAGAAAGTATATGAAGACAAACGTGTAATTGCTGACTTGAACCTAACCATCCATGAAGGTGAATTTTTTGTCTTAGTGGGTCCTTCAGGTAGTGGGAAAACGACATCCCTTAAAATGGTGAACGGCTTGACTGAGCCAACAGGTGGAGATGTTTACTTTAAAGGGCAAAAGATTAAAGATCATGATATTGAGAAGATGCGCTGGAATATGGGGTATGTCTTACAGAAGATTGCCCTTTTCCCAACAATGAATGTTAGTGAAAATATTGATGTTATTCCAGAAATGATTGGTTGGCCAAAAGAGAAACGTGTAGCTAGAATTGACGAACTACTCAATTTAGTAGGTTTAGATCCCGAAATTTACCGGAACCGACCAGTTGATGAATTATCTGGTGGGGAGCAACAGCGAATTGGGATTTTACGTGCGATTGCAGCTGAACCGGATATTATTTTAATGGACGAACCTTTTTCAGCCCTAGACCCAATTTCGCGTAACCAGTTACAAGATCTCGTAGTCGATATTCATCAGCGGTTGAAGACAACCATCTTATTTGTCACACATGATATGGATGAAGCCATTAAATTAGCTGACCGAATTGGGATTATGAACCAGGGCCGTTTAATTCAGGTGGATACTGCTCAGGAAATTCTGACAAATCCAGAAAACCAGGTAGTGGCTTCCTTATTTAACCAAGAAAAAGAAGATATCTTTGGCTTAAATATCTTCCGACCAGATATTCAACCACTTTCAGGAGGCCATCCCGATTATCCACAAATTGATATCGCTAGTCATCAAAAGGATTTATACGCCTTACTAGCAACTGATGAGGTGGTTGAGATCACGGAAAATGATACGAGTTTAGGAACGCTAGATAGACAGGCTGTATTTGCTCGGCTAAAAAGTATATAAGGTGTTATGATATAAAGAAAATCAGAAAGGTGTGGTGGCATGTTTAAAACCCCAATTGATGACAAATTATCAATCAAAATATTAGAAGAGCGTGATGTAGAAGCTTTGTACAAGTTGATTGATCATTCGCGTGATTACCTGGGTGAATACTTACCTTGGGTGAAATTCATGAAAGCTACGGAAGATGAATTACCTTTTATTAAAGAGGGGCTACAACAATTTGCCAATAACGATGGTTTTCAATGTGGGATTTGGTTTGAAGGTCAATTAGCTGGTGTGCTCGGTTTGCATTATATTAAACACCTAAACAAGTCAACTTCACTAGGTTACTATTTAGGAGAAGCATTCCAAGGTTCAGGGATTATGACCAAGTCTGTAGCTTTCCTACTTGATTATCTTTTTAATGACTTAGCCTTAAATCGTGTAGAAATTCGAGCAGCGGTAACCAACCATAAAAGCCAAGCGATTCCAAAACGCCTAGGCTTTACTGAAGAAGGGATTCTTAGACAAGATGAACAACTAGATAGTGGGCCATCAGATTCAGTAGTATTTTCTTTACTAAGAGATGAATACTTAGCCCCAAAATAATCATAAACTTAATAATTATAGAAGGACCTGAATAATTCATAGTTTTTCTAAAAATGTCAATTAATGTTGTGATTATAGTACTTGTAGTAAATTGCTTCATCACCCGTTAGGTGATGCAAAAAGAACCCCTTTCTGATATGGTTAATTCACAACAAACAACCAATAGAAAGGGGTCCTCTCATTTTATTTCGGTAATAGTACGGATCTTTCATCGGGATAATTGGCTCCACGCGGCCAAAGGGTTTTAATAACTGTATCACCTATTTTTGTTTTTGTTTTTGTTTTTGTTCTAACTGTTTTTCATAAGGTAAGTGCTGGACTTGACACCCACCACAAATATCAACGACTGTTTTTAATTGGTTTTTAAAACGCGCAACGTTTGCGAATTAACAGGCTAGTAGGTATAATATATATCATAGTAAATAGATATGAATTTATTAAATGAAAGGGATTGATATAGGTGCGTGTTGTAAATAATATAACTGAGTTAATCGGGAATACCCCTATGGTAAAATTAAATCGAATCGTTCCTGAAGATGCAGCGGATGTTTATGTGAAACTTGAGATGTTTAACCCTTCTAAAAGTGTGAAAGATCGTGCGGCATATAATATGATTAAAGTTGCGGAGGAGAAAGGACTTATTCAGCCTGGTGCAGCGATTATTGAACCTACAAGTGGAAATACTGGGATAGGTTTAGCAATGACTGCAGCAGCTAAAGGTTATAAAGCCATTTTAGTTATGCCTAATAATATGACGAAGGAACGTATTAATATCTTAAAAGCCTATGGTGCAGAAGTTGTGTTAACGCCAAGCAAGGAGAAAATGCCGGGTGCAATAAAGAAAGCTAAAGAATTGCATGAAACGATCGAAAATAGCTTTATGCCTCAACAATTTGAAAATATGGCCAACCCTGATGTGCACCGGGTTACAACGGCAAAAGAAATATATCAGCAAATGGATGGAAAGCTAGACGCTTTTGTGGCAACGGCAGGCACAGGAGGAACAATTACAGGTACAGGAGAGACGTTAAAAGAGTTACTACCAGATTTGTTTATCACGGTAGTAGAGCCTAAAGGATCACCGGTTTTATCAGGAGGTAAACCAGGTGAACATAAATTAGTCGGTACGAGCCCTGGTTTTATTCCAGACATACTTAATACGGACATTTATGATGAAATTATGCCAATAGCCGATGAAGAGGCTGTAGCTATATTTAAAAAGATGAGCACTGAAGAAGGTATTTTTATTGGTCCATCAGGTGGAGCGGCTGTTTTTGCAGCGATTGACGTAGCCAAGCGTCTTGGGAAAGGTAAGAAGGTTGTTTGTATTGCACCGGATACTGGTGAACGCTATTTAAGTATGAATTTATTTGACGAATAATATTTTTCCATAAAGGGTATTGAGGAAATTTTTCATCGTCTTAGGCTAAAAGCCCCTTTCACCAACACCAAATATTATACAATCTAAAAAAACCGTCAAATCAATATTAGATTTGACGGTTTTTTATATGGTTATCTTTAAATGATGTGCCGGCTTAGATTTAACACTCTTTTCAAATCTTTAGTCGATAAATTGAGTGTCAATCAGATCTGAGAAGTCTGGTTGTTCTTGTAGGAAATCTAGGTCATATGAAGAATCACCAAATGCTTGTACTTCATCAGCATTAACTTCATAAGTGAAGCCGATATTTTCCCAAGCACCATCAATCACTTCTTTACTTAGTGCTTGACCAGTTTCTTCTTCAATATCTGTAAGTGTGATTTCTTTTGCTTGTTCTGGGTTTTCATTGATAAATGTGATCGCATCTTTATGTGCATCAACAATGTTTTGAATCAATGCTGAATCATTTTCAATCATCTCTCCAGTAGCTACAAGGACAGATGCTGGTAGTGTTTGACCAAATGAAATTTCATCTGCACCAATAATAACCTTTGCGCCTGCTTCTTGTTGTAAAACGGATGCCCATGGCTCAGGTGCAACAGCAACATCAATTTTACCTGATTCAAATAATGCTTGATACTGTGCGGGTTGACCAGTCGTATGTGACATGGATCCACCAATTCTATTTGAAGTAATGCCTAATTCTTTCATGTATGTTTCAAATTGAACGTTATGTGTACAACCAACGGCTGGTGTAATAAAGATTTTTCCTTCAATATCTTGGGCAGTTTCAATCCCACTACCGTTTCTTGCTAAAACGACCGTACCGCCAGTTGACACGCCTGCAATAATTTTCACATCTGTTCCTTTCGTATAGTGGTTCATTGCTGGTCCTGGTCCAACAAATCCTGCTTCAATTTCACCTGTTTTTAAAGCTGTCATAAATGACGAGCCGTCAGGGAATGTCTTATATTCGATAGAAATATTATCTCCTAGATGATCTTGATAGTACCCTTCTGCTTTTGCTACCATTGCTGGAACGTGGTCAATATTCGGGAAGTAACCGATTGTAATGGTTCTTTCGTCTTTCTCGCCTGCAGACGAAGTACCACATGCGGCTAAAAAGCCCGATAAGCCAACAAGTAACATACTAATAAAGATTTTTTTTTTCATTTCATTTTCCTCCTATATTTTAAAGTCCCCAACGTTTTGCCACATTCTTTTCAATACGCTGGAATATGAATTGATCTACAATGGCACCTATAACACCAATAATAATCATGACACAAATAACTAAACTCATGTCTCCAAAATCTGATGCGTAGCGTAATGTGTAACCAAGTCCAGGCCCAGTACTTAGTAATTCTCCAGCCATTAAGGAGCGCCATGCAAACGCCCAAGCCAGTCTCGAGCCAGTGACTACGTGAGGAATAGATGCAGGGAAAATTACCCGGCGAAACAGATCAATCCCACCTGATCCCATTGTTCGTGCCGCTTTAATATAAAGAGGTGGAACATTTTTAATCCCGGTGCGGATGTTTAATGCCATAACAAAGGTTCCGCCTAAAATTACAATAAAGATAACGGCTTTTTCGTTTAGGCCAAACCACATAATGGCTAGTGGTAACCAAACAATACTGGGTACACTTTGTAAAGCTAATAACATTGAACCAATTGTGTCATCGGCTGTTTTTGATTTAGCAATGAGTATGCCGATGCTTGTACCTAATAGAAGTGAAGCACTTAAACCGATCGCTAACCGGCGAAAACTTGCCACTAAGCCATAAATAAGTGTCTTATCTGCTATTCCAGAAATAAATGATTGCCAAACACTTGGTGGTGAAGGAAAAATAATTTCTGACCACCATTCAAGTGCAGAGCCAATACTCCAGAATCCAATTAATATCACAAAAAACAATATTCTTTTAAAAATAGGCTTCATTATAATTCCCCGCTTACAACTTTATCTATTTCTTTTTTGAGGTAATGCATAACATGTTCCTCAATCTCGATCATTTCTTGTTTATGTTCTTCTCGTGGTCGAGGAATATCCACTTTAATGTCTGTTAAAATGACACCGGGTTGTGTTCCCAACACGATAATTCGATCTGACAGTTTAATTGATTCAGTTATGCTATGTGTAACAAATAAGATGGTCTTTTTCGTGTCACGCCAGATGGATTCTAACTGTGTGTGCAAACGAGAGCGAGTCTGTTCGTCCAAGGCACCAAAGGGCTCGTCCATTAGTAACAGTGTCGGATCCATTGCTAGCGCTCTAGCGATGGATACACGTTGCTGCATGCCACCTGAAAGCTCATGTGGATAATGATCAAGATAATTGGTTAACTGAACCATTTTCAAATATTTTTTGGCTTGTGCAACAGCGTCACTTTTTGACATCTCTTTTTTTAATGGGAAAATAACATTCTCTTTAACGGTTAACCAAGGGAATAAAGCCGGTTCCTGAAAAACCATACCTCGATCTTTACCGGGTTGTGTTATTGAATGTCCATCAATAGTTATCGTGCCACTTGTTGCCGTTGTTAATCCAGCTACGATTGAAAGTAGAGTGGATTTACCACAGCCAGATGGACCGAGGATAGAAATGAATTCCCCTTTTTCTACATCTAACTGTATATCGCTCAAAACAGTCGTGGTACTATTATTTTGATCTGTAAATTGTTTATTTAAATCTTTTACTTCTAAAAACATTTTATTCACCTCTTTCTATTACAGAATATTATTCACCAAACTCACACTTGTCATTTCTCCTAATCATCCAACACTCCCCATTTAATTGTCTAATCTCAAACGACTACTATTAGAATTGCTCGCTCTTATAAACAAAAAACGCCTCTCCTATCAGATTATCTCTAACAGAAGGGACGAAAAATCGCGTTACCACCCTAATTTCTATTATCCTTACAAATAATAGCTCATCAGTATCTACTAATACTGTACACGATATCGGGTGTAACCGTCTAAACAGCGTTAACCATTTAAACTGCTCCAAACTCATCTTCACCTAATCTTAAACTACCCCTTCTCACCAAACAGGGCTCTCTTATAATCGTTAAGCATTTAAGTTACTCTTCTCTTCATTGCAGTCATTTATTGATTAATTTGTATACTAATGGTTTTGATTAAAATTGTCAATGTTTTAAATTAAAATATTTTAATCGATTTTCTAGATAAAGTCCGTATAATTGTGTAAAAGTAAAAAGGCCATATAACAGTCCTTTTACGGTACAATGTTTGGCTCTTCGACATTTAATGTGGATAGCTTAATTTAAGCAAGAAACTTAAATTCATTTTATATGGATTTGAGTTTCTTTTTTATTTTATTTTAAATGAGATTTGATAAAAGAAGAACTATCTTTTTTGTCCTTTGAACTGCTGTGTACGTTCCTTAAGAGCCGTGACACCGGCGAGAGCCAAGGTCTCTCTGCCTTGATATCGAGCCAAGGTCTCGATATCATGCTTTTTCACGGCTAAGGACGTACACTTGCAGTTTTTTTCTTTGAACATAGCGAGCGGGATGTATCATGTTTATTTAATTAAGGGAAGCGGGCTTGCCCGGTTTTAAAATGAAACTAATCATCACCCTATTTCTGAAATTGAAAAAATTTCGATATCCATAGGATACACGTTTTATGACTTTGATACGATTATTTTTTCCTTCTAGACTAGCGTTTGATCTAGTCTTGTAATGGAAGGTGTTTGCGATAAACGCTATATTCTTCAATAATGTGTTCAGTGAGGTTTGCATATATTTACTGATATTTTGGTGACGTTCTGCAGTAATAGTCTCATGAAACATTTCGATATTATTTTCTTTAGAAGCCTCTAGTAAAGCTTGATATACCCAGTAATTTTCCGTTAAATCCTCATCTAAAGAAAGTAGATGATCAAGAATATCCATATCACAAACCATTTTCCCTTTAAATAAACGTTGTTTTCTATAATTTATAAAATCAACTTCGTTGAAATCCTTTAGGATAAGCTTCCAAAAACTTTTCAGCTTGCGATACTCTTTTTTATCTTCACCATTATTTCTATTTATATTGAAAGTATTCATTACTTGAACTCTCGTTTTGTTTAAAGAACGTGAAATCAATTGAATGATATGAAAACGATCAATAATTACTTTGGCGTTTGGAAACATTTCTCTAACCAAAGTCATATAAGGCGCATTCATATCAACAACAATGGTTTCAACAGCAGAGCGCTCTTTTAAACTAAATTGGCGGAAGTATTCTCTTAATTTGTATAGTTGTCGAGTGGGCAGTATACCAAGAACTTCATGAGTCTCCTCATTACTAAAAATAAAACTCATTTGATTGTCAGCTTGTTTTGTAGATTTGATCTCATCGAAGCACATGTGTTTCGCTAGTTTTGTGCGATTGCGACGAAAATAGTCATCCATAAAGCGATTAATAATTCGTCTACTAGTATTATCTGAGATACAGTGCCTACGAGCGAGATCCTTGTTTGAAATCGTATCTGCAGCCTCAACTAAAACAGATTGCTTCACTTGTTTAGCGATATGACAATTACGTGCAACCTCACTGGTATGAGCAATGAAGCGCTCATCGCATTCATGACACCAGAAGCGTTGCTTCTTAAGCTCTAGATAGGTTGGTGTATTGGATTGGCGTAACCACGTGATCCTGGACGTCATAAACCCATCTTTAACGATAGAATGGTCATTTACACAACCACATTTAGGGCAAGCCTTGGGCTTGTAGGTTAACGTGCCAGTAAAAACTTTTACATTTATTCCTTTAATATTACGCTCTTGAATCCAATTTTCTTCGTTAAATGTGATGTTAGTATCCTTAATGTTTAGTAAAAGTCTGATATTATCGTTCTGAGACATATGAATTTCCTTTCTAATTTTGGTTTAGACGCTTAAATTTTAGCATAGGAAATATTCATATGTCTTTTTGTGTTTTTATACAAAATAGGTTTGAATGATTTCTCATCCACACCAAAAGTCGGAGACCCCAATGTTTTTAACGACAAAAACATACCCAGGAGGACTTTTACATGACCCAAGTACATTTTACACTGAAAAGCGAAGAGATTCAAAGCATTATTGAATATTCTGTAAAGGATGACGTTTCTAAAAATATTTTAACAACGGTATTTAATCAACTAATGGAAAATCAACGAACAGAATATATTCAAGCAAAAGAATATGAACGAACAGAAAACCGACAAAGTCAACGAAATGGCTATTATGAGCGCAGCTTTACGACACGTGTAGGCACGCTAGAATTAAAAGTACCCAGAACACGTGATGGTCATTTTTTACCCACAGTGTTTGAACGTTATCAACGAAACGAAAAAGCCCTCATGGCTTCAATGTTGGAAATGTATGTATCAGGCGTTTCAACTCGTAAAGTATCAAAAATTGTGGAAGAACTTTGTGGTAAATCCGTCTCTAAGTCCTTCGTTTCTAGCTTAACAGAACAGCTAGAACCTATGGTTAACGAGTGGCAGAATCGTTTATTATCAGAAAAAAATTATCCTTACTTAATGACCGATGTACTCTATATAAAAGTACGAGAAGAAAATCGAGTACTCTCAAAAAGCTGTCATATAGCGATTGGAATAACCAAAGATGGCGACCGTGAAATTATCGGCTTCATGATTCAAAGTGGCGAAAGCGAAGAGACCTGGACAACATTTTTTGAATACCTAAAAGAACGCGGTTTACAAGGTACGGAACTCGTTATTTCTGATGCGCACAAAGGATTAGTCTCTGCCATTAGAAAATCCTTCACCAACGTAAGTTGGCAAAGATGCCAAGTTCACTTCCTAAGAAATATCTTTACCACCATTCCTAAAAAAAATTCAAAATCTTTCAGAGAAGCTGTTAAAGGAATTTTTAAGTTCACAGATATTAACTTAGCGCGTGAGGCTAAAAATCGATTGATTCATGATTATATCGATCAACCAAAATATTCAAAAGCTTGCGCATCATTGGATGATGGATTCGAAGACGCCTTTCAATATACCGTACAAGGAAATTCCCACAATCGACTAAAGAGTACCAATCTAATTGAACGACTGAATCAAGAAGTACGCAGAAGAGAAAAGATTATTCGCATCTTCCCCAATCAAACATCAGCCAATCGCTTAATTGGAGCCGTTCTTATGGACCTGCATGATGAATGGATTTATTCTTCAAGAAAATACATCAATTTTGATAAGTAGAAATGGTAAAAACATTGTATAGCATTTTACACAGGAGTCTGGACTTGACTGGTGAAAATGAATATGAAGGTCTATGAATTACTTGAACAAAGTGGTGTAACAGCTAGAAATCCTTTACCAGCAGATGTAGAGCAACTTGAAATTACCGGCATTAGTGAATCCTCCTTACAAGTAACCAATGGCCATCTATTTGTCGCCATTTCCGGTTATGCCACTGACGGTGAAGCCTATATCGGTAATGCCATTGAACGCGGCGCTAGCTTGATTGTGACGGAATCTGACTTAACCGCTAGGGAGAATGTGCCGTTTATCCAGGTTGACAATGCTAGAGAGCGTTTATCCCTGCTTGTATCAGCTTTTTATCACAATCCTAGTCAAGACAAGTTGGTAATAGGGATTACAGGAACTAACGGCAAAACGACCACCGCTTTATTCTTACAGCATTTACTAAAGAAAGCGGGGTTTGAAGTAGCTTACTTTGGGACCGTCTATAATGAAATCACCTGTCAACGGTATGAAAGCAAATTAACCACGCCAAGTGCGACAGAAATTCAAGCATCCCTGGCCTGGTCAAATGACGATGTAGTGGTTATTGAAACTTCTAGTCAAGGACTCCACCAATATAGAATGGCAGGGATGCAATTTGACTATGCCTTATTTACCAACCTACAACACGACCATTTAGACTACTACAAGACCATGGAAGCTTATTACCAAGCCAAGAAATCCCTATTCAGCTTAATGAAAGCGGACGGGAAGGCCGTCATCAATAGCTATACCATGTGGGGCAACCGCCTAGCCAAAGAACTGGCAGCAAATGGTAAACAAGTCTTAACCGTAGATACTAAGAAAGGTGCGACAAGTTATGTCTTAGATAAAACAACCGACACAGCAGTTGTTGCCTTCAATGGACAAGGCGGACAAATTGAAGAAATCGAAGCGCCCTTATCAGGTGTTTATAACCAAGAAAACCTGATTTTAGCCACAACCGTCATGGTTGACCTAGGATTAGACGCTGGCAATACCAACGAGGCAATCGCAGACTTTGCGGGAATTGCAGGCCGTTTGGAATACTATCCACTAGCAGACGGCAATGAAATGGTCGTCGATTATGCCCACACGCCGGATGCCATTGAAGCCCTATTAACAACCCTAAACGCCCAGTACCCAAACCACGAGATTATTCATATCTTTGGATTTAGAGGGCAGCGGGACACTAAAAAATTCCCGCAAATGGTGTCCGCCTCGCAAACTGGGGCCGACCTAACCATACTAACCACTGACGACTTAAATGGTGTCCCCAAACAAGTCATGGCCGAAAAGTATCTTGAATACGTGACCCAATATGGGTTAGACTCTATGGCTATGGCACTAGACCGGGTTGAAGCAGTTGAGTTAGCCTTAGAAATGTCCCCAAATCCGGTATTTTTAGTCCTTACCGGTAAAGGCCACGAAGCCTACTCCGAGGTAAACAAATATGGCGTGCAATCTGACCAGCAAGTCGCCCACATGTTTCGCTACCGTCAAGTCAGCTATTCAATGTGAAATATAGGATATCAATAAGACCAACAAAAAAGCAACTTGTATTTATATATATACATGTTGCTATTTTTTTTGATCTAAATAGGACTTTAATATGCTAAGTCGCATGACTTATAGAACTCAATATAGCGAATTTTCTATAAGAATATCGCCTTATATCATAACAAATACCCCGTTTAACAGCGATAAATAGAGGTATATGATTAATGCACATGTGATGATATGTAAATAAGCGCACACTGTTATATCGGAAAATAACCAGATATTGATAGCAATAGGCTATCAAGGATAATGGTAATCTAGTATCTCGATTGAATTGCAATGATGATTGGTTTTTCCTATAATAAGTGAATGATAAAAAATCATTTGGAGGCAATATTATGAAGAAAATTTTCCGTGCATTGGGATTGGCACTAGTGGTATTAGTTTTAGCTGCTTGTGGCCAAAGTGAAGAAACGACTAAAGTAAAACTAGGTGTCGTTGGCGATAAAAACGACCAATGGGAATACCTACAAGAAGAATTGTTAGAAAAAGAAAATATTGAAATTGAATTGGTGAAATTTACCGACTACCGTCAACCAATCGTATCATTAGATGATGGGTCGATTGATATGCATTCAGCCCTAACAGAAATCTATATGGATTCAATCAATGAAGAAGGTGGCTATTCTAATACCACATTAGGTTATACCACTTTAAATCCAATGGGTGTCTTCTCTGAAAAAATTGATTCATTAGACGAATTAGCAGACGGCGCTTTAGTCGCTATTCCAGACGACGTATCAAACGGATCACGTGCCTTACTGTTACTGCAAACAGCAGGCTTGATTGAATTAGACGAATCAAAAGGGTTATTAGCAACAACAAGTGACATTACTTCAAATCCAAAAGACTTGCAATTTGAAGAAATGGCAGCCAACCAAACAGCTCGTGCCTTAGCTGACGTTGATATCTCATTAATCAACAACGACATGGCAACCGACGCAGGTTACGTGCCAACACAAGACTCCATTTACCTTGAGCCAGTCGCAGAATCATCAAAACCATACTACAACGTCATTGCAGTACGTGAAGACGAAACAGACAATGAAGTATATAAGACAATCCTTGAATACTATCAAACAGACGAAGTCGCAGCAATCATCGACGAAATGTCAGCAGGATCATCAATCCCAGTATGGGACGGTGCACCAACTGCAGAATAGTCTAGGGGTTTTCAACTACGAGGATTAAAGTAAAACAATATATTTCCATTTTTAAACGTCTCCTAAAATTATTAGGGGACGTTTTTTGCTCTTTCTTTGAGTTTCCAAATAGGGAAGAAAAAAAGGCAAAATACATTGGCAGTATTAAAATGTAAGTGAGATACAAACATTGTTTATTGAAGGTTTAAACCTTTTAAAAATGGACGCAAACTACATAGGGATTATGCATTATAAATGATTTTTGGACATTTTTAGGACGTCAGAAATACTAGTTTTTTGTTTTTTTATTCCATCTTATAAAGACGAAAATTTTGGAAGGCCGGTATATTAGCGTTCTTAAATTAATTTATTAAAAATTAATTAGAAAAAAGTGGCCAAATTTTAAATAAATAAACTTATATTATATAAAAAGAACGATTATCAGAATATATGAACTATTTTTCAATACAAATATACACTAAAGGTAATATTACCATCTCATTCATTTCTACAATACTGTCAAATATGTTAGAATGATAAGGATTGAAGGGTGCCACTCACTCTCATTAAATTGCCATAATTCAGAAAATGGCGATTTGTATTTTTTGGCAAAATGTTTCTATAATAGGCTTATACGAAACAACTCGTTACTTGCATGCAAACGACTTATTCGTATCGCCTCGAATAGACCGTTTGCTTCATCGCTGAACAAATTATCGGACATAGGAAGGGCAAAATTATGTTAAAAATTTATAATACATTAACCAATCAGAAGGAAGAGTTTAAACCACTAGTGCCAGGAAGTATTTCAATGTATGTATGTGGTCCTACTGTTTATAACTACATTCATATTGGGAATGCCCGGTCTACTGTTGCTTTTGATACAGTACGTCGTTACTTTGAATACCGCGGTTTTGATGTGAAATATGTCTCTAACTTTACGGATGTGGATGATAAGATTATTAACCGCGCTAATGAAGAAGGGTTAACGCCTGAACAAATTGCGGATAAGTATATTGAAGCATTCTATGAAGATACCGATGCTTTAAATGTGAAACGTGCTACTAAAAATCCACGTGTTGTGGAGAATATGGATGATATCATTCAGTTTGTGGCTGATTTAGTTGATAAAGACTTTGCATATGTAGTGGACGGTGATGTGTACTATAGAACGCGTAAATTTGAGAAATACGGTCAGTTATCTGATCAAAATATTGATGATTTACGGGCGGGGGCATCTGAACGTTTAGAGGCAGACAGCCAATCGAAGAAAGAAGATGTTGTAGACTTTGCCTTATGGAAGTCAGCTAAACCTGGTGAAATTTCTTGGACTTCTCCTTGGGGTGAAGGTCGCCCTGGTTGGCATATTGAATGTTCTGTGATGGCAACGAAACTGTTAGGCGATACTTTAGATATCCATGCAGGTGGTCATGACTTAACGTTCCCTCACCATGAGAATGAGATTGCGCAATCCGAAGCACATACAGGTCATACCTTTGCCAATTACTGGATGCATAATGGCTTTGTAACAATGGGTGATGACGATGAAAAGATGTCTAAATCTTTAGGTAATTTTGTCTTAGCGCACGATTTGATGAAACAAGTTGACCCGCAAGTTGTCCGCTTCTTCTTAGCATCAGCACATTACCGGTCGCCTTTAAGATTCAATGAAGAAAATATTCAAGATGCAACCAACAACTTAAACAACTTGAAAACTGCTTATGCGAACTTAAATTACCGTTTTGAAGATGCTAAAGCGCAATTAGATAACGATGCGGAAGTATTGGCACAAATCAAAGCTTTAGAGAATGAATTTATTGAAGCAATGGATGATGATGTTAATACACCTAATGGTTTAACTGTTGTGTACCGTTTGATGCGTGATATGAATGTATATACAAACCAAAAAGAAGTGTCAATTCCAGTTCTTGAAGCTTTCAAAGAGTCGTTTACAGCCTTATTAACGATTTTTGGGGTCACTTTATCAGATGAACAAGAGTTGTTGGCGGATGATATTCAAGCCTTAATCGATGAACGTAATCAAGCTCGTGCTGACAAAAACTTTGCCCGTGCGGATGAAATTCGTGATCAATTAAAAGCTGAAGGCATTATCCTTGATGATACTGCCCAAGGTACGCGTTGGAAACGTGCGCAATCCTAGTTGCAGTCTATATTAATGAAAATCAATACAGAAATGAGTCGACTAAATGTCAGAGAATAAGTCTTTAACGAAAAATGAAATAAAACAACTAAGTGGCCTAACCTTGGCTTATTTAGGCGATGCTTCTTGGGAGGTAGTAGTCCGCGACCATTTGGTTCAAAGTGGTTTAACGAAACCCAAAGATCTACATAAAGCAGCGACTGAATTTGTGTCTGCAAAAGGGCAAGCGCTATTAGTTGAAGCGATGCAAGCTGAGGAAGGGTTCCTTACTGAAGATGAAATGACAATCTTTAAACGAGGGCGTAACGCTAAAAGTCACTCAAGCGCTAAAAACGCAGATATTCATACGTATAGAATTGCAACCGGATTTGAAGCTTTGATGGGTTTTGCCTATTTAAATGATCAAAACCGTTTTAAGGAAATTGCAGCTTTCTGTATTCAATACATTCTACATGCACAAAAAGAGGAGCAAGAAAATGGCTAGAGACAATCAAAGACAACAAAACAGAGATAGAAGACCCCGCAGTACAAATAACGAAGAAGAACTGGATCAATCTCCTGATTTCGTCTATGGTTTCCATGCCGCTATGGAAGTATTAGAAGGCGACCATGATGTGAATAAAGTCTTCCTACAAACTGGCTTAAACGAGAAGAACGCCCAAGCTATTTTAAAAGCAGCCAACAAGCGAAATATCTTGGTATCTAATGTACCAAAGGAAAAATTAGATACCCTTTCTGATGGCGGCAATCACCAGGGTGTTGTCATGGCTATTGCAGCATACAAATACGCTGAACTAGAGGATATCTTCAAAAAAGCTGAAGAAGCCAATGAAGACCCAATTATCATGGTCCTAGATGGTATTGAAGATCCACATAACTTAGGTTCTATTTTAAGAACAGCTGATGCTTCAGGGGTTCATGGTGTCATTATTCAAAACCGTCGTGCTGTTGGGTTAACGCAAGTTGTTGCTAAAACTTCTACAGGTGCTATTGAACATGTGCCAGTTGTTCGTGTAACCAATATTTCTAAAACCATTGATCTATTAAAAGAACGTGGTGTATGGGTATTTGGTACCGATATGAAGGGTCAATCAATGTGGCAAATGGATGCGGCGCTCCCAATTGCTGTTGTGATTGGTAATGAAGGTAAAGGCGTATCACCAGGTGTGAAGAAACATCTTGATGGTATGATTACCATTCCGATGCGTGGTCACGTTCAAAGTTTAAATGCTAGTGTAGCAGCAGGATTATTAATGTATCAAATTTATCAAAGTCGTATGGGTAATAGCTAATCAGTGAATTGATTTTATAGTAAGTTGATGAAGAAAGGAGGGAAGACATGGTACTAAGAAAAGAACGGTTAATCGTTGATGGCTACAATATGATTGGCTCCTGGCCTTTACTTGTAAAGTTGAAAAATCGAGATGAAATTGAGGCTGCAAGAGACTTGTTATTAGCAACCCTTTCTAACTATGTAGGTTATCATGATATTGAAACGTGGGTGATTTTTGATGCCATGTTTGTCCCAGGCATTTCTAAATCCTATGATCAATTTAACTTACATGTCGTCTTTACCAGTGAAGGACAAACCGCTGATTCATATATCGAAGAGATGATAGTTGATTTGGTAAGCCCTTTACATAATGTAACGGTTGCGACAAGTGATTTAGCTGAACAGCGAATTGTTTTCCAAAAAGGTGCTTTAAGGCAATCAGCACAAGAGTTATATAGAGATGTGCAAAAAACCAACGCGGAAATTGCACATGGTGGTAATGATTATGAATACAACAAATATCAAAGATCCATACCATGGTCAGTCCATCAGCTAGATAAATTAAATGACTTTTATAGAGATTTAATTGACAAGAAAAGTGAATAGTAGGATTTTGATGTGTTTGGTCTGTTGGATTGAGCCTGGGTGGTCTATTTGGAGAGGACAAATCTATGGCAAAGCAGAAACAAAGTAAAGACCAGTCACAGGTATTGGATTTAGTGTTGCAGGGGAAAAATGAACTTACTGAGGAAATATTTGATGCATTATACCAAGAAGTTTTACCTACCTTATATGCTAACCGTTGGCGCATCCCTAAGTATATTTTGGAAAATGATGATTACTATCAAGAAGCTAGAATTAGTCTAGTACAAGCTGTTCAAACATATCGCATCAATAGTAAGGCAGCCTTTACAACTTACTTTGCGAATGTATTCAAAAATAGGTTGCTCGATATTCGCCGGATGCACATGACGGATAAACGGATTGCTAATTTCAAAGTGGAACGTTCGCTAGATTTATTTGCAAGTGAAGGTGAAGAAAACAATATAGAAAACCGCTTGAGAACCAAAGAGTTTCCACCTGAATATGTATATCTCTTCAATGAGACAATTAATAGATATGAAAAAAGTTTGTCTGATATGGAAAGAACGGCATATGGTTATTTCAAGAAAGGTTTTTCTTACGAAGAGATGGAAAAACTCACGGGCTTTACCAGAAAACAGGTTCATTCATTAATTGCTAAGTGTAAACGAAAGTATCGCAAAATATTATCAGAATATTTTGATGATAGGGACTAAAATGAAATTATGCCATGCACGGGTTGAAACTGTGCATGGTTTTTCTTTGTTCATTTATGGATTAATTTTTATTTAAAGTCGCCCCTTGAGAAAACCGTGTAATTCATTACATGGATGAATCAAGTTCTAGGGCGACCGTCATTGTATTCCGTTAATTGATTTTCTATATATTCTTTAACAGTTTCTTTAGACATATTACCTACTGTTGCCATGAAATAACTAGGTGTCCATAAATGGCCACCCCATAACATTGCTTTTGTTTCTGGATATGCTTTGAACCATAGACGTGCAGATTTCCCTTTAAGTGTTTTGACGATACTACTTGCGGCATGTTTAGGGTTGAACGAAATCAACATATGGATATGGTCAGGCATTACTTGGAGCGATTGGATGACAATATTGTGTTCATCACAAATATGCGTCAATATATCTTGCATGGCGTTTTGTTTTTCAATGGTTGTAAATATTTCTTTACGATACTTTGTTACCCAAACCAAATGGAAATTAAAATCATAGACATTTGTCCTTGTTTTCACTATCATATGTAAACACCTCTTTAAATACATTATAGCAATTTTTATCGGTATAAACAAGTGTCATAGGTATGGTATAATATATCTATAAATGCAAGGGGGGTGAAAACATGTATCAAGGAATTGAGTGTAAAATCTATCCTAACGAAAAACAGCGTCAGTTAATTCATATGACCTTTGGTCATACCCGATTCATTTGGAACGAAATGTTGGCCATGTTGAATGCGCGGTATGAAAACAATCCTGACCTTCAAATGCTATCTTATAATGCGTTATCCTCTCTTATTCCACAAATGAAGAAGGAATATCCCTGGTTGCGTGAAGTTGATAGCGTAGCTGTTCAATGTAGTGTTAAACGCTTATCCGAAACTTTTGTTCGTTTTTTTAAAGGTTATTCAAAATACCCAAAATTCAAATCAAGGAAGAACACCAGACAGTCGTATTTAAGTACCATACGTGGCAACAACATTCGTTTAAATGACAATCAGCGGTATATCAAATTACCCAAATTAGGTTGGATAAAATGTAAGTCAAGTGTGCTTCATATTGAGAATGAACGCATAAAATCTGTCACCGTAAAATATACACCTAGTGGCGACTACTATATCTCCCTTTTGGTCACAAGCGATAATCAAGCAATGCCCAAAACAGGAAATGTAGTCGGTGTCGATTTAGGTGTAAGTGATTTAGCTATTACGTCTGATGGTCAAAAATATCAAAGTCAGCGACTACATTTGTCTTATAAGAAGCAATTACATTATTGGGAAAAGCGAATGGCCCGTAGACGTTTACAAGCCAAAAAGAACGGTGTAGCTTTAGCGGATGCGAAAAACTACCAGCAAGCCAAACGCCAAGTGGCCCGTATTCATCAACGTATCAAAAACATCCGCAAGGATTACATTCATAAAATCACAACCGATATGGTTAAAAGTTATGACGTTATCGTTCTAGAGGATTTAAAGACGACTAATATGATGAAAAATCATCAATTAGCCCGTTCAATCGCTAGCCAATCCTGGCGGATGTTTAGAACAATCCTAGAGGCAAAGTGCGAAATGTACGATAAGACATTTGTGGCTATTAATCCGTACAAGACGTCCCAAAAATGTTCTAATTGCGGGTATGATAGCGGTAAAAAAGCGTTAAATATACGTCATTGGACTTGTATGAAGTGTAATATGCATCACGATAGAGATATCAACGCAGCTAAAAATATATTAAATATTGGCCTGGAACAGGCCTTAGTTAAATAGCTTAGACCGCTGTTTTGCTTTGAAATAAGTGGAACAAGTCATGAGTGTTCCTAGAAACACGCCATTTTAATGGCGTTGTAGTTCATGGGGTAGCTTACATTTAAATATTGGAAAAGTGAGCAAAGTAGTTTATGATATTTTTGGAAGTTGGTGAATTTTTGAGAGTTTTGCCAGTTCTCCGTTTATATTGGCGGTTTGCACGGACGCTTGTAAATACATTTTAGGAGATTGCGTATGGAAATATTAGGTATTATTGGTGTGTTTATCGGTATTTTACTGATTATTTGGTTTTCTGTTAAAGGGTTGCATATTATTATTGCGGCACCTTTATCTGCTTTGGTTGTCATTCTCGCTAACCAGATGGATATTTTTGGGTCTTTGGTTGGTCAAGAGAATTCGTTTATGACAGCTTTGGCTGGGTTCTTGATTAATAACTTTGCGATTTTCTTATTGGGTGCTATTTTGGCACAATATATGGAAAAGAGTAATGCGACAGTGTCTATTGCCAACTTCATCTTGGGTAAGGTGGGGATGGGGTCTAAATATATGATTATGGTAGCGATTATGGCTATTGCAGCATTGTTAACTTATGGTGGGATTTCTTTATTTGTGGTTATGTTTGCGCTAGTACCGTTAGCCAAGCGAATCTTTAAACAAATGGATATCAACTGGGAATTATTCCCTATACCTTTTTTTTTAGGTGCTGGGACCTTTACTATGTCTAGTTTGCCAGGAAATCCTTCGGTTCAAAATGCGATTCCAACTACAGCTTTGGGGACATCGTTAACGGCGGCACCTATTCTAGGGTTAATCGGGTCTGCAGTTCTTTTAGCTTTTGGCTTGCTGTATATGAAATGGTGCTTGGACCGGTCTGTGAAGAACGGCGAACATTTTGATACCTATTTAGAAGGTAAGGTGGATCTTAAAGGGGTAGCTGGTGATGTGGATGAATCGAAATTGCCATCTATTTGGCTTTCATTAGCGCCGATTGTTACCTTGATTGCCATTATCTTGATTTTTTCTAGTGTGGCAAACATTATTTTAGTGGCTTTAGCTGCAGCGATTATCTTATCAGCTATTCTATACCACAGCTACATTCCATCACAGAATATGACCTTGAATGCGGGGGCGACAGGGGCAATTATGCCAGCCTTCTCAACTTCATCTTCTGTAGCCTTTGGTTCAGTATTAACCTTGGCACCTGGTTTTGCGGTCATCCAACAAGCGATTACCTCTATTCCTGGTAGTCCAGTGATTGGATTGGCTGCATCGTCTGCCTTACTAAGTGGGATTACAGGTTCTGCTTCTGGGGCGATTGGGATTATGATGAATACCCTAGCGCCAGATTATATTGCTATGGGGATTGATCCAGAGTTGGTCCACCGAATTACAGTGATTGCGGCGGCAACATTAACGGCGATGCCACACTCAGGGGTCGTGATTACCTTTAATAATCTGACTGGATTATCCATTAAACATGGCTATATACACCAGTTCATTATTACAAACGTGGCGCACTTGTTGGCTTTGATTGCTGTACTTATCGCTTCAGCATTTTTATATTAAATACATTCTATAGATTTTAAAAGAGGAGTTAGCTGATGATAGTGCAACTCCTCTTGCTATTTGTGGTATAATTAGGGGCGCAGGAAATATTTATTGACATTGACCATCGGGGTAAGTACCATGTACAATGAATCAGAAATCAAGGAGATTGTGAATTATGGCAACGAAAAAAGTATCACTTGCTTGTTCAGTATGTGGCTCAAGAAATTACACGACAAATAGTAATGCCAATAACCGTACTGAGCGTTTAGAAGTGAAGAAATTCTGTAGACACTGTAATCAACATACAATACATAAGGAAACCAAATAGTCGGTATTGACTAATAGATGGTAGAGGGCGAGGGAAGTAGATGCAATTTTTAAAAGATGTATGGCATGAAATGCGATTGACTACATGGCCAAGTGGTGGCGAGTTGGTGCGCTACACTGGTATCGTATTATCGACTATTATCATGGTTGCCATTTTCCTAGGGATTATTGATACCTTAGCACAATGGGCTTTTGCATGGTTTATTAACTTATAATTGTAACTTGTTATGGCGCGCGCATGGGCGGTGTGTTATAATGGGCACGAATAAAGCGAAGAGAAAACCTTTCATGTGGGGAAGGTTTTTTAATTTGCCTTGAAGTTGATCGATGTTGAATGTATTGAAAGAAGGAGCATATCGATGGTAGAAGAAATCGAAATTGGTAAAGAGTGGTATGTAATCCATACATACGCTGGCTATGAAAATAAAGTGAAACAAAACTTGGAAATGCGTATTACTTCAATGGATATGGAAGATTATATTTACCGTGTAATCGTGCCTGAAGAAGAGCATGTAGAGAAAACGAAATCAGGTAAAGAGAATATTGTTAAGATTAAAAACTTTCCAGGTTATGTATTAGTTGAGATGATCATGTCAGATGAAGCGTGGTTCGTTGTACGTAATACACCAGGTGTTACAGGGTTCTTAGGTTCTCACGGGCAAGGTTCAAAACCGACACCATTATTACCTGATGAAGTACGTAATATCTTATCAAGCCTTGGTGAAGGTGGCCGTAACCGTGATATCTCATTCGATATCGATGAAGTGGTTAAGGTTATCGACGGTGCCTTTGATGGTATGGAAGGTCGCGTACAAGAGATTGATGCAGAACATGGAAAATTGAAACTGACTGTTGAAATGTTTGGACGTGAAACATTAGCAGAAGTAGACTACGACCAAGTAGATAAATTCTAATTTGCGATATTTTTCAAATCATAGTTGAGGTAAAATAAACCATAGTTAAATGAATAAATAGCGGGTAAAGATTCTTAAACAAAATCCTTACCCGCTATTTTTCTCTATTAATCAATATTCATTTTCTAATTGTTTATTTTTTATCCTTCCAGCGGTAAAGATACATGTATTTTAAAATATCGTACAATATATAACCGGAAATTACCGCATGCATAAAGGGGAATGTGTATAGTGAACAAAAACTACCATTAAAACGTAAAACGTTAGAGAAGAGGCGAATGAGAAACCGAAGATGCACAAAAAATCAGTTGCTTTTATGGGCAACTGATTTTTTCTATTTATATATGTAGATTTTAATCGTTTAAGTTCACGATGTCTGCATCTTCTGTATAAATAACGCGTTCGCATAGGTTTGTTGCATAATCACCGATACGTTCGATGTCGTGTAAAATGGCATTAATCGCTGAACCTGTTTGAACAGTTTCAGGTTGATTCTTCATAATCACTAAGATTTGATCGACAAGTTCTCTAAAAGCACTGTCTACTTCGTTATCCATAGCAGCGATTTCTTTAGCGCGTTCAACGTTATGTTGGCTAAAGGCATCAATTGCTTGTCCAAGCATGTTTTTCGCTAACTCACCTACGGCAAAGACATCATCCATAACTGGATCAAATGGTGCTAAGTTTTCAACACGTAAAATACCTTTCGCTACGGATACTGCGTGGTCGGCTACGCGCTCTAGGTCAGAACTTGAAGCAAATACTGACAGAATCATACGTAGGTCTGTACCGATTGGTTGTTGACGAGCGATTATACGCATTACATAAAATTCGATTTCTTTCTCTAGCTTGTTAATCTCAGCATCGCTCTCAATGACAGTTTGTGCGCCATCGTGGTCATTGGTTTTTAATGCTTGGAAAGATCGTTCTAACATAGCCGCCGTACCGAATCCGAGTTTTGCGTGCATACCCTCCAAAGTCTTTAGTTGGTCATCGTAAAATTTTCTTACTGGACGTTCCATCATTATCACTCCTTTGCAATGTACTTTTTCCTTATCAAGGATACAGTTTACCATATTTTGTCGGTCTTGTCATCTAGTAATCTTGTAAAATAGGCAATGTAACCCTTTACAAACCGTTTGTATCATTTACTTATAAAGTATACCACATTTTGTAAAAAACTCTTGCAATAACTAAAGATATATGGTTAAATAGGTTATTGTGTGTAGACACATGTAGTGGGAGGAGGAATCTCAACTCCATTAAACCACAACGCGAAAAACAAGGAGGAATGTTTCGTGGCTAAAAAAGTACAACAAATCGTAAAATTACAAATTGAAGCTGGTAAAGCAAGTCCAGCTCCTCCAGTAGGTCCTGCATTAGGTCAAGCTGGTGTGAACATCATGGGATTCACTAAAGAATTCAACGCGCGTACACAAGATCAAATGGGTATGATTATCCCTGTAGTAATCACTGTATTCGAAGATCGTTCATTTACATTCATTACTAAAACACCACCAGCTGCAGTATTATTGAAAAAAGCTGCTGGCGTTGCTAAAGGTTCTGGCGAACCTAACAAAAATAAAGTCGCTACCGTAACTCGCGACCAAGTTCGTGAAATTGCAGAAACAAAAATGGAAGACTTGAACGCTGCAGATGTAGAAGCTGCTATGCGTATGGTTGAAGGTACTGCACGTTCAATGGGCTTTGTAGTAGAAGGCTAATTGTCACACTGTAATACATGAAACCCGTACGCCACAAATCAATTGCGATTTGTGAGTGGGAGGATTATCCGCTAAAACCACATAGGAGGAATATATATAATGGCTAAACAAACTAAAAACCAAAAAGCTGTTTTCGAAAAAATCGAAAAAAATAAAAAATACGCTTTATCTGAAGCGATTGAATTGTTAAAAGAAGTAGACTACGCTAAATTTGATGGATCAGTTGAAGTTGCATACCGTTTAGGTATCGACACTAAGAAAAATGACCAACAAATCCGTGGTGCTATGGTATTACCTAACGGTACTGGTAAAGACCAAACTGTATTGGTTTTTGCTAAAGGTGAAAAAGCGCAAGAAGCTAAAGACGCTGGTGCTGACTACGTTGGTGATGACGAGTTCATCCAAAAAATCCAAGGTGGCTGGTTCGACTTCGACGTGATCGTTGCGACACCAGACATGATGGGTCAAATTGGTCGTTTAGGTCGTGTATTAGGTCCTAAAGGCTTAATGCCAAACCCTAAAACTGGTACTGTAACACAAGATGTTACTAAAGCAGTTCAAGACATCAAAGCTGGTCAAGTTGCTTACCGTGCTGATAGCGCTGGTAACTTACACTTACCTGTTGGTAAAGTATCATTTACTACAGATGCATTAGCTGAAAACGTAAAAGCTGTTCAAGAAATGGTATTACGTGTGAAACCTGCATCTTCTAAAGGTACATACATCAAGAACTTAGCAATTACATCTACTATGGGTCCTGGTATCCAAGTTGATGTTTCATCAATCTAAGATTAATTAAAAATAATACTTGACCCACTTATACTATTCTGTTAGTATGAGTGAGGTTATTTATATAGCTTACCGAAGACAGTTGGCGGCTTTGCCTTAATTTTGCCAACCGAGGGAGATACGTTGTTCACTACTAGATGGTGAACTTTATCCTCTATGTCTTCAGTGACATAGAGTTTTTTTATTTAAAAAACTCTAATAAAATCAGTGGAGGTGAAATATAAGTGAGTGAACAAGCAATTGCTAAAAAACAACAAGAAGTAAATGAAGTAGTTGAGAAAATGAACGCTGCAAATTCTTTAGTTGTGGTTGACTACTTAGGATTATCAGTAGCAGAAGTGACTGAATTACGTAAACAATTACGTGAAGCAGGTGTTGAGTTTAAAGTTATCAAAAACACAATCATGCGTCGTGCTTTAGATTCTCAAGAGTTAGAATACCATGAAGAAGTTTTCCAAGGCCCTACAGCTGTAGCGTTTGGTATGGAAGACGCAGTTGCCCCAGCTAAGATTCTTTCTGATTTTGCTAAAAAAGCAGAAGCGTTAGAACTTAAAGGTGGTATCTTAGAAGGTAAAGTACTTTCTAAAGAAGAAATTCAACAAATTGCGAAATTGCCAAACCGCGAAGGTCTACTTTCAATGCTATTATCAGTATTGCAAGCTCCTGTCCGCAACGTGGCATACGCTGTCAAAGCTGTTGCAGATGCAAAAGGCGAAGACGCAGCGTAATTTATTACCAATTTAATCATACAAAACAAACTATTTAAAAACGGAGGAATTTTATAATGGCTTTAAACATTGAACAAATCATTGCTGATTTAAAAGAATCAACAATTTTAGAATTAGCTGACTTAGTATCAGCAATCGAAGAAGAATTCGGCGTATCTGCTGCTGCTCCTGTAGCTGCTGCTGGTGCAAGTGCTGGTGAAGCTGCTGAAGAAAAAACTGAATTCGACGTAGAATTAACTTCTGCTGGTTCAGCTAAAATTAAAGTAATCAAAGCTGTACGTGAAGCTACTGGTTTAGGCTTGAAAGAAGCTAAAGCATTAGTAGATGGCGCTCCAGCGATCGTTAAAGAAGCATTACCTGCTGAAGAAGCAGAAGCTTTAAAAGCTGCTATCGAAGAAGCTGGCGGTACTGCAGAAGTAAAATAATCTTTAATAGATTATCTTATGATGTATATGAGGGAAGTTCGGAATTATCCGAGCTTCTCTTTTTTTCACCATTATTATTAGACTGCATCCGATTTTTGGGTGTGGTCTTTTTTTCTTGCTAGAATCAGTGTGCCTGGTTTTCTAGATCAACTAGCTTGGCAAGGGAGCGTCATTTTTCAAGAAATCTCGGTGAATTAGACTAGACGTTTATGTATTTTTAGGTTAAACTAAAAATATAATTAACAAAAGCTAAGGGTGAGCCTAGTGGTTACCCCTTGAATATTGAAGATAGGAGTGAAGAATTCAAATGAAGAAGATTTGGACATTACTGAGTGTAATGGTTGTGGCCCTAATCTTGGGTGCATGCGCGAGTGGCAGAGACTCAGCTAGTGACGGTGGCGATGTTGCAGATGAAAAACCTGTTGTCACAGTATCCACCTCTTTTCTACGGGATATGGTAGAACAATTGGCGGGAGACCGGGTAACCGTTGAAACGATTATTCCAGCGGGTGAAGACCCTCATGGCTACTTAGCACGTCCTCAAGACTTAATGAAAATCCAAGGGGCAGACTTGATTTTATACCACGGTTTACACTTAGAGGCGCAAATGGTTAAAGCCTTGGAAGCGACAGGTTTGGCGGTGACGAAAGATTTCACTGACGAAGATTTAGCGATGGTCGACCAAGACGGGGAAAGCGAAGTAGACCCGCATTTCTGGTTTGATATCACCCTTTACCAAAAAGCGGTGGCTACAGTAGCTGCTGAATTGGTGACTTTAACTGGTGACGAGTCGATCAATGACGCGGCAACGGCTTATATGGAAGAGTTGACTGAACTGGATAATTGGGCGCAAGCAGAAATCGACTCAATTCCAGAAGGTCAACGTTACTTGATTACACCACATGATGCCTTCAACTACTTCTCACAACGTTACGGAATAGAAGTAGTGGCACCACAAGGGATTTCAACACAATCTGAAGCATCTAACGCAGATATTTCAGCTATTGCAAGCTTTATTGTAGAAAACGAAGTGCCAGCGATCTTTGCGGAATCAACAACTGACCCAGCGCGAATGAAGCGTATCCAAGAAGCAGTGAGTGCTGCTGGTGGCGAAGTGACAGTTGTTTCTGGCGAAGGGCAAGAATTGTTCTCGGATTCACTTGCGAGTGAAGGACAAGAGGGCGATACCTATATCGATATGTTTAAACACAATGTGAACCTAATTGTGTCAAATCTCAAATAGGTAAGATTGAATAAGATAAATTTTTATGATGATGTAATGAGAGGATGATAGACAAGATGCCAGCAATAATTAAAGTGGACGACTTGGCCATGTCTTATGACGACCAACTCGTATTAGAGGATATAAACATTGGCATTAAGGCAAATTCGAAGACGGCGATTATCGGGCCAAACGGTGCCGGTAAGTCGACTTTGTTGAATTGTATGCTTGATTTTTTGAAGCCCTTGAAAGGTGAAGTGACCTTCTATGGCAAGGCATACAAGGACTATTACAAGAAAATCGCTTATGTACCCCAATCATCTTCGGTGAATTGGGACTTCCCAACAACGGTTTTAGATGTTGTTTTAATGGGACGGTATGTACATCAAGGATTTTTCAAAAAGGTCAGCCAAGCGGACAAGAGCCGGGCGCTTGCCGCCTTAGCAAGTGTCAATATGACTGACTTCGCTGAGCGGCAAATCGCTCAGCTTTCTGGTGGGCAACGGCAACGGGTTTTCTTAGCCCGAGCCATCTGCCAGGATGCGGACATTTACTTTTTGGATGAACCGATGAAGGGAATTGATATTAAGACGGAGAAACTTTTCGCAGAGATTATTAACCAATTTCAACGCGACGGAAAGACCGTTATTATCGTTCACCACGATTTGGCCACAGTCCGTGAGTACTTTGACCATGTCATCTTATTGAATAAGACAGTCATTGGCCAAGGTCCAGTTGCGGAAACTTTCAATGAAGCCAATATCGCGACGGCATATGATCAAAGGATTGGTGAAATCTATGGCCATATTAACTGATTTCTCTTTTCAAATCGTCTTGCTTGGGACAGTTGTCCTAGCTATGGCATCAGGTGTCGTCGGGACAGTCACTGTGCTTAGAGGACAAAGTCTGATAGGGGACGCGATTGGTCACGCCACTTTTGCGGGAATCGTTATCGCCTTTATGCTTTTTCAATCAAAGAATACCCTGATTTTAACCCTGGGTGCTTTGGTTGCGGGTATGGTGGCCTTCTACTTTATCGAGTTGATCCATAAGCATTCCTTGGTCAGCCTTAATTCGGCCTTGGCTTTAGTCTTGTCTTCTTTCTTTGGATTGGGGATGGCCTTGAAGTCATATATCCAAGGCAATCCACAGTTTGGTGACGCATCACAAGCAGGCCTCCAACACTATATTTTCGGGCAGGCAGCCTTTTTGCTGAAATCAGATGTCTGGTTAATCATCATCGCTTCAGTGATCGCCTTAACGATTTTCATTGCTTGCTACCAACAAATCAAGATTTTTGTCTTCGACCCGAATTACGCGAAAGCAGTCGGAATCCAGACCAACGTATTGAACTGGGTGGTTCTCCTAATGGCTATCGTCATGATTGTTGTCGGGCTAAAGGCAGTCGGTGCCATCCTCATCTCTAACATGTTGATTACGCCAGCGATTACCGGCCTGCAATGGTCAAAACGATTCCCAGTCGTCTTGCTGGTAGCTGCTGTATCGGGCGGGATTTCAGCTGGTATCGGCACCTACTTGTCATCAACCATCTCAAATTTGCCGACTGGACCAACCATTATCGTGGTCATGTCGATCGTCTCGCTATTGTCCATTATTTTTGGGCCAAGAGGTTATGTGGTCGCTTATTTACGGAAGAAACGGTACTTAGCGACCCATCAAGATGACACGTTTGAGACAGAGGAGGTGGCATAATGGGGGCTTTATCAGTTGTAATGATTACAGCCGTTTCCTGCGCCTTGCTTGGGGTATTTTTAGTTTTGAAGAACATGGCCATGGTGGCTGATGCCTTGTCGCATACAGTTTTACTAGGGATTGTCCTTGGTTACTTTATTGCCGGCGACCTAGATTCACCGATCCTATTTGTGGGGGCAGCCCTATTTGGTGTGATGACTGTCTATGCCATTGAATACGTGGTCAACAAGTTTGCCATTCAAAGTGATGCGGCCACTGGCTTGGTCTTTACCTTGCTTTTTGCTCTTGCCATCATCCTGATTTCAAAATACGCACGAAATGTTCACTTAGATGTGGATGTGGTCTTGAGCGGTGAAGTGGTCTTTGCGACCTTAAATACCATGGAAATCTTTGGTATCCAGGTACCGATTGCCTTCGCCCGGATGTTTGCCATGTTGGTGATTAATCTGGCCTTTGTCGCAGTGGCCTACCAACAACTCAAAGTCAGTATTTTTGACCCCGTTTACGCGAAATCAATCGGTGTAGCGGTTGGGTTCTTGAATCTGGTCTTGATGACACTGGTTTCCATCACCACCGTTGTCGCCTTCGATACCGTCGGTGCAATCCTGGTCATCTCCCTAATGGTAGCGCCAGCCTTGAGTGCCCATTTGCTATCAAAACGGCTAAGCATTATGTTGCTGGTGGCCTTATTGTACGGGGCAATCAACAGTATCCTTGGTTACTATGTAGCCCTCCACTTCAACGTGTCCATTTCAGGAACCATCGCCTTCGCGGGCTTTGTGACCTTCTTATTGACACTCTTGTTTGCACCAAATGGTTTAATTGGCAAGCGGTTCAAGCGGGCTAAGGAAGCCTAGATTTTGATTTAAGGAAAGTGAACGTATGTAAGTTAGTGTCTTGTTCAGGCTACATGGTCTGAGTGAGGCGCTTTTTCTTTTTGACAAAAGTATCAAGCAGATTTTACCTACTTGCGCCTAGTCCACACAAACTATAAAATGGGAGAGATAATAATGTGCATTTACAAAAACAATGAAAATAGTAATGATTATAGAACGGAGGGTGTTCATGAAAGAGAGTCATCAGTACTTCGAAAACAATGAAGATCTTGGACACGACTTTAAACAATACGAGACCGTGATTTTCGACCGGTCATTTACCTTCAAGACCGACTCAGGCGTCTTTTCTAGGGATAATTTAGATTTTGGGACCCGGGTCATGCTTGAAGCCTTGGACCTTGACCAACTTGTACCAGGCGACCTGCTTGATTTAGGCGCTGGTTACGGGCCAGTGGGGGTCATTATGGGTACTATGCTGCCTGACAGAGCCATTTACGGAGTAGACATCTCTGAGCGGGCAATTGGTCTGGCTAAGGACAA
Source organism: Aerococcus viridans (assembly GCF_001543285.1). Taxonomy (NCBI): domain Bacteria; kingdom Bacillati; phylum Bacillota; class Bacilli; order Lactobacillales; family Aerococcaceae; genus Aerococcus; species Aerococcus viridans. The sequence continues at coordinate 246,847 of NZ_CP014164.1, forward strand.
CGCGGCAGCTAACCATGTTGACAACGTCACTTTTCAAGTGTCAAATGCCTATGAAGCCATTGCCAAAAGAGATTTCGGTGTCATTCTGACGAATCCACCAGTCCGTGCGGGTAAGGAAATGGTGCATCATTTTATGAGTGAAGCTATTCACTATCTAAAACCAGGTGGTGAAATTTATGTAGTTTTACAAAAGAAACAAGGGGCACCTTCAGCGATGAAGAAATTAGAAGAAGTCTTTGGTAACGTTGAAGAAATCGAACGCCGTAAAGGCTATTGGATTTTAAAAAGTGTAAAAGAAAGTGAATAGACCATCATGGCGGGCATTGCATCCTTTGGGTGTAGTGCTTTTTTATTTATTCATGAAAGTTTCCAAATAGAACAATTATTGTTCTTTTTAAAGTTTGTGAAATTAAGCCCTTTCATTTTTAGTCTAAAGGGGGTGTGGAAACCAATATAAAATTGTGTATATTCTAAAAAACCTGTCAAATCAACCTTTTTGAGTAGCCTTCTTTGAAAATTTTGCATTTAGATGGTAGGGTAAAATGGTGAGTTACGTTGCGTTTTGTAACAAAGTGTCAAAATAAAGGAGGATTATGATGACTACAGCAGTAAAAATTGAGAATTTAACCAAAATTTATGGATCACGCGCTCAAACTGAGAAAGCGAAAAAACTATTAAATGAAGGAAAGTCTAAAGAAGAAATCGTTCAACAAACAGGTGCCACAGTCGGGGTCGACAACGCCAGTTTAGATATCAAGCAAGGTGAAACATTCGTAATTATGGGATTATCTGGTTCGGGTAAATCAACTATGTTACGTATGATCAACCGTTTAATCGAACCAACAGCGGGTAACATCACAATTTTAGGTGATGACGTGACAGGTGCTAATAAAGATGAATTACGTGAAATCAGACGTAAAAAAGTGAGTATGGTATTCCAAAGCTTCGCTTTATTCCCACATAAAACAATTCTTGAAAATACAGAATTCGGTTTGGAGATTCAAGGTGTCAGCAAAGAAGAACGTCAAAAAGCTGCTGAAAAAGCACTAGAAAACTCTGGTCTATTAACTTTTAAAGACCAATATCCAAACCAATTATCTGGTGGTATGCAACAACGTGTTGGTTTAGCACGGGCCTTAGCAAATGACCCAGAAATCCTATTAATGGATGAAGCCTTCTCAGCGCTTGACCCATTAATCCGTCGTGACATGCAAGATGAGTTAGTTGATTTACAAGAACGTGTAAACAAAACAATCGTCTTCATTACCCATGACTTGGATGAAGCTTTAAGAATCGGTGACCGTATCGCCTTAATGAAAGACGGAGAAGTCGTTCAAGTAGGTACTGGTGAAGAAATCTTAACGAATCCAGCTAACGATTACGTTGAACGGTTTGTTGAAAGTGTTGACCGTTCTAAAGTCCTTACTGCAGAACATGCTATGGAACGTCCAAACTTCTTATTAAATGTTGAGAAGCATGGTGCCAGAATGGCCCTACACCGTATGGAAGAAGAAAACTACAGCTTCCTAATGGTGACAAATAACAAACGTGAATTATTAGGTTACGTTCGTGACACTGATGTTGTCAAAATAATTAAAGGCAATCAAAATAAACAATACTTATCTGTTGAATCTATTATTCGTACAGATCACCCAACAGTTCATCCAGAAACATCTATTAATGATATTTATGATGTGATGGGTAATGCATTTATGCCAATTTCAGTAGTAGATGAGGAAAACCACTTATTAGGAATGGTAAGCTCTAAGATGGTTATCAATAGTCTAGCAAATGACAATGGTGATAATGAAGTTGAAGAGGAGGAAGAATTGAATGTTTAATTTAGCTATGTATCCAATCCCAAAATTGCCAGTGGCAGATTGGGTTGAAGCAGCAACAAACTGGTTAACCGTAACTCTATCAGGACTTTTTGGTGCCATTCAAAATGGCGGTTCAGCCTTTATGAACGGTATTACGAGCTTACTATTATTAATCCCCCCATTTGCCTTTATCTTAATCGTGGCAGTGATTGCTTATTTTGTGAATAAGAAACGATTGTCATTATCTGCCTTTGCTTTGGTCGGTTTAGGCTATATCTTAAACCAAGGTTTATGGTCAGAATTAATGAACACAGTAACATTGGTACTGGTTTCTAGTGTAATCTCAATTATTATCGGTGTACCTTTAGGGATTTGGTCAGCGAAATCCAAAACTGTCCACAATATTTTAAAACCGATCTTAGACTTCATGCAGACAATGCCAGCCTTTGTTTACCTAATTCCAGCCGTTGCCTTCTTCGGTATCGGTATTGTACCTGGTACATTCGCGTCAGTAATTTTCGCCTTACCACCAACAGTACGATTTACTGAGTTAGGTATCAAACAAATTTCTACTGAATTAGTAGAAGCAGCAGACGCCTTTGGTTCAACTGGTAAACAAAAACTATTCAAAGTAGAATTACCTTTAGCTAAATCGACAATTATGGCTGGTGTAAACCAAACAGTTATGCTTGCCTTGTCTATGGTTGTTACAGCTTCAATGATTGGTGCACCAGGTCTAGGTCGCCAAGTACTAACAGCTCTACAACGTGCCTCAGTAGGTTCAGGGTTTGTGTCAGGTCTAGCGATTGTTATCTTAGCAATCTTGATTGACCGCTTAACAAATCGTTTCACAGCTGATAAAAATAGCTAAGTCAACGAAGGGAGAATTTATTTTGAAGAAAAAACTTAAAGGAATCTGGATTGCAGTCATTACAGTCTTGGGACTAATTCTTACTTTCGGAAGTGCGGGTGCCTACAGTTCAAATACTTTTAACCTTCTTTCTGTTGGAAGCAGTGGAAGTAAAGGGAACATCAATCTATCTTACGTAACATGGGATACTGAAATTGCTTCTACAAATGTTATCGCAGAAGTTTTACGTCAAGCTGGCTATACAGTAGAAACTACGCCACTAGATAATGCTATTATGTGGTCATCAGTTGCGTCAGCTGAAGCGGATGCGATGGTGGGTGCTTGGTTACCTAACACACATGCACCGCAATACGAACAATATGGTGATCAGATGGAAGACTTGGGTCCTAACTTAGAGGGCGCGATTACAGGTTTAACCGTACCAACTTATATGGAAGATGTGAACTCAATTGAGGACTTAAGTGACCAAGCGAACCAAACAATTACAGGTATTGAACCTGGTGCTGGTGTTGTAGCGGCTGCAGAAAATGCAGTAGATACATACAGCAACCTAAGTGATTGGACAGTTCAAACATCATCTTCAGGTGCCATGACGACTGAACTAGGGACATCTATTGCGAATGAAGAAGAAATCGTTATTACTGGTTGGTCACCACACTGGATGTTCCAAAAGTATGACTTGAAATATCTAGAAGATACTGAAGGTATCTTCGGAAACGGTGAAACAATCAATACAATGGTTCGCCTAGGATTACAAGATGACATGCCAGAAGCTTATCAAATCTTAGACAACTTCTTCTGGGAAGTTGAGGATATGGAATCTGTAATGGCTGAAATCAATGACGGTGCTGATCCTCAAACTGCAGCACAAGCATGGATTGAAGAAAATCAAGAAACAGTCAATCAATGGTTAGCTATTGAAGAATAATTGAATAAAAGCTTGACAATGCTGTTCGTGATAATTAATGAACAGTAACGTCTCGACGAGCTTATAACAGGAGTGAGGCAATACTAGCCCCTCCTGTTTTTTTTATAAAAAGTAAGTAGTCGAACATTTGTAACTAAGGAAGATTATTTTCGGGAGTGTAAAAATGTTTAAGAAAATGAGTTTATTAGTAGCAACAGTTATAGGGTTATTATTTACCTTTGGCAGTGAAGATTCGTATAAAACGACTGTAGGTTCTGATTCTGGTGGCCAAACAGTGACTCTAGCAACTGTGAATTGGGAGTCTGAAATAGCTTCAACAAATGTCCTGGCACAGGTGCTAAAAGAAGCAGGATTCAACGTACAAATTACAACAGTAGACCCGGCCATCATGTTTAGTCGGGTTGCAGAAGGGCAGTCGGATGCAATGATCGGCGGTTGGGTGCCTACAACGCACCAGGCCTATGCAGAGAAATATGGTGACTCGATGGTTGATTTAGGGGCTAACCTAGAAGGTGCTATTTCAGCATTAACTGTTCCAACATATATGGAAGATATCAATTAGATTACCGACCTCACGGATGAAAATGATTCCACTATTACAGCAATTGAACCAGGGGCAGGTGTTACCAACAGTGCCCAAAATGCTGTTAAGGAGTATGACAATCTGTCCGATTGGGAGGTTTCTGTGAGTTCAACAGGTGCAATGATTGCTGAATTAGAGCAAGCTATCAATAATGAAGAGGATATAGTTGTGGTTGGTTGGAAGCCACATTGGATGTTCATGGATTATGATCTTAAGATGCTTGACGATCCAAAAAATGTCTTTGGTGGCTACGAGGAAATTCATTCATACGCAAGAGAAGGGCTAAAGGAAGATAATCCAGAAGCCTATAAGATTATTGATAACTTCTACTGGGAAGTTGAAGATATGTCTTCTGTTATGGAAGAATTAGCGACAGATGTAGAACCAGAAGAAGCAGCAGATAATTGGATTGAAGCCAATCGTGAAACAGTTGATGGTTGGTTAGAGTAAAAATTAGAGGTGTGACAAAAGTCGCTAATACTCGGCGCGCTGGAGCAAAAGCGGAACAAGCACTGCTAAGTAATTGGCGTATTTTGGGAAGTGTTGGAAGAGTTTGACCTTTGGAACCGGATATCGTGAGCTACATAATAGAAGAAAAAGACAGGCGAGTAGATTAAATGAGAGTCTACCGCCTGTCTTTTATTTGTTATAAAGAATGTTATATATCTGTAATGAAAAAGTGGTTTTCGTTTGGATTAGAAAAGCATTGTGTCTGCGCCGTATGGTTGACCTTGAGCTTCTTGCGCTAAGACATTTAAGAAGTTCCAAGGACGGCTGAATTCTGGTTGGAAGAAGAAATCAGCTTGCGCTAATTGGTCTACAGTCCATTCAGCTTCAATCGCAACAGATACAGCATTAATAGCTTGAAGAATGTCATAAGTTGACATTAATTGAGCACCTAATATACGACCGTTATCTGCATCGTAATGAAGCTTCATTAAAACTTTTTCTTCGTCATGCATAAATGAAGGACGGATTAAGTCTTCTTTGTAAACAGATTTCACATTTCCTTGGTAAGAGTTTGCGTTAGCGTCTTTGATACCAGTAGTAGCGAATTTGTAGTCAAATACGGCAAGACCTGATGTACCGTTTACGCGACCAATTTTAGCGTCTGCATCACCACTTGCGTGACGAGCCATGATGACACCTTGGCGACGAGCGTTAGTTGCTAAAGCAATGTAAGCTTTCTCGTTTGTTGGTGCAAAAGGAATAGCAGTTGCATCACCGGCAGCGTAAACATCTTTAACTGAAGTTTCCATGTGTTCATTGACTTCAACAAAGCCACGACCATCAAGGGCTAACGTGTCTTTCAACCATTGTGTATTTGGACGAACACCAACACTGATAACAACTGTATCGGCTTCGTAAGTTCCTTTATCTGTTACAACAGCAGTTACTTCGTTGTTTTCGTTAACTTTAAATTCTTTCACGCCTTCGCCAGTTTTAATCTTCATACCTTTGTCTTCCATATGTTTTGTTAGAAGATCAGTGAATTCACTGTCAAGATAAGTTGGTAAGATTGAGTCTACGAAGTCAACAACTGTAACATCAATACCAGCTTGTGCATAAGCAACTGCTACTTCGATACCGATGTATCCTGCACCAACAACAACGGCTTTTTTAGCTGATGCCATACGGTTTTTCACTTTATCTGCCCAGTTTCTACCACGTAAGTAGAAGATGTTTTCGTGTTGGTCATCTACATTAGGGATAGTTCCTGGCACGCCACCTGGAGAAAGCAATAGTTTGTCGTAACTTTCTGTAGCTTCCACACCGTCAGTAGTGCGTGTTGTAATTTCTTTTGTGTCTGGGTTGATGGCAATAACGCTTGTGTTCATGCGGATGTCAACACCTTGTTCTTTATAAGATGCTTCATTTGCGTAGTGTAATTCATCCAAAGATTTTGCAATGTCTTCTAGATAGGACTGAATACCACATGATAGGAAAGAAGCGGTTGATCCAGCTTCAAATACAACAATTTCTGCATCTGAGTCTTTTTTCAATAGTGTTTGCACAGCTTCGAAACCTGCATGTGAAGTTCCTACTACAACGTATTTCATTCGTATTACCTCCAAAGGTCAATGTTTATCGTAAATAGAATTTATTTACCCAATTAATTATACACCTCTTTGTGAAAAAAAGGGAGAATTGTCATATATAACAATTTTTCGTTTTTCTAGTCGTAAATGTCTATTAGGACGCGAAAAAATATACTTTATCCACTAAGTAAAATTTTAAGAATTAGTTTGCGTTTGAATCTCTGGGTAATTTGATCTGTTTAATTTTTCAAACAGCATTAATCGTTGACACGGAAGTGGAAATGGTGTATTATAAGTTCTGTATATTATTAATTGGATTGGGACGTGCCGAAATATTGTCCGGACGCGTTTCTAGGCAAAAACAAAAGGTAATGACAGGAAAGTCAAATCATCTTTTGTTATTTTTTTGCCCATTTTTAGGGTAAAAAGGCCTTAATGAGCATTTTCTTATCAAATTCTCATTAAATTCTAACAGTTTAAATTTCGGAGAGGTGGCTTTTAATGACTGGGCATAATGTCAATTTCGGTAAACATCGCGTTCGCCGCAGTTACTCACGTATTAATGAAGTGCTAGAATTGCCAAACTTGATTGAAATCCAAACGGACTCATACAAATGGTTCTTGGATCAAGGGATGAAAGAAATGTTTGAAGACATTTCTCCTATTGAAGATCATGCTGGTAAATTAGCCTTAGAATTTGTTGATTATTCATTTAAAGAAGCTAAATACAACTTAGCAGAAGCACGTGCACATGACACAAACTACTCAGCGCCAATTTATGTTAAATTGCGCTTAATGAATAAAGAAACTGGTGAAATTAAGGATCAAGAAGTATTCTTCGGCGATTTCCCACTAATGACTGATGGTGGTACGTTTATCATCAATGGTGCGGAACGTGTAATCGTTTCTCAATTAGTGCGTTCTCCAGGTGTCTACTTCCACGACAAATTAGATAAAAATGGTCGCCAATCATTTGGTACCACTGTAATCCCTAACCGTGGTGCATGGTTAGAAATGGAAACAGATGCGAAAAACATCTCTTACGTACGTATTGACCGTACACGTAAAGTGCCAATGTCAGTATTGATGCGTGCATTAGGTTTCTCTTCTGATGACCAAATTCGTGAAATCTTCGGAGAAAGCGAAACATTAGAATTAACTTTAGAAAAAGATGTCCACAAAGACTTATCTGATTCTCGTACAGAAGAAGCCTTAAAAGAAATTTACGAACGTCTACGTCCAGGTGAACCAAAAACTGCAGATTCATCTCGTAACTTATTAACTGCTCGTTTCTTTGACCCACGTCGCTATGATTTAGCTGCCGTTGGTCGTTACAAAGTAAACAAAAAGTTAGATATTAAAAACCGCTTATTCAACCAAATCTTGGCTGAAACTTTGGTTGATCCAGAAACTGGTGAAATCTTAGCGGATAAAGGTACTGAACTAAACCGCGAAATCATGGATAAATTAGAGCCATATTTTGACAATGGTTTAAACGTGACAACATTATATCCAAATGATGATGCTGTCCTAACAGAACCTGTTGATGTACAGATCATTAAAATCCAAGCACCTAAAGACGCTGACCGAGTAATCAACGTTATTGGTAACGCGAGCCCAGGTAGAGAAGCTCGTGCCCTAACAATTGCTGACGTGTTAGCTTCATTAAACTACTTCTTAGGATTATATGAAGGTATTGGTAAAACAGACGACATCGACCATTTAGGTAACCGTCGTATTCGTTCAGTTGGTGAATTATTACAAAACCAATTCCGTATCGGGTTATCTCGTATGGAACGTGTTGTACGTGAACGTATGTCTATCCAAGACATTGAAAAAGTAACGCCACAACAATTAATCAACATCCGTCCAGTAGTTGCGTCAATCAAAGAGTTCTTCGGTTCTTCTCAATTGTCTCAATTCATGGACCAAACCAACCCATTAGGTGAGTTGACGCACAAACGTCGTCTATCTGCCTTAGGACCTGGTGGTTTGACTCGTGACCGTGCTGGATATGAAGTTCGTGACGTTCACTACTCTCACTACGGTCGTATGTGTCCAATCGAAACACCTGAGGGACCAAACATTGGTTTGATCAACAACTTGGCGTCATATGCGAAAATCAATGAATTTGGTTTCATTGAAACACCATACCGCCGTGTTGACTGGAACACACATAAAGTAACAGACCGTATCGACTACCTAACAGCTGACGAAGAAGATAATTTCGTTATCGCCCAAGGTAACTCTATCTTGAACGAAGACGGTTCATTCGCAGAAGAAATTGTTATGGCTCGTTACGTTGAAGAAAATATCGAAGTGAAACCTGAACGTGTTGACTACATGGACGTTTCACCTAAACAGGTAGTATCTGTTGCAACAGCGTCAATTCCTTTCTTGGAAAACGATGACTCTAACCGTGCCTTGATGGGTGCTAACATGCAACGTCAAGCTGTGCCATTGTTACAACCACATGCACCACTAGTTGGTACTGGTATGGAACATAAAGCTGCAGCTGACTCCGGTGCAGCAGTCGTTGCCCAATTTGATGGTGTTGTTGAATACGTTGATGCACGTGAAATCCGTGTACGCCGTGAAGATGGTGCTTTAGACAAGTACCCATTAATCAAATACCACCGCTCAAATGCCTCAGCGTCTTACAACCAAACACCTAACGTGACTATTGGTGAATCTGTTACAGCTGGCGAAATCCTAGCGAACGGACCTTCAATGGAAAATGGGGAAATGGCTTTAGGTCAAAACCCATTAATCGCCTTCATGACTTGGGACGGTTATAACTACGAGGATGCGGTTATCATGTCTGAACGTTTAGTGAAAGACGATGTCTATACTTCTATTCATATTGATGAATTAGAATCTGAAGCGCGTGACACTAAATTAGGACCTGAAGAAATCACACGTGAAATTCCTAACGTTGGTGAAGATTCATTACGCAATCTTGATGAACGCGGAATCATCCGTATTGGTGCTGAAGTGAAAGATGGTGACATCTTAGTTGGTAAAGTAACGCCTAAAGGGGTAACTGAATTATCAGCAGAAGAGCACTTATTACACGCTATCTTCGGTGAAAAAGCACGTGAAGTTCGTGATACATCATTACGCGTACCACATGGTGGTGGCGGTATCGTTAACGATGTGAAAGTATTCTACCGTGAAAACGGCGACGAATTATCACCAGGTGTTTCTATGTTAGTCCGTGTTTACATCATCCAAAAACGTAAGATCCAAGTTGGAGATAAGATGGCCGGACGTCATGGTAACAAAGGGGTTGTGTCTCGTATCTTACCTCAAGAAGACATGCCTTACATGCCAGACGGAACACCAGTTGATATCATGTTGAACCCTCTAGGGGTACCTTCTCGTATGAACATCGGGCAAGTATTAGAGTTGCATTTAGGTATGGCTGCACGCGAAATGGGCATCCACATTGCAACACCAGTATTTGACGGTGCCAACGAAGAAGACGTATGGGAAACAATCAAAGAAGCAGGTATGGCAAGCGACGCTAAAACTGTACTTTACGATGGTCGTACAGGTGAACCATTCGACAACCGTGTTTCTGTAGGGGTAATGTACTACTTGAAACTGTCTCACATGGTCGACGACAAATTACATGCGCGTTCAACAGGTCCTTACTCACTTGTTACACAACAACCATTGGGTGGTAAAGCACAATTTGGTGGACAACGTTTCGGTGAGATGGAGGTTTGGGCACTAGAAGCATACGGTGCGGCATATACATTACAAGAAATCTTGACTTACAAGTCAGATGACGTTGTAGGACGTGTACAAACATACGAAGCTATCGTTAAAGGTGAACCAATTCCAAAACCAGGTGTACCTGAGTCATTCCGTGTATTAGTTAAAGAGTTGCAATCATTAGGTCTAGACATTGAAGTATTAGACTCTGATAAGAAAGCAGTAGATTTACGTGACATGGATGAAGTAACACCGGGCTTCCCTAAAAAAGATCAAGAAAACAAAGAAAATGCGGTTGATGCAGATGCAACTGTTGAATCACAAGCAAATGAAATCACTGCACAAAAACAAGTAAACGAATAATTTGGGCAAATTAGATAAGGGAGGTTGGCCCCTTGGTAGATGTAAATAGATTTGAAAGCATGCGTATCGGGTTAGCTTCACCAGACAAGATCAGATCATGGTCTTACGGTGAGGTTAAGAAACCCGAAACCATCAACTACCGTACACTTAAATCAGAAAAAGAAGGTCTCTTTGATGAAAGAATCTTTGGACCTTCTAAGGACTGGGAATGTTCTTGTGGTAAATACAAGGGCATTCGCTATGCTGGTGTTGTCTGTGACCGCTGTGGCGTTGAAGTTACACGTTCTAAAGTACGTCGTGAACGTATGGGTCACATTGAATTAGCGACACCTGTAACACATATTTGGTACTTCAAAGGTATCCCATCTCGTATGGGCTTGATGTTAGACATGAGCCCACGTTCGCTTGAAGAAGTTATCTACTTCGCATCTTACGTTGTAACAGATGCAGGTGATACGCCATTAGATTACAAACAATTGTTATCTGAAAAAGAGTACCGCGATAACAAACGCGAGTACGGTGAAGGCTTTAAAGCAGCAATGGGTGCTGACGCCATCAAGACCTTGTTATCACAAGTGCAAATTGATAGCGAAGTTGCCGACTTAAAAGAAGAATTAAAAACAGCTAAAGGTCAAAAACGTACACGTGCAATCCGTCGTTTAGACGTTTTAGATGCTTTCCGTAAATCAGGTAACGATCCTGCGTGGATGGTAATGGATGTTATTCCAGTTATCCCACCAGAATTACGCCCAATGGTTCAATTAGATGGTGGCCGTTTCGCTACGTCTGACTTGAACGACTTATATCGTCGTGTAATCAACCGTAACAACCGTTTGAAACGTCTATTAGACTTAAATGCACCAAATATTATCGTGCAAAATGAAAAACGTATGTTACAAGAAGCGGTTGATGCGCTATTCGATAACGGTCGTCGTGGTCGTCCAGTTACTGGTCCAGGTAACCGTCCATTGAAATCATTGTCACACATGCTTAAAGGTAAGCAAGGACGTTTCCGTCAAAACTTACTTGGTAAACGTGTTGACTACTCTGGTCGTTCTGTAATCGTTGTTGGTCCTTCATTGAAGATGTATCAAGCTGGTTTACCAAAAGAAATGGCGCTTGAATTATTCAAACCATTCTTAATGCGTGAATTAGTTGCTCGCGATATGGCAATCAACGTGAAACACGCCAAACGTAAAATTGAACATCAAGATGAAGATGTTTGGGACGTTTTAGGCGAAATCATTCGTGAACATCCAGTTCTATTGAACCGCGCACCTACCTTACACCGTTTAGGTATTCAAGCCTTTGAACCGGTCTTAGTTGAAGGTAAAGCAATTCGTCTTCACCCACTTGTGTGTGAAGCCTACAATGCCGACTTCGATGGTGACCAAATGGCGGTCCATTTACCATTAGGGGAAGAAGCACAAGCAGAAGCCCGTTTATTAATGCTAGCTGCAACGCATATCTTGAACCCTAAAGATGGTCAACCAGTTGTTACACCGTCTCAAGATATGGTCTTAGGTAACTACTACCTGACAATGGAAGAACCTGAAGTAATGGGTGAAGGTATGTTAATGTCTTCTATTAATGAAGCGCATATCGCCTATACGAATGGTTACGTGCAATTACATACACGTGTTGCCTTCCCAACAGATGCATTACCTAAAAAACCTTGGACTGAAAACCAAAAAGGTAAATTGATGGTGACAACTATCGGTAAATTATTCTTTAACGAGGTAATGCCTGAAGAGTTCCCGTACATCAACGAACCAACAACTGAAAACTTAGAATCATCTCTATCTGATAAGTTCATTATGGAACCAGGTACAGACGTGAAAGAGTTCATTAGTCGTCAAGATATGGTTTCACCATTTAAGAAAAAATACTTAGCGCGTATCATCGCACAAGTATTTAAAGTATCTAGAATCACTGAAACTTCAATTATCTTGGATAAAATGAAAGATTTAGGTTTCAAATATTCTACACGTTCTGGTATTACCGTAGGTGTGGCAGATATTACAAACCTAGAATCAAAAGCGGCGTCTATCCAAAAAGGACATGACCGTGTTGACAAGATTACAAAACAATACCGTCGTGGTTTGATTACAGACGACGAACGTTATGACCAAGTTATCGATACTTGGAACAAAGTAAAAGATGAAATCCAAATTGCCCTAATGAACTCACTTGATCAAGATAACCCATTCTTCATCATGTCCGATTCAGGTGCCCGTGGTAACATCTCTAACTTTACCCAACTTGCTGGTATGCGTGGTTTGATGGCCGGACCTAACGGTAAAATCATCGAGTTACCAATCTTGTCTAACTTCCGTGAAGGTTTGACCGTACAAGAGATGTTTATCTCGACTCACGGTGCCCGTAAAGGTATGACCGATACGGCCCTTAAGACAGCCGATTCAGGTTACTTGACTCGTCGTCTTGTTGACGTTGCCCAAGATGTAATCATTCGTGAAGCAGACTGTGGCACTGACCGTGGTTTAGCGATTGAAGCAATCAAGAATGGGAACGAAGTGATTGAAACACTTGAAGAACGTGTGACTGGCCGTTACTTACAAAAAGAAGTACGTCATCCAGAAACTGGCGAAATCATTGCGAACCACAACGAATTAGTCAACGAACAAACTGCTCGCCGCATCGTTGAAGCTGGTGTTGAGCAAGTAACAATTCGTTCAGCCTTCACATGTAACACTCGTCACGGTGTATGTAAACATTGTTACGGACGCGACCTATCTACTAACCAAGAGGTAGAAGTAGGGGAGGCAGTTGGTACAATTGCTGCACAATCTATCGGTGAGCCAGGTACACAGTTAACAATGCGTACATTCCATACTGGTGGGGTTGCCGGTGATGACATCACTCAAGGTCTTCCTCGTATCCAAGAGATTGTTGAAGCACGTCATCCAAAAGGTCGTGCCGTAATTACGGAGGTTGCTGGAGAAATCGAAGCAATCGAAGAAGACGAAGCAAGCCGTACGAAGACAGTATTTGTTAAAGGTATGACAGACTCTCGTGAGTACAAAGTACCTTACACAGCGCGTATGAATGTTGCTGAAGGCGATACTGTTCACCGTGGACAACAATTAACAGAAGGTTCAATCGATCCTAAAGACTTGCTACGTGTAACAAACACACTAACTGTTGAAACATACATGTTAGATGAAGTTCAACGTGTATACCGCTCGCAAGGGGTAGACATTAATGATAAACACGTGGAGGTTATGGTTCGTCAAATGCTACGCAAAGTACGTGTCCTTGACCCAGGTTCAACAGACTTGTTACCAGGTAAATTAATGGATACTGCAGACTTTACAGATGCCAATACTGAAGCGATCCGTTCAGGTGAACTACCTGCAACAGCGCGTCCAGTATTATTAGGTATCACTAAAGCAGCCTTAGAAACTAACAGTTTCCTATCTGCAGCCTCATTCCAAGAAACAACTAAAGTCTTAACTGACGCGGCTATCCGTGGTAAAGAAGACCACTTACTTGGATTGAAAGAAAACGTTATTATCGGTAAAATCATCCCTGCAGGTACAGGTATGGCTCGTTACCGTGAAATGGAACCGAAAAAAATCGGTGACACACAACAACTAATCTACGGCGAAGAAGTAGATGAAGATGCTGAAATTAGCCAAATTGACTACTCAAGTATTCAAGAAAACTAATACACCATTGTAGAAACGACAAATGAATATTCAGACGAGAAAAAATCCCTAGGCCAAATTGGTCTAGGGATTTTGTGTTTTATAGAGAGAAGATTTTGAAATTGACGACCGGGCCATTACTTTGAAGGCAATATAAGACCGGTCATCGAAGCTGACTTGGTCAGGGGTGACGCCTTTTGTGGAAATAAATTGGTCAATTAAATCCGGATCGTTGTGGATAATTTCTTGTAGATATGCCTCGGTTTCTTCAAAAGTTGGCCTGATTTCTGGATAACCATCTGATGTTAGGACAATTTCATCTCCAGCTTGAACAGGTATAGATATGATTAAGCAGCTTGGGATCTTCTGTCCGTTTAAAACCGAATAACCAAACCGTGTATCAGCCTTGTTGGTGAATGTGTTTGTGGAAACTAAATAGGGCATAATGGCGTCCCTAGCTTCTTGGTGTTGGTTAGGGTTGATATGCAAGATGAGAGACCTGAATGCACTTAAAATAGCATCAGATGCCTTTGATTGGGTATATAATTGCCCGTTTACACTAGCCTGACAATCCCCAATTAAGTAGATACACTTGTGAAAGTCAGAATACAATGCCATGGCAGCTTGTGGACCATGTTCGATTCGGTTTAGTGGGAAATCCACATGTGCATAAAATTTGTCCTCGAAAGCTTGGTTAACGTCCGAAATAACTGTCTCGATAGAGGCCTGCGGATCTAGTGTGGCTAAGAAGTCTTTGATGATATTGGATGCTATTTTGCCAGTTTTCATGCCCTCATGGGTGAAATTCGATTTTGAAGTCACCCCATCTACAACTGCGATGAAATACTCATTTGTAAAAAGAGCGTCCTCGCATAAAACTGGCTGGTCATATTTACCCTGGATAAAAGTGTGTTGAATCTGCATATTCTCTCCCTCACGTTCTATACCTTGCTAATTACAGTATATAGAAGATGATGGGATAGGCAAAGAATAAGTAAGGGATAAATGGCAGACCAGTTGGAAAGGTCGTATGTCTGATTTTCAAATAAAAGATGTGACATAGGGCTAGACCGCTAGCGATTAAAAGAAGGTATGAGAAGTTTAAGGGACCGAGCATTAGAGCTAAGACTACCAGTGCTTTAATGTCGCCACCACCAATACCTTGATGAAGCAGGTGATTGCAGGTGATTAAAGTAGTGAAGACTAATAGGGAAAAGGTAATGTGGGTTAAGTGTGCTATGTCCGGATTTCGATATAGATAATTAATCACAACTAATAATAATATGACTTGAAACCGGTCTGGTATGATGTGTAAAGCCAGATCGGCACTGGTCATGATGAGAAGGATAGTAAAAATCAGGAAGAGAAGAATTGCTGTTTCAGTCGTATGGTTCAGAAAAAACAAGAAAGAGAATATAGCGAAAAATCCTTCAGAAAGTGGATAAATCAGTGGAATTGGCTGGCGGCAAGTCTGACATTTACCTGTTGATAGGCCGTAACCGATGATTGGTATCAAAGCTAAGGGTGAAATCGGGACATGGCAATTGTCGCACTTGGAACGACCGTGGATAAAGGATTGTCCAAGGACTGTTCTTGAGCCAACCACCATAAAAAATGAAGCAAGACTAGCAAAAAGGACCAATAGAATGGTATAATAAACAAACGATATCATTTTCAACCTCCATATGGTTTATATACGAATTTTTTCTGCCGATGCGCTAAAAAATGACGAAAAATAAATTTTTTTATGGAAATTGTGTTGACAGTGTCTAAATCAGATGGTATTATTTAGTAGTTGTCTTTGACAGATAACTAATTGAAATATTTACGGAGAATTAGCTCAGCTGGGAGAGCGTCTGCCTTACAAGCAGGATGTCGGGGGTTCGAGCCCCTCATTCTCCACCATGACTCGTTAGCTCAGTTGGTAGAGCAACTGACTTTTAATCAGTGGGTCGTAGGTTCGAATCCTACACGGGTCATATTCATTTTGAATAAAACATATTTGCCGGCTTAGCTCAGTTGGTAGAGCATCTGATTTGTAATCAGAGGGTCGAGGGTTCAAGTCCTTTAGCCGGCATATATAGAAAAACTCCTTCATCGAAAGATGGAGGAGTTTTTTGTTCTTTACTACGTTTTTTCGACAATTTTGTTTTCTTAAGGGAAAGCTAAATAAATCTTTAAGTTTATATATCTTTATCTGGCGTATAATGGACTTTTATGGGGAAATAAAATAGCAATAAAATGAGGAATGGAAAATGGAGGATGTAAATTAATGTGGAACGATCAATACCAAGGTCTAACGGATGAAGAAGTCCAGGCCAAAGTGGCTGAAGGCCAGGTTAACCAAACTAGTCATTCTACCCAAAAAACGACGGCTGAAATTATTATAGAGAACTTTTTTACCCTATTTAATGCTTTAAACTTCCTATTGGCCTTCTTATTGTTACTGGTTGGCGCTTATTCTAATATGGCCTTTATTGCCATCATTATATTGAATATTATTATTGGGATTGTCCAAGAGCTTAGAGCCCGCGATTTGGTCAGCAAGTTGACCATTTTATCCAATAAACCAGTTAAGGTGATCCGAAATCGTCAGGAAGCCATTGTGCCATCTACTGAATTGGTGGTTGGCGACTTGATTATCCTTGAAAGTGGTGACCAGGTTCCGTCAGACGCCAACGTGGTGGACGGGTCCAGCGAAGTGAATGAGTCCCTTTTAACGGGTGAGTCGGATGCCATTTTAAAACAAGCAGGCGATGAGTTATTATCCGGTTCTTATTTGACCAGTGGGCAATTGCTGGCTGAGTTGATCCATGTTGGGGACGACAATTACGCAGAGCAGTTGGTGGCTGAAACTAAGTCTCAACCATACGCCCGTTCTGAATTAACCGATGCCATTAAGAAGATTGCCAAGTTTACCTCTTACATCATTGTGCCACTAGGGATACTCTTGTTCTTGCAAGCCTTTTTCCTACGAAGTGACACAGTAGATGTGGCGGTTATAAACTCGGTGGCTGCCCTGATTGGCATGCTGCCTAAAGGTCTGGTATTGTTGATTTCACTAGCCCTTTCAACTGCTGTTTTAAAACTAGGCAAAAAGAATGTCCTCGTGCAAAACATGTACGCTGTTGAAGCCTTGGCTCACATGGATATGCTGTGTTTAGACAAGACTGGGACAATCACGCAAGGAAAGATGTCAGTGGAGGGGATTTTTCCACTAAACAGTATCTCCGACAAGGATTTACTAGCCAAATTGGCCAATTATACAACCGCATCAACCGATAGTAATTTAACCATGACGGCTTTGAAAGACCACTTCGACGGCCAAGTCTCTACTTTAGAAGCCTTACAAGTCACGCCCTTTTCATCTGAGCGGAAGTGGGGTGCTATCAGCTTTGAAGGAGCCGGTACAATTTTCGTTGGTGCAGCTGAATACCTTATCGACGAACCGATTGAGCAAGTAATCACCGCGCAAAATGACGGCCTGCGGGTCTTGTTGGTGGGACAATCGACTGACCTACTAGACGACAAGACTGAAATCGCCAACTTAGCAATCAAACCAATTGGCTACATCACCTTGAGTGATCCAATTCGCCCCAATTCTAAATCTACTCTGGAATTTTTCCAAAATGAGGGTGTGGACATCAAAATTATTTCAGGTGACAACCCGCAAACCGTTGCCAGAGTTGCTAAGAACGCAGGACTCGCAGGCGACGCCCAAGCGATTGATATGAGTCAAATTCAAGCTGAAGCGGATGTAAGAGCAGCAGCACACCAATACAATGTTTTCGGCCGGGTCTCACCTCAACAAAAGAAACTTTTGGTAGCTGAATTTCAAGACGAAGACCATATTGTTGGGATGACAGGTGACGGGGTCAATGATATTTTAGCCTTGTCACAAGCTGACTTATCCATCACTATGGCTGAAGGGGACGGGGCAACCCGTCAAATGGCCGATTTGATTCTGGTCAATTCAGACTTTGGTGACTTACCAGCGGTCATTTCTGAAGGCCGCCGTGTGGTCAACAACATCACTCGGTCATCAAGCGTATTCTTTATCAAAACCCTATATTCTTTAATCGTGACCCTAATTTGTATTGCCTTGAATTTCCCGTTTCCATTTATTCCCTTACAAATTACCATGATTGATGCCTTTATCGAGGGCTATCCTGCCTTCTTCACGTCATTTGAACCTAATAACCAGCAAGTTAAAGAGCGGTTCCTACCCAAATCCCTTGCCGCTGCGCTACCTTCAGCCTTAACGGTGTCTGTAGCCATTTTCGCCTCCTTAGTCATGGTGAAACTGGGCATAATCGACTTTGAAACCGCTCGGACCTTTGACTATGTCATGTTGACCGGCGTCTCTTTATTTGCGGTATGGCAGTCCTGCCTCCCGTTTAACAAGTTGCGTCTCTTTCTCGCATCAACCGCAACCTTTGCCATGCTTGCCGTCGCACTGGTCTTGCCGCATTTTTCAGATATTCTGACCATCCAACCCATGACTGCTAACGAAACCCTAATCAGTCTCGCCTTGTTGGCTCTCGCTTTTGCCTTTTGGAAAATGGTCAACCGCTATCAAGATCGTTTCAAAGCATTTTTCACACGGATGAATTTTTAAATCAACCGCATCTTTGCATGTAAAGCTCACAACAAATAGACACAGAAAACCCCAGTAAGTAGCCTCGATGAGCCGCCTTACTGGGGTTTGTTTGTGTTATTTCTTCAAGATGTCGACCTTATCTGTTTTTTCCCAAGTAAAGTCTTGGTCATCACGACCAAAGTGGCCGTAAGTAGCAGTCTTGCTGAAGATTGGTTGACGAAGAGATAACATGTCGATAATACCATTTGGTGTTAAGTCAAAGTTATCGCGAACTAAAGCAACTAAATCAATTTCAGATACATCACTTGTACCGAATGTGTCAATCCCAATAGATACAGGTTCTGCAACCCCAATAGCATAGGCTAATTGGATCTCAACTTTACGCGCTAAGCCAGCTGCAACCAAGTTTTTAGCAATATAGCGAGCCGCGTATGAAGCAGACCGGTCAACTTTAGTGGCGTCTTTACCTGAGAAGGCCCCACCACCGTGGTGAGCAGACCCACCGTAAGTGTCGACGATAATTTTACGACCAGTTAAACCTGAATCGGCTTCTGGACCACCAGATACAAACTTACCAGTTGGGTTGATGAAGTAACGTGTGTTTTCATCTAACCAGTTTTCTGGCATAGTTGGCTCAACAACGTGTTTAATCACGTCTTGGCGGATTTGGTCTAATTCAATACCTTCAGTATGTTGTGTTGAAATGACGATGGTATCAATACGTTGTGGTTGGTTGTTGTCATCGTATTCCATCGTTACTTGTGTCTTACCGTCTGGACCTAAGTAGTTTAATTCACCACTTTTACGGACTTCAGCTAGTCGGCGAGATAGGCGGTGACTTAATGCAATGGGCATTGGCATTAACTCTGGTGTTTCGTCTGTTGCGTAACCGAACATAATCCCTTGGTCTCCAGCACCGATCAACTTGTTGTCCACTTCGCCCTTTTCCCGAGTTTCAATGGCATCGTCAACACCTTGTGCGATGTCGGGTGATTGTTCGTCTAGTGAGACCAATACGGCGATGGAGTCAGCGTCGAAGCCGAATTTGCCGTCACGGTAACCAATTTCACGGACGGTGTCGCGAACGATTTTTTGGATATCCACATATGCGCTAGTTGTGACCTCACCGAATACTAGGACAAGTCCTGTATTGACGGCAGTTTCGCAAGCGACACGAGCTTGTGGGTCTTGTGCAAGAATCGCGTCAAGAATGGCATCAGAAATTTGGTCAGCAACCTTATCTGGATGTCCTTCTGTGACTGATTCAGAAGTAAATAGTCGTTTATTCATGTTGTTTCCCCCAAAATATAAATTTTATGGTTACAAGGAATTTTTGCCTAAGCAAACCCTATCGGGAAGAATTTATTGTAACGTCCCCCATTATACATGATATGAAGGGAATAGTAACGGGAAAATGGCGGTATTTTCAATTTTCTGATAAGTTTTTATAGACTATTTTTAAGATTAAGATAACCCTGCATTAATTGCCTTACTATAGTTTCATTTACAAGAGGCTGGGACAAAACTACTTTTGCGAAAAAAGTAGTCCCACTTTCGTTTATTTTTATAAAGATATAGAAAAATACACTCCCACTACTGAACAAAAAAGTTCATAGTTTTGGGAGTGTATTTTTTTGAGAGACCTTTTGTCCCAGCCCCTCTTTTTGTTGATTTTACTAGGTTATCGTTTATGTTTTCTCTAAATAGATAGTATAATGTATTTTAAGAGAAAAGAGGTGATAAGATGCAGTTAACGAAAACGATTAAAGTGCAATTATACCCAAGTGCTAGTGATATTGAAAAGTTCGAAGAAACCCAACAACAGTTTTTAAACGCTTGTAATTTTGTTTCGACATATATCTTTGACCATGACTTTGAATTAGGTCAAACGACTTTGCACAACGCCTTGTATCATCAGATACGTCAGGATTTTGGGCTGCAATCGCAAATGGCCCAGTCCGTGATGCGTACGGTAATCGCGAGATATAAGACCGTGAAAACACAGTTTAAACAAAAACCTAAGCGTTATAAAGATATCCATACAGGTAAATATCATACGCTATATAAAGACCTTTACCATTTAACGAAACCCCTAGGGTTTAAGCAACCAGTCGCTGTGTTCGTACGTAATCGTAACTACGCTTATCACCAAAACAATACCTATTCACTGACGACCAATCAAGGACGAATTAAAGTGTCTTGTGATAAGCAACATATCGCTTATCTTCAACAATTTAGCCAGAATGCTTACAAGTTCGGTCAAGCTGAATTACGCTGTCGTAAGGGTAAGTGGTTCTTACACGTGTCCGCAAGTAAAGAGATAGACAGCCCAGATGAAACTAATATTCAACGGATTGTAGGCATTGACCGTGGTTTAAGACAGATACTAACTATTGCGGATGATACAACTCATACTCCCTTCTATTCGGGTAAAAGCTTGATGAAGAAAAGACGGCGTTTTAAGGAATTGCGCCAGTCCTTACAAGCGAAGAACACCAAATCAAGTCGTAGACGCCTTAAAACAATTGAAAGACGAGAGAACCGCTGGATGAATGATGTGAACCATCAATTATCAAAGACACTCGTTGATCGATACGGGGCCAATACCTTGTTTGTGTTGGAAGATCTTACGAACGTTACTTTTAACACGACTCACCATCGTAAGCAAGATGCACGGTATGAACACCATTCATGGCGATTCTTCGATTTTGAAGAAAAGTTAATGTATAAAGCTTTAGAAAGTGGTTCGCAAGTTTTAAAAGTATCCGCACAATTTACGTCCCAACGTTGTCCGAAATGCGAATCAATTGATAAAGCTAATAGACAACAAGGTAAGCACTTGTTTACTTGTCAGAATTGTGGGTATCAATCAAATGATGACCGTGTGGCAGCTATCAATATTCAAGAATTGGGTCACCGATATCTGTCGAGTGAGAAAAACCCGCGGTTTGAAAAAGTTGTGCCAATACAAAATTATTAAACGTAAAACAATATTCGGTAAGTGTCTACAGACCGCTTACTGATGGGGTGCCAGTCAACCATCCCTTAGTGTCTTTAAACGGTTGGAGATATTATATCGTTTGTACAACCACCATGTTTAGGACAAACTCTCTGTTTTAACAGAGAGTAGTTGATGTTATAATGTTCGAGATGATTAAATGTAGCAAGTTTAAGGAGGCAGCGATGAGTTACCAAGCATTATACCGCGTTTGGCGGCCGCAGACATTTGGAGATATTGTTGGCCAAGAGGCTGTTGCGCGTACGCTGCAAAATGCCATTCGAACTGGCAAAACGAGTCACGCTTACTTGTTTACGGGTCCAAGAGGTACTGGTAAGACGAGTGCGGCTAAAATTCTATCGAAAGCGATCAACTGTCCAAACCAGGTGGATGGGGAACCATGTAATGAATGTGAGATTTGCCGGGCCATTACGGACGGCACTTTGCCGGATGTGATTGAAATCGATGCAGCTTCTAACAACGGGGTTGAGGAGATTCGTGATATCCGTGATAAGGTTCGCTATGCGCCAACGGAAGCGCAATATAAGGTCTATATCATTGATGAGGTCCACATGCTTTCAACGGGTGCTTTCAATGCTTTATTAAAAACCTTAGAAGAACCGCCAGCTAATGTCATTTTTATATTAGCAACGACTGAGCCGCATAAGATACCTGCAACGATTATTTCAAGAACCCAACGTTTTGACTTTAAACGCATTTCACGTCAATCGATTGAAGACCGGATGGCTTTTATTTTAGACCAAGACGGGATTGAATTTGAGAACGGCGCTTTAGCTGTGATTGCCCGTGCGGCGAACGGTGGGATGCGGGATGCCTTATCCTTGTTAGACCAGGTGATTTCCTTTTCCGATGGGACTTTATCACTTGAAACGAGTCGTTTGGTAACGGGGGCCTTGTCTGAAGAGCAGTTGGTTGAATATACGGAGGCCTTAGCTAATGGACAAGTGACGGCAGCTTTAGACCACTTACATGCTTTAATGGCTGGTGGTCAAGATGCGGCGCGTTTTGTGGAAGAGCAGTTGGTTTTTGTGCGTGATTTAATGATTGCCAAGGAAACCAAGGCGGATACGGCTGAGATTGAAGATTTGACCCAACGTTATGACGAAGCCTTTTATAGTCTAGCGAAAACGATTGATGTGAATGTCTTGTATAAGATGATGAAAGTCTTCCGAGAAACACAGGCAGAAATTCGTTTTTCATTGCAACCAACGATCTATCTAGAGGTCGCGACGGTCCAGGTAGCCAGTCAAATCGGTGGTCAGGCGGCTGTTGGTCAAAGTGGTAACCAACAAGTGGTGGCTAACCAAGAAGGTGACCATGTCTTGCCAACGCAAGTGAGTCAAGCGTTAGCTGAATTGCAAGAACAAGTGGCAAATTTAACGGCACAGGTTCAAAATGGGAGCAAAGAGCCAGCTAAACCTGCACCAAGTAAGCCGGCTAAGCGGTCAGGGAATGCGACGGCCTTTACGCCAAATCTGACGAAGGTCTTCCAAGTCTTAAATCAAGCGACTAAGAAAGACTTGAATGATATTGCTAATTTATGGGAAGGTCTAATTGAGAGTCTACCAAGTATGCAGGCGGCCTTATTAAAGGCAACTTTCCCAGCGGCAGCATCACCAAATGCCTTCGTAGTTCGGTTTGATTATGAAATCTTGTGCAAGAAGGTGGATGACGATACGGAGACCCGTCAAGAAATTGAGCGGTTGCTATCTAATCAATTAGGTCATCCAACGAAGATGTACTATTTAACGAGCGACCAATGGCAGTCTGCCCGTCAAAGTTATGTCCAAGCCATGAAGAATGGCGAATTGGGCGACTTGGTGGGGAATGATGCGGTGGCTACTAAGGGGTCGGCAACGGATGCTGAGGCCTTTACCCAGGAAGATGAAGCGGTGGATGATGGGCTGGATGAGAACGGATTGAATGATGAAGAATCTCGTTTGCGTCAAGAGCAGATCGATCAAGCAACTTCACTATTTGGTAAGGATAATGTTACAATAATAGATGATTAGGTCATGGGGCTTGATGCCAAAATGACAATGAATATGTAAGTTAAAAAATATGAAAAGCTAAAAGGAGACGATAAAATGGCAGGCGGAATGGCAAATATGCAACAAATGATGCGTAAAATGCAAAAGATGCAACAAGAGATGGAGTCAGAACAAAAGAATATTGAAACAAAAGAGTTTCAAGGGACTGAACCATCAGGCATGGTGAATGTGACGGTAACAGGTGACCGCCGTGTGAAAGCAATCAACATCAAACCGGATGCAGTCGATCCAGAAGACGTTGATATGTTACAGGACTTATTGATTGAAGCAGTCAACAACGGACTTGAAAAAGTAGACACTGAAACTGCAAACGTTATGGGTAAATATACAAAAGGTATCCCAGGACTATAGTCAAAACAAAGTTTATGGTTGACCATGAACAACCATTTTTTACCATGGGTAGGAGACTATCCATGGTATTTTTGATAAGATAGGGTATTACAGACAGGGACAGTTAGATTATGAGCATAGCTACCTAGTGTTGGTGTCTCATTTTGTCAGCGTGTTATCCTTTTATCAAAAAGGTTTAAAATGTAAGGAAAGTTAGATGCAGGGGTGTAGAGAATGCAATATCCAGAACCAATTGCCAAGTTAATCGATTCTTTTAGTAAGTTACCAGGGATTGGCGCAAAGACAGCGTCAAGGTTGGCCTTCTTCGTCTTGGACATGCCTGAGGCGGATGTACTTCAATTTGCGTCTTCCTTGGTAGATGCCAAGCGTGAGCTACGTTATTGCTCAGTTTGTGGGAATATTACCCAGTCTGATCCTTGCGAAATCTGTGCGGATGAAAACCGCGACCGGTCACGGATTTTAGTGGTGGAGCAGGTGCGTGATGTGGTGTCTATGGAACGAATGCGTGAGTATCACGGCCTCTACCATGTCTTGCACGGGGTCTTGTCACCAATGGAAGGGACTGGACCGGAAGATTTGAATATCCAACCTCTATTGACCCGTCTGCAAGATGACCAGATCAAGGAAGTGATTGTGGCGACCAATGCGACAGCTGAAGGGGAAGCGACCGCAACCTACCTGTCTCGTTTGATTAAACCTGCAGGCATTCAAGTATCGCGGATTGCTTATGGTTTATCTGTCGGCAGTGACATTGAGTATGCGGACGAGATGACCCTATTGCGTGCCCTTGAAGGCCGCCGTGACATCGATTAACTAGTCTATAACAGATTTTAAGGAGACCTCATGGATAAACAAAAATTTGCTGGGAAATTTATTACTGTTGAAGGACCCGATGGCGCAGGTAAAACGACCCTTATTCAGGGACTAACAGCGAAACTTGAAGAAAAGCTAGCTGTGCCTTTAAAGCTGACGCGCGAGCCAGGTGGCGACCCGATTGCTGAACAAATCAGAGAAGTGATTTTAAGCCCGGAGAACGTGGCCCTAGATCCTAGAGCTGAAGCCCTTTTATACGCAGCGAGCCGTCGTCAACATTTAGTCCATACCGTACTGCCTGCACTTGAAGCTGGGCACATGGTCTTATGTGACCGGTTCGTCGACTCGTCAATTGCCTACCAAGGCTACGGTCGTGAAATTGGGGAAGAGGGGATTATTGCCATCAACCAATTCGCAACAGATGGCCGCCAACCCGACTTGACCTTGTATTTAGATATTACGGCTGAAGAGGGGATTCGCCGGATTCAAGCCAACCGCAGTCAGGCTGAACAAAACCGCCTGGACGTTGAAGCCATTGATTTCCATCAACGGGTTCATAAAGGGTATGGCGTCTTGAAAGACCGTTTTCCAGAACGGATTCAAGTTATTGATGCCACCCAAGACCCTGAAAGTATGCAGCGGGA
Source organism: Aerococcus viridans (assembly GCF_001543285.1). Classification (NCBI taxonomy): domain Bacteria; kingdom Bacillati; phylum Bacillota; class Bacilli; order Lactobacillales; family Aerococcaceae; genus Aerococcus; species Aerococcus viridans. The sequence continues at coordinate 272,317 of NZ_CP014164.1, forward strand.
TGCCTTGGCTATTTTAGAAAGCCATTTCCCAACTTTATTTCGTTAATTCAGCTAAACATTCAAATCTTTAAAGCGCCTTAAAGCAATGGAAAGGAGTCCATCAATGGCACACGAACATTTTGATATCGCCAAGAAGCAAGCGGATTTAACCGCTATGATGGACCGGGTCCTCGTCAATAACCGCCTTGGCCACGCCTATATTTTTGAAGGCATGGTAGGTTCTGGTCAAGAAGATATGGCCCTATATTTAGCGGCCTATTTGAATTGCCTCAATCCAGCTGACAAGGGGATACCTTGCGGGACATGTAACCATTGTCGTCGGATATTGTCCGCTGACTATCCGGATGTTTATCATATAGAACCGGACGGGAATACCATTAAAATTGACCAAACGAGAGACCTAAAAGAACGGTTGTCCATGTCCTCACTTGAAGGAGACAACCAAATTTTTATTATCCATGAAGCAGAGAAAATGACTGTCAACGCAGCCAATTCTTTGTTGAAGTTTATCGAGGAACCACATGAAAATGTCTATATTTTCCTCCTCACCAATAATAGGGACGCGATCCTGTCCACGATTGTGTCTCGTTGCCAGATGATTCATTTCCCCCAATTAAACAAGGTGGACTTACAAGTCCTATTTGAGGAAGCGGGGATTAAGCCAAGTATGGCGGCGACTCTGACTGCTTTAACAAATGATGTGGGTGAAGCGACGGCGTTGGCAGAGAATGAAGATTTCCAGCAACGACTCAACTGGTCCTTGCAGTGGGTAGATTTAATCGTGAAAAAGGACCCTCGTGGTCTAACGATGGTGGCGTCAGACTGGATGAAGGGTCCTAAGGGTAGGGCGGATATGATTCAGGCCCTAAGTTTAGTGGCCTTTCATTTCCATGATTTATTATATTTACGCCTGCATCCAGACCAGGGACAAGACAATCAAGCGCAATTGGTCTTTCCGAATGACTTTGGTAAATACCAAGGCATGGTCAATAAAATAACAGTAGCAGACGCGACAAAAGCCCTACATTTAGTAGGACAAGCACAGCGGATGATCCAATCGAATGTGAGTGTACAGTCCGCTATGGAATATATGGTATTAGCCTACTGGAAAAAATAGGCAGAAATGCTTAAAGAACGCCAATGATGTCGAAAATTGCAATCGTAGTTAGTAGAGATAAGATTTTTTGTTTCATGCTTTCGTCTCCTTTTTGTTAAAATATAACAGAATTATAGGGGAAAATTCATTTTTTGTCATATATAACAAAAGGAGCAACAGAATGAATATTGGAATAAGTTACAGAGATCTAAGAAGAGAGCGTGGTTTGACCCTTATGGATGTCACAACCACTGGGGAAGTGTCCTACTCCCAACTCTCAAAGTTCGAACGTGGTGAAACAAGTATTACCATTCATCACTTGGTCAATCTAGTCCATAATCTGGGCATCTCCTTTGCTGAATTTATGACGGCCATTGAGGAATTCAATAATCCTTATACATTCTACATCGAAGAAATTGATAGAGCTTATAAAAAAGGTGATATTGACGCCTTGAGCGCAATCGCACAAACCCAAGAAAACTTATATGGTGAAACCAACCAAATTTTATTTAAATACAATGCTATTATGACAAAGCTCTTATTGAATGATTTAACTGAGGTGGAAATTCCTGAAGCTGACAAGCATTTAATCAGTGAATACATTTTGAAATGTTCCGTTTGGACGAGCTACGAGGTGATTTTGCTAGGGAATTCCCTTCGAGGATTGACGAAGTCATTGCAAGACGTATTGGTAGCGGACATGATTGCGAAATTGCCTACAATACAAGAAGGTAATCCCTTGAAGGTGCACATACTGAGCATCCTAATCAATGTCTGTTTCGATCGTTTACGGTCGGAGGAGACTGACGAAGTGAATGATATTATGGCAGCAATTCAACCACAGTTGAGCACAAATGCCTATTACTTTAAAAACCGCCTCTTATTCTTAAAAGGGATTGTGGCGATTGTTGAAGGTCAATTTGATGACGGGGTAAGTAAATGTCAAAAGGCGATTCAAGTTTTTGAACTATTCGATGAACCATTCGCAAAAATGCATCAAGATGAACTAGATACTTATGTTAAAAACTACGCATAATTGTTATATATAACAATTTTCAGAATACCACCAAAAATCCGGTATAATGTAGGTTAACAATAAGAGTTTACATAATTACCATTTGATGGACTGATGGGCAATAAAAGTAGTTCTATGCGAAATAAGCGTATGGACGATCTGTAACGACTATTGTTGCAGGTCTTTTTTCTATTAGTAGTGAATGGGCTGGCGTCCTTCTTTTCGCTGTGGGAGGCACAGCCACGGACTATATAATCTTTCAGAAAATAGAATGAGTAGGGTTCATGTGTAGTGATATAAAAATAACTTTAAATATATAATTTGTGCATAAAATATTCGTACTGTTATGCGTTAGATTTGGGAGGCATTATTATGAAGAAGATTTTATTACTATCTAGTTTAAGTGTGCTTTTGTTTGCTTGTTCTAATCAAACGGATGAGGAAAAAGTAATCAGTGATTCGCCAACCTCCTCAAGTGTGGAACAAGAAGCCAGTTCAGAGGAAGCACAAGCATTATATCAGAGTACGATACAAAACTTTACTAGGATTACTGCAGGAGAGATTACAAGCAAAATCAATAATGGCGATGGTTTTTACCTATTTATAGGTGCAGAGGATTCGGCAGATGCAACGACTTTTGCCACTAAACTTGACGAAGCCTCCTCCATCTTTGAGACCCCATCTTCAGCTGATATTGAAGGCGTCATTTATTACTTAGATTTAACCAGTGCTAGCGATCAAGCAACTGCAACATTTACTGAGGATTATGGTATTGATACTGTACCTGCCTTTCATTTCTTTGAAGGGCAGATTTACCATAGTAAAATCGAAGATATCGATAGCGAGAATATTAGCGTTAAAGAGATCCAAGACTTTATCAATACGCCTTATCAGGATGAACATGTCGCAACAGCACCAGACGAGAACATGGATAATGGAGACAGTTAATTTTCCATTACTAAGACCATTTAAGGCGTGTTTTTTGGATAAGAACTGAATCATGGCAAGTGTTCTATGTGTTATTTTACTGATTGTGTAAGCCGTTATTATTAAGGGCGCCTATCCGTTTAACATAAAAATCGATGTATCAGTTATTTTCCAAATGTATATTGAGGCTTATAATAAAAAGATTTTTGAGGTTCTTTTACAAATAGTGTTGGTAAATAATTTCAAAGCACACGAATACGTTTTTTAGTTTTTAATAATAATTAAGAAATCAATAAAGTTAAATGCCATGCACGCTGTGATGTGTTTGGCTTTTTTCTTGCCTTTAGACAAGGGAAGTGACCAATGAGATAACATTTCTAACAAATGGTGTTTTGTCCTTCAGTGTACGTTCCTTAAAAGCCGTGGCACCAGCGAGAGCCAAGGTCTCTCAGCTTTGAAATCGAGCCTTAGTCTCGATTTCATGCTTGTTCACGGCTAAGGACGTACACTTTCAGTCCTCTTTATTCAAAAATATACCACTATCCCTGGGTTAGCTTGCCATCCCCTCAAATGTAAAAGGTTTAGGATTGGATGGTTTGTAATTTAATTTGAATTGGACTAAAATTCTTGCACGTAAATGATGGAAGTTCGAATATCCAAAACCTGTTCGTTTAATTAATTTAATTTTATTATTAATACCTTCGGTAGGACCATTTGATACAGTATATTTTAAGGCGTTATGTATATAAGGCAAGAATTTGGCCAATGTTCTGATAGTTCTTCTCGTACGACTTGGAAAAGTTTGGTTCTTAGTCCCATGTAGGATTTCATTGAAAATATTGATATCATGAGTTGAAATGGCATATTTTAGTTCATTCATCAGGGTATAAGTAACTAAAAGTTCGTGTGAGATACTCAAAAGATAATCAACAATACGTTGTTCTGATATTGCTTCACCAAATTGACGAACATAATGTGTATCCGTGAAATTTAAATCTTCAGCGTTCTTTAACAACAATTTCCATTGTTTTTTGAGTTTATTGTAGTCCGATGGACGGCTTGTTTTGATAGCATTCATCACTTTAATACGAATAGAATTGATTGTTTCATTCAACAGCTTTACTATATGGAATCGATCAATGACAATCTTCGCATTAGGGAAACATGTGCGAATGACCTCTAGATAAGGTGTATATAAATCAATCGAAACTGTCTTCACGCTGCTTCGAGCGGTCCAGGTAAAAGAAGAAAAGTAATCGATGAGCGACGCTTGTTTTCTATCAACGACAATATCAATTAGCCTTCTATTATGCGTGTCCACAAGGACAGCACTCATCGCATTGGCTACACGACTAGTCGATTTAAACTCATCTACACCGAGGTGATTCGGGAGATAATTTCCCTTAGGTGATAGTCCCATACTTGCTTTCATTAAAGTTCTGGCCACTGTTGGAGAAGAGACATGATAACGTTTAGCGATTAACCGCATAGATTGCGTTTCAACCAATTCGGAGCTAATTTGACTTTTAATGGTTTTAGAAATACAGCAAAATTTTTCAACTAATGGTGTTTCAGCGATAAAAGTTTGTGCACAATGTTTACAATAAAAGCGTTGCTTCTGTAATTTAAGTAAAACAGGATTAGTAGCTGTGTTCGGTAATCGAATGATAGCTGGTTTAAAGCCATGTTTGATGATATCTTGATTACCAGTATTCTTTACACCACAGTGCATACAAGCCTTAGGCTTGTACGTAAGAACCCCATGTAAAACGAAATGATTTATTTCATAATACTTTTCAAGTGGCAACAGATGCATAGATTTTGGTATTGTAATATCAATATTATAGTCGTAAATACCGCAAAGTTGTTTTATAATAGATGTATGGGACATGATTTTTCCTTCTTTCTGTATTCGTAGTGGTTTACACGCATTAAGGATATCATGTCCTTTTTGCGTACACAAAAATAGTGTCAATGAGATTCAATATGAATTCTCACCAACACTATTTATTATAGAACCATTTTTGATAGGTAAACCCTAAGTAAAAAGCACGCTACTCTTTGAAGTAACGTGCTTTTTCTCTTTTGATTGATTTTCACAACTTGTCATTAGCCAATTTCGGCTAAGGCAGTAATGGGGGCAATCCGTCCGAATGTAAAGATGTCAGCTAACGCATTGCCCCCTAGACGGTTGCCAGCGTGGATTCCACCAGCAACTTCACCAGCAGCAAATAGTCCTAGAATCAGTTGACAGTCAGTGTTGATAACGCGTGTTTCTGTGTCGATTTTCAACCCTCCCATTGTGTGTTGAACGGCCGGTTTCCGCGGTGTTGCTAGAATCACGCCGTCAGCAGCGGTCATTTTTTCATTAAAGGTTTGAATAATAGGTAAGTCATCCTGATCTTCAGTTTCCACAAAGATGGGTACTTCACGAAGGTCTAGAATTTCAATCTCAACTTTATGAGCAAAATACTTTTGCATAAATTCAAGCAAAGTACGGTTGTATGATTTGTCAGCAGCACTACCGGCAACGGTAATAAATTTCATCTTATTTGTGAAATAGATAACGAAATATATTGGCTATTAAAGAACACATTTCTATAGGGTTAAGCGTTTCTTCAATACTAAAGCCAAAGAAATAGCTACCACATTTTTGATGATGTCTGTTGGTAAGAAAATAATCATACCTGACATCAACGTATCCATCCAAGAAATTGGTGAATCCAACAAGTAGTTTAAAGCCAAATACATATAAGTTAAACCACATAGGAAGATAATCAAGTTCATACCAATCGCACGAACAGTTAAGATTTTCCAGCCGTTTTCAGCCCCTGGGTTTTGACTAGCAAAGACCATCGCCACGATGAAACCAATAATGAAACCGAATGAAGGGGAGTAAATAAAAGCACCTTTAAAAATAAATAAGAGAATAGCATTTAAAAACATGGCAACAGCCGCATATTTTCTTGGAATCAACAAACCAGTTAAGACAACTGCCATGGTTTGTAAAGTGAATGGAATCGCCCCGAATGGCACGACAACATAAGAAGCAATTAAGGTAATCACGCTCATTAGTGCAGCGAGTACCCAGTAGTAAGTAGTTGATTTTGTCATCATTTTTCTCCTTTTTTAGTCAACCTAATTTTATTAGAGGTTGACCGTCCCTTTTAAATTTGGACATACGACATGATGTCGCACATCCACTTGTTACTATAGATAAAATTTTGCTCTTATAAGTCAGCAAATTGCTGGCTAGAGAAAGACACTTCACCAGATACAAGGGTTCGTCTCTTGCCCTCTGACGTTTCGATTGAAAGGTGACCAAGATCTGTCACACCAAGGATTTTTCCGCGATAAGTTTCGTGGTTTTCCGTATAGGTTACCCATTGGTCTTTTCCCAATAGGTGGTCACGGTAATAATCCAAAAAAACCAAGCTCGCCAAGTCATCATAGTAGCCCTTGAACTTAGTAATGAAGTTGGTAATCAAGTCATTTGGGTTAAAGAGACTAGGCAATTGGGGGCCAAATATTGTACCTGCAACAGATTGATTTTCCGCATTCTCCTTAGCGAAATCACCTGCCAAATTGGAGCCAATCCCAAGCACCAGATGAGAAATCGTTTGAGCTTCCATATCAAAAGTCGCCTCAGTTAGAATACCAGCAACCTTTTTCCCATGGTAGAATAAGTCGTTTACCCACTTAATCATGACATCATCGGGTAAATAGCTAGACAAGGTTTCCGCATAGGCTGATGCAGAAGCGATAGTCAAGGACGCCACAAGGTCATTATTCACACCCGGTGGTGGGGTCATAACGATTGAAAAATAAAGCCCTTGGCTAAGTGAAGAATAAAAGGTACGGCCACGTCGACCACGACCAGCAGTCTGCTCACTGGAAATAAAAATAGCAGGTTGGTCTGGATAGTCCGCTGCATGCTTACGACCAAGATCATTGGTTGACGTAGTAGAATCTTGGTAGTAGACCTTTAACTCTGGCCATATATGTTGTAGGCCATGAGTAATTTGTCCCGGATCAATTGCCTGGTTTAGGTTTTCTAAGGCATAACCATTTTTAGGGTGACGGATAATTTCATATCCATCCGTTTCTAATTGCTTCACAGCCTTCCAAATGGCATTACGACTAACTTGGAAGTGGTCTGCCAATTCAGGGCCAGTGTGAAAATGACCTGGATGATCTAAAAAATAAGCAAGTAGTTTCGCTTTAACTGTCATGAAATCCGTCCTTTCTTTCTAAAATACAAATATTACATTATCAAGATAAAAATACCTTGTCAACTGAATTTTATATATAGGTGACGAAATACACTTAGAAATAGAAGCCTACGATTGCCGTTTTTGCCTATCATTGCCTTTGATGCAGTAGGACCGCGATCAGCCCGAAGTTCGTAATGGATTGAAATGCATTAGGGCATCCAGGTTTACTGTGAAGGGATGCTAGGGAAGCGAATTCCTTGGCTTTTTCAATTAAACAATCCGAGATAAAAAAGGATGGTCACTATTTCAAGATAATCAACAAGGACATCTACAAGATAAAAAGACAAATTTTAGACATGTAAGTTGAGCAATCTTAACTCGCGTAAAGTAAGGTAATTTTCAAAAATGGTTTAGTGGGGAGTAAGAGAAGCTAATGCTTTTAAAGGTTTACTGTCATCAAAAAAGGAGACGTTATCCGCCTCGGTTACTTTCGTAATTATTTTAATTAATCATCTAGCTCTTCAAATTCGTCAAAATCATCAAAATCATCATAGTCATCGAGTTCGTCAAAGTCGTCTAGGCCTGCGTTTTCTAACATATAAGCGACTGGGTCTGCTTGGTAAGTTTGGATGTCTTCGATGATAGGTTCTTCAATTTTACGGCTTAGGCCGATTTGCATGCCTAAGTCTTGGTAGCCTTGTTTTAAATACATGTCATATGGTGTATCGTCAGCATCTGCGGCTAAGGCAACCATTTTGCCATCAGATAGGGCTTTATTGCACACCCAAGCTTGAATGAGTGATCCAATACCATGCCGTTGGTATTCTTCTAAGACTTGGAAGTTATCAATTTCATAGGCATGGGCTAGGCGGATAACGTCCGCAATGGCAACCAATTTGTCATCGATATAGACAGCTACGGCAGTGGTGTTATCTTCCGCTAAAAACCAAGGATAGTAATTTAATTTCTGTTGGGCAAACTCGCTTGAATCGTCGATAGCCTTGTCGAAAACTTGGTTAAAGTCGAAGTAGTCTTGTTCAATGGATGCATCGACTTCTTTCAATACTAGACGGTCACCGTAAGTGTCTTGGGCTTTGGTTGAACCTTTGAAATCAGCGGGGTCTAACACCATTAATTTGGTTAGGGAAATTTCATAGCCGACTTCACCGATTGAAGCGAACAAATCTGGTGCTAGGGGTTGGTTCATTGGTAAAACAAAGCTGTAGTAGGACAAGTTTAGGTCATAAGCGTAATCTAGAAAATTATCTTCTAGAATATCTAGTTCTTCAGCGGTTGGGACGAAATCTAATACAATTTTATTATTGCTGTACATACTTGGGACCTTGCGGTTACCGATAAAATAATACAATTCCGTTTCATCGTAGGTATCCGCCAGGGTAAACATATGATCAAAAGTAAATTCTTGCATGGTTAAGGCTCCGTTCGTTAGGGAAATTTTTGTCTATTAATTGCTCTTATTTTAGCATAGCTGAATGGATTCTTTTAGGAAAAGGATGATATCGACGATTTTCAAGGTGCCATATTCAAATAATTATGGTAGTTGCTAAGGGGCGGTAATTTTACTAGCACCCACCCATACCTAGAATTTTTTGATGGGTAAAGTGGCGGTCGTATCCTTGAATTAATAGATAAAGTAAAAAGACAGCATAAAATTATGCTGCTAAATAATGTGGATCATGACATTCTTTCATTCAAAAACCGAACAGGTGTGCTATAATTGACGCTAGTTGAAATTGAAGTTTCCATTTAGGTTAGCCACATCATGTGGTATCATGGAGAGTGAAAAGGCGCAGATATTGCGTTTTAACCGGAATGGTCCAGTAGACAAGTTTTTGTAAGCTGGGTAAGTATTGGATGACTAGTAGAAAGTAGGTGTGGGAACGTGGATGAACATCATGTAGCAGAAGAAATCACTGCATTGAAGAAAGATTTGCAAGGAATGATTGAAAAAATTGATGCCATCAACGAGGAGTGGGATAAGTTATTAATTTCTTCCCATAACTTGAAGATGGAGAATTTTTACTTGCGTGAACGGGTGCAAGAATTAACTGAATTAAACGATAGTTTGTCGCAAAATACAGCGGAAACGGATGAACCTGTTGATGAGGATACGCCGCAGGTGATGTCAAAAGCCCGTCAAAATCTAATGAATATCTACGAAGATGGCTTCCATATTTGTAATATTTCCTACGGCCAACGCCGTGGAAATGACGAGCAGTGCATGTTCTGTTTAGATATTTTGTATGGTGAGCGTGCTGGTGAGGGGAATCAAGGCTAATGGATACACCCTTATTACAAGCAGGCGAACGGTTGGATGCCTTAATTCCACAAAATCTTGAAATTATTCAAAGTGACCTGACCTTCTCCTTCTCGGTAGACGCAGTTTTATTGGCGCATTTTGCCCAGGTGTCTTCGAGTCGGGTGAAACAGGTCATTGATTTTTGTTCGGGTAATGGGGTGATTCCTTTATTACTGTCGGCTAAAACGAGTGATAAAACCCAGATTCATGGGATTGAAATTCAACCTCAAGTAGCAGACATGGCCAAGCGGTCGATGGCACATAATGACTTGGCGGATAAAATTACGGTTCACCAGATGGATTTAAAATCGGTTCGTGACCATTTTAAAAAGGATTCTGTAGATGTGGTGACTTGTAATCCGCCTTATTTCAAGAAATACGATGAATCTAAGGTCAATTTATTGGATGCTAAAACCTTGGCCCGCCATGAAGTGGCGATGACAGCGAAAGATATTTTCCAGCAGGCTCAGTTTGTCCTACGTAACCGTGGTAAATTATATATTGTCCATAGACCTGAGCGGTTGAGTGAGTTGATTGTTTTAGGTAACCAATACCATTTGACTTTGAAACGGCTGCAATTTATCTATCCGAAACCAGGTAAAGAAGCGAAAACCATTTTGCTAGAATTCATGAAAGATGGCCATGATAAGGGCTTGCGGGTCTTGCCTCCTTTCTACACGCAAACTTTGACGGATGAGTATACACCAGAAATGAGACAGTTGATTTATGGCGAATAAGTCAGAAGAATCGCATAAAAAAGATGCAATCGGTAAAATAAATAAAACACCTCAAAATGCCCACAAGAACGATTCAGAAGATGGTCTGGGAAAGGGCGTAGACAAGGCGCCTGCTGAGGTTGAGAAGGCAATGAAATTACATTACTTTTATGTGCTAGCCTGTTCAGATAATACCTTGTATACGGGTTATACGACTGATCCTGATCGTCGGGAAATGGTGCATAACCAAGGTAAGGGGGCTAAGTATACTCAGGCAGCTGGGCGTCGGCCAGTTCATATGGTTTACAGCAAGCCTTTTACCTCCAAGTCGCGGGCCATGTCAGCGGAGTATCGGTTTAAACAGTTGACCCGGCGTCAAAAGGAGGCCTTCCTTAGTGATAAGGGGGTCAAGCGGGTTTGGCCACCGAGTGCGTGGGTGGACCGGGTGGCTGACAGCGTGGAGAGTGGTTTACCCTTTTTGCCGGACAAAGAAAAAACAGTTAAAGATGAGGAGTGAGGGCATGGTTCAGGTACAACATTCATTTACAAAGCAGGAGAATGAAGGGTTTGGGACCTTGTATTTGGTGCCAACGCCGATTGGGAATTTGGAGGATATGACCTTTCGTGCGGTCAATACGTTGAAGTCTGTGGAGATAATTCTAGCGGAGGATACGCGAAATACGCAGAAATTGTTGAATCATTTCGAAGTGACGACAGGCCAGATGTCTTACCACCAACACAATAGTCAGGCGCGGATTCCACAAATTTTAGCTATGCTGAAGGACGGGCAGAATTTGGCGCAGGTGTCGGATGCTGGTATGCCAGCAATTTCTGATCCGGGATTTGAGTTGGCGCAAGCAGCCATTGCAGAAGGTATTCGGGTTGTGCCGCTTCCGGGTGCTAATGCGGCCTTAACGGGGCTTGTGGCGTCAGGTTTGGATACGAATCAGTTTGCCTTTATTGGATTTTTGCCGCGTAAGAAGTCTGAGAAAAAGGCTTTCTTGGATGACCTGGTGAATTTTCCCTACACGATGATGTTTTATGAATCGCCTTACCGCTTGGTGCAAACTCTTGAGGATTGCCGAGATGCCTTCGGTCCTGACCGGTCTGCGGTAGTGGTACGGGAGTTAACTAAGAAGTTTGAAGAGTTTAACCGAGGCAGCCTGGATGATTTGGCTGTGCATTTTGACCAAAATGGACCGATTAAAGGTGAGATTTGCTTCTATATTGCGGGTAACGATGCGCCAGTGACTGAAGCAACGATGTTGCAGGATGCTTTAGAGGAGATGTCCTTGAAAGACCAGGTGGACTGGTGGATGGGGCAAAAAGACTTGTCGACAAAGGATGCCATTAAACAAGTGGCCAAGCAAACGGGCGTGAATAAGCGGGACGTGTACGCTGCTTACCACGAAATCTAGGAGGCTTTATGATTCCATATCTCATAGCGCTGACATGTTTTCTTGTTGGCATCGTCATTTTAGTGATTGCACCAAGGAATTTGGTGGATAATTTCCTGTTTTTAGCGGGTTTTATTATTTTGTTTTTCGCGATTTTAAATGATCCGACTTTTAACAACCATCCCTTCTTCCAACATGTCTTTTATTGGTTGGACAGGTATGTCCGGTTATTAGCGCCTTTATTTACCATGATTTTTGGGATCGGGATGATTTCCTATGCTTTGAAAGTCTATCGGATTGAAAAGTCAAAATTGCAGTTGACGGTAGGTTTACTACTGGCTGCTGTATTGATTGGCGGGACTGTCTTCCAATATGTTGCCAGCTTCTTCTACTCGACCCTTTTTCACCAGGAAGTGGTAAGGGTCTTCCAGTTTGCGATGGCCTATTTCGTGCTCGCTTTCGTCAATTATTTGGTGGTAACCTTGCGATTGACCTTGTTGGAGGATGAGAGCCAACAGGATTTTGTGGTGATTTTGGGGGAGCGGTTGTCTAAGAACGGGGAACCTTCGGGTGTTCTGGAGAGTCGGTTGGATATGGCGGTGGATTACATTGAACGGCAACAGTTCCAATTTCAATCGGTGCCACGGATAATCGTGAGCGGCACGTCGACTGGGGCGGAGTCGCAGGTGAGCGAGGCGCGGATTATGGCCGATTATTTGGTGGACCACGGGGTGCCGCCTGAGATGATTTTGCTTGAGGACCAGGCGCATAATACCCATGAGAATTTTATTTATGCAAAAGGGATTATGCAAGCGAATGTGAAGCAGTTGAAAACGACGAAAGCGGTCTTTGTGACGTCGTCTTACCATTTATACCGCAGTCAGTTGTACGCGAATATGGAGGGCTTGTACCAGATGTCTGGTGTGGGTGCTCAGGCGACGATGATGGAGCGGATTTTAAATTGGGTGCGGGAGTTTGTGGCCATTATTTTCATGCACCGAAAGCTACATCTGGCGGTTTCTTGCTTGATGATTGGTTTGGGGGTCATTAATTTCGTACATTTTTAATACAATATTGAAACATTTAGCTTGGAATTGTACTTTTTTGTATGGTTTTAGGCTATTTTTTTACAAAAAATAAGAGATATGGTTTAATAAGTTATGTATTATTAATCATATTTTATTTAGGGGAGGAAACAAAAATGTTAAAAGAATTCCGCGATTTTATCGCTAAAGGTAACGTTTTAGATATGGCAATCGGGGTTGTAATGGCGACTGCTTTTACTACTATCGTGAACTCATTAGTAAATGATATTATTATGCCATTTGTTGGATTATTTTTGGGGTCAACAGATTTTACATCTATCACAGTTCAGTTAGGTTCAGCTGTATTAACTATAGGTAACTTCATCCAAGCAGTGATCACATTCTTAATTATCGCATTGGTATTATTCTTCGTCATGAAAGCTGTAGCATCATTGAAGAGCCAATTCGAAAAAGATGGTGTTGAAGAAGACGACGAGGTAGCACTTGTTGATAGCCAAGAATTACTATTAACAGAAATCCGTGACTTATTAAAAGAACAAAATAATAATTAAGGTGTGAGCTTTGGCGTTTAGGCAGGTAGCACTGGAAGGAATATGCCGTAGCAAGTTTACTTGCTGCAAATATTCCTGAAGTGAACACCTGACTGCCAAAGCGAGTCCGATTTTAGGATGCGAGATCCTCGAGCTCGACTATAAGGTGTGAGCCCGATTTTAGGCGCCGTCCTTTAATCTACCTTCATCTATTTTGAATAAAGTAAAAGGCCTAGCTGAGTATGTAAGTATATGTAGAGGCCCCCAAAAGTTAGACCAAAAATCTAACTTTTGGGGGTTTATTTTTATGGCAAAATATTCACTAGAATTTAAATTGGAAATTGTAAAACATTATCTGGGGAACTATGGTGGCTACCTAGCGGTAGCAAAGAAATATAATATACAAGATTCTATTGTAAGAAGATGGGTTAATAGCTATCAACAATTTGGAATCGAAGGACTGAAACGTAGTAAGAATCAAACTCATTACTCTGTTGATTTTAAGCTTAGTGCTGTAAAATTATATGAAACAACAGAGATGAGTTATCGAGAAGTAGCCAATTCATTAGGGATGAATAACCCTAGTCTAATTTGTAATTGGCGCACTACTATCCTCAAGAAAGGTGTCGATGGCTTATCAGAACAGAGAGGTAGGCCACCGAAAATGGGTAAACGGAAGAAAGCTGATAAGAAAGTATTTCAGGATCCAAAGAATATAACTAGAGAAGATGTAGACGTTGAGCGTCTGAGACAACTTGAAAATGAAAATCGTGATTTGAGAATCGAGAATGAATTTTTAAAGGAATTAGGGAGATTGCAGGAAGCAGAGAAACAGCAACAAAGAAACAAATAGCTCAAGCAATCTACAATCTCCATACTATTAATAAATTCAAATTAGTTGATATTTTGAGAGTAACTGGCTTTCCAAAGGCAACTTATCACTATATTAGGAAGCAATCTAAACGACCAGACAAGGATAAAGTTTACAAAGATGCTTTACTAGAACTAAGAGAGAAAAATAAGGATTATGGGTATAAAAGACTGACTCCCGAGTTAAAAAAATTAGGTTATCATATAAATCGGAAGAAAGTATTACGCTTAATGCGTGAATTAGGCATTCTTGTAACTGCCTTCTCACACAAAAGCAGAAAGTATAAGTCTTATAAGGGAACTGTAGGGAAAGTAGCATCAAATCGTTTAAAACGACGTTTTAACACATCAGTTCCACATCAAAAAATTACGACTGATACAACTGAATTCAAATACTATTATACGGACCAGTTAGGCAATACTCAGACAGGCAGACTTTATTTAGATCCTTATATGGATTTATTCAATAGCGAAATCATCAGTTTTCAAATAACAAAACGGCCTAACGGTGAAAGTATGATGGAAGCTTTGAAGGTAGCTATAGAACGTACAAATGATTGCATATTCAGAAGAACTTTTCATTCAGACCAAGGCTGGGCTTATCAAATGAAACGGTATTCAAAAACTTTAAAAGATAATGATATCTTCCAAAGTATGTCTAGAAAAGGGAATTGTTATGACAATTCACCAATGGAAAATTTCTTTAGTATACTCAAACAAGAAATGTATTATGGTCAAACTTATCATAGTTTTGAAGAATTGGCTGAATCAATTACCAACTATATTAACTATTATAATAAAGAACGAATTAAAGAGAAACTAGGATGGCTAAGCCCCGTCCAGTATCGCAGCCAATATACTAATTCCATTGTCTTTTCATAGTTTCACATAAAGTTTCAATCTATCAAGAGTCGCTCCGCTACTACTCTTGACAGATTGAAATTTATGAGAAGTATTGTCGACAACAGGAATTAAGCCAAATTGCATGTATTAAAAAGAGCTGACCAATCGGTCAACTCTCATAAAATTTAGTCTAACTTTTTGGGTCCACTATAATACTCAGCTAGGCTTTTTTTAGTTGGCATAATGTACTTATTTGACTTTCACTTGTCCTAGTAAGTCAGTTAAGACGCAGATATCAACGTTTTCGATATCTTTGATGGTAGCAGCAATCTTATCTGCTAGGTCAGCATCGATTTTACTTGTAAGACCCTTGTATTTTTCCATTAAGACGTCCCAATCGGCAGGGTGGGTGTTGAAGCCGTGGTAGTCATTTTTCTCAATTTCAAATACTTGGCCGTCTTTGGTTTCTAGTTCAATACGGCAAGCCATTTCTGCTGGGAAACGGTCGCTGTATGCTTGAACTGGTTCAACATGGACTTTTTGTAAGAGGTCTTGAACGTCTGAACTAGTAATGCGGGCTGGTTCGTATTGGTCAGGCATAACTTGTCCGTCTAAGTAGGCGACAGCGAGCATGTAAGGTAGTGAATGGTCTGCTTCCTCTTTGAATTGGATGTTCTTTTTGCCACCTTCCTCGCCACCACCGATAATATTGAAGGCCACATCAAAGGTGTACAAGCGAATTTCCTTAATGTCATCAGCGGCAATATTTTCTGCGTCTTTCAATTCCAACAAACCTTCAATAGAAGATTGGGAATGAATTTCAGCATTGTAGCGTTTGGTGATGGTTTTGGTTACCCGGTTTAAATCTTCTTTCGACCAGTCGATATCAAATTTACCAGCAATCGAATCCATGAATCCTTTGTTTCCTTCAAATACTTCTTTAGGTCCAGTAATGCCGTAGCTAGCGAGTAAAGTCGCATGCATAGCACCCATGGCCGTGTTTGGATAAGCCAACCCTTTCCAGTGAGATAGGGCACCGGTTCTAGTCACCCGCAATGAATTGTAGCCTGTACCTGCAATGGCAATCGCATTTGCGGTCTTATCAGCGTCTAATTTCAAGGCAGCGGCCGCACCTGCAGCGGCACCGTAACTCCCTTGTACGGTATGGTCAAAACCATGGTCTCGTACAGGGGCAACGTCAGATAAGCGGGTTTGGACTTGGTAGGCGATGCCTAAGCCAAGTAAGAAGTCTTTCCCACTACCACCAGCGTATTCAGTGGCGGCTAATACTGGGGCAATATTGTCAGATGGGTGGCAGGTTTCGTTTTTCGCTAGGTATGAATCGTTGTAGTCTAAATAACGGATAGCCGCCCCGTTATAAAAGGTTGCGTAGTCAGGACTGGATTTACCGCCACCAAGTAAGGTTACTAGTGGGGCGCCACCTAAATCTTCTGTCATCTTGCGGATATCTTTCACGGGTTGGCCTTCTAAGGCGCCGATCCCGACTCCGATACTATCTAAGAGACGTAATTTTAATACTTTAATGGCTTCATCTGATAAGTCATCATAGCTACGGCTTTCTACCCAGCTTGCAAGTTGTTGAACCAATGTTTGTTTATCATTTGACATCTATTCGACCTCCGATATGTTATTCAGTATATTTTCTATATAGATATATAAGAAGGGTATGGTCAAAAACGCACACCCCTTATAGTTGACGTTTATATGACTACTTAGTTTTTACCGTCGTTTAAGGTAATTACACGGCCGAATAATTCGTTGTTACCCCAGATACCGCGACGAATACCTTCTAATTGTACGATTTGACTATGGTCAACGAACAAGTTCACGTCTGGACCGTAGTTTTTAATGTACCAAGAGAATACATCCGGATCAGCTGCTTCAAACATGACTTTTTCAGTACCTAATTCTGAAGCGAAACGGGTAGCGATTTCTGTTCTCCAGCTAGCCACACTTTCAGTGATTCCTTCAGACTCGATCATCAACATGTAAGCCCCAGCTTCTAAACAACGTTTACCTACTTCAATCGCTTGAGCGGGATCAAGTAGACCGGCTGCTTCATTTTGTTCGATTGTGTTGGTACCACCTGAACCAAATTGCACACCGATTTCTGGTTTGGCTAATAGACCGGCATCTTGCACGCGTTCTACTAAACGGACAATGTCATCAGTTGGCATAGTAATGAATCCTGTAGAGATTTCAATGATGTCAAAACCAACACGTTTACATTCGCTAATGTAGTAGTCTACTGCTTCAATTCCTTGTGTCAAAACATATTCCATGAATCCACCTGTAGATACTTTGACACCATATTCATGCGCCAAGTCTAAAATTTTAATCAATTCTTCTTCAGGCATTAAGGTGAAAGAACCACCAGCAAATTTCAAGATATCTACATGTTCACCCATTGTTTCTAACACATCGCGTAAGTAGCGTTCACCCATAACCGTATAGTATGGTCCACGGATTTCTGTAATTCCGCGTGTACGTGGTTTTGCTTGACGGTTGTTATGTTTAATTTTAGCAAAGGCTTCTTTGTTGTTTAAATCAGTGTTGTTTCCCATAGTAATCACTTTCCCTTTCGTAAACCAGAGTGTCTGTTATTATTTGATCGTTACTTGATAGCTAGTTGACTGTGTTTACTTTCCTATCTTCCATGGCAAGGTAGGCCTTGTTTTCGGAAATATTGACATAAGCTGGGCGGATAATTTTCGGGTCTTGAATTTGTTCCAAGCGATGGGCGCACCAACCGGCAGTTCGTGCGACGGCAAAGATTGGGGTATAGAGGTCTGGACTCAGTCCAAGCATTCTATAAACAAGGCCCGCGTATAAATCGACGTTGGCACAAATTTCACTGCCAGGACGCTTTTCGTTGATGAGGTCTTTGGTGATGGCTTCGATGTTACTTAGGAGGTTGAAGTCATCGCAATAGCCTTTTTCAATGGCCATTTCTTTCGCCTTATCTTTCAGCAAAACAGCTCGTGGGTCTGACTTTGTATATACTGCATGCCCCATACCGTAGATGAGACCTGACTGGTCAAAGGCTTGCTTATTTAAGATGTCACGTAAGTATTTTTCAACTTGGTCCTTATCCGTCCAATCAGCCGTTGTGGCTTTTAAATCTTGCACCATGGCTTCTACCATCGAATTGGCGCCACCGTGTTTTGACCCTTTAAGCGAACTTAAGGCTGTTGAAATGGTTGAATAAGTATCCGTTCCTGTTGAAGACACTACGTGAGTAGCGAAGGTTGAATTGTTCCCGCCACCGTGTTCCGCATGGATAATCAAACATAGGTCTAATAACTTGGCTTCCTCATCTGTAAATGTCGCATCTGGACGAATAAGATGAAGGATTGTTTCAGCTGTTGACATATTCGGTTCCAGGTGATGTAAGATAAGTGACGCATCATCGTAGTAATACTTCTTACCTATGTAGGAATAGGCAAGTATGAGTGGCATCTTCGCAATGATGGAAATGACTTGGGAGATTTGATTTTCAAAATCACGATCTTCCGCTTTATCATCAAAGGAATAAAGTGCCAACAATACCCGCTGCATATTATTCATTACGTTTTCGGATGGTGAATTAATAATGAAATTTTCAATGAAGCTATCGGGGAGTTTTCGATTCTCCTCCAGTAATTCATCAAAAGCAGCCATTTCTCCTTTAGTTGGTAAACTGCCAGAGAGCAAGAGGTAGATGGTTTCTTCATAGCCGAACTTATCTTCTTTAAAATAATTCTCTACTAAGTCTGTCAATCGAATTCCCCGATAACGGAGTTCCCCTTCTGTCGGCATTATTTTATTATCTAGCATTTTATAACCTGAAACTGAAGCAATCCCTGACACCCCAACTAATACCCCTGTACCATCGTCATTCCGTAGACCGTGTTTCAAGTCATAGGTAGAATAATAATCAGGAGAGATGGTCGTGTTAGCTTTTACTACATCAACAAATTGACGTCCAAACGCTCTGTTATCAAAATCGATAGACAAGATATACCGCACCCTTTCTTTAATTTTAATAAAACATGCAAAACAAGAATCTTGTAGAAAACGCTACAAGTCAGTTTTGATACCTGTATCCTAGTCACTTTAGATTTGAATGTCAACCACTATTTTAAGAATGCGATGAGAGTAAATCTCATCTTTTTCTTATTTCACAAGGGTTTGCGCCGTGTAAAATAATTTAAAAATATTTTCAAAAAAGTAACATGACAGAAAAATACCTCACATGATTTTCTCATCAATGTGAGATTTTCTCCGCAAACCATGTGAGATTTGTAAGAAAAGACACAGAACTGGAAGAGGTGGAAAAATAATTTAAAAGTTATGCAAATTAAGTGTGCAAATAAATATAAATGAACACCAAAAAAGCCCTTGCTGATTCATTTGAGACAGCAAGGACTGTGTATTGCATTGGTTATTTGAAATGATTAGAAAGACTTTCCTACTATTGCACACGCTTCTGGATATAATTTTCAACGGCATAGTCGCTAGGATCAAGCAAGGTTTCCTCATTGTTGATTAAGCGACTAATCTCTCTAGCGATCAAAGGGCCGGTTGTTAAACCGGATGAACCCAAGCCGGATGCCACATAAACATCTGGTCGGTCAGGTAATGGTCCATAGAAGGGCGCATAGTCAGAGGTGTAAGCCCGGCTGCCGATTTTATAGTCAGTGACTGGATAGGTAGCCAATTCAGGGACCAACTGATAGATTGTGGAAAAGATATCCGATAATTGACTTGGGTCTGTGGATAAATCAAATCCTCGCTCGTCTTCATGACTAGCACCCACAAAGATTTTCCCGTCTAAATGGGGGATAAAATCACCTTCACCTTCAGGCATAATCAGGGGTAATACTTGGGTATCCCAGTCGGTTTCTATCACTGCCAGTTGGCCTTTTTGAGGGCGGACATCTACTTGATAGCCCAGTGGGTCAAGGACCTGACCCAGCCAAGCACCAGTCGCTAAAACCACGGTATCATAGACTTCTTGGTCATTTTTCACCATAACTTTACCATCATCTAAGAAAGCTAAATCAGCCCGACCATCCACAACCTTGAGATTTTCCCCCTTTGCTGCGGCAATTAGATCCTGACATAAAGCTTGACCGTCTACTACCGCACCGCCGTCCGTTTCAATCAGGTCATTATCATAGTGAAACTGGGGAAATCGAGCCTGTTGATAAGTTGGGGATAACCTGTTAATTTCTTGGATTAAAGGGGCCTCTGCCTGACGTTTTTCAGCAATCGTCATCAAATCATCGATCAGTTTGGGCTTTTTCTTCAACAACCAAGTTGTTTTTTGTTGATAAGCCTGGGTCACTATCCCGGCGTCTGCCAAATCTTTCAATAAGTCTCGGTAAAAATGGGCCCCACCATTGGCTAGTCGGTACCAGGGTTTATTGCGGCGTTTAGAGAACCAGGGGCAGATAATGCCGGCCGCCGCTCTAGTAGCTTGCCCAGGTCCATCGTCATATAGGGTTACATCATGGTCTTTGGTTAAATAAAAGGCAGCGGTCGATCCAAGGATCCCGCCACCTATTACTGCTATCTTCACTTAGTTAGCTCCTTACTATATATCAGTACAATGTATCAGTACCAAAATCAGCGTATTTCAGCTTTTGCTAGCCCTTATTTTTTACGGTGCTGACTGGTTTTGCCTGATTCGCTATTTTTATTATCGTCTTTATCTGCCTTATCAGTGTAACCATCGCGTTCTTGACGGTCCTGCATTTCCCGGTAAGTCTTCCGGTTAATAATCGGACGTTTCAACATAACGGTATTCCACAAGTTATTTAGACGCATAGGTTCATCGGAGACTGCCGGTTTTTCCTCATGATTACTATCAGGTGTTTGGTCTAATTCCCGAACGGGGGTTAAATCCTTGTCGTCATCCCCCGGCTGGCCTGTTAAATAGGCGCCTAAAGTTGGGGAATAAGTGTCGTCATCACTTAAAGTTGACTGAGCCGCTCGGTTTGAAATCCACAAGTCTACTTTGTCACCGACATTAAAGTAAGAAACTAAGAAGTAGTATGCGACAGCGATAATGGCAATGGCCCATACCAACCAGACTGGCAGGTTAATCTGCGCTACCCGGTATGAACGGATAATGTAGGGGAGGATGAAAACCAGTGTGGCCGAAAAGATGCCGGCCAATAAATATAAGACATTAAAGCCTTGGTACCACTTGCGGCCAAAGGCGGTATTGCGGCTGAAAGTCACCCAGAAGAAAATGGCGGTGAAAATCACGAAAACCTGTAGAGGCAATCCTAAAATCGATACCGCAACTGGCATCTGGATAGCAGAAGCAAAGTCCCCCCACCATGCGTAACCAGCAATAAACATATAAGTCGCATAAATGGTTAAAGTTAAGATAAAAAATGATAGAACAGCTGGTCTATACTTAGCTAAATCAAAATCATAACGTTCAATATTCAAGCGACGTAGGGTCAACTTACAATAATCTTCCCCTGACATCCCCAGCACTTCCTCCGCTGAAATTTGTCGCAATTCCGCCACTTGCAACCGGTCCACTAATTTTGATAACTCCTGATAAATCGCAGGTTGCGCCGGACCGCTCGTTAGAAAGTACCCCTCACAATCCTGGAAGAAGGACCGCATATCCGCCGATAAGGCGCTGGCTTTCTCATGCGTCTCCGCTCGCAAAGCTTGCATTTGGTTGACACTTGCATCCGTATTATATCTCCGTTGTGCCATCGTATACACTCCTCATTATTACACTTGATATATTTATTTAGAAAAAGGGTTAAAGCATTTTTGCTGGCATTCCTTATAATGCCACTTCCTTTTCATTA
The DNA here is from genome assembly GCF_001543285.1 of Aerococcus viridans. Taxonomy (NCBI): domain Bacteria; kingdom Bacillati; phylum Bacillota; class Bacilli; order Lactobacillales; family Aerococcaceae; genus Aerococcus; species Aerococcus viridans. The sequence continues at coordinate 294,133 of NZ_CP014164.1, forward strand.
TATACTACCAAAAGTCAGACCAATAGCGGTAGCCTTTAAAACTTTTGTAATTTTTAAAGGTTAGGAACTGCCCTTTTACAAAAAGGTTTAGAAAAGGCATCACGATTTTAAGGGATAAGTGCTACAATATAGGAAATATGCGGTTGGGGGACTGGCCGGTTAATGAGAGGATTTTTGTGGTATGACGATTAATGAGCGATTAAAGCAGATTACGCCGTCTGAGATTCGGGCTTTTGATGCGCAGGTGTCGACGATTCCAGGCTTATTGAATTTTACGATTGGGGAGCCAAATTTTGATGTGCCTGAATTTATTAAGGATGCGATGAAAGAGGCTTTGGATAAGAATTTCACCCATTATGCGGCTTCGGATGGTTTGCAGGAGTTGCGTCAGGCGATTGCTAATTTCTACCAACGTCGTCATCAACTAGACCTAAACTGGCAACAAATTATGGTGACGGTGGGGGCTAGTCAAGGTTTTATGATTACCATGATGGCCCTATTGAATCCTGGTGATAAGGTATTGATTCCTTCGCCGTATTTCCCACTATATGACTATTCTTCTATTTTATCTGGTGGGGAGTCAATTTTTGTGGATACGTCTGCGGATAACTTTGTCTTAACGCCTGAAGCTTTGGACCGCCAGTTGCAAGCCCATCCTGGAGTGAAGTTGTTGATGCTGAACTATCCAAATAATCCAACTGGAACCACTTATTCAAAGGACCAGGTCAAGAGATTGGCGGAGGTCTTGCGGAAGTATCCGGATGTTTATATCTTATCGGATGAAATATACGGAGACTTGGTTTATGACGGCGACCACTATTCAATGGTGGAAGAATTGCCTGAGCGGACAATTTTATTGGCAGGTGCGTCTAAATCTTATGCCATGACCGGCTTTAGACTAGGTTTCTTGCATATTCCAGCTGACCTCTACGAAGAGTTGTTCAAAATTTTCCAAACTATGGTAACCTGCGTATCAACACCTGACCAGTGGGCTGGGGTAGCTGCTTATAACGACGGCGACCAAGCCATTGACGACATGAAGGGTGAATACAACCAGCGCCGGAAGATGATTGTGGACCGGATGACTGCTATGGGATTTGATATCCCGCATCCGGCTGGCGCATTTTATGTATTCCCCCGCATTCCAGCCAAATACGGTGACGATGACCAAGCCTTTGCCCTAGATCTAGCAGAAAAAGCTAAGGTCGGTGTCATTCCTGGCTCAGCCTTTGGGCCAGGCGGCCAAGGTTACTTCCGTTTCTCTTATGCTGCAGCCTACGAGGATATCGCCGTAGCCATGGACCGGATGGCGGCCTTTATGGAAGCATTATAGAAAAATAAATAGAAGAAAAATAAATAGAATAAATAAAGTCGGGGCCGCGGGTCTCGATTTTTTTGTTTTGTCAAAGTGGGTTTCGATGTCATTAGCTTTTGCCTATAAATTACTTGTGTATGCCTTTTTGAACGGCTTAAATATCGACAGGGGAAGCTTGGTCGAGTAAGATGGAAGACGAAGAAAGTTTGAAATATGGGGGAGATTTCCATGAATGAAATCAATGAACAAACAAATAGAAACTGGGTAAGGGATGTCGCATTATTCCTAACTAGTCAGGGCATTTCCCTATTCGGCTCATCCATCGTCCAGTATGCCATTATGTGGCATATTACGATTGAAACCGGGTCCGGTATCATGATGACCTTGTATATCATCTGCGCCTTTTTACCAACCTTTTTACTGTCACCAGTAACAGGGGTTTGGGCTGACCGGTTTAATCGTAAGCAATTAATCATGTGGGCTGATGGTGGAATTGCGGTGGCTACGCTGATTTTAGCCTTGTTGTATATGCAAGGTTACCAAGAGATTTGGATGTTACTGATTGTGGCGACCATTCGTGCCTTTGGGGCAGCCGTCCAAACACCGGCAGTGGGTGCCATTTTGCCCCAAATCGTCCCTAAATCAGAATTAACTCGGATTAATGGTCTCAACTCCTCTATTCAAGGGATTCTAAACTTCGGGTCGCCCTTGATATCAGCGGGTTTACTAGCAGCTTGGCCACTGGCTTATATCTTCCTAGTTGATGTGGTTACAGCGGGATTAGCGATTGTCACCATGCTCTTCTTAAAAGTTCGGACCCATGATAAGGCAAGTAGAAACCAGTCTGCGTCCTATACTGCTGATTTTATGATGGGTGTCCGTTACGTCAAAAACCATGACTTTCTAAGAAACCTATTCATCTTCTTCGGAATCTTCATGTTACTAATCGCGCCAGCCTCAATGTTACCGACCTTAGTTGTGACAAGGACATACGGGGACGAAGTGTGGCGGTTGTCAGCTATTGAAATTGCTTTCTCAGTCGGGTTCGTCTTAGGTGGCGGCTTAATTTCTTGGTGGCAAGGATTTCCCAACCGAATCAAGACCATGGCCTTGGGTTCCTTCATCTTGGCGGCCTGCACCTTGGGATTAGGTTCGACCAGCAACTTCTGGTTGTATGTCGTCCTGATGGTCATTACGGGGATTGCTGTCCCTTTATTCAATACACCGTCTATGGTATTGATCCAAGACCACGTGGAAGAAGCCTATCTAGGTCGGGTGTTTGGCGTTATGTCTATGATTAACACCGCCATGATGCCTTTAGGAATGGCCTTGTTTGGCCCATTAGCCGACTTTATGCCTATTTCCTATATCCTGTTATTCGCAGGATTTGCCTTGGTCATTCTATCATTTGGCTTTTTACGGAATAAAGCCTTGCTCGAAGCAGGGAAACCAATAGTTAAAATTAAATAGGCCAAAATAAAAAGACAGGAATAAACCTGTCTTTTTATGTTCATGACTTATATGCCTATCACCTTGCTCTGGTCGAATTTTCTTCCCAAGAAAAAGGATTTTAAGGATCTTAATGAAGCGTATAGTGTAGTGTTCAAAACATTGGGTCCTTGATTTCCAACTGAACCACCTAATAACTGTGAATCACTTGCTATATAGATATATGAACTCATTTTAATCTGCCCTTATTAAAGTAAATATGCTTAAGACTACCTACTTAAAATATATTTGACTCTTTCTGGATCCCAATGTGGTGCTTGGTTTGGTTGTCCAGTATCTAAGCCTTTCAGTTTGGCCATATCTTCATCTGATAATTCAAAATCAAAGACATCAAAGTTTTCATCCATGCGTTCTTTATGGGTAGTTTTTGGAATTACTACATAACCTAATTGCAGTAAGAATCTTAGGCCAACTTGGCTATTTGACTTACCGTATTTATCACCAATGGCCTTGATATCAGAGTGGTTAAAGAAATCATGATTACCTTGTGCAAGTGGTCCCCAAGCTTCAAGGACTGTACCGTATGGTTCCATCACTTTTTGTAAGGCTTCTTGTTGGTAGAAGACGTGTGCTTCTACTTGGTTGACCATAGGTTTAACATCCACAAAATGCACGAAATCTTGGTAACGACCTGGGTAGAAGTTAGAAATACCAATCGCTCGAATAACCCCTTGACGGTAAAGTTTCTCTAAGGCACGCCAAGCACCGAAATAATCACCGAATGGCTGATGTAATAAGACTAAGTCTAGGTAATCAGTCCCTAAACGGTTTAGAGATCCTAAGACTGCATCGTGTGTTTTTTCTTCACCATAATCACTTGGCCAGATTTTCGTGGTTAAAAAAATATCCTCACGTGGCACATCTGACTGGGCTAGACCTGAACCGACCGCTTCCTCATTTTGATAGAATTGGGCCGTATCAATCGACCGATAGCCGGATGCCAAAGCATCAATAACTGAACGTTCACATTCCGAATAATCCTTGATTTGAAAGACACCAAAACCTAACTGGGGCATATCAACACCATTATATAAGCGAATATTTTCCATATTCCCACCTCCGTTACCTTCATTATAATTTAAAAAGCTTACAAAGTTAAAATGTAAGCTTTCTCGTATAATTATATTTTAAAGTATAGGATTGAATTTTAGGGATAATAAGATGTTTGTTAGCAAACTAGATAAAGGTATCTGTTGAATTTTCATCCAGTGGGGTAATTGTACCTGTTTTGGTCATGGCGTGGATTTGCGTCAAGATAGGTTCAAACAAGGTAATGTTGTCACGGTTTTTCCCATAGAATAACTCATTCGGTAAGAATAGGCGCTCATCACCGCGCTGTTGACCAGTAAAGGCTGCGATTAAACTCGAAGCTTTTGACAATTCGACCATGTGGCCATTTTTCTCAACTAATTCAATTTGCGTACGTGGTTTCTCCGCATTTGGTCGGTAGAAATCATACGGTAAATCAAAGCGCGAGTTCATGGCAACATAGTATTGAATGTCATAGCCCAATTTGCCCACTAAGTCGATCAATATTTTCACATCTTCTTGGTTTTCAAGCTCGTTATAAGTGACTGACTTAAATGGTTTACGGTTGATAAATCGGTCAGCTAAATCTCGCAAGACTGGGTCTTCTGCGTAGAAAATCCAGTGTTGGAAATAAGTTTGTAAGACCCCGTCATCTAGGCGCAGGTAGTCTTCTAATGTCCAGTCCTGAGTAAAAAATGGTTCTAAGAATGAAGCGTGGGTATCACGACTGGTAAATTCATTTTTTGTCAGGAACAATTCTTGAGCGCGTTTTAACAAATGGTGGAGTAGCATTTCCATCCCTCTTGAAACAGGGTGGAAGTAAACTTGCATGTACATTTGATAACGACTTGTAATATAGTCCTCCACTGCATGCATCCCGTTGTAGTCAAAACGAATCCCGTCTTCATAAGGATGCATGACTCGCAGAATCCGACTCAAATCAAAGTTGCCGTAATTGGTCCCAGAGAAGTAAGAGTCACGGAGTAGATAATCCATCCGGTCAGCGTCAATTTGACTAGAAATCAACTGAACAACTTGTGGATTTGGGTAAGTCTTATCAATGACTGATGCCACTTGTCTTGGGAAATCAGCGGATACCCCTCGTAAAATTTGGTTGACCTCAGTGGCTTCTGACAAAATGATTTCTCGGGTCATCTTTTCGTGATCGGTATTGAAGATGTTCTCAAAAGTATGGGAAAAAGGCCCGTGCCCAATATCATGCAAGAGGGCTGCACATAAAACCACTAACCGCTCAGAATCATCCCAAACCCCGCCGTTTTCAATCGAAAAATTGCGGACGAATTTATCACAAATCTTCCGGGCAATTTCATACACACCTAATGAATGGCTAAACCGTGAATGTTCCGCACCGTGGAAGGTATAAGAAGCCGTCCCCATTTGTTTAATTCGGCGTAGGCGTTGCATTTCTTTAGAATTGATCAGGTCCATAATTACCTGGTGTTGGACGTGGATGTAATCGTGTACGGGGTCCCGAAACACCTTCTCGGGTATGCGTTTACTCGCTTCTGCAATACTCATAACAGTCTCCTTTGTCAAATTCTGCCTCTCTATATTTATACGTGAAGGCGGGTGGTTTCTATCTATTGATTTGCTAATATATCGTAAAGGACTTGGTTTCGTTTCTGCATTCGTTGGCTATAAGTCGCCGTATCCAAAGTCTCTTGACTTCGTTCGTCTAATTCAACCCCAGCATCCGCAATCACCGTTAATAGGTCATCAACAAATTTTTCGACAGTATCGATAGGCGCAAAGTCGGACAAGTTGGCCATGACACTTGGGTCAACTTGAGGATAGCGACCTTTTTCGTCTTGGTTCGCCTGCCCCTCATGATACATATCAGCGACTAATTGGCCGCGACTGGCTTGATCTCCGGTGATTGACATGTAGAGGTAAATCCCTACTGCATGACCGATTCTACGTTGGGCAATACCGGCTACTTTTTGCCCACGAATGGATACGTCAAATTTACCAGGGCAGTAGGAGGTCGCGACTTCCCCGACTTCTAGTGATATACCATATGCGTTCATCATTTCTTGTAAGAGTGCGACGATAAATTCATAAGCCTGATCAATGGTAAAGGCTTGGTTTTTGGTGTCCATCAATAGGGTCACGTTCAAGACATTTGGGTCAGATACAACCGCTAAACCACCAGCTGGTCGTACAACTGGCAAAATGGCTTGGTCCTCATACAGCCAAGTCACAGCTTGATTAAAGTCTGGTAGCCTGGTGTCCAACCCCCCAAGGATAACGGTTGGGCGGGTTGGCCAGAAATGAATGGCTAAGGGCGCTTCAAAAGTTTCTTGGTTAATAGCATTCAAGATGGCATCATCAACTGCAAAGGGTAACAAGGCTTTATCTGCCTCCTCTAAACCATAGGCTTGATTATTTTGAGTAATATCTTTATAGACCGCCATAGCCAGCGGTTTGTCGATTGTTTTAAAGTCGTCAAACATCATGTGAAAGTCCTTCCCGCCAATTTGTCTATATTGTACCATAAAAGTAGCTGTTTCCCCTGTTTGACGGCGGTTTCAAAAGTATCCAATCTTTGAAGTCTAAGCGAATCGTGTTAGAATAGGAGAGGTTAAATATACAAGAAAAATTGTCATTAGAGGAGGTTGCCAAATGGCAAATGCTGGTAAACAAGCAATCCAGTTAAAAGTTAAAAACTATATCCAACAAGATCGTGATGGCCAACAAGTGCAAGAGGAGTTTACCACTAAAACAAAGGGTTACTACTATGAAGTCGGCGAGGCTATTTATGTAGAATATGAAGAAAAAATCACTGAAAACATCGTAGCGGTTCGTTTAAAATTTGAAGCTAACGATAAAGTGACTATCCGTCGTCAAGTGAACCGTACAGAAACGACAATGAATCTAGTCAAAGGTAAAAAAACGGATATCCTCTACCATGTGACAGATGCACAAGCAATTACTTTCCAAGGACAATTAAATTTACTTAATGTAGATCAAAACGATGCGGATACCTTTAATGCCCAGATGGCATACAACTTATACCAATCAGAAGAAATGATTGGTCAATACCAAATCGAATTGCAAACAAGGGCCCATGTGTAGTAATATATAATGGATATACTAGACGATTAATCACAAGTGCGTTGGTTATAAGGCGAAAGGATGAACTAGTAGTGGAATTAAAAGGATTTGCTGGTCAAAACAAAGAACAGTTATCAATGGTTGAAGTCGCATACCAAATTTTAGTGGAAACGAATAATGTATTCGAGTTCAATGATTTATTAGCTGAAATTCAAGATTTCTTGAATATGCCACAAGATGAATTAGAAAGCAAAATGGCGAATTTCTACACAGAAATGAACTATGATGGTAGTTTTATCTCTTTAGGTGAAAACCGTTGGGGCTTACGTGAGTGGTATGCAGTTGATTCAATCGATGAAGAAATTGTTTCTTCTATTGATGACGACGATATTAAAGCGAAACACAAAGGTAGCAAGAGTCTATTGGCGTCTGTTGAAGATGACGATTTAATTGACTACGCGTCTGACGACCCAGAAGATGTGGACTACGTTGAAGACGAAGAAGATTACGATGACGAAGAAGAAGATGAAGAAGACGAAATCGCAGCTTACTCTTCTGATTTAGGGGAATTAGGCGACGACGAGGAAGAAGACGATCTTGAAGATGGTCTTGAAGGCGACCTTAGCTTAGTTGACGAAGATGATGATGAGGAAGACGAAGAAGACTTCTAACAAAGATTTCTAAACCTCTATAAAAAAACATGTTGTTTTTCCTTGACTCGAATAAGTAAATGAATTATTATTCTTTTTGGGCACTTTAGTTTCATAACTATTGTGAGATGAACACGTTACTCCCTGTCTTTCCTAGGAAAGATGGGGATTTTTTTATTTTTTCTAAGGAAAATAGTTATCCGCATCTCCCTTCTTATGTAAGCATAAAAATTTTTAGAAAAGGAAGGATATCATGACAAAGTATATTTTTGTAACCGGTGGGGTAGTTTCTTCAATCGGTAAAGGTTTAGTAGCAGCATCTTTAGGACGTTTATTAAAAAATAGAGGTTTAAAAGTAACCATCCAAAAATTTGATCCATACATTAACGTTGACCCAGGTACTATGAGCCCTTATCAACACGGGGAAGTATTTGTATTAAACGATGGAACTGAAACTGACTTAGACCTAGGTCACTACGAACGTTTTATTGATATCAACTTAAATCAATATTCAAACGTAACAACTGGTAAAATTTACTCAGAAGTTATCAACAAAGAACGTCGCGGGGACTACTTAGGGGCAACTGTCCAAGTCATTCCACACATCACTGACTCAATCAAAGATAAAATCTTACGTGCAGGTGATACAACAGGCGCTGATGTCGTGATTACTGAGGTTGGTGGTACTGTTGGGGATATTGAATCAACACCATTCGTTGAAGCATTACGTCAAATGCGTTCACAAGTTGGCGCAGATAATGTTTGTTATATCCACACAACATTACTGCCATATATTGCAGCAGCTGGTGAATTGAAAACAAAACCTACGCAACACTCGGTGAAAGAATTACGTGGTATGGGGATTCAACCTAATATCTTAGTTGTACGTTCAGAGCATCCACTACCAGACGGTATGACTGCAAAAATCGCACAATTCTGTGACGTTGAAGAAGATGCCGTTATCGAAAACCGTGATGTAGAAACAATCTACACACTACCATTGCGTCTACAACAAGAAGGTTTAGACGATAAAGTATGTGAAGTATTAGGTCTAGACGAAACACCAGAAGCTGATATGCGTGAATGGCGTAACCTTGAAAATCGTGTACTAAACCTATCTAAGAAAGTGAAAATCGCTTTAGTAGGTAAATACGTATCTCTTCAAGACGCTTACCTATCAGTAGCAGAATCATTACGCCACGCCGGCTATGCCCATGACGCAGAAATTGACATCGACTGGATCGACTCTGAAACCATTACAGCGGAAAACGTACAAGAGATCCTTGGCAATGCTGACGGTATCTTAGTACCAGGTGGATTTGGTAACCGTGGTATTGAAGGTAAAATCCAAGCAATTAAATATGCACGTGAAAACAATGTACCATTCCAAGGTATCTGTTTAGGTCTACAAGTAGCTTCTATCGAGTTTGCACGTAACGTTTTAGGTTACACAGATGCCAACTCTACAGAAATCAATCCAAACACTGAACATCCAGTAATTGACTTGATGACAACACAATCAGGACTAGAAAACTTAGGTGGTACACAACGTTTAGGTTTATACCCTTGTGCCCTTAAAGAAGGTTCTAAAGCACGTGAATTATACAATAATGAAGCTTTAGTTGAAGAACGTCACCGTCACCGTTGGGAATTTAACAATGCTTACCGTGAAGAATTCGAAGCGGCAGGTATGGTCTTCTCAGGGACTTCTCCAGATGGTAATTTAGTTGAAATCGTAGAAATTCCAGAACATCCATTCTTTGTGGCATCTCAATTCCACCCAGAATTCATCTCACGTCCAGACCGTCCACAAGCAATCTTTAATGGCTTTATTGGCGCAGCCTTAGAAGCGTAAGAATTATAAAATGCAAATTATCCGTTCTTTTTGTACGTTTCGTATAAAGGAGCGGATTTTTTTATCGGTACGATAGTTGATATGACAGTCTTTAATAATAATTGTAAATATTTTATTAAAATATGTGTTGACTCTAACTTTCTAAGTCGGTACAATAGCCAACAGAGTAAAAACAGGGGAAACTGCACTAGCGTAAGGATGCCCTGAACATAAGAGCTGTTCGCTCACAAGAATAACCACTTTATTTTGTCAGTGAACAAATTTTAAAACCAGCATCCGCTAGTATATAATCAGCAACCTTGTTTCGTTGTTGGTTATTTTTTTTGCCCATTTTTAGATAAATGAGAAAAAAATGAAAAGATAACAGAAAAATATGAGAGGAAGTGCCACGTGGATCCGAAGAAACCAATTATTGCCTTAGATTTTCCTAATCAAGAAGAGGTATTTGCGTTCCTTGATCAGTTCCAAGGTCAACAACTAAATATAAAAGTAGGTATGGAATTGTTTTATGCTGGTGGGACAGCTTTCCTAAAAGAGTTACAAGCAAAAGGCCACGACATTTTCTTAGACTTGAAATTACATGATATTCCAAATACTGTTGAGCGAGCAATGGCCATTTTAGCCAGTACTGGTGTTGCAATGGTCAATGTACATGCGGCAGGTGGGAAAGAGATGATGCAAGCAGCGCTTCGTGGTTTAGAGGCAGGTTCGACAGGTAAACGCCCTATGTTAATTAGTGTCACTCAATTAACGTCCACTTCTACTGAACAAATGAACGAAGAACAAGGCATTCCAGGTGAAGTATTGGATTCAGTATTGCGCTACGCTAAATTAACGAAAGCAGCGGGCCTTGATGGTGTGGTTTGTTCACCACTTGAAGCAGCAGCTATTAAAGAGGCTTGTGGGGAAGACTTCCAAACGATTACACCGGGTATCCGTTTAGCTACTTCTGTTGCGGATGACCAAAAACGAATCATGACGCCAAGCCAAGCGGCGCAAGGTGGTTCTGACTACATCGTGGTGGGACGACCAATTACACAAGCGGATAATTCAAAAGTCACTTATGACCAAATCACAGCTGATTGGTCTGGACAATAAGGAGGGTGCAAGATGACAGTAGAAAAAGCGGATTTAGTAGCACAAAAATTACTAGAGATTAAGGCAGTAAACTTTAGCCCTGAGGCACCATATACTTGGGCAAGCGGACTTAAAGCACCGATTTATACAGATAACCGACTAATCATGTCATACCCGAGTGTGCGTACAACTGTAGAAGATGCACTGGCAGAGTTGATTAAAGAGAACTTTCCTGGTGTAGATGTAATTGCAGGGACAGCAACTGCTGGTATCCCTCATGCAGCCTTTGTAAGTGAACGCTTAGATTTACCAATGATCTATGTACGTTCTTCAGCCAAAGACCACGGTAAACAAAACGCCATTGAAGGTGCTTTAGAAGCGGGCGCAAAAGTAGTGATCATTGAAGACCTAATTTCAACAGGTGGAAGCGTCATTACGGCAGCAGATAAAATTCAAGAAGCAGGCGGAGAAGTCATCGCAGCAGTAGCTATTTTTGACTACTTATTAGCAGCTTCAAAAGATGCTTTCGAACAAGCTGGCTATCCATTAATGACTTTGACAAACTATGTGAAGATTTTGGATTACGCAGTAAAAGATCCTAAATTATCACCACATTATGACAAGTTGATGGAATGGTACAAAGACCCTAAAGCTTGGTCTGAAAAACACGGTTAAGTTGACCTAACCTACTATACAAATAACAGCTTTACCAGATTTATGTCCTTATTTTTTTTTTGCCCATTTTTATTTTTATGGTGATTAAATGAGGGAATTACACCAGTTTTATCAAAAAAGGAGCACAAAAATGGAAAAAATAATCGAAAAAAATACAAGAAGAGATGCATTACAAGCGGAAGATCACAAGTTAAACAAATCGCAACGTAATGCCTTAATTGCTGCTATTGTTGCATCAGGGACAGATGATTTGAACGTGATGTTCTTATCATTTTCAATGTCATCTATCATCAGCCAACTAGGGATTTCGAGTGTAGCTGCCGGCTGGATCGCGACAATTACCAACTTAGGGATGTTAGCTGGAGGTTTACTATTCGGTGTCTTAGCTGACCGTTGGGACAAAATGAAGGTTTTCTACTTAACGATTCTAACTTTCTCTATCGCAACAGCTTTAATCTTCTTCACGCCAAATATTCAATACCTATACCTATTACGCTTTATCGCGGGTATCGGGGTTGGTGGTGAGTACGGGGTAGCCATCTCGATTATGGCCGGACTTGTTCCTGCTAAACAATTAGGCCGGATTTCATCCTTGAACGGGATTGTCGGCCAAATCGGTTCCATCAGTTCGGCGCTTCTAGCAGGTTTTATCGTGCCAACGCTTGGTTGGAGAGGCTTGTTCCTATTCGGCATCTTACCAATCCTAGTTGTTGTGTGGGCTAAATTAACCATTAATGAAGATGAATTAGGTATTAACACAGACGAAGTCACAGAAGACCTTGTAGACGTTGATGACAAGGAGAAGCCTGCTATTAGAGACTTGTTCAAGACACCGGGCCAAACTTACCAGACTTTGATTTTAATGGTGATGACAACTGTTCAAATCGCTGGTTACTTTGGGATGATGAACTGGTTACCAACAATCATGCAAGAACAAGTTGGGGTAACTGTTTCTGGATCATCTACTTGGATGGTAACGACGATCTTGGGTATGTGCCTGGGAATGCTGACATTTGGGCAAATTTTAGATAGATTAGGGCCAAGATTGTCTTATGGTATGTATTTAATTGCATCGGCAGTTTCAGTTTACTTGTTCACTTTTGCCAACTCGGCTATGACCATCTTAATCGGTGGTGCCGTCGTTGGTTTCTTCGTAAACGGGATGTTCGCAGGCTATGGTGCAATGATTTCTCGTTTGTATCCATTTAAAGTGAATGCCATCGCCAATAACACTATTTTGAATGTTGGACGTGCAGTGGGTGGTTTTTCATCAGTTATCATTGGTTTTATCTTAGATGCTTCAGGTGTAGGTATGGTCATGCTTTTCTTAGCAAGCCTTTATCTAGTCAGCTTTATCGCTATGATGAGTTTGCCGCAACTAAAGCAAGCGAACTATGAACAACATCAATTAAATATTCGTCATAAGGCGCTAGATAAGTAATACAATTTTGTTCAAGGTTGATAATAAAATAAGACATATTTTAGAGGGTGTAACACAAATGTTGCACCCTCTTTTTAGTATTTGGATATTTCATTGACGAAATAAATGTAATTTGGTAATTTGAGGTAGAACTATCATGTGAATATTTTTTCAAGGAGTGAGTAATGGAAATGAGGACTATTAAAGAGAAGGGTTTTCTAATTTTGGGCTTGTTAAGTGTGGTCCTAGGGAGTGTAGGTGTCATATTACCTGTTCTACCGACAACCCCTTTCTTGTTGCTTGCTGGCTGGTTTTTCACGCGAAGTTCACCGCGATTTAAAAGCTGGTTAGAATCTACTCGTTTATATGAACGGTATGTTGGCGAATTTAAGCGACAAGGTGGTATCAGCAGGCGCAAAAAAGTTCATATCCTAATGACAACTTATCTTGTGATGGGTTTATCAATGTTACTTATGCCGTTAAGAGGTGTACAAATTTTTGTAGGCGTTTGCGGTTTAGTTTTTGGTTACTTTCTACTATTTAGGGTGGAAGAGGTTTAAGGAGTTGGAGGCTAGTGATTTGGACTTTGAGCAACGGCATTCTATAAATTTGATGGGTACGACGATTGACCTAATGGTTGACCATCCAAATAGCAATTCTTTATTACTTGCTGCAGTCCAGCGTTTGTTTCAATTGGAAGCGCGTTTTTCAGCGAATGACCCATCTTCTGAATTAATGGCGGTTAATCAAATGGCAGGATTAAAGGCTGTACACGTTCATCCAGAGCTATTTCATCTCATTCAAATCGGTAAAAAAGAAAGTATTACATCGGGACGAAAGCTAAATATAGCTATTGGGCCTTTAGTTAACTTGTGGCGGATTGGTTTTGCGGATTATCGTAAACCTAGCCAGCAAGAGATTGAGGACCGGCTGACTTTAGTAGACCCGAATGAAATTCATCTGGATGAAATAGAAAAAACAGTTTACCTTGCTAAGCCAGGGATGTCGATCGATCTAGGTGCGCTTGCGAAAGGGTATGCAGCAGATCAAATTATCGCTTATTTCAAAGATCAAGGCGTAACCAGGGCATCTATTAATCTTGGTGGTAACCTTAGATTCTATGGCCATCGACCCAATCATACAGAAAGTACACAATGGCGTATAGGTATCCAAGATCCTGACCAAACGCGTGGTTATCACAAGGCCATTGTCGATTTAAGTAACCGATCGGTTGTAACGTCAGGGGATTACGTACGTGTATTCGAACAGGATGGACATCTTTACCACCATATTTTAGATTCCACAAATGGTAAGCCCTTTCAAGCGTACGTTCGCAGTGTCACTGTGGTAAGTGAATCTTCGTTAGATGGTGAGATTTGGACTACGCGATTGTTTCCCTTATCTAAGGAAGCAATTATCAATCAAGCAGAACAAATAGACCAGATTGAAGTGTTGGTTGTTGACCGACAGGGACAAGTTACCTATACATCTGGTTTAGAGGGCAAAGTTGAACTTATTTGTTAGCAGGTTATATTTCTACTATAGAAAGGACAGAAAATCATGAAGCATATTATCGGAATCGTAGGTACAAATTCTAAGAAATCTACTAATAGAAAACTTCTTAAATATATTCAGAAACATTTTGCAGATCAAGCTGAAATTGAATTATTGGAAATCCGTGATTATCCAATATTTACTAAACCAGAAGATAAGACACTTCCAAATATTGTTGAAGAGGACGCGAAAAAAATCGAGCAAGCAGATGCGGTTATTATTAGTGCTGCAGAATATAATCATTCCATTACTTCTTCACTAACTAATGCCTTACATTGGTTAAGCTATTATATTTATCCCTTAGCAGATAAACCAATTATGATTACTGGTGCTTCTAACGGTCGTTTAGGATCTTCTAGAGCACAAATGCACTTGCGCCAAATTCTAGACTCACCAGATATTAGAGCACGTGTGATACCAAATTCAGAATTTTTATTAGGAAATTCTTTACAAGCTTTTGATGATGATGGTGATTTAAGTAACCAAAAATCTGTTGAACAATTAGAAGCTATTTTTACCGAATTTATTCAATTTATTGATCATACACAAGAATTTACGCAGCTAAGAACTGATACAAAAGCAGCTGCTGAAAACTACGAGTGGACCAAGTAGAAAGGACTAGGGTGACAAAATGAAAATTGTTGGAATTGTTGGCTCAACTGCTGAAAAATCATATAACCGTTTATTGTTACAATATATTCAAAGAGAATTCACTGATTTATTTGATCTAGAGATTCTTGAAATTGACCAAATACCTTTATTCAACCAAGATAACCCGGAGTTAGCGACGGAGGGGCCTGTTCATACATTGAATCGGAAAATCCGCCAAGCAGATGGTGTGATTATTGCTACAGCGGAGCACAACC
The DNA here is from genome assembly GCF_001543285.1 of Aerococcus viridans. Classification (NCBI taxonomy): domain Bacteria; kingdom Bacillati; phylum Bacillota; class Bacilli; order Lactobacillales; family Aerococcaceae; genus Aerococcus; species Aerococcus viridans. The sequence continues at coordinate 309,158 of NZ_CP014164.1, forward strand.
ATACAACGCCAGGGCCATTGAAGAGTGCATTGGAATGGTTATCCTTCACAATTCATCCATTGAAAAATAAACCTGTAAAAATCATCGGTGCTTCTTATCTAGATCAAGGAACATCACGATCACAATTACACTTACGTCAAATTCTTGAGGCACCAGGAATTGATGCTTTAGTCATGCCAGGGCAAGAGTTCCTATTAGGAAATTGTAAAGAGGCAATCAACGCTAATGGTGATTTGGTTGAACCTAGCACTGTAAGTTTCTTGAAAGGTAGCTTAGAGAAGTTTATGAAGTACGTTGAATCTGTTCAACCACTTAAAGATAACCCCGTATTCCCTGAGGAAGATTTAACTGCAACTAAGCATTGTGACACAACCATTGAGGGTGTAGACATGACCGCACCGGATTGGGTTGAGCAAGCTGCAGCAAAAGTGGGCGCTGTCGAAGGTGATACCTATGTGAAACTGGATAGAGGGTTGTTAACAGTAGACCAATTAAACTGGTTCTTAAAGACAATTCCTCTTGAATTGACTTATGCAGATGAAAATAACCAATACATCTATTATAATCGCGTGAAACCTGGTCAAGACATGTTTGCTTCTCGTTACGAAAAAGATGTTGGTAGCCCACTTGGTGCTGTTCACCCACCACGTGCTGTGAAGAACGTTTCTTGGGTAATCTCTCAATTGCGGTCAGGAAACATGGAAGGTGTTCATGTACACGTACCAATCCATAAAGAAAATTATGTTGTCCATAATTATGTGGCTATGCATGATGAAGATGGTAAGTATCGTGGAATCAACGAGCATGTTTTAGACTTGCAACCTGTAATTGAGTGGTATCTAGAACAAACAGGACAAAAGTTAGTGAAAATTGAGGAAGATACAACTGATGCTTCAACTAGCGCTTCAATGAATGGTGCATGGAGTCACGATGACAAAAACGCTGTGGAAGCTGATGCTAAAAGTGGTGCAAGTGATGCAGAAGTAGCAGATACAACCACTGCAGCTATTGCTACTGATGAAGATTCGAGTGCTAGCCAGTCTTAGTCAGTGGAATAGCCTGGTTTAGGGGAAAATGATTATTTTCAGTCAAAAAAGCCTATACACGATTAGGATTATTATTGCAAAAATTGTATGAACAGAATAATAAAAACGATGTATGCGTTTGCGAATTGTTATTTTATGGCATCAATTAATATTTAATTTTTTATGAGACAAAACTCTTGTAAAATGCAATTGATAAGGGTTACAATAAGCACGAGCACATCAAAATTAAAAATCAGGGGGATCTATTTATGCCATTAGAAAACATGGTCGACATGCTGACAAAAGCGAAAGACGGTCAATATGCAGTAGCACAATTAAACATTAACAACTTGGAATGGACTCAAGCTGTTTTAGAAGCAGCCCAAGCAGAAAACTCACCAGTAATTTTAGGTGTTTCTGAGGGTGCTGGTAAATACATGGGTGGCCCAGAAGTTGTTGCCGCTATGGTTAAAGCTTTAATTGAAACAATGGAAATCACTGTTCCTGTTGCATTACACTTAGACCACGGTTCATCTTTTGAAACTTGTAAACGTGCAATCGACGCTGGATACACTTCAGTAATGATCGATGGTTCTCATCACCCAATTGAGGACAACATCGCTATGACTAAACAAGTTGTAGAATACGCACACGAACGTGGCGCTTCTGTTGAAGGTGAAATCGGTACTGTTGGTGGTACTGAAGACGGCGTTACTGCTGGTATCAACTACGCAGATAAAGAAGAATGTAAACGTATCGTTGACGAAGCGGGTATCGATGCATTAGCTGCAGCCTTAGGTTCAGTTCATGGTCCTTACTCAGGCGAACCTGTTTTAGGTTTCGATGAAATGAAAGAAATTTCTGAATACACAAACACACCATTAGTATTACACGGTGGTTCAGGTATTCCAGAAGAACAAATCAAAAAAGCTATCGAACGCGGTCATGCGAAAATCAACGTAAATACTGAATTACAAATCGTATTTACTGCTGCAGTTCGTGAAAACTTAAACAACGATGACAAAGTATACGACCCACGTAAAGTTTTAGCACCAGGTAAAGCTGCGATCGTTAAAACAGCACGTGAAACATTACGTATGTTTGGTTCATCAAACAAAGCATAATTCATTTTAGCCAGTGAATTTTCGCTTTACATATCCTTTTTCGAGCAATGACCTTTTGGTTGTTGCTCTTTTTTTGTACTTGAAATCCTCAAATTTACGTGAAATTGCCCTTTTTCCAAGTTGTTTAAATATATCGGATGAATATTGGTTAGTTCGTGGGTTATAATAAATTAAATGGCTCCTATAACTGATTATATATATGTCAAATTTTACATAGAAGTTAAAAAAACCATTAAAATTGGTGGGGACGGTAGTTATATCATAGAGAATTATGTATAATCAATCTTGCATTATCTATCATAAAATAGGAAAAGTATGCAAAAATAGCATGTGTGACGAGTATAGGTAATTAATGAACAAATAAGAGCTAGACTATGTAATTAAAAGAATGAAAACATAACGTAAATAAAACGAAAATGAAAACGATGAGTGAGGGGTTTTATAATGGAAAAATTTATCATCAAGGGTGGTAATCCGTTAAAGGGTGAGATTACGGTTTCTGGAGCGAAGAATAGTGCAGTTGCGCTAATTCCTGCAGCGATTATGGCGGATTCACCGGTGGTAATTGAGGGCGTACCGGAAATTGACGACGTGTTCGCTTTAATTGAAATATTGAAAGACTTTAATGTAAAGGTTGATTTCAACGAGCATGTCATGCGTATTGACCCATCGAACATGGAAAATAGCCCAATGCCTGATGGTAAGATCCAAAGCTTGCGCGCGTCTTACTACTTCATGGGTGCCTTATTAGGTAAATACGGTGAGGGTGTTGTTGGTTTACCAGGTGGTTGTAACTTGGGGCCTCGTCCAATGGATTTACACTTAAAAGGTTTTGAAGCTTTAGGTGCTGAAGTAAGCAACGAATTAGGTGCTATGCATTTAACAACTAACGGTAATGGTCTTACAGGTACTGAAATTTACCTAGATGTTGTCAGCGTCGGCGCAACCATCAACATTATGTTGGCAGCTTCTCGCGCTAAAGGGATAACTGTCATTGAAAATGCAGCCCGCGAACCTGAAATCATTGATATCGCTATGTTATTAAACAAGATGGGTGCTAAGATTAAAGGTGTGGGTACTTCTACTATCCGTATCGAAGGTGTGGACGAGATGCACGGTGCTTCTCACCAACAAATTCCTGACCGTATCGAAGCCGGTACTTATATTGCAGCTGCTGCGGCAGTTGGCCAAGGGGTTACTGTCAAGAACGTCATTGCTGAACATATTGAAAGTTTCCTAGCGAAATTACGTGAGATGGGTGTCAAAATGGACATCAGCGATGATGCTATCTATATTCATCCAAATGACGGTCAATTAAAAGCTGTGGATATTAAAACAGCGCCATACCCAGGTTTTGCAACTGACTTACAACAACCTGTTACGCCATTATTATTAACAGCGAATGGTAACGGTAAATTAGTAGATACGATTTATCCAAAACGTGTGAAACATGTGCCTGAGTTGGCGCGTATGGGTGCAAATATTGAAGAACACAATGACCAAATTACTTACACTGGCCCTAACCAATTAACAGGTGCAACTGTGACGGCTTCAGACTTACGTGCTGGTGCTGGTCTAGTGATTGCTGGGTTAATGGCTGAAGGTGAAACTGAATTATATGGTGCCGGTAATATTTTACGTGGTTATGACCATATCGATGAGAAATTGTCAGCTTTAGGTGCTGATATTCAATTGGTACAATACGATTATTCTACAGTAAACTAATGTTGTCGCTGTAGTGATGCATGTTAGGACTGTGGCAAGGGTGTCGCAGTCCTTTACATTTCTACCCAAACAACAAGCAAGTCCTCTCTTAACACTTCTTAGACCCAAGGAGCTGCTGGCTTCATAATAGCTAGCGACATCTTTATGCACTCAGCTTCTAGGCGGTCATCCTTTTCCAGAAAGTAACTAAGTATTGATAGAAATGAAGGTTTTTTTATGTCAGATAATGAGCAAGAACACGTGAAGTTGCATAGTTTGCAGGCTATGACTTTGAAGGAGATTTACCAGTATGCGAAGGCGTATAAGGTCCCTTATTATAGCCAAATGAATAAGAAAGAGCTGATTATGGCTGTCTTGCGGGCGCAAGAGGTGAGTCAGGGCTTTATGAATGTCGAGGGTGTGCTTGATATTACAGGGTCTGATTTTGGTTTCTTGCGGTCTATTAATTATTCGCCTAGTCAGGAGGATATTTATATTTCGAATTCTCAGATTCGCCGGTTTGGTTTGCGGAATGGGGATTTGGTGTCAGGTACAGCTCGTCCGCCTAAGGCTTCTGAGCGGTACTTGGGCTTGATGCATGTGTATGCGGTGAATGGTAAGGACCCAGATGAGGCGAAGGAACGGGCGCATTTCCCAGCCTTGACCCCTGTTTATCCGGATGAGCAATTACGGTTGGAGTCGACGCCTGGACGTTTGTCTGCGCGGATGATAGATTTGATTTCGCCTGTTGGTTACGGTCAACGTGGTTTGATTGTGGCACCTCCTAAGGCTGGTAAGACGGTCTTGATGAAGGAAATCGCCAACGGAATTACAGCTAATAATCCGGATGTTGAGTTGATTATGCTGTTAATTGATGAGCGTCCTGAAGAGGTGACGGATTTAGAGCGATCAATTGATGGGGAAGTGGTTTCGTCTACTTTTGATCAACGACCTGAAAACCATGTGCGGATTGCGGAATTGGTTTTAGAACGGGCGCGTCGTTTGGTGGAAGATAAGCGTGATGTGGTTATTTTGATGGATTCAATTACGCGTTTAGCCCGTGCTTACAACTTGGTTGAGAAGCCGAGTGGCCGGACTTTATCTGGTGGTATTGATCCAGCTGCATTCTATAAGCCGAAGAAATTCTTTGGGTCAGCCCGTAATATTGAAGATGGGGGCTCCTTGACTATTTTAGCGACAGCTTTAGTAGATACTGGTTCTCGTATGGACGATATGATTTACGAGGAGTTCAAGGGTACGGGTAATGCGGAGATTCACTTATCTCGTGACTTGGCAGAATCTCGTGTCTTCCCAGCGATTGATATTCGTCGTTCATCTACTCGTAAGGAAGAGTTGTTGCATGATGAGTCGGCCTTGAAAGTTTTATGGAAATTGCGCCAGACGATGAAGGGCGATATGTTGGTTTATACCAATGAAATGCTGAAGGAAATGAAGAAAACTGAAACCAATGAACAGTTTATTGACCGGCTTGATGTCTTTTTATCCAAAGGAAAAAACAAGGGTAAATCATAAATATCTACTTGAAAGTGATAGTGCATTGTGATAGACTACTCGTGTTATGTTAAAAATAATCTCTGGGCTGCAGAAGTTCAGGGCGAAAAGGAGAGTATGTACAAATGAAACAAGAGATTCATCCAGATTACCATCCAGTAGTATTTATGGATACAAGTACAGGATACAAATTCTTATCTGGTTCAACAGTTCATTCTGCTGAAACAGTTGAGTGGGAAGATGGTAACACTTACCCATTAATCCGTGTTGAGACTTCATCAGACTCACATCCATTCTACACTGGACGTCAAAAATTCACACAAGCAGATGGTCGTGTGGACCGTTTCAACAAAAAATACGGTTTCAAAGACGAAAACGCAGAAGAAGCATAAGCTTCAAAAACATTGTAATAACAAGGTTTTGGAACTCTACTGTTCACGCAGTAGGGTTCTTTTTTTATTTTCTGCCAACTTTTTGCCAACTTTTTATTAAAAGCGAACATGATTTATAGGAAATTATCCGTTTACCTTTTTCACAAAGTCTGCAAATTCATTACCAATCCTTTTGCTAGATTCTTTGTTGATATGGCTGTACACCTCGAGTACCATTTTCGTATTTTCATGTCCCAAGCGTTCTTGAACTTCTTTGATAGACATTCCAGCTTCAAGCAATAAGGTAACATGTGTGTGTCTTAGTCCATGCGCAGTCATTTTCCCAATTTCTGGGAACTTCTTGCAAACCGCTTGAATACGGTCATAAGCATATAAGGGTTGATAAATCTCATTCTTATCATTGGTAAACATGAATTGATTCTTACCGCTGGTATTGTACCCAAGCATGAACATGATTTCTTTTTGTTTAGATTTCCAATTTCTCAATACTTGGGCGGTTTCATCATCTATTGAGATAGTACGTTCACTTGCAGATGATTTTGTAGTCCCAACTTTCTTTTCAAAGTTTTTACCACGAATGATTGCACGTTCAATCGTGATGGTATTGTTCACTTCGTCAAAGTCTTTCCACATTAAGCCACACGCTTCGCCCTCACGAATACCAGTAAAACTCATTAGATGGATAATCGCATACGCTTTTGGATCATTCATCTTTTTGGCACATTCCAAGAAGTATACTAATTCTTCTCTACTAAAATATGGCGCTTCGTACCGTTCAGATTTCAATTTACGTGCTTTTCTAGGGCGTTCAACGTCCTTCATAGGATTATCATCAATAAGCTTCAAAGTCTTTCTAGCATACTCTAAAATGCGTGTAGCAAGTCCAATCATGTTACTGTAATTGGTAAATTCTCTAGTGAACTTGTTTACCAGCGATTGGCACATAATAGGGGTAATTTTATCTACATAGTGCTTACCTAGATTAGGCACGATATGATTCAACACAATATCCCTTTGAATCTGGAAAGTGCTTTCTTTGATGTTACTCATCTCATAAGTTTCAAGCCAAATCTTTGCTACTTCTTCAAACTTCAATCGGTCTGTGTTGGTAGTCCCAGCTTTTAGAAATTCTTGTTTTGCCTTGCGTTCTGCAATTTCTGCATCCCTTTTTTTAGCAAAGCCACTCATATTCTTGTAGATTTTCTTACCAGTAATCGGATCAGTACCTAGATAACCTTTAACTCGATACATGGGTTTGTTGGTTTTCTTATCTATATATTTACTAATTTTCATTTTATTACCTCTCTAATTATTCATTGTTCGCACGCCAATGCCATGAATTTGTGGGAGGTTTTTTTGTTATAAAGAATCTGAATAGGGAACGCCTAATTCATCCATCTTGTTTCCAATTTTTTTCTTGCTATTCATCAAATCTTGAATGATTTCATTAATAAAATCATCTGAAATTATACCATCTTCTACACTTTTGCGAGTTGCTGGGTCATGTTGATACTTTGAAATTTCAATATGTGCATTTTCAAGTACATCACGCATGAAGTACAAATAGCTTTCTTCAGTTCTAGCTTCTGAATTATATAGTGAGTTTAATCTTTCTTCAGTCCATGACCTAACTCTAATATATATTTCTTCATAAGGTAATACCGATTCAGAAAGTTGAGTAAATTCTTCAATTAAATCAGATAGCAAAGTGATGTACTTTTCTTTATTGGCTTGATAATCCTCACGCTTATACCCTTGATTGTCTGATCTATCAAAAAAATCTTGTAATCCATCTTTAACACCTTTAGAAATCAATTCTTCTCTAGTACCATACAATAATTCATCAACAGAAATTCCTGCTAAATCTGCAAGAATAGCCAAATTCTTTTTGTTAGGTGCATTTCTGCCTATTTCCCAGTTATAAATCGTTACTTTTGAAGTATTGAATTTTTTTCCAAATTCTTCTAAAGTAAGACCTTTCTCCATCCTGATACTTTTTATTTTATTTCCTAATCGTATTTTATCCATATAGCAATACTCCTTATTATAATTATCTTTATATGAATCATAGCATATTTGTTAGCAAAAGTTAATTTATTTGTTGACTTTTGAAAATAAAGATGGTTTAATAAGAGTACAAAGTTAGCAAAAGTTATTCAACTTAGAAAAGGAGGAGAAGTTAGATGGAAACTCAAATTAATAAAATTGCTGGATATAGAGCAATGCTGGGTTTAACCCAGCAACAAATGGGGGAAAGGTTAGGTATTAAAAATAAACAAACCTATTCTTTGAAAGAAAATGGGAAACGTGCATTTTCTGATAAAGAGAAAGAACTTTTAAAAAAAATCATGTTGCCTTATTTTCCAGATATTACAATAGACGATATTTTTTTTGAAAAATAAGTTAGCAAAAGTTATTCTTTTAACATTGAAAGGAGTGATTAAATTGAACAAATAATTGTCGCTGATTAACCAAGAGTGTTAGATCAGTAAGTTTCCAAGTTTTATATAGAAGAACCGATTCAAAATGGAGGGCAAAGAAATATGAAGCAGATGGTTAAACAAACGTTCCGAATTATGATGGTGTACGTTCTAATCTTATTACTTTTGGCTTCGTACTTACTTGTTACGAATGAAGTTTACAAAGGACGTTACTATGCTGGGGATGAAAGCTACTATCTCTATAAATGATGGGGGTTGAGAAAATGGAAAAACCACAATTTGAAGTGAAAGTAATTCTAGGAGAAGAACAGAAACAACAAATCTACACAGAATATCTTAGTGATCTGCAAAGCGTTCTGAAGTCGGTAAAAGAAAACAACGGTAAGCGGTACATGTACCAAAAAGAGTTGATGAATTACTTGCGTATTGGTATGACAACACTTAATGAAATGATTGACAATGGATTGCCTTATGTATGGTTAGGTAACAAAAAAATGTTTGATATGCAAGATGTTGAATCGTATCTGAATGAAAGAAAAGTCTATTAAATAGCACGCCAATGCCATGACTTTTAAATCAAAATTTAGGTAATAAAAAAAGCTTAATGAAAATGGGAGTTTTCACTAAGCTAGAACAGTTTTTCTTCGCAAAAAATAGGTCTTTTCTTATACCTATTTTAGCATTTTTTGAAAGAACATTCAATATAAAAACAAATATTGTACTACTAGAATAGGAGAATTAATTATGAAAAAACAAATCGAATTTGAACAGTTAGAAGAATTAGGTAACAAAAGCCATGATATTAAAGTACTCGCAGAAATTCAAGATTATATTTTGAACGATCTGGGCGAGCAAGCGATAAAGGCTGGGCAATCAAATAATAAAGAAGAATTTGCTTTCTTAGGATATGAATTTTCTGTACTTGCTGAACAAATTATCTACCTTAATCATTTAATTCTTGATAAGGCAATCGAAAATGAAAGCAATGTTCAAAAGTATTTCAAATCAGATGCAGAAAGAAATTAATGTGTTACCAGCTATCACTTCTCTCAATTTTTAAGTAGAGGATATAGCAAAAGAAATCAATTATCCAAGTACCTCAAGAAAGGGGGCAAATTTCAGAAAATGAATAATTTAATCGCTAGAGAATTATTAAACCGATTGGAAAAAATCAGAGATGTGTTAGATGAAATTAATACTCCTAACCTATCTAGCATAAAAGAAATTATTAAGAGTATGCACTTCGCAGATATTACCAGCGAACAACAAATTCTTGATAACAAAGGGGATGTTGTGTACAAAAAATTTGTTCATGGCAAACACGAAAAGATTGGCAATATCAATCTTAGTTACACCATAAAGGCAAAGAAAACTGGATTAGCTTATGGGCGGATTAAAGAGGAAATTGACAAAAAAACAGATGAGAAGAAAATCACATTCAAGTATGTTCATCTCTCAAATTATGCGAGGTTTTTATCCGATTTAGTCGCAGAAAAAGTTATCTACTCTAAAGAATTAAAATGCTTTTTGATTGTTGAGGGTATGAAATTTACAAAGCTAGATGAAGTGAAATTCATTCTTACATATCCGATTGATAAAAAATTGAGGATTAATGATTTTTTAGAAGTCCTAGCAGAATTATTTGAGAAGTATAGTCCCTTTGAACATGGGTACACTATACAGCCTTATACATTCGCTGGTATCGATTGGATCTATGATTGCAAGAATTTGTTACTAGATGTAAGACCAACTGATTCAAATAACCTTTATTTTGATTATTTTGAAGTGAAGAATAGCGAATTTAATTTTGAAATGGCAAGCGACTTCATCAATATGATTGCCAATGATGATGGTAGCTTCAATAACTTATCATTAATGCACGCTTATGTGATGTATCGAAAATTAGACCTTGCACCAGCGGAACAAATGTTTTTCATGAAAGACTTTGGGCGAACTGGTAAGGGATTATTCCTAAAAACTTTTTACAATATTTTCAAAGTAAATCCAATCAACTTTGACTTGCTGGTAAACAGTACTGGTTATGGTAAAGAAAGCGAATGGATGAACTTTTACGGTGCTGAAGTGGCACACGCAAATGAAACTGGAGAAATCGATAACAAAGGTATGGTGGCACTTCGTAAGATTGCTACTGGAGAAGTTTTGACTGGTAGGTCAATCGGTGGAGATAACTTCAAATTCAAGAACAGATCAGTATTGATTCTTGATACAAATGAACAGATTCAAACAAACGAAATTACCGCCAATAAATCACGAATTGTCAATATTGCATTGAAAGATAGACCTAAAGGAGAAACGACTGAACAAAGATACAAAGTTTTTGAACCTTATTGGAAATTCATTGCACCTAATGATGAAGCGGTTGAAAGTGCTAGTTTGTCATTTCTGATTTTGAGTTTAGATAATTTAAAAGCTTCAGATGGCAAATTCAATTTTGAAAAAGTTACATTGAAGAATTTCTTTTCTGCTGATGAGTTTACAGAAACACAAAAAATCTTGTTACAGACTATTAGTGAACAAGGCTTCATCTTTGCTGGGGACGAAATTTTGCAAAAAGCAATCGAAAGCGATTATGGCAATTTGCGATTCAAGAAAGCCCAAGATGATATTAAAGCCATCGGTGTTAAGTTGAATCATCAAAAGAAAATTGAGGGGCAAAATATCAAAGTTGATGTTATTGGAGATGAATCGCTATTCAAAGAATCATTGAAACTATTGGAGGAATGGTAACCCATGATTCGTAAAAGGTAGCCATTAAGAAAAATATTTTTAGAAAAGGTAGCCTAACAGTATCGCTTGGTACTACTTAGGTATCTATAAAAAACGTATAAGTTACATAAGGGTAACCTAAGTAACCATGATAATGAAAAATAGTGAAGTAGATAAATGGTAATAAGTTATGAATAGCTTTAAATAGGGATTTATGTATTTTGTGTTTTGAGTTGTCATGTGTAGGGAAATTTAAGCTACTTAGGTTACTAGGTTACCTATATATGGAGGTATAAAGAAATGAATATGTACCAACGTGCTTTATACCTAGCTGAAAAAGGTATACAGACAATTCCATTAGACCATAACAAAAAAAGTATTGTTACTTTTAGGGATGTACCAATCACACCAGAATTTGTTAATACCCACGAAAACTTGTACCGTTCTACTACTGTACTTGGATGTTTAACTAGGGACTTATGGTGTATCGATATAGACAAAGACCATAAAGACGGACAAAACGGTTTTGAAAGTATTGAAGCCAATCCATTCGCTGAAGAAATACTGAAAAATGCGACAAACACGTTTAGACAAGTAACTCCATCTGGTGGCTTGCACCTAATATTCAAAAAGAAGAATGATGTAAATTATGGCCAAAAATTGGGCTACCTTGATGGTGTAGATATTAAAGCACATAACAATAACTACTTCGTTTTTGCTGGAAGTGTTACAAGTAAAGGTACTTACACCAACAACGAAAAACCACCAGCGTTCTATGATGGAGAATTTGAAAATAGAATCTTCTCAACAAAGGGTAATTTTCAAGAGCAGATAATGGCAAAGTATTCAGTTAAGAATGTTTTCAGTAATACAGATTATTCGTATCTACCTAGTAAGAACGGTAAGGGCGGAAAAGGTAAAGAAGCCTACCAGCGAATCATTGACGGTCAAAGTGTCATGAGAAACAATGATCTGTTCCTTGCTTCATCTTATGCAAAACAATACAACTTGGACTTAGAACCCTTAAAGATTCTCATCGGAGATAAAAATTCAAATGGGGATGTGTTCACAGAATCAGAATGGGAAGCAACTGTTAATAGTGCAAATTAAAGGAGAAATTATGATGGACCAATTAGAAAAGCAAATGGTTAAAAATGCGAGTAAAATCGCCAACATTATCGAAAGCGGAACGATTGAGCAAAATGATGTGGAATTTGTCCTAAATCATCTCAAACAAGAATCTGCATACATTAATCACTTAGAGCAAAAATTGAATGAAGCTGAAGAAGATTTAACTCATATCGAACAGTCTTATGCAGATTTACATGCAGACTATTTACTTAAAACACGAAACTCAAAGCCATCATTGTTAAAGACTTTGATTGTTGAAAGCACACCATATCTCGGCTTGTAAATTGTTGCTATTACTACCAATGTTTTAATGAAGGAGATTTATATATGAACTTAGATTTGGAAGATTTATACGATAGAGGTTTTTACAGAAATTTATTCAAAGAAGAAGATTCATTAGGACAAAAAATAGCAGTTGGCGATATTTTAGTAGTAAAAGATGAAGATGAATTTAAGGAATCGGCTCATGTTACTTTTATCTATAAAGGCGAATGGATTGTGCACCCACTATTTGATTTAAACATTCATGCTTATGAGGGATTGAATGGGATTAAATATGCTGAAAGAGATGGCGGGGCTGGTTACTTGACACTAAAGACGTTTATGGAAGATAACGAGGTTAAAGAGTTCGGGAACATCTTTGATATTCATCAATTCGCAGAATATATCGTGAAGAATGATGATTATGAAGTATTTAATGAAGGAGATTTATATAAATGAAAATTACAGATACAAAACTGCAAGAGTTGAAGAATGCAATTGCCAAATCAGAAGAAAAGTTTCAAGCCAAAAAAGATAATTTGCAAGTTGGTTTAGATAAAGCAATTAAAGACATTGAAAAAGCCACTGATGAATTGGATAAAGCCAAGTTAGGCGATGACCCAACCGCTTATAGTGAAGCCCGAAAAGCATTGCAATTGGCACAGGATGGCAAAGACTTTTTCGCACAGAAATTAGATAGCTTAGAAGATGAATCTTTATTGACTGATGATGAATATAACCAGATTCGTGATGAAGCATTGGCGGAGGCGAAAGCCAACAAAGAAAAAGCAGAGGCGGAAGTCAGCAAGTTATTAAGTAAGATAGAAGAAATTGCCAGTGAACAAGCTAGCTATACTAGAGAGTTAAACGATAATCTGAAATCACTTGGGTTACCAGCTAACAAAGACGGCTTCAAGCTGACCTACTTTAATACCTATATCCAAGCCAGCCCAGTATACAAAGAAATTGTTAAATAGAAAGGATAATTATTTATGACAGACAACCAACAACCAATTTATGTAACTGATCCATCAAGAGCGAAAGCACTAGCCGAATATGAGAAGTATGTATCAATGATTCCAGCGGAACAAGTGCTATACAACCAAAAACGTTCGAAGTTGTATATTGATGATGATGGGAATGTAGACGTTGATACTATGAAAGAATTAGCCGAAGTTAAAGAACTTGCTAGACAGGACTACTATTCTAAACAGTTCGCAATTAGAGAGGCAGAACTTGAAGCCGAACGAGTTGAAGCTCAGGAATTTATGAAGTCTTATGATGATTTTTTAGTCAAGAAGAACGAGGAAAAAGCCCAGCAAGAAATTGCCAAGGCTAAGGCCGAGGCTGAGGAACATATCGAGAAAACAGTCCGACATGCCAACAATCTAAAGACGGAAGATGAACAAGAGAAGGACAACGCTTTGAAGGATATGCTGAAAGGTTTATTAGGGTAATTCACTAGGCACAGGCGAATCATATCGCTTGTGTCTTTATATGATGTACAGCAGTATGGCACACGATGTATGAGATATAGGGGGGTACTGGTATATAGCGAGGGAGCTTTAATTTTTACCCCACCCCTTACTTATACACCGACACCCTACCATACACCATACACCAGCCACCCAACTACCCACACCCTAGGTCTACCATGCACCACACAACGCCTCACAGCGGTTCATCTATACAGAGTTGAGAGATAATTATTTATTTATTATTTTATTTATTTAAATAATCTTTTATATTATCCAGTTGACCTATCCAGTTGGCTAACCCCAGCAGTATAAACATAGCTAGACGGAAACCAAAAATATAATGATGATTAAAAAATATTGTGGCAATGTTTCGACCAGCTCATCGAGTTTAGATAGTTACAAATTGAGGATATAATCTATAAAAAAATAATTTAAAAAAACTTTATTACGATTACCAATCACGAAATCAAATATAGGCAAATAAGGCAAATGCTTGCGTTCTAAGGCGTTTAAAAACACGGGGCAAGGGAATCCTACCCCCACCCCAAATTAAGGACTTCATGCCGTACTGCTCATATTTTCGCACGTTAAAACATTCAAAAGTAAAGGAAGTGAACTAAAAATGATAAAGAAATGCACTATTTGCGGTAATGACTTTGAAGCCCCTACAAATAACGCTAAATATTGTAGTGATCCATGCAAGAAAAAGGGGCGGAAATTATCACAGAGAGAATGGCGTGCTAACCACAAAGGCTATTTTAAAGACAAGATGATTACCTACCGTAAGAAGAAAAATAACTCATAATGCTAACCTATCCAGTGCGATGCACTCATTATCAAGAAGGAGGTTGAACGGTGTCATTTTATAGTAGACCTAAATTCGTGCTGAAAAGATGGAAGATATATGCCATGCACAAAGATGAACTAAGTAAGTTTGAAATCAACGATTATAAAAAAATTATGACCGCTTTAAAGAATGCACCTAAGCCATTGCTGCAATTTATACATAGTTTCTTTTATGAACATACTGAAATAGTTGAAGCGTACGGAAATAAAAGACATGTAGGGAGTGCCTACACAAATAAACTCATGAAATACGATGATTATTGCGACATGGTGGGAATCACTAGAAAAGAATTCAATCGACTTATGACACAGGTTTGCATGCTGATGTATGACCATTATTTTGAAGAAACCATAGAAGAATATACGAGCAGATAATAAGGGGGTTAGTCATGGAGAGCGCAACTGACAAAGAAATTAAGTACCATATCAGGCGACATATAGCCTTGCCATATAAGATTAAACGACTTGAAACAGAACGCCGTAACTCTCAATTATATGCGTATAGCATGCAATCATTTACAGGTACTTCACAATATGGTTTTTCAATAGATGATTATACGCAAGCTATGGATATTGAGCGGTTCGTTATTCGTTTGGTATTGGATCAAGAATCATTAGACAGGCAAATTAGCGCCCTTAAATTGCGTTATAAGCTATTTCAAGAGTTGTTGCCTACACTTGACTACCCGACACTTAAAACCCTTTTAAAACAAGATTATTTAAGCGATTATGAAGTTATGGTTTATAGTGAGATACAAGAAATCAACTACTACATCGACCAGCACAAAAAGGCAGAAAAGCAGCAGCAATCAGATAATGAAGTTGCTAGCCTAGATTTAACCGAAACCGATATTAACGATATACTGACCAGCGATGATTGGGAAACCACCAAACAAACAAAAATCAGTGTATTGAATAATGCCGAAGATGAACTAATGGCTATGTTGAAGTAATGCCTGAGGTTTTGGCTAAGTAAATGTAGTAATTATATAGTAGGTAGATTCAGATTAGGGCGTAAAGATTGGGTGGGAACAACGCTGATATAAACAAGAGATATATCCAAACCAAGTTGGTGCTGATCAATCAAGTAGGAGCAATCCCAGACGATAAGCAACGCTAAGCGGTAAGAATGGTATATATCCAAGATATGCAACTAGATGATGTTGCTAGAGTTTTAAGATTACCTATTTCAGAAGTAAGAACACTATTACAATTTTAGATAGGAGTATATAAAAAATGAGTAACCAACGATTGATTAAGAATGAAATTGCCAATAAATTGAAAGAACTGAATCATCTATCTTTTTGCGATATAGAAGATATATTTGAACGGTTTGAATTTGACTTCATCAAAGTAGGTACTGGAATTTCATTTCCAAGTAATCCTAATGTGATTTTATGGACTGGATGGAATAGTGAAGCTACTACTTTGCTGGTAGAAGTAATTGGAGAATATCAACTTTCTTTCAAATCAACTGAAAAAATTGTTTATATGGTGGATGGTAAAGTGTTACCAATGCCACTTGCAAGAGGGTTTGAATATCCTTATAAAACAGAACATTGGTTACCTACAATTATCGTACCAGCGTAAAGGTGGTATGTAATGGATATTGAAAAAGCAGTAACTATCTACAATCAAAATACTGGTATTAAAGTAATGGTGTTCAATCCTATCAGTAACACGATCTGGTGCGAGATTCATCCAAGCGAAGATGAGTGTATCAGTTACATGGATAATGACACGCTTATTCTATTTACTGGCAAGGGACTGGAATTGACCGATATTGAAACGGTATCTAAAGCAATCGATAACTACAAAAGGACAATAGATGATATTTGCCTTGTAGGGTTACAAACATATTCAGATTATAGATTTTACTAAGGATGGTGGAAAAATGAACCAACAACACTTTCAAAAATACAGTAGTTATATGGACCAATACAAAAATGATACGCTAATTTATAGCTTCGGAGATTTTGACATTTACCAAGATGAATTGGATAGTTATCAATTTTGGAAAGTCCACCATGAGAACATTCCATCGTGGCAATACTCACTCAAAGCAAATGGAGCTGGTAGCGTGTATCTATTTGAAGATGAAGCGACTTCATTCATGAGTGGGATTATCGAACTAAAAAATAATTATGATGAATTTGAAGAAATGTATTTGATTGATACATACTTATAGCTTGCTGGAGTAGCCTTTGAAATGGTTGCTCCTTTTTTTGTGCCATCAATAGATGGTGGGGGGCAATAAAATGTTAGGAGTATAGATTATTCAAATACCTATATTTTTGTATATACCTATATTTGCCATTTCCTTGCTTTCTAAGGCGTTTTACATATATCCAAGGTAAATAGCTTTCTTGATTATTTAACAAGCAAGAGGGTGGCAAGAATTGACCCGTTTTTGAACAAACCATCAAAATTTTATAAATATTGGATATAGACGAACTAATGTTCTATAATCTTGGTAGGTGGTAAATTATGGAGATTATAGCAGTTAAAAAAATCAATCATAACTTCAATATAAAATCATTTTTGAATAAAAAAGGGTATCATCCCAATACAAACTATACTTATTTTGATAGAATAATCTTCAATTATAAGCAAGCGGATGTGTGGCACTTATCCGTCCCCAAGCGTGATAGTTTCAAACTTGATATATTTTTGTTGGTAGTTACCTATGATGAACTAATCGTGATAGAATTGAAGCAAACCAAAATCATATATAATGAAGATATTATAAGCACGCTTGAAAATCGACAATAAAAAAAGCCACCATTCATTGGTAGCTGGGAACACATATATATGTGTGATGGGGAAAGCAATTTACAGACAATGAAGTGATGAAGTACCCACTTAGTTATTTTAAAACACCTATAAATCATTCTCACAGAATCTATATTTTGTTTGTGAAATTCATTCATAGTATAGGCGTACGAACAATGAATATAGCCATCTTTTTAGCCATCTTTTTTAAAATTTTAAGCATTCCATAGAAAACGTATTTTCTTATAAACCTTATCACATAAGGGTTTGTAGTAGCATGGAGCATTGGAAAACACCAACATACAAAAAATACGGTTTCAAAGACGAAAACGCAGAAGAAGCATAAGAAAATCAAGTGTGACATTTATGTCACCCATATTTTCCAAGAGTACCCATGTCGGGTGCTCTTTTTTTATTGGCTAAATTTATGGCAGCTGTCAACTTTTATAGGAATTTTACCTAATTAACCTTTCGTAAACATTTTGCACTTATTACGCAAACACTTGGTCTTTATAGTAGTCCTCATAAAGTAACGGCGTGTTTTATGAGGACAAACACAATGGAAAAATGATTACGATTCTGAACAACAACCATAAACAAATTTTTGATTAACATATCTGCTACTATTGAAGGTAAAACAAACTTGCACAAAAGTCAAAAACCTGCCACAACAGGGTGGATTTGCCAACAGTTACTATTTGCTGTTGGTTACGCTTATCAAATATCGATTTATATGTCTTTCCACCATGCCCTATGTGACGGGAAGGGGATTAAGCCCTTTATTGAGATCCTGACTTAATACTACTACTGTCTAATGGGCTACCAAAGTACTGTATCTAGAGTGGGTAATCGCTTAGCGAGTGATGCGCTACTTGAGGGTGGAGCAATCGACCCCTTCCTTTAATAACCATATGATAATGACCAAAGTAAGGATTTGGTCATTATCTCTCGGTATGCGGACCGGGAGATTCATGCCAATATCGCTACAGATATGCGGTCTATCATAGACGTTCCAAATACCTTTAAAAACTGGGTGAAAACATTGCTGTCTTCAACTTTGAATTGAGCGCTGATGATGTGGCTGAAATCGAAGCCTTGCATATGGTGGCATCTGCCCTTTTCGACTACTACGCCCCTGAAACAGTAAACTGGTTTAATCGGCCGTCATTAATTTTTGGAGTAAACCATCGACAATTTCACTGATTTAGTTGATAATAGACCTAGCTTTATTAAAATTAAATTAGAGGAGATGTTATATATGACAAAAAAACGATCGCAACTGAAAAGGCGCCTGCAGCTTTAGGACCATACTCTCAAGCAATTAGTGTAAACGGCACGGTATATGTATCTGGCCAACTACCAATTGATCCAACAACAGGTGAATTTGCGGCGGATGACATTCAAGGACAAACTCGCCAATCCTTAACAAATATTCAAGCGATTCTAGCGGAAGCAGGTCTAGACTTGTCTAACGTTGTGAAAACAACTGTTTTATTAGACAATATCGATGACTTCGCAGCTATGAACGAAGTTTACGCTGAATTCTTCACAGGGGTAACACCAGCTCGCGCAGCCTTTGAAGTAGCAGCAATTCCAAAAGGCGCGCTTGTTGAAATCGAAGCAGTTGCCGTCGAAGGTTAATGAAGGTTAACCATTGAAAATTCATTAAATATAGATATGCATAATTTGCGAGGGTAGCTTTCCAAAAGGAGGCTACTCTTTTTTGATAGTAAAAAAAAATCTTTTTCCAAAAAAAGCGACCTAACATGTCTGTTAAGTCGCTGTGGTGATTTATAAGATATCTTCTAGCGTTGTTTTAAAGGACTGCATGCCCATTTTTTCATAGAAGGATTTGGCTGACTCGTTGAAGGCCCAAACATTTAAGGTGATGCGGCGGCATCCGGTGTCAGAGGCTAATTCTTTAGTGGCTTGGTAAAGGGCTTGGCCGACATGTTTGCCGCGGACGTTTTGATCAACACAGATATCATCAATGTATAAGGATTTCTCGCCAACTAGAAACGCACTTTCAGCGGATTCTTGGTAAATCCCAAACATGTAACCAAGTACATGATTGCCTTCAACGGCGACTAAAAGTGGGCGTTGTGGATCTTCAATAATGTTCGCAATTTCATCCGAAGTATACTTAGGCGCTTCCTTCAGGATGTCTGGCCGAGCTTGGTGGTGAATCAAATTGACTTGTTCTAGTAGTTTTAAAATATCAGGAATATCTTTACCCTGTGCGAATCGAATATCCATATGTACCTCCAAGAGATTTAATAAGTCCATGATACGCCTTTAATTCTTATTGTCAAAGTGGTTATCCCCCCTTTTCTGATAGACAAATACAATCAAAATCCTTCAATTATTCAGTAGTCCTAAAGTGAGCGAAACAATTGCTTATAGCTAATGAAAAGGGTATTATTCGATTAGAAAGAAAAACTTGTTTTTCAAAGGACTAATTAAAGACCTAAAGGCAAGATTTGAGATGATAACAATGATTTTATATATGGAGGAATTTTATGTTATTTGAAAATATTGTAGACGCGATTGGTTATACACCCTTGGTCAAAATTAATGGTTTAGATGCAGATTCTGCCGATATCTATGTCAAATTAGAGAAGAATAATCCATCAGGTTCGGTAAAAGACCGTCCAGTAAAATACATTGTCCAAGACTTGTTGGATTCAGGCAAAGTATCAGTTGGCGGAACGATTGTTGAGTCAACTTCTGGTAATACGGGTGTTGGATTAGCTATGGTTGGTGCGGCTTTAGGCATTAATGTCGTGATCGTGATGCCAGAATCAATGAGTATCGAGCGTCGTCAATTGATCCAAGCTTATGGTGCGGAACTGATTTTGACAGATAAATCTGGGGGTATGGCATTGGCTGGTGAAACCGCTGAAAAAGTTGCGGCTGAACGTAATGGTGTGGTCTTTGGTCAATTTACAAACGGAGCCAATGTGACTGCCCACGAGGAAACAACTGCCAAAGAAATCTTAGCTGACTTACCGAATGTTGACGGCTTTGTGGTTGGTATCGGTACTGGTGGTACGGTTTCAGGTGTTGGTCATGTCTTAAAAGAGAAGAATCCAGCTACTGTTATTTGGGGTGGTGAGCCAAGTGATTCACCGCTATTAACTGAAGGTAAGGCAGGTCCTCATAAGATTCAAGGGTTAGGTGCCAACTTTATTCCTAAAGTTTTAGATCAATCTATTTTAGACAAAGTAGCGACTGTTTCAAATGAAGATGCGATTGCGGCAGCCAAAGAATTGGCGACTACTCAAGGGATTTTCGCTGGTTTCTCTTCAGGTGCTAATTATGTAGCGGCAAAAGCACTCGCTAAAGAGTTAGGTAAAGGTAAGGTTGTTGTCACCGTATTACCAGATTCAGGTGAACGTTACCTATCAACCGGCCAATTCGGTGATGGGCATGCTGAGTGATGAATTAAACGAAGCCCACCGCGACTTCGCCCAATATATCTATGACAACGATCCAGCGCCCCATTCCTTAGAAGAAGTCTTTCTATATCCAGGTTTTCAGGCAGTGGTCCGCCATATCGCCGAGCGGGACTTGTATTTACAAGAAGACTATTATGGTGCCCGGAAAATGGCAGAAGCCACTCGAAAGGATACAGGCATTGAAATCCATCCTGGTGCCCAAATTGGAGAAAACGTCTTTATCGACCACGGCATGGGCGTTGTCATTGGGGAAACGGCTATTGTTGGCGACCGGGTCAAGTTGTACCACGGGGTCACTTTAGGCGGGACTGGTAATGACAAGGGGGCAAAGCGCCATCCAACCATCCAACACGACGCTGAAGTGGGGGCTAACGCTACTGTTTTAGGTAATGTCACAGTTGGCCATCATGCCAAAGTTGGGGCCAATGCTGTTGTGATTCATGATGTGCCACCCTATGCGACGGCCGTTGGGGTACCTGCTCGCATAATTTTACATGACAAGAATTGGAACTGGATTGGGGAATATAGTATTTAACATAAGAGATGTGACAAAAGTCGCTAAGAATTGACGCGCTGGACCAAAACAATTACTGCAAGTAATTGGCGTATTTTGGGAAGTGTCGGATAATTCTGACTTTTGGAACCCGATATTACAAGTATTCTCAAAATGGGGATAAGTTTCATGACTCAGTGGATATGTGTGGTTAAAACCACCTTCATCCACAGTACAATAGGCAAAAGTGTCTTTTTTTGCCTGCAAATTGTGTATGAGTCTGTGGATTTGTGGATAAGTATGTGTGTAAATGGGGGTATTTTTGTGTAAAATTTGTGTAAATATCTGGATACTTATCAACAAGCTGTGGGAAACTTATGCGAAAACGGTTGAAAACTTGATAAATAAGGGTGGTATTTTTCAAATGGTGTGAATAAGTTGGTGGAAAGTTAAAATCCTGTCTGTGGATGGAATTTATGATAAAGACTTGGATAGCGGATGGTTGTAATATGTGGGATAATGAGTCTAGAACTTAATGTGAATGGGAAGTAGGTGTCTATTGATGAGAAGATTGGGCTTTCGTCGGTTTTTAGGACTGATATTATTGGGGATTGGGATAGTCATTATGGTCCACCAGGCTTGGCCAGTGGTACAGGTATATTTAAACCAGCAGGATGTGGCGGTAGCAAATTATACGGCAGAAGAGTTACAAGAAAATGCGTCGGACCAGTCAAATGGCCAGTTTGATTTCAATGAGGTCCGAAATGTGTCGGCGGTAGAAATCAACCAAGTGCGGTCAGATATTGAATCTGGCGAAGCGAACTTGGATATTTTGGGTGCTGTCGCTATCCCTAATGCCAATTTAAATACCGCGGTCATTAAAGGCATGTCTGATGCGGCTATGGTGTCGGGTGCAGGGACCATGTTTCCAGACCAAGTTATGGGCCAGGGGAATTATACTTTAGCTAGCCACCACATCGGCTACGGGACAGATATCTTACTGAATAATATTTCAGATTCTGTGACGGTTGGGGATAAAATTTACCTGACAGATTTGACTAACGTTTACGTATACGAAACTTTCTTCGTTGAAGCAGTGAATCCTGATCAAGTGCAATATATTTCGCAAGAAATGACGGGTGATCCTATTGTCACCTTGATGACGTGTACAGCTGATTTGACTCAACGGTGGATTGTCCAAGGGAATTTAACCGAAACAGTGGCTTTCGGAGAGGCGCCAGCTGAAGTGCAAGCATTATTTCAATAGTACATACCAATAATGATAAAATAATAGAAACAAAAAACGGCTAGCCCACTTGTAAAGGGTTAGCCGTTTTTGAATAGCATCCTATAAGGATAAAATTGATTTGTGGCCTTGGCTATAAGTGTTCAAGGCTGTTTGGAATTGGCCGAAGGGTTTTGTACCGAAATGAGCCAGCAAGTTTTGCCAGTCATTTTGCCATTCTTGCCCTAAAAGGGGGCCGTAGTCTGCCAGTAGATCGGCAATTTCCATGAATGAATTGGCTTGTAAGATGGCCGCATTCACCCGGTGATAGGAGACTAGTGTTGGTGCTGGTAGTCCTAAAAACCGGTGTTCGAATAGGTCTAAAAAGCTAGCAAAGTCGGGCGCTAAAATGCTGACTTGATCTAAGCCGACATCCATATAGGCTACGGCCGGTTCGCCTTTGTCACTGACTCGACTAAAGTCGAAATAGGCGACGCGGTCTTGATCTTCGTAAAAGATAATCCCCGTATCTGGAATGTTAGGTCGGTGGACGAAGTCCTCTTGCCTAGTGATGGATGGGATGTGGTAATCGGCGCCTGGTTTCTGTTCGTACATGCCGGCGATATAAGGGATGTAGACGGCGGTAAGAGCGTCTCGACTTGGGCGTTTACTTGCCACGTAACTGTGTGAGGTGTAGCCCCCATTTTGTTGGTTGACCAGATTATGATAAGAAATTGGTAAATCTGCGATAGAATACTGTTTATATATTGGTGATTTAGGTAAATAAGTGTAAAATTGTTTTTGCAATGGAGATGCAATCAAGTGCATGTTGAAAAGCCTCCTTAAAGATTTGACTATCAATCATTGGTATTTTAAAGCTTTTATCTGACGAAAGATAGTGTTTTGAAACGTAATTTGATAAAATATTTACTGGAATAAGAGGTGCACAGCTGTGACAAATGACTATATATACATTTTTACAAACCCTATCTCGAATCAGGTACAATCATTAGGAGTGGGTCTGAAATATTTTACAAGTGCGGTAAATACAGTACCAAATAACTTGTTACTCATCAAGAATCCAAACCATTTAGGCCGTTTTGATGAATTTACCCGTTTCCATATAGTGAGCGGACACGAGGCTGTGAAAGACTTTATTGATGGTCAAGCCAACGAAGTCCAAGCCAAAACCAAATGGATTGATTTTAAATATGAATCCCTATTCCAGCAGCTATCTGACCAGGAAATTGCGGAGCTTTTATTTTTAGGCCATATGGATGCACCGTTGAACCAGCCGACTTTCTATAAGTTGGGTAACCGATTTACCTTTTTCGGTTCAACCTATCCGAATTCATACCCAACAACTAAAATGTACTACCGTGACATTCACGACTTCTTCAGACAACTAGGCTATGTCTTAGCTGAAAAAGTGACTGAAGACTTACAAGAGCAAAAGCCAATGTTTTTATTCCGCAAGAAGACGGTCATGAAAACAGTCAAGTCAGTCCCCATACCGGCCAAGCCAATTTTGGGTCATTTGGCACGGTTAAGTCACGACGGTATCGTCATTACCTTTGAAGGGGCTGATCATGTCGACGCCAACAAACGTGAATTTCGCGTATACCTCGCTGAAGATAACCCGCGTTTTGTTGAAACAGACAAGGCCTTGCATTTATTATTTGGCAGACTCACCTATGATTTAACAACAGAAACTTGGGACTTCCAAGCATAAAAACTGATAGATTTTAAAACGACAGACAATTAACGGAGGAATTTTCATGGAAATTATCGTTTTATTCGGTGGAAAAAGTGCGGAGCATGATATTTCTATCTTAACCGCAACAGCCATCATGCAAAATATTCAATACGATCGCCATAGCGTAACACCGGTATATATTGACCGCCAAGGCCACTGGTTTAAAGGTAGCAACATGACAGAAAAACCAGATGCGCAAGTAAACTTTCAGCTAGACCAAGTGGGCCAAGCGATCGTGCCTACTGATGTTTTGCTAGAAGGGACTGACCAAATCGTCTTCCCAGCACTACACGGACCGAACGGGGAAGACGGGACCATTCAAGGTTTATTCGAAAGTTTAAACGTGGCTTACGTTGGTGCAGGCGTCTTAGCGTCGTCGGCTGGTATGGATAAGATTGTCTCAAAACACTTGCTCAATCAAGCGGGCTTACCGCAAGTGCCATTTGTGGCCCTAACTTCATATGAATGGGAGAAGGACCAGGAAGTGGCCATTGAAAAAGTAACCAATGAACTGGCATACCCAGTATTTGTGAAACCAGCCAATATGGGGTCAAGCGTTGGGGTATCTGAAGCGATTGATGATGCTTCATTATTAGCAGCCTTAACCTTAGCTTTCCGTTATGACCGCCGTGTTTTAGTTGAAACCAGCGTGCAAAATCCGCGTGAAGTGGAACTAGCAATCTTGGGGAACGACGAAGTTTTCGTTTCAGTACCTGGTGAATTAGCAAAAGGGCAAGGTTTCTACAACTATGAAGAGAAATACTTGAAAAATACCACTGAGATGATCATTCCGGCAGCGATTGACGAGCCAACGGTGGCGAAATTGCAAGACTATGCACGTAAGGCTTTCCTAGCCTTAGACGGGTCAGGTTTATCGCGGGCGGACTTTTTCCTAACTGAAACTGGTGAAATTTATATTAATGAGGTCAACACCTTACCAGGCTTCACCCAATTTTCTATGTACCCATCTTTGTGGGAAGCGAGCGGCAAATCTTACGCTGATTTATTAGAAGAATTGATTCAATTAGGATTAAGTCGCTATAATAAGAAACAAAGTATTCAGCAGTCACTCTAGTCACTGTAGCAAGTCTGATAGGATACATTAAATAAGTAGTCTAAATAGTCACTAAATCACAGAAGCGATTACAGCTAAGGCGCTGGATGCAAGAATGAGCGACCTTTAATAGTTAGAGAGGTAAGTATGAAACCAACACAAATTAAAGATATCGTAAAAGCTGTTGAGGCCATTGATTTCACATCAACAGCTCGGTTTACAGAAATTGATTCAGTTGAATTCGATTCACGATTAATTACCCCAGGCGCCCTGTTTGTACCCTTGAAAGGTGCGACAGATGGCCATTCTTATATTGATAAAGCCATTGAGAACGGGGCGGTTGCGGCCTTATGGTCGAACGATCCCAATGAAGCGCCTGTTGGTTTTCCAATTATTCAAGTAGAAGATACCCTGGTTGCCATGCAGGCGTTTGCCAAGGCTTACCTAGGATGGATCAAGCCGAAAGTGGTTGGGATTACTGGTTCTTCTGGTAAAACAACTACCAAAGATATGACGGCAGCAGCCCTATCGACGGCCCTGAAAGTCCACAAGACAAACGGTAACTACAACAATGATATTGGTTTACCTAAAACCATCCTAGATATGCCAGAAGATACAGAAGTCATTGTACTAGAAATGGGTATGTCAGGTGCTGGTGAGATTTCCTTCTTAAGTAAATTGGCGGAACCGGATGTTGTGGTCATTACCATGATTGGGGAAAACCACATCGAATTCCTAGGGTCACGAGAAAATATTGCCAAAGCTAAGTTGGAAATTTTAGATGGATTGAAAGAAGAAGGAACGTTTATTTATCCAGGGGACGAGCCTTTAATTGTCGACCAAATGCCAACCGATT
The DNA here is from genome assembly GCF_001543285.1 of Aerococcus viridans. Lineage (NCBI taxonomy): Bacteria > Bacillati > Bacillota > Bacilli > Lactobacillales > Aerococcaceae > Aerococcus > Aerococcus viridans. The sequence goes on from NZ_CP014164.1 coordinate 335,413, forward strand.
TAAAGCAATCGACTTTAACAATAGGCTTAAATGATGATCATGATATCTTCGCCTTTGACGTGATGATGGATCAATTCCAATCGACCTTCTATACCAATTTGTCACCTGAATTAAAAATGGAAATTCCTTTATCAGGTGGCTATAACGTACAGAACGCCTTATATGCCTTAGGGGTTGCCTACTCATTTGGTTTATCAATGGAGCAAGTTCGTCCTAATTTAGCTGAGTTTTCAATTACGCCTGATCGTGGTTCGTGGGAACGTGGCATTTTAGATACGCAAATCTTAAATGATACTTACAATGCGAGCCCTTCAGCTATGAAAGCTGTCATTCGCAACTTCTCGGCTATTGCTTCAAAAGGCATGTCGCAAAAGATTTTAGTCTTAGGAGACATGTTAGAGCTGGGTGCTTTCTCTGATGAATTGCATAGAGAGATTGCTACTGTTATTGGTTTGAATACCTTCAAGCATGTATTTTTATATGGGCCGCGTATCCAACCCCTAGTGGATGCTTTGATTGAAAAGGGGATGCATCCAGATTTAATTACATATATTGAGTCAGACAAGGAAGCCTTGATTGAACAAGTTAAAGCCATTTTGCAGCCAGAGGACAAGGTCTTAGTGAAGGCAAGTAATGGGATGGGCTTAATTGAGTTAGTGGAAGCGTTAAGAATCGCTTCACCGGAAGAATAGTAGGCCATGAAGCCTGTTAGTGTTTAAATTAAACTCTAGTGAGATTTGTGCTTTTCGTTTGTATCTCGCCTTTAGATGTGCTATATTATATTAGCTTGAGTATGTTTAGAGGAGTAGCGGAAATTCTGCTACTAAAGTAATCAATATCAGTTGGAAATAGTCGAGCCTGATGCATTTGGCATACTCGGCTATTTTTGTTATGTGAAAAGCTTTTTCACAGAGATAAATAGTTCACTCAAGTAGAAAAAGGAGAGACTAGATGAAATTTAATGAAATGAATCTATCAAAGCCACTGCTTCGCGCGATCGAAGAGATGGGTTTTGAGGAAGCAACACCCATCCAAGCACAAACGATTCCGATGGCACTTGAGGGGAAAGATGTCTTTGGACAAGCCCAAACAGGTACTGGTAAAACAGCCGCTTTTGGTTTGCCATTACTAGAAAAAGTACATGAAACTGGTGGCGTACAAGCCCTAATTATTGAACCAACTCGTGAATTAGCTGTGCAAACAGGTGAAGAATTATACCGCCTTGGTAAATTTAAAGGGATCCACACAACAACTGTATACGGTGGTGCGTCAATCGGACACCAAATCAAATTATTGAAGAAAAACCCACCAGTTGTAATTGGTACACCAGGTCGTATCTTAGACCTTATCAAACGTGGCGTGTTGAAATTAAACAATGTGGAAACATTGGTATTAGATGAAGCAGACGAAATGTTGAAAATGGGCTTTGTTGAAGATATCGAATCAATTATTCGTGAATTACCGACAGAACGCCAAACGCTACTTTTCTCTGCAACAGTACCGCAAGAGATCAAACGTATTGCAGATAACTTCATGAATGACCCAGCAACTGTTCATGTCAAAACAAAACAAATGACTGCGGACTTAATTGATCAATATTATTCACGTTGTAAAGACTACGAAAAATTCGACTTATTAACACGTTTTATCGATGTGCAAAATCCTGAATTGTCAATCGTTTTCGCCCGTACAAAACGTCGCGTTGACGAAGTGGCACGTGGATTAGTTGAACGTGGTTACTCAGCTGAAGGTATCCACGGTGACTTGAGCCAAGATAAACGTTTAGGCGTTTTACGTAACTTCAAAAACGGTAAATTAGATATCCTAGTAGCGACAGACGTTGCTGCACGTGGTTTGGATATTTCAGGTGTAACACACGTTTACAACTTCGATATTCCACAAGACCCAGAATCATACGTTCACCGTATTGGTCGTACAGGTCGTGCCGGTAAAGAAGGTATGTCAGTTACATTTGTTACTAGTAACGAAATGTCTTACTTACGTACAATTGAAGACCTAACCAAGAAACAAATGTCTGCCCTACGTCCACCTACGACACAAGAAGCATTAAGTGGTCAATTGTCTAACGTAGTTGAAGTCGTTAAAGAGTTAATTGAAGTAGAAGATACAGGTATGTATCAAGAGGCAATTACTTACTTATCAGAAAACTACACTGAAGACGAAATTGCCTTAGCATTAGTTCGTTCATTAGTGAAAGATCCTTCTTCTGTAAAAGTAGAAATCACACCGGAACGTCCATTACCTAACCGTAACAAACGTAACTTCCACCGTAATGCGTCAAACCGCAATGCTGGCGGAAACCGTGACCGTAACGGTAAAGGCGGCGGCTACAAAGGCGACCGTAAAGGTGGCTACAAAGGTAACGCTAAAGACAAAAACCGTAACAACTACGACCGTAAAAAGTCAAACGGTGGTAACAAACAATCAAAAGGCAAATCAGCAGAATTTAAAATTCGTTAGTAAGGTGTAACAATAGTCGTTTAGACTTGTACCGCGCTGCAACAAGAGTCGAATAAACACTATAAGCGTTTAGCGTATTTTGTGAAGTGTCGGCCAAGTCTAGCTTTTGAAGCCCTATTACAGTGCAAAGTTTAAAAGGCTAACATCCGAACCCTTATAGACTTTCGACCCAATCAAACAGGTAAGTGAGGTTAAATGACTTCATTTGCCTGTTTTTTTTGCTTATCACAAAGGTGCAGTTTTGAAATAGATACGCTAAAATATAAGTAAATAGTTATTTAATAGATGATAGGAAGAGGCCCCATGATTATTGGTTTAGGAACAGATTTAGTTGAAACAGCACGAATTAAGGAGGCGATTGCCGGGAATTCACGCTTCGTCGGTAAATTACTCACAGATAAAGAACTCAGCACTTATCAAGAGATTTATAATGAAAAACGGCAGATAGAATTTGTTGCTGGTCGTTGGGCTGCCAAAGAAGCCTTCGCCAAAGCTTACGGAACAGGTATTTCAAGTCAGCTACATTTTCACGACATTGAAGTCTCTAACGATGACCAACGTAAACCCATCATTATTTGCAATAAGGTCACAAGTCCGATTCATATCACCATCAGTCACACTGACCATTATGCTACTGCAACGGTTATTATTGAGGACTAAGAGTTTAATTAAGAGTAACTAGTCTAGCTTTGATGTTATAAATCTTGTAGCTATCAGTTTTCAAAGTTTTTACATTTAAAGTGTACAATTATTGTATATTCAAAAATTTAAATTTTAGCCATAAAAAGGCGACCAATTCCTTATAACTTATACAATGTTAATTGCTAAGTTAATTTCTTTAAAAAGCGGATTTGTCGCCTTTTTAGCTAAATCAACTGTTATAAATTTGGTCATCTTTTCAAATTTTGATAGAGTTAAAAGAGACTTTTTTTATAAAAAGGCAAAAATTAGGAGGACTAAGTAATGATAGAGTTCAAGAATGTCGAAAAGGTATATCCAGGGGGCACAACCGCTGTAAAAGAAGCCTCTTTGACAATTGATGATGGTGAGTTTGTATGTTTCATTGGGACTTCAGGTTCTGGTAAGACAACAGCGCTACGGATGATTAATCGTATGCACGATCCATCAAGCGGGGAAATTCTGATTGACGGCGAACCAACAACTTCAAAAGATCCAGTAGAATTACGCCGCGGAATTGGCTATGTAATCCAACAAACAGGATTGATGCCACATATGACTGTATACGACAACATCGTAACAGTACCTCGTTTACTTAAATGGGATGAAAAGAAAAACAGAGATATTGCAGAACGTTTAATGAATCGAGTTGAGTTACCTGTAGAATACTTAGACCGCTACCCAAGCGAGTTATCAGGGGGACAACAACAACGTATTGGGGTTATTCGTGCCTTAGCAGCCAATCCAAAAATCGTTTTGATGGATGAGCCATTTGGTGCCTTAGACCCTATTACACGTGATGCATTACAAGAATTGGTAAAAGAACTACAAGTGGAATTTGGTTCAACCTTTGTGTTCGTAACACATGATATGGATGAAGCCCTAAACTTAGCTGACCGTATCGCAGTATGGCATGAAGGTGACTTAATCCAATATGATACGCCAAACGAAATTTTACGTAATCCAGCTAACGAGCATGTACGTGGTTTCTTAGGTGAAGAACGCTTAATGCAAGCGCAAACTGATTTCATTACAGTAAAAGAAATTATGATTACTACACCGTTAACAGCTACTTTAGGTATGTCTTTAGGTAAAGCCATTACCATCATGCGTGACAACCATGTCGATTCATTATTTGTTATCGATGATGACCACCACTTAAAAGGGTTATTAACATTAAATGACGTGGTTTCACGTGGTGCAAACACAAGCTTATCGGTAGCTGACGTAATGCATACAAATCTACGTCCAGTATATGAAGATGCTCTAGTGCAAGATACAACAACACAAATTCTAAAAGGGCGTATTCCAAACATGCCGGTTGTTGACCGTGCTGGTCGTTTAACTGGTCTGGTTACCCGTTCAGCATTAGTAAACCTTGTTTACAACTCAATTTGGGGTGACGAGGAAGAAATTGACAAATTAACTGATGAACCCCTATTTGAAAATGCAAAAACAACAGCAGTTCACCCAATTGATGCGCCTACTGAAGGAGCTGATAAATAATGCAAGAGTTTATTGCCAGCCAAGGTAGTGAGGTTATTCGCCTACTTTGGGAGCATATTTACATGTCACTGATTTCCTTAGGTTTAGGTGTTATTGTAGCTGTACCTTTAGGTATCCTCCTTTCACAAGTGCCCAAAGTAGCTAATATAGTGATTTCTATTGTGTCAGTTTTACAAACAATTCCAACGTTAGCACTTTTAGCTTTAATGATCCCCTTCCTAGGTGTTGGTAAGGTGCCGGCAATTGTCGCCTTATTTATCTACTCACTATTACCGATTCTCCGTAATACTTACTTAGGGATGTCAAACGTAAACCCAGATTTACTTGACGCTGCTAAGGGGATGGGGTTGAAAAGGATGCAAATTATTCGCCAAGTGCAACTACCACTTGCAGTACCAGTTATTATGGCAGGTATTCGTCTTTCGACGGTATATGTTATCGCCTGGACAACGCTTGCCTCATATATCGGTGGTGGCGGCCTAGGGGATATGATTTTTAACGGATTGAACCTATTTAGACCGGACTTAATTTTAGGTGGTACGATTCCTGTAACCATCCTTGCGGTCATTGTTGACCTAGTGATGGCGCGTATAGAGGAATGGGTTACACCAACAACCTCTTCTAAGAAAGGAGATGAATCACTTGCGTAAAATGAAATATCTTAAGACATCGATTGTTGCTGTCTTATCGACAATTATTTTAACAGCTTGTTCATTACCTGGATTAGGGGGATCATCTGAAAATGGTATTTCCATTGTTTCCGGATCAACAACTGAACGACAAATCTTAGGGCATATTGTTGAGGGGATGGTGCAACATTACATTGATGCACCAACAAACATTATTCCGAACTTGGGTTCATCAACGATGAACCATCAAGCGCTTGAAACAGGTAATGCCAACGTATCAGCAGTAAACTATACCGGGACTTCACTAACAGGTGAGTTGGGTATGGAAGCTGAAACAGATCCAGAAGTGGCCTTAGAAACAGTTATTTCAGAATTTGATTCGCAATATGATATGCATTGGTACACACCAGGTTATGGTTTTGCCAACACTTATGCTTTCATGGTTCGCCGTGAAGATGCAGAAGAATATGGTTTAGAAACAGTATCTGACTTAGAAGAATACGCTGACGAATTTTCAGTTGGTGTAGATAATACTTGGTTAAATCGTGAAGGTGATGGTTACAATGCCTTCAAAGAAATTTACGGTTTTGAATTCTCTGAATTGTACCCAATGACGATCGGTTTGGTTTATTCAGCCGTATCATCTGGTGAAGTGGATGTTGTATTAGGTTATTCAACAGATGGTCGTATCATTTCTGAGGACTTAGTTGTCCTTGAAGATGATAAACGTCTTTTCCCACCATATGATGGGGCTGCAGTTGTTACAAATGAAGCACGCGAACAGTACCCTGAATTGGATGGCATTTTCCAAAAATTAGCTAGTACAATTTCTGACGAAACCATGCAAGAATTAAATTTCCAAAGTGACCAATACTTACTGGAACCTCAAGTCGTTGCAGAACGCTTTTTAGAAGAAAATAACTATTTCGAAGATGCAGAACCCTTTATTGAACCAGTGTCGCAAGATAATTTAGGAGGTGAAGAATAATGGTTGACGTTACACAATTAGACTTATTTGAGCAAATCGTGTATTACTTCCAGCAAAATGGGATGTACCTATTATCACAATTCTTCCGCCAACTATTGATGACCTCTTACGGGGTAGTCTTTGCGATTATTGTGGCCGTACCCTTAGGTTTCTTTATTGCCCACAAGCGTAAAACATCTAGCTTTATCTTAGGTTTAGCCAACATTATTCAAACTGTGCCGAACTTAGCCTTACTTTCAGTAGTTATGTTAGTGATGGGTCTAGGACCTAACTTGGTAGTATTTACCATTTTCCTATACTCAATCTTACCAATTCTACGAAATACTTATACCGGTGTTATCAGTGTAGATGATACAATGGTAGATGTTGGTAAAGGGATGGGGATGACCCCTTGGCAAGTGATTTATAAAGTTGAATTACCACTAGCGCTTTCAGTTATTATGGGTGGTATCCGTAATGCCTTCATTACAGGTATCGGGATTTCCACAATCGGTACATTCGTTGGTGCCGGTGGACTTGGTGACGTGTTGCAACGCGGTGTAAATGCATCAGATGGTACTTCTATCATCATCGCAGCTGTGATTCCAATCTCACTTATGTCAATCTTAGCTGACTGGTTGTTAGGACTAATTGAAAAACGACTAGACCCTTCATCAACCAAATAATCTAGCAACAAATGAAAGGATGAGACTATGGATTGGAGCTTATTACTGCAAATCTTTCTCATCAACCTGATATACATCATGTTGAATACCATTCGGACCCTATTGACCATGCGTGGTTATCAAAAGATTGCGCCGATCATAGCCGTTGTAGAGGTAACGGTTTATACATTAGGTCTATCCATGGTAATGCAATACCTATCTAATCCGATTTACCTAATCGTCTACGCATTAGGATTTGGTGTAGGGATTTATTGCGGGATGCTAATTGAAACCAAACTCGCACTAGGCTACTCAGTAGTCGAAGTCTATGTACAAAATGATGACCATACCCTAGCGAACGCCTTACGTGAACGTGGCTATGGGGTAACCATTCAAGTAGGTTACGGCCGTGACGGTGACCGATTGATCTTAACAATCCTAACCCCGCGGTCAAATGAAATCTATTTGCACCGGACTATTGATGAAATTGACCCGAAAGCATTCTACCTATCTTATGATGCCAAATATATCCATGGCGGTTTCTGGTCTAAACGGGTAAACCCGCGTTTGATCAAACGGTCGAAAGCCAAAGACCAACAAACCGACAATATTGTAGTTGAAGAAGTAGAATCAAGAGAAGAGTACGTGGAAGAAACAGGTTATTTATTCGAAGAAGAGGTCAAACAAGAAACACAAGTCACTTCATTTGAACAAGAGTTAAATCAAGAATCAGATAAAAACTCAGATAAAGAATAAGTAGCGTATCAAAAAAGCAGCGACTGACCAAAAATCAGTCACTGCTTTTTTGATACCTAAACTAATGTCTTCAGTAGGGTGTGATAAAACTATAACGATAGGCATAAATACCTACTATCTTAGCTTGTATTATTGTCAAAGTTACTGTATTTTTATAACTGTTGTTCGCAACCATCCAACAGAAAAAAACTAGGAGGCATTTTTATGAAAACAAGAAAATTGGTGAACTCAGCTATGATCACCGCGATTTACATCGTTTTGATGTATTTCGTCCAACCTTTAGGATTCGGCGCCATTCAATTCCGCGTATCAGAGGGCTTGAACCACTTAGCCGTTTTTCACAAAGACTACAAATGGGGCGTGGTATTGGGGGTCTTCCTATCTAACCTAATGTTCTCGGCATCTCTAGGTATTTACGATATCGTATTTGGGACACTACATACATTGCTATCATTCTTAGTGGCCGAGTACCTATTCAGATTCGCTAAAGACATCAAACAACGCATGATTATCATCAGTCTGGTATTCTCAGTCATGATATTCATCATCGCGCTAGAATTATTCTGGGTGATCCAACTTCCATTCTGGTTGACATACTTTACTACGTTCTTAAGTGAACTCATCATCATGGGAATCACCGCACCACTATTCTACTACTTAGACAAGCGCCTAAACTTCCGCAAATTGATGGAAGGTTAATTGCTTGTCCTTTAGATGGTTGATTGCTAAAATATGTAAAGAAATACACTATGTGACCGTCTAATAAAGGTGGAGGGATAACGGATGCATGTATATCAATTAACTGTAGGACCTGTCCAAGAACATCCTTACTTTATCGTCAAAGGCAACAAGGATACACTGATCATTGATCCTGGTGACCAAACAGAAACAATCGAACAACTGATCGCAGAAAACCAGTTAAATCCAGTAGCGATTCTCTTGACCCACGCCCATTTCGACCACATCGGTGCCGTAGAAGACATTCGCGAGCGGTATAACATTGATGTATGGCAACATATCATCGAAGCCGACTGGTTGAAAGACAAGCAAACCAGAATGCCTAAAACCCATACCCATTATTGGGACAAAATGGGACAACAATCCGTTGCTGGCTTCACTTTTAAAACTGCACACGTACCAGGGCATTCCCCAGGATCCGTTGTATATATTTTTGAGGAAGACGGCTTCGTCGTTGCTGGCGATACCTTATTCAAAGGAACCATTGGTCGAACCGACTTAGATCACGGTGACAAAGATGCATTAATTACTGGTATCAAGCGTCATTTATTGACCTTAAGGGATGAAATGCAAGTTCTTCCAGGACACGGTGAAATTACTACAATTGGTCAGGAAAAAACGACCAATCCATTTTTACAAGGCAATCTCTAAAATAAAAACAATCATTATATCAGCAAAGAAAAACCTAGTCCATTGACGCCATTACGATAGTCAAAGGGCTAGGTTTTCTTGTGTTAAAATGCACACCTTAGCTTAAGGCGATTGATTTAGTATTACCAACAGAAAGAATCTTATAATTCTTCCGTTCAATCCTTGAGATAATTTTCTCAAGCGATTGATGTGAACAGTCACCTTTTAATGAAATGATGATATTCGATAAGTCAGTTTTCGGATCAACAGTCGTAACCACCGTATTGATAGAAGCAAAGCGACCGATAATACGGGAAATGACTGCTAAAGCACCTTGGTCTTCTTGGTTTGCTTGAATCGTTAAGACAAAACCGTCCTCATCCAAAGACCAAGCCTTGAACAAACCGCGCTCATAAGCCCGGTGAGTCAGGATGCCATAGAAGGTATGGTCTTCGTTCAAGACACTGATATAAGGTAGGTCCCGAATGGCAAAGATGGTTTGGAAGAGGGTTGAATTGGTATAGATGTATTTCGTTGCATTCTTTAAATGGTGGGTAACCGATACGTCTAAAGACTCGCCATTTAAAAGTCTCTTGTAAATGTGTTGTCGGTAAATGTTTCCGCGATACATCGTTCCGGACTGACTTAAGATCGGAAGGGACCGGAAATTATATTCTTTCATAATGTCTAAGGCTTCTTGTAAGGTGTTCGCCTCAGTGACATATTTAACGTCCTCCCGTTTGACACTTAGTTCCCGGATGTTCATATGTATGACCTCGCTCTTTCATTATATTCATATTCGACCCAATTATACCATAAAAATGGCAAAATCATGCTAAAGATTATAGTAAGGTTAGAATGTTGCGGAAATTGTTGCAAGTATTGTACAAGATGTTGCATGGGCAGCATATAAAAGTACGCTGAATATTCAATTCTATGTAAACGAAATCCCTACAATTAAGGTACCAGTGAACCTTCCACTCGCCTTAACTGATGTACCTCACGTACAAACTTACGTCAAAGCTTACGATGATAAAGACTTCAACTTAGACATTTTATTAGAAAAAATAGCGCAAGTTCCTGAAGTATTCAATGGTGTTGATCTAGTTGATTCGTTCGCTGGTTTCGAAGAGACGCGTTACGCTTCAGCTGCATGCGTGTGGGGTCTTTTTTTGATTTAACAGAATTAGAATCTGTAAAAATGAGGGATATTTTTTCTCTACAATTTTTTTAATTTTCTTGGTTTTGTATTCTTGCAAAACAGTTAATCAAAAATGCTTGGAAACAGGATGAGATCCGCAATCTTTAACCATACTTATAAGTTGAATCTTGCCTTTTAAACCTAGGGGTTGTATACTAAAATCAGATTATTGTACATTCATATAATAAAGGAGAGAATTCGACATTATGGGAGATCCTGGGTCCTCAAACGTAGGTGGACAGATATTATTAATTATTATTTTAACATTGGTGAATGCCTTCCTGGCAGGGGCTGAAATGGCCTTTGTATCTGTGAACCATTCAAAACTAGAAACTATGGCAGAAGAAGGAGATGTAAAATCCCAAAAAGTAATAAAACTTCTTGAAAGCTCTGATGATTTCTTATCAACGATTCAAGTAGGGATTACTTTTGCTGGTTTCTTCTCATCTGCAGCGGCGTCTACTACCTTCGTTTCTTATTTAGAACCGTATCTATCTGGTATTCCAGCAGGTGAGACAATTGCTACAGCAGCTGTAACCTTAATCTTGTCATACTTTACATTAGTACTAGGTGAGCTATATCCAAAACAATTAGCCTTACAAGTGCCTGAATCGTATGCACGACAATCAGCTGGTATTATTTCTGTGTTAAAAATATTCTTCAAACCTTTCGTATGGTTGCTAACAGCGTCAACAAATGTATTGAAGAAAATCACTCCACTCGAGTTTTCTGAAGACAGCCAACAATTTACTCGTGAAGAAATTCAAGGGATTATTAATTCCTCACGTCGTGAAGGTGTAATTGATAGTGACGAGTTCCAAATGATGCAAGGTGTATTATCCTTGGATACCAAATTGGCTAGAGAGGTAATGACTCCTCGTACAGATACCTTTATGGTAGATATTGAAGATGACAACCAAGAAATCGTAAATAAAATCTTAAGCTCCCAATATTCTCGTGTGCCAGTCTTTAAAGATGATAAAGATAACATTGTTGGGATTATCCATACAAAAGATATTTTACGTCAAGCGCGTAAGGTAGGTTTTGAAAATATCGAAATTGCCAACGTTGTTAAACCAGCTTTCTTTGCACCGGAAACAAGCTTTATTGATGATTTACTATTCGACTTTAAGAAAAATCACCAACATATGGCCATCATCAAAGATGAATATAATGGTGTAGTTGGTTTAGTTACCCTAGAAGACTTAATCGAAGAAATTGTCGGCGATATTGAAGATGAGTATGATGAAATTTCACATCTTTACAAACGCATCAATGATACTACCTACATCATCAATGGAATCATGCCAATCGATAAGTTTAACCAATTATTTAAAACAAGCGTAGAATCCGATGAGTCAGATACCATTGCAGGTTACATGATTGAAATTTTAGGTTACTTCCCTGAAGACCGAGCGGAAGAAGTGATCCGAATCGAAAATTATAAGCTAATGACTACGGCAGTAGAAAATGGCCGTATCCGTGGTATCCAAGTTAAGAAGTTAGATATCGATGAATTAGCTGAAGAAGTAGAAGAAGAAAATAAATAGCAATAAAAAGTTCGGAATCTTTCCGGACTTTTTTCAACTAAAGGAGTAAATATGACTGAAGCAAATCAAGCAAATCAAGTAAATGAAACGAAAGAAAAAGTAGTGCAAAATGAAATGATGGACCGCCCAGTAGTAGAAGCAGGCGTATTAAATTTCATGCGTACTGGACAAAATGACTTTCCAACACCACTAAAAGAATTAGAAGATTACGCCCATGAAAACCGCGTACCAGTAATCCCTCATGAAACAGCAGTTTTCTTAGATTTTCTATTAAGCGTTAAACAACCAAGGAAAATACTAGAAATCGGTATGGCCATCGGATTCTCTGGATCGTTAATGGTTTATGACCATCCTGAAAGAAGCTTAGATACCATCGATCGTTATGACAAAATGATTGCTGCTGCTAAAGTCAACTTTGAAAAATTAGGTGTAGCAGACCAAGTGACTATCCATGAAGGTGACGCCAAAGATGTATTGCCAACTCTAGAAACTAAATATGACTTTGCCTTATTAGATTCAGCGAAAGCAAAATACTTCGACTTCTTCCCGTTAATCATGGACCGACTAGAAGTTGGTGGCATCCTGATGATTGACGATATCTTCCAAGGTGGTACAGTCTTTAATGAATTGGACACTATTCCAAAACGAGTGCGTAAAATCCATAAAAAATTAAACCTACTTTTAGAGGAAGTGGTGGGTCATCCAAATTTAAAAACCTCTGTCTTACCTCTAGGTGATGGTGTCTTACTTGTAGAAAAAATTGATGATACAGATTTCTCTCACTTGTTAGAGAAAAACTTCTAAGAAATAATATAGATAGAAATTAAGTCGTGGAGGAACTTCACGGCTTTTTTCTTAACTTGAAAGTTGAGAAGGGAAAATTTGTCAAATATTTTTAATTCTAAACCATTGACTTTGATAAAATAGGGTGGTAATATAAATAACCAATAGCGGAGACGACATTGTGCGTTAAATACTATTGGAAAATAAATATTGACTTGGCTCTAAACTTGAGTTACTATGTAAAAGTTGCTTGTTGATATGGCCTCAAGTCAAGTGATATGATATTCAAGTCGTCAACATGACATCGTTTGTATAAAACAACAAAAACTTTTTTAAAAATTTTTGTTGACAAACATCGAATGAAGATGATATGATATCTGAGTTGCTAATAAAGCAACGAGATAGACCTTTGAAAACTGAACAAAGAAGACAAACCAAAAATTGTGTATGGAATCATTTGATTCCAACAATTAAAAGTAGTGAGAACTACTATAAATAAGTCAGCAAACTTTAATGAGCAATCAAGCTCATGAAAATCTTTCATGAGAGTTTGATCCTGGCTCAGGACGAACGCTGGCGGCATGCCTAATACATGCAAGTCGAGCGAACAGATGAAGTGCTTGCACTTCTGACGTTAGCGGCGAACGGGTGAGTAACACGTAAGGAATCTACCTATAAGCGGGGGATAACATTCGGAAACGGGTGCTAATACCGCATAATATTTTCTTCCGCATGGAAGAAGATTGAAAGACGGCTCTGCTGTCACTTATAGATGACCTTGCGGTGCATTAGTTAGTTGGTGGGGTAATGGCCTACCAAGACGATGATGCATAGCCGACCTGAGAGGGTGATCGGCCACATTGGGACTGAGACACGGCCCAAACTCCTACGGGAGGCAGCAGTAGGGAATCTTCCGCAATGGGCGAAAGCCTGACGGAGCAATGCCGCGTGAGTGAAGAAGGCCTTCGGGTCGTAAAACTCTGTTATAAGAGAAGAACAAATTGTAGAGTAACTGCTACAGTCTTGACGGTATCTTATCAGAAAGCCACGGCTAACTACGTGCCAGCAGCCGCGGTAATACGTAGGTGGCAAGCGTTGTCCGGATTTATTGGGCGTAAAGGGAGCGCAGGTGGTTTCTTAAGTCTGATGTGAAAGCCCACGGCTTAACCGTGGAGGGTCATTGGAAACTGGGAAACTTGAGTACAGAAGAGGAATGTGGAACTCCATGTGTAGCGGTGGAATGCGTAGATATATGGAAGAACACCAGTGGCGAAGGCGACATTCTGGTCTGTTACTGACACTGAGGCTCGAAAGCGTGGGGAGCAAACAGGATTAGATACCCTGGTAGTCCACGCCGTAAACGATGAGTGCTAGGTGTTGGAGGGTTTCCGCCCTTCAGTGCCGCAGTTAACGCATTAAGCACTCCGCCTGGGGAGTACGACCGCAAGGTTGAAACTCAAAGGAATTGACGGGGACCCGCACAAGCGGTGGAGCATGTGGTTTAATTCGAAGCAACGCGAAGAACCTTACCAAGTCTTGACATCCTTTGACCACCCTAGAGATAGGGCTTTCCCTTCGGGGACAAAGTGACAGGTGGTGCATGGTTGTCGTCAGCTCGTGTCGTGAGATGTTGGGTTAAGTCCCGCAACGAGCGCAACCCCTATTATTAGTTGCCAGCATTTAGTTGGGCACTCTAATGAGACTGCCGGTGACAAACCGGAGGAAGGTGGGGATGACGTCAAATCAGCATGCCCCTTATGACTTGGGCTACACACGTGCTACAATGGATGGTACAACGAGTCGCAAACCCGCGAGGGCAAGCAAATCTCTTAAAGCCATTCTCAGTTCGGATTGCAGGCTGCAACTCGCCTGCATGAAGCCGGAATCGCTAGTAATCGTGGATCAGCACGCCACGGTGAATACGTTCCCGGGTCTTGTACACACCGCCCGTCACACCACGAGAGTTTGTAACACCCGAAGTCGGTGAGGTAACCTTTATGGAGCCAGCCGCCGAAGGTGGGACAGATGATTGGGGTGAAGTCGTAACAAGGTAGCCGTATCGGAAGGTGCGGCTGGATCACCTCCTTTCTAAGGAATATAACGGAAACACAATGTGTTTGACGCTTCTTTGTTTAGTTTTGAGAGATTTATCTCTCTTGTATATATTTTGTTCTTTGAAAACTGAATACTGTAAGTAATAAACCTCTTATTTAATTATTTTCTACCAGGAGATAATTAATATAAGAAATTCCAATTTTACCAAGAGTAAAAAACCAATAAAAGTAAGCAAATTACTTTTCGCGAATCATACAACTTAACCAATGGTTAAGTGAATAAGGGCGCACGGTGGATGCCTTGGCACTAGGAGCCGATGAAGGACGGGACTAACACCGATATGCTTCGGGGAGCTGTAAGTAAGCTTTGATCCGGAGATTTCCGAATGGGGGAACCCAATTGCTTTGATAGGCAATTACTCAACTACGAATACATAGTAGTTTGAGAGGAAGACGCAGGGAACTGAAACATCTCATTACCTGTAGGAAGAGAAAGAAAATTCGATTTCCTGAGTAGCGGCGAGCGAAACGGAAAGAGCCCAAACCAAAGAGCTTGCTCTTTGGGGTTGTAGGACAGACGATATGTAGTTAAAGATTTAGTCGAATGGCATGGGAAGGCCAATCACAGAGGGTGACAATCCCGTAGACGAAAGATCAATAACGCTAGTCTGTATCCTGAGTACGGCGGAACACGTGTAATTCCGTCGGAATCCGGGAGGACCATCTCCCAAGGCTAAATACTCCCTAGTGACCGATAGTGAACCAGTACCGTGAGGGAAAGGTGAAAAGCACCCCGGAAGGGGAGTGAAATAGTACCTGAAACCGTGCGCTTACAAGCAGTCAGAGCCCGTTAATGGGTGATGGCGTACTTTTTGTAGAACGGACCGGCGAGTTACGATTGCATGCAAGGTTAAGTTGAAGAAACGGAGCCATAGCGAAAGCGAGTCTGAATAGGGCGTCGAGTATGTAGTCGTATACCCGAAACCAAGTGACCTACCCATGTGCAGGGTGAAGGTGCGGTAAAACGCACTGGAGGCCCGAACCCACGTCTGTTGAAAAAGGCGGGGATGACGTGTGGGTAGCGGAGAAATTCCAATCGAACTTGGAGATAGCTGGTTCTCTCCGAAATAGCTTTAGGGCTAGCCTCGGATGATGAATATTGGAGGTAGAGCACTGTTTGATCTAGGGGTCCATCTAGGATTACCGAAATCTGATAAACTCCGAATGCCAAATATTTTAATCCGGGAGTCAAACTGCGAGTGATAAGATCCGTAGTTGAAAGGGAAACAGCCCAGACCACCAGCTAAGGTCCCAAAGTTTCAGTTAAGTGGAAAAGGATGTGGGGTTGCTTAGACAACTAGGATGTTGGCTTAGAAGCAGCCATCATTTAAAGAGTGCGTAATAGCTCACTAGTCGAGTGACCCTGCGCCGAAAATGTACCGGGGCTAAACTGAACACCGAAGCTGTGGATATCCGCATGGATATGGTAGGAGAGCGTTCTAAGGGCAGAGAAGCAAGATCGAGAGGACTTGTGGAGCGCTTAGAAGTGAGAATGCCGGTATGAGTAGCGAAAGACGGGTGAGAATCCCGTCCACCGTATGACTAAGGTTTCCTGGGGAAGGCTCGTCCTCCCAGGGTTAGTCGGGACCTAAGCCGAGACCGAAAGGTGTAGGCGATGGACAACAGGTTGAGATTCCTGTACTTGTTTGTATTGTTTGACCAAAGGAAGGACGCAGGAGGCTAAGCAGAGCACGTTATTGGATTCGTGTTCAAGCAGTGAGTCTGACACAGAGTGAAATGCTTCGTGTTAAAGACAAGCTGTGATGAGGAGGGAAATATAGTACCGAAGCTGCTGACGTCACACTGCCAAGAAAAGTTTCTAGTTAGATACAAACAACCCGTACCGCAAACCGACACAGGTAGTCGAGGAGAGCATCCTAAGGTGAGCGAGCGAACTCTCGTTAAGGAACTCGGCAAAATAACCCCGTAACTTCGGGAGAAGGGGTGCTGACCATTGGTCAGCCGCAGTGAATAGGCCCAAGCGACTGTTTATCAAAAACACAGGTCTCTGCAAAATCGAAAGATGACGTATAGGGGCTGACGCCTGCCCGGTGCTGGAAGGTTAAGAGGAGTGCTTAGCATTAGCGAAGGTACGAATTGAAGCCCCAGTAAACGGCGGCCGTAACTATAACGGTCCTAAGGTAGCGAAATTCCTTGTCAGGTAAGTTCTGACCCGCACGAAAGGCGTAACGATTTGGGCACTGTCTCAACGAGAGACTCGGTGAAATTGTAGTACCAGTGAAGATGCTGGTTACCCGCGACAGGACGGAAAGACCCCATGGAGCTTTACTGCAGGTTGATATTGAGTGTCTGTGTGACATGTACAGGATAGGTAGGAGCCATTGAAGCCGGAACGCTAGTTTCGGTGGAGGCGCTGGTGGGATACTACCCTTGTGACATGGCCACTCTAACCCGCGACCGTAATCCGGTCGGGAGACAGTGTCAGTCGGGCAGTTTGACTGGGGCGGTCGCCTCCTAAAATGTAACGGAGGCGCCCAAAGGTTCCCTCAGAATGGTTGGAAATCATTCGTAGAGTGTAAAGGCAGAAGGGAGCTTGACTGCGAGACCTACAAGTCGAGCAGGGACGAAAGTCGGGCTTAGTGATCCGGTGGTTCCGCATGGAAGGGCCATCGCTCAACGGATAAAAGCTACCCTGGGGATAACAGGCTTATCTCCCCCAAGAGTTCACATCGACGGGGAGGTTTGGCACCTCGATGTCGGCTCATCGCATCCTGGGGCTGAAGTCGGTCCCAAGGGTTGGGCTGTTCGCCCATTAAAGCGGTACGCGAGCTGGGTTCAGAACGTCGTGAGACAGTTCGGTCCCTATCCGTCGCGGGCGTTGGAAATTTGAGAGGAGCTGTCCTTAGTACGAGAGGACCGGGATGGACACACCGCTGGTGTACCAGTTGTTCTGCCAAGAGCATCGCTGGGTAGCTATGTGTGGATGGGATAAACGCTGAAAGCATCTAAGCGTGAAGCCCTCCTCAAGATGAGATTTCCCATATCTTTAAGATAGTAAGACCCCTGAGAGACGATCAGGTAGATAGGCTAGAAGTGGAAGTGCAGCGATGTATGGAGCGGACTAGTACTAATCGGTCGAGGACTTATCCAATGGATATAAGATTGTATGATGGAATGGTAGACGACTTACAGATTCAGTTTTGAGCGAACAAAAGCTCATATAAATATTGTGTGGTAATGATGGCAAGAAGGACACACCTGTTCCCATCTCGAACACAGAAGTTAAGCTTCTTAGCGCCGAATGTAGTTGGGGGTTGCCCCCTGTGAGACTAGGACGTTGCCATGCAAGATAAAAAAACCAGTAGCTTCGGCAGCTGGTTTTTTTGTGGTCTTTTTTAAATTTTGATTGCTCTACGAGTGTTGGGATCCGAAGGATGCAAATATTATTCAATATCAATTGTGAATAATAAGATATTTTCCGACGGAAATTCTGCAAGAATAATTGATTGGATTGGAAAAGAATATAAAAATTTACAGTAAATAATAAACTTGTTATATGGGATGGTACTTAAGCGTGGCGAGGAATATAACTAAAAAAGCAAGGTATCGACCAAATTCACACCAGTAGAAATACCGTCAAATCAATCTTTCAAAAAAAGCTTGCAAAAACATTGAAAAATATATTGGAATATCGTTGACAAGGATTCCAATAGGGGGTATTATAAATAGGTTGCTTGTTGAGGGCGACAATGAGATATAAAAGAAATTTTAAATTATTGTTGACAAGACCTCAAGCCAGGTGATATGATATTCAAGCCGTCAACAGGACATCGTTTGCATAAAACAGCAAAAAACTTTTTAAAACTTTTTGTTGACAAACATCGAATGAAGATGATATGATATATGAGTTGCTAATAAAGCAACGAGATAGACCTTTGAAAACTGAACAAAGAAGACAAACCAAAAATTGTGTATGGAATCATTTGATTCCAACAATTAAAAGTAGTGAGAACTACTATAAATAAGTCAGCAAACTTTAATGAGCAATCAAGCTCATGAAAATCTTTCATGAGAGTTTGATCCTGGCTCAGGACGAACGCTGGCGGCATGCCTAATACATGCAAGTCGAGCGAACAGATGAAGTGCTTGCACTTCTGACGTTAGCGGCGAACGGGTGAGTAACACGTAAGGAATCTACCTATAAGCGGGGGATAACATTCGGAAACGGGTGCTAATACCGCATAATATTTTCTTCCGCATGGAAGAAGATTGAAAGACGGCTCTGCTGTCACTTATAGATGACCTTGCGGTGCATTAGTTAGTTGGTGGGGTAATGGCCTACCAAGACGATGATGCATAGCCGACCTGAGAGGGTGATCGGCCACATTGGGACTGAGACACGGCCCAAACTCCTACGGGAGGCAGCAGTAGGGAATCTTCCGCAATGGGCGAAAGCCTGACGGAGCAATGCCGCGTGAGTGAAGAAGGCCTTCGGGTCGTAAAACTCTGTTATAAGAGAAGAACAAATTGTAGAGTAACTGCTACAGTCTTGACGGTATCTTATCAGAAAGCCACGGCTAACTACGTGCCAGCAGCCGCGGTAATACGTAGGTGGCAAGCGTTGTCCGGATTTATTGGGCGTAAAGGGAGCGCAGGTGGTTTCTTAAGTCTGATGTGAAAGCCCACGGCTTAACCGTGGAGGGTCATTGGAAACTGGGAAACTTGAGTACAGAAGAGGAATGTGGAACTCCATGTGTAGCGGTGGAATGCGTAGATATATGGAAGAACACCAGTGGCGAAGGCGACATTCTGGTCTGTTACTGACACTGAGGCTCGAAAGCGTGGGGAGCAAACAGGATTAGATACCCTGGTAGTCCACGCCGTAAACGATGAGTGCTAGGTGTTGGAGGGTTTCCGCCCTTCAGTGCCGCAGTTAACGCATTAAGCACTCCGCCTGGGGAGTACGACCGCAAGGTTGAAACTCAAAGGAATTGACGGGGACCCGCACAAGCGGTGGAGCATGTGGTTTAATTCGAAGCAACGCGAAGAACCTTACCAAGTCTTGACATCCTTTGACCACCCTAGAGATAGGGCTTTCCCTTCGGGGACAAAGTGACAGGTGGTGCATGGTTGTCGTCAGCTCGTGTCGTGAGATGTTGGGTTAAGTCCCGCAACGAGCGCAACCCCTATTATTAGTTGCCAGCATTTAGTTGGGCACTCTAATGAGACTGCCGGTGACAAACCGGAGGAAGGTGGGGATGACGTCAAATCAGCATGCCCCTTATGACTTGGGCTACACACGTGCTACAATGGATGGTACAACGAGTCGCAAACCCGCGAGGGCAAGCAAATCTCTTAAAGCCATTCTCAGTTCGGATTGCAGGCTGCAACTCGCCTGCATGAAGCCGGAATCGCTAGTAATCGTGGATCAGCACGCCACGGTGAATACGTTCCCGGGTCTTGTACACACCGCCCGTCACACCACGAGAGTTTGTAACACCCGAAGTCGGTGAGGTAACCTTTATGGAGCCAGCCGCCGAAGGTGGGACAGATGATTGGGGTGAAGTCGTAACAAGGTAGCCGTATCGGAAGGTGCGGCTGGATCACCTCCTTTCTAAGGAATATAACGGAAACACAATGTGTTTGACGCTTCTTTGTTTAGTTTTGAGAGATTTATCTCTCTTGTATATATTTTGTTCTTTGAAAACTGAATACTGTAAGTAATAAACCTCTTATTTAATTATTTTCTACCAGGAGATAATTAATATAAGAAATTCCAATTTTACCAAGAGTAAAAAACCAATAAAAGTAAGCAAATTACTTTTCGCGAATCATACAACTTAACCAATGGTTAAGTGAATAAGGGCGCACGGTGGATGCCTTGGCACTAGGAGCCGATGAAGGACGGGACTAACACCGATATGCTTCGGGGAGCTGTAAGTAAGCTTTGATCCGGAGATTTCCGAATGGGGGAACCCAATTGCTTTGATAGGCAATTACTCAACTACGAATACATAGTAGTTTGAGAGGAAGACGCAGGGAACTGAAACATCTCATTACCTGTAGGAAGAGAAAGAAAATTCGATTTCCTGAGTAGCGGCGAGCGAAACGGAAAGAGCCCAAACCAAAGAGCTTGCTCTTTGGGGTTGTAGGACAGACGATATGTAGTTAAAGATTTAGTCGAATGGCATGGGAAGGCCAATCACAGAGGGTGACAATCCCGTAGACGAAAGATCAATAACGCTAGTCTGTATCCTGAGTACGGCGGAACACGTGTAATTCCGTCGGAATCCGGGAGGACCATCTCCCAAGGCTAAATACTCCCTAGTGACCGATAGTGAACCAGTACCGTGAGGGAAAGGTGAAAAGCACCCCGGAAGGGGAGTGAAATAGTACCTGAAACCGTGCGCTTACAAGCAGTCAGAGCCCGTTAATGGGTGATGGCGTACTTTTTGTAGAACGGACCGGCGAGTTACGATTGCATGCAAGGTTAAGTTGAAGAAACGGAGCCATAGCGAAAGCGAGTCTGAATAGGGCGTCGAGTATGTAGTCGTATACCCGAAACCAAGTGACCTACCCATGTGCAGGGTGAAGGTGCGGTAAAACGCACTGGAGGCCCGAACCCACGTCTGTTGAAAAAGGCGGGGATGACGTGTGGGTAGCGGAGAAATTCCAATCGAACTTGGAGATAGCTGGTTCTCTCCGAAATAGCTTTAGGGCTAGCCTCGGATGATGAATATTGGAGGTAGAGCACTGTTTGATCTAGGGGTCCATCTAGGATTACCGAAATCTGATAAACTCCGAATGCCAAATATTTTAATCCGGGAGTCAAACTGCGAGTGATAAGATCCGTAGTTGAAAGGGAAACAGCCCAGACCACCAGCTAAGGTCCCAAAGTTTCAGTTAAGTGGAAAAGGATGTGGGGTTGCTTAGACAACTAGGATGTTGGCTTAGAAGCAGCCATCATTTAAAGAGTGCGTAATAGCTCACTAGTCGAGTGACCCTGCGCCGAAAATGTACCGGGGCTAAACTGAACACCGAAGCTGTGGATATCCGCATGGATATGGTAGGAGAGCGTTCTAAGGGCAGAGAAGCAAGATCGAGAGGACTTGTGGAGCGCTTAGAAGTGAGAATGCCGGTATGAGTAGCGAAAGACGGGTGAGAATCCCGTCCACCGTATGACTAAGGTTTCCTGGGGAAGGCTCGTCCTCCCAGGGTTAGTCGGGACCTAAGCCGAGACCGAAAGGTGTAGGCGATGGACAACAGGTTGAGATTCCTGTACTTGTTTGTATTGTTTGACCAAAGGAAGGACGCAGGAGGCTAAGCAGAGCACGTTATTGGATTCGTGTTCAAGCAGTGAGTCTGACACAGAGTGAAATGCTTCGTGTTAAAGACAAGCTGTGATGAGGAGGGAAATATAGTACCGAAGCTGCTGACGTCACACTGCCAAGAAAAGTTTCTAGTTAGATACAAACAACCCGTACCGCAAACCGACACAGGTAGTCGAGGAGAGCATCCTAAGGTGAGCGAGCGAACTCTCGTTAAGGAACTCGGCAAAATAACCCCGTAACTTCGGGAGAAGGGGTGCTGACCATTGGTCAGCCGCAGTGAATAGGCCCAAGCGACTGTTTATCAAAAACACAGGTCTCTGCAAAATCGAAAGATGACGTATAGGGGCTGACGCCTGCCCGGTGCTGGAAGGTTAAGAGGAGTGCTTAGCATTAGCGAAGGTACGAATTGAAGCCCCAGTAAACGGCGGCCGTAACTATAACGGTCCTAAGGTAGCGAAATTCCTTGTCAGGTAAGTTCTGACCCGCACGAAAGGCGTAACGATTTGGGCACTGTCTCAACGAGAGACTCGGTGAAATTGTAGTACCAGTGAAGATGCTGGTTACCCGCGACAGGACGGAAAGACCCCATGGAGCTTTACTGCAGGTTGATATTGAGTGTCTGTGTGACATGTACAGGATAGGTAGGAGCCATTGAAGCCGGAACGCTAGTTTCGGTGGAGGCGCTGGTGGGATACTACCCTTGTGACATGGCCACTCTAACCCGCGACCGTAATCCGGTCGGGAGACAGTGTCAGTCGGGCAGTTTGACTGGGGCGGTCGCCTCCTAAAATGTAACGGAGGCGCCCAAAGGTTCCCTCAGAATGGTTGGAAATCATTCGTAGAGTGTAAAGGCAGAAGGGAGCTTGACTGCGAGACCTACAAGTCGAGCAGGGACGAAAGTCGGGCTTAGTGATCCGGTGGTTCCGCATGGAAGGGCCATCGCTCAACGGATAAAAGCTACCCTGGGGATAACAGGCTTATCTCCCCCAAGAGTTCACATCGACGGGGAGGTTTGGCACCTCGATGTCGGCTCATCGCATCCTGGGGCTGAAGTCGGTCCCAAGGGTTGGGCTGTTCGCCCATTAAAGCGGTACGCGAGCTGGGTTCAGAACGTCGTGAGACAGTTCGGTCCCTATCCGTCGCGGGCGTTGGAAATTTGAGAGGAGCTGTCCTTAGTACGAGAGGACCGGGATGGACACACCGCTGGTGTACCAGTTGTTCTGCCAAGAGCATCGCTGGGTAGCTATGTGTGGATGGGATAAACGCTGAAAGCATCTAAGCGTGAAGCCCTCCTCAAGATGAGATTTCCCATATCTTTAAGATAGTAAGACCCCTGAGAGACGATCAGGTAGATAGGCTAGAAGTGGAAGTGCAGCGATGTATGGAGCGGACTAGTACTAATCGGTCGAGGACTTATCCAATGGATATAAGATTGTATGATGGAATGGTAGACGACTTACAGATTCAGTTTTGAGCGAACAAAAGCTCATATAAATATTGTGTGGTAATGATGGCAAGAAGGACACACCTGTTCCCATCTCGAACACAGAAGTTAAGCTTCTTAGCGCCGAATGTAGTTGGGGGTTGCCCCCTGTGAGACTAGGACGTTGCCATGCAAGATAAAAAAACCAGTAGCTTCGGCAGCTGGTTTTTTTGTGGTCTTTTTTAAATTTTGATTGCTCTACGAGTGTTGGGATCCGAAGGATGCAAATATTATTCAATATCAATTGTGAATAATAAGATATTTTCCGACGGAAATTCTGCAAGAATAATTGATTGGATTGGAAAAGAATATAAAAATTTACAGTAAATAATAAACTTGTTATATGGGATGGTACTTAAGCGTGGCGAGGAATATAACTAAAAAAGCAAGGTATCGACCAAATTCACACCAGTAGAAATACCGTCAAATCAATCTTTCAAAAAAAGCTTGCAAAAACATTGAAAAATATATTGGAATATCGTTGACAAGGATTCCAATAGGGGGTATTATAAATAGGTTGCTTGTTGAGGGCGACAATGAGATATAAAAGAAATTTTAAATTATTGTTGACAAGACCTCAAGCCAGGTGATATGATATTCAAGCCGTCAACAGGACATCGTTTGCATAAAACAGCAAAAAACTTTTTAAAACTTTTTGTTGACAAACATCGAATGAAGATGATATGATATATGAGTTGCTAATAAAGCAACGAGATAGACCTTTGAAAACTGAACAAAGAAGACAAACCAAAAATTGTGTATGGAATCATTTGATTCCAACAATTAAAAGTAGTGAGAACTACTATAAATAAGTCAGCAAACTTTAATGAGCAATCAAGCTCATGAAAATCTTTCATGAGAGTTTGATCCTGGCTCAGGACGAACGCTGGCGGCATGCCTAATACATGCAAGTCGAGCGAACAGATGAAGTGCTTGCACTTCTGACGTTAGCGGCGAACGGGTGAGTAACACGTAAGGAATCTACCTATAAGCGGGGGATAACATTCGGAAACGGGTGCTAATACCGCATAATATTTTCTTCCGCATGGAAGAAGATTGAAAGACGGCTCTGCTGTCACTTATAGATGACCTTGCGGTGCATTAGTTAGTTGGTGGGGTAATGGCCTACCAAGACGATGATGCATAGCCGACCTGAGAGGGTGATCGGCCACATTGGGACTGAGACACGGCCCAAACTCCTACGGGAGGCAGCAGTAGGGAATCTTCCGCAATGGGCGAAAGCCTGACGGAGCAATGCCGCGTGAGTGAAGAAGGCCTTCGGGTCGTAAAACTCTGTTATAAGAGAAGAACAAATTGTAGAGTAACTGCTACAGTCTTGACGGTATCTTATCAGAAAGCCACGGCTAACTACGTGCCAGCAGCCGCGGTAATACGTAGGTGGCAAGCGTTGTCCGGATTTATTGGGCGTAAAGGGAGCGCAGGTGGTTTCTTAAGTCTGATGTGAAAGCCCACGGCTTAACCGTGGAGGGTCATTGGAAACTGGGAAACTTGAGTACAGAAGAGGAATGTGGAACTCCATGTGTAGCGGTGGAATGCGTAGATATATGGAAGAACACCAGTGGCGAAGGCGACATTCTGGTCTGTTACTGACACTGAGGCTCGAAAGCGTGGGGAGCAAACAGGATTAGATACCCTGGTAGTCCACGCCGTAAACGATGAGTGCTAGGTGTTGGAGGGTTTCCGCCCTTCAGTGCCGCAGTTAACGCATTAAGCACTCCGCCTGGGGAGTACGACCGCAAGGTTGAAACTCAAAGGAATTGACGGGGACCCGCACAAGCGGTGGAGCATGTGGTTTAATTCGAAGCAACGCGAAGAACCTTACCAAGTCTTGACATCCTTTGACCACCCTAGAGATAGGGCTTTCCCTTCGGGGACAAAGTGACAGGTGGTGCATGGTTGTCGTCAGCTCGTGTCGTGAGATGTTGGGTTAAGTCCCGCAACGAGCGCAACCCCTATTATTAGTTGCCAGCATTTAGTTGGGCACTCTAATGAGACTGCCGGTGACAAACCGGAGGAAGGTGGGGATGACGTCAAATCAGCATGCCCCTTATGACTTGGGCTACACACGTGCTACAATGGATGGTACAACGAGTCGCAAACCCGCGAGGGCAAGCAAATCTCTTAAAGCCATTCTCAGTTCGGATTGCAGGCTGCAACTCGCCTGCATGAAGCCGGAATCGCTAGTAATCGTGGATCAGCACGCCACGGTGAATACGTTCCCGGGTCTTGTACACACCGCCCGTCACACCACGAGAGTTTGTAACACCCGAAGTCGGTGAGGTAACCTTTATGGAGCCAGCCGCCGAAGGTGGGACAGATGATTGGGGTGAAGTCGTAACAAGGTAGCCGTATCGGAAGGTGCGGCTGGATCACCTCCTTTCTAAGGAATATAACGGAAACACAATGTGTTTGACGCTTCTTTGTTTAGTTTTGAGAGATTTATCTCTCTTGTATATATTTTGTTCTTTGAAAACTGAATACTGTAAGTAATAAACCTCTTATTTAATTATTTTCTACCAGGAGATAATTAATATAAGAAATTCCAATTTTACCAAGAGTAAAAAACCAATAAAAGTAAGCAAATTACTTTTCGCGAATCATACAACTTAACCAATGGTTAAGTGAATAAGGGCGCACGGTGGATGCCTTGGCACTAGGAGCCGATGAAGGACGGGACTAACACCGATATGCTTCGGGGAGCTGTAAGTAAGCTTTGATCCGGAGATTTCCGAATGGGGGAACCCAATTGCTTTGATAGGCAATTACTCAACTACGAATACATAGTAGTTTGAGAGGAAGACGCAGGGAACTGAAACATCTCATTACCTGTAGGAAGAGAAAGAAAATTCGATTTCCTGAGTAGCGGCGAGCGAAACGGAAAGAGCCCAAACCAAAGAGCTTGCTCTTTGGGGTTGTAGGACAGACGATATGTAGTTAAAGATTTAGTCGAATGGCATGGGAAGGCCAATCACAGAGGGTGACAATCCCGTAGACGAAAGATCAATAACGCTAGTCTGTATCCTGAGTACGGCGGAACACGTGTAATTCCGTCGGAATCCGGGAGGACCATCTCCCAAGGCTAAATACTCCCTAGTGACCGATAGTGAACCAGTACCGTGAGGGAAAGGTGAAAAGCACCCCGGAAGGGGAGTGAAATAGTACCTGAAACCGTGCGCTTACAAGCAGTCAGAGCCCGTTAATGGGTGATGGCGTACTTTTTGTAGAACGGACCGGCGAGTTACGATTGCATGCAAGGTTAAGTTGAAGAAACGGAGCCATAGCGAAAGCGAGTCTGAATAGGGCGTCGAGTATGTAGTCGTATACCCGAAACCAAGTGACCTACCCATGTGCAGGGTGAAGGTGCGGTAAAACGCACTGGAGGCCCGAACCCACGTCTGTTGAAAAAGGCGGGGATGACGTGTGGGTAGCGGAGAAATTCCAATCGAACTTGGAGATAGCTGGTTCTCTCCGAAATAGCTTTAGGGCTAGCCTCGGATGATGAATATTGGAGGTAGAGCACTGTTTGATCTAGGGGTCCATCTAGGATTACCGAAATCTGATAAACTCCGAATGCCAAATATTTTAATCCGGGAGTCAAACTGCGAGTGATAAGATCCGTAGTTGAAAGGGAAACAGCCCAGACCACCAGCTAAGGTCCCAAAGTTTCAGTTAAGTGGAAAAGGATGTGGGGTTGCTTAGACAACTAGGATGTTGGCTTAGAAGCAGCCATCATTTAAAGAGTGCGTAATAGCTCACTAGTCGAGTGACCCTGCGCCGAAAATGTACCGGGGCTAAACTGAACACCGAAGCTGTGGATATCCGCATGGATATGGTAGGAGAGCGTTCTAAGGGCAGAGAAGCAAGATCGAGAGGACTTGTGGAGCGCTTAGAAGTGAGAATGCCGGTATGAGTAGCGAAAGACGGGTGAGAATCCCGTCCACCGTATGACTAAGGTTTCCTGGGGAAGGCTCGTCCTCCCAGGGTTAGTCGGGACCTAAGCCGAGACCGAAAGGTGTAGGCGATGGACAACAGGTTGAGATTCCTGTACTTGTTTGTATTGTTTGACCAAAGGAAGGACGCAGGAGGCTAAGCAGAGCACGTTATTGGATTCGTGTTCAAGCAGTGAGTCTGACACAGAGTGAAATGCTTCGTGTTAAAGACAAGCTGTGATGAGGAGGGAAATATAGTACCGAAGCTGCTGACGTCACACTGCCAAGAAAAGTTTCTAGTTAGATACAAACAACCCGTACCGCAAACCGACACAGGTAGTCGAGGAGAGCATCCTAAGGTGAGCGAGCGAACTCTCGTTAAGGAACTCGGCAAAATAACCCCGTAACTTCGGGAGAAGGGGTGCTGACCATTGGTCAGCCGCAGTGAATAGGCCCAAGCGACTGTTTATCAAAAACACAGGTCTCTGCAAAATCGAAAGATGACGTATAGGGGCTGACGCCTGCCCGGTGCTGGAAGGTTAAGAGGAGTGCTTAGCATTAGCGAAGGTACGAATTGAAGCCCCAGTAAACGGCGGCCGTAACTATAACGGTCCTAAGGTAGCGAAATTCCTTGTCAGGTAAGTTCTGACCCGCACGAAAGGCGTAACGATTTGGGCACTGTCTCAACGAGAGACTCGGTGAAATTGTAGTACCAGTGAAGATGCTGGTTACCCGCGACAGGACGGAAAGACCCCATGGAGCTTTACTGCAGGTTGATATTGAGTGTCTGTGTGACATGTACAGGATAGGTAGGAGCCATTGAAGCCGGAACGCTAGTTTCGGTGGAGGCACTGGTGGGATACTACCCTTGTGACATGGCCACTCTAACCCGCGACCGTAATCCGGTCGGGAGACAGTGTCAGTCGGGCAGTTTGACTGGGGCGGTCGCCTCCTAAAATGTAACGGAGGCGCCCAAAGGTTCCCTCAGAATGGTTGGAAATCATTCGTAGAGTGTAAAGGCAGAAGGGAGCTTGACTGCGAGACCTACAAGTCGAGCAGGGACGAAAGTCGGGCTTAGTGATCCGGTGGTTCCGCATGGAAGGGCCATCGCTCAACGGATAAAA
This sequence comes from Aerococcus viridans, assembly GCF_001543285.1. Taxonomy (NCBI): domain Bacteria; kingdom Bacillati; phylum Bacillota; class Bacilli; order Lactobacillales; family Aerococcaceae; genus Aerococcus; species Aerococcus viridans. The sequence goes on from NZ_CP014164.1 coordinate 363,960, forward strand.
GCTACCCTGGGGATAACAGGCTTATCTCCCCCAAGAGTTCACATCGACGGGGAGGTTTGGCACCTCGATGTCGGCTCATCGCATCCTGGGGCTGAAGTCGGTCCCAAGGGTTGGGCTGTTCGCCCATTAAAGCGGTACGCGAGCTGGGTTCAGAACGTCGTGAGACAGTTCGGTCCCTATCCGTCGCGGGCGTTGGAAATTTGAGAGGAGCTGTCCTTAGTACGAGAGGACCGGGATGGACACACCGCTGGTGTACCAGTTGTTCTGCCAAGAGCATCGCTGGGTAGCTATGTGTGGATGGGATAAACGCTGAAAGCATCTAAGCGTGAAGCCCTCCTCAAGATGAGATTTCCCATATCTTTAAGATAGTAAGACCCCTGAGAGACGATCAGGTAGATAGGCTAGAAGTGGAAGTGCAGCGATGTATGGAGCGGACTAGTACTAATCGGTCGAGGACTTATCCAATGGATATAAGATTGTATGATGGAATGGTAGACGACTTACAGATTCAGTTTTGAGCGAACAAAAGCTCATATAAATATTGTGTGGTAATGATGGCAAGAAGGACACACCTGTTCCCATCTCGAACACAGAAGTTAAGCTTCTTAGCGCCGAATGTAGTTGGGGGTTGCCCCCTGTGAGACTAGGACGTTGCCATGCAAGATAAAAAAACCAGTAGCTTCGGCAGCTGGTTTTTTTGTGGTCTTTTTTCAAAAAAGGAAGGTTTAGACTTCCATTATAAACATGGCGTGGTCGATTTCTTTGTAGAGGTCGTTATGGCGCCATTCGCGTTCATAGGCGAGACTATTGCTGATAAAATGTTGATTACCTTGCTTTATTTGGTGTCTGATGTGAACGTGTCCCATGATTGATTGTTTGATTGGATAATCTTGATAGAAAGGTAAGTAGTCATCGGTTGCGATATAGGCATTGAAGAAGTCGAACACCCGGTGTGGCATGGGGATAGTAAACTCAGGAATGGTAACGACATGGGTCAAAAGGATAATATTTTTGGGTTGAGGGGCTGTCATCACTTGGTCTAAGGTTTCTTTGGTTTCCTGAGCGAATTGCTTAGAGACTTCTTTGTCAGTTGCTTGCCAATCTAGCCGAACTTTATCTTGCCAGGTGACGAGTTTGTGGCGGCCGGTCTCTAACTTTTCTTCTGTAAAAGCTGGATCATGATAGGCATGGTTGTACCAACCAGTATGACCAACAACAGCAGTATCCCTGCCCACCATTAATGCCTTGTTTAATATGCTTTGTGGGTGACTTTTAAAGGTGTCGTGGATAGTCAATGTATGTTTTTTGGTCGACTTTGCTTCCCAATAATCATGGTTCCCCGGTATAAAATAAATCTTAGCGCCGGAATGGGCTTGTAATTTTTCCACAAAAGCAATGGTCTTATCGTAATGGTTAGAGATGTCGCCACCGATAAAGACTTCGTCCAGTGCTTGATCGTTGATGTAAGCGGAAAGGGTATGAAGAAAGTCCGTTTCTTGCTGGGTCTTACCGCGGTCGATATGTATATCTGATATAAATCCTAGTTTCATTTGTTTCACCTTTATTCTTGGAATCAACTCTATTCTACCATATGGCTTGATAATGCATATTAATTGAATTTCTGCGGGCAAAAGCATAACATGAGCTTATATACAAAAACTAGGAGGTATTATATATGGTAGACAATATTCAACCATTCACACAAGATGAATTTGAGAAAGAGATTAAGGATTTCCAAGAGATTACAGCAAATGTGGCTCAAGAGTTTTTAGAAGAAGACGAAGCTAAATTGGTATTTATTGGTCGCTCGACTTGTCCTTTCTGTCGTAAATACTTACCAAAATTAATCCAAGCCTTAGGCGACGATGTAAGCAGTACATACTATTTAAATTCTGAACAAACAGCAACTGATGATGCTTTATCTGACTTCCGTTTTGAAGTTGGCGCTAAAACTGTTCCTTCATTAGTATACGTCGGTGGCGACAGTAAATTTAAAAACTTAAATGCGGATTCTTCAAATTCTGTAGCGGAAATTGCGCAAGCTATTCAAGGGTAATGACAGCTTAAATGCAAGATTGGTAAATATATCTTTGTTAAACCCTTAAGAAAGAGTTAAAGCACATGAAATCGTTTGAATCTATCTATATTTTTCTTTAGACTTATAGGTATAGAAAGGTGTGATATTAATGAAAACGCCAAAAGTAGTGATGGGTTTCCTAGCCGCCGGAGTATTAGCAGCTGGATACACTATTACACAAGTTCAAGCAGATGAAAATGCGCAAGATTTATATACAAGTAATGTAGCAACATCTCAAGTTGAATCAGCTACAACAAGTAGTGAATCAACTAGTCAATCGGAACAAGCAAGCACAAGTACTGAGGAAGTAGCCACTAGTGAAATAGCTTCAGATACGTCTGAAACTGTAACTACTAGTGAGTCAACAGATAATACTGCAACTGATACTGAGGCAACAAGTAGTCCTATAGCGGAAACTACTTCAAGTGAAGAAGTAACTGACCAAACTGCTATAGAAACACCAGATGCAGAGCCTGCAGTTGCTGAAGAAACAGCAGTGGAAACAGCTGACCAAGCAGCAACAGAATTTGCACCAGCAGCTAGTGAAGAAGCTACTAGTGTGCCTGACCAAACTGAAAACCGTCAAATCATTATTGATCGTGTAGGTTTAGCAAGTGATGCACTAGATGGTTATAGTGATGAGCAAATTGCACAATCACGGGTAGAAGCAGAAAACTTAGGTTCTGACCCTGGTTACTCTTACTCATGGTTATTGCAACAAAAGCCAGCTAACGCTGCAACACAATCAATGTAAGAAATAAAATTAAACAACCACTTCCTTAAATCCATCGAAGATTTGGGAAGTGGTTGTTTTTGTCATTCATTCAATATTCTTCTAGTCGTCTAAGAAAGCTGTCATCCGTTTGATGAAATCTTTTAATACAGTAATACGGGCGTGACGTTTGTCGACACCAGAAATGACTTTCCATGGGGCTTCTTTAGTAGAAGTTGCAGCAACCATTTCATTCATGGCGGTGTTATAGAGGTCAAATTTATCCCGGTTTCGCCAGTCTTCATCAGTGATTTTGTATTGTTTGTCAGGGTCTTTTTCTCGGCCCATAAACCGATCATATTGGGTGTCTTTATCGATGATAATCAGATATTTCAATAGGAGGTAGTCCTGGTCAGTGATGTTGTGTTCCATCTGATTAATTTCTTCGTAAGCTTCTTGCCAACGGTAAACTGGCGTAAGGTTTTCGATTCGTTCAACTAAGACACGGCCATACCATGTGCGGTCAAAAATCGTCATCCGTCCCAAACTTGGGAAGTCTCGGTAAAATCGCCATAAGTAATGGTGGCGCAACTCTTCATCATTTGGGGCAGCGACGGTAGCCACGTCATAACCACGAGGGTCCATCAACCGGGTTAAGCGTTGGTAATTCCCACCTTTACCGGCAGCATCTGACCCCTCGTAGGCTACAATAACCCCTTTGTTTTCTTGGTAAGCCCTAAACAACAAGTTGGCAGCCTGTTCTTGCAAGTCTTCCCTGATGTCATCATAGTCTTCTTTTGAAATTATTGGGGAATGATCAACTTGCCCCACGATATCTGGACTATTACCAATAAAGTCTAAATCTAATGGCGGGCGAGTCAAATCGCTAGACAGCCAATTTTCTAAGCTATCGATACAAGTTTTGAGAGCCAAACGGGATTGATCCTTTTGGTCATCCACATGTAGGATATGCCATGGCGTTTCCTCAAAGTTTGTTTTCTTCAAAATCTCCCTAAAGTGTTTACGGTAAGCCTTGTAGTTTTTCAACTGGTCCTTATCTTGCTTGGTGACTAAGACTTTTCTGTAAGGGTCTTCTTTCAAAGCCTTAATTCGGTCCGTCATTTCGTCCTTACTATGGTGGATAAAGAACTTAATGACTAGGGTATCATCGTGGGTGAGGGCTTTTTCAACAAAGGAGATATCGTCTAAAACATGATTAAGTGTTTTCTCCTTCATATCCAGTTGGTGGAAGAGGTCATAGTAGAACGACCGGTCGAAGAAGACGATCTGACCGCGCTTAGGCGACCGCATGAAGAAGCGGCGCAAATACGGGCGCTGTTCATCTTCCAAAGTACTTTCATCGAAAACCGCTACTTCATAATGTTTAGGGTCTAGTTCACGCGTCAAATCCTTGAGCAAGAATCCTTTACCAGAAGCCTCCCAACCATCCACAATCACCAGCATACTTTTCTTGGTTTCTTGTAGTTGGCGGTGCAATTCAGCAAATTTATCACCTAATTCTGACCGTTTCATATCCTGTAACTCGACTGGAATACTTGTTCTATGAGTGTTTTTGTTGGGTAACATCCGCGTCACTTCTTTCTTTTTGGCAAAATGGCAATCAATATTTAAGGTCATTTTCTTATACATATATTATAAAGTATAAATGCAATAATGCATAAGGATTGTGCTATTTTCGGTAAAATAGTAGGTATTTTAAAGGAATTCAAGAGTTTTATGATAAAATAATTAGGAAGTACTATATGAAAGAAGAAAAACTGAATGAGAGATTTTAAACTAGCGGTCGATCACTTCCGTGAAACGGCCTATAAAGACAAACAAGACATATACGAAGCATTAGCGCGCACCCATTCGCCACACACCTTAGTGATTACCTGTGGTGATTCACGTATTAATGTTGAGAGCTTGTTACAAGCCGACCCCGGCGAAGTTTTCCAAATCCGAAATATCGCAAATATCGTACCAGAATACAAAGACCCAGACCCGGTATTATCCTTACAAGCAGGTTTAGACTTCACTGTAACCTCATTAAAAGTCAATAATATTATCTTACTTGGCCATATTAACTGCGGGGGGTGTAACACTTGCCTAAACCCACCAGAAAATTTTGACGAAATGCCTTATTTAAAAGAATGGATTGGCAAGTTAAATCCAGTCAAGGAATCTATTGCAGACCAATTAGCAGCCTTAGATGATCCAGTTGCTAAGAGTGATTTGATGGAAAAAACGAATATCATTACCCAATACAACCACTTAATGGAATACCCAATCATCGCTGACCGTGTTGCAGCCGGAAACCTAAAAGTAGAAGGTTGGCATTTCCATACGGATGAAGGTTTTGTTGAAGTTTATCAGCCAGAAACAAAGACATTCAAGCGACTTTAAGTTAAAATAGATATAATTGAAGCGTCCTTAACTAGAAAGGACGTTTTTCTTTTCGATTTGAAGGAGGGACGAGAGATGATGAATCCACAGAAAGATCAGTTAGAAGCAATCCAGCAGCTGATCAAAAATCCGAAGACGGTTATTGGGATAATCTTAGCGGCGTTAGCAGTCTATGTCTCGCAAGAACCGTGGAATATGGACGACCAGAACAACAATCAAAGTGACCAAGCACAAGTAGCTGACAGCGAATCAGATTCTTCAACGACTAGTGAATCTGCAACAGAATCCGCTCAAGCAACAGAGGGGGACACAGTCCAAGTGGCTGAAGACAGAACTTACACAAGTCCTGAAGAAGTAGCTGCCTACATCGACCAATATGACACACTGCCAGAAAACTATATCACCAAATCCGAAGCCGAAGATTTAGGTTGGGAATCTAGCGACGGCAACTTGTGGGAAGTAGCAGAAGGCATGTCAATCGGTGGCGATTATTTTGGAAACTATGAAGGCCTACTGCCAGAAGAAGACGACTACCGAGAAGCAGACGTTAATTATGACGGCGGCTTCCGCGGCGCTGAACGCATTATCTATTCAGACGACGGCGATATTTACTACACCGACGACCACTACGAATCCTTCCAACAACTCTATTAATCTTAAGGAGTGACAGGCATGCAAACACTTATCATTGATGGCCAAGACCTTTATGGGCAAAAGGACTTGCACGATTACATCGCAAAAGCCCTAGATTTCCCTAGCTATTACGGTGCCAATCTAGACGCCCTTCACGACATGCTAACTTCATGGCAAACACCCACAACCATCTACTTAGTCAACCTAGATGCCTTATCAAACCACCTAGGCGCGGCTTACAGCAAAAAATTCCTCAAATTATTGCTGGATGTTGAAGAAAAGAATGCATTCTTGACGATTCTTAGGTAAGATGAAGACAAAGCATTTCTAGACGAAGCAATAAAATGAGCGAAGGAGGGAAGAAATGGGCGTAATGTTAACGTTAGCCTACGAGGTTGCGATTAAAGACCAACAAGTGGCCCTTGAAATTATCAATCAGGCCCACACCATGATTCAAAACAAATTCCAACCAGCCTTAATGTCTGACAATATTCAATTAGACCATGCGATTCATAAGCAATCCATCCTATTTGCTGATGGTATGTCAGCATTCTTATACTACCGCCTTTTACAACAGGCCATTTACCCCATTCAAATCAATGGGGGGCTAGGTTTATCTGAGGATATTGCCCAGTCATTAACCTATTCAGAACAAGTATTAAAAGAAGCACAGAAAATGGGCGAAGGCTACATTTTATACAATGCGAACTTTTTTGAAGACGGCTTATTAAATATGCAATTGATTAACTGGCAAAAAATCATCCAAGAACAAACGCCAGTTGCTAGGGTATTGGCATTCCTCTATGAAATCCAAGCCCCTGTCTATGTTGACGGATCTATGTTGACCCAAGACTTCTTAGGGGGAGACTTGATTGCGCTAGACAAAGCCAAACAAGCCCTATATGCAGACAATGAAAAATTATTATCTATGGCAGATATCAACTTTTCAGCCCGTAAAACCAGCAAGTGGTTGGAGGTCTTTGACCAAGTCGATAAAAACAAGTATTTCATCACCGGTTTATTTAAAAAAGGCTATGCCACAGCCGTTGCCAATATGACTTACATGACCCGGCAAAATATTGATTATCATTTCCGCAGTGGCCGGTTCGCCTTTGAGCGAGATATGCTTGCGACAATTGTCTTACAAATGGACCGCGAGATTTCCGCACTAGGTTAGGCAAAGTGAATAAGTAGATCAATAGACCAGTGTAAAAAGAATACATGAGGAAAAGGTTTGAGAATCACCATTTACTGGGGGAATTTTTAGGCCTTTTTCTTTGGGATGGATTGTAAACAATAAGTAAAGATTATGTTTACAAAAACGAAACGTTCCCAAAGGGTTTTCTACTTGAGCAAGGGCGAAGGTCTTTGGTAATATGAATAAGGAAAGCGTTTGGAAGAACCAAACTAAACTGAACGCTAAAGGAAGCATTATCGGGACGATGTTATTTGTATGGGAATGAAAGAAAAATGGTGAACGTTTCATGGAATCATGGGATAAACAAGCAAGTCGCCGTAAAGACAAGCTACAAGGGCTAAAAGAAAAGATTTACTTGAACTGTGTCCATATTGATGCACCCTTTATTAAGGCATTTTCACTGGCGCACATCTTATACTTAGCTGCCTTCTTTATGATTTTACTTGCCATGTTTATTTTTAGAGACTTTATCAACATCCACCAGGTAGTTATTGGTCGTGTCATGTTTACCATTTCCATTTTACAACAAATACTCTTATACTCTTGGTATTATTTCGAGACCAAATTCGACTTAAAACAAGCCTTGCCACTGCACATTTGTCGCCTATCAACCATAATGGGACTGATTTACCTACTAACAGGTAACCAAATGATCATGCAAGTATTATTCTATTTCGGACTTTACGCTTACTTCTCATTTTTTATGCCAAGCCGTATCAACAAAATTTACCACGTATCAGGCCTAAGCTACTTTTTAAACCACGTTATTACGATTTTGATCCCATTCTTCGCTTACTTCACCACAGGATGGACACCCTCAATCCACGGTTTAATCGTGTCACTAGGGGCTTTTGCGGTTTACTGGTTTGTCGCATTAATGGTCAACCAATCAACTGGCGGTAACTATTTCTACATGAAATACCGCCCAGTACCAGTCTTAGATAAAGTCAACTTCAAAACCTATACAGTAGGAAACTTTATCTTTACAGTAGGGCTATTCTTGATTGGCTACAGCATCTTCAATTTCTTTGTCTAAATATTTTGCTAAAAGAACATACGCACGCTGAGTTGAGCGCTAACTCTACTTGGGGTGCTTTTCTCAATGACAGGCCACTCAGGATACGCTAATAGGGGGATTCTTGTAAGTTGGCGGCAGGTCATCGAACATAAACGATAGACGCGAGACTCAACATTTGAAAGGGGCCAATCATGGGAATCATTTCGACTGTCGGACGGCAGCGACAACCAAAAATACAGCCAGATTTAAGATACTATGAACAAGTCAAATTAATGAAAAATCGCTATACCAGACGGACTTTTCCAAATGGTGAATTTATCTTAAAAAAATTGCCGACCTCAGATGTTGGCGGCCAATTGGACGAGCGCTTGGTTGGGTCGATTAAAATTCACCGGGACCCGACGCCAGTGATTCAATACCTCAACAACATTATCGAGAAACAATATAACCCCTTCCTATTCTTGTATCGACGGGTAGTGGGGACGACTTTAAACCGGGACATTTCAGACGGTCAAGTGACTATTCGCGAGTATGACTTCCCTATTGAAGAACGGTTTATGCATGCCCGGGTCTTCTATCCGGATGAAGTGCAACAAGCAAATGAGCTAGCACCTGTAATCCTTTACCTTCATGGTGGGGGCTTTATTGGGACGACCTTTGATACCATTACCAATACCTGCCGGGGGATTGCCTATAAGGCCGGTGCTGTTGTAGTGGCCTTTCCATATAGCTTGGCACCAGAGAAACCCTTTCCCCACGCCTTAGTGGACGGAATCGCGATGCTTGGTTGGGTCCGTGATAACGCTGAAATGCTAGGTGTAGACCCTGGAAAAATAGCCATCATGGGTGATTCATCGGGTGCTAATATTGCTGCAGCCATGAATATCTATGACATCGAATCGGGTAACCAGTGGATTAAACAGCAAATTCTCCTTTACCCCATCGTTAATATGGCACTTAAGGAAACGCCGGGTTATGAGTGGTCCTTGGATGAGTATGATATCCATGACAACGACGAAATCATTACCTTTATCGTCAAGTCACTTGGAATTGGTGTTCATTATATTAACAAGTTATATGCTAAAAATGTGGACCTCAAAGATCCACTGGTGTCGCCACTATTCGCTTCAGATAAAACCATTCAACAAATGCCACCGACCATTATTGTGACGGCGGAATACGATTTCTTGCGAATTGAGTCAGAAGCCTATGCCAAGCGCCTGGTGACAAATGGTGTCCAAACGTCCTTCTTCCGTTATCGGGGTTTAGACCATGGTTTTGTCGATAAAATAGGGATCTTCCCCCAATCAGAAGATGCCTTAAGTGAGATTGGTATCCGCTTTAGAGAGACCTTTGGCTTGGGGAAAATGACTGAATCTGAAAGTGTGTGACCCTTTCCTTCAATACCTAAATGGGTTTCATGTATAATAAGGTATATAGTATTTTTCACATACAGAAGAAAAAATGTAAGTGATTAATTTTAAAAAGATCAACAAAAAGGGAGTGTGTAAAATGTCTTATAAAATTTCACGAAAAGCTTCGGAGATAAACAAAGAAGCGAGTGCCATACAGCAGGGGAATACCCTAGCGATTTTTGGTGCGACTTTAGTTACCGGGATTATTACAGGCTTGATTACTTGGGCAATTGAAATGATTACCGGCACAACCGATACGACAACCGCAAAAGATTCTATGTTGACGATTGCGGGTATGGTATCGTTGATTATTTCGATCTTTATTTCTTTCCCATTAAGCTTAGGGATTGATTGGTCGGTTTTACGATTGGTGGATGAGGATCGTTTCCATATTGGGAATATTTTCGAACCGTTCCAACGTCGTTATTTTCGTAATATCTGGAACCAAATTATCTATACTATCGTCATCTTTTTATGGATAATCTTGTTTGCCGTAGTTCTTGGTGGTATTGGTGTTGGAATCTTCTACCTAACTGGTCAATCTTTAACACCGCCAACTGACTTAACAGCAGGTGATTATTCAGGATTAGCAGGTCTTGCAGTAGGGTTAGTGCTTCTTTTTATTATCTTGATGACAATCGTTACCTTGCGTTTAGTGATGAACAACTACCTACTATTTGATAATGACCGTATTGGTGGCCGCAAGCCATTGAAGGTGTCTAAAGTCATGATGAAAGGGAACAAGTGGACCTTATTCTGGATTGGTTTTCAAAATGCCCTTTACCCAGTCTTACTAGCTATTGTGATTTTTGGTGGTTTAGGACTATTAGGTGCCTTCCTAAATAACGGTGGTATCTTAATTGCTATCTTAGCGATTATCGCGACTGTAGCCATCATGATCTTCTCCATTAAATATACAATCCGTCAAATGGTTGCGACAGCTTTACTATACCGTTTAATTACTGACGAACACGGTGATGATTTAGACCGCCGTTTTCCAGAATTAGACCTAACACCAGACGCACCAGTAAACGAATACCACACTGAGCAACGTCCAGCCTTTACGGAAAATGCAACAGCCATTCATCCAGCTGATGATGTCGCTACAGGTACAGCTGCTAACCAAGCGATTAGGGAAACTCAAGCAGAAAAAGAAACCATAGCAGCTGACCAAGCTGACAACTATGTGGGTGAAACAGCCGCTACAGCAGCAGGTGCTGCCGCAGTATTCTCCTTAGCTGACGAAGAAAAAGCTGGCCAAGATGACGAAGTGACTGAATCTAGCGAATATGAAGCAGACCAAGTAGCTGAAAACACTGCAGGCTCATCTTCAGCCTTACGAGGTTCATACAAAGTAGGTCAAGATGCAGCTGTGCGTCAACCTTATCAAGCTACTTATACAACAAGTGAAGGTCCTATTTCAGCCATCCGTAACCACTTTACGGTAGAAGCGTCTGATTACAACGCAGAAAGACCAGCACAAGAAAAGCCTAGCTTTGACTTGAATGCAGGTCCAGCATCAGAATCAGCAGCTGTACGTCACTCATACGTAGTGGGCGGCCAAGCAATTTCAGATGATACAACAAAAAATGAGGACCAAACGCCGGGAAAGAAACCTTATAACATTATGGGCTACAACACACCAGACCGTACCGATTTTGGTAAAGTTGAAAATGCCAAGGATGTTATTATAGCAGCAGACAAGGCTGAATCAGGTGAAAACGGTATGTTAAACCCTGGGGATTTCGATAAAGATGTAGACTATGATCCAGAAATCGATCCAGATCATCAAAACTAATTGAATACTTGTCAAAAACCAAACCACTACCGTTCTTTTATATAAGGAGGTGGTGGTTTTGGATATGTTGGATGTTTCCATGCAACTGATTGGTAATGTTGGCTTTCCCATATTTGTGTCGATTTACTTGATGACGCGAACAGAGAAAAAGCTGGATGACCTAATCGCAGCCGTCGAAAAACTAGCACAATAGAAAAAGGCGCCTAGCCCATTCAAATTCGAATGGGGCTAGGCGCCTTTTTAGTGCATATTATGCTATTTACTTAAATCTTGATCAATATCTAACAGAATTTCGTCAACTGCATTCGTTTCGCTATCATCAACAAGGCTCTCATTTGCATAAGGCGAGTTCTTTTGCCCGTCCCAAGCAGCCTTATGAATTTCAACAGCCACTTTTTCTGGAATAGATAATGCTTGAATATCCGCAATCGTGGCTTCGCGAACAGCTTTCATCGTCTTAAAGTGACGCAAGACCTTGGTCCGTGTTTTAGGACCAACGCCGTCAATCCCATCTAATTTAGAAGTAAAGGATTGTTTACTCCTTGTCTTACGATGGAAGGTAATCGCAAACCGGTGGACCTCATCTTGAATCCGTTGTAAGAGATGGAAAGCCTGTGACCGAGGATCAAGTGGGATAATGGTCAGAGGATCACCAAAAATTAGGTTGGCTGTCCTATGTTTATCATCCTTGACCATACCAGCCACTGGAATGTCTAAACCAAGCTCATCTTCCAAAACTTCCCTGGCAGCATTCACTTCAATTGCACCACCATCCATCAAGATTAAATCAGGGAAATCCCCATCTTCTTTCAGGAGTCGACCATACCGGCGACGGATAACCTCTTGTGTTGTCGCAAACTCATTTGATCCATCAACCGTCTTGATCTTGTACTTCCGGTACATAGATTTATTCGGACGCCCGTCCTCATAGGCCACCATCGCCGATACCGGGTTAGTCCCTTGGATATTTGAATGGTCAAAACTTTCAATGACTTTCAAGTAAGGTAGGTTCAAGGCTTCAGACAATTGGTCAATAGCACCAGTCGTTTTTTGTTCCTTCATAGCCAACAATCTAAATTTGTCTAGATGGGCAATCTTAGCATTTCGTTGTGCCATCTGCAGCATCTTGTGCTTGTCACCTCGTTTAGGTGTCGATACCTTCACTTCAACAGTATCCGCAATCAATTCATTGTCCAAGTTACCCGGCACCAAAATTTCTTTAGGCTTCGTATGGTTGGCTTCTTGGTAGAATTGGACGATGTAGGAAGTCAACTCCTCTTCGGGGTCAGAATACACTGGGAAAAGGGCCGAGTCCCGCTTAATAATGGAAAACTGCCGCAACAAGAATACCTGGATGGAAATCCAACCTTTATCAAAGTAAAAGGCGAAGACATCACGGTCATTGTATTGCTTAGACATGATATTTTGTGGTTCCACCGTTTGTTCAATATAGTTGATTTGGTCACGGTACTCAGCAGCTCGTTCAAACTGCAAGTCTTCAGAAGCAGCAGTCATTTTCCCCTTCAAATCATCCTTAATATTCTTCACATCACCATTTAGGAAACGGCGAATCCGTGCTTTCTGCGCTTTATATTCTTCCACTGGCACTTCATGGTCGCAAGGACCAATACATTGCCCGAGGTGGTAATAGAAACAAGCCCGCTTCTCATTCTTCCCGCACTTACGCAAAGGATAGGTCTTCTGCAGTAAATCGAGGGTACCGGATGCCGCATAAATATTCGGATAGGGACCAAAGTACTCGCCACCATCATCCTCCACCACAGACGTAATAATCATCTGTGGATCACGCTCATTGGTAATCTTGATATAAGGATACATGGTCCCATGCTTCAAGCGTATATTGTAGTGAGGCTGGTGTTTCTTAATCAGATTAATTTCAAGCAGCAAACTCTCTTTATCCGTTTGCGTGACAATATAGTCAAAATGGTCAATTTCACTCACAAGCTGAGCCGTCTTACCAGTATGGGTTGACTTGAAATAGGAACGGACACGATTTTTTAAATTCTTCGCCTTACCAATATAAATAATCTGGTCATCAGCATTCTTCATAATGTAACAACCAGGCAAATCTGGTACAAGGGTTAACAAATTCTCAATTAACTCACTAGCCATCCTTGGCCTCCTTCCGTCAATAATAGCGGCCCTAATATTAGACCTCAAAGTTAAGTAATTTAATCAATCTAGGATTCTATATTTGAACATTTGTCATGGAAAAATTGTATTAATTAGCAAAGTTTATTAAGCATGCTTGATATACATTAATTAAATAATGCCATCAATAAGTACGGCACATAGTTAGCACAGTATATGTGCCGTACTTATCTTGTTTTTTTCCTATTCAATCCGAAATTATACCACGCAGCAACGATTTTTGGCAGTAATTTGCATGCTAGGATGGAATAGTAGCATAGAATTGGTATTATCCACCTTTGTGTTATAAGGATTGGGCTCGATATGGTAAAATATACAACAAAGCTAGCAAGTAAAGCGTGGTCCTTTTTCAAGAGGGCTACATGTAGATAAAGTAAATTTCCTAGGCTGAGTGAGATTTGAGTTTGGGAAATAAAAAACCAAGGAGGAATTATTATGACAAAAAAATCAGCTTTCAACACTTTATTAGGCTTGGGTTCCTTAGCGTTAGGTGCTGCTTATGTTAGGTGGCAAAATTATACTGTTGGAACGACAGATTACTTTGTCGAGAATCCTCGTTTCAAAGACAGTTTGAATGGCTTTACTATTGCCCACCTGTCTGACTTACACCTACCTGATCAAAATGTAGACTTGAATGATATTTTAGATCATGTCTATGATATGCAACCAAATATCATCGCGATTACGGGAGATATTGTCCAAACCGATGCATCTAATTTAGACGAAGCGACTTTGTTTACATTCTTTAAAGCTTTAACAGATATCGCGCCAACTTTTGCGACTTTTGGTAACCATGACGCGGTGTCCTTACAACACAATCTGTTAGTTCGGACTATGGGGGCAGCAGGGATAGTCCACTTAAATGACCGGGCTATTACTTATACTTATAAGGGTCAACCGCTGACCTTGATGGGCTTAGATGATAAAAAGAATAAATATTTCTTAGTTGGAGATGCCTTGAGAACAGTAGATTTAACAGCTGATCAAATGGCGCAACCAAAAATCTTATTGGCCCACCATCCAGAAGCCTTCTTGCGGTATCATGAAAATATCAATAAGTCACCTGATTTGGTTTTATCAGGTCATGCCCACGGTGGTCAAATCCGCGTGCCGGGAATCGGTGGATTATTTGCTCCTAACCAAGGGAAATTCCCCAAGTATACAGCAGGTGTTTTCTACTTACCCGGTAACCCTGACAAGCAAATGGTGGTTTCACGCGGGATTGGGCCATCAAGTTTCCCAATTCGTTTAAACAACCGCCCAGAAGTGATTGCTGTCCATTTAACAACGGATATTGACCGGGCTGTTGACGGCTTGACCAAATCCATTGATTACATCACTGAGCAAGAGGGTGGGGTAACCTTTCAGCAAGTAGAAGCCCAATATCTAGCCCGCAAGCAAGCACGCGCGCAAGCGCAAGGGTACTTTTCAGTGACACCGGATGCCACAAGTAGCCAAGAAATTATTGATGCCATTGATGAAGAAGCAAATGTTGATGCCTATACATTGGTGCCGAATGAGGAGGAAACGGACATGACAGATCCAAGAAAAAATCCTTTTGTAGACAATAATGACTATGATGATGATGCAGTAGACCGTTCGACAATTGAAGCCCCTAAATATGAGGCTGATGATGAAGAGAAAGTGCCGCATAACCCAAATATTAAGTCATCTTATATCTTGTTGGACCCAGAAACAAATGAAAGAACTGTCGTAGATGAAAACGTAAATACAGAGAAAATCTTCTCTGATAATTTAAATGAAGATGTATTTATTGTGAAGGACCCTAAGAAAAAATAGGGGTTATTGACTTAAAGAAGAGGGCCTAACCATGGCCCTTATCTTTTGTAGCCAATATTGAACCATAAGCAGTAAAGTAGAAAAAAGAAATAGAGGACTAAAATGACGGAAAATGATACACAAATAACTGGTTTTGTAAGCCAATTACCTAATGGGCTTCAGGACAAATGGCAGTCAGCTGGCTTTGGCCAAGCAACTGATATTCAAACTGAGACCTTCCAACCGATGTATGATGCCCAAAGTGTGATTGCATCAGCACCAACAGGTTCAGGGAAAACCTTGGCTTATTTACTACCGGTTTTAAGCCGAATGGTGGCTGAACGAGAAGCGTCTCAAGGTCAATACAATGGGGGCTTGAGACTAATTGTTTTGGTGCCTTCACAAGAATTGGCTTCCCAAGTGGGGGACGTGGTCCAAGCGTGGGCACGAGCTGTCGACTTCAAAGCCATGAAAATTATTGGTGGCGCGAATGTGAAGCGGCAAATTGAGAAAATTAGAGAAAGACCGGATATTATTGTCGGGACTTCGGGCCGGATGATTGAACTGATTGACCAACGTAAGTTGAAGGTTCATGAAGTGGATACTATCATTATTGATGAGGCGGATGCTTTGTTAGATGAGGAACATATTGGCCAAACCAAGCAATTGGTTAAAAAATTACCGGGTAGAGCGCAAGTGGCTTTATTCTCAGCAACAGTACCAGATACTTTGGCTGGTTTAGCTAGTGACTTATTGGCTGAACCTGTAATTGAATTGGCAGCTGAAAAAATAGGAACGGCCTTTGAAAAACAACGACAAGATGGCTATATTAATGTTCCTGTTCGTAAGCGTGACGATATGTTACGCCGACTTGCTCAAGTTGAGGGGATGCGGGCCTTAGTATTTGTCCGTACGGTAGCTGAAATTGAACAGTTGCAACAAAAATTGCAGTTCAACCATATTCAAACGGCTTATCTGCATTCGAAGATGGCGGCGCAAAACCGCCAGCAAGCCATTGCCAAGTTCACGAAGGGTGAATATACTTACCTATTTACAACGGATGTTGCGGCACGTGGTTTGGATATTGAAGACCTATCTTTGGTTATTCAGTATGATTTACCAGCGACACCTGAACAATATACCCACCGGGCTGGGCGAACTGGCCGTATGGGGAAAGCAGGACTGGTCTTGACTTTCGTTAACGATCGTTCGCTTAGAGATTTGAAGAAGCAGGTTGGTGATGATATTCAGCTGACAGCATTCTATACTTATGGGGGGCAACTGACGGACCAAGTACCGAGTGCGAGCCAGAACGACGAAGATCAACCCCTTTTACAGGAAGAAAAAGAGGGGGCGGCTGTCAAAGCAAAAGCGCGGGTGAAAAAACCGAAACAAGCGAATAAAGCGGCGGCACCGGCGAAGGCACGGAAGAAGAATCGTAAGCGGGATAATAAGAATAAAGGAGCTAGACGGCACAAGGATTAATCTGGACTGGTCGAACGGCTTGGAATTCGATACAATGAATTAGTAATATTGAGATAAATATTGAATAGTGGATAAATGATTTTAGAGGAGTGAATGTACATAATGAGCAACCGTTATGCAGTAATTCTAGCAGCAGGTAAAGGGACTCGTATGAAGTCTAAATTGTATAAGGTGTTACACCCAGTTGCGGGTAAACCTATGGTAGACCACGTTTTGACTAGTGTGAATGACGCTGGGATTGATGAAGTGGTGACAATTGTTGGTCATGGTGCGGAGGCGGTCCAAGAGTTATTGGGCGACCGTACGGCTTATACAATACAAACGGAGCAGTTGGGTACTGGTCATGCGGTGCAACAAGCGGCGAGTGAATTGGCTGATAAAGAAGGTACGACTTTAGTTATTTGTGGTGATACGCCTTTATTTACAGCGGATACGATTGCGCGTTTGTTAGATGTCCATGAAGAGGCCGGCTTTAAAGCGACGATTTTAACTGCACCTGCTGATGATCCGACTGGTTACGGCCGTATTGTCCGTGATAAAGAGGGCCAAGTGGTGAAAATTGTTGAGCAAAAAGATGCCAATGATGCTGAAAAATTAATTACTGAAATTAACACAGGGACTTATGTCTTTGATAATGCCTTATTATTCGACGCTTTAAATAAAGTCGGTAATGACAATGCGCAAGGTGAATACTACTTGCCAGATGTGATTGAAATCTTGAAGGAAGCTGGCGAGGCTGTTGGGGCCTTCCAAATGGATAACTTAGATGAGTCCCTTGGGGTAAATGACCGTGTGGCTTTAGCGCAAGCTAACAAAACCATGTTTAAACGTATTAACGAATACCATATGCGTAATGGGGTAACGATTGTCGACCCGGATGCGGTTTACATTGAAGATGGCGTTGAAATTGGCGCGGATACAGTGATTCAACCAAATGTATACCTTAAAGGGGATACTGTGATTGGTGAAGATTGCCATATTTATTCAGGGACAACAATCCGTGATTCTAAGATTGGTGATCGTGTGAAAGTCCGTGCTTCTGAAATTGAAGAAAGCCAAGTGAAAGATGGCGTGGATATTGGGCCAAATGCTCACTTACGTCCGGCATCTGTTATTGATGAAAATGCCCATATCGGAAATTTTGTGGAAATTAAAAAAGCACATATTGGTGCAGGCACTAAGGTCGGTCATTTAACTTATATTGGTGACGCCACTTTAGGCAAAAATATCAATGTTTCTTGTGGTGTGATTTTTGCAAACTACGACGGTGTGAACAAACACCATTCAACAATCGGGGACAACTCATTTATCGGGTCTGACGTGACGATCATTTCACCTGTAAATGTTGAAGCTAATGCATTTTTAGCAGCTGGTTCAACGATTACCAAAGATGTCCCAAGCAAGGCTTTAGGGATTGCCCGTTCTCGTCAAGAAAATAAAGACGGTTTCTGGGATAGATTACCAATTGGTAAAAAAGACTAATCCTGCAAATATTTTAACTAAATTCACATTTTTCGATTCGCTATTTAGCTAACAATCGTCGTTCTTCTATGGTAGAATAGGGATGATAAGAGTGTCTGAGCATTCAGTATTGTGGAGGGAAAAAAATGTCAGAATCTATAGTCGATCATGGACTAAAAATCTTTTCATTGAGTTCAAACAATGAACTTGCTGAAAAAATTGCAACTTCAATGGGCGTAGAGTTAGGTCATATTTCAGTGTCACATTTCAGTGATGGTGAAATTAAAATTGCGATTGAGGAATCTATTCGTGGGGACAATGTTTATATCATCCAATCAACATCTGACCCAGTAAATGATAACTTGATGGAATTATTAATCATGATTGATGCTTGTCGTCGTGCAAGTGCCGAAGAGATCAATGTTGTGATTCCTTACTTTGGCTACGCACGCCAAGACCGTAAGGCACAACCGCGAGAACCAATCACAGCGAAATTAGTGGCGCGTATGATGGAAAATGCTGGTGCAACTCGCATCCTTGCGTTAGACTTACATGCTGCGCAAATCCAAGGTTTCTTCGAAGTGCCAGTAGACCACCTATACGGTGCGCCATTACTAGCAGAATACTTCTTAACCAATGACCGTTATACCGATTCAGACATCGTTGTTGTTTCACCTGACCATGGTGGGGTAACACGTGCACGTAAACTAGCTGAATTCTTAAAAGCACCGATTGCCATTATCGATAAACGTCGACCTAAAGCCAACGTTGCTGAAGTGATGAATATTGTAGGCGATGTTTCTAATCGCCACGCTATTATCATCGATGACATGATTGACACAGCGGGTACCATTACCCTAGCTGCATCAGCAATCAAAGACGCGGGCGCATTATCTGTTGTGGCTTGCTGTACACACCCAGTATTATCTGGCCCAGCAATCCAACGTTTAGAAGACTCAGTGTTAGATGAAGTTGTTGTTTCCGATTCAATCTACTTAACAGATGAAAAACGTATCGACAAAATCAAACAAGTAACAGTATCTGAATTAATCGCGGAAGCCATTGTACGTATCCACGAAAATCGTTCAGTATCACCATTATTCAACGAAAAATTCGAAGGCATGCACCACGTCATTGAATAAGCCTTTTGATGAGTAAGTGATAGATAAATTGAAAAGGGCAGTCCTTCCATTGCTGGCGGGACTGCTCTTTTATTGTCTTAGCGATTCCCACGTGTAGAAATCTTGGAGCGGTATGCTACAATGGGTTTATTGTAAATTATTCAGGTGCTAGAAAAGTGGCAGTCCCTTGGTAAGCACGCCGAGCGTTTGTCAAAACATTTTATATTGGAGGAAATTTATGTTTAGTAATTTTATGATCGGGTTTAATGCAGTCATGCCGATGTTAATCTATATGCTTTTTGGGCAATTTTTTGCCCAAGCGGGGATGATTAAACAAGAATCCTTTCAAGACTTTAACAAAGCCTTATTTAAAATTTTGCTACCAATCAACTTATTCACCAATATTTATAAGTCTGATTTCAAGCAATCATTCAACGGCTATGCCTTGACTTATATTTTTGTCATCGCTTTAATCCTGTACTTTATGCTAGCCTTTATTATTCCAAGGGTATCCAATGACCGGACCCGTTACGGGGTGATGCTACAGGGGTCAGTCAGAGCGAACGCCATCCTATTTGGTTTACCCTTGGGGACATCTCTATTAGGTGAAGAAAATTTGGGGATGGTGACTATTACCTTGGCCATCATCGTGCCGTTCTGGAATATCATGTCGGTCGTCGGTTTTTCTTTATATTCAGAAGATAAAGTCTCTTTTAAACAGATGGGTAGAAGTATTATCACGAACCCAATGGTGATTGCCACGTTCATTGGTTTGATTGTTATCTTACTGGGTCTACAATTTCCTGAAGCCATCAATACTTCTTTAACCAACATTAACCGAATGGTATCACCGCTTGCCTTGATGGTCATGGGGGGGACTTTCTCTTTTAAATTGAAAGATGTCGATTTTGCCTTAATCTTTACGGTAGCCAATAAATTGATTATTATTCCTTTGATCGCAATTACCCTCGGTGCTATTCTAGGTTTTAGAGGGGATGCAATCGTTTCTATCCTGATTGCATTCGCTGGGCCAACGGCTGTATCGTCTTATGCTCAAGCCATTGCAGCGGACGGAGACGGGGACTTAGCCAACCAAACAGTGGTGTTTACGACCATCTTTTCTATGATTACCTTGGTATTCTTGATTGCCTTGATGAAAACATTTGGTTTATTCTAATAAAACAGTAAGTAAAAACCCCCTAAGTCGCGTATAGTGGACCCAAAAAGTTAGACTAAATTTTATGAGAGTTGACCGATTGGTCAGCTCTTTTTAATACATGCAATTTGGCTTAATTCCTGTTGTCGACAATACTTCTCATAAATTTCAATCTGTCAAGAGTAGTAGCGGAGCGACTCTTGATAGATTGAAACTTTATGTGAAACTATGAAAAGACAATGGAATTAGTATATTGGCTGCGATACTGGACGGGGCTTAGCCATCCTAGTTTCTCTTTAATTCGTTCTTTATTATAATAGTTAATATAGTTGGTAATTGATTCAGCCAATTCTTCAAAACTATGATAAGTTTGACCATAATACATTTCTTGTTTGAGTATACTAAAGAAATTTTCCATTGGTGAATTGTCATAACAATTCCCTTTTCTAGACATACTTTGGAAGATATCATTATCTTTTAAAGTTTTTGAATACCGTTTCATTTGATAAGCCCAGCCTTGGTCTGAATGAAAAGTTCTTCTGAATATGCAATCATTTGTACGTTCTATAGCTACCTTCAAAGCTTCCATCATACTTTCACCGTTAGGCCGTTTTGTTATTTGAAAACTGATGATTTCGCTATTGAATAAATCCATATAAGGATCTAAATAAAGTCTGCCTGTCTGAGTATTGCCTAACTGGTCCGTATAATAGTATTTGAATTCAGTTGTATCAGTCGTAATTTTTTGATGTGGAACTGATGTGTTAAAACGTCGTTTTAAACGATTTGATGCTACTTTCCCTACAGTTCCCTTATAAGACTTATACTTTCTGCTTTTGTGTGAGAAGGCAGTTACAAGAATGCCTAATTCACGCATTAAGCGTAATACTTTCTTCCGATTTATATGATAACCTAATTTTTTTAACTCGGGAGTCAGTCTTTTATACCCATAATCCTTATTTTTCTCTCTTAGTTCTAGTAAAGCATCTTTGTAAACTTTATCCTTGTCTGGTCGTTTAGATTGCTTCCTAATATAGTGATAAGTTGCCTTTGGAAAGCCAGTTACTCTCAAAATATCAACTAATTTGAATTTATTAATAGTATGGAGATTGTAGATTGCTTGAGCTATTTGTTTCTTTGTTGCTGTTTCTCTGCTTCCTGCAATCTCCCTAATTCCTTTAAAAATTCATTCTCGATTCTCAAATCACGATTTTCATTTTCAAGTTGTCTCAGACGCTCAACGTCTACATCTTCTCTAGTTATATTCTTTGGATCCTGAAATACTTTCTTATCAGCTTTCTTCCGTTTACCCATTTTCGGTGGCCTACCTCTCTGTTCTGATAAGCCATCGACACCTTTCTTGAGGATAGTAGTGCGCCAATTACAAATTAGACTAGGGTTATTCATCCCTAATGAATTGGCTACTTCTCGATAACTCATCTCTGTTGTTTCATATAATTTTACAGCACTAAGCTTAAAATCAACAGAGTAATGAGTTTGATTCTTACTACGTTTCAGTCCTTCGATTCCAAATTGTTGATAGCTATTAACCCATCTTCTTACAATAGAATCTTGTATATTATATTTCTTTGCTACCGCTAGGTAGCCACCATAGTTCCCCAGATAATGTTTTACAATTTCCAATTTAAATTCTAGTGAATATTTTGCCATAAAAATAAACCCCCAAAAGTTAGATTTTTGGTCTAACTTTTGGGGGCCTCTACAGCGGAACTTAGGGGGTTTTATGTATTAATGAGCGTCTTGTAGTAGAATGCGTTGGGTAATTAGAAGTCTAATTTTGCCCAAGCTGTTTCTAAGGTATCGCGTAATTTAGTTGCTGATAATTCCATTTGTTGTTGCTCGTGGTCGTTTAAGTCAGCTTCGATGATACCACGGATACCTTCACGGTTGATGATAGCTGGAGCACCAATATAAATATCATTTTGGTTGTATTCGCCATTTAGGTAAGCAGATACAGGTAAGATAGCATTTTCGTCATTTAAGATGGCTTTTAAGATGCGGACTAAAGATACACCAATACCGTAGTAAGTTGCGCCTTTTTTCTCGATAATCTTATAAGCCTTGTCACGTACGTGGTAGAACAAGTTCACTAAAGCTTCTTCGTCGATTGCTGAAGTTTGAGTTACCCAGTCGTAAATTGATTGGCCACCAATGTTTGCGTGTGACCATACGGGGAATTCAGTGTCACCGTGTTCCCCCATGATGTAGGCGTGGACGCTTCGTGCGTCAACATCTAATGTAGTGGCTAATTCTTGACGGAAACGGGCTGAGTCTAATGATGTACCAGAACCGATGACGCGGTTAGTAGGTAGGCCAGAGAATTTCCAAGTTGCATAAGTTAAGATGTCTACTGGGTTAGTAGCTACTAAGAAGATACCGTCAAAGCCTGAAGCCATAATTTGATCAATCATGCTCTTGAAGATACGTAAGTTTTTATCCACTAAATCTAAACGTGTTTCACCAGGCTTTTGTGCAGCGCCTGCAGTAATCACAACAACATCAGCGTCAGAACAATCATCGTAAGTCGCCTTGTAGATTTTCTTAGGAGATGTATAAGCTAGGGCGTCGATAAGGTCTAATACATCACCTTCAACGCGGTCTTCGTCTAAATCGATAATTCCTAATTCTCTACCAACACCTTGAATTACAGAAGCGTATGCAAATGCAGATCCTACAGCACCATCACCAATTAAAATAACTTTTTGACCATTTTTTGACATAATATATTCTCCTTAACTTTTTGTCTCTTATAGTGTACGAAGCAAACCATATGGTAAATGTTCCATTAACCCGTGCAAAGCTAGTGAACAATCGGTTTAAAAATTAGCTTGTTGATTAGTTAGTGAAATATTTAACATAATAATACCATTCTGTTTAAAAAAAATCAATAGTTTTTTGCCATTATTTTTCAAATGCTATACAAAACATTGAATTTTATAACAGTTGTAAACGGATACAAAAGCTTCATATCAATGGTTTTTAAAAAATATTAAAAACTGTTACTTTTGTTGTTTAAATCTGTACTAATGAAAATGAATAAATTCGGAATAACTTTGTGAAAAGTTGCTTAAATACTTTGCGAACGAAACAATATTGTGTCGAATTATAGGCGATTTCTTACAAAAAGGGGACGGTGAGGGTGGAGGTTGATCACTTTTGAATTGGCCTCCACCCCTATTATGTCAAAAATGTATCCGTTTTCCAACTGAGACCTGCTAAGATCTCAAAAATTGTCCACTATAACACGTGAACAAATTGAACTAGCAGTCAATATACACAAGGACCAGGCTTTTGCCTTTTAAGTTGAGGGGCTCTGTGTGGTATAATAAACCTATCGAATATACAGGCGCTGTACGGGCTAACTCGCTAGGGGCGAGTGGATGTCCGTACAGGTTTTTGCGTATTAACAAGGATTTGCGCTACGAATGTAAAGTCTATTATCGTGATGAAGGCGCTTAATCCGCCAAAAGCTAGAAAATACGTATCCAATAATTTAAATCAAGTATCTGAACAAATAAGCGACATAACAACAAGGAGACTTCAAGAAATGAAATTAATCGTCGGATTGGGTAATCCAGGAAAAAAATATGAGGGCACACGCCACAATATCGGTTTTATTGTCTTAGATGAATGGGCTCACCAACATCATGAAACCTTTAATAAAACGGGATTCAAAGGTGAATACTTTGAAACTTTTGTTAATGGAGAAAAAGTGATTTTCTTAAAACCAACTACCTTTATGAATAATTCTGGGGAAGCGGTTGGTGCGGTGGCCAACTATTATTCAATTCCAGTAGAAGATATTTTAGTGGTTTATGATGATTTAGATATGGATCCAGGCCGGATTCGTTTACGTCAAAAGGGTTCTGCTGGCGGACATAACGGGGTAAAATCACTGATTGCCCACCTTGGCACCGACAAAATTCGGCGCATTAAATTAGGTATCGGCCATCCGGGTAAAGACGGGACCGTTGTCAACCACGTCCTATCTAGATTTCCAAAAGAAGATCATACGCCGATGCTTGCGGCTACGCGTGCAGCGGTTGAAGCCATTGACTACTGGTTAGCGGGTCATTCTTTTGAGGAAACCATGACCAACTATAACAATTAGCCGAGAAAAGGAGGGAGACCGCTTGGATTTACAAACATTTTTCTTGCAGGAATCTCAAAATGAGTCATTTAAACAACAAGCCAAATCAGGACAGTCTGTCCTTTATCTAGGCCTTCAAGGGGCTAGTCGGGCTTATATGGCAAAAACCCTATTGAATTTGGCCAGTGAACAAAAGGTCGTCATCGTAACCAATAATCTATTGCAGGCAGACCACTTTTATAATGACCTGCAAAGTGACTTTTCTGATGACCAATTGCATCTTTTTAATGTACCAGAATCTGTGGCAGCTGACTGGGCAATTGCCAGTCCAGAAGCCTTAGCTGACCGGTTGACTGTTTTAAATTGGGCACGCGACACGAAAACAACCGGTGTTTTAATCACACCTATGTTTGGTTTGAAACGCCTATTAACCCCAACTGAAATTTGGGATAATACTCGTTTACTAGTCAAGTTAGGGGATGAGTTAGAACCAGCTACCCTAGTTCAATGTCTGTTAAACCAAGGGTACCAACGGGCTGAAATTGTCATGACCCCAGGAGAAATGAGTCAACGCGGGGATATCGTAGACTTTTATCCTATAAATGCCGAATATCCGATTCGAGTGTCTTTAGCTTTTGATGAGGTGGAGCGGATTTCAACTTTTGATCCAAATACTCAAAAATCACTACAAGACCAGCCGAGCATCAATATCCAACCGTCGCAAGAATTCATTGTCTTGCCACAACAATTGCAGGCCCAAGCCGATGCTTTTCAAAAATTGATGACCAAGTCTTTAGCTAAGATTAAAGACGAGGTGGTGAAAGATTTAGCGACTGCCGTTGTTAATGATGAAGTGCTTGCCTGGAAAAATGGCGAAACCACGGAAAACTCAAAATACTTCCACCGGTATATGTACCCAGAAACGACAACGATTCTTGACTACATTGGCGACCAAGCCTTCTTGATTTTGGACGACTATGCGCGTTTAATTCAAGAAGAGGCTACTTGGATCAGCAATACCGAAATGTATTTACAAACCATGGTTGAAATGGGGCAATTACCAGCCCAGGTTCAAGTTTATGCTGACTTTAAGGAAGGTATTCAAGCTTTTAAAGGTCGTAAATTTTACTTTTCTGTATGGCAGCAAGGGCTAGGGTCACTGAAATTCGATGGGCTGTACCAGTACCAAACAAGAATGATTACTCAGTTTTATGACCAAATGGACGCCCTGAAAATTGAGTTAGATGCTTGGATTCGGACAGGTCGAACAGTGGTTGTCATGTTAAAAGACAAGGACAGAGTGAAAAAAGTCCAAGCCATTTTGCAAGAAATAGATGTAACGGCTGAAGCGACGGACGAAGGGAATATCTTCGCCAACAAGATCAACTTAATTGCGGGTGGCTTATCAGGATCGATTGAATTCGTCCAAGAACGCTTAGTCTTACTGGCTGAAGCAGATATTTTCCATACCCAAAAGAAACGACGCAAGGCTAAGAAACCGCTGATTTCAAATGCGGAACGGATCAAAAACTACCAACAATTAGAAGTTGGGGATTATGTGGTCCATGTGAACCACGGGATTGGTCGGTATACCGGGATTGAAACGATCGAGTTTGCCGGCACTCATCAAGACTACCTGACCATTGTCTTCGCCGACCAAGCAGCTATTCATGTACCGATTGACCAGATCGATTTGGTCCAAAAATATGTGTCTGCTGAGGGGCGTGAGCCTAAATTAAATAAAATGGGCGGTAGCGAATGGGCGAAAACCAAGCAGAAGGTGTCCAGTAAGATTGAAGATATCGCGGATGAACTGATTGACTTATACGCCTCTCGTGAAGCCCAGAAAGGTTTCGCTTTTGGTCCAGATACTGCTGAACAGGCTGAATTTGAGAATGCCTTCCCGTATACAGAAACTGATGACCAAGTCCGGTCAATCGCTGAAATTAAGAAGGATATGGAAGTAGAGAAACCGATGGACCGATTACTTGTTGGTGATGTCGGTTTTGGGAAAACAGAAGTCGCTATGCGAGCTGTCTTTAAAGCCTTAATGGAGGGTAAACAAGTTGCTTTCCTAGTGCCAACGACTGTTTTAGCCCAACAACACTACGAAACCTTTACAGAACGGTTTGCGGACTGGCCTTTTGAAATTGGCTTACTATCTAGATTTAGAAGTAAGGCCCAACAAAATGAAACCATTGCGGGCTTGAAAAAGGGGCAAGTGGACATTGTGATTGGTACTCACCGCATCCTGTCTAAAGATGTGGAGTTCCTTGATTTAGGCCTTTTAGTGGTCGATGAGGAGCAACGGTTTGGGGTGAAGGCCAAGGAAAAATTGAAGGCCTTAAAAGCGAATGTGGATGTGTTGACCCTGACGGCGACACCTATTCCTCGTACCTTAAACATGTCTATGCTAGGAGTTCGGGACTTATCCGTAATTGAAACGCCACCAGCTAACCGGTATCCCGTCCAGACTTTTGTGATGGAACAAAATTACGGGGCTGTCAAAGATGCTATTGAACGAGAAATTGCTCGAGATGGTCAAGTTTTCTATCTCTTTAATAACGTGGCCCAAATCGAAGAAAAAGCAGCCTTTATCAATGAGTTGGTCCCTGAAGCGAGGGTGGCTATTGCTCACGGTCAAATGACCGTTGTCCAACTGGAAAATGTCATGATGGACTTTGTCCTTGGTGAGTTTGATGTTTTAGTGACGACAACCATTATTGAAACAGGGGTCGACATTCCTAATGCCAACACCTTGCTGGTTGAAGGAGCCGACCGGATGGGTCTGTCTACCCTTTACCAATTACGGGGTCGGGTTGGACGGTCAACTCGAATTGCCTATGCCTATTTCATGTACCGACCAGACAAGATGTTGTCTGAGGTATCGGAAAAACGCTTGATGGCCTTGCGTGATTTCACGGAACTAGGGTCTGGTTTTAAGATTGCCATGCGTGACTTGTCCATTCGTGGGGCAGGTAACTTACTCGGGAAACAGCAACACGGATTTGTTAACTCAGTCGGTTTCGACCTCTATTCACAAATGCTACGTGAAGCAGTCCAACGTAAACGGGGCATTTTACCGGCTAAGAAAACTGAGCCAGTGGAAATATCACTATCTATTGATGCTTATATTCCACAGACCTATATCCGTGATGAGCGACAAAAAGTGGAGATTTATAAACGGGTGCAAGCCATGACTAGTGTGGATGAAATGTGGGACTTGGATGATGAGTTGATGGATCGATATGGTGAACCACCAATTGAAACGCAACTTTTACTGCAAGTAGGTGCGATTAAAGCGGCGGCCGATAAGATTGGTGTGACAAGCATTAAACGGATTGCTGCCAGCAACACCATAGAAGTCCTTTTCCACGAAAATCTTGAACAAAAAATTATGACACAAGCTATCTTCAAGGCTTTAGAGGACAATCCTTTCCGCTTAGCGATTAAGCAAGTTGGGGCTGCCTTAATGATTAGCCTAGGTTTAAACAAGTTGTCTACTGAAGAATGGTTGGACTACTTACTGCAATTTACAACCAAGTTAGCTGATGACGAAAATGTGGTCCAAATGAAGGCGGACCAATTGGCCAAGGAAAAAGCTGACTACGAGAAAGCGCAAGCCTTAAAAGCTGAACAAGAAGATGCAGCGGGTAAAGCTGCTGTAGATGCTCAAGTGAAGGCTGCTGAAAATGAAGCTGATCAAACTAGTTCAGATGCAGAAAATGACCAAGCAGGTGACTAGAAGGTGAAAAATGACGATTCAAAGGCAAACTCAACAGGCCAAGTGGCCATGCAAGGGGCTGCCGTTCTAACACTCGCGGCCTTAGTGGCGAAAGTATTGTCTGCTATCTACCGGGTCCCTTTACAGAATATGGTCGGTAACGAAGGGTTCTATGTCTACCAACAGGTCTATCCAATTTACGGAATAGGGATGACCTTTGCTTTAAATGGTTTACCATCCTTTATTGGTAAACAAGTCGCACTACAAAATAACAAGCGGCAAAGTAAATCTTTGTTGAAGAGATACACAGTCATTGTATCGGTCTTTGCGCTCGCTTGTTTTGCCCTGATTTATTTTGGGGCTGATTGGATTGCGGCTATGATGGGTGATGGTTTGCTTGCGCCTGTTATCAAAAGCGTGTCTTTTATGTTCCTCTTGATGCCAGGTTTACTCCTGTCTAGAGGTTTTATGCAGGGGCATAATCTTATGACCCCAACCGCTATTTCGCAAGTAACCGAGCAATTTGTTCGGGTAGCAGTTATTTTAACTGTCGCCTTCACCTTTAGCCAGATGCAGGGGACTGGCGCGAAACCTGATGTCTACCAGATGGGTTTTTGGACCATGCAGTCAGCTTGGATTGCCGCCGCAGCTGCTTCGATCGTCATGGCTTATTACTTGTTAAATTACCGCGAGAAGGCCATGTACCAAGACTTTTTAGCCGGGCATTACGGGTTAGATCAAGCGAGTGACCCTGATGACGGCGCAGGCTTATCCTGGACTAAATTAACCAAAGACTTTGTCACAGAAGGCTTTGTTATTTGTTTCTTCTCAGCACTATTGGTCTTTTATCAGCTGATTGATGCCTTTACCGTTTATGACCAACTGGTAGATAATGGGATTACGACGGCGGTAGCTAAGGATTTGAAGGGCATTTACGACCGTGGCCAACCCATTGTACAATTGGGCATGGTTGTGGCCACATCGCTTGCCACTTCATTCTTACCCACCCTTGCTTTAGTGAAAAAGGGTGACCGCAAGCAAGCTGGCGAATTTGAAATCGTCAGCAGACAATACCTACGGGTGACTCTCTTTTTCGCCACCATCATTACGGGCGGTTTGATATCGATCATGCCCCAATTAAACCATTTCCTATTTGCTAGTTCTGCTGGCTCTGAGGTCTTAGTGGTTTATGTGCTGATGGTTATCTTTGCCAGTCTCATATTAGGGCAAAATAATATTCTCCAAGCCCAAGGACAGTGGTATAAAGCAGGTATTGCCTTTGTGGTCGGTATGCTGGTTAAAGGGATATTTACAGCGAGTTTAGTTGGTTTCCTAGGTACTGTAGGAGCGGCCTGGGCAACCAATTTAGGTTTAGTGGCTATGAGCATTTACCTAGATTGGACCTTGCCTAAGGAAGTGCGTCTGTTGAAATGGGGGCGAGTAGCCTTTAAAGCAGGGTTATTAGCTGTTTTAATGGTTGCGGTGAACTTTATCTTAGCTTACTTATGGCACCAAGTCTTAGGGGTAGCGCCGGAACGGTTGATGGATGCCTTGTTGATGGGGATTCAAATCCTTGTAGGCGTTTTGTTGGTGGTTGGTTACTTACGGAAAGACCCGATATTAAACCAAGTCGAATGGGAAACCTTACCAAAGGGCGAGCTGATATGGCGACTATTGCAGGGGTAAAGCGTAGTGAATGAGTGCACGTTCCGGAAATGGTCGAGGTGTCCCGGATATTGAGGGAAAGGCGTCCCAGATCCGTGAATGTTGTTTCTAATATGGGTATAGTCATTTTGCCTAAAGAATCATTAAAGCTTGTAAGGGGATAAAACTCCGGAAAAGCTAGCAAATTCCTAGCTTATTGGTTAAGGACTAGGCGCAAACCATGGTATACTAGATTTAAGATAAGTATGGAAATGGTTTTTGTGGATTAATTTAGAGAAAATTAAAAGAAACTAGCCGAATTTTCAAAAAAATACGTATAAAATAAAGGAGCAAGATTTTTGCGATTAGATAAATTTTTAAAAGTATCCAGAATTATTAAAAGAAGAAGTGTTGCTAAAGAAGTTGCGGACAAGGGTCGGATTACCATTAATGGTCGTCCAGCTAAGTCAGGTACAGATGTTAAAATCGGTGACGAACTGGTAATTACATTTGGGAATAAGGACATGACTGTTCGCGTTGAAAACTTGAAAGAAACAACACGAAAAGATGAAGCGGAAAATATGTTTACCATAGTTGGCGAAAGTTACCACGAGGATCAGGAAAAAGGTAGTATTTAGTCTTGATTTATGATGGCGCTAGCTTTGAATTATTGTTATACTATTTAAGTATATGATTGACGGATTCAAAACAACCACAGAAAGGGGTTTTTGCTATGCGGCCAGAAGATCGTCCCGACCGTGAAAGCAAAAAAGTGACATCATTAGCAAAACACCGTAAAGCAAAAACCAAGAAGTGGTCACGAAAACCAAGGACCACAGCTGATTGGATTACATGGCTTGTCGTTGGTATCTTCGCTGTTGTGACTTTGGGTTGTGTGTCGACTGCTTATGCAGCGCACAAGGATCAGCAAGGCGTTGAAGAACAAATCGCTTTAACTGAGGATGAAATTGCCGGTGAACAAAAGGCGATTGACACCTTAAGTCAACAAGCAACCTTACTAAAAGATGATGAATACGTGGCAAAATTAGCGCGGTCACGGTACTACTTAAGTAAAGATGGGGAAATCATCTTCAGTGTGCCTGAAGATAATGCTTCTAAACAAGCTGAAATCTTAAATAAGGCTTATTTACAAAATCAAGAAAATAATGATGAATAAATTGCGCTAACAAGGTAAACTAGAAATAGCTTTACTCGTCCGGATAAAAATCCTTTTACCGGATGCAAGAATTTCAAGGAGGATATTTGGGATACATGGCAATTGAAGTAGGAAATAAAGTTACCGGAAAAGTTACAGGGATTACAAAATTTGGTGCATTTGTTGATTTAGGAGAAGGCAAAAATGGTTTAGTCCACATCTCTGAAGTAGCTGAAGGATACGTGAAAGATATCAACGATGTCTTATCGGTTGGAGATGAAGTAACTGTTTTAGTGACCAATGTAGCTGATGACGGTAAGATTGCATTGTCAATCCGTCGTTTAAACGCAGATAGCGCAAGCAAACCAGCGTCTTCTAATCGCGGAAACAACGATGGTGGCGGTCGCGACCGTAGCAACCAAAACTTCCGTAAAGATGACAACCGCGACAACCGTGGTGGTGGCTATCAAGGTAAACCAAAATCAAACAACCATTCAGGTGGTCGTTCAAACTTTGGTGGCGGGAATTCATTCAAGTCTAACGCTGGTAACAAAGCGGGGACAAATGATTTTGATAGCCTGATGTCATCATTCTTAAAAGATTCCGATGACCGTTTAACTTCATTAAAACGTAATACAGAAGGTAAACGCGGTGGCCGAGGCGGCCGTCGTTCTTAATGAGATATAGGGGGTTGTGACTAAGGTTACAGGCCCAAAAACTAAGTGTAGACACTTATTGAGAGGGGTCTGTGGCAATTTGTCGCAGACCTCTTTGATGTTTAATCGTGTCTAAGATAGATAGGGATAAATAGAGAATATTCGGGAAAGTAAAAACTTAGGAAAGGAGCGGTATATGATGGGTGAAAATCTATTAAAGGTAGTGGAAGACTGGCTATTAGCTACGAAAGACCGGTTGAAGTCGCAGCTACCGGCTAACTATAGGCCAATTGATGGGCAGATCCCTTTTCTATTGGCTGTGTCTGGTGGCGTAGATTCTATGGTTTTGTTAGATTTGTTTCACCGCTTAAGTCAGAAATCTTTAGTGACTTTTTCAGTGATCCATATCAACCACCAGCTCCGTCCTGAATCAACGGCTGAGCAAGATATGGTCATCAAATTTTGTGAGGACCGAGATATCCCTATCCAAATAGTGGCTTGGGACCACGATGACCCGCAGAATCCAAATCGGTCGGAATTGGCGGCGCGCGAATTCCGATATGCGGTCTTTAAGCGGATGATGGTCTTGACTAAGTCACCTTTCTTAGTGACAGCCCACCATCAAAATGACCAGGCGGAAACAGTCCTGATGCGGTTGGTTCATGGCGGCCGCTTGAAGAGTATTGCCGGCATTCATCCCTACCGGCCAATTCACTTGGACCAGGGCTTGCAGACGGGTTATGTGCTCCGCCCCTTGTTAAGTGTGGATAAGGCTGATTTATATGAATATGCAACGGCGTGGCAGATCCCTTTTAGTGAGGACGCGTCTAATCTTGACCTGGCTTATACCAGAAACAGGTTTAGACAGCAGTATCTGCCGGAATTGGAGGCGGAAGATGGCGCTCTTGTTGACCATCTGGGCGACTTTGCCTTGGCTGCTCAAGCGACCAGCCGGTTTGCTGATGCATATATGGACCAAGTTTTAAGAGATGTCTTGATGAAAAAAGATGACACTTGGCAAGTTGATTTGGCGGCCATAGCGGACTATGACTTACCTGAACAAGTTTTGTTGTGGCAGCGATTGTTTGACCGAACGGGGGTTGCCGATTTAGCCGCCTTTACGCAAGACGGCTTTAAGCGGATGGTGGCTTTCTTACAGAGCGAGAATGGGCAAGCTGAGTGGCGGTTGCCGGGAGGCTACCGCCTGGTCAAGGTGTATGATACGGCCTATATTCTGCACGGTGGCCGGTCTGATTTCTTGGCGGGTGCTGGTGCCGCCGGTAAAAGGACTGAGCAAGTTTTAAGTTGGCAGGACTGGGTGGCAGTAGGCGACCGGGTCAAGTTTGGTTGGTTTGACGAGGATCAAGCAGATGTTTATTTGGACCAAGGGGCTGTCTTGTTGGCTGAGGTGGGTGCTGAGGTTAGCTTGACGGTGCGCAATCGCCTTCCCGGAGATTTTATCCGACTGTCAAACGGTCATCGACAAAAGCTAAATCGTTTTTTAATCAACGAAAAAGTCCCGTCTGGTATCCGAGATGATATTTTTGTATTAGCGGATAACCAGCAAGAGGTGTGGGGCCTCTTTTTAAATGGAGAGGTCTTATATGTAAACCGGAGTGGTGCGGGGGCTAAAGTATTGGTAAATTTTTAGGGGTTTTTGACGTATTTGTTGGCGTTTAATGGTAAGATTGATATAATACTTTTCGCTTATTGAATGTTTTTAGGGTGGTTTTTCTGCGCTAAAGGGGCTAGATTTGAATGAGTAGTCTTAATTAATTGCTATTAAATTGGGTTATTTGCTAAAATAACCTAGAATTATGTGAAATGAAATGTGGAGGATTATAGGCATGCATAAAGATGTAGAGGAAATTTTAGTTTCGACTGAGGAAATTGCGGAACGTATTCAGGTGTTAGGTGAGGAGTTAACGGCGGATTATCAAGATAAGAACCCGATTGTGGTTGGTATTTTGAAGGGTTCTGTCCCATTCATGTCTGACTTGATTCGTGCAATGGATGTTAAATTACAAATTGACTTTATGGATATTTCAAGTTACGGCGGTGGGGTTGAGTCATCAGGTCAGGTGAAAATTTTGAAGGACTTAGATGCAGATGTATCTGGTCGTCACGTGATTATTGTTGAAGATATCGTGGATACTGGTAATACGCTAGCGAAAATTCATGATTTGTTCCAACACCGTAATGCAGCAAGTGTGAAGGTGGTAACTTTACTTAATAAACCTGAACGCCGTACTGCAGATGTTTCAGTGGATTATATTGGTTTTGAAATCCCTGACAAGTTTGTAATTGGTTATGGTATGGATTTTGACGAAGAGTACCGACAATTGCCTTATATCGGCATTTTGAAGCCTAGTGTTTACGCACATTTATTCCATAATTAGTGAATTTATTTATATTTATAACTATTCGATGGCTACTATAAGAACAAGAATTAGAATGGGGAAAATGAATGCAACAAAAGAGACCTAACAGACCAAATAGAAACACCTTCATCAGAAGTGGTTTGCTGTGGCTGATTATGTTCTTTGCTTTGATGGCATTAGTTAGATCACTAACGAGTGATTCTACTGGTGGTACCACTGAAGAGTTAACACAATCAGAATTCATTCAAACACTTTCTGATGGGGATGTAGAGCGTTTCTCTATCCAATCCAACGCCGGGGCTTACCAAATCCGCGGTGCTTACAAGGATTCGGGTGAGGAATCAAGTGAATCGTCATCGTCAACTAGTGATGGGATTCCAATTTTCCAAGATTTACAACAAAGTTCAGCTTCTGAGTTTGTGGTAAACGTATTGCCTAATGACAACACAATCGCAATGATTACGGATGCAGCGAATGCGACCGGTACTGAAATGACGGCCTTAGAAGAAGACCAGTCTGGTATGTGGTTGAGCTTATTATTCACTGCTGTACCGATTATTTTCTTCGTCGTGATTATGTACATGATGTTCAGCCAAAGCCAAGGTGGCGGTCGAAACAACCCAATGTCTATGGGTAAATCGAAGGCTGTTGATCAATCGAAGAAAGAAGTAAAAGTACGATTCTCTGATGTCGCTGGTGCGGATGAAGAGAAACAAGAGTTGGTTGAAGTGGTGGACTTCTTGAAAGATCCACGTAAATTCCAAGCTTTAGGTGCACGCATTCCAAAAGGTGTGCTTTTAGAAGGTCCTCCAGGTACTGGTAAAACGTTACTTGCTAAAGCAGTTGCCGGTGAAGCTGGCGTGCCTTTCTACTCAATCTCAGGTTCTGAGTTTGTGGAAATGTTCGTTGGTGTCGGTGCTTCTCGTGTACGTGACTTATTCGAGAATGCTAAGAAGAGTGCGCCATCGATCATCTTTATTGATGAGATTGATGCTGTTGGTCGTCGTCGTGGTGTTGGTCCAGGATCAGGGCATGATGAACGTGAGCAAACATTGAACCAATTGTTGGTTGAGATGGATGGTTTCTCTGAAAAAGATAATGTTATCGTGGTTGCGGCAACTAACCGTTCTGACGTATTGGACCCAGCTTTACTACGTCCAGGCCGTTTTGATAGACAGGTATTAGTTGGTCGTCCAGATGTTAAGGGTCGTGAAGCAATCTTGAAGGTACATGCCCGTAACAAGCCGTTCGGTCCAGGGGTAGACTTGAAAGTTCTTGCGCAACAAACCCCAGGATTTACTGGTGCTGAACTTGAAAACTTATTAAACGAGGCCGCTTTAGTGGCAGCTCGTGTAGATAAGAAACAAATTGATATGATTGATATTGATGAAGCGCAAGACCGCGTGATTGCTGGACCTGCTAAGAAAGATCGCGTGATTTCTAAGGTTGAACGTCGTATGGTTGCTTACCACGAGGCTGGTCATACCATTGCTGGTTTAGTCCTAAGCGACGCCCGTGTAGTCCACAAGGTGACAATTGTACCGCGTGGTAAAGCTGGTGGTTATGCGATTATGCTTCCTCGTGAAGACCAAAACCTTTACACAACCAAAGACTTGCGTGAACAAGTGATTGGTTTACTAGGTGGACGTGCCGCTGAACAATTAATCTTCAATACCCAAACTTCTGGAGCTTCTAATGACTTTGAACAAGCGACAGGTATTGTTCGTGCCATGATTACTGAATACGGAATGAGTGAATTGCTTGGACCAATTTCATACGAAGGTAACCACTCAATGCGTGGGGCAGCTTCTGGTTATGCACAAAACAAATCTTACTCTGAACGCACGGCTGGTCAAATTGATGACGAAGTACGTAAGTTCATGGACGAGTGCTTAGACGAAGCAGAAAGTATCTTAGCTTCTCACCGTGATCAATTAGATGTGATTGCTGAGAAATTATTAGAACTTGAAACATTAGATGAACGCACAATTCGCGCCTTATTCGAAACTGGTGAAATGCCAGAACCATTAGATGGCGAACAAGAACGTGAATCAGAAGCTAAATCTTTTGAAGAAGTGAAAAAAGACTTACAACGTGGCGCTGAGCACCGTCAATACCGTAATGGTGAATGGTCTGAAGAAACGACTTCAGAAGACCAAACCGAAGCGGCTGACGATGTTAATGACTCTGATGACGACAGCGACGATCATCAAGGTCCACAAGGGCGAAACGCACATATAGATCAAGACTAAGTAAGGGCGCGAGCGAACCCGACTAGGGTGTAAGAACCGACTTTTCTTGAATCAATAAAAAACCTCCGATGACATTTTATCGGAGGTTTTTCAATGCAATAAAGAAGCGACTTTCCTAATACTTATAAACGTTTTTTTAAAGATGGACTATCTACATACCAATAAACGGGTTCAGCAAACGCAGTCAATATTTAGCAGTTTGCTTTACACCTTGCTAACTATTATATTTTCACTGTTCGCCAAATTAGGTTAGAATGGTAATTGAAAAGCGGCAAGCGAATAATGGGTGCTTAGCACCTAATAATGGAGTGAAATAAATGACAGATAAATTAATTAAGGCAGTAGCCTTTGATGGTGAAGTTCGTATTACAGCTGTAGATGCTACGGGTGTTGTCCAAGAGGCACAAAAGAAACATGATACATGGTCTGCTTCTACAGCAGCTCTAGGGCGTACGTTAGTGGGTACTTTGATGATGGGGTCTGACATTAAAGATGATGCCAAAATCACTGTCCAAATTAACGGGAATGGCCCAGCTGGTAAATTAGTGGCTGTTGCGGACGGTGAAGGAAATGTGAAAGGCTACGTTCAAGAGCCGCATATCAGCCTAGATCCAAACGACAAAGGCAAAATTGATGTACGTGGCGCGGTCGGAACGGAAGGTCTTTTTACCGTAACGAAAGATTTAGGTTTGAAAGAACCCTTCTCTGGTCAAGTGCCAATTGTTTCAGGTGAAATTGCTGAAGACTTCACGTACTATCTTGCTTATTCTGAACAAACGCCTTCTGCAGTTGGCTTGGGTGTCTTGGTGGATACGGATGAAACAGTGATTAACGCTGGTGGTTGGATGATCCAATTGATGCCAGGGGTGACTGAACCGTCTATTGAAGCCGTTGAAAAGGCCGTTGCTGAAACACCGCAAGTAACCGAATTATTGTCAAATGGCGCGACAGCCAAAGACATGATCAACCGTTTGTTAGGTGAAGAAAATGTCAAATTCTTAGATGAACGTGATGTGCAATTCGCTTGTGACTGTAACAAAGACCGGTTTGCAGCTGGATTAGCGACTTTACAAAAAGAAGAAATCACAGCTATGATCGAAGAAGATAACGGGGCCGAAGTGGTATGTCAATTCTGTAATAAACGCTATCAATTCACGGCTGAAGATTTAAAAGGCATTGAAGACCAAGCTTAAGGCCAAGGTTTGCTATAATAGGCATAATCAACAAGGCTATGCAATCATTTTACAGAGAAAGGTTTGAGCTAGAAGATGGAAGTTACAAATTATATGAGTCAATTAATCGGAGAAACACCATTACTGAAATTGCAACGATCAGTCCCATATAAAGCCGCACAGGTATATGTCAAACTCGAAACAGCTAACCCAACCGGATCAATTTACGACCGTGTTGCCTTAAACATGATTGAAGTAGCGGAAAATGAGGGTCGCTTACAAGCGGACCAACAAATTGTGGTCGCAACCACAGCCGAAGTTGCTGCCTCTTTCGCCTTACTAGGAGCGAGCAAGGGTTATGATACAAAAGCCTTTGTCCCAGATACAACCACGCACCATGACTTGACAGTCTTACGCGCATACGGGGCTCAAGTGCAACTAGTAGCCGGTAAACAAGGTGTTGTAGATGCCATGACCCAAGCGCGGGCTTACGCTGAAGCAGGTAACCACCTATTTATCGACGTTTACGATGACGGGGGCAATGCTGCTGTCCATGTAAAAACAACAGGACCAGAAATCATCGAAGCCTTAAACGGCGTGCCAGATGCCTTTGTATCAACCATCGCAACTGGTGGAACGATGACGGGTGTTGGAACAGCCCTTAGACAGGAAAACAAGAATATCCAACTCTACGCGGTAGAAGATAAGGATAGCAAATTCTTGTCAGGTGAAATGGCTAAGCCAAGTGTAGCTACTGGATTCAACCCAGGTTTATTGCCTTTAAATCTGGATACCACTTTATACGACAGTATTGTGGCTATTGATTTGGCCAAGGCCAAAGAAACTAGTCGTTTGTTAGCCATCAATGAAGGTTTATTGGTAGGGCCAGCAGGTGGTGCGGCAGTTGCAGCAGCTATCGCAGTGGCTAAAACACTAAGCCAAAACAAAAAAGTAGTCGTTGTTATTCCAGATGATGGTAGACGATTTGTTGCTGAAGGTGCTTTCGACTTCAATACAATCAATTAACAGAAGTAATTGAGTAAATAAACATTATTAAAAGTGAAAGAAGGCTTTTATGAAGGAAGCAGAAGAACATCTTGAGGATCTACATGGTACGGTTGAACCGGAGCAAATTCAACATTTGAGTAAAATGTTTAAGGCTTTGGGGGATCCGACAAGATTACGCATACTATATTTATTGGGTGAAGGCGAAATGATGGCTACTAAGATTTCTGAAGAATTAGGTTTGGAGCAATCAGCAGTGTCCCATCAATTAAAGAAATTGTTTGAATTGCGGCTAGTAAAGAAACGTAAGGAAAGAAATACGGTCATTTACAGCCAGGCAGACAGCCATGTCCTGCAAATTTTAACGGATGCCTTTACGCATATTAAAGAAGAGGATGACCAATAATTGAAAGCATAAGCAGTTCCTACCATAATAAGGTTTTCTTTAACCTGAAAATTTGGTACAATGCTTGTGTTTTCGTATTCTCATAGAGAGACGACAGTTTATCCGAAAAAACTGTTCTGATAGAAATTGTCGACAAGGGTCGCTTGCTTTTTTGGCAGAAAGTTGGCAATATAGATAAGTATCGAATTGACTAGAGGATAACGATAGACAAAGTAAGGAGTGTATATAGTGACTGAAGAAAATAATCAACATCAAGCTACTGATGCGACTGAAGGGTTGAACGACCAACTACTTGTCCGTCGTGAAAAAATGGCTGAGTTAGAAGAAGGCGGCTATAACCCATTTGCTTCAGGGTTTGAACGTAACGCAGTAGCAGCTGATTTACACAAAAAATATGAGGCTTATGACAAAGCGCAATTAGCTGAAATGGATGACGTCGTAGCCATTGCCGGTCGTTTAGTAACGAAACGTGGTAAGGGTAAAGCTGGTTTTGGGAACATCCAAGACATGTCAGGCAACATTCAAATCTACGTGCGTCGTGACCACATCGATGAAGAGGATTACGACCACTTATGGAAGAAAGCTGACTTAGGGGATATCGTTGGTGTTGAAGGTACTTTAATGCGTACAAACACTGGTGAATTATCTGTTAAAGCGACGAAATTTGTCCACCTAACAAAAGCTTTACGTCCATTACCGGATAAATACCATGGTTTAACAGACGTAGAACAAATCTACCGTCACCGTTACCTAGATCTAATTGCCAACCGTGAATCATTCGACCGCTTCACAAAACGTTCGCAAATCATCCGTGAAGTTCGTCACTACTTAGACAGTAACGACTATCTAGAAGTTGAAACACCTGTCTTACATAACATTGCTGGTGGTGCCTCAGCGCGTCCATTCATTACCCACCACAATGCCTTAGACATGGAATTATATCTACGTATCGCCTTGGAATTGCACTTAAAACGTCTAGTTGTTGGTGGTATGGAACGTGTGTATGAAATCGGTCGTGTATTCCGTAATGAAGGGATCGATACAACGCACAACCCTGAATTCACTATGCTTGAAGTTTATACAGCTTATAGCAAAATGACTGACGTGATGGACCTAGTTGAAGGTTTATTCCAATCAGTCGCGGAAAAAGTATTAGGTACAACAAGTATCACTTACGACGGCCAAGCAATCGAATTAGGTGGCAAATGGCGTCGTGTACACATGGTAGATGCGGTTAAAGAAGTGAGTGGCGTTGATTTCTGGCAAGAAATGACAGATGAAGAGGCTCGCGCAATTGCCAAAGAGCACCATGTACAAGTTGAAAACAACTTTACAGTTGGACATGTCATTAACGAATTCTTTGAAGAATTTGTTGAAGATACTTTAATTCAACCAACATTCGTTTACGGTCACCCAACAGCGATTTCGCCATTGGCACGTAAAAACGAAGACGACCCACGCTTTACTGATCGTTTTGAAGTATTCATTGTAGGTTCAGAATCTGGTAACGCCTTTACCGAGTTAACAGATCCAATTGACCAACGTGAACGTTTCGAAGCCCAAGTGAAAGAAAAAGCTGAGGGTAACGACGAAGCGCATCCACTAGATGAAGAATTCTTAGAAGCCTTAGAAACAGGTATGCCGCCTACAGGTGGTTTAGGAATTGGTATCGACCGTATGGTGATGCTATTAACAGACGCACAATCTATCCGTGACGTCTTACTATTCCCAACAATGAGAAACGTATAACAGTAAGTATAAAAAGAGGCCACACTTTCCTTTGCTAGCCGGGGGAGAAGTGGTCTTTATTTTTTTGAGATTATTTGTTGACGCGACCTTGCGAATGTGATAAATTATATAAGGTGCTTTTTGTATGCAGATTCCTGTATTTGTATCCAAATCGAACAGTCGTGCTGACTGGTACATTAGCACACAAACATTGAAAAGCTGAAATCGTAGCTGTAAAGCGATTTTTATTTTTTCAAAAAAATTATGACACGCTTGGATGTGTGAGCATAAAGTATATACAAAAAAATCACCCATTATTGGGAAGGAGGAGCTTATAGTTATGCCAACTATTAACCAATTAGTACGCAAATCACGCCAAAGCTCAACTAAAAAATCTGGTTCTCCAGCTTTAGGCCGTGGTTACAACTCAATGAAACGTAAATCTACTTCTACAAACTCTCCTCAAAAACGTGGAGTTTGTACACGTGTAGGTACTATGACACCGAAAAAACCTAACTCAGCGTTACGTAAATACGCTCGTGTTCGTTTATCAAACATGATCGAGGTAACAGCTTACATCCCAGGTATCGGCCACAACCTACAAGAACATAGTGTTGTTCTTATCCGTGGTGGACGTGTGAAAGACTTACCAGGGGTTCGTTACCACGTTGTTCGTGGTGCGTTAGATACTGCTGGAGTTAACGACCGTAAACAAAGCCGTTCTAAATACGGTACTAAAAAACCTAAATAATTAAAATTCGAAAGGAGGAGCACAAATGCCTCGTAAAGGACATATTGCAAAACGTGATGTATTACCAGATCCAATTTATAACTCAAAATTAGTTACTCGTTTAATCAACCGTATCATGGTTGATGGTAAACGT
This sequence comes from Aerococcus viridans, assembly GCF_001543285.1. Lineage (NCBI taxonomy): Bacteria > Bacillati > Bacillota > Bacilli > Lactobacillales > Aerococcaceae > Aerococcus > Aerococcus viridans. The sequence continues at coordinate 405,510 of NZ_CP014164.1, forward strand.
GGTAAAGCAGCTACTATTTTATATACTGCCTTCGACAACATTAAAGCTGAAACAGGTAACGATCCAATGGAGGTTTTCGAACAAGCAATCGAAAACATCGCACCAGTTTTAGAAGTTAAAGCTCGTCGTATTGGTGGTTCTAACTACCAAGTGCCAATCGAAGTTCGTCCAGAACGTCGTCAAACTTTGGCATTACGTTGGTTAGTAAACTACGCTCGCCTACGTGGTGAGAACACAATGGAACAACGCTTAGCACACGAAATCATGGACGCTGCTAACAATACAGGTGCTTCAGTTCGTAAACGTGAAGAATCACACCGTATGGCAGAAGCTAACAAAGCCTTCGCACATTTCCGTTGGTAAGAGTTTTCTAAAAGTCGATAATTTATATTGTCGACTTTTCTCTAAAAACGTTATAATGATTGTGGAAACCAATTATTAAACGAATCAAAGAAAAAAGGAGTAAAGATAAGATGGCTAAAAGAGAATTCCCTCTTGAAAAGACTCGTAATATCGGTATCATGGCCCACATCGATGCTGGTAAAACGACGACTACTGAACGTATCTTGTTCTACACTGGTAAAATCCATAAAATCGGTGAAACTCACGATGGTGGGGCACAAATGGACTGGATGGAGCAAGAACAAGAACGTGGTATCACTATTACATCTGCTGCAACAACTGCACAATGGAAAGACCACCGTGTAAACATCATTGATACCCCAGGACACGTGGACTTCACTGTTGAAGTTGAGCGTTCATTGCGTGTATTAGATGGTTCAGTAGCTTTACTAGATGCCCAATCGGGTGTAGAGCCTCAAACAGAAACTGTTTGGCGTCAAGCAGATACTTATAAAGTACCTCGTATTGTATTCGTAAATAAAATGGATAAAATGGGTGCAGACTTCTTATACTCTGTAAACACTATCCACGAACGTTTACAAGCAAACGCTCAACCTATCCAATTACCAATTGGTTCTGAAGATGACTTCGAAGGTATCATTGACTTAGTGGAAATGAACGCTGAAGTTTACACTTCTGATGACGGTAGAGAATACGAAGAACGCGAAATTCCAGAAGAATACCGCGAATTAGCTGAAAAATGGCACACAAACCTAATTGAATCAATCGCTGACGTGAATGAAGATATTATGGAGAAATACCTTGAAGGTGAAGAGATTTCTAAAGAAGAGTTGAAAACGGCTATCCGTACAGCAACTACTAACGTTGACTTCTTCCCTGTAATGTGTGGTTCTGCCTTTAAAAATAAAGGTGTTCAATTAATGCTTGATGCAGTTATCGACTACTTACCTGCACCAACTGATGTACCACCAATCCAAGGTCATGCATTTGACAACCCAGAAGAAGTGATCGAAGTTCGTGCGAACGACGATGCACCATTCTCAGCATTGGCGTTTAAAGTGATGACTGACCCATTCGTAGGTCGTTTAACTTTCTTCCGTGTATACTCTGGTACTGTTCAATCAGGTTCATACATCCAAAATGCTACTAAAGACAAACGTGAACGTTTAGGTCGTATCTTAATGATGCACGCTAACTCTCGTTCTGAAGTAGATGAAGTATTCTCTGGTGATATCGCTGCTGCCGTAGGTCTTAAAGACACTACTACAGGTGATACTTTATGTGACGTTGACAACAAAGTTATCCTTGAGTCAATGGAATTCCCTGAGCCAGTTATTGAAGTTGCTATCGAGCCAGATACTAAAGCTGACCAAGACAAAATGTCTATCGCTTTAGGTAAATTAGCTGAAGAAGATCCAACTTTCCGTGCGTCAACTGACCACGAAACTGGTCAAACAATCATCGCTGGTATGGGTGAACTTCACCTTGACATCATCGTTGACCGTTTGAAACGTGAATTCAATGTTTCTGCAACTGTAGGTGCGCCTCAAGTATCTTACCGTGAAACATTCACACAACAAACTCAAGTTCAAGGTAAATTCGTTCGTCAATCAGGTGGTAAAGGTCAATACGGTGACGTATGGATCGAATTCACACCTAACGAAGAAGGTGCTGGATTTGAATTTGAAAATGCAATCGTCGGTGGTGTGGTTCCTCGTGAATACATCCCTGCTGTTGAAGCTGGTCTTAAAGATGCAATGGAAAACGGTGTATTAGCTGGATTCCCATTAATCGATGTGAAAGCTAAACTTTACGATGGTTCTTACCATGATGTCGATTCATCTGAGACAGCCTTCAAAGTTGCTGCTTCATTAGCGTTACGTAACGCTATTAAAACTGCTAAACCTGTAATTCTTGAACCAATGATGCGTGTGGACATCCAAGTTCCTGAAGAATACTTAGGGGACGTTATGGGTCACGTATCAGCTCGTCGTGGACGTATCGAAGGTCAAACACCACGTGGTAACGCGTTGATGATCAACTCACAAGTTCCATTATCAGAAATGTTTGGTTACGCAACTACTTTACGTTCTGCAACTCAAGGACGTGGTACTTTCACAATGACATTCGATCATTACGAAGCTGTACCGAAATCTATTCAAGAAGACATTATCAAACAATATGGTAAAGGTTCAGAAAATTAATTTTTAAATTAAGACTTTGACGATAGGCTTACTCGCGAAAATCAAGTACCTACTAGCTTTTTCAAAGGTTAGATGCTTGATTTCTGAAGCGAGTTTGACTATAATGAACTTATTGAAAATCTATAAAACTTAGGTTTATATTTTCTATTCTTAGGAGGAATACATAAAATGGCAAAACAAACATATGAACGTACAAAACCCCATGTTAACGTTGGTACTTTAGGACACGTTGACCACGGTAAAACAACTTTATCAGCTGCAATCGCAACTGTATTAGCTAAACACGGTTTCGGTGAAGCTCAAGACTACGCTTCAATCGATAACGCTCCAGAAGAGCAAGAACGTGGTATTACAATCAATACTTCACATATCGAGTACGAAACAGCTAACCGTCACTACGCGCATATCGACGCCCCAGGACATGCTGACTACGTTAAAAACATGATCACTGGTGCTGCTCAAATGGATGGTGCGATCTTAGTAGTATCTGCTGCTGATGGTCCAATGCCACAAACTCGTGAGCACATCCTTTTAGCTGGCCAAATCGGTGTTCCTGCATTCGTAGTATTCTTAAACAAAGTTGACCAAGTTGACGATGAAGAATTACTAGAATTAGTTGAAATGGAAGTTCGTGACTTATTATCTGAGTACAACTACCCAGGTGACGATCTACCTGTAATCGCTGGTTCTGCTTTATTAGCATTACAAGGCGATGAAGCTCAAGAAGCTAAAATCATGGAATTAATGGAAGCTGTAGACTCTTACATTCCAGAACCAGAACGTGACAACGACAAACCATTCATGATGCCAATTGAGGATGTATTCTCAATCACTGGTCGTGGTACTGTTGCTACAGGTCGTGTTGAACGTGGTGAAGTTCGTACAGGTGACGAAGTTGACATCGTTGGTATTGCTGAACAAATCGGTAAATCAGTTGTAACTGGTGTTGAAATGTTCCGTAAAAACTTAGACTACGCTCAAGCTGGTGACAACATCGGTGCATTATTACGTGGTGTTCAACGTGAAGACATCCAACGTGGTCAAGTATTGGCTGCTCCTGGTTCAATCACTCCACATACTAAATTTAAAGCGCAAGTTTACGTTTTATCTAAAGAAGAAGGTGGACGTCATACACCATTCTTAACTAACTACCGTCCACAATTCTACTTCCGTACTACTGACATTACTGGTGTTATCACTTTACCAGAAGACGTAGCTATGGTTATGCCTGGTGACAACGTTGATATGGACGTTGAATTGATTCACCCAGTTGCGATCGAAGATGGTACTAAATTCTCTATCCGTGAAGGTGGACGTACTGTAGGTGCGGGTACAATCACTTCAATCGAAGCTTAATTAACACAATTAAACTTTAAAAATTAAATTTGCAAATTGGAAAGGCGACCGGGTGACGACTCGGTCGCCTTTTTTTGTGTTTCTATAATAGATGGTTCTATAATAAATAGTGTTGGTGAGATTTCATGTTGAATCTCATTGACACTATTTTTGTGAACGCCAAAAGGCCATCTTATCTTTCATGCATGCAAATTTCATGCATGCAAAACAGTTACCTAACGAAATATCATGAATGATGTAAACAAATAACGAAATATTTTGCCGCAATATCTTTTTTTGAACCAAGGGAGTATACTTATGGCAGCGAAATTTAAATGAAATTTGGTGTTTTATGCATAAAAAAATATTCGTTTTATTACTTTGTATTGGAGGCTTTATCCTTTTGGCTTTTATTTTATTTAACCAAATGATAAATTCAAGGCGTTCTACAACAGCCGTTTATTCATGGGATACGGTTCAGGTGGAAAACCCAGATGATACTGTGAGTACCTTAATTTCATTAGACATCGATGATATTTACCAATACGCTTCAGAAGCATACTTGAATGATCCCGTATATTTAGATAATATCATTGCTTTCATTCAAAAAACGGAACAGGCTAATAAAGGGGTATATTTGTTAAATGGCGAACCGGAATGGGCGATTGATCCTGACGCAAGGGAGCTTATTCAATATATCAACACTGTGGATGAATTGAACCAATCGTTACCCAAGGATCAGCAGATTAGAGGAATTGTTATTGATATTGAACCACAAAGCCTGCCAGAATTTGAGTCTAATCCAGACTTACTGATGAGGCATTTTACAGAAGGATTGACTGCAGCGTATCAAGTTGCTAATCAAAAAGGATTAGAGGTCATCGTATGTCTACCGTATTTTTTTGATACGGAAGGATTTAGCGATGAATTAGCGACCATTGTTCAAAGAGCCTCCGATCAAGTGGCCATCATGAACTATTATAGAGGCAAGGAAATCGACCATATAAGCAATGAAGCTAGTTTAAGTAAGCAATATCATAAACCCATTCAAACGATTTATGAGTTACAAGCACCAGGTCAATTTGATTTGGCGGAAATAAATACTTATCATCATTTATCTTTGGATGCTGTGGTAGAGAATTTTAATCAATTAAAGACGCACTTTAGCGACCAACAAGTTAATTTGGGTTTACATGAATACAAGAGTTTGGTGAAGCTGCTAGAGTAAAATGGGGAGAGGACATGAAGTATAATTTTATATATTTGTATTTAATTTTTATTGTTGTATTAAGTGTGGTGATGATGCTCATTGTGTTGTGCCATAGAATATATGTCCATTTTACAAAAGCAAGATTCGAAAAGAGAAAAGACCAATGGCGTGATTATTATGCTAATGACAATTTTGTAGGCAATCAGGACGCTATTTATGAAAAGTTAAAACAGGTAAAACAATTAGTAGCTTTTGAAGCTGTTATCCAAGAACTGAAAAATATGGATAGTCAAGCAGACAAAGTTAGATTGAATGATTTTACATCTAGCATTTATCCAGTATGGGTGGCTTTAGGCAAATCCTACTTAAAGCGGCCACTTATCTATCAGGCTTATTTTGCCTATATCTCTTGTTTATTGCCTTTTCATCAAGTGAACCACGATACCAAATCACTTGAAGCAATTTTATTGAAATAGTTGCGCAAGACTCAGCCTATTGTCAAAATTATGCCTTCAATACTTTAAACAAAATTAGTAACGCTGATATCGTTATTCAAGCATTAAAAGTTTTAAATAATTCAAAGGGTATACCATTGAATACGAAACTAATTTCAAGTAGTCTACTGTCTTTTACTGGTGATTTCGATTAATTATTTGAAAAAATCATTTCATCAGAATATTTTAAAATGGGCAGATACCAGTGACGTGCGAGAATGGGCGTGTGCAGGAGTCGCTACCTCAACACTAGCCCACTATCCAGGACCAGCAACTATTGATCAATTGAAGAAAAATATTTTTTCGAGAGAGTGGTATATTCGAAGAATGCAAGTATCGCTTTAAGCGAATTAGCGGTTGCTCCAAGTGAGTTGAGTATCATATTTAATGGAGATGATCCGTATGCTAAGGAGCAATCAATCTATTATTATGACCAGAAAGGATTAAGTCATGGATGTTAGCGAAGTGATTCAATATACGGAAATATTTTTCTTATACTATTTATTTTTTTATGTGACCTATATTTCAGTTGGGAATATATTTGCAATGGTTAAAATTCACCGAAATCGACAACGCAGGTTGATGATGAATCAGTTAGACCACTAATATTACTATCCAATTTTTATTATCGTGCCAGCTTATAATGAGAGTGCGACCATTCTTTCGACAATCAATAACTTGTTGTACCAGGATTACAAAATTTTTGAAATAATTGTTGTCGATGATGGATCTACAGATGGTACTGGGCAAAAAGTGATTGATGCATTTGATTTTTCACTTATAACCCATCCAATTCGTCTTCAAGTCCCTAGTAAACATATACAAGCGGTTTATGGTCATAAAATAGGACGCATTTCGATTAAATTGATTCGCAAAGAGAATGGGGGGGAATAAGGCTGACTCTGTAAATGCTGGGATTAACGTTTCAGAGTATCCGTATATTGTGTCAATGGATGCCGATGAAATTTTACAAGCGGACGCCTTAAAGCATGCGATTAGACCTTTCTTTGAGGACGCGACTACGGTTGCTGTTGGTGGTTTATTAGGCATTTCAAATGATGTTGTTTTTAAACATGCATATCCTGTGGAAACAAAAATCTCTAAAAGTTTGGTAGCAGCTATGCAGTCACTAGAGTATTCACGAGCCTTTATGGGCTCTCGCATTTTTAGCGATGCTTTTAATGGTAATTTAAATGTATCGGGTGGGTTTGGTCTCTTTAAAAAGGAAGCGCTTATTCGTGTGAATGGTTATGATGTGAATAGTGTGGCTGAAGACATGGACTTGGCTTTACGCTCACATCGGTATTACGTGGAGAATAAAATCCCCTATAATAATCGGTATGTTGCGAATGCAATCTGTTGGACGCAAGCGCCTTTTACTTTAAAAGACTTGGCGAAATAGCGGTCGAGATGGCATCGAGGATTAATACAAAGTATGTGGCAATACCGTACCATCATGTTAAATCCTAAATATGGTTTACTAGGTACCGTATCGTACTTATTCTATTTCCTATATGAATTGATGGTGCCATTTATTGAATCACTAGGTATCATCATTATTTCTTTATCATTCATGCTAGGCATATTAAATGTTTCTTCCGCGATAGCACTTGCGTTGTTATATTTTCTGTTTTGTGTTTTTCAAACGATGGTTTTCTACGTGGGCAGATATTTTATCCAAGACTATAAATTTCTCCGCGGGGATACCTTAAAAGCTTTTGGTATTACAATTCTAGATTCGATCTTCTATAGACCCTATCTACTATTTGTTCGTTTATATGCTGCGATTACTTATAGTACCCACTTGCATAGTTGGCATAAGATTGAACGAGAACATTCGATAAGACAAGCTAAATAAAGCTAGTGCATTTGTAAAGAGACAAGTAGCTTTAAGGAATAAGGACTTGTGCTTGCTTGTTGTCTTTTCATTTTTATACAATATTTGCACATTCTAACCTAAATTAATATAGTAATGAAATTTCAGGAGAACGGATTTAAGGGACTTTTATTAGGATTCTATGAGTAGATTGTATATAAAATTGTAAAAAATGATAATTTTTTACATGATTTTGTTGACTTTGCATAGTCAATAGCGTAATCTTAAAAAAAAACAAAGCAACCTTTAAATAAAGTCCTGTGAGGCTTTCAAGGGGTCAAGTGAAACCATGCGAATGGTTTGTTTACTATATCTTCAATTTACTTGTAGTGTCGTAAAGCGCTTAGCCCTCGGGCTAAGCGCTTTTTTTTATAGTGTAAATGTAAATGGTCATAATCGGTGTGTTCGTTGAAGGTGAGTGAAAAAATGGAAAAAATATTGTTGTTAGAAACTGGTGAAACATTTTATGGTGAAGCTTTTGGTGCTACGAAAGAGGTTATTGGCGAAGTAGTCTTTTCAACAGGAATGACAGGTTATCAAGAATCATTAACTGACCAGAGTTATAACGGTCAAATGTTAACATTTACCTTTCCATTAATTGGAAACTATGGTGTAAATGCTGATGATTTTGAATCTGTAGACCCTACAGTGAAGGCTATCATTTGTCGTGAAGTTGCACGTTTCCCATCTAACTGGCGATCAAAAATGAGCTTGGATGAGTTCTTAGTGGAATATGATATACCAGGCATTAAACATATTGATACGCGTCAATTAACCAAAACAATCCGTAGTCACGGAACGATGAAAGCTAGTTTACTAAATGAGGGGACTGACATTGAAGCTGCGCTTGCGACACTTCGCGCGACAGACTTGCCTACAAACCAAGTAGCGCAAGTATCAACTAAAACGCGATATGTGAATCCAAATGCTGGTAAGAATGTGGTCGTAGTAGACTTTGGTTTGAAACATTCAATTTTACGTGAATTAAACAAACGTGAGTGTAATGTAACGGTGGTACCATATGATACAACTGCCCAAGAAATTTTACGTTTAGCTCCGGATGGCGTCATGTTAACCAACGGCCCTGGGGATCCAACGAGTATTCCAGAAACTTTAGACATGATTAATGAAATTCAAGGTAAAATACCTTTGTTTGGTATCTGTCTTGGTCACCAATTGTTATGTTTAGCGAATGGTGGCGAAACCTTCAAAATGAAATTCGGCCATCGTGGCTTTAACCACCCTGTACGTGAAATTGCTACTGGTCGTATTGATTTCACTTCTCAAAACCACGGTTATGCGGTAGATGCTGATTCATTAGTGCATACAGATTTAGAAATCACTCATATCGAAATCAACGATGAAACGGTAGAAGGTGTGCGCCACAAAACTTTACCTGCTTTTAGTGTGCAATATCATCCTGATGCAGCACCAGGACCACATGATGCAGACCACTTATTTGATCGTTTTATTGAATTAATGGATAACAACAAGAACTTGGAGGGAATATTTAATGCCAAAACGTACTGATATTCACAAGATTATGGTTATCGGATCTGGTCCAATTATCATCGGACAGGCAGCAGAATTTGACTATGCTGGTACACAAGCATGCTTATCTTTACGTGAAGAAGGTTATGAAGTTGTATTAGTTAACTCCAATCCAGCAACTATCATGACTGACACGGAAATTGCTGACAAAGTGTATATTGAACCGATTACGCTAGAATTTGTATCACGCATCTTACGTAAAGAGCGTCCAGACGCGATTCTACCTACTTTAGGTGGCCAAACAGGCTTAAACATGGCGATTGAATTAGCCAATGATGGTATTTTAGATGAATTAGGTATCCAATTATTGGGTACAAAATTATCAGCTATCGATCAAGCTGAAGACCGTGACCTTTTCCGTAATCTAATGCGTGAATTGAATGAACCAGTTCCTGAGAGTGATATTGTACATACAGTTGACGAAGCACTAGCTTTTGCAGAACAGGCTGGTTATCCAGTAATTGTACGTCCTGCCTTTACCATGGGTGGAACAGGTGGGGGGATTTGTAATGACCCTGCTGAATTACGTGAAATTGTTGCTAAGGGCCTTAAATTATCGCCTGTAAACCAATGTTTGATTGAAATTTCAATCGCTGGTTACAAGGAAATCGAATACGAAGTAATGCGTGATAGCGCAGATAATGCTTTGGTTGTTTGTAACATGGAAAACTTTGACCCAGTTGGTATTCATACAGGAGATTCAATTGTTTTCGCACCGACCTTGACTCTAACAGACTACGAAAACCAAATTTTGCGCGATGCATCATTAAAGATTATCCGTGCCTTAGGTATTGAAGGTGGTTGCAATGTCCAATTAGCCTTAGATCCAAACAGCTTCAATTACTACGTTATTGAAGTAAACCCACGGGTGAGCCGTTCTTCAGCGCTTGCATCTAAAGCAACTGGTTATCCAATCGCTAAAATTGCAGCCAAAATCGCAGTAGGGTTAACACTTGATGAAATGATCAACCCTGTAACAGGTACAACCTTAGCCGAATTTGAACCAGCTTTGGACTATGTGGTTGCGAAGATTCCACGTTGGCCATTCGATAAATTCGAGAAAGGTGATCGTCAGTTAGGTACTCAAATGAAAGCCACTGGTGAAGTCATGGCTATTGGTACGAACCTTGAAGAAGCGCTGTTAAAAGCTGTCCGTTCACTAGAAATTGGTGCTGAACACATGGCAACAACTGCTAGTCGCGAAGCTGATGAAGTAACCTTAATTGATAAGATTCCACGTGCACAAGATGACCGCATCTTCTACTTAGCTGAAGCTTTGCGCCGCGGATATACCATTGAACAATTGCATGACATGACAAAAATTAATCTCTATTTCCTAGATGTTTTAATGCACATTGTAGAATTAGAAAATACACTTGAAGCCAATAAAGAAGATGTTGCTGTCTTAAAAGAAGCAAAACGTTATGGTTTCTCTGATTTAGCCATCTCTAGACTATGGGAAAATGATTTAGCAGATGTACGTGACTTACGAGCTGCAAACGGCATTTGCCCAGTCTACAAAACCGTTGACACCTGTGCGGCCGAGTTTGAATCGAACACACCATACTACTATTCTACCTATAGTGCTGATAACGAAAGTATGCCTTCAGACAAAAAGACTGTTTTAGTATTAGGTTCAGGTCCCATCCGTATCGGTCAAGGGGTAGAATTTGACTACGCCACAGTTCACTCTGTTAAAGCAATCCAACAAGCTGGCTACGAAGCGATTATCATGAATAACAACCCAGAAACAGTTTCAACTGATTTCTCTATTTCGGATAAACTTTACTTCGAACCACTTACTTTAGAAGACGTACTACATGTCATCGACCTTGAACAACCAGAAGGGGTTATTGTACAATTTGGTGGTCAAACAGCGATAAATCTAGCTGAACCATTACATGCATTAGGTATTCCTATCTTAGGGACAACCGTAGAAGACTTAGATCGTGCTGAAGACCGTGACTTGTTCGAGCAAGCCTTAACAGACTTAGGAATCCCTCAACCAGAAGGTTTTACAGCAATGTCTGTAGAAGATGCTTTACAAATCCCAAGTAAGATTGGTTATCCAGTCTTAGTACGTCCAAGTTATGTCTTAGGTGGGCGTGGTATGGAAATCGTGGATAACGATGCCGACTTACGCAGCTATATGGAAGATGCCATGATTGCCTCTCCAGACCGTCCAATTTTGATTGACCATTATGTAGTGGGTACCGAAGTCGAAGTCGATGCAATTTGTGACGGTGAAAATGTCTTAATCCCAGGAATTATGGAACATATCGAACGTTCTGGGGTCCACTCAGGTGACTCTATGGCCGTTTATCCTTCACAAAGTCTATCTGATGAGGTGAAGGCGACCATCGTCGATTACACTGAACGTCTATCTTTTGGCTTAAATTGCTTGGGTATGATGAATATTCAATTCATTGTTCAAGATGGCCAAGTTTATGTGATTGAAGTAAATCCACGTGCCAGCCGTACAGTACCTTTCTTGAGTAAGGTAACGGGTATTCCAATGGCACAAGTAGCAACGCGTGCTATCCTTGGCGAAAGCATTATTGACCAAGGTTACCAACCAGGTCTTTACGCTGAAGGCAACATGGTTCATGTAAAAGCACCAGTATTCTCATTCACTAAATTGAACCTAGTTGATCCGCAATTAGGACCAGAAATGAAATCAACTGGTGAAGTGATGGGTTCAGATATCAACCTTCAAAAAGCACTATACAAGGCCTTTGCAGGTAGCAACATCCACGTCAATGATTTCGGTAATGTCTTGTTCACAATTACCAAGGCTGATGTAGCAGAAAGTTTGGCATTGGCACAACGTTTCCGTCAAATTGGCTTCAGTGTCATGGTAACGGGCGACATGCAAGCGGAATTTGAAGCTGCAGATATTGATACTGTTGCAGTGACCTCAAATGAAGTAACAGACGAAAAAGAAATTGAGCAAACATTAGTGAACTTGATTACCGAAGAACGTGCACAAATTATCATTAATACATGGGGTCGCGCGCGACACGACCAAAACTCGGGTCAATTAATTCGTAAAGCTGCCATCGAGCGTGGTGTGCCACTATTAACATCCATCGATACAGCAGAAGCAATTCTATACGTATTGGAAGACCGCGGTTTCCAAATCAATGCGTTAGTATAAACCGCTATCTGATTTGAAACTTTAGGCAAAATAAAAAGGTAGTCCGAAAGTACATGAAACTTTCGGGCTACCTTTTTTGTTATTGAAATGGATTATAGAAACGACCACCATTGGTAAAGAATAGATATATACCAATCGCTACAATGATGACTGTCACAAACAGGGCAAGGAAATCCCCACGCTTGAAGGGGCGTGCGCTATACCATGTACGTCGATTTTCTTTACCAAAACGACGCAATTCCATCGATTGGCTAATCACTTCAATGCGGTCGAGACTAGAAAATATCAAAGGCATGATAACCTGAGCCGAACGCTTAATGCGTTGGAAAAAGGGCGCCTTTTTTGACATTTCAATCCCGCGCGCTTGTTGGCTTTGACGAACAGCAAAGAATTGACTTTGGATATCCGGAATATAGCGTAAGGCTAAGGCCACAGCATAAGCAATACGGTAGGAAACCCCAATCCGGTTTAAGGAAGAAGCAAACTCACTAGGGTTTGTCGTTAAGATAAAAATTAAAGCCAGGGGTATGGTCGAGAAATATTTAACAAACAGATTAAACTCATAGAATAGTTGTTCCTGAGTGATGGTATAACGACCAATACCTTCAGCAATCACCGTACGTGATCCATAGAGTTGAACCCCGTATTCTGGTTCGAAAATATAGATCGTAATTAGGTTCAAAATAGAGAAGAAGAGGATAAAGTAAATGACTGTATTCACTTCAGACCATCGAATCTTGGAAAGCCAAAAGAGTACAAGCGACAAAATACCCAAGCCAATCAGAAATCTTGTATCGTAGGATGTCATGGCAATAACCGAAAGGGTGATAAAGGCAATTAACTTGGTTGCACCAGATAAACGGTGAAGTGGCGTGTCATGGGCAATGTAGCCTAATGTTTGGGCTTGTGTTTTAGCCATAGTCAGTCACGCTTCTTTCTATACCTGCTGTCGTTGGGTTAACTGCTGGAAGATTTCGTTCAAAGCGAATGAAGGTATCAATAAAGTTTGTCGGTGCGATATTAGGCAATGTCTTGGCTAACTGATAAATGCTAGTCGGTGCCAAATGTGCTTGCTTCATCAAATATTCATTAGAAAGAACGGCAGAAGGTTTATCATCTGCTAGAATTTTTCCATCATGTAGTACGATGGTTCGATTAGAGTATTCCTGCATCAAATGCATATCGTGGGTAATCATCAATATGGTGATTCCTTCGCTAGCATTCAATTCTTGAATAAATGTCATCATATCCGTGTAGTGTTTATAATCTTGTCCAGCCGTAGGTTCATCCAAAATCAAGAGCTTTGGATTTAAGACTAGAATGCTTGCAATCGTCGCGCGTCTTTTTTGCCCATAAGATAGTGCCGAAATTGGCCAATTACGATAGGGATATAGACCACAAATGGTCAACGCATGACCCACACGTTCCTGTAAGGCCTCATCCGTTGCATACTGGTACAAACCGCGATTGATTAAACCCGCAGCCACCTCATCCGCCAGAATATTCTTTGAAATCATCAAATTTGGATTCTGCATGACATAGCCTATATTATCTGCAATTTCCTTAATCGATAGATTTGCCGCATCTTGACCGAACAAAGTAATTGTCCCCGCATCAGGACGCTCAAAACCACACAGCAGCTTAGCGAGCGTTGATTTGCCAGCCCCATTCGTGCCGACCAACGAAATGAGTTCCCCATCGTAGATTGTCAGATGCATATCGGAAATCAGAGGTGCATCTTGATAGCGAAAAGCAACATCATCGAGTTGAACAATTGGGGTCTGTTGGACATCTTGGCTCTTTTCAACCTGACTATCATACCAAGTCGTTAACTCCTGCGCCACCTTAGGCGTTACTAGGTCAGGTGTAAAGGCACCAAGGCGTTGAAATTGATCCAAGGAAACCCCAGCATAAGCAAAAGCATCCAAATAGAAGGGTTGACGAACTCCAATTTGGTCCAACAAATCAGAACGTAGCAACGCGTCAACGGACATATCGCCCACCAAATGGCCGTCTTCAATCACGATGACGCGATCAATATCAGCAATCAGGGTTTCCTCCAGACGATGCTCGATCACAATCGTCGTTAATTGTTCAGACGCATTTAGCTGACCAATGAGTGCCATGGTTGCTAAGCCCGATGCTGGGTCTTGATTAGCTAATGGTTCATCAAATAGGGCAATCGGTGATTCGTCAATTAAAACCCCACCAATAGATACCCGTTGTTTCTGCCCGCCTGACAAGGCTTGAGGTTTGGCATTTAATAAGTCATGAAGATCTAATGTAGTAGCCCAGGCATTTACCTTGTTTACCATTTCTCCTTGATCAACATAATCATTTTCTAAAGCAAAGGCTAGGTCTTCAGCTACTGTTAAGCCAACAAATTGACCATCGGTATCTTGCAAGACGGTACCAACTTGTAGTGAAAGGTCAAAAATTGACTGTCCTTTAATTGATTGCCCGTTAATAAAAATATCACCTGTGAAATCACCGTCAAAGGTATTGGGGATTTGCCCATTAATCATTTTTCCGATAGTGGATTTCCCAGAACCTGAAGGTCCGATAATAAGTACTTTCTCACCAGGATAAATGGCAAATGACAAATCGTGTAGATTTAAGTCCGCTTGACTCGCATAGCGAAAAGATACATTTTTAAATTCAATAGCCGGTGTGACATTCAAGTCCACCGGCTCTGTTGTAAATACGTTATTCATAATAAAAACTACTTTCTATTGTTGCTCTTTACGCAAACTTCCTGATTTCGTACGTGTAGAAGCATATCCTTTAAGTAACAATGTACCAATAATACCAACAGATAATGCGTTAACAAGTGCAGAAACACCACCTTGTAAGAAAACTTTGTTGGCAGGTTCAGAATAAATTAAAATGTCTAATACTGGTGCAATGACAACCCATGATAACACGTTCACGATAACTTGACCAATATTGAATTGAATTGCATCTTTCAGTGTAAAAATACCTTCGTTTACTTTTAAACGGCGACCTACGATACCAAAACCATAACCAGCAAAACTAGATGTTAGTACCCATGACCACCACAAACCGTATGTTAATAGGTCTTTGATAGCGTGACCGATTAAACCAATGAATAGACCAGCAAATGGTCCAAAGATAGTAGCCATTAAAGCTAAGAAGGGATAGGTTGTTTCAATACTTGTATTTGGAATACCAGTCGGGATAGATAGGAAGCGACCTAAGATAAAGAATACGGCTGCACCCACACCGATAGCAACTAGGGTTGTAATAGATGATTGTTTTTTATTCATTTTTATTCTCCTTTGAATGTTTCTTCTATATAATATAGGGTTTTACTTATGGTGATTTAAATGGAAAAATAGCTTTAAATTTTTCGAACTTCAATTTGCCAATCAATTCCGGTACCAACACCGTAAGTTTCAGCAAAGTTCTTTTGATTAATTGCGACACCTAGATTTAATAATGAATTGATATAACCGATTGGTTCACCAACAGACACGTCCGCAAATGAATGGCCAAATAGAATATAATTTTGATAATGTTTGATGCCGTTATGGTAAATGGTTACGCTGATCGTATCGCCGTTTTCAATCCCAGATGTTTTTAAGGTACTTGAAGGGATATTTGTCCACAGTGAACCAAAGCGGACGTCTAGTATATCGATAGTTCCGTAAATAGTGTTGTCAGCTAAACGCAAGTCGCCTAGTTTGAAGCTAGTCACCGTATCAGCAGTGATGTCATTTTTCAATTCGTCATAATAAGATGTGTCTTGTGCTAGTTTAGCACCGTTATAAACGTAAACGTCACGTCCATGGAAGGTATGTGATTCTTCAGAATGTGGTAAGCGGTTTTTAATTTCATCGATTTCTTTCACAGATTCAAGGCCGATGTGTTTAGCCACGTGTGTTAAGGTACCGTTGTCAGGCGTTACGATATAATGCCCTGAGTTAGTTTTCGCTACAACAGATTTACGTGCAGAACCAACACCAGGATCGACTACAGAAACGAAGACTGTATTTGCTGGCCAATATTTAATGGTTTGTAATAGGCGGTATGAAGCGGCGAAAATATCGTAAGTAGGAATCTCGTGGGTTAAATTGGCAATTGTTAAAGCTGGGTCTACTGTGTAAGCCACCCCGTACATTGCTGCTACCGCACCATCACCTAAACCAAAGTCAGTTTGTAATACTAAGAAACTATTCGTCATATCTGTATCCTCCAATGATATAATATCCTTTTATAGGCTTATCATACGCAACTTGTGGGCATTTAACAATCACTGTCAAATGAATTTCGCAGGATATAAGCTATCGCAAGTGATAGGTAAACTTGTTCGGTCCAAGTGGAGATATATGATTTTTGAACAGTCATTTGTTACAATAAACACCGAAAGCATAAATTCGCTATAATATAGAAGTAATCCTTATTTTAAAAAGCTGGTCCGGATTAGCTGACGACCATCTAAAGGAGAGAATGCTATTTTCCGAGAACTCAATAGCGAATAACAAATAAGAATGATTATACAGTTATTATATAGAAGAAAAATGAGAGGAAGGCAAGATTTAATGACGCAGCCATTCGGCAAGCAAAGTTTAATAGAAGTATTGACCGCATATAAGGCAGATCCCAATCCGTTAACAACGCTGGCTATGTTGACCACGATGGCGACCGCCCACTTATACGCTATCCAACTAGAGGGGGCATCAGCCGACAAAAGTATCTGGTTAACTTACGACAAAGAAAAGGGACAACGAGAGCTTGTGACTTTCACGGACAAAGATCAAGCTAGCCAATACGCATCTAAAGCAGATAATGTTTCGATTCAGCAAATGACTTTTAAACAGATTGCCTTGATGGTTTTAGCCAAAGACAACCCTATTGATAGCTTTATTGTCAATCCTTGGACCACCAAAGCAAAATTTAATCAAAGTATCATCGAAAAGGTATGGCAGTACGCGATAAAACATGTATAATATACCTATTGAAAGATGACACAGTAGGGCGCGTTGCTAAGAAATGGCGACCGCCTTGTAAAATGTTTCAAAATGATACACTAGGTAGCGTTGGCAATAACCGTCAAAAAAAGGCCTTTCATAAAGAAATGGCGAGAAATAAGAATTTTTTTTGAAGAAAGGCGAGAAAAAGCTTGCACTGCCTAGTTTAATTTTGTATACTAATTGGGTGCCGTTTTATACGGAACCACAGTATTTACGTGCAAACGTTGATACATCAATAAGCAGTGATGTATGAGGTTGCGACACACCCGGTAGCATTGCCATAAGGGTGGCCGGTAATTCATGCGGAGCAAGTCAAATTTAAAATATGACGAGGAGGAAAAAGTCATGGCAAAACAAAAAATTCGTATTCGTTTAAAAGCTTACGAACACCGTGCATTAGATCAATCAGCAGCTAAAATTGTTGATACTGCACAACGTACAGGAGCAGAAGTATCAGGTCCAATTCCATTGCCTACTGAACGCTCATTATTCACAGTAATCCGTGCAACACACAAATACAAGGATTCACGTGAACAATTCGAAATGCGTACGCACAAACGTTTAATCGACATCGTTAACCCAACACCAAAAACTGTTGATGCGTTAATGAAATTAGATTTACCATCAGGCGTAGACATCGAAATTAAATTATAATTCCAGAATCATCGCAACAAATTAGTTAACCCAATTATTAAATAAAAAAATTATACGGAGGTGTACTCATGACTAAAGGAATCTTAGGAAAAAAAGTAGGTATGACACAATTCTTTACAGAAACTGGTGAATTAGTACCAGTTACAGTTATCGAAGCACAACCAAACGTTGTTTTACAAGCTAAAACAAACGAAACTGATGGCTACGAAGCTATTCAAGTTGGTTTTGACAACAAACGTGAAGTATTGGCAAACAAACCTCACAAAGGTCATGTAGCAAAAGCAGAAACTACTCCTAAGCGCTTCATTAAAGAATTCAAAGATGTTGAGCTAGGAGATTACGAAGTTGGATCAGAAATCAAGGTTGATATCTTCCAAGCAGGAGACATCGTTGATGTTACGGGTACTTCAAAAGGTAAAGGATTCCAAGGTGCTATCAAGCGTCATGGTCAATCACGTGGGCCTATGTCACACGGTTCTCATTACCACCGCAGCCCAGGTTCAATGGGTATGGCGTCGGATGCTTCTAAAGTATTCAAGGGTAAAAACTTACCAGGACAAACTGGTGGTACTCAAATCACTATCCAAAACCTAGAAATCGTTAAAGTAGATGCAGAGCGCAACGTCATCTTAATCAAAGGTAACGTTCCAGGTGCTAAAAAATCTATGGTAACAATCAAATCTGCAGTTAAATCTGCTGAATAATACCAGGAAGGAGGAACAGTTTCATGGCAAACATTACATTATTTAAACAAGACGGTTCACAAGCTGGCGAAATCACATTAAACGATGAAGTCTTCGCAATCGAACCAAATGAAAATGCAATCTACGATGTAGTTATTATGCAACAAGCTTCATTACGTCAAGGTACTCACAAAGTTAAAGGACGTTCAGAAGTTAGCGGTGGTGGACGTAAACCATGGCGTCAAAAAGGTACAGGTCGTGCTCGTCAAGGTTCAATCCGCTCTCCACAATGGGTAGGCGGTGGCCGTGCATTCGGACCAACACCTCGTTCATATGCTTATAAATTACCTCGTAAAGTTCGTCGTTTAGCTTTACGCTCTGCATTATCTACTAAGGTAGCAGAAAACAACTTCATCGTTGTTGATGAATTAGCATTCGAAACACCAAAAACTAAATTATTCCAAGAAGTGTTGAATAACTTACAAGTTGAAAATAAAGTTTTAGTTGTAATCAACAAAGACAACGACAACGCACAATTATCAGCTCGTAACTTACCAAACGTAAAAGTAGTTGATGAAAACAACGTTAACGTATTCGACTTAGTTAACTCTGAAAAAGTCATCATTACAAAAGCAGCACTTTCTAACGTAGAGGAGGTACTAGCATAATGTTGGCACACGACGTAATCATTCGCCCAATCATCACTGAAGAATCAATGTTGAAAATGGACGAAAACAAATACACTTTTGAAGTAGCTGTTAAAGCGAACAAAACAGAAGTTAAACAAGCAATCGAAGAATTGTTCAACGTAGACGTGAAAAACGTAAACATCATGAACGTTCGCGGTAAATTAAAACGTATGGGACGTTTTGCTGGTTATACACGTAAACGCCGTAAAGCAATCGTAACCATCGCTGAAGGTCAATCAATCGAAATCTTCGGAAACGAAGCAGAATAATTAAGATAGGAGGAAATTCACGTGGCGATAAAAACATATAAAGCAACGACTAACGGTCGTCGTAACATGTCAGGTTCAGATTTCTCAGAAATCACTAAAACAACTCCTGAAAAAACATTGTTAGAATCACAAAGCAAACGTGCTGGTCGTAATAACAACGGTCGCATTACAGTTCGTCATCACGGTGGTGGACACAAACAAGCTTACCGTATCATCGACTTCAAACGTAATAAAGACAACGTTGAAGGTGTAGTGAAAGCTATTGAGTACGATCCAAACCGTTCAGCTAATATTGCATTAATCCACTATACAGATGGTATTAAAACTTACATCATCGCACCTAAAGGTTTACAAGTTGGTGCTCGTATTTCTTCTGGTGAAGCAGCAGATATCAAAGTTGGTAATGCATTACCATTGAAAAATATCCCAGTTGGTACTTTAGTACATAACATTGAAACTAAACCTGGTAAAGGTGGACAATTAGTTCGCTCTGCTGGTGCTAGCGCTCAAGTGTTAGGTAAAGAAGACAAATACGTATTGATTAAATTAACTTCTGGTGAAGTTCGTATGATCTTAGGTACTTGTCGTGCAACAATTGGTGCTGTTGGTAACGAACAACACAGCTTAATCAACGTAGGTAAAGCAGGACGCTCTCGTTGGGCAGGTAAACGTCCAACTGTTCGTGGATCTGTAATGAACCCTAACGATCACCCTCACGGTGGTGGTGAAGGTAAAGCTCCAGTCGGACGTCCAAGTCCAATGACTCCATGGGGTAAACCTGCACGTGGTATTAAGACTCGTGATAAGAACGCACGTAGCAATAAATTAATTGTACGTCGTCGTAACTCTAAGTAATCACATTAAATAGGATAGCGAAGGGAGCCAAATAAATATGAGCCGTAGCTTGAAAAAA
This sequence comes from Aerococcus viridans, assembly GCF_001543285.1. Lineage (NCBI taxonomy): Bacteria > Bacillati > Bacillota > Bacilli > Lactobacillales > Aerococcaceae > Aerococcus > Aerococcus viridans. Next base: position 425,902 of record NZ_CP014164.1, read on the forward strand.
GGACCTTTTTGTGATGACCATTTAATGAAAAAAGTGGTTGCACAACAAGACGCACAAAAGAAACAAGTAATCAAAACATGGTCACGCCGTTCAACAATTTTCCCTAACTTTGTTGGGTTAACAATTGCTGTATACGATGGCCGCAAACATGTACCAGTTTATATCCAAGAAGATATGGTAGGTCACAAATTAGGTGAATTCGTACCAACTCGTACATATAAAGGACATGGCGCTGACGACAAGACAACTCGTCGTTAATCTGAGAGGAGGAAATAAAGAATGGCAGAACAAATTACATCTGCAAAAGCAACTGCAAACACAGTTCGCGTTTCTGCTCGTAAAGCACGTTTAGTTGTTGACTTAATCCGCAACAAAACTGTCGGTGAAGCTATTGCAATCTTAAAAAACACTCCTCGTTCAGCATCTCCTGCTGTAGAGAAAGTGTTAATGTCTGCAATTGCAAACGCAGAGCACAACTTTGGCTTAGAGCCAGCTAACTTAGTAGTAAGCGAAGCATTCGTAAACGAAGGACCAACGATGAAACGTTTCCGTCCACGTGCGAAAGGTTCAGCTTCTAGAATCAACAAACGTACAAGCCACATTACAGTGGTAGTAAAAACAGCAGAGGAGGCATAATTAATGGGACAAAAGATTAATCCTATCGGTATGCGTATCGGCGTCATCAAAGATTGGGACGCTCGTTGGTATGCAGAAAAAGACTTTGCAGATACTTTACACGAAGACTTACATATCCGCGAATACATCGCTGAAACATTAAAAGATGCTTCTGTATCTCAAGTTGAAATTGAACGTGCTGCAAACAAAGTTAACGTAAACATCCACACTGCTAAACCAGGTATGGTTATCGGTAAAGGTGGTTCTGAAGTTGACGCATTACGTAAAACTTTAAACAACCGTACAGGTAAAAAAGTACACATCAACATTGTAGAAATTAAAAAACCTGAATTAGACGCTAAATTAGTTGGTGAGTCAATCGCTCAACAATTAGAAAACCGTGTAGCTTTCCGTCGTGCGCAAAAACAAGCAATCCAACGCACAATGAAATCAGGAGCTAAAGGTATCAAAGTTCAAATCTCAGGTCGTTTGAATGGTGCCGACATGGCGCGTTCAGAAACTCAAGTAGAAGGAACAGTTCCATTGCATACATTGCGTGCGGACATCGACTACTCATGGGAAGAAGCCGACACTACTTACGGTAAGATCGGTATCAAAACATGGGTATGCCGTGGTGAAATCCTTCCAACAAAAAATATTCAAGGGGAGGCTTAAAACATGTTAGTACCTAAACGTGTAAAACACAGACGTGAATTCCGTGGTAAAATGCGTGGCGAAGCTAAAGGCGGAAAAGAAATTGCATACGGTGAATTCGGTTTGCAAGCATTAGATTCAGCATGGATCACTAACCGTCAAATTGAAGCATCTCGTATTGCCATGACACGTTACATGAAACGTGGTGGGAAAGTATGGATTAAAATCTTCCCACATAAATCTTATACAGCTAAAGCAATTGGTGTTCGTATGGGTTCTGGTAAAGGTGCTCCAGAAGGTTGGGTATCTCCAGTAAAACGCGGTAAAATCTTATTTGAAGTTGCCGGTGTTCCAGAAGAAGTAGCTAAAGAAGCATTGCGTTTAGCATCTCACAAATTACCTATTCGTACTAAAATCGTAAAACGTGAAATTGGTGGTGAATCTAATGACTAAATTTACAGATATTAAAGATCTTTCCACTGCTGAACTTACTGCTAAAGAACAAGAATATCGTCAAGAATTATTCAACTTACGATTCCAATTGGCAACTGGTCAATTAGAAAACACAGCTCGTATTAAAGCTGTTCGTAAAGATATCGCACGTGTTAAAACTGCGTTACGTAATCAAGAAGCGTAAGAAAATTCAGTAAAGGAGGAAACCTGTCCATGGAAGAACGTAATAACCGTAAAGTGTTACAAGGCCGTGTTGTTTCTGACAAAATGGAGAAAACAATCACAGTCCAAGTTGATACTTTCAAATTCCATCCAACATATGGTAAACGTATCAAATATTCTAAGAAATACAAAGCACATGATGAAAACAATTCAGCAAAAATGGGTGACATCGTCCGCATCGCGGAAACTCGTCCATTGTCAAAAGACAAATACTTCCGTCTTGTTGAAATCGTTGAAGAATCAATCATTATCTAATAACAACTGGAAGGAGGTACTCTATAAATGATTCAATCAGAAACTCGTTTAAAAGTAGCAGATAACTCAGGCGCGCGTGAAGTCCTAACAATTAAAGTATTAGGCGGATCTGGCCGTAAAACTGCAAACATTGGTGATGTTATCGTGGCAACTGTTAAAAATGCAACACCAGGTGGAGTTGTCAAAAAAGGTGATGTAGTTAAAGCAGTTATCGTTCGTACTAAGAGCGGCGTTCGTCGTCCAGATGGTTCATACATCAAATTCGACGAAAATGCATGTGTAATTATTCGTGACGATAAATCTCCTCGTGGAACACGTATCTTTGGTCCAGTTGCACGTGAATTACGTGACAACAACTATATGCGTATTATTTCATTAGCTCCAGAAGTAATCTAAAATCTGAAGAAAATAAGGAGGTGCCCGTTTAAATGAAAGTAAAAGCAAATGACACAGTTATCGTTATTGCCGGTAAAGACAAAGGCAAACAAGGTCGTGTAAAACAAGCTTTGCCAAAAGCTGACAAAGTTGTTGTTGAAGGTGTTAACATCGTTAAAAAACATCAACGTCCAACTCAAATGAACCCTCAAGGCGGTATCATCGAAGTTGAAGCACCTATTCATGTATCTAACGTACAACTAGTAGACCCTAAAACAGGCGAAGCAACACGTGTAGGTTACCAAGAGCAAGATGGTAAACGTGTTCGCGTAGCGAAAAAATCAGGCGAAGTAATCGCTGAAGCAGTATCAGGAGAGGAGGACGCTGAATAATGGCTAATCGTTTACAAGAAAAATATAAAAATGAAGTAGTACCATCAATGGTTGAAAAATTTAACTATAGCTCAATCATGCAAGCACCTAAATTAGATAAAATCGTTATCAACATGGGTGTTGGTGATGCAGTATCTAACGCGAAAAACTTAGAAAACGCTGTTGAAGAATTAACATTAATTGCTGGTCAAAAACCAGTTGTTACAACTGCTAAGAAATCAATCGCTGGTTTCCGTTTACGTGAAGGTATGCCAATCGGTACTAAAGTTACTTTACGTGGCGAACGTATGTATGAATTCTTCGACAAATTAGTAACAGTTTCACTACCTCGTGTACGTGACTTCCGTGGTATCAGCAACCGCTCATTCGATGGTCGTGGTAACTACACATTAGGTATCCGTGAACAATTGATTTTCCCAGAAATCGACTTTGATAAAGTATCTAAAGTACGTGGTATGGATATCGTAATTGTTACAACTGCTAATTCAGACGAAGAATCATTAGAATTATTAACTCAACTAGGAATGCCATTCCAAAAATAATAAAGTCTTGAAGGAGGCGTGAGTAATTTGGCAAAAAAATCAATGATCGAAAAGAACAAGAAACCAGCTAAATATTCTACTCAAGAATATACTCGTTGTGAACGTTGTGGACGCCCACATTCAGTTTACCGTAAATTTAAATTATGCCGTATTTGCCTTCGTGAACTTGCCTATAAAGGGGAAATTCCTGGAGTCAAAAAAGCAAGCTGGTAAATTTCTGGTAATTAAGTAAAGGAGGGTGTACTCGTAATGGTCATGACTGATCCAATTGCGGACTTTTTAACTCGTATTCGTAACGCCAACATGGTGCGCCACGAATCATTCGAAAGTCCATCATCAAAAATCAAAGAAAATATTGCTGCTATCCTTAAAGAAGAAGGATATATCAAAGATTACGAAATCATCGAAGATGATAAACAAAACGTTATCCGTGTATTCATGAAATACACAAGCGATAACCAACGAGTAATCACAAACTTAAAACGTATCTCTAAACCAGGTTTACGTGTATACGCGAAAAGTGATCAAATTCCTAAAGTTTTAAATGGCTTAGGTACTGCATTAATTTCAACATCTGAAGGTGTTATCACTGATAAAGCAGCCCGTGCTAAAAACATCGGTGGCGAAGTTTTAGCTTACATTTGGTAATAAATAACAAAAATTAAAAAACAAAATTGAAAGGCAGGTGCAGTCTAGAATGAGTCGTATTGGTAATAAAATTATCGAGATTCCTAGTAACGTAACCGTAGAAAAAGCTGGTTCAACTATCACTGTTAAAGGCCCTAAAGGCGAATTATCACGTGAGTTCAACCCTGTAATTGATATTCAAATCGGGGAGAAAGAAATCACATTCACTCGTCCGAATGACCACAAAGAAGTACGTTCTATCCACGGAACTACTCGTGCATTAGTAAACAACATGGTTATTGGTGTTTCTGAAGGATTCGAGAAGAAACTTGAAATGACTGGTGTTGGTTACCGTGCACAATTAGCAGGTAATAAATTAACTATCAATGTTGGTTTATCTCACCCTGTTGAATTTGTAGCACCAGAAGGCATCGAAATCGAAGTGCCAACTAACACTACAATCAACATCAAAGGTATCAACAAAGAAGTTGTTGGTGAATTAGCAGCGAATATCCGTTCAACTCGTTTACCAGAACCATACAAAGGTAAAGGTATTCACTATGTTGGCGAACACATTCGTCGTAAAGAAGGTAAAACTGGTAAATAATTGTAATTCTTTACAATTATTTCCTTTTACTTGTATCCAAATTATTTATAAAATGAGGGTGACGAGGTCATCCTTACAAATCTAACAAAGAGGTGACTATTTTGATCAGCAAACCAGATAAAAATAAATTACGTCAAAAACGCCACGCGCGTGTTCGTAGCAACATTTCTGGAACAGCAGAGTGCCCACGCTTGAACGTATTCCGTTCTAACAAACACATCTACGCTCAATTAATTGATGACGTAGCGGGTGTTACTGTAGCGAGTGCCTCTACAAACGAAGAAACATTATCTGCCGCAACTAAAACCGAAAGTGCAGCATTAGTTGGTAAAGCTATCGCTGAACGCGGTGTAGCAGCAGGCGTTAAAGTTGTAAAATTTGACCGTGGTGGCTACCAATATCACGGACGTGTACAAGCTTTAGCAGATGCAGCTCGTGAAAACGGCTTAGAATTTTAGGAAAAGGAGGAAGCCAAGAACATGACAAACACATTTCAAGAATTAAACATTAACGAAAACGACCTTGAAGAACGCGTTGTTGCCATTAACCGTGTTGCTAAAACCGTTAAAGGTGGACGTCGTATGAACTTCGGTGCCGTTGTTGTTGTCGGTGATAGAAATGGCCATGTTGGTCTAGGTACTGGTAAAGCTGCCGAAGTACCAGAAGCAATCCGCAAAGCGGTTGAAGATGGTAAGAAAAACTTAATTACTATACCTCGTGCAGGATCAACTGTTCCTCATGAAGTTATCGGTAAATTTAACGGTGGACACGTATTACTTAAACCAGCTCAAGCCGGTTCAGGTATCGCTGCTGGTGGTCCAGTTCGTGCCGTAGTCGAATTAGGTGGTATCGCAGATATTACTTCTAAATCACTAGGTTCTAACTCACCAATCAACATTGTACGTGCTACTTTAGAAGCAATTAAATCATTAAAATCTCCAGAAGATGTCGCTGCATTACGTGGTAAATCTGTGGAAGAATTATTAGGTTAAGGGGGAAATTCGAATGACTGAAGTAAAAATTACTTTAAAACGCAGTTTAATTGGACGTCCTCAAGACCAAATTAAAACAGCTCAAGCATTAGGGTTAACAAAAGTTGGTAAAACAGTTGTTAAAACTCGTAACGAGGCAATCAACGGTATGATTACTAAAATTGCTCACTTAGTAGTTGTTGAAGAAGCATAATCTAGAATAGGAGGTGCCTAACAGGATGAAATTACATGAATTACAACCTTCAGAAGGATCTCGTCACACACGTCACCGTGTAGGTCGTGGTGCAAGTTCTGGTTGGGGTAAACTATCAAAACGTGGACAAAAAGGTCAAAAAGCTCGTTCAGGTGGTGGTGTACGTCTAGGTTTCGAAGGTGGACAAACACCATTGTTCCGTCGTATTCCAAAACGTGGTTTTACAAACATCAACCGTAAAGAATATGCGATCATCAATCTTGATGACTTAAACGTATTTGAAGATGGTGCTGTTGTAGCCGCTGCTGACTTAATCGAAGCAGGCTTAGTTAAAAAAGAAAAATCTGGTATCAAAGTTTTAGGTAATGGTGAATTAGAACGCAAACTAACCGTTAAAGCAGCTAAATTCTCAGCATCAGCTAAAGAAGCTATTGAGGCCGCTGGGGGTTCAATCGAGGTGATCTAATGTTTCAAATACTGAAAAATGGATTTCAGGATAAGGATATTAGAAGCCGCGTGGCATTCACAGCAATCATGTTGATTGTATTCCGTATCGGGGCTAGCATAACTGTCCCGGGCGTGAATGCTGCAGGAATTCAAGGGTTAGCTGAATCTGGTTTATTCAGCCTACTAAACACTCTTGGTGGGGGAGCACTTTCGAGCTACTCCATCTTTTCATTGGGTGTTTCACCGTATATAACCGCATCTATTATTATTCAACTATTGCAGATGGAGATTATACCTTCATTTACAGAGTGGTCTAAACAGGGTGAAGTTGGTCGTCGTAAGTTAAATCGATGGACTAGATACTTTGCTGTAGCGATTGGCTTTTTTCAAGCTTTAGCTATTTCAATAGGATTTAATTCATTGTCATCGCTAGGATTAATTGATAATCCAGGTTTTGTAACTTACTTACTGATTGCTTTATTCATGACTGCTGGATCTATGTTTGTTGTCTGGATTGGTGAGCAAATCACTGAATATGGAATAGGTAATGGTACTTCAATCATTATCTTTGCTGGTATTCTAGCGCAAATCCCCTCAGAGTTAACGTCTTACTATCAAAATAACATTGTAGATGCTACTAGCAGTGAATTAAATCAACAATTGATATATGCAGGACTATTTGTTCTTGTATTTATCCTATTAATTATGTTCGTCATTTTCATGAGTCAAGCGGAACGTCAAATCCCCGTACGTTATTCAAAACGTGCGAATTCGGCATCGCAAAAGTCTCATTTACCATTAAAGATTAACTCAGCAGGTGTTATTCCCGTTATCTTCGCGTCATCATTAATCATGGTGCCACAAACGGTACTCGGACTATTTGCCGCTGATTATAGTGATGTTTCTTGGTATCAAATATTGTCAACAATCTTTAATTTGGAAAAACCAGCGGGTATTGCTATTTACGCAATTGTCATTATTTTGTTCACATTCTTCTATGCACATATTCAGATTAACCCTGAACGTGCTGCAGAAAACTTGCAAAAAGCTGGTGGATATATTCCAAGTATCCGGCCAGGTTTAGCAACTAAAGAATATTTACAAAAAATGTTAAATCGTTTAAGTACAGTAGGCTCACTATTCTTGATGGGTGTAGCAGTTCTACCTTTACTAGGGGCATACTTCTTTGATATGCCACAATCAATTGCTTTAGGTGGTACAAGCTTACTAATCGTTGTTGGTGTTGCTTTAGATACAGCAAAACAAATTGAAGGACGTACAATTAAACGTCAATACGTTGGCTTTATTCATGATAAAAAAGACTAATGCGTAACGTGCTTGGGGAGGACAATTATGAATATTATTTTAATGGGCTTGCCTGGTGCCGGTAAAGGTACTCAAGCAGCTAAAATCGTTGAAGATTACAAATTTCCACATATTTCTACTGGAGATATGTTTAGATCAGCAATCGCTGAAGGAACTGAATTAGGAAAAAAAGCTAAATTATTCATGGATGATGGTGCATTAGTTCCTGATGAAGTAACGAATGGTATTGTTGAAGAAAGACTTCAAAAAGAAGATACACAAGCTGGCTTTATGCTAGACGGTTTTCCAAGAACTGAAGCGCAAGCTAAAGAGCTTGGCGGTATCATGACTCGCTTAGATCGCGACATTGATGCAGTTATCTACTTAGACGTGCCAGCAGAAACGTTGAAAGAACGTTTATCAGGACGAATCATTTGTCGTAACTGTGGCGCAACATACCACAAAGTTTTGAACAAACCAAAAGTAGACGGCGTATGCGATGTTTGCGGAAGCCATGATTTCTACCAACGTGAAGACGATAAACCTGAAGTTGTTGAAAACAGATTAAAAGTTAATCAAGAACAACAACAACCAATCTTAGACTTCTATGAAGGTCAAGGAAAGCTTTATCGCATTCCTGGTGATATCGGTATTGACAATGTTTACGCTGAGATCCAAAAGATTTTAGATAAATAAATTTTGTTGCTTTAAGTCGCTAATTATGGTAAGATATTCGGGTTGACTGAACATTTCGTATTTCTATCCTACAATCAATTAGTGATTAAACGAAACAACCACCATTAGGAGGAAAAACTTTGTCAAAAGAAGATATGATCGAAATTGAAGGTACTGTTACTGAAACATTACCTAATGCTATGTTTAAGGTCCAATTGGAAAATGGTTATGAGGTTTTAGCGCATATTTCAGGAAAAATGCGTGTAAACTACATTCGTATTTTGCCAGGTGACCGTGTAAAAGTTGAGATGTCTCCATATGACTTGACGAAAGGTCGTATCACCTACCGATTCAAGTAATGTAGAGATATATAATCGAGGAGGTATAACTGTGAAAGTAAGAGCATCTGTTAAACCAATGTGCGAACATTGTAAAGTTATTCGCCGTAACGGTAAAGTTATGGTTATTTGTTCTAATCCAAAACATAAACAACGCCAAGGCTAATTAAAGATAAATAAAAAGGAGGGTTTTCATATATGGCTCGTATAGCAGGAGTAGATATTCCACGTGAGAAACGTATCGTTATTGCCTTAACATACATCTATGGTATCGGTAAAACGACTTCTCAAAAAATCTTAGCGCAAGCTGAAATTTCAGAAGATACTCGTGTACGTGACTTAACTAACGATGAGTTAGATCGTTTACGTGCAGCAGTAGATACAATTAAAGTTGAAGGCGACTTACGTCGTGAACGTGCTTTAGACATCAAACGTCTACAAGAAATCGGTTCATACCGTGGTATCCGTCACCGTCGTGGTTTACCAGTTCGTGGTCAAAACACTAAGAACAACGCACGTACGCGTAAAGGTAAAGCTGTCGCAATTCAAGGTAAGAAAAAATAATCTAAAAGGAGGTTAATTACACTATGGCTAAACGTCCAGTTTCACGCAAACGTCGTGTGAAGAAAAATGTCGAAACAGGTGTGGCGCACATCCACTCTACATTTAACAATACTATCGTTATGATTACTGATGAGCATGGTAATGCAATTTCTTGGTCATCTGCAGGTGCTTTAGGATTTAAAGGTTCTCGTAAATCTACTCCTTACGCTGCACAAATGGCTTCAGAAACAGCTACAAAAGCTGCTATGGATCACGGTATGAAATCTGTTGAAGTTTCAGTAAAAGGCCCTGGTTCAGGTCGTGAATCAGCTATCCGTGCTTTACAAGCAGCAGGTTTAGAAGTTACTGCTATTCGCGATGTAACACCTATTCCTCATAATGGTTGCCGTCCTCCAAAACGTCGTCGTGTTTAATCGATTGATGAACTTGGATATGCGATGATACATTTTCTCACGTTTTGAAAGGGGTAATTTGTCGATATGATCGAAATTGAAAAGCCAAATATTGAGACAATTGAAATTAACGACGATAGTAAATTTGGTAAATTCGTTGTAGAACCATTAGAACGCGGCTATGGAACAACCCTAGGTAATTCATTACGTCGTATCTTGTTGTCCTCACTACCAGGTACAGCTGTTACATCAATCCAAATTGACGATGTTTTGCATGAATACTCAACAGTCCCAGGTGTACGTGAAGACGTTACTGAGATTGTGTTGAACGTAAAACAATTATCATTGAAATTGTATGACGTAGAAGAAAAACAAGTAGAAATTGACATCACAGGTCCAGCTGACGTAACAGCTGCTGATATTATTGCCGATGCTGATTTCGATGTTATGAATCCAGACTTACATATCTGTACGCTTGCAGAAGGCGCTCGTTTCCACATGATTATGAATGTTAAAAACGGTCGTGGTTTTGTACGCTCAGAAAATAATAAAGTGGATTCAATGCCAATTGGCGAAATCCCAGTGGATTCTATCTACACACCAATTTCCAAAGTAAACTATCAAGTTGAAAATACTCGTATCGGAGAAATCAACGAATACGATAAATTAACTATGGATATTTGGACTGATGGTACAATTTCACCCGAAGAAGCATTAAGCTTAGCGGCAAAAATCATGACAGAACACTTGGAAGTATTCGTTAACTTAACAGACGAAGCTCGTCAAGTTGAAGTTATGGTCGAAAAAGAAGAAACACAAAAAGAAAAAATGCTTGAAATGACTATTGAAGAACTAGACTTATCAGTTCGTTCATACAACTGTTTAAAACGTGCAGGCATCAATACTGTTGAAGAATTGACTAACAAATCTGAACCAGAAATGATGAAAGTACGTAACTTAGGTCGTAAGTCTCTTGAAGAGGTTAAAAACAAGCTAGCTGCTCTTGACTTATCTTTACGTCAAGAAGATTAATAAATCATAAAGGAGGATACTGACAATGGGTTACCGTAAATTAGGTCGTACTAGCTCTCAACGTAAAGCTATGTTACGTGACTTAACTACTGATTTAATTATCAATGAACGTATTACTACAACAGAAACTCGTGCGAAAGAGATCCGTCGTACAGCTGAAAAAATGATTACTTTAGGTAAACGTGGAGATTTAGCTGCTCGCCGTCAAGCGAACCAATTTGTTCGTAACGAAATCGCCGATGTTCGCGCTGAAGGTGAAGACATCGTTATCGAGTCTGCTTTACAAAAATTATTCAACGATCTTGGTCCTCGTTACGCTGAACGTCAAGGTGGATACACTCGTATCTTAAAAACTGAACCTCGTCGTGGCGATGCTGCACCAATGGTTATTCTTGAATTAGTTTAATAAAAACTTTTAGTGATGTATAAAACGGAGTGTCATGATGGTGGTTATATCTTGTATAGCCGAGTCTAGCTCTATCTACTCCTAGCGTGATGAAGTTCGCTAGGAGTGGAATATATCCATAAGTCTTATGAATAAATCAAGGCCAATTCATTTAGGTGAAAAATTGGTTCGGCATATGTGTTGTTTAACCAACAGGTGTTTGGTAGCATATATGCTTTTTTATTTTCTAAAGTGGTTGGGGCTAGGGCTCAACCACTTTTTTGGTTGTTTGGACGGTATTTGTCGGGCAAGACTTTGGGAAATTTCAAAATTAATGTTCTCATTTTTCCATACTATCGATATAATATATGTATTATAATTGCGTAAACTGTCTCAAGCATTGGCAATTGCGTGCTTGGCAATTTAGAGAGGCGAGGGTAATGAAAAAAAACTACTTTACACAGTTTGATACAATTCGATTCTTAGCAATGCTAGGTATTATTTTATACCACTATCTAACCCACCGTGTTTCAGGTGGTTTCTTAGGGGTGGACATCTTTTTGGTCCTTTCAGGTTACCTAGTGACGAGTCAGATGGAAAGTAAATACCAAGCGGGCATTGATGAAGGATCCTATTTTAAGAAAACGTGGGGGCGTATGCGCAAGGTATGGTGGCCCATGGTCATTATTACCATGGTTGGCCTTACCTATCTACTCTTATTTAGACAGCAACTCCTAGTAAATATTGGGATTAACCTATCCACCTCCCTATTATTCGTGAATAACTGGCATCAGATTCTATCTGGGTCGTCCTATTTTGCCAATATGTTACACCCATCCTTGACCACTCATTATTGGTATATAGCTGTTTACATGCAGTTTATGGTCATTTGGCCACTATTCTTCAAGGTTAGTCGACGCTTCACCAAGACCAAATGGCAATCCGGTTTGGTCATGCTCGCTGCCGCGCTTTTGTCAGGAATTTTGATGGCGATAATCTTCACACCTGGTGAAGACCCATCAAGAGTTTACTACGGTACGGATACTAGATTCTTCTCTATCGCTCTTGGTGGGGCTGCTGCCCAATTGTTGGATATGGACCAGCTGGCTACTTGGTTGAAGGATCGTATTGGTCGCTTTCACCACTTTATTGTTGATGTGGTGTTGTTGGGCTTATTGGCTATACTCACTTACGGGATGCTCCACATGCTTGATGCAGCGACATTCACCTATTATGGCGGAATGTTTGGCTTTAATTTATTAGCTGCTGTAATGATTGCCTTGTTGACTTATAAAGGCTCTTGGGTTGGTTTTCTATTGAAATTTAAACCCTTGCGGTGGTTAGGCCAACGTACATTCCATATGTATTTATGGTATTATCCAATCAATGTGCTGTTTCATATGGTACCAACCAGTCAGAATTGGTTTACCAACAGTATTTGGCCTCAAGTCATTTTAATCATCATCCTGTCTTGTTTATCTTATGCCTTGCTAGAGGAAAAAAGATGGCCGGTGCCAATTTTTAATGAAGTCCGAAATAATCAACCCGTCCGTCTATTTACCAAGGTACGTAACTTGTTTAAAGAGCCGGCACCCTGGTTGACCCGCATTTTATTCTTAGTGTTTACCTTCATATTCCTTGGTGGTGCAAGTGCTGTTGCAATTTCTAAACCAGCAGATAATGTGACTGTAGAAGAACAGCAAGCAGCTGAGCAGGCAAAGAAGATTGAAGAACTGAATAAACAAAGGGCTGAGCAAGAAAAACAAGCTGACGCTAGTCTTTCAACTTATAAAAAGAACTTAAGTGAGGCATCATTAGGATTTTACCAAGGTATTCCTGATGAGCAAGCTCGCTTTGCGTATCAGCTATCTGTGACTTTCATTGGTGATTCCTTAATGGTGGGCGAATCAGAAGGTTTGTATACTTTGTATCCTAATGCAATTGTGGACGCTGCGGTTGGCCGCCAGTTATATACCTTAATTGGCTATCCAGCTAGCTTGGACGCGCAGGGTATGCTAAAAGATGTCGTTTTGGTTGACCTAGGAGCCAACGGTGGCTTTACGTCAGCTCAATTGTCTGACTTCTTAGATGAGATTGGACGGGACAAGACGATTTTTCTAGTGAATACGCATGTTGACCGCCCTTGGGCAGATGATGTCAATAAGACGTTAGCTGAAGCGGCCAGTGACGATAATGATACCATCCACTTATTGGACTGGCATGAATACTATAGTAACCACGAGGAAGCATCCACTTGGTTGAGCCAAGACGGGGTACACTTTAATCCTGAGGGTGGGCAAGTGTGGTTACAATTTGTGACAAATGGCATGTATCAAGTCTTGAAAAAATAATATTGAATTGAAAGGCAATTGCAAGATTTATATGCAATTGCCTTTTTTACTAGGAATATTAAGGGTATAATGGCCCATATAAAAGCATAATTAAGAGGATGGAGGCAATGCGCATATGGGTGAGGATAAATTGTTGTATACGACACGGGTACATAATGATCAAGGACTTAAGGGAACGGCCTGGGTTGAAGGGGATAATGCGTTGCGGGTCCAAACGTCAAGTCCTTTGAAAGTTGATGAGCCTGGGACTAACCCAGAACAACTGATCGCCTTATCATGGGCGACGTGCTTGAATGCGACCATCGAAATTGCTTTAAACCGACACGGTATCAAGGGTGTGGCCAGTGAAGTTGTCGTTCAAGTGGACTATAAATTAAATCAGGAAACGACCATTACTTATTTTGATTTTAAAGTAGATGTCTACCTCGATTTACCACGTGACCAGGCGGAAGCAATAGTCTATGAGGCAGAAGGACGGTGTCCGGTATCTCAAATCATCGGTGACTATGCTTATAAGGAAATGGTGATTCACACTAACGATCATGGGGATGACATAAAGGGATAAGGTGTCTTGACATCTGATCATTGCTTTTAATGGTGGATTTTAGTAGACTAAACTAAGTGAAAAACAAATGAAATGTCTTCAGGGCAGGGTGCGAGTCCCGATCGGCGGTAAAGTCCGCGAAATACCAGCTGCAATAGGTGATTGAACTAGTGGAATTCTAGTACCGACTGTTACAGTCAGGATGGAAGAAGCGTATAGCAGGATGAACGAGACGGCGAAGCAAGTGGTTAGCTGGATTTGGGCTTCTTTGACAAACTCTTCCAAGTAACATTGGAGGAGTTTTTTCTTAAATATTTAAAGTGAGCGAGGGAACAAGATGGCGAAACCGATTATTCAGGTTCAAGATTTGTCTTTTCAATATAGTCAATCAGATGAGAAGTTAGCTATAGATGGCCTATCAACGACTATCTATGAAGGTGAATGGTTAGCGATAATTGGCCATAATGGGTCGGGGAAATCAACCTTTTCAAAATTATTAGTGGGCTTATTGGAAGCCAAGTCAGGAACCATTCAGGTGGACGATAAGGTCCTTTCTATGGAGACCTTATGGGATATCCGTAGTCAAGTGGGGCTAGTCTTTCAAAATCCAGACAACCAATTTGTTGGGGCAACGGTTGAAGATGATGTGGCTTTTGCCTTGGAAAATATGGGCATGCCAGTTGATGAGATGCATGCCCGTGTTGAGTATGCCTTGAAACGGGTTAAAATGTGGGACTATCGCGACAAGGAGCCAGCAGCCTTATCAGGTGGTCAAAAACAACGAGTAGCTATTGCGGGTGTGATTGCTGTGGCACCGAAAATCATTATTTTAGATGAATCGACTTCAATGTTAGATCCTGAAGGTCGTGACGAATTGATGGCAGTTGTGGCGGATATCAAACAAGATAATGCCCTGACGGTGATTTCGATTACCCATGATTTAAACGAGGCGGCGGAAGCTGACCGGATGCTAGTCTTTAAAGAGGGGCAAATTATTAAAGAGGGTACGCCAGCTGAAATCTTTACTTACGGGAATGAGTTAACTGAGATTGGTTTGGATGTGCCTTTTTCCGAGCAACTAAAAAGCGCCCTTGCTAAACGCGGGGTGGCTGTGCCGGATGCATATTTTGATGAAGAAGGGTTGGGTGAATGGTTATGCAAATCGCATTTGAACAAGTAGGCTTTACTTACGGGGCGGGGACACCGTTCGCCAGTTTAGCCTTGCATGATATTAACGTGACGATTCCAGACGGTTCATATACGGCGATTATTGGTCATACAGGGTCAGGAAAGTCTACCATTACCCAACACCTTAACGCCTTGGTACAACCCACTGTAGGCCAAGTACGGATTGGTGAGACGGTGGTGTCAGCTGACTCTAAGCCAAAAGACTTGAAGAAAATCCGCCAACGAGTAGGAATGGTCTTCCAATTTCCTGAAGGACAACTATTTGAAGAAACGGTCATTAAAGATGTAATGTTCGGGCCTATGAATTTTGGCGACGATGAAGCGACAGCCCGCGAGAAAGCTGAAGCAGCCTTAGCAGCAGTGGGGATTGCCCCGACTTTATTTGAGCGGTCACCTTTTGAGTTATCTGGTGGGCAAATGCGTCGGGTAGCCATTGCTGGGGTGATTGCCATGAAACCGGAAGTATTGGTATTAGATGAGCCAACTGCTGGACTAGATCCAAAAGGTAGGATGGCAATGATGTCTATGTTCGACCGCTTGTACCGAGACCAAGGGTTGACGATTGTTTTAGTGACCCATCAAATGGAAGATGTGGCAACTTATGCCAACCACGTGATTGTGATGGATGGTGGGACTTGTGTGAAAGAAGGGGCACCGGCTGAAGTATTTGCAGACCCTGCTTGGTTAGCCAGCCACCAATTGGCTTTGCCGGATGCAGCTGACTTTGCTTTCGACTTACAAAATAAATTACAACGTTCACTTTGGGACAATGAGATAGAAGTCCCCTTAACTGTCGATGCTTTGGCTGATTTGATTGTAGACCGATTAGATTTACCAACAAGCGTCAATTCGGCTGCCAACACTAAGGAAGGAGACCAATAATAAATGAAAGATAAATTGATTATTGGCCGGTATATTCCCGGTAATTCCTTAATGCACAAGTTAGATCCTCGTGTAAAACTAGTTGGTTTAATTGTCATGATGTTATTAGTCTTTGCAGCAACCAATTTAACAACGAACTTAATCATGATTGCAGTGGTTACGAGTTTGGTCTTTTTAACTGGGATTTCTTTAGGGATATTTTTACGTGGTTTAAAACCCATGATTGCTATTATCATTTTTACGGTAGCCCTACAAATCCTCTTTACGCATACTGGGGACGTCCTGTGGTCATTTGGGCCACTAGCCCTAACAACTGGTGGTTTATCCAATGCGGCCTATATTTTTGTCCGCTTCCTATTGATTATTTTCCTATCGACGATTTTGACTTTGACTACTCAACCCCTGGCTATTACCGATGCCATGGAATCCTTGTTGAAGCCTGTTCGTAACATTTTGCCAGTCCATGAGATTGCCTTGATGTTGTCGATTGCCTTGCGATTTGTTCCAACCCTACTTGAAGAAGCGGATAAGATCATGAACGCACAGCGGGCACGTGGTGTGGACTTTTCAGAAGGCAACATCCTTGAGCGGGTGAAAGCCTTTATTCCAGTCCTCATTCCCTTATTCATTTCGGCCTTTAACCGGGCTTATGACCTAGCCACTGCCATGGAAGCGCGTGGTTACAAGGGCGGTGAAGGGCGGACCAAGTACCGTCAATTGCATTGGGGCAGAATAGATACCCTTGCCAGTATCGGTCTTGCTGTTTTGACCCTCGTCATGATTATCTTATAGCCACTAGAAGGAGGGCGCATTTTGCCTAGATTTAAAGTAACCTTGCAATACGACGGAACTCCCTTTGTCGGCTTCCAAGTACAACCAAATGGCCACACTGTACAAGAAGCCCTTGAAAAAGCCTTAAAGCTCATGTCAAAAGGCCATGATATTCAAGTGGTTGGGTCAGGCCGGACTGATTCAGGTGTACATGCCCTTGGCCAAGTCATTCATTTTGACTATCCAGCGGAAATTGGTGAGGAAGCGGTCTTAAGGGCAATGAATTCAATCCTTGATGATGCTATTCGAATCACTAAGGTCGAGCGGGTGGAAGATGATTTCCACGCTCGGTTTCATACTAACGGTAAGAAGTATATTTACAAGGTAGATACGTCCAAATTTCCGTCACCATTTACTAGACAGTATATGTACCACCATCCCTATCGGACGGACGTTACCCGAATGCAAACGGCCTTAAAGGACATTATCGGCGTCCATGATTTTAAGTCCTTCTGTTCGACTAAAACAGATAAAACCAACTTTGTCCGGGAAATTTACCGGGCCGAGGTGACGGCTGACCCGGATGCAGAAACCTTGACCTTTGTCTTTGAAGGGTCAGGCTTCTTGTACAATATGGTCCGGATTTTGGTGGGCACAACGCTTCAAATTGGGGACGGGTTAAGACCAGTTGATGAGATGAAACGGTTGATCACAGCCGAAGACCGGAATGAAGCAGGACCCACAGCAGCCGCACATGGCTTATATTTAGCGGAGGTTTATTACCTAGGACCAGAAGACCGCCGGCAGGTTTCCGAGGCTTATAGCGACTATAAAGCTGGTTTAGGGACTCCTGTGGATGCAAGTGTGGACTTAGATGTAAATTCAGATGAAGACTTTTAGGGACGGTCGACAAATTTGATGATGATATTAATAAGAATAAGTTCTTCAATCTTTGGTCACAAATTTTATATAGCTTAAAATGCAAAAACTCGATACAATATACATATCAAATGGTATCGAGTTTTTTATTTTGCCTTGATGTCAGAAGGAGTCCAACATGAAGAATGTAAAAATTGCTTCCTTGAAGTTCGGGGAGGATAGACCAAAAATTATTATTCCCTTAGCCGAGGATAATGCTGTAGATATTATCAACTGTGCCAATTTCTACCGACGTCAACCAGGCGATATGGTGGAATGGCGGATTGATTACTTTGAGGATTTCGACGAGCTGGAAGAGTTGGCTGAATTGAGTAAACGGGTGAAAACCTCTATTCAAAAGCCCTTACTTGCCACCTTTAGAACCTTGAGCGAAGGCGGGGAGTCAGCTATTGGCAAGAGCCAGTATGTTGAAATGTATCGGTATTTAATCCAAGCTAAGGCTGTCGACGCTATTGATATCGAGTTTGAGCGAGGCCAGGACATCTTAGACAACCTGATTCCTTACGCTCACAAACACCAAGTCAAAGTCATCGTTTCCTACCATGATTTTGTGAAAACCCCCTTGGAAAATGATATAGTCAAGCGCCTACAAAAGATGGGTCAGTCAGAGGCGGATATTGTGAAAATGGCCGTCATGCCCCACGATGAAGCGGATGTATTGGCTTTGATGAATGCGACCCACCAAGCGTCCACATTAATCGACCAACCCTTGATTACCATGTCGATGGGCCGTTTAGGCAAGATTACCCGAATTGCCGGGGAAATCTTCAAATCAACGGCTAGCTTTGCCACTATAGAAGGTATGTCGTCTGCTCCTGGGCAAATGGACGTTGAAGATGTGGAAGAATGCATGAACTTGTTGAATTTACGTGCAGATGACCTGGATGATGACGATTTCTAGGATAATTTGTCTCTAGGGGTGGAGAACGGCCATTAAGTAAGGAAAATGCGCATATGACAAGAGAGGATTGTAGGGTAAAACCGCAGTCCTTTTTGCTTTCAAAAAAATTTTCATTAAAGCTTTGATTTTTGATATAATCATGTAAAACTTTACTACTAGTTTCCTTAACTATATAATATAAAGATGAATCATCAAAAAATTGAGAAATTAGTAAATATTAGGAGACTTATATGACTTTAGAATTTAAGGCAAAAATGCGTGGAAATGTCCTTGTTGGTGTGAATCCGATGGGGTTGAAGCAAGAAGTAAACAATCAAATTCAATATGTTAAAGACCAAGGGACCTTTGAAGGACCGAAGAAAGTTTTGGTATTAGGAGGCTCATCTTCTTATGGATTGGCTAGTCGGATTAACCTAGCCTTTGGTGCGGGGGCAGATACGATTTCAGTTTCCCACGGTGGGGGACCACGATCTGAGAAAAACCTTGGTAAGCCAGGTTGGTATAACAATATCTTTTTTCGGCAAGCAGCGGAAGCTGAAGGGTTAATCGCCAAAAATATCATGGCAGATGCCTTCTCTAACGAAGCGAAGGACCAAGTGATTGACTTCATCAAGAATGAATTCGGCGGAAAAGTAGACTTTGTGGTTTATTCATTGGCTTCAGGACGCCGTACAGACCCAAATACCGGAGAAACTTACAATTCAGTGATCAAATCAATCGGCCAAGAAGTTGTGGGACCGAACGTCAACCTACAAAAAGAAACTTTCTTTGAACAGGTGCTTGAACCGGCTACAGAAGCTGAAATTGAGGACACTGTAAAGGTTATGGGTGGTGAAGACTGGCGGATGTGGATGAATGCCTTACAGGAAGCGGACGTGCTAGCTGAAGGCGTTGAGACCGTTGTTTATTCTTATTTAGGGGCTGAATTAAATGAGTCATACTACAATAAGGGAACGTTGGGTCGCGCTAAAGCGGACTGCGATAAGGCTGCAGCTTTAATAAATGAAGATTTAAAAGACATCAATGGGAAAGCAACAGTTGTTGTGGCAACCGCTGTAACCACTAAAGCTTCATCAGTGATTCCATTCTTCCCAGTTTACTGCTTAGGTCTTTTTAAGGTCATGGAAGCGCGAGGCCAACATGAAACGCCAATTATGCATATTGACCGGATTTTCCGCGATATGTTGTTTGGTGACCAGGCAGAATTTGACGAAGAAGGCCGTTTACGCCCAGATTCATGGGAATTAGATCCAGAAGTACAAGCTGAAGCCAAGGTTTTAATTGAGCAAATCAACCAAGATAACTTCAATACAGATTTCACAGCTTGGGATACCTTCATGAAAGAATTCTTGAATTTAAATGGCTTTGAAGTGGATGGTTATGAAGAGAAACCAGTGACTTATGAAGCATTAGTGAATTTAAAACCCTAAATAGCGATCACCATCAAGCACGATAAGGAAGACGCGTTCGACTTATCGTGTTTTTTGCTATAAAAAGCTCAGAGAACTAAAATCCCCTGAGCATGATGCATATTAAAATAGTTTATCTCTTGTTAACGGATGCTTCGTAAATGGTATCAATAGCACTGGCTAGTAAGTCATTGAATTCGTCATCTGCTTGGCTTGCTCGTAAATCGGATGCGAGGGCACGTGAGAATGACGCGATCATGTCATGGTTTTCCGCCAATAGTTCATTGGCTTCTTCACGAGTGTAACCACCTGATAAAGCCACTACACGAACAACGTTAGGGTGGCTGGCTAGTTCACGGTAAGTATCTGGTACTGTAGGGATTGTCAGCTTCAACATGACTAAGTCATTTTCCCCTAATTGATCTAAATGTAATCGGATTTCTTCAGCTAATAATTCTTCGATGGCTGCTTTGTCTTCAGCCTTGATATTCACTTCAGGTTCAATAATCGGTACTAAACCTGCATCAATAACTTGTTTAGCGACTTCAAACTGTTGGTCGACAACTTCTTTGATGCCGACAGGGTTAAATGCGAGAATATTAGACCGTTCCTTAGTACCGAAAATACCGCGATCATTTGCACGTGCTAATAGGTCGTCAAGGTCTGGCATATCTTTCATTAATTGTACGCCATTAGCTTCTTCAGCAAGTCCTTTATCGATTTTAAGGAAGGGGACGATCCCTTTGTCAGCTAAGTATTCTGCGCTGTATTTACCGTCTACTTGGCGGTCCATGGTATTTTCAAATAGGATAGCGGCTAGAATTTTGTCGCTAGTAAAAGCTGGACTGGTCATAATTCGCGTCCGCATTTCATGGACTTTCGCGAACATTTCGTCTTCATTGCTGTAGGTATCTTCGGCTACACCATAGGCTAAGAGGGCTTTTGGTGTTGAACCACCTGATTGGTCTAGGGCAGCGATAAATCCAGGGGCATTTGACATGCGTTCTAATTGTGCTTGATTGATTGACATATTGAAAATTCCTCCTTAAAAATTAGCGGTGGTATCATTTCGTCACTTATTATTATGAACCTATTATTTTAAAAATCCAAAGAAAGACACTTGAGAAGAAGGATAGGCAACTTATTTCTGGTAACTTTTGGGGTTTTAGTGGTAAACTTATTTAAGAAAATTACCATTAAACTAGGAAAGAAGGATATGCCGGATGACAACAGAGAACACATTCCCAACCCGCGACCAAGTAGATGTAGCAACCACTTGGGACCTCAGCCAAATTTTTGAAGATGAAGCAACTTTTGAAGCGAAATTAGTTGAATTTAAAGACCAAGGACAAGCCTTCAAAGACAATTACGAAGGCAAATTAACGGACGCTAAAGATATCGCGGAAGCTGTTTTGGCAGCCTCTGATATCCAAGTATTGGCATCACAATTGATGCACTATGCCTTTTTAGCGGTTGAAGCTGACCGGACCAATTCACAAGCAGTCTTGAAATTGCACAAGGTTTCTTCTGCTAGTAAAGAAGTCCAGGAAGCCATGCTCTTCTTCCAAAATGCTTTACTAGAAAAGCCGGCAGCAGAACTAGCAAAAGTGAAAGAAATTGCAGCTGAAACTGCAGACTATATTGCGGAAGTTGAGCGCCAACAACAAATCTACCTAGGCGCCAAAGTGGAAGATGTCTTATTCCAGTTCGACCAAGCCCACGAACAAAATTATGAAATCTACAACAATGCTAAATTAGCGGACTTAACCTTCCCTAATTTTGAAGTGGACGGTAAGACTTATCCATTAAGCTTCGTTTTATATGAAGATAAATACATGTTTGAAGAGGATACGGCCGTTCGTCGCGCAGCTTTTGATGCATTTTCAAAAGAATTGGCTAAATACCAAAATACCTTTGCGACCACTTACTACGGCCATGTTTTACAAGAGAAGGCCCAAGCCAATATCCGTGGCTACGAGTCAGTGATTGACTATCTACTCTTTAGTCAAGATGTTAATCGTGACCTATATGACCGTCAAATCGATGTCATCATGGAGAAATTGGCACCCGTTATGCGTAAATATATCAACCACGTTAAAGAAGTACGCGGCTTAGATAAAATGACTTATGCAGACTTAAAGATTGGTTTGGATCCGACTTTTTCAAAATCTGTTTCATTTGAAGAATCAGAAGCCTACGTTAAAGAAGCCACAGCTATCATGGGCGAGGACTACTTTAACGAAATCGCACCAGCCTTCACTGACCGCTGGGTAGATTACGCCCAAAATGTGGGTAAATCAACTGGTGGATTTGCAACCATCGCTGCCGGTGTTCATCCATATATCTTAATGAGCTGGACAGAACAATTGTCTGATGTCTATACCTTGATTCATGAATTGGGTCATGCAGGGCAAATGAGCCGATCTGAAGCCAATAACTTGTTTATTTCAAGTGAACCCAGCTTGTATGTGATTGAAGCGCCGTCAACTTTCAATGAGTTACTATTAACTGGCTACTTACAAGCCAATGGTGAAGACGGCCGTACCCAACGCTTTGCCTTAGCCAATATGCTAACCAACACATATTTCCATAACTTCATTACACACTTGTTAGAAGCGGCCTACCAACGTGAAGTTTACCGACTAATTGACAAGGGTGAAGCCTTCACAGCTGAAACCCTTTCTGACTTGAAAAAAGGGGTATTAGAAGCTTTCTGGGGGGATGCTGTAGAGATTAATCCGGGTGCTGAATTAACTTGGATGCGTCAACCACATTACTACATGGGCTTATATTCTTATACTTATTCAGCAGGCTTAACGATTGCTACACAAGCCTACTTGAATATCCGTTCAGGTGAAGATGATCAAGCCATTGAAAAATGGATTAACTTCTTGAAATTGGGGCGGATTAACCCAGTTGAAGCTGCAAAAGTAGCGGGAGTGGATATTGCAAGTGGTGAACCATTAGAAAATACCATAGCCTTCTTAAACGACACAGTTGACGCTATTATTGACTATTCAGCGAAACTGGCTTAATGAAGACTAGGGATTGCCACAAATAGATGGAGAGAAAGTTTGGTGAATAGATGATTTGGGTATTTTTCGTAGCAGCTCTTTTGCTACTGATTACCAGTAATTATATGTACAAAAAAGAGCAGAAGCGTATCTACCTCGTCTTCGGTGTCCTCGCGGTTGTGCTATTAATCTTCTTTATGGCTTTCTTTGTACTTTATAATATGCAGGGGGCTTAAAGCTTGAATTGCTATCTAAGTAGAATCCTATTTTTTGGATTCTACTTTTTTATTTATAACAAAAAGTTGGTGCAAATTATTTATGCGTCAACATGTGAATATTTAAGCCTTTAATAGGAGAAATCTGCAACAAGGTAAAGCTCAAAGGATTCACTTTAACTTCTCGGATTGATTGAAGTGAGGGATCACTGATAATTTTGCTATCATTTTTTATTGAAAGTTTACTAGGAGTTTCATCTTAATCGCTAAAGTTGTCATATATGAAAATAAAATAATTAACGACGCTAACTAGAATACAACAATTAGAATGTAAAAAAGAGGTTGGCGTGGGGAGCCAAGGCGTTTATATGGCCTTCTTGCTTTTACACAATTATATGGACTTTATCCTTGACGCTACCCATATTACTCAATAGATTAATATCAAATGGTGAAAATCAACGAAAAAAGGAGATCTATCAAGCAATCTCCTTCCCAATAAATCTCCTCTTATATTAAGTTATTTATGAACATTGATTTAAGCTAAGCTTCCGATATCACAATCTCATCATCCACTAAATCAGCCTTCAAGTTTTTGACATCTAAGTGGTCAAGGTAGAAATCCGTTACCTTATCACGAATTTGTTGTTCAATTACTCGGCGTAACGGCCGCGCACCCATTGCTTCATCATAGCCTTGTTCCATCAGCCAATCTTTGGCCGCTTGGGTTACCTCAAGTTTGATGGATTTTTTGGCTAAAGTTTTTTGTACATCCGCTAACATCAAATCGACAATTTTACTTAAGTCTTCCTTAGTTAGATGTGAAAATTCCACGATTCCATTAAAACGGTTCAGAAATTCTGGGCGGAAAAATGGTGCTAACTTATCCATTAATGACTGATCTTGTTGCTTGTCACCACTTAATGATTCATTACCAAAGCCAGCATTAGAAGTAGCAATAATAATCGTATTTTTGAAATTAATGACATTGCCTTGTCCATCCGTTAAGCGCCCATCATCCATCACTTGTAACAGTAACGTTAATACTTGTGGATCAGCCTTTTCAATTTCATCTAATAATACAATAGAATATGGATTACGCCGAACCCGTTCAGTTAGAGTATTAGCATTATCTTCATAACCTACGTATCCAGCCGAGGTACCAATTAATTTCGACACAGCTGTACGATCAGCATATTCACTCATATCTAGCCGAATAATCGCATTTTCATTTCCAAACATATCTAAGGCTAATTGCTTAGCTAATTCAGTCTTTCCTACGCCAGTTGGGCCCACAAACAGAAAACTTCCAATCGGCTGATTACCCTCTGAAAAGCCCGCACGGTTACGCCGAATTGCTTTTGCTACCATTTCAACCGCTTCATCTTGACCGATTACCTTACTTTTCAGACGCTTATCAAGATTTTTCAAGCGCTCAATATCATTAGCGCCCATTTCAGAAACTGGTATACCAGTTAAACGTTCAACCGATTGTGCCACATCATCAATCGTGGCAGTGATTTTTTCTTTTTGATCCGTTTCTTTAATTTTTTGCTTGGTTTCCTCGATCGACTTCTTGATATCAGCGGCTTTTGTAAAGTCCTCCGATTTAATGGCGGCCTCCTTAGCTGCCTCTAATTTTTTAAGGCGTTGATCCAATGTCTCAACATCAGTTGGCGAATTTTTAGCCGCTAAATGCGCCGCAGTCATGTCGATCAAATCGATAGCTTTATCTGGCAAAGTGCGTTGTGGTATATATTGGATTGAATAATCCACAGCCGCCTTCAAAACATCATCTGGTAATACAACATGATGATGTTTTTCGTACAGCTCTTTAACACCTTGTAATATACGGAAAGTGTCAGCGGCCGTTGGTTCATTAATCACCACATCATTGAATCGCCGTGCCAAAGCCGCATTTTTCAAAATAGTATTGCGATATTCATCTTGAGTCGTAGCCCCGATTACACTCAGCTCGCCACGTGACAAAGCAGGTTTAATGATATCAGCCAATCCTTTGCCACCATCTTCACCACCAGTGGCACCCGTGCCGAGAATCTGATGAATTTCATCGAAGAATAGAATAATATTACCAGCTGCTTTAACTTCCTCTACCAGCTGTTTAATATTTTCTTCAAAAGAACCGCGATATTGAGTTCCTGCTTCTAAAGACGATAAATCAATCGAATAGATTTCTTTATCTTGAATCGTTTCTGGAACTTTACCAGCCACAATTGCTTGTGCCAGACCTTCAACGACTGCAGTTTTACCTACACCGGCATCACCGACTAAGATTGCATTATTTTTCGTTCTACGACTCAAAATTTCTGCAGTTTCTTGAATCTCATTCTCGCGTCCAATCACTGGATCTAGTAAGCCATCACGAGCCTGTTCCGTCAAATTAGTCCCTAACTTTTCTAAAATCCCTCCTTTTTTAACAGCCTGTTTACCATCTTTAGATACTTCTATTGTTTTATTATTTTGGGGTAGCTTACCAGTTGCTCGGTATTGAGTAAACTCATCCGGTGTTAACGATTGTCCATTAACTAAATACTGTGCACGCGCCGAATTTTGATTATCCATGCGCCGAAATAATTGATTGAAAATATCATCCATATCATTGTTGAAAAAAGGATCATTTCCGTAAAAATTTGCCATATTACAACACCTCCATAAAAATTCATATGTGTGACTTAGTAATCATAATATCTTTTAACTTATAATTTAATTGTATCACAATTTTTATGTATCGCTAAGTAAAACGCCTCCATACGATTTACACTTAGAGCAATCTATAGTAAAGAAGTGTTAAGCGTATCAGACTAAGAATTTGCTTTTTCGTGGGCTTCGTTTGCCAGAACGTCCTTTGAAACTTCGTTCAATTCATTGCCTCATTTCTTTTATTATTTAGGATACGGATTAAAGCGTACTCTTTGCCAAAAAATATTGTTAATAGGAACTCGATACAGATTAGACAGCTCATTTAAAAGAGAAAATGGAATATCAGAACTATCTTTTTCATATTTGGACAACGTTTGATAATGCACATCAGCAGCTTTAGCGGCTTCTTTGCTAGAGAATCCAACATTAACGCGCGCTGCCTTTAACGACATAGCAGATTATTTTGGCGTATTGAAGTCTACGATTGATCCGCGGTATGGCGAGATATCGAAAAATTTAATACCTGTTGAAAAATATAGACAGATTCCTGTTTTGAGAGAAAATTGCTTGTGGAGACCCTATATTAGCTGAAGAAATTATTTAAGAATATAGAGAAGAGATAGACGAAAACTTGCACAAAAATAACCCGAAAACTAACAACACTCTTTTTTTTTGAGTGTTCAGTTTTCGGGTAGAGATTCAACCTCTTTTGAAGGATGATAGATTTTTGATTAGGGATTATTCACCAAAGTATTTGAATGCGATTGCTTGTCCTTGCTTGATTTTGTCCCATTGGTTTTTGTGGGTTAATTCGTTACCACCGTCGCATGAGGCAAAGCCACATTGGTGGGATAGGTATAATCGATCTTTTGATACATATTTGCTAGCTTCTTCTAAGCCGTTAAGGGCGCGTTCTTCATCGTCTAAGTCAGCTGTTTTTGATGACAGTAAACCTAATACAACTTCTACTTGGTCGTTGTCTTTAAAAGCTTCTAATGCGTCGATTGAACCAGCACGCTCGTCGTCCCACTCTAAGTAGAAACGGTCGTAACGTTGGTTTTTCAAGAAATAATGAGCAATTTTCTCATACGAACCGTCAGCTATGTGTCTAGAAGCGTAGTTACCACGACAGTTGTGGGTATATACTTTTAAACCTAATTCATGACCGTAATCAATAATTGCATTGTTAATAGCTACATAAGCTTCTGCACTGGCTTTAGCTGCCTCAGCGTCCCAAGTACCATCTTCATTTCTGAATGGTGAGTTTGAAGCATCCTCTGCATGGATAGTCCATAAACAGTCATCTAATTGGATGATCTTGCCGCCTTCTTGCACGTATTCGTCTAAGAATTCTTTGTAGGCCTTGATTAAACCTTCTCTTAATTCATCTTGTGATTGGTATACTTGGTTATAAGTTTGCAGGTTTAAACCTAAATCAACATACATATGACCTGGTGAAGGGATACAAACTTTCACATCAGCATCTGAATCATTTAAGGCTACTAAACGTTTGTAGTGGTCGATGAAGGGATGATTTTTACCTGATAATGGTTTGAAGATTTCAATCCCGATGTCTTTACGTGTTTCAAATGGGGTTTCGTTGTCATGGTCAACAAAGATATACCCTTGGTCAGCAATGAAACGACGTACGCCGTCAAAGCCCCAAACGAAGTCTAGATGCCATAATGATTTTGAGTATTCGCCATCTGTAATTTCTGGGAAGTCTAACTCGATTTCTTTTTTTACGATATCAGCAACTGCTTCGTCTTCTACTTTTTCATAGTTGTCGAAATCTTGGTAGAATGGATATTGAATATCGTCGCGTTCCTCGATTTGACGTTTGTAGGCTAATAAGTCTTCTGGACGTAAGAATGAACCAACTGTAAGGAATCGTTTAGAAGTTTGTGTTTGTGTCATAATAATGCTCTCCTTTTTCGATAAATATTTTTGAACTTGTTATGAGTATATGGGTCTGGCATAATAATTACAAATAACTATTATATGTCGGTTTTCATAGTTTGAAACTATGGTAAGGAGTGAGCGTATGCGGATTGAAGATTTGCAGTATTTTATGAAGGTTGTTGAAGTGGGAAATATGACGCAGGCGGCCAAGAACTTGTTTATTGCCCAGCCGTCTTTGTCGAAAGCCATGGCCAATTTGGAGTCTGAGATGGGGGTAACCTTGTTTCAGCGGACGGCTAAGGGGACGGTTCTGACGGTGCAAGGGGAGGAATTCCTCCAGTATGCCCGGCAAGTCTTGGAGCAGATTGACTTGATGAACCACCGCTATAAGGAAGGAAGTCAGGCCAACCGGATATTTTCAGTATCTGGCCAGCATTATGCCTTTGTAGTGGATGCCTTCGTAAAGCTTCTTAGCGAAATGGACGCTGATCAATATGAAGCAACCCTAAAAGAAGAGTGGACCTTCGAAGTCTTGGACGACGTAGCCAATTTGAAATCAGAAATTGGTGTTATCTATGCTTCTCAATTACTCTAAGAACAGCTGCGGCTCTTTCATCTAACGTATGCTTAGTCCCTCTTTTAGACATAAAAATGCCCCCTTTACAGTAGTAGAGAACTTTTATTATTTCTCTGTCTACTATATTGGGAGCATAGCAAATCACGCTGGAGGCTGTTGCTTTATATAATTTGCTCTTTATACGCCTAAGAGTTCCGTAGTTTGAAACAATGATTTTGTTGCTTGATGAATTTGCCGAGCGGTATCGGATTGATTCATGGTATATAAATGAATGCCATCCACGCCTTGTGTGACTAAGTCGACAATCTGATCAATGGCGTAGGCAAGCCCCGCATCACGCAATGCAACAGGATTGTGTTCATATTTTTCTAAAATTGCTAAAAATTTCTTCGGCAGTTGAGAAGAGCTGACTTTAATTAGACGTAAAGCCTGTTTACGATTTACGATAGGCATGATCCCAGCCAAAATGGGGGCATCAATCCCTGCCAGTGAGCATCCTTCTTTGAACTGATAAAATTGTTCATTGTCAAAGAAAAGCTGTGTAATCAACTGACTGCAGCCAGCTTCTACTTTTTTCCTTAGATGCTTGATATCAGAAATCCGGTTGTCTGAATCTGGATGAATTTCAGGGTAGCAAGCACCTGAAATGTCAAAGTAGGGTGCTTGTTCCTGAATAAAAGTAACCAAATCACTCGCATAAGAAAAATCTCTTTTAGGTGGAATTCCTTCAACAATATCGCCTCTAAGAGCTAAAACATGCCGGATTCCTAGTTTTTCAAGCTGTCCAAGGATGGTAGATACTTGTTGCTTGGATAAATAAGCTGCCGGTAAGTGTGCAATGGTAGGAATTCTCAATGTGTTTGTTACATAATCAGCAATTTTGACGGTTGTTTCTTCAATATTAGCTTTGTTATTACTGCAAGTTACGCTAATAAAATTCGGCTGTAAATCCTGTAGTTCATTCAAGGTCTGAATCAATTTTTTTGTACCAACTTGGGTATTCGCTGGAAAAACTTCAAAAGATAGGGAAGTGCCATTTCCTCTTTGAAAATCGGTCATTGCCTACAGCTCCTTTCGAATCGTCTTCACTGCTTGCGTCATGTTTTCCAGGCTCGCTTTTGTTTCACGTTCCCCACGAGTCTTCAAACCACAATCCGGATTAATCCAAACTTTCTCTTTTGGAACCTTTGCTAAAATTGCTCGAATGGTTTCGGTAATTTCTTCCACTGAAGGAATTCGTGGTGAGTGGATATCATAAACACCGGGGCCAACTTGAATTTTAAAGTTTTGTTTTTGTAATTCATCTAAAATTTCCAAATTAGAACGAGACGCTTCAAAGGAAATGACATCCGCATCCATATTCTCAATCGCAGGGATAATATCGGTAAACTCGCTATAGCACATATGGGTGTGGATTTGCGTTTGGGGTTTCACTTTGCTGTGAACCAATCGAAAGGCAGGGATTGCCCAATCCAAATATTCTGAATTCCAATCACTTCTTCTTAATGGCAACTTTTCCCTCAAAGCAGCTTCATCGATTTGAATCACGCGAATACCGTTTGCTTCTAAGTCCAATACTTCTTCCTGAATCGCCAGAGCAATTTGTAAAGTAGATTCACGCAATGAAAGATCCTCTCGAGGGAATGACCAATTTAAAATGGTCACCGGACCCGTTAACATTCCTTTTACGATTTTATCTGTTTGTGACTGCGCATAAGCAGACCATTCCACCGTAATCGGTGCCGCTCTTGAAATATCTCCCCATATGATAGGCGGTTTCACACCACGAGTGCCGTAAGATTGTACCCAGCCATTTTTACTAAATAGATAACCTTCCAAGTTTTGTCCGAAATATTCGACCATGTCGTTTCGCTCAAATTCACCGTGAACCAAAACATCTAACCCAATTTCTTCCTGCCAAGCTAACCAATCATTCGTTCGATTTGCGATAAATTCTTTATAGTAATCTTGACTGATTTCTTTTCGTTTGAAAAGAGCACGCGTCTTTTTGACATCTTTCGTTTGTGGGAAAGAACCAATCGTTGTAGTCGGTAGTAACGGAAAATTAAAAATGTCCTTTTGCAAAGCTTCTCTTTTTGAAAAATCTGGTTTCCTTGTAAAGGCATCTTGGGACAATTGATTGATTTTTTCCCCTAGAGCAGTATTTACCGCAATTCTTTCTGATGCAAACAAGTCTTTATTTTCAGCCAGAGCAGCGCTGCTTTCTCCATCAAGAATTTCTTTTAATTCAACGAGCTCCTGTAACTTTTCTTTAGCAAAAGAGAAATGGCGCTTGATTTCTTCAGGAAAACTTTCCTTTTCTACTGTGAATGGTACGTGGAGCAAGGAGCAAGAAGTAGACAGGACATAATTTTTCACCCTCAAACTCTCTAATAGGGCCAAGCTTTTCGAATAGTCATTTCGCCAAATGTTTTTTCCGTTAACGACTCCTGCATACAGAAATTTGTCTTCTGGAAAGGCAGTTTGAACCAACTCGATATTTTTAGTACCTTCCACAAAGTCCAAGCCGATTCCTTCTACTGCTAAGGCAGTCAATTCATGATACACGTCACGTACATCACCAAAGTAAGTTTGAATGAGGATTTTCAAGCCAGCTTTATCTGTAAGCAAGGAATCATAAAGATCTACAAATAATTTCTTTTCCGCTCCATCAACATCTTTTACCAAAGCAGGTTCATCTAATTGAATCCATTCTGCACCGATTTCATTCAATTTGTGAAACACTTCTTGGTATCCTTTCACCAAGTCAGCGGCAAAGTCACGAGCAGCTAATCCATCTTCAAACTCGCTTAGTTGAAGCAAAGTAAAAGGCCCAACTAAAACAGGGCGGCTATCAATTCCCAAATCCTTGGCTTCTAAGAACTCATCAAAAATTTTGCTCGTACTAATTTGAATAGCGGTGTCTTTTTCAAATTTTGGTACAAGATAATGATAATTCGTATTGAACCATTTTTTCATCGGGAGAGCTTTAATATCGCCTTTTTCTCCTTGGTAACCATGTGCTAAAGTAAAATACTTATCTAGGGAAGATAAGTCACTTTTTTCGACTTCTTTTGGAAGAATATTGAATAGAAATGCAGTATCCAAGGTCTGATCGTAAAAGGAAAAGTCATTACTTGGAATAGAATCAATTCCTGCTTTTTTTAATAGTGTAAAATGCTTGCGCCGGATTTCTTTTCCAATTCGGAATAATTCTTCTTCATTGATTTCGTTTCGGAAATACTTCTCCGTCGCAAATTTTAATTCACGGTTTTCGCCCAACCTGGGGAAACCAATAATGGATGTTTGAGTCATAGTGAATCCTCCTTTGTTGTTATCACCTGAATAATTCATACCTCTAATGTCAAAGGCTGTTTTATCTATATTGTTATATTTTCTTTATCGTTTATCATCTTCTATCCTAATTGATTAATTTTTCTGGCCCTTATAATTATTTTGAGTTTTTTCACTTTTCAAACTCAAATTTTGGACGCACTGCTCCTTGGGCCATTTAAAAATTTTTAAAAATCTGGTTATTAAATGTACTGCCGAATCCTTTGGTTTTGCCTGAATACGGTATAAAATTCTCGCTGATAAAGGGGTTCTTTTTCATCACCTAATGGGTGATGAAGCAGATTACTTTAAAGACTAATAAATCAATGTTAGGAAAGACTATTAGTAAAACTATGAATTATTCAGGTTTTGAACTTGTTATGAGTATATGGGTCTGGCATAATAATTACAAATAACTATTATATGCCGGTTTTCATAGCTTGAAACTATGGTAAGGAGTGAGCGTATGCGGATTGAAGATTTGCAGTATTTTATGAAGGTTGTTGAAGTGGGGAATATGACGCAGGCGGCCAAGGATTTGTTTATTGCCCAGCCATCTTTGTCGAAAGCCATGGCCAATTTGGAGTCTGAGATGGGGGTAACTTTGTTTCAGCGGACGGCTAAGGGGACGATTCTGACGGTGCAGGGGGAGGAATTTCTCCAGTATGCCCGGCAAGTCTTGGAGCAGATTGACTTGATGAACCACCGCTATAAAGAAGGAAGTCAGGCCAACCGGATATTTTCAGTATCTGGCCAGCATTATGCCTTTGTAGTGGATGCTTTCGTGAAGTTACTAAAAGAGATGGATGCAGACCAATATGAAGCGACATTAAAAGAAGAACGAACATTTGAGGTGTTAGATGATGTTGCTAATTTTATCTCTGAGGTGGGCGTTATTTACCGGTCTAATTATAATCAGAAGGTATTAGAAGGGGCTTTTCAAGAGAAGCAACTAACTTTTACGCCATTGTTTAAAACTGCACCACATGTGTTTATTGATAAAGGTCATCCTTTAGCGAAACAAGCGACCATTAGTTTAGATGACTTAACCGCTTATCCTCGTTTATCTTATGAACAAGGTACCCACAATTCTTTCTACTATTGGGAAGAGATTTTAGCGGATATTCCTGTCCCAAAACGGATTATTGTTTCTGACCGAGCAACTTTATTTAATTTACTCATCGGTCTAGATGGCTATACGATTTCTTCAGGGATAATCAATGATGACTTGAACAGTCCGGATATATTAGCAATTCCTCTTGAATCAGACGAGGTGATTGAACTAGGTTACCTAACCGCTAATCGTCACCAGCTGTCTTCAATAGCCAAACGCTACTTAGGCTTACTCGAGGAATCTATCCAACAATATGCTAAATAAGAAATCTATGATAAGGGATTTTTTTCGTTGAAAAAGATTGACGTAGTGAATTTCAAAGTGGTACAATATAAGACGGTATTGTTTGCCCCATGATAGGCCCCGGAAACCAATTATGAATCGAACAATCAGACAAGATAAACGGAGGAAATATAATGCGTACAACATATATGGCGAAAGCAAATGAAGTTGAACGTAACTGGGTTGTCCTAGACGCTACAGATGTTCCATTGGGACGTCTATCAACAGTTGTGGCAAGCATGTTACGTGGTAAAAATAAACCAACATTCACACCAAACGTTGACACAGGTGATCAAGTTATCATCATCAACGCTGAAAAAGTGAAATTAACTGGTAAAAAAGCAACAGACAAAAAATACTACCGTCACTCAGGTTACCCAGGTGGTATCTATGAAACAACTGCAGGTACATTACGTGATGAAAAACCAGCACGTTTAATCGAAACTTCAGTTAAAGGTATGTTACCAAAAAACCGTTTAGGTCGTGCTCAATTTACACACCTACACGTATACGCTGGTGCGGAACACCCACATGCAGCGCAACAACCTAAACAATTAGACATTAACGAATTAATCTAAGGAGGGAAAAGCAAATGGCACAAGCTCAATACATCGCAACAGGCCGTCGTAAAAACTCAACAGCCCGTGTACGCTTAGTACCTGGTACAGGTAAAATCGTTTTTAACGGTAAAGAAATGGCAGAATACCTACCATACGAATCATTATTCGTAATCGTTAAACAACCTTTAGCAGTTACACAAACTGAAGGCCAATATGACATCTTCATCAACGTTAACGGTGGTGGATATGCTGGTCAATCAGGTGCAGCTCGTCACGGTATCTCTCGTGCATTACTAGAAGTAGATCCTGACTTCCGTAAACCACTTAAAGATGCTGGTCTTTTAACACGTGACCCACGTATGAAAGAACGTAAGAAACCAGGTCTTAAAAAAGCGCGTAAAGCACCTCAATTCTCAAAACGTTAATTGCTGGAGCCGTTGCGAATTTATTCGCTTACGGATACAGTACGGGACGGAGATTTCTAAGGAAATCGAGTACCAACCCATATATAAATCAAAAAGACATTTCTCACTTATGTGGGGAATGTCTTTTTTTAGTGTTCAATTTTACGTATTATAAACAGGTTTATGAACTATAAAGTACACCTTATAGGTTATATCATAAAGATATAAATGAAGACTTACAATATCCTTGGTAAGGTGATTCATGTGAATAGAAAAATCAATATTTTTTTAATAGTATTTCTCTTGTTAATTATTATAGCTGCGTTAGTAGTGGGTTTATTCGATTTAATTAGATATCAATCATGGATTGTTAATTCGTTGTATATATTTGGTGGTTTAGTTATTGTTATTAATTTTGGGCGTGCTATACAGCTTTTAAAAAAGTTCATTGATAAAGATAAAAGGCTATTCTTGATATTAGTTCCGTTGATACCATTGTATTTTTCTTGATATTTAAAAATTTAACTTTTTTAGTTTTAGCTGTTACCCTAACAGGGCCAGTTATTTCGAATTTTAAAAATAAGAAAAAATAAAAATTTCAAAAAAGAGTAATATGCCCCCTAAAGTAGACACTTAATAAAATAAATCTACTTTAGGAGGTATATTATTATGTGGGAAACATCTTTTTATTCTATCAAATTCCATTTTAAAGATGAAATCGAATAAAAAAAGGTACTTGATATATTCACCAAGTACCTTCCTACAAGAGGGACTTTTTATGCTCACTTTTCCAATAGTAATTTTTCGTTTTTCCAGATACTTAGTAGCTTGCTTCTAAGTTTGAAGGGGGAATGGTATATATTTGATTGGTTATTCAAATATGTAATCTTCGTCTGACATTTCTTCAGCATTCCCCATAAGATAACCTGCACCTACTTGAGAAAAGAAATCATGATTAGATGTTTCAATTGAAATACCGTTCATCACAATCGGATTGACGTCCTTCGCGAGGGCATTCTCAAAGTAGATCCCAAAGCCCATATTTTGTAGAGATTTATTAGCATTATATTTAACAAATGTCTTGATATCTTCTGCTAATCCGATTTCAGTATATAATTCTTCTGTAAATGCGAATTCTTTCTCAAGCAATTCTTCTAAGAAACTATACATCCATTGAGTGAACGCTTCTTGCTCATCTTGTGTCAGCTCTTCAAAATCTTGCCTAAATTTATAACCAAGATATGTACCATGAACCGATTCATCTCGGATGACTAATTTAATAAGTTCAGCCAAATTGGCAAGTTTATTTTGACCACGATACCACAGTGGGATAAAGAAATTACTGTAATATAAGATACCTTCTAAGAAAACACTCGCTACCTTTACTTGTATAGGTGTACCATTTTGATATATATTATTGATTTTCTCTGCTTTAAATTGCATCATTGGATCGTTGTTCATCCAATCGTAAATTTCTTCAATATCTTTGAATGTATTTAAGGATATTAAAATGGTCCCATAGGTTTTAGCGTGGATCGACTCCATAAACATAAAATTGCTTAGAACAGCTCGCTCTTTCTGCGTTCTTGCATGTTTCTTTAACGCATATAGGCCTTCTTCTGATTGCAGCGTGTCTAAAAGTGCGAGGCCTCCCACTGCTTTTTTGACAATTTCTTTCTCCATAGTTGATAATTTTTTCCATTCTAATAAGTCATTAGAAACAGGAACTCTAGTGTCCAACCAAAATTGGGCAGTGGCTTTATCCCAGACAAATTCATCTAACTCATCCTCGATAAGTTGCCAATTCATTGTTTTATGTATCATAATGTTTCCTTTCACGATTAGTAGTTATTGTCACCAAACCTGCTTATTTAATATTATCTGGTGAACATATCTTTTCTCTCAATTACTTTTACTCTTAGCCATATTATTTAAAAAACGTAATCCGATTCGTTCATTACTTCTTCTGTATTTGTGGTATTTTTGTTATTGTAATTATTCAGATTATGAGCGCGTAGTTCGTCTAATTGCGTATTGATCGCGGCTATATTTTCTTGATTAAAAGCATAAATCTCATTCAGACCAATACCGGCGAGAATGTGGTTTGCCTCTTGCATTACTAGGTTGAATGCGACTGTTTTACTACTTCCTATTGTATAAAAGGTATCGATTAATTGATCAGCTAGTACTACAAAATCATCAACAATCTCCATACCCCAACTTTTAAACTGGGCTACTTGTTTTGAACTTGCTTCCTT
This sequence comes from Aerococcus viridans, assembly GCF_001543285.1. Classification (NCBI taxonomy): domain Bacteria; kingdom Bacillati; phylum Bacillota; class Bacilli; order Lactobacillales; family Aerococcaceae; genus Aerococcus; species Aerococcus viridans. The sequence goes on from NZ_CP014164.1 coordinate 462,269, forward strand.
TAACAATAGATTCACTTTATAATTTAGATAATAACAATGTAAAGATTCATTTCGAACAATCATTTTGAGCATACTGCCGAGGTTCAAAAAGTTTCGGTCTAGCCATAATTCAAAAAGATAAGAAAGGTACGTGTAATTTAAAATGCCTTCAACACATATGGCCATGAATCTTTTTTTCAAAGGATCTGCGCTTTGGTAGGTCATATGTATTTTTTCTATATAATCCCTTACCTGAGGATTAGTATCGACCCAATCAAATGCTTTTTGAGAACCTATATCCTGATTAAATATGCTTAAAATGCGGTTATAGGCCTTTGTATGAACCATTTCAGTAAATTGAAAATTATTTATGATTGCAATCTCTTGTTGGGAACGTGCACTATCTCGAATAATTTCTCCTAATTCATTGGATTGATAGGTAGCGATATTAGTCAAAAGAATCAACAAGCGATTGAGCTGCTCTTGTTCTTGTAATTGTAAATTTGCCCATTTTGATCGATCATTTTCGATGGGGACACGTGTATCCAACCAAAAAAGTGAGGTTGCTCTTTCCCATACAACGTTGTCTAATTCATCCTCAATGACATTCCAGTTAATTGCTTTATAGTGTAAATAATTATTTAACATAGTACCTCCTAAAATATTGTTTGAAAGGGGATGATATGGTGTCATTTTTTATGTCCCTGGTTATGCAGTTTTTCGGCAATTCTCTCTATATCTTCTGTCGTACCTTTTAGTTCAAATTCATCCAATACGGTAAAACCAAAATCATCGGCGTATTGATAGGCTGTTAGGCAAAATTGTTTATTGAAGTTTCTGTTGCCGCTACCAATAATTCCTAAACAATAGTCTCGGTTTTTATTGTAAGTAATCACTTGGCGCAATGGTGTTGTCAAAATTTCGATATCTCCTGTTTCAATACCATTTCCACCTTCAAGATAAGTAGGCAGAAATACAAAATAGGATTCATTGATGTCAAAAGTGAGTGGTTTTCCTAATTTGACCAAATCTTTTACATTCACATAATCTACCTTTTTTTGATATTGTTTTTGACAATACGTATCTAAATCTGCGAGAAAACTCGTGGTATTTCCACTTAAACTAATATAATAGACTTTAATTATTTGCATGTATCACACCTCTTTTTAATAAATAACCACATATATAGTGCTTGTTTTAATTAGAAACACTATATATAGTGTGTATTGTACATGACATATCGTTATAGAAAATTGACGATAGTCATTTTTTTTGATTTTAGAGGAGAGAAAATTACATGAAAAATTCAGGTTGTTTATGCACCGTTCCACTCTTCGCCCCTCTTTCATTAGATGAAAAAAATGAGATAAAGTGTTTGCTTCACCATCAGACGTTTAAAAAAGGAGAAATTATTTTTTCACCAAGTAGTGAAGAACAACTGTTGATTATACCTTTAGGGGCTATGAAAATATATCGAATTAGTAGAACTGGGAAGGAGCAATTAATTCGTATCGTAAAAGAAGGAGATTACGACGGTGAGAACTATCTCTTTGGTCTACCCAATGACTGCCTATATGGTGAAGCTGTTGAAGAAACCAGAACTTGCACTCTCTATAAATCCGACTTTAATAAAGTGATGGCACGCTATCCACAGCTCAGTTATCGATTGTTACAATTAAATGCTTGCAAAACAGTAGCTGTGGAAAAACAGTTGCAGCTTCTAGCGTTTGATCGTATAGAGGAACGGTTAGCCTTATATCTTAGCCAACTATCTATAGCAGCAAAAATGGGGGAGCTTTTTACTTTACCTATCTCTATGAGAGAGTTGGCAAACTATCTAGCTACCAGTCCTGAAACTATTTCTCGTAAATTAAGAGATTTTCAAGAAAGAAAATTGATTACTAGAAAAGGAAAGCAGATTACACTATTAGAAGAATTTTGGCTTACATTCGATTACATATAAAGAATTATAGACGTATAAAAATTAGTAACTAGCATTTAACGGAATAAAGGGGAGTCCTGTATAAAGGTGTAGATAAATATTTTGATGAAGAATATGTCTATGATTTCTAATTGAAAGCAAATAATGGCGTATTAAACAAGTTTATTAAGGAAGTATTTTCAAAAAGTTGAATACAAAAAAAGAGCTATTATTAGCTCTTTAACGCTTCTCATACTTACAGATTTGACTATGTTTTGAATATTTTGATTATTATTTCTATTAGATGTCAATCTTTGTTCTATATTAGAGACTTACCATCTCAACAATAATCTACAGATAAAATATTGAACCTACTTCAATTCACTAGCTATGAAGTAAGACTATTTTTCTGTTAATTCATCACCAACACTTTTTAGTTTATTGGCTAAATCCATAATATCTATAACAAGGTCATAGCTGTAGTCTTCTCCTAGTACAGCTGTTGTACGAGCATCTTCAAATAAGCCTTGTTCTTTCATCTTTAAATGTTTAAACCAAGTCTCACTGCCATAGTAGTGAAGAAATAGTTTGATATTTGGTAGGTATTTTTCAAAATTTTCTAGGGAATCAGACATGGCCTCAATTTCTTTAGAAATCTTCAAAAAATTTTCTTCCATCTCATAAAAATTATCAGTATCCTTCATGTTACCCCCAACTTTCTTAAATGATATGCATTTGATGATTATTTTATTGCACTAATGGTAGTGGTAATTGTTGGGATGATTGATATGATCGTATAAACTTGGACAAAATAAGCAATAGGTTCCTCCCAAGAAGGAGGTGCAATTAAAGCAATAAAGTAGAGTATAATAATAAAAATAAGATTCTTTAAAATCCTAGATGATGCTTGGCGCCAACTTATTTTCTGTTTAAAATTAAATGTTTGTTGCCAAAAATTAATAAATGATTTCATGATAAAACGCCTTTCTAAATATGAATGCATAACTAAAAAAAAGCATAAACTAAAAATATACAGCAAGCAATAAAATTATTTATGATCACTGATTCACAATATATTTGCATTAAAATATATAAGGAGTAGAATTATAGGTAAGGAGGGATTATGATGACTGATAATAAATTTCTGACTGGTAATGTAGATAACGACAAAAAACCGTATATTATAGATGTTGAAAAAGAAACGTTAGAGAATACAAATTTTCGTACGACGATTTGGACAGGTAACAAGTTGCAGTTGACTGTTATGGAAATTCCTGTAGGCGGTGATATTGGTTTAGAAGTACATAATGAAAGTGATCAATTTATCCGTATCGAGCAAGGTGAGGGTCTTTGCCAGATGGGTCCTGCTGAGGACGATTTATCCTTTGAACAAAAAATTGGAGAAGATGAAGCAGTCTTTGTGCCACTAGGTTTATGGCATAATATCACCAATCGGGGGAGTGTACCGTTAAAACTGTACACCATTTATGCTAGCCCTGACCACGTACCTGGTACTGTTCATGGCACTCAAGAAGATGCTGAAAGCGATCCAAATGAATAAAACAAACATGAAATGCAAAAAAAGTACAAACAATAGTTAAATCAAGAAAACCGATGACCTTAAAAGCGTTATCGGTTTTTTTATGCTAGAAACCAACAAGTACCTATATAAAATATTCTTTTCCATATTTAAATCAATGTATAGTACGGTACTTCTAAAAATTGTTGTAGGATGAAACTAGCAATTTAATTAAATTTTCATATATAATAATATTATGCAAAAAGATAAGGAGTGTGCTACATGCCATTAGTTAGAATCGATCTTTTAGAAGGTAAGACTGCAGAATTTAAATCACAACTAGGTGAGTTAGTTTACGAATCTATGCTTGAAACAATTGGCATTCCTGAAGAGGATAAGTTCGTTATTGTGAATGATTTAAAAGCTGAAGAACTGATATTTTCTACCAACTACCTAGATGTTGACCGTACAGAAGGTATCGTAATCATTCAAATCACGATGAATGAAGGGCGTACAACTGAGGTGAAAAAAGCTTTATACAAGACAGTTGCTGATAAATTAAATAGCCAATTAGCTATTCGCAAAGAAGATGTCTTTATCAACTTAGTTGAAGTAAATAAAGAGAACTGGTCCTTTGGTAATGGTATTGCACAGTACGCAGAATAAATAGCATTACTACAAGTACATAAAAGCCATACCCTAGCTATCCCCATCTTTTTTTGAGATAGCTAGGGTATCTGTCATCTTAACCCAGGAGGGATTAGCATGTATTACAAATCTTCTTACACCTCACCACTTGGCCAAATTGCTATCGTGAGCGACGATAAAACCATTAAAGGCGTGTGGTTTGCTGACCAAAAATACTTCGGTAGTCAATACGTCATGCAAACAATGGCAGTAGCTGAAACACCAGTAATCATGCAAGTCAAAAATTGGTTAGATGCTTATTTTGCTGGTGAGAACCCAACTCTTGACCCAAACATTTTGGACCCAGAAGTAACGCCTTACCGTAAGCAAATCCTGAACGCACTGATTAATGTCCCTTACGGCCAAACGACTAGTTATAAGGAATTAGCTGATAAAGTTGCTTTAACCACTCCTGGGAAAAGGAGTTCAGCTCGTGCAGCTGGCGGTGCTGTTGGCCACAATCCCATCTCGATTCTAATTCCATGTCACCGGGTTGTAGCCACTAACGGTGCAGTAACTGGTTATGCAGGTGGTATCGACCGCAAAATTGCCTTGCTGGCTTTGGAAGGCTTTGACCAATCCAAGCTAGGCAACCACAAAGTATAGGTGTGACGCGAATAGGCACCTATTCATTTTTACATAAAGATGCAAAGAAAAATATCACATAATGGCAAAATTATTTAGGATGAGATGATGGATAAATTAGCTATTAGAAAATTATACGATACTTTACTGAAAGAAATGGGGCCACAAGGTTGGTGGCCTGCTGATTCTAAGGTGGAAATAATCCTGGGGGCTATCCTTGTTCAAAATACCAACTGGCGTAACGTTGAAAAGTCCCTAAATAACTTGAACGCAGCTACTGACTTTTTGCCAGAAGAAATTTTAAAACTCCAACTGGAAGAATTAGAAACGTTGATTCGACCAAGTGGATTCTACCGCAACAAGGCGCGAGCAATTCAAGCCAGTTTCCAATGGTTTGATCACCACAAATGGGATTATCAAGCCATGCAGTATGCATACGGAAAACAGTTGCGAAGTGAAATCTTGAAATTACACGGGGTAGGATATGAAACAGCTGACGTATTTCGCGTTTTTATATTTGATCAACCAGCGTTTATCGCTGATGGCTACGCTAGGCGGTTATTCAGTTGGTTGACAGGCAATTCGTACACAACCTATCAAAGCCTTTACCAAGAGATTAACTTACCGGATGACTTCACTTATGAGGAAGCCCAGGAATTCCATGGCTTAATTGATGAGTTTGGCAAACTATACTTGGGTAAAAATGGCCAGGTGAAGGGGAATTTTTTATCCAATCACCCATGATAAATACTCTATAGTATATATTTTTAATTTAAAAAATACATTTGGGTTTACATTTTCTTTTTAATACCGTATGATATCACCATAAACATTCAAATAAAATCTTCAGGGCAGGGTGTAATTCCCGACCGGCGGTAAAGTCCGCGACCTCCTTTAATTAGGGGCTGACTCGGTGTAATTCCGAGACCGACAGTAGAGTCTGGATGGAAGAAGAGTAGAATCAAAATAAACGAATACTATAAGTCTATAGTTTATTTGTGTGCCCTAGGAATCTTATTTCTAGGGCTTTTTTTTCGTCACTCTGACTGGATTATTTGTTGTTTAGAGAAAGGATGAGTGAATGAAAGACTATATGCAAGAAGCACTTGACCTAGCCGAATTAGGACAGGGTTGGACAAGGTCTAATCCTATGGTTGGTGCAGTTATCGTAAAGAATAGCCAAATCATCGGTCGAGGCTATCATCAGCAGTATGGTGGTTTGCATGCGGAAAGAGAAGCCTTAAAGGATGCCAACGAACAAGGGCATGATGTAAAAGGGGCAACTATGTACGTCACGCTGGAACCCTGCTGTCATTTTGGTAAAACGCCGCCTTGTACGCAAGCTATTATCGAAGGGGGTATTGAAAAAGTGGTAGTTGCTGCAATTGATCCGAATCCATTAGTTGCTGGAAAAGGGATCCAGGAATTAAGAAACCACCATATAGAAGTGGAAACGGGTCTTTTGGCTGAAGAAAGTGAAGACCTTAACCGTAAATTCAATTATTTTATGACTCATCAACGCCCCTATGTCACCATGAAATACGCCATGACCCTAGATGGTCGAACAGCTGCTTACACTGGGGATTCCCAGTGGATAACGGACAAAATTGCACGAGAGCATGTGCATTACCAACGCCACAGGAACCAATCCATTATGGTTGGCATAGGGACTGTACTTGCTGATGACCCAGCCTTAACTGTTCGAATTGACGATTTTGAGGGGATTAATCCTATCCGTATTGTTTGTGATACTAGCTTGAAGCTCCCCTTAAACAGCCAATTAGTGGCGACAGCGAAGGAAACGCCCACAATTATTGCGACAATTAATCAGAACCCAGAAGATCACCAAGCCTATCAAGCAGCCGGTTGTCAGCTATTGGTTGTGAAGGAAAAGGATAACAAAGTAGATTTACTTGATTTAATCACACAACTGGGCCAACAAGGTATTCAAAGTATTTATGTTGAAGGTGGATCAAAACTAAATGCTTCGTTACTTGAAGCTGGTTTAATCCAGGAAATTCACACTTATATTGGGCCCAAAGTAATTGGTGGTTTTGACCAGTATAGTCCTATCAGTGGTTTTGGTTTTCCACAGATGGACCAAGCACTTACAAGTAATGTTCAGGCAATCACGTCATTAGGTAAAGACCTTTTGATAGAAAGTAGGGTGGATTAAATGTTTACAGGAATTATCGAAGATATTGGCCGTATTGAAAGTATCGAGGCCATCAACAATCATGCAGGACTTCTTTTAACCATTGCCTCAAGAAAAATAGTATCCGATGTCAATCTAGGTGACTCGATTAGTGTGAACGGCATTTGTCTTACCGTGACGAATTACGCTGATACGAATTTCCAAGTTGAAGTGATGCCAGAAACGATTGCGAAAACGTCTTTAGAAGGAATTGCGAACAATAGCCGCGTGAATCTGGAACGGGCGATGAAGGCAAATGCAAGATTCGGTGGTCATATTGTAAGTGGCCATATTGATGGTATTGGTAAAATCACCGCAATTGAGGCGGATGGTATCGCTAATTGGTACACGGTTCAAACAAGTAAACCATTAATGCGCTATATCATCATGAAGGGGTCTATTGCTATCGATGGCACAAGTTTAACAGTTGCTGGCGTTGAAGGAGATACATTTAAAGTATCAATCATTCCTCACACCAGTGAACAAACAATTTTTTCAACCTATCAAGTAGGCACTATCGTGAATTTAGAAAATGATATTGTTGGTAAGTATATTGAGCAATTTACAGTGAAGGAGCGGGTATAGATGGATTTTTCAACAATCGAAGACGCATTAGCAGCATTACAAGCAGGCCAAATCATTATGGTTTTGGATGATGAGAATAGAGAAAATGAAGGAGACTTAATTTGTGCAGCTGAGTTTGCAACAACTGAAAACATCAACTTTATGGCCACTCACGCTAAAGGGTTGATTTGTCAGCCAATGAGTCAGGAAGTAGCTAGTCGTTTGAATTTATTGCCAATGGTGAATGATAATACAGACCCACATACAACCGCATTTACGGTATCTATTGACCATAAAGAGACAAGCACAGGTGTATCCGCAGTTGAACGCGGGTTAACCATGCGTGAAGCAGCAAATCCAAATAGCCAACCCAGCGACTTTAACCGTCCGGGACATGTTTTCCCATTGGTAGCAAAAGAAAATGGTGTCTTGGAACGAAATGGTCATACAGAAGCAACGGTTGATTTGATGAAATTAGCTGGACTGAATCCAGTGGGTGTTTGTGTAGAAATTATGCGCGAAGACGGTACGATGATGCGTCAAGCCGAATTGCTTGAGCAAGCAGAGAAATGGCAGATGCCAGTTATCACCATTAAAGACCTGCAAGACTACCGTAGAGCCACCGAAACCCATACCCACCACGAATCGACAGCCAAGATGCCGACCAAATTCGGCGAATTTACCATCCATACTTTCGTTAATGACATCGATAATCAAGAACATGTAGCCCTAGTGAAAGGCGATATTTCCGGCAAAAAGAATGTCCTCACCAGACTCCACTCGGAATGTTTAACAGGGGATGTGCTAGGATCTAACCGGTGTGACTGCGGAGAGCAATTACATGAGGCCCTGCGGAAAATCAACGAAGCTGGCCAAGGTGTTTTATTATATTTAAGACAAGAGGGCCGCGGGATTGGCTTAATCAATAAAATAAAAGCTTACCAGTTACAAGAAGAAGGACTGGATACTGTAGAAGCAAACCATGCCCTAGGATTCCCAGATGATTTAAGGGAATACCATACGGCTGCACAAATGTTGGAGGAACTGGGTGTGACATCCATTGACCTTATGACCAACAACCCAGATAAAATCGCACAATTAGAAGCATCTGGTATCCAAGTAGCGAACCGTGTGAGTATTGAAATGACTGCTAATCCGGATGATGAAAACTACTTAATCACTAAAAAAGTAAAAATGGGACACTTATTAGACTTATGAACTACAACGCCATTAAAATGGCGTGTTTCTAGGAACACTCATGACTTGTTCCACTTATTTCAAAGCAAAACAGCGGTCTAAGCTATTTAACTAAGGCCTGTTCCAGGCCAATATTTAATATATTTTTAGCAGCGTTGATATCTCTATCGTGATGCATATTACACTTCATACAAGTCCAATGACGTATATTTAACGCTTTTTTACCGCTATCATATCCGCAATTAGAACATTTTTGGGATGTCTTGTACGGATTAATAGCTACAAATGTCTTATCGTACATTTCGCACTTTGCCTCTAGGATTGTTCTAAACATCCGCCAGGATTGGCCAGCGATTGAACGGGCTAATTGATGATTTTTCATCATATTAGTCGTCTTTAAATCCTCTAGAACGATAACGTCATAACTTTTAACCATATCGGTTGTGATTTTATGAATGTAATCCTTGCGGATATGTTTGATACGTTGATGAATACGGGCCACTTGGCGTTTGGCTTGCTGGTAGTTTTTCGCATCCACTAAATTCACACCGTTCTTTTTGGCTTGTAAACGTCTACGGGCCATTCGCTTTTCCCAATAATGTAATTGCTTCTTATAAGACAAATGTAGTCGCTGACTTTGATATTTTTGACCATCAGACGTAATAGCTAAATCACTTACACCTAAATCGACACCGACTACATTTCCTGTTTTGGGCATTGCTTGATTATCGCTTGTGACCAAAATGGAGATATAGTAGTCGCCACTAGGTGTATATTTAACGGTGACAGATTTTATGCGTTCATTCTCAATATGAAGCACACTTGACTTACATTTTATCCAACCTAATTTGGGTAATTTGATATACCGCTGATTATCATTAAAACGAATGTTGTTGCCACGTATGGTACTTAAATACGACTGTCTGGTGTTCTTCTTTGATTTGAATTTTGGGTATCTTGAATAAGCTTTAAAAAAACGAACAAAAGTTTCGGATAAGCGTTTAACACTACATTGAACAGCTACGCTATCAACTTCACGCAACCAGGGATATTCCTTCTTCATTTGTGGAATAAGAGAGGATAACGCATTATAAGATAGCATTTGAAGGTCGGGATTGTTTTCGTACCGCGCATTCAACATGGCCAACATTTCGTTCCAGATGAATCGGGTATGACCAAAGGTCATATGAATTAACTGACGCTGTTTTTCGTTAGGATAGATTTTACACTCAATTCCTTGATACATGTTTTCACCCCCCTTGCATTTATAGATATATTATACCATACCTATGATACTTGTTTATAGCGATAACAATTGCTATAATGTAGTCAAAGAGGTGTTTACATATGATAGTGAAAACAAGGACAAATGTCTATGATTTTAATTTCCATTTGGTTTGGGTAACAAAGTATCGTAAAGAAATATTTACGACCATTGAAAAAAACGCCATGCAAGATATATTGACGCATATTTGTGATGAGCACGATATTGTCATCCAATCGCTCCAAGTAATGCCTGACCATATCCATATGTTGATTTCGTTCAAGCCTAAACATGCCGCAAGTAGTATCGTCAAAACACTTAAAGGGAAATCTGCACGTCTATGGTTCAAAGCATATCCAGAAACAAAAGCAATGTTATGGGGTGGCCATTTATGGACACCTAGTTATTTCATGGCAACAGTAGGCAGTATGTCTAAAGAAACTGTTAAAGAATATATAGAAAATCAATTAACGGAATACAATGACGGTCGCCCTAGAACTTGATTCATCCATGTAATGAATTACACGGTTTTCTCAAGGGGCGACTTTAAATAAAATATGGAGGAAAATAGGATGAATATTATTCAAGGAAAATTGTACAACGGAGAAGATGTTAAAATTGGGATTGTCATTGCACGATTCAATGATTTTTTAACTAAAAGCTTACTAAGTGGTTGTGAAGATGGCCTTACACGTTCAGGTGTTTTGACAGAAAATATCGATGTTGCTTGGGTACCGGGCGCTTATGAAATCCCGCTGACGGCTGCAACGATGGCTGAAACAGGGAAATATGATGCAATCATTACACTGGGTGCTGTGATTAGAGGGGCTACAAGTCACTTTGATGTGGTTATTAACCAAGCTTCAAGCGGGGTAACTCAAGTAGGTTTAACCCATAAATTGCCTGTTATATTTGGCGTTTTAACAGTCGAAAATATCGAACAAGCTATTGAACGATCTGGTACTAAAGCAGGTAACCTTGGATTTACTTATGCAACGAATGCTATTGAAATGATTAATTTATTCAAGGAGATTAAACAACAATAGGTCAATAATCCATATGAAAATATCTCTAACAGCACAAGACTAGCTTTAATTTTAAATCATGGTAAGATGGATGTTGGAACAATAAAGCGCATTCAATTACTATATCTTTCTGATGATTTGCGTAAAAAGCTTAAGGAGACTTCATATGACGATTCAATTTAAACAAACATTAGCGCCAACCAAGGATAATTCTGGAAAACCTATCATCTTAAGTGACGCTACCTTCGCTCAACGTAAGGACAAAGTCCTTCAGTTAATGCGAAAATATGACTTCTCATCATTGATGATTTACGCAGACAAGGAACACGGTAGTAATTTTGAATATTTAACTGGCTTTATTCCACGATTTGAAGAAGCTATCCAGGTAATCAACCAAGACGGGACGTCGACACTGATTTTAGGTAATGAGAACTATAATAAGACTAGTATGGCACGTACACAAAGCGAAGGCATTCTTTGTCCATTCTTCTCTTTACCAAATCAACCTATGGATTTCACGAAAACTTTCTCTGACTATTTAAAAGATATTAAAGTAGATGATTCTAAACGAATTGGATTAGTAGACTGGAAGCTTTTGTCTAATGATATGAATAACTTCCACAACCACCATTCAGTACCAGCATTTATTGTGGATGGTGTACATGAAGTTTTCGGTTCTGACAAGGTAGTGAATGCAACCCAACTATACATGCATCCAAAAGAGGGTGCTCGAGTAACAAACAATGCAGAGGAAATCGCTCGTTATGAATATGGAGCTTCCCTTGCTTCTGATGCTGTCCTTGAAGCAATGAACCAACTAACCATTGGTCAAAGCGAGTTAGAGGCAGGTAATCGCTTAAATCGTGATGGTCAATATCCTTCTGTTGTGACTATTGCAGCCTTTGGTAATCGCTTTAAGGGCGCTAATATTTATCCAACTGATAACACGTTAGATGATGGCGATAAAGTTGCATTAACAGTAGCCTATAAAGGTGGCTTGTCTAGTCGTTCTGGCTATGCAGTGAAAGATGAAAGTCAGCTTGCTGAACGTGATCCAGGATACTTAGAAGAAGTCGTTTACCCCTATTTCCAAGCTTATAAATGGTGGTTAGACAATTTGAACATTGGTACAAAAGGTGGCGATTTCTACCAAGCGTTCAGTGAGTTTTATCCGCAAACTACCTATGGTTGGAACTTGTGTCCGGGACATTTAGTAGCTGACGAAGAATGGCTAAGCTCACCATTTTATAAAGACTCTGATGCAACAATTCAAAGTGGCTACATCTTCCAACTAGACTTTATACCTTCACAAGCGAACCATAATGGTGTTTCAGCTGAATCAACGATTGCGGTTGCGGACGCAGCACTACGCGAAGAGATTAAGATTAAACAACCAGAACTTTGGTCAAGAATCTCTAAGCGGAAGGATTATCTAAAAGAAGCATTAGGTTTAGCGTTACCAGAACATTTATTACCATTAGCGAGTACTTTTGCCTACTATAGACCATTCTTATTAGACAAAAAAACTGCTATCTACTTTGATTAAAAAAATTCCCCTCAAGATTGGTTGCCAAACTTGAGGGATTTTTGTCTATTTTTAAGTGAATAATGACGGACTATCCATACCTATGACTATTGTTTATAGCGATAACAATTGCTATAATGTAGTTAAAGAGGTGTTTACATGTGATTGTGAAAACAAGGACAAATGTCTATGATTTTAATTTCCATTTGGTTTGGGTAACAAAGTATCGTAAAGAAATATTTACAACCATTGAAAAACAAAACGCCATGCAAGATATATTGACGCATATTTGTGATGAACACGATATTGTCATCCAATCGCTCCAAGTAATGCCTGACCATATCCATATGTTGATTTCGTTCAACCCTAAGCATGCCGCAAGTAGTATCGTCAAAACACTTAAAGGGAAATCTGCCCGTCTATGGTTCAAAGCATATCCAGAAACAAAAGCAATGTTATGGGGTGGCCATTTATGGACACCTAGTTATTTCATGGCAACAGTAGGTAGTATGTCTAAAGAAACTGTTAAAGAATATATAGAAAATCAATTAACGGAATACAATGACGGTCGCCCTAGAACTTGATTCATCCATGTAATGAATTACACGGTTTTCTCAAGGGGCGACTTTAAATAAATAAATTGGAGGGTTATGCTCTTGGACGAACAGATTGAATTATTATTTACCATCGATGAAGGCTATTTAAATCCCTTAAAAGTGGCATTAACATCGATTCGTCAGAATAATCCAGGCCAAGCTTTCCGCATTTGGTTGATTCACGAATCGATTGCAATGGATACGATTCGCGAATTGCAGAAGCTAACGGATTATTTACAGTTTGGTTTTGAACCGATTAAAATTGATGGCAGTCGATGGAATAGCGCTAAAACTGAAGATAGGTACCCAAAAGAAATGTACTTCCGCTTGCTTGCGGGTGAAATATTACCTAAAGAAATGAAACGGGTGATTTATTTAGATCCAGATATTTTGGTGGTTAATCCTTTATTAGAGCTGTGGCAAACAGATTTAGAAGGCCATATGCTAGCAGCTGCTACACATGTTGGATTGACGGACGTTTCTACCCGAGTAAACCAAGTGCGACTTGACGTTGACCATGCTTATTACAATTCTGGTGTGATGGTGATTGATTTAGATAAGGCTAGAGAAATTGTCAAATGGTCAGATATTGCGCAAATGATTGAAAAATATAATCTGTTACTCTTCTTACCTGACCAAGATATTCTCAACCATCTGTATGGTAAATATACGAAGGAAATTCCCGAAGAAATTTGGAATTATGATACGCGTAAATATATGCGGTATTTTACCAAAAGTCTTACCCAACACGATATTCACTGGGTTATGGCCAATACCTCTATCCTGCATTTTTGTGGTGGCCCCAAACCATGGGACGATAAACATGACAACCGCTTTACCAGTCTTTACCTTAACTATCAAAACCAATTGAAGCGTATCGAATCGGTGATTAAATAATTTAAAATAAGTAATTTTCATTACCTATGGTGGTTAAATTCTTATTTATTATCGTCAAATCAGGCTTATACACTTTGGTATCCAATAAAAAATCCCCAGAAGTAAGCGTATGTCTGCGTACTTCTGGGGATTCTTTTTTTATAGGATAAATAATCCAATTAATCGACTGATTTTAATGCTTCTAGCATATCTACGTGTTGTAGACGTTTATAAATGATATAGGCGAGAACGGCTGTAATTGATCCGATAATAACAGCTGGAACAATAAAGCTTGTCGCTGCTAGTGCAGGGTTAAACATTACATCAGCAGGTGGAACGATTCGAATAATATATTGGTGGAGCAGTTCACCAATACCGAAACCTACTAGTATACCTAGGGCAGTTAAAACAATCGTTTCACGGTAAATATATAAGGTAACTTCATTATCAAAGAAACCAAGCACTTTGATAGTGGATAATTCACGCATCCGTTCAGAAACATTAATATTCGTTAGGTTATATAGGATAACGATACCTAGTAAACCAGCAACAACAATTAGAACAGTCATGATTTTATCCAATGAATGAACAATTGTATCGATTTGATTCATTAGGGTAGTGTTTTGTACTACACCGGCAACACCGTCTAATTCAATGAATTTTGCAGCTTGATTTTCTGTGTTGTTAATTGAATCATCTTTTAAGTTGACTAGATAAGCATTAGATTGGTAATCCTCACCGTAAATTGATTCATAAACTTGTGGACTAGCGAAGACAAAGTGACCAATATACATTTCTGTAATTCCTGATACTTTCATTTCACGGTCTTTACCGTTCGTATCTTGAAGTGTAATTGTATCACCCACTTCAGCGTCTACTAGGGTAGCTAGTCGTTCAGAAATTACTACACCATCATCAGGTAAGTTTAGCGTTTCATCAGAACCACGTTCAGTTAATTGAATATAGTCTGAAAATTCATCTAAGTTTTCTGGGGAAATTAAAGTGATATCTTGTGTATCGTTTTGTTTTCCACCGACAGTTGTTAGCTCTTGATATGCTACTTCACCGAATTGATCAATGTCTTGAGAAGATAAAGTATCCTTAATCTCATCATTTTGTTGATCAGAGACATAGTCATTTTCTGCTACAATCATATCGTAATGGATTAATTCACCAAATTGACGTTGGTTAATTTCACCGATAGATGATTGTACGCTAAGCCCTGAGAATAATAAGGCAGTAGCGCCGGCAACACCAAAGATTGTCATTAGCATCCGTTGTTTATAACGGAAAATGTTTCTTGCTGTTACTTTGTGGGTGAAGGACATCCGGTTCCAAATTGGTGTAATTCGTTCTAATAAAATCTTAGATCCAGCACTAGGTGCTTTTGGTAAAAGCAGTTGCGCAGGTTGTTCTTGTAATTCTCTCTTCGCTACTAAGTAGGCTGGTAAAACAGCCGCTAATAAGGCTAAAAGAATGGCAACCAAGGAAATTGCCCAATGGAAGTGTAATTCAATGGGTGGCAAGGTATAGCTTGCACTATAAGCATTGTAAACAATATAAGGGAGTAGGGTGTGTCCTAAGATAATCCCTAAAATAGTACCAGATAAGCTGGCGGTTAAACCGTAGAAAGTAAATTTCTTAATAACGTCTTGGTCATCATAACCTAGGGCTTTCAAGGTACCTGATTTAGTCCGTTCTTCGTCTACAAAGCGTGTCATGGTAGTAAAGGTAACGAGTGCAGCAATGAAGTATAAGAAGATTGGGAAGATATTTGCTAGGGAATCTACAATATTTGAAATGGTACTGTAGATTTTATACCCCTCGCTACCTGGAATCTCCCGACGACTATTTACGGAATAAGTTGGTAAGGATAAATTATCCACCATTTCTTGTGCTTCGGCTAGTTCATCTTCTTTGTCTGCTATCTCATCTTCAGCATCCGCTTTAGTTTTAGCGAATTCAGCGGCTTTATCTTCGTATTCTGCCTGACCCTCAGCAAGACTTTCTTTGGCATCTGCAATTTGGGCTTCAGCATCCGCAGATTCAGTTGCTAATTGGTATTCTGCTTGGGCTAATTCCGCTTCTTTATCAGCTAATTCCGCTTTTGCTGCGGCTAACTTATCTACATTCGCTTGGTATTCCGCTGATTTTTTATCTAATGTCTCTACACCAGCAGTCCATTGTGCTAGACCCTCATAGTAAGTATTTAAACCGTCATTATAAGATTGGATACCGGCATTGTATTTGGATAAGCCATCTTGGTATGCCGCTTCTTTTTCTTGTAAGAGGGCTTCATTCTCGCTTAAGCTAGCAGTTGCTGCTTCAATTTGAGCTTTACCATCATCAATTTTGGCTTGATTGCTAGATAATGCTGCGTTACCATCACTTAATTGTTTGTTAGCAGTATCTAATTGTGCTTTAGCACTGTTTAATTGTACTTGGCCAGCATTTAGTTGACTTTTAGCACTTTCTAATGCTGATTTCTGTTGATCTAACTCAGCTTGACTAGCCTCTATTTTTGCCATTCCAGGAGTATAGGTTGAATTCATAAAGGATTCATATTCACTTTGGCTAGCATCTAATTTTTCTTGTAGGTCAGCAATTTGTGCTTGTAGCTCAGCAGTATCAGCTTCATTTAAATCGCCTGCATCTAGTTTATTTTGTAGACTAGTGATTTGTTTTGTTAAAGCTTGGATACCCTTTTCATAATTTGCTTTTCCATTTGCCAATTCTTGATTGTTTTGATCAAGTTGATTTTGTGCGTTTGCTACTTGACTGGCTTTTGCTTCATAGTCAGCTTGTTTTTCCTCTAAAGCATTTAAGTTTTTCGTATATTCACTATATTTGTTATCATACTCAGCTTGTTTGTTATTGAGCGTTTCTTTGCCTTTGGCGATTTCTGCCTCGGCACTATTTATTTGGGCTTTCTTTTCAGCTAATTGACTATAGCCATTAGCAATCGCCGTTTGCCCTTGATCTAATTGGCTTCTTGCGGCAGTTAACTGACTTTGGCTATCATTTAACTGTTTCTTTACTTGGCTTAATTTAGCTTTACCATCTTGTAGTTGGTGCCACTTTTCGTCCAATGTAGCTTGCCCATTAGCTAATTGCGCTTTAGCAGCATCTAATTGTGCTTGACTATCATCAATTGTAGCATGGGCATTCGCAATTTGATTAGCACCATCATTAATTTGTGCAGTGGCGTCAGCTACTTTAGTGTCTAATTGATTTTGTGCATCTTCAATTTCAGCTTGCCCATCAATTAATTGTTGTTTGGCATCATCTAGTTGTGCTTGTCCATCTGCCAATTTCTTCTTGGCATCATCAATTTGTTTTTGGCCATCATCAATTTCCGATTGATAATCATTTTTAATTGTTTCAAGACGATTTTCTGGTTGGTTTGCTAAGGCAGTATCTAAATCATCTTTGTGGACTTGAAGTCTTTCAGTGTAAGTGTCTGAGTAAGGATCGACATCAATTAAATCATCGAATCGTAGTCGAGCTAGCATGTAGACATCTGAATCAAACGCAGATTCAGGTACAATCGCGTAACCCTTTAAGGCGCCAGTTCCGGCTGTAGAAGCACCTCGGTTTAGATTGGATAAAATTTCACCAGAATAAATAAAACCAACAATTTCATAGGTGTCTTCTTTTAGAACGGTATCACCAGAGGCATCTGCCTGTTCTGACAGGTAAATTTTATCACCTATTTGATATTGATCATCAAAGCTTGCATCTATCGCTATTTCATTACTTGCTTTAGGTAATTGACCTTCCACTAATTCATAATCAGAGATATCTTCTCCCATTGAGAATACGCGAATAGCCGTATGGCTATCGTCAATAGTGACATCTTTTAAATAGCCATATTCAATATCTGCCAAGCCCGAGGTTTTATCTAAGATCTCAACATCATCATCATCAATCCCCATTGAACCAATTACAGTAATATCTGAAACGTTTAACTCGTCAAAATAATGTTTACCAGTTGCTCGCATATTTGGTCCAGTGACTTTTAAACCAATTAAGGCAAAAGAACCTATCAACATTAACCCCATGATAGAGAAAAATCTACCCTTTGATTTAATGATTGATTTTCGAATATCCTTCCATAACATTTTCTTTTTCATGTTTATTTGTCACCTACCATTCGATATCTGAGATATTTTCAGGTGCATCGTTTACTTCAATGGATTCCACTGTAGCGTTACGCATGTGAATAACTCTATCAGCAATAGGTGCAATGGCTGCATTATGTGTCACAATAACTACAGTGGCACCGTTCTTGCGACTCATATCTTGTAAAATTTGTAAGACTTGTTTACCTGTTTCAAAGTCTAAAGCACCTGTTGGCTCATCACATAGTAAGATTTTTGGTTTTTTAGCAACCGCTCTAGCGATCGAAACGCGTTGTTGCTCACCACCGGATAATTGTGCAGGGAAGTTATTGATACGCTCACCTAAACCTACACCCTCTAATACCTCGATAGGATCACTCGCATCTTTAACTATTTCAGAAGCCAACTCTACATTCTCCTTAGAAGTCAAGTTAGGCACTAAATTATAAAATTGAAATACGAAACCGACATCCTCTCGGCGGTATTTAGTTAATTGCTTTTTGTTGTAAGAAGAGATGTCATTGCCATCAATGATGACCTGACCTTCATCATTTGTGTCCATTCCACCAAGAATATTTAACATTGTAGACTTTCCGGCACCGGATGACCCTAAAATAATGGCTAATTCACCTTTTTCAATTGAAAAATTCACATCATTATTCGCAGTGATGACATTCTCACCCATTTTATAATGTTTAGAACTATTAATAACCTCTATGTAACTCATTTTCATTTCCTTCCTTATAAATATAAAATGATTGTCCAAGTAAATGGACAACGTGTTGATTTATTTACTTGAAGAGTATATAATGATTGTGCAAGAGATTCAATAAACAAAATACAAAAAAGTGTTGATTTTATAACGAAAATTGTCAATTAATTTATTCAAAGAAAGTAGGATAATCAATGAGCCGGAAGATGGAAACAAAAGAAAGAATAAAAGCAGCCTTTATTGATTTAGTACATGAAAAGGGATTTGAAGCGATGACAGTGAGTGATATTGCCAGAAGATGTGCCATCAATCGTGGAACCTTTTATCTGCATTATGTAGACAAGTATGACTTAATGAATAAGTTAGAAGAAGAAGTGATGTTTGACCTAGAGGCGATTATTTTAAAGGATTCGGGTCAAAAAGAAGACGAAGAATCTTTAGAATTGATTCCTTATGATGAAATTTTAGAAGCCTTAGTTTATGTTAAAGGTGAGTTTGACTTTGTAAAAGCGATTGCCAGCCCAGGTGGGGATCCCAATTTCATGCAAACCTTAAAGTCTATTATTGGACAACTGATTGATATAAAGGTGAAGCAGTCTAATCGAGTTAAGTTTGAGAAACTAGACGTTCCTGAAGACTATGCGATTGAAATCTTACTATCATCAATTGTGGGGATTATGACTTTGTGGATCAAAAAAGATGGAAAAGAGTCACCGGAAGAAATTGCGCATATGATTACCAAAGCAAAACTATTGTCGCCATATGAATTGTTGTTATAGATAGATATTTGGAAAAATGGGCGGCCATTTATTGGTTAAATTGTTTGGAAGAAAAAAGTATCAAAAATAAAGTCAGTGAACCATAATAAATGTTCTCACTGACTCTATAGTCGTAATTAATGGATATGTTGACTAAAGAAATTAAGTTGATCAAGGTTACATTTTCTAGCAATAGATGATTTTTGATCGATGTGAAATACATGATTTAGTTCAGAACCATCAGGGTTTCGATAGATTTTAAAGTAGACTTCATTCCCTTTAGAAATTAAAAATTGGCCAAACTGGATACCACTTTCTTTCAAGAAATCATGGCTTGAAGTCATGACAAAAGCGGGCGGAAAATTTGAGGTGATATATTGTTCAACGGGTAACTGAGCTTTCAATTGATCAGACATTTTTCTATCAAGGTAATAAGGGAAATCATCAGCTGAACCGATATTATTGCCGATGTAATAGGCACCACAACTTAGACCAACAGCGTTAAAGGGGTGGCCATTTATGGACACCTAGTTATTTCATGGCAACAGTAGGCAGTATGTCTAAAGAAACGGTCAAAAAGTATATAGAAAATCGATTAACGGAATACAATGACGGTCGCCCTAGAACTTGATTCATCCATGTAATGAATTACACGGTTTTCTCAAGGGGCGACTTTAAATAAAAATGTTATAGATCTAACACAACCACCAACGACTTAGTGCATACTAGCTTGTTGGTGGTTTTTATTTTGCCATAACCAATAAAAATAAGCCGTGATTCCCGGGGTAGTGGGTTTCACGGCTTTTAGGGGTAGGTATTTTAATCTAGTTGATCACTTTGTTTGGATCAAAGTCGGTGTGTGTATTGGCTGTTTGCGTAGCCTGTTTTTCGTTGTAGTTATCTAATAAGGACATGGCAATCGTCGTCAAGACACCAATTACAGCTGCATCATCCACAAATCCCAAAGGACCGAAGATATCTGGTAAGACATCAGCTGGGAAGACGGTATAAGCGAGTGCTAATCCAGTAATCGCCTTGATGTAGGTAGGTGTTTCCTTATTAAATAAGGCTTTGGCGAACTTGCTCAAGGTCATTTTTGATGTTTGTTTCATTGCGCACATCATCCTTTCTCCTGTCTATATATTAATGGGAAAAAGGGGTAGATGTATCCGTCCTAAGACCTAATTTAGGCACTTAACTTCGTTAAATCTAGGAACATAATTTGCATGTCTACATAACGACCGTCTTTCACTTGGAAACCGCCTGGAATCGTACCCACAATTTCAAAGCCAAATTTCTCGTAAGTATGGATAGCAGCCTTGTTTTCGGCCACAACCGCATTAAACTGAATTCCTCTAAAACCGCGTGCTTTAGCCGTTTCAATGGATTTTGCTACCAAGTCATTGATTAAACCTTGACCCCGGAAGGCTTTATTCACTGCGTAAGTCCCGTTGGCTACGTGACTTGCCCGACCTTCATTATTTGCTTTAATTAGGTAGTAGCCAGCAATCTGATCATCTACCAACAAGACGTTAACTTGGTCATAAGCAGCCAGTTTCTTCTCAAAGGCGGCGCTTGAATAGAGGTCTAAACCAGGGAAGGCGACACCGTCCACCAAAATATCGTTCCATATTTCTCTAAGAACTTCCGTGTCGACTTGTGTGTAATTTTTAAAAGTTTCCATACTTTTAGGCCTCCTATGAATTTGTATCGCATTCCCTTATTATACCCATACCAATCATATGCTTACAATAGTCCGTAAAAAATAGCATTCTTTAGAAAGACGATATGCCATCTATGGTTATGGTAGGTAAAGCATAAGACCGAAGGCTTAACTTTTTTAACTATTGTTCAAAAGTACCTCAAATTGAAAGGGTTGACATTCCTTTAAAAGATTGTTTGAATAGAGTTAATTCATAGAGACATTTGGGGTGCTGTGACAGCTGAGAATATACCCATGGAACCTGATACAGTTAATACTGGCGAAGGAAAATGTAGTAAATATTGTCAAAAATATGATTCATTTGGCTTTTTGCCTTGCTATCATTCATTTGGACGACTATTTCCCCCTTTTGTCGAATACTGACAGGAAAGGGGGCTTTTTTGTTTTCCAAAAGATAACTAGATAATTGAACACCGATGATATTTCACCATAATGATTTAAAAGATGCGATATTGAAAGGATTTAAAAGATGACAATCGATTTATATACATTAAAAGCTTTACCAACTTACGATAACCCCTTCCCATTAGCTAAAAGTCCGCTAATCCAGTGCTTGACCAATACTGTGACGGTGGAATCAGTGGCCAACGCCTTACTATATGTGGGGGCGGCACCAGTCATGGCAGACCAGGCGGATGAGATGGAAGTTTTCTTCAACCAAAACGACGGGGCCTTGATCAATATTGGGAGTTTATCGCCTGAAAAAATCCGCAACATTTTATTGGCTGCTAGAACAGCTGACGAAACAGACACGCCTTTCGTGCTGGATTTAGTAGGGGTTTCAGCCAGTCCCTTGCGTAACGACTTAGCCCAAGAAATCAGTGCATCCACACCCGATGTCATCAAGGGAAACTTATCTGAAATGCGGACCTTCTGTGGTTTAGGATCAACAGGACGAGGCGTTGATGCAGGGGCCGATGATCAAAGCGAGGCAGCCTTAGTAGAACTAGGCCAAGCCATGCAAGAATGGGTGTCAGACCATGCCGGCACAACGCTACTAGCAACGGGACCAGTAGACGTGGTCGCTGACGCATCAGGCATTTACTACTTGAAAAATGGCGTAGACAATCTTGGTCGCTTTACTGGGACAGGAGACATTGTCGGTGCCTTGACCACAGCCTTATTAGGAGCAGGTCAACCCGTCCTAGACGCGGTGATTTTAGCAGTATCTTACTTCAATTTATGTGGTGAAAAAGCAGACGCAACAACAAGAGGCCTAGCCGATTTTAGACAAGCAACATTGAATAACCTATCCCTATTGTTACAAGACGATGAATGGTTAACAGGTATCAAGGGAGGCCAACTATAATGGATTACAGTTTATACCTAGTCACAGCGGGTTTTGATTACCAAGAAGACGCCTTTTTACAAGTGGTTGAAGACGCGGTCAAGGCGGGGGTTACTTTGGTTCAATTCCGGGACAAAACGGCAACCAGCCGCGATGCTTACGCCTTAGCCCAAAAATTGAAAGCCATCACTGACCGATATGATGTGCCTTTGATCATCAACGACCGAGTGGACTTAGCGCTAGCGGTGGACGCAGCGGGTGTCCATATTGGCGACGACGAATTGCCGGTTGACGTGGTTCGGAAACTCATCGGGCCAGACAAAATTTTAGGGGTCTCAACCAAAACCTTAGCGCGGGCAGAAGAAGCCTACCAACAAGGGGCGGACTATTTGGGTGTCGGGGCCATCTTCCCAACAACCACTAAGGATTCTAGCCTAGTGACAGTAGAAACTTTACAGACGATCACCAGCCAAGTAGCCATCCCTGTTGTCGCAATTGGCGGCATCCACCTGGACAATATCAAAACATTATCCGGAAGTGGGATTGCGGGCATTTCGGTGGTTTCTGAAATTATGTTGGCAGATTCGGTGACACAACGCGTAAGGGACTTAAAAGCTGAAGTAGCAGATATGTTGGAGGTGGACTAAATGGTAAATTCAACACCACAAGTAGTGACAATCGCTGGGTCTGACTCAGGTGGGGGTGCAGGCATTCAAGCCGACTTGAAAACTTTCCAAGCTCGCAAAGCCTTTGGTATGTCGATTGTGGTCGCCTTGACTGCCCAAAACACCCTAGGCGTCCAATCGGCCTTACCGGTACCCTTGGACTTTATCGATGCACAATTTGCCTCATTGAAAGCGGACTTCAAAATCGGCGCTGTCAAAACAGGCATGTTATTTAACGGGGCTTATGTAGAGAATGTGGTTAAAAATCTGAAAGAGGTAGACTTTGGACCTTTAATCGTTGACCCAGTCATGGTGGCTAAGGGTGGTCATCAATTGTTGGACCAAGACGCCGTAGACGCCATTCGAAATAAATTACTCCCTCTTGCGACCTTAGTCACACCAAATATTCCAGAAGCAGAAATCATCGCTGACATGACCATCGAATCAGAAGCGGATATGTTGGCGGCGGGACTGAAGATACAAAGATACGGGGCTAAAAACGTGATTGTCAAAGGGGGCCATTCAAAAGCAGAACGGGCCAGAGACTTAGTTCTCTTTGAAAACGGGGAACAATTATGGCTGTCTAGTCCACGGGTCAATACAGAAAACACCCATGGGACTGGGGATACCTTGTCAGCCGCAATCGCAGCCGAATTGGCTAAAGGAACTGACTTGAAGGACGCCATCATTATCGGTAAGCAATTTATCCAGGGTGCCATCGCAGACGGAATCGACGTCGGCCATGGACACGGACCAACCAACCACTGGGCAGACTTGTCAGAGGATGTAGTCGTTGAAAGTGAATAAAAAATAAGAAAAAGGACCTAGACTAGGGACGAAAATGCAAACGCACCGTTCAAATCTGGGTCCTTATTTATTTAAAGTCACCCCTTACTAAATGTGATTTTTATCCTGATTTTAGGGCTCCTTTTCTTCCCAGGGTAGCTTTTTCTCACTTTTTTATCATTATCCTTTAATTAAGTGTTGCAATCTTGACCTTTTTAGTATAAATTAAAAATATATTAGAAAACGAAAGAGGCATCTCATTATGTTAAGTACAACACAAAATAATAAGCATATTGTCATTATTATTATTGATTCTAGGACTTAGGGAATTCGGCAGCAGCCAATTTCATATGTCCTATTTGTGTTGAAACACTAGATGGGACGTAAGCTTCCCATTTAGGGAGGCTTTTTTTATTGGTATAAGCAAATTTTTAGTCTACTTGATAAAGGTTTGTATTGTTGGTATTTATTGGTTGGGTTTGTTTTAGGAGGAAAATATGAATTTGAAGAAATTTGGTTTAACATTATTATCTGCAGCTACTTTAGCTGCTTGTGGTTCAGTTACACAAACAGCTAACAGCTCTTCTTCTGCGGGATCAGAAGATTCTGATGCGATTAACATCGGTGGGGACTTTGGTTTAACTGGATCAGCATCTGCTTACGGTTCTTACATCAATGATGGCGCTACACTTGCTTTTAAGGAAATTAATGAAGCCGGTGGTATTGACGGTAAAGAAATCAATTATGTAGTGACGGATAATAAGTCAAATGTTCAAGAGTCTGCCAATGAAGCTACTCGTCTGTTAGCAGAAGAAAACTTGTCCGTATTACTAGCGTCAGATATCGCAGCGTCAACAGAAGCAGCGATTCAACCAGCTGAAAACGCACAAGTTCCAATGATTATTCCTTCAGCAACCGTTGATGATTTAACATTGGATTCACAAGGAAATGTATTTGACTATGTGTTCCAAATTGCCTTCCAAATTTCTAACCAAACAGAAGCACTAGGTCGTTTTGCGGACGAGAAGGGTTGGAGCACGGCTGCCGTTTTACAAGATAACTCATCGGATTATGGTCAAAACTTAGCTTCTCAATTTGAGGAGGACTACTCAGGTGATGTTGTCATCAAAGAGTCATTCTTATCAGGAGACACTGACTTCAGCTCAATCCTAAACAACGTTAAAGCCCAAAATCCAGACGTATTATTCATCGCTGGTTACTACCCTGAAGGTGGGGCCATCGTGAAACAAGCCCGTGAAATGGGCATCGACGCTGCAATCTTAGGGCCAAACGGATTAGGTAACGATGAATTTATTAACCTAGCTGGCGCAGAAAACGTTACTGACTTCTACTATGCAACCATCTTTGTAACAGGAGAATACGGTTCAGACGCAGCCAACGAATTCGCAGAGAGATACCGTGCAGAATTTGACACAGAGCCAGACTTGTTCTCAGCGGGTGGTTATGACGCAGCCCGCTTAGCAGCTGACGCCATTGACCGTGCCGGTTCAACAGACCCACAAGCCATCCGCGACGCCCTAGAAGAAACCCAAGACTTTGAAGGGGTAACAGGAAACATCTCATTCGATGAAGACCACAGCCCAGTAATGGACTCATTCGTAGTAGGCTACACAGAAGGTGAAATCTCATCAGTAGAAGCCGTAACAGCTGAATAAGCCCTACTTTTTTGACAAAGGTTAACAAGGCCAAGTTGGGTCAATCAATATTAGTAGAAGAGTCGCGATGTTCATATCGTGGCTCTTTTTTTGAGTACAGCTAATATCTAATATTTCAAGTTAATTCTACACATAGCTTCTGAGACCTTTTCACGGTATGCGAAACTCGATTGATTCTCATAGGATGATAGGATCAAGTAGCGTATAATATATAATGGATCAACAAATCAAATTGAAAATGTATAATGTGAATGTATATTGTATATAGAAAGAAAGTGTAGGACGTCTTGATAGAAGAAAATAAATATTATATCTATGCAGATCGGATTATCTTAGCGGATGAAGTAGTAGAAAAAGCTTATTTAGAGGTTCATGACGGTAAGTTTGGCTATGCAACTTTAGAGAAACCCCTAAAAGGTGAGGTTAAAGATTACACGGGCTATACGGTGGCGGCTGGTTTAGTGGATACCCATATTCATGGTTTTCACGGGGCAGATGTGATGGATGATGATTTTGAGGCGGTTCAGACTATGTCTAAAGGTCTGCCATCAACAGGTGTGACAGCCTTTTTGCCAACAACCTTAACTTCTTCTGCTGACTTATTGACATCAGTTGCTGGTAAAATTGGTGACCACTACGAGGAAGCTGAGGGGGCGAAAATCCTAGGCATCTTCTTTGAAGGACCCTGGTTCACGGAAGAGCACAAGGGGGCACAAAACCCAGCCTACATGGGCGATCCTGACTTGGGTCAATTTGAAATCTGGCAGTCAGCGGCTAAAGGTTTGATCAATAAAATTGCCCTAGCGCCAGAACGGCAAACGGCCAAAGCTTTCACAGAAACTATCACGAAAGAAGGTGTACGAGTAGCCCTAGCACACTCTTCTGCTACCTATGAAGAAGCGACTGCAGTTGTAGATGCGGGTGCTAACATTTTCATCCATACTTATAACGGCATGTCTGGTTTACACCACCGCAATCCTGGAATGGTTGGGGCAGCGATGGCAACGGATGATACCTATGCGGAAGTAATTTGTGACGGGAAACATATCCATCCAGGTGCAACCAAAGCCTTGGTGAAAGCCAAAGGCTGGGACAAAACGGTCTTAATTACAGATGCTATGTCAGCGGCAGGCATGCCGGATGGCACCTACCAATTGGGTGAATTCCCGGTTATTGTCAGAGATGGTGAAGCGCGACTGGCGTCAGGTAATTTAGCCGGGTCAGTTTTGACCTTGATTCAAGCGGTTAAGAATGTGGTTGAATGGGGCGTTGTTGACAGTGAACATGCCCTGCGGATGGCGTCACAAGTGCCAGCAGCCTCTGTTGGTTTAGAAGACCAAGTTGGCGTAATTGCACCTGGCCGTGCGGCAGACTTTATTGTGGTTGATGCTGATATAAACCTAAAAGAAACTTACCTAAACGGTGTTTCTGTATTTCAAGCCTAAATAATAGATTTAAAAATGAGTTTGTGCAGTGGAACGATTTTCTGCGAACCTCCAATTTTTGCACCAAGCTAGTTGACATGAGTCGGCTGGTTTGGTGCTTTTTTGTTTGTAAAAAGGCAAAACTCTTGCAAACCTATCTAGTCAACTCTTAATAACATGTAACATTTTGTAACATAACTTGTCACAATTGTGAGCAAATTCGCCTTTTGACTAGAACAATTGGTAAAATTTTTCAACCTTTCAAAAGCTTGGTTTTATCGTGAAAACGAATGAAAATGAGAGTTCGATGATAAAAATGTGCTTGCACATAAATTTTTTTCAATCTATAATCTAGTCATCAGTTAAGAAATCTTACACTTATGACAATGAATGTTAAGTAATGTAACATATAACGTCATAACAGTATAGATAATCAGACAAGAAAATTAGGGGTGGAGAAGATGAACCAAGAATCCAATCATCATACTTTGAATTATCAAGCGTATGCCAGTGAAACATTCGAACATTTACACCGTCATCCAGAAATATCTTTTCATGAATACCAGACCAGAAAGTTTATACGCCAAGAACTAGAAAATTTTGGCTATACCGATATTGAAACAGATGTTGGTGGCGGTGGGGTGATCGCCAGACTTAAAGGTGACAAGCCAGGTCCGACTATTGCCTTTCGGGCCGACATGGATGCCTTACAAATTCAAGAAGAAACTGATTTACCCTATAAATCAGAAATTGACGGGGTCATGCATGCTTGTGGTCACGATGCCCACACGACAATTTTGCTGACGGCTGCCCAGTACTTGATTCAATTAAAAGAAGAAATTGCTGGAACATTGGTATTCCTTTTCCAACATGCGGAAGAAGTGAAACCAGGTGGTGCCAAGTCCATTATGGCATCCGGCGCCCTAGACGATGTGGATAAGATCTTCGGCCTTCATGTGTCAGGCGAAAAAGCCTTTGATGGCACCATCTCTTACCACGAAGGGTTTGCGACCGCCAATTCAGATACCTTCGCCATCGAAGTCCACGGGAAAGGTGGTCACGCAGCCACTCCCCACCAAAATGTAGATGCGACTTTAACAGCTGCGTACTTAATCCAGCAATTACAGTCCATTGTCTCCCGCCATAAAAACCCTATGGATCCTGGTGTTGTGACAATTGGGAACTTCCATGCTGGGAACGGGGTGGCCAATGTCATGGCCAACGTTGCTAGCTTAAATGGGACGATTCGGACTTATAATCCTGACTTACGTGCCCTTGCAAAAAAAGATTTATTCTCCCTATCTGAAGATATTGCGGCAGCCCACGGTGCTTCAGTTAAGATAGATTTCATTGATGGCTATCCAGCCCTCTACAACCATCCAACGGAAACGCAAACAGTAGTTGATATCTTTAAAGAAAGATTTGGCCAAGACATGGTCAATGAAAAGCCAGCTAGTATGGGTGGGGAAGATTTCGCCTACTACGTCCAAAAAATCCCGGGACTTTTCTATTTTATTCCAGCGGGTGCCCGTCCTGACGGCGAGAATTACCCCCATCACCATCCAAAATTTGAAATTGACCAAAGATGTCTCATGTTGGGATTAGAAACCATCTTAACTATTGTCAATCATTATGTCATCGAAAGTGAGGTTGAAGCCTATGTTGAAAGCAGATATAGCGAGTACTAGTAGAATCGAAAGTGAAGTCAGCCAAGCCACGGCAGCCCTTTTGGCCAAATGGTTAAAACATGCAGCGTCTATTGAATCAGACGTTGTCCAAGTCCGACGCCATTTACACCAAAACCCTGAATTATCTTTTGAGGAGGTAGCAACAGCCAATTTCGTTTATATGGAATTGTTGTCAGCCAAAATCTTTGATATCGACCGGAATGTGGGTGACGGCTACGGAATTGTCGCACGGGTTCATGGGGCTAAACCGGGTCCAACCATTGCCTTAAGGGCAGACATGGACGCCTTACCCATTAGGGAAGAAACAGATTTACCCTTTGCGTCGGAAAATACAGGTGTCATGCATGCTTGCGGCCATGATATTCATACCGCAACACTTTTAGGAGTGGCTCAAGTCATCCAAGCCCACCGCGATGAATTTGCGGGCACGGTCGTCTTCATCTTCCAACACGCTGAAGAGAAGAAACCTGGCGGGGCTAAAGCCATTGTAGATGCTGGTTACTTGGCGGGTGTGGATGCAGTATTTGGTCTCCATATTGACCCTTCAAAAGAGGCCGGCACTGTCGGTTATTCACTGGGTTATGGGTCAGCTGCTTCAGATGCCTTTGAAATCAAAATTCAAGGTCGGGGCGGTCACGCATCATCTCCACATACAGCTATTGATTCGGTGGTGATTGCTGCTGAAACGATCGCTAACCTACAAACTTTAGTATCCCGGGTGTCCAATCCCATTGAACCGTTAGTGGTGACTGTTGCGGGGGTAGACGCTGGTATGGGCGCGCCAAATATTATTGCCGATACAGCGACTCTTGTCGGTACAGTCCGGTCCTCTTCGCCAGAAGGTCGGGCCACAATCAAGGACCAATTCATTCAAATCGCTGAGATGACAGCAGCCATGCATGGTGGATCAGCCAGTGTGGATTATGAAGAGGGTTATCCAGCCATTCAAAACACCGCAAGCATCGTGACTGACTTAGTGGCCGCCATCGACTACTCAGCCGTTTTCACAGAGGTTATCGAAAATACGGCTGCAACAGGCGCTATGATGAACGGTGAAGACTTTGCTTACTACCTTGAAGATACACCAGGGGCCTTCTTCACTGTCGGTTGTGACTTCCTGGAAAAGGACAAGCAAGGTCAAGCTAGCTATCCTTTACATAACAGTAAATTCGTCGCCAATGAAGCTTGTATCCTAAACGCTATGTCGCTATTTCTGGTTATTTTAAGTCAATATTTAAAGGTGGTGCCTCATGATTAAATACCTCAGCAAACGATTACTACTAATTGTGCCAGTCTTGTTGATTATCTCCATTTTAGCCTTCGCCATGATTCAAATGGCGCCAGGTGACATTGCCGATTTATACCAATCACCGGATGCCACCCCTGAACAAATAGAAATGATTCGGGAAAACTTAGGGTTAAACGATTCAATTGTGGTCCAATATTGGCGGTGGTTAAGCAACCTATTTACAGGCGACTTAGGTTTCTCATTTAGAACGAGAACAGCCGTTACAGGTTTAATCGGTGAAGCGCTCTTACCAACTTTACAGTTGATGTTTGGGACCTTGATTGTTGCCTATATTGTGGCTATTCCATTAGGGATTTATGCAGCTAACCATAAAAATACCTGGATTGACCACTTATTGACGACTTTTTCTTTTGCCGGTGTGTCTATGCCTAATTTCTTCTTAGGGATGCTATTGATTTATTTCTTTTCTGTGGAATTAGGTTGGTTACCCATTGGTGGGATGGAAAACTTGTCCGGAGATATGACTTTCTGGCAGGCTCTTTCTTACTATGTATTACCTACTTTAGTATTGGGAGCGTCGTATTGTGCCAACATGACCCGGTATGTCCGGTCAACCGTTATTGGGATTAACGAACAAAACTATATGCGGACAGCAGTTGCTAAAGGGCTAAAAGAAGAGGAAATGATCAAGCGTCATACCTTGCCAAATGCCCTAGTGCCGATTTTAACCGTTATTGGGTCTGATATTCCCCGTTTAATCGGTGGGGCAGTCGTAACGGAACAAGTATTCCGCTGGCCAGGGATTGGGTCATTGATGATGGCGTCTATTAATGCACGGGACTATCCAGTCATTATGACTATTACCTTGATATCAGCCTTTGCCGTATTAGCATGTAACTTATTAGTAGATGTATCCTACGCTTACGTCGATCCACGTATTCGTTACGAATAAACATGACAGTGCGAGAAGACACCGAGATGATTCCTTTCTTGGCGTCGGCTCTTACACCTTAACAGGAATTTAGGAGGGGAAAGAGATGGCTGAAGACCACTTATTTAAAGCGACTTATGCGAGTCCAAAAGATTTTATGGATCAACATATGCTTGCTCATGAGACACAAAAAACAGATACAAGCATCAAGCAAACTGGCTACTGGACTATTATTTGGCAAAGGTTTGCCCGCAACAAGGCGGCTGTATTTGGTCTAATTTGTTTTACCATTTTATTAGGCGCAACAATGTTTGCAGGGGTAATCGCCCCCTTTAATCCAGATGAAATTGTAGGTGGGTTTCTAGAAGCACCAACTGCTACTCACTGGCTAGGAACAGATGAAATTGGCCGAGATGTATTCTCTCGTTTACTTTATGGTGGCCAAGTCTCTATGTTTGTTGGGATTGTGTCGGTGCTGATTTATGCAACTATTGGGACTAGCTTAGGTTTATTAGCTGGATTTCTAGGCGGTGTTTGGGACTTTTTAATTATGCGTTTAACTGAAGTGATTATGTCCTTCCCTTATTTCTTAGTAGTCCTAGTTGCAGTTGGAATCCTTGGACCATCTATTTGGAACGTGACGATCGTGATCGGTTTATTTGGTTGGGCACCGCTTTGTCGAATAGTCCGGGCAGAAGTGATGAAACTAAAAGGTGCTGATTATATTCAAGCAGCCGTTGCTTCCGGTTATTCAACAAGCAACATTGTCTTTAAGCAAATCGTTCCAAATATTTTGTCACCAATTTTAGTCAATATGACTTTTGGGATTTCAACTTCTATTATCACAGAAGCTTCGCTTTCCTTCCTAGGTGTAGGGGTTGTACCACCTACTGCCTCATGGGGGAATTTGTTGACTGCAGCTCAGTCCCTATCGGTATTAACCATGCAATCTTGGCGGTGGATACCAGTTGGATTGGCCGTATTCTTAGCCGTTTTATCCATCAACTTTATTGGTGAAGGCTTACGTAGCGCAGTTGAAGGTGAGATATAAGACTGGGAGGAGGGAAAACCATGAAAATAAAACGATTATCACTAGTTATCGCAACAGCGACCGCCTTATTACTTGCGGCCTGCGGGACAGCCAATGATAGTTCAGTGGGTCTAACGACTGAAGTCCAAGCCCAAGAAACAAGCGCTACCGACAATACCCTTGATATTGGGACAACTAACACCATTTCCGGGTTTAACGTTTTTAACACCACAGACGTTGCCGGCCAATGGATTCAACGGTTCATGTACCCATCGTTACTAGACCAACCTGAAGCAGGCGTGTTTGAACCCAATGTCGCTTCAATGACCACAGAAGACAATTTAGTTTATACCATCACCATAAAAGATGACGTTGTTTGGTCAGACGGGACACCTTTTACAGCGGATGATGTGGCTTATAATTTCAATGTCATCGCCAATCCAAATGTTGAAACCTCTAACTCAGCCAATCTGAAGTCTATCGAAGGGTTGGATGATGCTGGTAAATTAGCGGAAGGGACTGAAACCATTTCCGGTGTTCAAGTCATTGATGACAAGACCTTAACCATTACCTTGAAAACACCCACTGACCCAGCTTACGTTTATGAAAACATTGGCTTTAAGATTATGATTGCCCCTAAGCATGTTGTAGAAAAAGAAGATATCTATAACCTGGGTTCTTCTGAATTTGCCACAAATCCGACTGTTTTTGCTGGTCCTTATAAATTCGTGAAATATGAGTCAGGATCTTACGTCAAGATGGTGGCCAATGAAAGCTACCACAAAGGCAAGCCAACTATTGAAAATGCCATCGTTCATATTATGGATTCAACCGGTATGGTGATTGC
This sequence comes from Aerococcus viridans, assembly GCF_001543285.1. Classification (NCBI taxonomy): domain Bacteria; kingdom Bacillati; phylum Bacillota; class Bacilli; order Lactobacillales; family Aerococcaceae; genus Aerococcus; species Aerococcus viridans. The sequence continues at coordinate 495,099 of NZ_CP014164.1, forward strand.
CCTTCAAGCAGGTGAATTAGACATGACTGCTGGTGGTGGGATTGCTTTGATTCCAATTTCAGATATCAAATTCCTTGAACAGAATGAGGACATCTATGTCGAATCTAACTACGGGACTTCAGTTCAGTTTATGTATATCAACAATGAAAAATTCGATAACGTCACTTTCAGACAGGCGCTTTTAGCAGCCATTGACCGTGACCGGATGGCAGACGGCTTATTGCAAGGGGAAGGGGAAGTTATTCCAACTACCTATACCTCAATTTCAGCCTATAAAGACCCGGACTTAGACCCAGTGGCCTATGACCCAGATCGTGCTAAAGAATTGCTAGCAGAATCAGGGTTTGATACTAGTCAGACCATTAAATTGGCCGTTCCAACAGGAAATGTTACCCGGATGAATGCCGCCAACTTGATTGAGCAAGACTTAGAAGCCATTGGACTAGATGTTGTCCAAACATCAGCCGACTTTACCACCCACGCGGCCAATGTGACAGCAGGCGACTACGACCTAGCTATGATGGGGTTAGCCTTAAACGTTGACCCAGACCAAGGCTCTTACTGGTCATCATCAGGGTCAAATCAAGTCAACATCAACGACCCAGAGCTTGATCAATTAATCAACAAAGGGGCATCACAAACCAACTTTGAAGACCGTTACGAAACCTACAAGGCCATCCAAGCCCGTTTCCAAGAACAAGCTTACCTAGTGCCACTGTATTCTGATTACCAATTCACCATTCAAACCACCGACCTGAATGGTGGTATCCAGCCATTCTGGTTTGGATCCCTAACAGATATTCAAGAATGGACCTTCAACTAGGCCACAGAAAGGATTTGATCGACATGCGCAACGACAAGATACTCGAAGTTAAAAACCTCAAAATTTCCTTTAAAACCCTAAACGGTGTTCTACCAGCTATCCGCGACGTATCCTTCTCCTTAAAAAAAGGGGAGACACTGGCGATTGTTGGCGAGTCTGGATCAGGGAAGTCTGTATCCACCAAAGCGATTACCGGTTTGCTGGGTAAGAACGTGACCAATATTGAAGGTGGCGAAATCCTTTTTAAAGGCCAAGACCTTTTAAAAGCTGGTAAGTCCGACCTAACCAAGATTAGAGGGTCTGAAATTGCCATGATTTTCCAAGACCCAATGACCTCACTTAACCCAGTAATGACAGTGGGCATGCAAATTGCCGAAGCCGTGATGGCCCATACCAAAGTCGATAAGAAGATGGCCATGCGCCGAGCCATCGACCTCATGGATAAGGTGGAAATTAAAGACCCAGAAACAAAGGCCTACCACTATCCCCACCAATTTTCAGGTGGGATGCGCCAACGGATCATGATTGCCATGGCCCTTGCTTGTAAACCAAAAATCTTAATCGCGGATGAACCAACGACAGCACTAGATGTGTCTGTTCAAGCCCGCATTATTGAATTGATCAACCAATTAAAAGATGAATTCGACACCTCAGTTATCTTTATTACCCATGATTTGGGCGTCGTGGCCAATGTGGCCGACCGAGTAGCTGTCATGTATGCAGGCCGAGTTGTTGAAACAGGGACTACTAATGAAATTTTCTACCACCCACAACATCCTTATACATGGGGCTTACTTGAAGCGACCCCAACCTTGTCGACAGAAGATGATAACTTGTATACCATTCCAGGTAACCCACCCAATATGGCCAAGCTGGCAGCGGGGGACCCTTTTGCCCCACGGAATCCTTATGCATTAGATATTGATTTTGTAAAAGATCCACCTATGTTCAAGGTCTCAGAAACCCATCAGGCAGCAACCTGGTTACTAGATGAACGAGCACCAGAAGTGACTTTACCAGTAGGTATTCAAGCGCGTTATGTGGTCTACCAAAGTATTTTAGACCGGGCTGAGGCTGAAAAAACGCTAGATGACCAAGTAGATATTAGTTCAGCTTACGGACTTGCAGCCTTTGAAAATGCCGACCCAACAAGCGGGCCCTATCTATATGAAGCATTAGCCGAAACTGTACCAACTTATGAAAGTTAGGAGGGGATTTGATGACAGATATTGTGTCAGTTAACCATGTGAAAAAGGTCTACGCTGAGGGGCGGGCGGAAGAAGTGATCGCCGTAAACGACGTGACCTTTACCATTAAGGCAGGGGAAACCTTTGGCTTAGTAGGTGAGTCAGGGTCCGGTAAGTCGACAACAGGGAAACTCTTGATGAAATTAGAAGACCTGAGTGATGGTGAAATCAATTTTTTAGGTCAAGATATTGCCCAAATTAAAGGACGCCGTGACCTATTAGCCTTTAGAAAAGACATCCAAATGATCTTCCAAGATCCCTTTGCCTCTTTAAATCCTCGGATGACAGTGGGAGAAATTATTGGTGGGCCAATGCGGGTCCATGGTTTGGTCAAAACAAAGCAAGAACAAGAAGCTGCTGTGGCCGAATTAATGGCTCAAGTTGGCTTAGACCCACTTTATGCTAATCGGTACCCACGGGAATTTTCAGGGGGGCAATGCCAGCGGGTTGGGATTGCTAGAGCGCTAGCCCTAAGACCAAAATTAATCATAGCGGATGAAGCTATTTCAGCCCTTGATGTGTCCATTCAAGCCCAAATCGTTAACTTGTTGAAGGAATTGAAAATCACCAATGATTTAACCTATTTATTCATTACCCATGATTTGTCTATGGTCAAATATATTTCTGACCGGATTGGTGTCATGTGCCAAGGGCGCTTGGTTGAAATCGGTACGGCTGATGAAATCTATAACAACCCCTTGCATGACTATACCAAGTCCTTGTTATCGGCGATTCCCACAGCGGATCCAGAGTCAGAAAAAGTTCGTCAACGACTTCACTTTGACGGATTAGCTTATAGTGAGGATCAATGGGCGGATTGTAGCCTAGTTGAAGTGGCTCCTGACCACTTTGTCTACTGTCACCCAAGCGAAGTGGCTGGCTACAAAGACCAGGTAAAACCGGCTTTGGCATTGGTATAAATATAGGTGCATACGAAAAAGGTGGTCTGGAATTTTTCCAGGCCACCTTTTTAATATTTTTCACGACATTATTTTCTTATTGAAGGAATTGTTGTTCTTCGACACTTGTGATTTTAGCGAAAGAATATGGACTATTTTCTTCTATAGTATATTCAGTATATTCTTCTACAGTGGTCGTTTCACCAGTGGCAATATCCACTCGTTGCAATCGCCATATAGCTTGTCCTGACGTTTCCAAAAACCATGATTCCTTCAGTCACTAAGACAAAAGCCATCAGCAGGAAATAGAACACTTTCACCCGTTTTAATTCGTCCGTGATTAAATTCAGTAATTTTATCATTAGCGATACACCTCCCACATCTTATCGGTAATCGACTTGCCTTCTTCTAAACGTAAATCTTCCGTATAGAAATCTTGAATAATTCGGCAATCTTTTAACATGACTACCCGGTCCACCAAAGTTTCAATCTCATTAATTTCATGGGTTGAAATTAAAACGCCACGTCCAGCCATCAACTTACTCGTGAAGACATTGGCAATTTCTTCTCTAGTAAAGATATCAATCCCAGAAAAAGGTTCATCCATAATGAGGTAATCCGAGTTTAAAGTTAGACCAAGCAACAAGTTCACCTTGGCCGTATTTCCCTTAGACAAGTGTGAAATCTTTTCATCAGGATTTAAATTGAAGAAAGTCACCAAGTCTTTAGCTAAGACTGGATCATAAGTACTGTAGTAAGTGGCCATAAAATCTAAAGCTTACCTAGCATGCTTTCGCGGTGAGCACAGGATGACCTGACGTATGTCATTCTGTTTGGTGTGCACGCCTTACAGAATGTATAGTCAGCCAAGCTGTATGGTTTAGAATTATCCACTCTAAAATTAGAATATTATTAATATTCACTTGACTTTTTAATTTGAACATTTTATTATGAGTGTAATCAAGTGAGAGACAGTAAAGATTAAGAGATAGGATCAACATTTCCAGAAAGTCTGTGGTTGCTGTGAACAGATAATGTCCCCTATGAAGACACGCCTTTACTTAAATGACACGTAGTCCGGTGGCACCGTTATAGCCAGACTAGCGGATAAAGACTAGTCAATGAGGTTATAAGTGTGAACTTATGACGAATTAAGGTGGGAACACGTTTCGGCGTCCTTGATCCAGTGATGGATTGAGGGCGTTTTTTTATTATTTTACATTTTGAAGGAGGGGCAACATGGCAACATCTTACGTATTACAACGAATTTCGTTAGCGAGAGATTATCTTGAAACAGTATCGAAAGCAGGTTTCCAATTAATTGATTTGAATATGGTGGAACCATTCGATGAGGACGGCAAAGCCGAATACCCAAGCAACATTGTATTTGAAAAAGAAGGGCAACTATATGCCATTCGTAGTGATTGGACTCGGTCTATTTTAAATTACATGAAGACTTACGATCTTAAACAAGATAACTTCGCTTACTATGGGCCAATGGTGAGAGACCACCAATCAACTTACCAAGCAGGGGTTGAATTAGTGGCGCCAAGTGCTAGTCAAATGGCTAATACCATTGAACTACATTTAGATTTTGTTGAACAGATGAGCCAAGCTTCTTTTAATATGATTGTTGTAAACAACGAAGAAATTTTAGATAAATACATTGAAAAATTTGCTTTTGGTTCTGAAATCAAGGGCTATGTAATTGAAAAGAACTTGTCGGCTCTAGGTCATACCATTGGTAAAGATCACTATTTCTACAAGTTGATGGCTAAACCAGTTTCAGAGCAGTTTGACCTAGTGAAGAAGGACTTTGGGGATACGGACGCGATGGCTGTGATTCACTTGTTGAAAGAAACGCTTGAAAAACGCAATACCAAAATGGTGCTTGATTTATCATTCCGGTCGCCACAAAAATACTACAACGGCTTTTATTTCCAAGCCTTCTTACAAGGGAATTCTAAACCTATCTTCTCAGGTGGACAGTACGCTAACGGCTGGTTTGGTATTGGATTGAATTTATCTAAAGGAGGATTTCTATGATTACTGTGGCTTTAGCTAAGGGTCGTGTTTACAAGGCCTTCAATAAATTTCTAGCCGATAAGGGTTTAAATGACTATGCGGAGGCCTTGACCGATGGTGGTCGTGATCTCTTCCGAGAAGTTGGCGGTGTTAAATTCATTTTCGCAAAAGGAAAAGATGTCCCTACCTATGTGGAGCAGGGGATTGCGGACCTGGGTGTTGTAGGGTCTGACACGATTGCTGAAAAGTCATTTAATGTCTTGAATGTGTCTGAATTGCCATTTGGCCAATGTCGACTAGCGATTGCCGGGCCTACTAACTTGGATGAATCAGATATCAAAGTGGTGGCAACGTCATTTCCAAATATCACCCGCAAGTACTTTAACCAACAAAAGCAAGATGTATCCTTGATTTTCTTAAACGGTTCGGTTGAATTGGCACCGATTCTAGGCCTATCTGATGCGATTGTAGATATTGTCCAAACAGGGACAACCTTAAAGCAAAATGATCTTGAGGAGTACAAAACGATTTTGTCGGTACAAGCACGACTGATTGCCAACAAGCAGTCATTCTATACGAAAGAGAAGGAAATCTACAAGTTTATGCAAGAAATTGAGGTGGTATAAGTGGATGTAGCAACATTTCAAGCAATATTTAGCGCGAAGAATCAAGATACAGTGGACCTAAACCGGTTGGTAGCCGTTCAGGAAATGATTCAAGCAGTCCGGACAAACGGGGACCAGGCAGTCATTGACTATACCAATCAATTTGATGGGCAGGCTTACGCGGAGGCGGCAGATTTCAAAGTATCAGCTGAACGGTTGAAGGCCTCATGGGACAACTTAGACCCGGTCTTACAAACAGCGCTAAAAACGGCTAAAGACCGTATTGAGACTTACGAACGATCGGGCTTATATGCAAACCGGCCGGGCGAAGAAATTTCTTATGTTTACAACACTTTGGATAGTGCGGGATTTTATATTCCTGGTGGGAAGGCCTTGTACCCGTCAACGGTTTTGATGACAGTGGTACCAGCCCTAGTTGCAGGGGTTGAAAACTTGGTGGTGACAACGCCTGTTTTCACAGAAGAATCCGTGACTTTCGCAGCCTTATACCTGTGTGGCATTCGGGACAACGTGTATGCGATTGGTGGGGCGCAAGCTGTTGCTGCCATGGCTTACGGGACTGAAACCATTCCACAAGTGGATAAGATTTGTGGTCCGGGGAATGCCTATGTGGCAACTGCCAAACGGTTGGTTAACGGGGATGTATCGATTGATGCCATTGCTGGTCCGAGTGAAATCCTCTTATATGTGGATGAAACGATTCCGGTTGATGCCATCGTTTACGATATTTTCGCCCAGGCGGAACATGACCAAGACGCTCGAACTTTTCTCTTATGTGAGTCAGAAGATTTTCTTGGCAAAATAGCCGACCGCATGCAAGCGCTGTTACCTAGCCAAAAACGAGCGGATATTATTGAAGTTTCAGTTAAAAATAACCACTATGCAATCTGTGATACGAGACAACAATTGATCGGCGTCTTGAATAACATTGCACCAGAGCACGTATCCATTCAACATGCAGCTCAAGATGAGATTGTGGATCAAATCAAATACGCGGGTGCTGTTTTCAAAGGTTACTACGCTATGGAAGCTATTGGTGACTATGTGGCAGGGCCATCGCATGTCTTACCAACTGGTCGGACTGCTCGGTTCTCGCACGGTTTAACCGCTAACGACTTCCGGACGTCACACGCTATTATCCATACATCAAAAGCGACTTACGAAGCTATTGGGCCAGCTGGTCAAGCGATTGCTGAGGCTGAAGGACTGGATGGTCATGCTCAGTCAATTGCCATTCGAAAGGAAGGGTAAGCTATGAAAACCGAGGATTATTTAAAAACAGTTGAAGTAAATCAAACTGGTGACACAGTCATCATGAACCGCAACACCTCTCCAATTCGTCCTTTGTCAAATCAAGATATTGTGGATGCAGTATTGGCAACGCCTTTTAACCAGTATCCTGAAGACGAAGAGGCTAATTTCATTGCGGCGTATGCAAATTACGCCGGTCTTGATCCAAAGAATGTGGCTGTTGCTAACGGGTCAGATGAGTGGATTCAGAAATTGATTATCCAGTTTGGTCGCGGCGGCGTCTTGGCGGTTGATCCTGATTTCTTTATGTACCAGGATTATACCAACCAGTTGGGCTTCCCCTTTTTCCAGGTGGAGAGCGAAAAGGACTTTACTTTTGATTTATACTCAATTATCAGCGCTTTAGATGAATTTAGGCCGTCATTATTCTTCTTGTCTAATCCGCAAAATCCAACGGGCCAGCAGTTTTCTGAAGAATTTTTACAGAGATTAGCGGATGAAACGGCAGATCGAGATATCACTTTTGTCATCGATGAAGCTTATATTGAATTCGGCCAGGACTATCAACGACCAGATAATGACAACGTCCTATTTATCCGGACCCTATCTAAGATTTATGGGGTAGCGGGTTTACGGGTCGGGATTGCTTTTGGGCAGGGGTCGCGTTTCGATAAGTTGAAGGAGATTAACCACCCTTATCCTATGAATAGTGTGTCGCTAAACCTTGCCAGCAAGCTGTTTGAGGACACCAATCGACTGGATGAGTGGGTAGATTACCAGCGCGAGATTAAGCAGAAATTGCAGGAGGCTTTCGATCAAGTTGCTGATCTAGTCACCGTGATTCCGTCCGCGACGAATTTTGTGTTTATCTTTGGCGATTTGGTGCCAGATTTAGACCAGTATTTAGCTGATAATGGTTTCGTTGGCCGTAAGTATGCAGATGGGAAAATGGCAAATGCGGCGCGGTATTCGGTAATCGATTCAGCTGACTATCCGAAATTGAACGCGACAATCAAAGCATGGAGGGAACAAATTGAAGATTAAAGAACGGAATACCTTAGAAACGCAAATCAAGCTGGGCCTAGCTAAGGCGGATGGGTCAGGACAGACACAAACGTCTATTAATACTGGCGTGGGCTTCCTTGACCACATGTTAACCCTATTTACCTTTCATTCGGGCCTTGATTTATACGTTGAAGCCAAGGGGGACACTTGGGTTGATGACCACCATGTCACTGAAGATATTGGGATTTTACTGGGTGAAGCTATTCGTGACTTATATCAATCCCAGCCTTCATACGAAAGGTACGGATCATATTTCTTGCCCATGGACGAAACCTTAGCCCGTGTCGTATTAGACTTATCAGGCCGACCAGTTTTAGTTTATGACGCCAACTTTTCTGCTGCAAAAGTAGGGACCTTTGACACCGAACTTGTCAAAGAATTCTTCTACGCCGTAGCCATGAACGCTCGTATGACCCTACATATTGATCTATTGAAAAATGGCAACACCCACCATGAAATCGAAGGTATTTTTAAAGCATTCGCCCGCGCCCTAAAAATTGCTTTGAAAGAAACAGATGGTGGCGTCCCATCCTCAAAAGGATTGATTCAATAAGTCAGGGTGTTTTGATCAAGAATAAGTAAAATAAAATCATTTTTACAAAAAGGAGGCAATTATCCATGGAAATTATCCCCGCAATTGACCTGATTGATGGTAAAAGCGTTCGCTTACAACAAGGTGACTATGACAAACAAGTCGTTATGCCAATGTCAGCAGCCGAAGCGGTGACCTACTACAGTCAATTCCCACAGGTGACAAGAATTCACGTGGTGGACTTGATTGGCGCTACTAAACAAGCGGCTGTTGAAGGTGACACTGTTGAAGTTTTAAAATCTCTAACTGATATTCCTTTAGAAATCGGTGGCGGTATCCGCGACTTAGAAACTATCGATTTATACGATAAATTAGGTATCGACTACTTCATTCTAGGTACAAGAGCCATCATGGATGTGCCTTGGTTAAAAGAAGTTGTCGCTAAGTATCCTGGCCGTATCTATGTTGGTCTAGATTGCAAAGATGAAGCGATTTACATCAATGGTTGGAAAGAGGCATCCGGTCGCTACATCCAAGAATACCTTGATGAAATTGCCGACTTAGATATCGCCGGCATTATCTATACTGATATTTATAAAGATGGCATGGAAGCCGGCCCTAATGTAGAGAAGACGGGCCAAATCCAACGTATCACCAAACACCAAGTCGTTGCTTCTGGCGGTGTGAGAAGCCGGCATGATTTAGATGCCCTCCAAGCACAAGGCGTAAACCAAGCAATTGTCGGGAAAGCTGCACAGAATCCAAGTTTTTGGGAAGGACTGTAAAAAATGAAAAAAATTATTCCATGTTTAGATACGCGCGACGGTAAATTAGTCAAAGGTGTTCACTTTGTAGATGTAAAAGAGTTAGGGGACCCCGTTGATTTTGCCAAAAAATATTCAGACGCAGGTGCTGATGAATTAGTCATCCTAGATATTACGAAAACGACTGACGGTCACCAATTACGTACGCAAATGATTGCGGATGTAGCCAACGCTATTGATATTCCATTAACTGTTGGTGGGGGAATTGCCTCTGTTCAAGATATTCAAGACGCTCTTGATGCAGGTGCCAGCAAAGTCGGCATTAACTCAGCGGCTGTAAAAAATCCTGACTTTATTAATGAAGCGGTAGCCAAATTCGGTTCTGATGCGGTAACGATTGCCGTAGATATGGCTTATGATGAAGCGAAAGGTGACTACTTTGTGTACACTAACGCAGGTCAAACGCAAATCGACATTAAGGCCCTTGAATGGTGTAAAGAGTGTGAAGAACGCGGTGCTGGCGCCTTACTAATCACTTCAATTGATACTGACGGTGCCTATACAGGTTTTGATATTCCATTCTTGAAATTGGCTTCTGAGACCGTTTCGATTCCAATTATCGCTTCAGGTGGTGCGAGTGGTATCCAAGATTTCATTGACTTGTTCCAACAAACAAACCTAGAGGCAGGACTTGCGGCATCTATTTTCCACAAGGGAGAAGTAGCGATCGAAGATTTAAAAGCAGCACTTATCGCAGAAGGGATTGACTAGTAAATGACAGCAATTGATTTTGGCAAGAACGATGGGCTTGTACCAGCTATCTTACAAGATTACCGGACAAATCAAGTCCTAATGTTGGGTTACATGAACCAAGAAGCTTACGAATTAACAGTAAGTGAAGGCGTAGCTTGGTTTTATTCACGGTCTAAAGGTCGTCTTTGGAAGAAGGGCGAAACTTCTGGCAACGTGCAAGAAGTGGTAAACATTGAATTGGACTGTGACCAAGATACCCTTTTGGTACAAGTGCGTCCAACTGGCCCAACTTGCCATACGGGTAGCCAGTCATGTTTTGGGGATGATTTCTTTAACTTGAATATCCTTGAAAAAACAGTGGCCGACAAAGTGGATAATCCTAAAGAAGGGTCATATACGACATACTTGACGGATCAAGGTTTAGATAAGATTCTTAAAAAATGCGGTGAAGAAATGACTGAAGTTGTGATTGCTGCAAAAAATGCCCAAGCCGGTCAAGGAAATGATGAGTTGGTATCTGAAACTAGTGACCTACTCTACCACTTGTTGGTTTTATTAGCTGAAAGAGGCCTGTCATTAACAGATATAGAGGCGACCTTAAAAGCCCGTCACGGCCAAGATCATACCTATTCTGTCCGTAAAGAAATCGATAATTATTAGGATACAATGAATTAAATTAGAATTTTATTAAAATTATTGTTGACACTTACCATAAAAATTTATATACTGATGTCAGTAAATAAAACAAGTTGATGCGTTGAGGAGTAGAAGTAAGTTAGACGCTTGTGCACAGAAAGTACCGATTGCTGAGAAGGTATGACAAGCCCTAATTGAAAAGTAGACTTTGAGCTGTAGATGCGATTCACCTAAAGGGTGGTTGAGTGTTTACCGGGTGCTGCCGTTAAAATGCCAGTTGATCGGATGAATGTCCCGTCAACGTGAGTCTAATAGTCTAACCAACTATTAGAAAAATTAAAGGTGGTACCGTGCAGAAAGCGCCCTTTGACTTAACCAGTCAAAGGGCGCTTTTTTTATTTACTAAAAACTTAAAAATATATGTAAAAACTAGGAGCAATAAAGATAAGACGAATCAAATTGTCACTAGTAAGCCATATAGCAGACTTGTAGTAGTGATTAGGAGGATTTTCAATGACATTATTAGCAGATTTAAAACAAGCTCCCACAGCGATCATTCCCGCTTGTGGTGACGGCCATGCTTTTCAAATGTTAGCCAACAGCAAGGCACCAGCCATTTTCCTATCTGGTCAATTAACCACAGCATTTAAGCACAAAGAAAAGGACGTGAGCCAATCGCGTCCTTTGTCTTTGGTCAATTTCAATTAATAACGGTATTGAGTGCTGGCACCTTGAATAAAGAATTGTGTTTCTTCAAAGTGGTAAGTGATTTTTGAATAGTCGAATGGTTTCCCGTTATTTAAATGGAAGATCGACTCTGTTTTTAAACAAGGATCGCCTTCACTTAAATTTAAATGGTTAGCATGCTCAGCCTTCAATTTCCCAACCCGCAAGAAGTGGTCACCATAGCCAATTGGCATTTCCAGATCTTCTGTAATATAGTCGAAGATGGAATTCGATGCAATTTCTTCGCTTAAGTAAGGGATAATATCCTTGTCAAAATAAGACTCTTCCACACAGAAGGGGCGACCTTCGATATAGCGGATGCGCGTAACATGGTAGACCTTTGTTTTTGCTGGGTCGTCAATTTTTAAATTTTCTACCGCTTCATCAGTTGGGGCAATTAACTCAAGGGATAAAACTTTAGAATCGATTTTAAATTGGCTCAAGGTTGAATTAAACCCACCTAGGTTTAATAGGTTGATATAACCCTTACGTTGATTACCACGGACATAAACGCCAGAACCACGTACTTGGTAGATTAACCCTTGTTTCTCTAAGTCATTTAAGGCAGATAATACCGTATTCTTACTCACTTGGTAGTAGTCCACCATTTCTTGGATACTGGGTAACTTATCATCTGCATTTAATGCATTTTCATTGATGTAGCGGACCAACGCGCCAGCTACCTCTTCGTATTTAGCCATATATAAAGAACCTCTCTCTTAGGAATTTGATACATTATATCATGAAAGCTCTTACATTTACAAATGGTTAGGGTATAAAAGTGGATACCACCATATAATACAAGTTTCTCAATTTCACTTTACCATATAGGTAACAAAAAGATATTAGTGAGGTGGTTACTAGTACAACCAAATAGTATTGATGCAAGACTCAAGAACTGGCGAAAGTATAATTGATGATAAATAATCAATCTATGAACGTGATTGTTCGCTTTCACAGGTAAAAAGGCGTATTATTTAGCCTATAAGATACAGAAGGCTTTGAAGCGTTTCTACTATAAGAAGGAGAAATATGATGACTATCTATGATTACACTGTAAAAGATGCTAATGGGCAAGATAAAAACCTAGCGGATTATGAAGGGGACTTGTTGTTGATTGTAAATACAGCAACTAAATGTGGACTAGCGTCTCAATTAGAAGGACTTGAAGACTTACATCAAAAATATCAACGTGAGGGCTTTAAGGTACTTGGATTCCCTTCCAATTCATTCATGCAAGAACCTGAGGATGGTAAAGGGGCTGCAGAAGCATGCGCACTAAACTTTGGCACCTCATTTCCTATGTTCGATAAGGTATCCGTAAACGGACCTAAAACAATACCATTATTTTCGTATCTGAAAAAAGCATCTGGTAATGGTCTAGTAAAATGGAATTACACTAAATTTTTAGTAGACCGGCAAGGCAACTTTATTAAACGGTATGCCCCAACAACAGAACCCGCAGATATTGAAGCAGATATCCAAGATAACCTGTAGAGAATAAGCGTCTACAAATCAAAAAGGAAGACCTGTCAAAAGCAGATCTTCCTTTTTGTGTATGTATGGGTAAAACAAGTCAATATAGTTTAGAAACCACTTCGCAAATAGGTTTCGTGATGTGCCATCACTACAACTATTTACGCCAGTACTGCGAGCCTGAACGATTTTTGTCTCACCTTTTGCGGTCCAGTGGCTTTTAATTGGCTAGCACTCCTGGGAGTTTAGAAAAACACTAGGTATTTTGTTTATATGTAAATATGAATCATTATATTCTAGGTTAGTGAGCCATCATTTCTTTCTTGTAGTCAAGTCCATAATCCTGTGTAAAATACTATACAATGTTTTACCGGTCACTCATTGATCAAACTTAATATATTTTATTGTAGAACTGAGCCATTCGTCATGGAGGTCCATAAGGACAGCTCCGATTAATCGATTGGCAGACGTTCGGTTGGGAAAAATCCGAATAATCTTTTCTCTTCTGCGGACTTCCTGGTTCAGTCGTTCAAGAAGGTTGGTGCTTTTTAGCCGATTGTGACCATTTCCGATAACCGTGTATTGAAAGGCATCTTCGAAGCCATTATCCAATGTTTCGCAAGCTTTTGTATATTTAGACTGGTCGATATATTCACCGACTAAGGCATTCTTAGCTGTTCGAGCGAGTTCAATATCCGTAAACTTAAACATCGCTTTTACTGCTTCTCTAAACGGTTTTGAATTCTTTTTTGGAATGGAACTGAAGATGTTTCTTAAAAAATGGACCTGGCATCTCTGCCAACTTGCGTTGGTAAATGACTTACGAATTGTAGACACTAGGCCTTTATGGGCATCAGAAATGATGAGTTCTGTCCCCTGTAGACCGCGTTCTTTTAAGTATTCAAAGAAGATGGACCATGTGTCATCACTTTCTTCATTTTGGATCATGAAGCCAATGATTTCACGATCACCACCTTCTGTTATCCCGATCGCAATATGGCAGCTTTTAGAAAGCACTCGATGGTCCTCACGGACTTTTATGTAGAGAACATCAGTCATCAGATAAGGATAACTCGTACCTGAGAGTAAACGGTTCTGCCATTCGTTGACCATCGGGTCTAACTGCTCAGTCAGGCTAGAAACAAAAGATTTCGATACCGATTTTCCACATAGCTCTTCAACAATCTTTGAAACTTTACGTGTCGAAACGCCTGAAACATACATCTCAAGCATTGAAACGAGCAGTGCCTTTTCATTTCGCTGATAACGCTCAAACACCGTCGGTGAAAATTCACCATCACGTGTTCTAGGCACTTTTAATTCGAGTGTGCCCACACGAGTCGTAAAGTCTCGCTCATAATAGCCATTTCTTTGACTCTGACGACTTTCTGAACGTTCATAGTCATCGGCTTGAATATATTCTGTTCGTTGATTTTCCATCAATTGGTTGAAAACAGTGGTCAAAATTTTTTTAGAAACTTCATCTTTTACCGAATGTTCAATAATACTTTGAACCTCTTCGTTGTTCAGTGTAAAATGTACTTGGGTCATGTAACGTCCTCCTGGGTATGTCTTTGTGGTTAAAAACATTGTACCGTAAAAGGGCTGTTACATGGCCTTTTATCTTTTACACAATTATATGGACTTTATCTCTTTTTCATTTATACACTTCTTCCAAAATAATATAGTTCATTAAAAAACCATATTATCATACTTTTTTGTTTTATTAACAGTTAGAAAGGGCTTGAAAATTTTCACTCAAGTCCTCAATTCTAATGTATTTGTATTCATTTTTATTATCTAATATTTAATTTTTTCTTTCTCAACAAAATTAAGAATTAGATTAAATTGGTTTTGAATCAATCTCGCTCCTAAACTCTTTTAAGTATCTTAAAGCAATCTTTAGAAGCCCCATCAAGGGAACACCTATTATCATACCCAAAATTCCCAGCATATTCCCAAAAAATAATACCGAAAATATTACAAGAAGTGGGTGTAGCCCCACTGAATGGGACATGATTTGTGGAGACAGGAATGCAGACTCAACTTGCTGGATGACTACAATCAGCATTGTAACCCAAAGTGCCATTATGGGACTTTCCATAAAAGCAAGTATAACTGGCAAAACCCCTCCAATCCATGGACCAAAGTAGGGTATTATATTTGTAATCCCAGCAACTAGACCTATTGTCAGAGAATATGGCACTCCAATAATCCAACAGCCCATCCCCGTTAAAATACCTACAAATCCAGCCACTGTCAGCTGTCCTTTTATAAAGCCTCCCAACACCTTATCCACCTCTCCGCCCAGTTCTTTAGCCTTGGCCAGTCTTTTTACAGGTATTTCTCCAGTAATTGCCTTCATTATCCTATCTTTATCCTTAAGATAGTAAAATGTAATTATAGGAGTTATAATAATATCCAGAAAAGTCCCAGTATATGAGACAAATCTATTGAAAACTCCTCTTAATGAATTTCTAAGAACCTCCCCAATATTCTTGATCTGTTCATCCAAATTTAAAAACTCCTGAACCCCTTCAGGAATGAAAGGTATCTGTCCTGACTGGAGCTCTCCCACAATTTTTTCAATAAACTTCAATATATTTGGAATTTCATCTATAAATACCCGCAAATCCCCTGTTAGTCTTGGTATTAAGGTAGCAAAAGCTATGCTGAACAAAAAAAATAAAAGAACAAAGACAATTAGGATTGCCCATATCCTATTGACTTTGTTTTTTTCCAGAAGTTTAACAGCAGGATTCAATAAATAAGCTAGAACTAGTGCATAAATAAATGGATTTATAATATTCCTAAGTGGATTGTATATGTATGCAATGATAACAATCCCAAGCAACACAAGCCCTATATCAAATAATTTCTTCTTTTCTGGCATGACAATTTTCATTTAATCCCTCCTCTTAAAATCAAGTATTACTCTTCAATGCTTTTGTTTATTTATTCATTTAAAGTTCCTGAAACCCTTGATTTAATAACACAAACTGCACCCATCACTATTATGACACCTTCCCCGGTTGTATGCCAGACATATCCTCCATGACGAATACCATCTTCACCCCAGCCTAAAGCAGCTCGTTCAACCGCTTGTAAAGCATAAACCTGATATGGACGCATAATCATGTGTCTTCGGTTTTCTTCATCTTGGGCTTCATCAATAATTAAATAGTCTCCAACTAACTGATGAGCCATTGGAATCATTAAAAAGTGTTCAATCACTTTCTGCCAGTCATTGATTGGATTATTATCAGCATCTGCCCACTGAAAAACAAAACTTTTGTTAAAGTCATTAATAGATTTTGGTGCCGCAAAATAACGAGTGGCGACTTCCGACATAATAACCATCATTTGAGAGAATGCCATGAAATTATTGACAAATTCTCCATCTCGATAATAACGTTTAAACTGTCCAAAAGCTTCGTCTAAAGATTTATCTGTTCGCTTTTGTTCAATATTAATTAACGGCAAGCCATTAATTAATAAGACAACATCAAAGCGATTCCCATTTTCACTCTCCACTTCTCGAGCAATTTGATAGCTCGAGTCACCCCCACGAACTTGAGATTTTTTAAAAATTGTTAACGTAATTTGTTGGCGAGTTATACCAGGATGATCATCTCGGTAAATTCCATCAATTTTTCCAGTTGAGCCTTCCATCGCTAAGAATTTGGCTGCTTCAAAACTATTATCAATTTGTTTTACCTTTGCCATGACTTGTTCGAACTCTGCATCACTTAAAGGAACTCCTTCTAATTGATCAACGTTCATTCGATTTAATTCATGACGCCAATTCTCAACTAAGTGATTGACCGTTACGCGTTGTTTATTCCCATCTAAATGATCAGGTGCTTTCCATTTATATTTTTCTAATTCACGCACAAAGCGATCTTGAAATGCTTGTTCTGATGATGTTTTTTGTTGCATACAATTTCCTCCTTTCTAAACAAACATATCGTTTAAATAAGCTTGTTTTAGTTTCTCTAGCTTTTCTAATTTACTCATCTCTAATTTTTCTGCTTCATCTAATTCATTAATAAATAATCCAATTTTCTTGATCTCTTGATTATCAATTTTATCCTCCATTTTATTGAATGGAACATTAATATCTAGATCTAAAACTACCGGACCACTAAACTTTACACCCCAATTAAATCCCCCAGTAGCTTTTCTTAAAGTTTCTACAAAAAATATATATTCTTCTTTCTCTAAATCGTTATTTATCAAAACCCTCATGATATTTGAGGTAAAATAGTTTTCCTCTTGCAAGAATATAGCCTCAGGGTTATCTATTGAAAAACTAATGCTTGGCGTATTAAATATTTTCATCTTATTTCCATGATAATCACGAGTTTCTTTGTCGATACGGGCATATATACCATTATTCTCGGTGGTTGCTGAAATATAAGGAATATTTCCACCTTTTAATGATGTTTTTGCTAATCTATTTCCACTTAAAACAGTTGAAAACAGTGGTCAAAATTTTTTTTTTAGAAACTTCATCTTTTACCGAATGTTCAATAATACTTTGAACCTCTTCGTTGTTCAGTGTAAAATGTACTTGGGTCATGTAACGTCCTCCTGGGTATGTTTTTGTGGTTAAAAACATTGTACCGTAAAAGGGCTGTTACATGGCCTTTTATCTTTTACACAATTATATGGACTTTATCTTTCTTGTGCGATTTCTGAGCCAGACATATCAGTTGGATAGTATGTTGGCCAGTGGTCTGCTTCTTCAAGAAGGGCTTCTTGTGATTCGCCACCCCAGTAAATATGGTAGTGTCCTGTTTCAACGGGTGCAATATTATGGTCTGAGAATTGCACGTATTTGTAGTCGCCGGCTTCCGGGTCGTTTGTTTCAAATAAGAAACGAACACCACGATTTCCTTTTTCATAGGTTAAGATTTCATAACCAACATAGTTATACTCGAATGTCTTGCTTTCACCGGCCACAATATATTCAATTGTATTGTCAGTAATGTTGATATTATCGACGTCAGTTTGGTAACCAGTTGTGTAGTATTCTTTATACGCTTCAGCGGTCATGCCGTCGTTTAATTTAGATTTGTAGTCAAAGACTTGGTCTAAGGTACCGTCTTCAAGGAATGGGTAAACAGATTGCCATTCACCTGCATAGTCAGATAAGGTACGGTCTGCTACATCAGCATCTTCAAAGTAGCCATTGTAGACTGTTTGTTCAGTTTCTTCTTCAGCAGTTTCTGCGTTTGCGGCTGGTAGGTCTGTTGTTTTTTGCAATGAAGTTAGGTTTTCCTTCATTTACAAGCTGTCAGCTAAGGAAACCTAGGTATTGATACCTAGGAGGAATTAGCGAAATAGACAGCTCTTTTTGTTGATTTTACTAGGTTATCGTTTATGTTTCCTCTAAATAGATAGTATAATGTATTTTAAGAGAAAAGAGGTGATAAGATGCAGTTAACGAAAACGATTAAAGTGCAATTATACCCAAGTGCTAGTGATATTGAAAAGTTCGAAGAAACTCAACAACAGTTTTTAAACGCTTGTAATTTTGTTTCGACATATATCTTTGACCATGACTTTGAATTAGGTCAAACGACTTTGCACAACGCCTTGTATCATCAGATACGTCAGGATTTTGGGCTGCAATCGCAAATGGCCCAGTCCGTGATGCGTACGGTAATCGCGAGATATAAGACCGTGAAAACACAGTTTAAACAAAAACCTAAGCGTTATAAAGATATCCATACAGGTAAATATCATACGCTATATAAAGACCTTTACCATTTAACGAAACCCCTAGGGTTTAAGCAACCAGTCGCTGTGTTCGTACGCAATCGTAACTACACTTATCATCAAGACGATACCTATTCACTGACGACCAATCAAGGGCGAATTAAAGTGTCTTGTGATAAGCAACATATCGCTTATCTTCAACAATTTAGCCAGAATGCTTACAAGTTCGGTCAAGCTGAATTACTCTGTCGTAAGGGTAAGTGGTTCTTACACGTGTCCGCAAGTAAAGAGATAGACAGCCCAGATGAAACTAATATTCAACGTATTGTAGGCATTGACCGTGGTTTAAGACAGATACTAACTATTGCGGATGATACAGCTCATACTACCTTCTATTCGGGTAAAAGCTTGATGAAGAAAAGACGGCGTTTTAAGAAATTGCGCCAGTCCTTACAAGCGAAGAACACCAAATCAAGTCGTAGACGCCTTAAAACAATTGAAAGACGAGAGAACCGCTGGATGAATGATGTGAACCATCAATTATCAAAGACACTCGTTGACCGATACGGGGCCAATACCTTGTTTGTGGTGGAAGATCTTACGAACGTTACTTTTAACACGACTCACCACCGTAAGCAAGATGTACGGTATGAACACCATTCTTGGCGATTCTTCGATTTTGAAGAAAAGTTAATGTATAAAGCTTTAGAAAGTGGTTCGCAAGTTTTAAAAGTATCCGCACAATTTACGTCCCAACGTTGTCCGAAATGCGAATCAATTGATAGAGCTAATAGACAACAAGATAAGCACTTGTTTACTTGTCAAAATTGTGGGTATCAATCAAATGATGACCGTGTGGCAGCTATCAATATTCAAGAATTGGGTCACCGATATCTGTCGAGTGAGAAAAACCCGCGGTTTGAAAAAGTTGTGCCAATACAAAATTATTAAACGTAAAACAATATTCGGTAAGTGTCTACAGACCGCTTACTGATGGGGTGCCAGTCAATCATCCCTTAGTGTCTTTAAACGGTTGGAGATATTATATCGTTTGTACAACCACCATGTTTAGGACAAACTCTCTGTTTTAACAGAGAGTAGTTGATTGTGGTAAATTAGGACATCTGATTCGTTTAGGGCCGCAATTTGTTTTGCAGAAGGTTCATAATCATGGGCTTCTGTGCCCGCTGGTACCATTAAACTCACGTCAGCATGGTCGCCAACAATTTCTTTTGTGAAGGCATAAACAGGGTATATCGTTGTTGCAATTTCTAATTTGTCCCCGTCATTTCCCGTATCGCTCTCAGTATTTGCTTGACCACATGCCGCCAAAAGGGCAGCTCCCGTTAAACTCAGTAATGTGAATTTCAAACTCTTATTCATCAATTTATCCTCTTTTCCAAAATAATATTCAATCACATGTATTTGGATACCCAATATATTTTTTGCCTTAGCTAGGGGCAAAGTTGGTAAATCGTAATCGTTACGATTTGATATCGGTAATTTATCATATGGCGGATTAAGTAGTCAACTAAAATTTACATGAAATGTCCGTCATATAGACCACGAAGGCTCTTTTTCCAAGGAATTAAGCCCTTTAAATTACTTTTGGAAGGGACTCATATATAATGGGGAAAAGTGTTATTAGGAGGAATATGATGAAAATTGCGATTGTACAAGCAGCCTTACAACAAAGCCA
Source organism: Aerococcus viridans (assembly GCF_001543285.1). Taxonomy (NCBI): domain Bacteria; kingdom Bacillati; phylum Bacillota; class Bacilli; order Lactobacillales; family Aerococcaceae; genus Aerococcus; species Aerococcus viridans. The sequence continues at coordinate 515,345 of NZ_CP014164.1, forward strand.
GGTGGCAGAGAATTTTCAAACAATTCAAGCGTTGATGGAAGAGGCGGCAGCCAATCAACCGGATGTGATTGTGCTGCCAGAATTATGGAATACCTCCTTCTTGCCAGAGGATGTGAAAGAGCGAGCAGACGAGGGTGGCAAGGTAAGTCGTCAATTTTTAAGCCAGTTCGCTAAAAACTACCAAGTGAATGTGGTTGGGGGTTCGGTAGCCAATAGGCGTGGTGACAAGCTATTTAATACGGCCTATGTCTACAACCGAAAAGGGCAAGAGCTTGCAGCTTACGATAAGGCCCATTTATTCTCACCGGCCAAGGAAAATGGTTATTTTGAAGCGGGTGAAGCGAGTGTGACCTTTGAATTGGACGGGGTCAAATGCGGGATTGTTACTTGTTATGACTTGCGTTTCCCTGAGTGGGTGCGGGCTTTAGCCTTAGCGGATGCACAGATTGTATTTGCACCGGCTGCTTGGCCTGAAGTCCGGAATTTACATTGGGATACTTTGGGACGGGCACGGGCAATCGAAAACCAGTTGTTTGTCGTATCGGCTAATTCAAGAGGACCGGTTAATGGGGACGAAGAGGCTTTATATGGCGGTCATTCAGCCATCATTGATCCTTGGGGCGAGTATGTTGTTTCTCCTGATTTACAAGTAGGCGTAAAATACGGTGAGATAGACCTTTCTGTTATTGAAGGTATTCGGTCATCGATTAACGTCTTTAATGACCGAAGACCAGACATCTATAATATATAAGTGATAAAAATATTTGAAGCTGTTTTTCTATATGTTATAATGTATAAAAGATTGGCGATCACGCTAACTATAGTAGTCGACACTATGCTTAACGAAAGGGAGATTCCATGAAATTAAAAACAGGTGCGCTAACATTATTCGCTTCAGTATTCTTGCTTGCGGCATGCGGTAACAGTGGTCAAGAAGATACGTCAGGTGACGACGCGGATGACAATGCAGATGGTAGCAATGAGAGTGCAGGCTCAAGTGAAGCCAACCAAGCTGCTTCAGGAGAATTCATTTCTGAAGATGAAGCGTGGCAAATTGCTTTAGACGACGCTGGTCTAACTGAAGATGCCTTAACAGAACGTGAAATTGAATTAGATGATGTGGATGACGATGATGATGATTACGATGACGTTGCCCATTATGAAATTGAATTTACTATAGATGGTGACCGGGAATTTGCGTATGATATCGACGCAACAACAGGTAATATCTTAAATGTTGAAAAAGATAACTAATTAGCATACATCATTTAGAAAAGGTGGTACTTGAGTAGGCCACCTTTTTCGTTTGGGAAAGTTTATTTTGGATGAACTACAACGCCATTAAAATGGCGTGTTTCTAGGAACACTCATGACTTGTTCCACTTATTTCAAAGCAAAACAGCGGTCTAAGCTATTTAACTAAGGCCTGTTCCAGGCCAATATTTAATATATTTTTAGCTGCGTTGATATCTCTATCGTGATGCATATTACACTTCATACAAGTCCAATGACGTATATTTAACGCTTTTTTACCGCTATCATACCCGCAATTAGAACATTTCTGGGATGTCTTGTACGGATTAATAGCTACAAATGTCTTATCGTACATTTCGCACTTTGCCTCTAGGATTGTTCTAAACATCCGCCAGGATTGGCCAGCGATTGAACGGGCTAATTGATGATTTTTCATCATATTAGTCGTCTTTAAATCCTCTAGAACGATAACGTCATAACTTTTAACCATATCGGTTGTGATTTTATGCATGTAATCCTTGCGGATGTTTTTGATACGTTGATGAATACGGGCCACTTGGCGCTTGGCTTGCTGGTAGTTTTTCGCATCCGCTAAAGCTACACCGTTCTTTTTGGCTTGTAAACGTCTACGGGCCATTCGCTTTTCCCAATAATGTAATTGCTTCTTATAAGACAAATGTAGTCGCTGACTTTGATATTTTTGACCATCAGACGTAATAGCTAAATCACTTACACCTAAATCGACACCGACTACATTTCCTGTTTTGGGCATTGCTTGATTATCGCTTGTGACCAAAATGGAGATATAGTAGTCGCCACTAGGTGTATATTTAACGGTGACAGATTTTATGCGTTCATTCTCAATATGAAGCACACTTGACTTACATTTTATCCAACCTAATTTGGGTAATTTGATATACCGCTGATTATCATTAAAACGAATGTTGTTGCCACGTATGGTACTTAAATACGACTGTCTGGTGTTCTTCTTTGATTTGAATTTTGGGTATCTTGAATAACCTTTAAAAAAACGAACAAAAGTTTCGGATAAGCGTTTAACACTACATTGAACAGCTACGCTATCAACTTCACGCAACCAGGGATATTCCTTCTTCATTTGTGGAATAAGAGAGGATAACGCATTATAAGATAGCATTTGAAGGTCAGGATTGTTTTCGTACCGCGCATTCAACATGGCCAACATTTCGTTCCAGATGAATCGGGTATGACCAAAGGTCATATGAATTAACTGACGCTGTTTTTCGTTAGGATAGATTTTACACTCAATTCCTTGATACATGTTTTCACCCCCCTTGCATTTATAGATATATTATACCATACCTATGATACTTGTTTATAGCGATAACAATTGCTATAATGTAGTTAAAGAGGTGTTTACATATGATTGTGAAAACAAGGACAAATGTCTATGATTTTAATTTCCATTTGGTTTGGGTAACAAAGTATCGTAAAGAAATATTTACAACCATTGAAAAACAAAACGCCATGCAAGATATATTGACACATATTTGTGATGAACATGATATTGTCATCCAATCGCTGCAAGTAATGCCTGACCATATTCATATGTTGATTTCGTTCAACCCTAAACATGCCGCAAGTAGTATCGTCAAGACACTTAAAGGGAAATCTGCCCGTCTATGGTTCAAAGCATATCCAGAAACAAAAGCAATGTTATGGGGTGGCCATTTATGGACACCTAGTTATTTCATGGCAACAGTAGGCAGTATGTCTAAAGAAACGGTCAAAAAGTATATAGAAAATCAATTAACGGAATACAATGACGGTCGCCCTAGAACTTGATTCATCCATGTAATGAATTACACGGTTTTCTCAAGGGGCGACTTTAAATAAAAGTATTAAGAAGTTAGGGGACTGATGAACCAGTCCCTTAGCTGAGTGAGGAGTGAATAGATGACCTTACATTTAAATATGGCTGAGTTAGGTCCTGAGGCGGTCAACGTCAATGGGGATAATTGGCCTTTGAATAAGGAAACTGGTTTTTCACCTTTGAATACTTTTGTCTTGGCGGTTGCGGGCTGTTCAGCGGGTGTGTATCGGAATATTTTGAATAATTCAAAAATCGACCATACTTTCCATGACGTGGCCATAGATTTTGACCGTTCTGAGGAAAGTGCCAAACCAGTTACTGCAATCACGATTACGATGTATGTGCGTGTGGCTGAGGAAAATCAGGGGCGTGCTGAGCGGGCAACCAAGATGATACACAAGTATTGTCCGGTGGTCCAAAGTATTGACCCAAATATCCAAGTCAATGAGATCGTTGTTTTTCAATAAAGAGTATATAAGGAGCGTGTAATGATGGAATTTGTAACGTTAAATAATGGCGTGGAGATGCCAATTTTAGGTACTGGTACCAACACTTTTGGTAAGGTTGACGGGGACTATTTTGGTGAAGTGACTGATGATACGACTGAATTGCAATCAGCGATTGCGGCAGGGTACCGTGCCATTGATACGGCGGTTGCATACCGTAATGAGTCAACTGTTGGTAAAGCGATTAAAGAATCTGGTTTACCGCGTGAGGACTTCTTCATCACGTCTAAGATCCCTGGTGATTTAGACCATGCGGGTTCAGCTGAAAAAGTTGAAGCGACTTTAAATGCCTCACTAGAAGCATTACAAACGGACTATATTGACTTATACCTGATTCACCACCCTTGGGACAATGAAAACGAAATGTTACAAACTTGGTATGCTTTAGAAAATGCCTACAATGAAGGTAAAATCAAAGCTATTGGTGTATCTAACTTCGACCAAGACCAATTAGATATCATCATCGATAACGCGCGTATTCAACCAATGGTCAACCAAATTAAATCAAATGTTGAAGTTTGGAACGATGATATTATTGAATATTCTGCTGAAAATGATGTGGTTGTTACTGCTTGGGCGCCAATGAAGGGAACTGACGAAGCCTCTCGTGCTATCTTGGATGAGATTGGTGCACAATACGGCAAAACTTGGGGCCAAGTTTTATTACGCTACCAAATTGAACGTGGTGTGGTCGTGATTCCTAAGTCTCATAACGCAGACCACCAAGCAGACAACTTGAATGTATTCGACTTTAAATTGAGCGACGCAGACAAAGAGAAAATCGCTAGCTTATAATAGGTGGTGCGACAAAAGTCGTTATGACTCGACGCTTCTAACGTATTAGGGAGAGTTTGATTTTTGTGGCACAGTCGTCGCAACGCATTGACATACGGGTGTTTATGCGTAAGAAGAGTCCGATATTAGTAAAAAGGGTTATGACGTAAATGTTGTAGCCTTTTTTATATGGGTAAAATTTCTAGGGGTATTGGAAGATTGTAAATTTTGTTATAATGAATTGATTGAAAAGGAGACGAGCTAAAGGATGAGACAATTAAAGCAATTAACAGAACGTGTGTATTATATGCCGGCGGATGGGGATTTGGACCGCCCAGTTCTGGGTTATATCAAAGGAGACAAGTTTTCCTTGCGAATTGATGCTGGAAATTCTGCCAGCCATGTAGCGAATTTTGACCAGGAAGTTGAACGCTTAGGATTACCTAAAGAAGCCATGACTTTAATTACCCATTGGCATTGGGACCATACTTATGGGATTCATGCGGTGGATACGCCGGTCTTAGCGAATAAAAAAACCAATGCGCAATTAGGGGTGATGGCTGAGTGGAAGTGGACTGAGGAAGCGATGCAAGAACGCCTTGAAACAGGCGAAGAATGTGCTTTTTGTGACCAATATATACGTGTTGAGTATGACAATCCAGTTAGCCAAATTAAAGTAAAACAAGCTGATTTGGAATTTGAGGGTGAGCTGAATATTGATTTAGGTAACCTTGAAGTGATAGTTTTCCCAGTGGTGAATCCGCACTCTGAAGATGGGGTGGTTATCTATATTCCGTCTGAAAAAGTGGCCTTCATTGGTGATGCCATTACTGAAGACTTCTACAACAATTCTTATTTAGACCCTGAGAAAATGGCTGTCTTACGTCAAACTTTGAGTGAACTGGACGCTGATTTCTACTTGCATGGCCACATTGACCCAATTTCGTTTGAGGAATTAGACGCGTTTATGCAAGTTTAGTAGCGGCAAAAAGGATATTATTATAAAGGACGTTATTAAAAAGGAGATTATTATATGAAAGATTATTTGAATAAAGATTTACTGATCCGATCCATTGTGGCCTTTATTGGCTGTGTGGCAATTGCATTTGGCATCTCATTATCTGGGACGATCGATATGGGGATGGATCCATATAGTGCAATGAATATGGGGATTTCGGCCTTAACGGGCATTCGGTTTGGTACGGTAGTTGTTATTTTTAATGTATTTATATTTTTAGCCGTAGTCTTCGTTGACCGTAGTCAATTTGGCTTGGGTACAATTATCAACTGGTTGTTTGTTGGTTATATCGTGGAATTCTTTGATTTCCTTTTTAACCAAGCAGGTTTAGGTGATGGTGATATGAATTTATTGATCCGTGTTGTATTGACCGTTATTGCCGGAACGGTATTTCTATTTGGGGCAGCCTTATACATTTCGGCCGGAATTGGTACAGCACCCTTAGACGCTATTGCACCAACTGTTGAGGAGAAAAGTAAATTTTCTTATGCACAAGTCCGTTTTGCTCATGAAATTTTATGCTTACTGATAGCCTTATTATTAGGTGGTCCGGTTGGCTTAATGACTGTTTATTTAGGTTTCTTCGCGGGACCGATGATTTCAACTTTTAGAGCTAAACTGGCTGAACCCATTGTTCATAAATTAACTGGCAGTAAAATTTAGACGGCTAGAAAAGACGAGGACTAAATGATGTTAGCGACTTGAAAGAAAGGGTGAGGATATGGAATACGCTGAAGTGATGACGGAACTGGAAACTTTGGGGAAAGAACGGACCAAGAAAATGTACCTGTCAAATGGGGCGGTTGAGCCGTTATTTGGGGTAACGACTGGGTCTATGAAACCCATGCGGAAGGCGATTAAAATCAATCAAGACCTTGCTGAAGAATTGTATGCATCAGGAAACTATGATGCCATGTACTTTGCGGGTGTGATTGCGGATGCTAATGCCATGACGGAAGCGGATTATGACCGGTGGATCAACCAAGCTTACTGCTTTATGTTGGCTGATTGGGTGGTTGCTGTGACCTTATCTGAAGCGGATATCGCCCAAGAAGTGGCGGACAAGTGGATTGTCTCTGGCGAGGAATTGAGGATGTCAGCTGGCTGGTCGACTTATTGCTGGTTGTTAGGTCGGTTGAAAGACGACAATTTTGATAAAGATAAGTTGTCAGCTATGTTGGAACAAGTTAAAGAAACCATTCATGATCAACCTGAACGGACCAAGCATTCAATGAACAACTTTGTTTATACGGTTGGCTTATCCTATATTCCTTTATCCGAAAAAGCCCTATCATTAGCGGAAGAAATTGGTGAATTAGTGATTGAGCGGGAACACAAGAAACCACAAACTTTGAATGCTTATGCGTCGATTCAAAAGGAAATTGAAAGAGATCGGATAGGTTTTAAACGTAAATACGTCAGATGTTAATTTAGATAAGAAAAAAGGTGCCTGCGACTTTACGCGGTTGCCCATAAAACAGTCGATGAAAAATCACAATATTTATGGGCAACTGTCATGCGGGATTAGGTGAACAAAATATGCTGGACAGGGTTGAAAACAACCTTGCCCAGCATATTTTTTTGCTTATTTGCGTTTCTTCTTACCTTTTCCGTGAGATTGATAAGGGCTTGCCTTGCCTCGCTGGCTGATTGGGCTTTTCATGTGTTTGGACAGCTTGAGGACTTCAATCAGATTGACGAACTGCTCTTTGGAGATAGCATCATAGTCAATGCCAAAGGTTGTGAGGAAAGCCCGCGCTTTCTTTTCCTCTGCACTGCCCTCAAAATTCATAGCAGACTGTAACTGATTTTGCATCTGCGCCGCTACGGATGTTTCGTCTGCCGTAGTCATATCGGGCTTGTGATTTTCCCGAATGTCACAGAGAATGTCGGTCAAATCGCGGGAAACCACATGACCGAAGTATTCATTCTCCTGCACTTGTGCCAGCTCCAATGTCCGAAGGTACAAATCATCTTGCTTTCCCTCTTGCTTGGCAAGCAGCATTTGCCGCACTGCTTCCAGCATGGCGTTCATATCGTTGACCCGCATATCTGCGATCCTGTCAACATAAATCTCCGCGTCCAGCATCATGCACTGAAAATCTTTGTGGCAGAGGATTTCAGACAGCAGCCGGTGATTGTATTTACCGGCTTTTAATACATCAATCGCATCGTCACTCAAATGCAGAGCCGCAAGCTCTGTGTTTGGGTGATTTTTATTTTGCTCCACACCAAGCAGATAATCCGTGGACACCTTGTAAAAATCTGCAAGCTGGACGATGGCATAGGGGCTGATGTCCCGGACTTCATCACTCTCATATTTGCCGAGTGCGGATTTGGAAAGTTTGGTCTGCTCCGCAAGCTGTTCCAGCGTCAAGCCCTGCGCCACGCGCAAATCTTTCAATATTTCCGGGACTGTGAGTTTTGTGTTCATCGTCATGTCCCCTTTTCACCAGTCAATGTCTGTCTGCATATTCAGTATAGCACAGCTTGTCCATAAGCGTGGAAATATTCGCTCTTTGCCCCTCTTTTCCATCCTTTTGGATATACGGGATAGGGCGTGTTTTTTCGCTACAATGTATCTGTCAACAGACATTTGCAGCTTGAAAATTGCATGACCGTCCGAATGGGATATGCCGACTGGCGAAGCACCGCCATGACCCTGCAACTTGTGGACATTTTGTCCACAACTGCGGAGAGCGTGCCAAAGCCGGGGATACGTCGGGTGAGATGACCGGACAGGAACGGCATTCGGGGAGAACGGCGCTGAAAAAGCAAGGCTAAAATCAAGGGAAGTGAAATCCGCGAACAATCGCTTCCTTTCCTATCCCTATCTACATCAAAGAGCGTTGCACCGCAAAGCGAACACAGTTTGCGGATACGCTTGCATTTTCGCTCTTTTACGAAATGCCACGCAGAACAGCTAAACCGAACAAGCCCCTATATGAACAGAGCATCATGGGCGGTAATTTGAACGGAAACCGACTTTCACAAAAACCATACTCTGCGGCGAATGGGCATCGCCTGTCGGCGTACCCATTTTACCACAGAGCAAACAGAAAAAAGGAGGACATTTATCTACATGAAAAAGAACGAGAATTACAGGAACGAAATCAAATCCTACATTGTACGGGCGGGCATGACTATGAGCGAGGTGGTTGACTATCTTGCGGACGAATACGGCTGGAGCAGCCGCGACCAGAACGAGGATCGGCAGATTATCGCTCTGCACGAGGTGGGCGTGCCGGATTGCAATGTTTTTATGGACAAGCAGTCCGGCAAGGACTTCAACCGGCCTCAATACAAGAAGCTCCTCCGCAAAATAAAAAAAGACGACCTGCTCTATATCAAGAGCATCGACCGTCTGGGGCGAAACTATGAGGAAATATTGGAGCAATGGCGGGTCCTGACAAAAGGAAAAGGCATAGACATTGTGGTGCTGGATATGCCGTTGTTGGACACTCGCCGGGGCAAAGATCTAATGGGGACATTCCTCAGTGATATTGTGTTGCAAGTGCTGTCCTTCGTGGCGGAGAACGAGCGCACAAACATTCGGCAGCGTCAGGCCGAAGGCATTGCAGCAGCAAAAGCAAGAGGTGTACGGTTTGGGCGTCCGCCTAAACCATTGCCTGAAAATTTCCACAATTCCTATCAACGATGGAAAGCAAGAAAACTAACAGGAACCGCAGCAGCACGGTCTTGTGGTATGCCGCTGGCGACATTTCGCTATCGGGCAGAAATCTACGAAAATGCCATGTTGTTGTAACCGTGGTGTGATTGCAGAAATGTGTACTTTTCTGTAAATCGCTCTGGTAAATCACTCAGGCTAAAGGTACAATGATTATAGCAAAGCACGATAGATATTTCCATGCTATTTTCGCGAATTTTATCGTTTTTCAACGAACGATGCAGTACTGGATTTTTTAGTACAGAAAAGTACACATTTTGGTAACTGCAAATGAGAACGCTGCACAGAGATAAAATATGAAATTAAGGAGTGGTTACGATGAGCGGGTATGTAAAATCAAAGAAAGATATGAAATTTCAGAGTCAAGATGATTTGAACTACGTACAAAGCGTTATCGATGATGCTGATTTGGCGTTGCATGACAAATCAAGACGGATGGAAAATTCTCCAATTGGCGAAGCTGTAGCTGGTGCAGTCGGCGTTGGTGTTGGTGCAGGTGTTGGTTTTGCTGGGCTGTATCTTGGCGGCTCTGTTGTCGGGTTGAGCGCCGCAGGCATCACAAGCGGATTAGCAGCTGCAGGCGGATTAATTGGCGGAGGCATGGTTGCTGGAATTGCAGTATTAGCAGCCCCTGCTGTTGTTTTGGGTGGTGCTGGTTTAAGCATTGCTTCTCATGTTAAAAACAAGAAATTGCGAGAGGTAAAAGAATTGATATACAAAAATGCCGTTGCAAAGCAGACTGCAATTGTAGAAGCATTGAGTAAGGAAGCTAATGCAGACAAGGAAAGGATTGACTACTTATCTGGCTTAAATGTATTGCTGCAATCTGCTATTAAAGATTTGCAGCATGACTTAGGTATGGCTTGATTTTGAGGGGCTGAGTGTATGAGCAAATTTCAATATTCTGACGAAGAGATGAATTTGAATAAAGTCTTGAAAATGAATCAAGACAAATCAGATGCATTGCAAAACAACAAGGAGTGGTTACGATGAGCGGGTATGTAAAATCAAAGAAAGATATGAAATTTCAGAGTCAAGATGCTTTGAACTACGTACAAAGCGTTATCGATGATGCTGATTTGGCGTTGCATGACAAATCAAGACGGATGGAAAATTCTCCAATTGGCGAAGCTGTAGCTGGTGCAGTCGGCGTTGGTGTTGGTGCAGGTGTTGGTTTTGCTGGGCTGTATCTTGGCGGCTCTGTTGTCGGGTTGAGCGCCGCAGGCATCACAAGCGGATTAGCAGCTGCAGGCGGATTAATTGGCGGAGGCATGGTTGCTGGAATTGCAGTATTAGCAGCCCCTGCTGTTGTTTTGGGTGGTGCTGGTTTAAGCATTGCTTCTCATGTTAAAAACAAGAAATTGCGAGAGGTAAAAGAATTGATATACAAAAATGCCGTTGCAAAGCAGACTGCAATTGTAGAAGCATTGAGTAAGGAAGCTAATGCAGACAAGGAAAGGATTGACTACTTATCTGGCTTAAATGTATTGCTGCAATCTGCTATTAAAGATTTGCAGCATGACTTAGGTATGGCTTGATTTTGAGGGGCTGAGTGTATGAGCAAATTTCAATATTCTGACGAAGAGATGAATTTGAATAAAGTCTTGAAAATGAATCAAGACAAATCAGATGCATTGCAAAACAACATGGAAATTCTATCATCAAGAGAAGCAGCTGACTTCAATATTGCTGCCGCTCAAAACTTGTTACAATCACTCGGGAAAAAAACAGAAATAGATTCTTTGACTGAAGATATTAATTCAAAAAAAGGTGGGCGTAAATTAGAACACAGGCCAGCCTTAAATGACTGGGATGAAATTGTTCAGCAAGCCGAGAAATACCATCCGCAGCCCGTGATGCTTGAGGATATCATGACGGAGCAGGAAATCGCAGCTTCTTTTACTGAGTTATCTCAAATAAATGATTTATTTTCAAAAAAGACAAGTATAATCAATAAAACAGATTTGTCTTTTCTTGCGATTGCGACAGCTCTGCAAGTTACTAAAAGTTTGATTTTCCCCTATATTGCTGAGAAATTCCATTACGGTGAAAGCTTTGATAAAGCCGATAGATTAGCCCATGATGATAAATCTATTGAGGAAGCACACAAACAAGCAAACGATAAGTTTAGAGATAAAAACCTCAGAAATCATGAGACTGGGCACTGGATTAATCTACTCTACCAGACGCCCCCCTATGATATAACCAAAGGGTCAAAAGCTTTGGACATTAATATGGGCGGTGCGTACCACCGGCTATATACGCTTGGTCATGACCCCATCTTAGGTTGGATTTTTGGTACGATGAATATTTTAACAGATGTCATTACTCTAAACAATTTCCAATCATACCGAGTTGTCCGCAATCCTATGCGGATAACAAAAGAAATTGTGCCGATGCACTCAATGTTTACTGAAAGTTATGAGTATATCAAAGAGGATTTTCTTAATCTTCCTGCGGCGATATTTGCTCAGGCACAGCACTTGAAATCTGATGAATACACTAAAGTGGGTCTGCCCGTTCCACTCCTGTCAAGTATTAACGAAAACTTTGCAAGTGCATTATACAAGAGTAATTATGACGCACTTTGCTTTGCAAGAGATTTGAAAATTGTCGGTGCGTCTTTCGCTGTTTCCAAAGTGTTTGACATTATTATTACGCTTGTTCATGGCCTGTTTCGGAGAGACGATGAACCCAAAGACCTTTTTGAAGTTCGGACAAGAAAAATTTTACTTGTTTCCAATTCAATAGCGTCAACGAGTACAATAATTAATGCTGGAATAACATCAAATCCCAAAAATCTTGACATTGGTAGCTTGCTTAATACCGTAGTTCATTTGTTTACCGATATGCGCTTCATAGCACGAATTAAGGAGGAGTTCATCGAAGAGCAAATATCTGATATGCTACAAAAGGAAATTGAAAAAATAGATTCGATATACGGAAATATTTAGTTTTAGTACTGTTTGCACTAATCTAAAATTCCTGTGCGAAGCTAAGGGCGCACTTCTATACATGGCCTTGCGGCCTGTATCGTGCGTCCTGCGGAGCAACAGCCCAGACTGATGAAGTCTGGGCTGTTTTGCGTCGCTGCGTTCCGAACAAGGGGCTGCACCCCTTGCGACACTTGCGTGTCTATCCTTGCCCACCCGCCGGAATGATACACTCGCTTTGCGTCTGTATCTTTCCGGTGGGTCTGACAACTGAATACCGAATTATCCCCATATTCTAACCGTTTTGCCTTTCCGGGCAAGGCGGTCTTTTCATTTTTACTTGAAGGAGGATTTTATGAGCAAAACCATCAAGCAGTTACAACGGGAATACGCCGCCAATGAGGTGAAAATCCAGCAGGAGAAGCACAAGCTCCAACGGCTGAATAACCGCGTCCAGTATTATGAAAAAGGCGACAGACAAAAGCGGGCACACCGGCTTATTACACGCGGCGCAGCCATTGAGAGCGTAGCCCCGGAGGTGAAGGAGCTTTTGGAAACGGAGTTCTATACGCTGGCAGGATATATCTTTTCTTTGCCGGAGGTCAAAACGGCTGTCAGCACGGCCATGACTGTAAGGCAAAGATGCACTACTGCACCACCAGCTACTTTGAGAAGCGACAAGACCATTTCATCTGCTCCAACTATCGCAGCAATACAGGGACTTGCTCAGCACACTTTATCCGGGCGGTTGTACTGGAAGAAATGGTGTGGATGCATATGAGCGCGGTGATTTCCTATGTGGCGCACCATGAGAGCTACTTCCGAAACTGGATGGAAAACAGGCTGAAACTGCGAAGCGCGGAGATGCTGAAACTCTTGAAAAAGCAGCTATCCCAAGCGGAGAAGCGTATCACGGAGCTTGACCGTCTGTATATCAAGATTTACGAGGATAACGCCAGCGGGCGACTTTCTGATGATCGGTTTTCCATGATGAGCAAGACCAACGAGGACGAGCAGGCAAGCCTAAAAGCGGAAGCGGCGCGTTTGCGGGAAGAAATTGAAGTACAGGAACGACAGACAGAAAACATTGAGCAGTTTATCCAGACGGCGAAAAAATACGCGGATTTGGACGGGATTACCCCCTACGCTCTGCGGGAACTGGTATCCGCAATCTATGTGGAATCCCCGGACAAGAGCAGCGGACACAGGGTACAGCGTGTCCATATCCGCTATGACCTTGTGGGCTTTATCCCGCTGGATGAACTGACAAAACAGGAAACGGCATGACCCATAAGGCCATGCCGTCCCTGAAAACCATATTACTGTTTTATGCGCCCCCGCCTTTGTTCGCGGGCACCTTTTTCTTATTTACTGATTATTTACTTATGCATACTTATAGATTTTGAACGGCTGTTGTGACATCTGTATCGCCATCTACCACTTCAAATTCTTTACCAATAGTATTGTCATTTTCAAGAACTGCTAGTAAGGTTTGGGCTACATTTTGACGGGCCACGTCAATGATTTCAGCCTGGGGTTCAGTTGTGATTTTGCCAGAACCTGGTTGATCACGTAGGATACCTGGGTGAACGATGGTCCAATCTAAGTTGGTGCGTGATTTCAACCATTCGTCTGCGTAAGTCTTCGCAGTGGTATAAACGCGTAGGACACCTTTCTCAATTTCCTCGCGACCAGTTCTAAATGTAGATACAATCACGAAACGCTTGATACCAACTGCCTCAGCTGCCTGCATAGATTTAATAGCGCCATCAAGGTCAACCATCATAACAATGTCGTCACCTGATCCACCAGCACCGGCAGAGAAAATCACTGAATCAATATTATTGTCGGTCAGAATTTTTTCAATGTCTGCTTGTGTGTGTTTAGTTAAGTCTAAGTAAACTGATTCAATCCCGCGTTCTTCAAAGAAGGGGGCTTGGTCTAAGTTACGAATAGCTGCAACTTCTTCTACTGTTTCTGAATCTTTTACAAAATCTGCGAAGTGACGAGATACGCCACCATTGGCACCAATAACGAGTACTCTCATGTTTGAAACGCTCCTTTTCAAATGACTCTTTCATTTCTCTATCAAATTTCTATATTCATCTGTCTACTACATAGTATAAAGGTCAAAAAAAGGCAATTCAAAGAATCCGCTTATTAGCGGTCGAAATCGATCCGTTTGCTTAATGGATACATAATGAACATACCAAGGGTCATGGCCGCAAATTCAGACAGGGCAAGTGATAAGTAAATCGGTAAGAAGGCGGCGTCGGCACCGACTAATACGATTGTTGTAGTGGTTGTGAACATGGATAGGGCGAAAACCACTGTCAAAGTAATATAGCGAATCCATTGGTCGGACAATAAGCCAAATTGCGCCTGCATAGCCATTTTAACAAGATAATCACCTAACCAGCGACCAATGTATAGAAAGATAAAGGTTGAAACAGCGCCGACGATCATGTCGATTGGGCCGTAAGTCAGGAAGTTGGCGATGAAAACACCGATAGAAACTCCCCAGATATAGCGTTTATTGTGAAGGGCTAAGAAGTTTAGAGATTCAGAAATCCGGAATTGAACGGGTCCGTAAGAAATTGGTGCGATGACTAGGGTGATGACCACGTATAAGGCTGCCACGACGGCAATCTTGGTTATATCTAGAGTGGTAAAACGTGAAGGGGTGATTGTATCATTTGCGTTATTCATTGAAGTCTCCTTTATAGGCTGGGCCTAGTGTGCAATTGCGACCAAAGGACACTGATACCAGTGAGTAGTACTCTACCGAAGTGTCGCAATTTTAGTGTAATTTGTAATGTTGGATTTGTGATTTTACATATGTAGAAAGTTACCGGATCAGCCAACCGCCATCGACAGGTATGGTATTGCCCTGCATGTAGGCTGCCTGGTCGCTAGCTAAAAATAAGGTCAGGGCTGCTACTTCATCAGGACTTGCCCACCGTTTAGCCGGTGTTTGGGCCATCACTTGGTCGGCCATGGGACTGTCACCCACAAAATCAGCTTGGTTCATTGGCGTCATGATGGCACCAGGGGCAATTGCGTTAGCGACTAACCCTTGCCCCGCATAGTCGTAGGCCATCTGTTTAGTAAAGCCTACTATAGCATGCTTAGCTGTTGTATAAGCAATCCCGCCACCACCAGCCGTTAAGCCCGCGATCGAAGCCAT
The DNA here is from genome assembly GCF_001543285.1 of Aerococcus viridans. Classification (NCBI taxonomy): domain Bacteria; kingdom Bacillati; phylum Bacillota; class Bacilli; order Lactobacillales; family Aerococcaceae; genus Aerococcus; species Aerococcus viridans. The sequence continues at coordinate 530,557 of NZ_CP014164.1, forward strand.
ATTGATTAATCGAGAAGTAGGATTGGCTAATAGCATGGGTAAAGCTGTATAGGTCATATTATAAGCAACTTGTAAATTACTAGAAATAATCGTTTGCCAGGTTGTTGGGTCCGTTTGATCTAAAGGTTTGTAATCGTCAAGGACGCCGGCTGTATTACATAGTACATCAATGGCGTTCCAAGAAGTTTTTAATTCTTGAAAAAGGATAGTTACTGCCATTAAATCGCTACAATCCGCTTTGCGAAAGCTAAAGTTTTCCGGGTAGCTAGTAGTCCATTTATTAACCAACTCTGCATCTTCCTTAAGATCGACAGCCAAAACGCGATGGCCTTTTTCTAGAAAGTGTTGTACCTGACTGCTACCAATACCAGACATGCCGCCTGTAACGATAACCTTTAATTGGGCGGGGAGTTTAGGATAGTCAGTGTAGGATGTGTCCAAGTATCTGCTTCCTTTCTATTGTGTAAGTTATGTGTGCGTTACTAGTCAGAAGCGATAGACCATCTTCAGCAAGGATATCGCATACAGTTGGTTGGAACATTGAGAAGCCCTCGCCAGCAACTGAAATTAGGAAATAAGGCGTAATTGTTTGACCTTCAAATTCTTTCGGGTCAACTAGTTTTACGTATTCCTCTGCGCCACCCCAACCATCGCGGATAATGTCTGCACCTTGGCGTAATTTAGGTAAAATTTCTTCAAATGTCATTTCTTTTCACCTCCTCAAAAATGCGTCAACAACTATTATAGTAAATTTCAATTCTCCTATAGTATATATTTTCTATGTAATATGATTTATTTTTCATATAGGTGTGGTATAATGATAGCGAGGTATATGAATGAGTATTCATATAAACTTGTATATAGTAGGTGAAATGATAAAAAAGGAGCGGACATGATGACTGAAAATAGAGATTGTCATACGGAAGAAAAAAATCATGTTCACCATGGTCATAACCATGGTGAACATGATACCAAACTAGCTGCGAGACTATATATACTAGGATTGATTGCCTTTGTACTTGGATTAATCATCGGTAACTGGCAAAGTTCTATAGGTAATATCCTTATGGTATTATCCCTTATCCTTTCTGGCTACCACGTGTTAGGTGAGGGCTTTGGTGATACTATTCGAGACACCATGTCCGCTGGTAAATTCAAACCCAATATCCACTTATTGATGGGGCTGGCGGCAGTTGGCGCTTTATTAATTGGCTCTTTCTATGAAGCAGCCCTATTAATTTTAATTTTCGCGGGTGCCCACTTCCTAGAAGATTATGCGGAAGGGCGGTCGCGACGTGAAATTACCAACCTGATGAATTTGAACCCAACTGAAGCCTTACTATTACAGACTGATGGTTCAACCCAAAAGGTGGCGGTTGACCAACTGCAAATCGGTGACCAAGTCCAAGTCTTAAATGGGGGTCAAATCCCTACTGATGGCCGAATTGTCAAAGGGGCTACTGTCATCAACGAAGCCTCTATCAATGGCGAATCAATGCCTAAAGAAAAAACAGTAGGTGACGAGGTATTTGGGGCGACCATTAACGGGGACCACGCTATTGTGGTAGAAGTCACGAAGAATCCGGATGAAACCGTCTTTGCAAAAATCCTGCAAATGGTGGAAGCGTCCCAAGCCAATTTGACACCAGCTGCCACTAAAATCAAGAAAATTGAGCCAATCTATGTCACAACCGTCCTGGCCATTTTCCCATTCATAGTCCTTCTAGGTCCTTGGATTTTCGGCTGGGAATGGGCAGAGGCTTGGTACCGTGGACTGATATTCTTAATTTCCGCCTCACCATGTGCCTTGGCCGCTTCAGCAGTGCCCGCAACCCTATCGGCTATTTCAAACTTGGCCCGCCACGGCGTCCTATTCAAAGGTGGCGCTTACCTAGCCAATCTGATTGATTTAAAAGCCATTGCCTTTGATAAAACCGGCACCTTGACCAAGGGTGAACCCGAAGTGACCGACTACTTTTTTGTTGACGGAATCCAAGACGATGCAATCTTGCCAGTAGTTGTCGCGATGGAAAGTCAATCCAACCATCCCTTGGCCCGTGCCATTTTACAAGAATTTAAAGCCCACACAAAACCCTTAACCGACCCGATTGAAGTGACGAATGACCTTGGAAAAGGGCTGAGCGGGGCCTACGCTAGCCACACTTATCAAATCGGTAAACCGTCAATATTCACTATCGTTCCAGACAAAATCAAGAGGCACACAGACGAATTGTCGGCGGACGGGAAAACGGTGGTTTATATCGCAAAAGACGATGCAGTTATCGGCTACATAGCTATGATGGATACGCCAAACCAAGCGGCTAAAGCAGCCATCGACTACCTCCACCAAGCGGATGTTCATACTGTCATGATCACGGGGGACAACCAAGTGACTGGGCAGGCAGTCGCTAATCAAGTGGGGATTGACCAAGTTGTGGCCAATGTTTTACCTGAAGAGAAGGCCCAAATTGTTAAAGACTTACAAGCTGAATACGGACAAGTTGGGATGACAGGGGACGGGGTCAATGACGCGCCAGCTCTAGTGCAAGCAGATATTGGTTTCGCTATGGGTGACGGAACGGATGTGGCAATTGACGTTGCTGATGTTGTTGTGATGGCTAATGACCTGGACAAATTGACTTATGCCCACCAAGTATCCAAAGATTTAAGCCGAATTACTTGGCAGAATATGGCCTTTTCAATGTTTGTGGTGCTCGTTTTAGTCATCTTGAATTTCATGGGCATTGCTGATATTGCTCTTGGCGTCCTTTTCCATGAAGGCTCAACAATTTTAGTTATCTTGAATGGCTTACGCTTGTTGCGTGGGAAAAGGAATAACATTTAAAGCTATGTCAGAAAAAAGTTTTAAATTGCAATACAAGACACATGAACAAGGGCGAGTACCCAACGTTAGATGTGAATTGGAATAAATATGATACACAAAAAGGGGTGTGATGATTGGTCACGCCCCTTTTTGCTTGCTAGCTTAGCTAGTGGTTATTGTTTTTCCAAGTCTGGTTCCATGTAATTGATGGTATTGTCTCCGCCTAGGAGGTCGAAGTCGAATTGTTGACCAAGACCTTGTATCATGGCTTTGTGGTAGACGTAGCCTGCGACTGCGACGTCGAGTGCACCAATACCGATTGGAATAACGATGGTGGTCGTGTTTTCATTATGCTTCGGTGCCACTTGGCCTGTAGCTAACTGACCGAAATCTGCGGTAATATCTTTTTCGGATAGGCGACCTTCATCTGTTAGCTTCTTCAAAGCGCCACGGTGAAGGGCTTGAGCTCTGTGGTCTACATAAATATGATCGACGTTAATGATGATATCGTCTGTGATTTCGCCACGTGACCCCATTGGCATGATGATGGTACCCGGTTTGATCATGTCACCTGTGATAAAGGGTGCGGTAGCTCCTGTGACCGTAATCAGCACGTCATTATCTGTGGCGTCCTCAGGTTTATCTGCAATGATAACTTCACCATCGATAAGGTGGGCGATGTCCTCTTTAAAAGCTTCTGCTGTTGAACGGCGGTGGTTCCATACGACTAGACGGTTGATTTTATACCGTTTAGTGATGGCAATAACTTGGGTTCTGGCCTGGGTACCAGCCCCAAACATACCCAGTGAAATGGATTCGCCTAGGTTAAAGTATGATAGGGCGACAGCGGTTTGCGCACCTGTTCTAAGGTTTGTAATATAAGCCCCGTCCATAACGGATAAGAACCGTCCCACATGTGGGTCTAACAAGAGGATCATCCCTGTCATGTAGGGGAATCCGGCTGCTCGACGACCACCATAAAAGCCACCAATCCACTTCATTCCAGCCATGTTTAACCAGTCGATATAGGCTGGCATGGCATTCATAAAGCCGTCGTAGAAGGGGTAATTACCCGTTTCACCTAAGTCTAAATTCACCTTGCTTGGGTTGATAACCTTGCCTTGACCCATTTCATGATAGGTTCTTTCGACAATGTTGACGGTCTCTGCCATATCGACCAACCCTCGGATGTCTTTAACATTCAGTAATAATGTCATCTAATCACTCCCTTATTTCATCGTTTAAGCCCATCTATGTGCATCGGGCGTTTTTTGTATGCATATGAGATAATGATAGCGATTTATTCGCGAAAAGTAAAATTTAATTGCCAGTGATGAATATTTCAAAAGTAAAAGTAATCTGCCGAACTACTAGAGTATTTAAACCAGTTATCGATGAGAAAACCAACGAAATTTTATGGCTTCGTTTATTCGGTGAAGATGCTCATAATATCATCACTGTAGCCATGAAAGCACACTTACCATACACATTCTTACGTGACCAAATCTATACCCATCCTACTTTAGCTGAATGACTTGTTCGCAATGGTTGACTAATAAGTATGTTTAGTAAAACCGACTAATCTGAATAAAATATGAGACACAATAAAGGGACTTGCGCCGCTCACTTAGCTTGAGGGTGCAAGTCCTTTTTGCATGGAAAAATAGTCAATTACTGGTGCTTGTTGACTTGTTGGTAGAAGTCAGTGACGGCAATTTGGGTTTGTTTCTTGGCCAAGGCAACGGACGTGTTCGGCCCTTGGGTTGAAGCAATCCAGCTACCTAGGAAGTAGACATTGTCTAGGATTTGGTAGTTAGGGTTTAATGGCGTCGCGCTTGGGTAAGCCGCTAAAATATTGTCCTGGTTGTCAGGCAGGATTAAATTACGGCGGATCAAATTACCCAGTAACGGGTCAGTGTCTTTTGCCTGACTTAAACGACTATTGAAGCCAGTGGCGTTGATTAAGACATCTTCCTTGTGGCGGATTCCGTTAGCGTATAGGTGGAACTGGCCCTTTTCCAAGGGTTGGATATCAGACAAGCCAGAAACCAATTTTAATTTGCCTTGGGCTACTAAGTCTAAGATCATGCTGATGGAAGCGGCTGGGGCTTGTGAATACAGCATACGAAAGAAGGGACCCAAATCCTTGTAGAAATAGTCCTGTCCGTCTGCGTCTAGGGCGCCCATCATCCGGTGTAGGACTGGGTAGAAGGCTCGGAAAAAGCCTTGGAAACGGCGGTAGTCAGGATCATCTTGGCGGATGGCCTTTGTGACAGTAGCGACTGAACCTGTATTGAAGTTGGCCCAAACCCGGCTGTAGTCAATACCGTTGGCCTTTAGGTCGGCCTTGACTTGGTTGATGACGACTTGAATCGGGATAGCCCCCTTGTTGGCTGCTCTTTGTGTTTTAATCCATTCATCGTCGATGGACTGGATATAGTCTTCGTTAGCGTCAGGTTGGATCACTGATCGGAAGGGTTCGTGGCGAAAGTAGACCGTCACTTCATGGTCGGCAAATAAATCGTACTTGTTGCAGTAATTGATCAAGTCGATAGTCGTTAAACCAGAGCCCACAATCCCAATTCGATGCTTGTCTTTAGTCGCCTGCAATTTCTCCTGCAATGGGTAAGGGTCTTGAATGTAATTGGCCTGGCCGTCCAATTGATATGGGTCTTGGTAGGGCGGGTGGCCAATGGCAAAAAAGACCGCGTCGTAAATCTGAGACCAGCCATTTTCCGAGCTAAAGACTTGATAAGCTAAGCCGTCTTCAAGCGGTCGCTGATATAAGGGTGTCCCGTCTGCATCTACGACTTGAAAGTCGGTGACACTGGCTTGGATATGACGGACGTAATCTTTGGCTAAATAGGGTTTGAGATATGCTTCCACGTATTCACCATAAATGGTGCGCGGGGCAAAGACATTGTCGATATCAATTGCCGGATAGTTGGCCTTGGTCCAATTGATAAAATCCTCGTTGTCGTCGTCATCAAGGGACAATGACCGCGGGAAGGAGTTGATGACCGTGGCATCGTCATCCTCTGCATATGGGGCACCTGCACCTAAACGTGGGCGTGTTTCATAGACATCTACTTGGTCGGTAGCTGCATTTAAATCAAACTGTTTACTTAATTGGATTAGGGTGCTGGCACCCGCAATCCCAAAACCTATTATGGCAATTCGCATCTGAGATCCTCATTTCTAGAAATTGGTTGATTAGTTTATGTATCTATTTAAATAATTGCATAATCATTATAGAGAATTGTAACTGAGTAGATGGTTCTAGTGGGGGAATTTGCTCAAGCATTTATCAATCAATGGATATCGATAAAAGTGATAACAGCAAAAGGCAATATTTGTATGCAGAAAATCAAAATCGGTCAAACGATATCTGTAGGGTTAGGACCCGGTTTCAATTGATTTGATTAGAAAGGCTGATTTAATCACATTGTTATAATTTTCGGTTTGATGAGAAATGGCGTTTTGTACAATGATTGTATTTAAATTTCATATTTTTTGTCAGCGCCTGTCCCACTTCCATATCAATGATGATAGTGGTTAGCGATTATAGAAAAATTAAATTGATGTGAAAAGCTTGATGATCAAAGGCTTTTCCTAGATTTTTTGATGTGTCGTCATTTTGTCCAAAAAGGGATCTGGAAATTTTAGGGCTAGGCGGTAAGGTTGATGCTAGTGAATGGAATTTGTTAGATTGAGTGCAAGCAAATTTATTGCAAGTCCAGATAGCAATAAAAGCAAATATAAGTAAATACAAGTAAATATTCAAATAAACTAGTGCGTGGATGAGTAGAGTAATTATGGGGGTAAGGCACAGAAAGTCTGTAGTTGATGAGAGCAGATGCTTACCAGTAATGAAAATGACCTTTGAGCATCTAGCCAGTGAAAGCTGGTTAGACGGATGGAACCGTTAAATTTTCTAGTATAGATTTACTGGATGAGAAATTGCTCGCGAGGGCAGTTTGAACAAGGGTGGCACCGCGAACGTTGACTCTTCGCCCCTTCTTAATAGACAAGACTGTTTATTAGGGAGGGGCTTTTATTTTTCAAAAAAAGGACATACGGTGGTAGTTGGAAAGAATTGGGGGTAAGTGAATGGCTTTAAGTTTAAGTTTATTAGATCAAAACATTATTTATGAAGGTGAAACCGCTCAGTCGACGCTGAAGAAGACGGTTGCGTTTGCCCAGAAGGCAGAAGCGTTGGGCTATGACAGCTTTGTGGTGGCGGAACACCATTTCACTAAAGAGATTGCTAGTACGGCACCAGAAATTTTGGTGGGTTACATCTTAGCCAAGACGGACAAGATTCGCGTAGGATCTGGTGGAGTCATGTTGCAACATTACGTCCCATATAAAGTGGCGGAGTCGTTCAGTCTCCTCCACCAACTAGCGCCAGGTCGGGTGATTTTAGGGCTGGGTAAGGCCCAAGGTGGTAAGGATGAGGCGGTTGAGGTCCTACAAAGAGACTTTATCAAACCGGTCCAATCTTTCGATGATAAATTTATCGAAGTCACCCGTTTTATCCGCAATAATTTCCCGGCCGACCATCCCTATGCGGCTGAAAACTATGACTTGCAACCGGCAATTAGTTCAGACTTTACCATCGAGTTGCTTGGGGGTAGTCAAGAAAGTGCCAAATTAGCGACCACTCAAGATACCGGCCTAGTTTATCCCTACTTTGCCAATGCGGACCTTGAAGCGCTTGACAAAACGAGAGCCGCTTATCAGGGATCAGGGGACTTTAAAATTGCCGTCATCGTTTATATCACAGACGATCCGGACGAAGGGAAAGCCTATCTTGCTGAACAAGCTGCCTATACAGTGGTTTTAAATTCTGGCAAAAGGGTCAACTTCAACAAACAAGCGGCCGCTGAAGAATATGCTGACTTGCACCAAGCTGAGGACGCAAAAATCCTTGAAAAACAAGTCGGCGCCTTTGTTGGTACAGCCAGTCAGGTAAAAGCGCAACTAGACGATTTTTCAAAGAGATTTAACACCAACCACTTTGTGATTCATACGATCGGCATTCCTTACGCTAAGAAATTCGAGATTATTGAAGCCTTAGCAGGGGAAATTACAGGAGGATAAGAATGTCAGACAAACAACAAGCAGTAAATATCGTTTTATGGGCCAAGCAAGGCTGTCATTATTGCCAGGAAATCAAAGATTACTTAAAAGAGGAAAACCTTTCATATGAATTGATTGACGTGACAGAAAACGACCAATTTAGAGACATTTTGAATGCCAAATACGGGGTCTCTTATGTGCCGGTAGTTGAAATTGGTCAAAAAAACAGTAAGCAATACCAAGGCATTATTGATTTAGGGTTGGAACATGTGGTGAATGGGCTAAAAGCAGCCGGAGTAGGAGTGAAGTAATATGACTAAACAAGTACATTTTGGGGCAATTTTACATGGTATCGGTGGCACAACAGATGGTTGGCGTCATCCGCAAGTAGATGAAACAGCCAGCACCAACTTAAACTTTTATAAGACGCGGGCTCAATTAGCAGAGAAAGGACTATTTGATTTCGTCTTTATCGCAGATGGTTTATATATTTCTGAGAAGTCAATTCCTCATTTCTTAAATCGTTTTGAACCGATTACCTTATTGTCTAGTTTAGCGGCTGTGACTGAAAATATTGGTTTAGTGGGGACTTTCTCAACAACCTATACAGATCCTTTCACTATTTCACGTCAATTGCTATCGCTAGACCACTTGTCTAATGGCCGTGCTGGGTGGAACTTGGTGACGACACCACAAGCAGGGGTGGCTGAGAACTTCAACAACCGGACGCTACCGCCTCACGGTGAACGCTATAAAATCGCCCAAGAACATTTAGATGTTGTGCGTGGTTTATGGCGGTCTTGGGAACCGGATGCCTTCCCTAGAAACAAGGAAACAGGCCAATACTTTGATCCTGAAAAACTGCACCGTTTAAACTATGAAGGAGAGTATTTCCAAGTGGCTGGTCCCCTAAACATTGGCCGTTCACCTCAAGGGGAACCACTCGTTTTCCAAGCAGGATCATCAGATTCTGGGCGGGCCTTTGCGGCAGGGAACGCGGAAGCGATTTTCACCCATGCCAATTCTTTAGAAGAAGTAAAAGCCTTCTATGATGACATTAAAGCACGGGCTAAAGCAGCTGGCCGTAATCCTGAAGAGGTCAAGGTGTACCCTGGCATCAACCCACTTGTAGGAGATACTTTGGAAGATGCTGAGGCAGCTTATACTGAATTTGCCAGCTTGATTCCAATTGAGAATGCAGTGAAATACCTAGCCCGCTACTTCGATGACTACGACTTCTCAGGTTATGACCTAGATGCACCGTTCCCAGATTTAGGAGATATCGGAAAAGACGCCTTCCGTTCGACAACAGACTACATTAAGAAACGTGCTAAGGAAGAAAACCAGACCTTACGTCAAGTAGCCTTGGAACAAGCGGTGACTCGTCCAAACTTTATTGGGACAGCTGAAGACATCGCTGACGAAATCCAACGTTGGGTTGAAGCGGATGCTGTTGATGGCTTTATCATTGCTGGTGACATTCCGGGTGCCTTTGAACGGTTCGTCAATGAAGTCGTGCCAATCCTTCAAGACCGTGGAATTTATCGGACAGAGTACCCAGGTACGACCCTACGTGAACAAATTGGGGTGCCTATTGTCCCTTAATGCAGAAGGACAATGATTCTATAAGCTGTAAGGATTTGAAAAATTGCAGTGATGTAATTAATTGCAGTTATTTAATTCAGTCATTGCTTGAAAAAAATTGCATAATCAAACAGGCGAAACGATGGCTAGCTGATACAGGGCCACGTTTCGTTTTTTTTTGCTTGAAGAATAGGGTTAGTTCGTCTTTTAAGGGGTTACAGGTGAGGGTCTAATACAAACATTGTATTAAAATGCAATTAAATTCGTGATCATTTGTCTAGTTTTTTTATCATTTCTGATAGTTATTTACGAATATTAGTCTATGTATTATTGGTTAGAAACCGCTAGATATCAACTTTTAAGACATGCTTTTATCTAAGGGTAAAAACAAAAAATGCAAAACGAGGCGTGTTTTCCCTAGGCAGTAATCTTGTCTAAGGTGTTCGGGTTTGTTAAATTGACTTCAAGAAAAAGATATTTTTTTAATCACGACATGCGATGAAGAGAAGAGTAATTACTCATGTATTGGACAGAAAGTCTGTGTTGATGAGAGCAGATGGATACAGGTAATGAAAGTGCGCTTGGAGCATCCTACCAGTGAAAGCTGGTTGGACGGGTGGGGCCGTTAAGCCTGTCAGTATTTACTGACTGAGATATTGTCTGCGAGGGCAATATGAAAAAGGGTGGAACCATGATTGTTGACCAGTCATCCCTTCTTGATAGGACTATTGCCTATTGGGAAGGGTTTTTATTTTACTCAAAAAAGGATTTTAAACTGTCAGCACAAGCAAAGATAATATGCATACAATAACGAGGATGAGCGACAAATGACTACCGCTGTTAACTTCGCCAATACGCCTGAACGTCGGGAGTCGTATGTGTATACAGATAACTACTTCTATGCGTCTACCGGGATTGCGGTAGCCTCTGATGATACGGAAACCAATACCCTTGAAGACTTAGCCGGAGAATCTGTGAATGCAGTTGTTGGCTCTAACTATGCGGAAGTATTGAAAGAGTATGATACTGACGACCAAATCGGACTTGAATTCGTAGAAAGTATGGCAGTTGCGGTTGCCAATATTCAATCAGGCAATGTGAAAGGTTATGTCAATGGCTACGAAGAATTGACTGCGCAAATTAAAAACCGCGACCTTGACTTACGGATGATTGATGAAACTTTTGGTGAAAAACCAGTCGGCTTCCCATTCAAAGATACGGAAGAAAACCAACAAATCATTGCGGACTTTAATGCAGCCCTTCAAACTTTAAGTGAAGACGGGACTTTGGCAGAGATTTCAAATGAATACTTCGGGTTAGACATTACCCAGTCTAAAGAAGCAGAATAGCATTATTGATTCATCAAGTTATTTAACAAAACTCTTAATAGAAAGAAAGGAAGATCTTCATGACTAAAAAACAATTAAAACTAGGGGTATTATTATTCGGTGCTGGCGCTCACATGAACTCTTGGAAAGCTGAAGATGTTGAACCTGACGCGTCAATCAATTTTGACCACTATGTCAATTTAACGAAAAAAGCTGAGAAAAATGGGGCGGATTTCGTCTTCATCGCAGATGGTTTATACATCGATGAAAAATCAATTCCCCACTTTGTAAACCGTTTTGAACCAATCGCTTTATTATCAGCTCTAGCGCCAATTACTTCGAAAATTGGTTTAGTTGGGACTTTATCAACTACTTATTCTGAGCCTTATAACGTAGCTCGCCAATTCGCGTCATTAGATATTATTTCCAAGGGGCGTGCTGGTTGGAATGTGGTAACTTCACCATTACAAGGGTCTGCAGGCAACTACAACAAGGGTAACCACCCAGAGCATGACTTACGTTATGACATGGCCAATGAATACTTAGAAGTCACTAAAGGATTATGGGATTCATTTGATGATGACGCCTTTGTTCGTGACCGTGAAACAGGTGTCTTCTACGATAAAGACAAAGTCCATGTGTTGAATCATAAAGGCGAATTCTTCAATTCAAAAGGACCTTTAAACATCCAACGCACGCCGCAAGGCCAACCGGTTATTTTCCAAGCAGGTGCAAGTCCTAAAGGGATTGAATTTGCGGCTAAGCATGGTGAAGTGATCTTTAATGCAGCTGGCACCTTGGAAAAAGCACAAGAATACTACAAAGCTGTGAAAGATGCTGTAAAAGCCAATGGTCGTGACCCAGAAAAAGTGGTTATTTTGCCATCATTATCACCAATTACTGGTGCGACAGAAGAAGAAGTTGCTGCTAACTATGAGAAATTACAACAATTAATCAGCTTGGATGAAGCACTAGATTACTTAGCACGCTTCTTCGACCACCACGACTTCAAACAATACGATCCGGATGCACCATTCCCAGATTTAGGAGAAGTGGGATCTGACGGATTCCGTTCAACAAGTGACGCGATCAAAGCGCAAGCTAAAGAAGAGAACTTAACCCTACGTGAAGTAGCCCTACAAACGGCTACACCAAAAGGAAACTTCTACGGTACATATGATGAATTAGCAGACAAATTAATCTACTGGTTGGAAAATGACGCAGCAGATGGATTCATGTTGAATGAGCAAGTATTTGGGGATGCTTACGACGAATTCTTCGACAATATATTGTCGAAGATTGCAGAACGTGGCTACTATTCATACGAATATGAAGGGGACACATTACGTGACCACTTGGGCTTAGACTTCAAAGAAAGTCGCTATGCTAAATAGAAGGTAACTAATAAAGGAAGTGATTGTGGTGCTTAACCGCAATCACTTCCTTTTTCGTTTGACAGTTATAGCTAAATAAAAGTGTTTGAATAGTTGATAAAACAGTAATTTGGGCGTTTTAGAGTGGGTTCCAGATTTGCATATAATATTTTAATTTAAAAAGATAGAGGTCAGAATCGTTGTTGAATGATTCTGACCTCATTTTTTGAGTAAGTTATCAAATACTCTCTGTTAAAACAGAGAGTTTGTCCTAAACATGGTGGTTGTACAAACGATATAATATCTCCAACCGTTTAAAGACACTAAGGGATGGTTGACTGGCACCCCATCAGTAAGCGGTCTGTAGACACTTACCGAATATTGTTTTACGTTTAATAATTTTGTATTGGCACAACTTTTTCAAACCGCGGGTTTTTCTCACTCGACAGATATCGGTGACCCAATTCTTGAATATTGATAGCTGCCACACGGTCATCATTTGATTGATACCCTCAATTTTGACAAGTAAACAAGTGCTTATCTTGTTGTCTATTAGCTCTATCAATTGATTCGCATTTCGGACAACGTTGGGACGTAAATTGTGCGGATACTTTTAAAACTTGCGAACCACTTTCTAAAGCTTTATACATTAACTTTTCTTCAAAATCGAAGAATCGCCAAGAATGGTGTTCATACCGTGCATCTTGCTTACGGTGGTGAGTCGTTTTAAAAGTAACGTTCGTAAGATCTTCCACCACAAACAAGGTATTGGCCCCGTATCGGTCAACGAGTGTCTTTGATAATTGATGGTTCACATCATTCATCCAGCGGTTCTCTCGTCTTTCAATTGTTTTAAGGCGTCTACGACTTGATTTGGTGTTCTTCGCTTGTAAGGACTGGCGCAATTTCTTAAAACGCCGTCTTTTCTTCATCAAGCTTTTACCCGAATAGAAGGTAGTATGAGCTGTATCATCCGCAATAGTTAGTATCTGTCTTAAACCACGGTCAATGCCTACAATACGTTGAATATTCGTTTCATCTGGGCTGTCTATCTCTTTACTTGCGGACATGTGTAAGAACCACTTACCCTTACGACAGAGTAATTCAGCTTGACCGAACTTGTAAGCATTCTGGCTAAATTGTTGAAGATAATCGATATGTTGCTTATCACAAGACACTTTAATTCGTCCTTGATTGGTCGTCAGTGAATAGGTATTGTTTTGGTGATAAGCGTAGTTACGATTACGTACGAACACAGCTACTGGTTGCTTAAACCCTAGGGGTTTCGTTAAATGGTAAAGGTCTTTATATAGCGTATGATATTTACCTGTATGGATATCTTTATAACGCTTAGGTTTTTGTTTAAACTGTGTTTTCACGGTCTTATATCTCGCGATTACCGTACGCATCACGGACTGGGCCATTTGCGATTGCAACCCAAAATCCTGACGTATCTGATGATACAAGGCGTTGTGCAAAGTCGTTTGACCTAATTCAAAGTCATGGTCAAAGATATATGTCGAAACAAAATTACAAGCGTTTAAAAACTGTTGTTGAGTTTCTTCGAACTTTTCAATATCACTAGCACTTGGGTATAATTGCACTTTAATCGTTTTCGTTAACTGCATCTTATCACCTCTTTTCTCTTAAAATACATTATACTATCTATTTAGAGGAAACATAAACGATAACCTAGTAAAATCAACAAAAAGAGCTGTCTATTTCGCTAATTCCACCTAGGTATCAATACCTAGGTTTCCTTAGCTGACAGCTTGTAAATGAATTATCAGTTGAAAATATTATCCCAAATGCTTTCAACCCAAATGTTTCTAAAATTGTTGCTAAAAGTGTCAATAAAGCAGCAGAGTAAATGTAAAAATAGAAACCTTCGGCATACTAGGTATTACATAACTGCCATTTAATTTGGCTTTGTATACGAATAGGATACTCAGTAAAATTAATTACTTCTAAACTTTAGTGATTTAAATTTTGAAGGCTACGTATGCAAGCCTAGACTATGATACCAAGTAATATTGTTCGATCGCTTTACTCAATAATTCACCACTTATTATTTATTTTGTTTACCTCGATTAAATAGACAAATTCAAAAATCCCTAGATCTATGTGTGATTAGATCTAGGGATTTTGTGTGTTGTTGTATGTTGTTCAAATACGTTATTCAGTGACGTTGTATGTGGCTGCGCGGTAGTATTGCGCAACCCCGTTTGGTTGGTTGATGACATTTTCCAAGGCTGGGTCAATTAGGTTTGCGTATGCTCCTTGGTAGATAGGGCTGACTGCTGCAGCGTCTTCAACTAGGTATTTTTCAGCGGCTAGGAAGTTGTCCCAACGTGCTGCTGGGTCAAGGGCGTTAGTTATTTTGCCTTCGGTCATTAATTCATCGTAAGTAGCGTCTGAGAAGTCACCTGATGATAATGGTGAACCTGTTATAAAGAAATCAAGGAAGGCAGTTGGATCGGCGTAAGACGGGTTATAGGTACCGTATACGATATCAAATTCTCCAGTCCCAGTGATTGCTTGACGAGATTTTAAAGGTACGTTTCGAACAGTTACGGTTAAACCAGGTAGGTTGGTTTGAAGTTGGGCTTGTAAGTATTCTGAAGTTGCTTTAGATGTGTCTGTATCAGAAGTTAACAATTCAATTTCAACTGTGTCTGTACCTAATTCTTCTAAGGCTAAGGCCCATTCTTCTTGGGCAGCTTCTAAATCAAAGGTCATTAGATCACCGTTTTCTTCACGGAAGTCGATGCCTGATTCTGGGTCAGAACCAAAATCTGATGGAATCCAACCACCTGCTGCTTGTGAACCGTCGTCAAGGACAGCGTCAACAAAGGCTTCTTTATCGTAGGCTTGGCTGATGGCACGACGGAAGTGAACGTTATTCGTAGGGCTTGATTGGGTATTGAATACCATGTAACCAGTCATCCCTTTAGGTTCAATATGTAACACGTCAGTGTCTTGGTATTCTCGAACGTAAGGAGCAGTAATTTCAGTGTATTGGAGTTCGCCACCTTCAAACAAGTTTACGTTTGTTGAGTTTTCTTTAGACATTACCCAGTCGATTTGGTCTAAATCAACATTGTCAGCGTCCCAGTACTCATCGTTTTTCGTTAATGTCCATTCAATTTCTGTTGAATTCCAGTCGCTCACTTCAAATGGTCCGTTGTACACGGCATTTTCTGCAGAAGTGCCGTAGTCAGAACCCAGTTCAGTAGCTACGTTATGGTTGACTGGTAGATAGTAAGGCGTCGCAAGTAGGTCAGTGAAGTAAGTAGTTGGTGACGCAAGGGTGAATTCCAATGTTTTATCGTCAATGGCTTTAACGCCCAGCGTATCCGGTTCAGCTTCACCGTTTGCGATAGCTTCGGCGTTTTCAATCATATAGAATTTATTGGCATTTCCACCAATGGTTTCAGGTGTGACTGTTTTTTGGTAGGTATAAACGAAGTCTTGTGCAGTTACCGGGTCCCCATTTGACCAGTCTGCGTCGTCACGGATGGTGAAGGTATAAGTCAAACCGTCTTCTGAAACGGTTGGTTCCTCAGCTGCAACCCCTAATTCGTTACTACCGTTATCAGCAGGCCTGTATAAACCTTCCATTACGTTGGCAATGGTGTTTTGACTTGGTGAATCCGTTGAAGAGATGCTATCAAGTGACGCCAGTTCGCCGTTCACTGTCACCTTGATGCTTTTAGCCGCTTCCTCATTATCCGCTGTTGTGCCACCATTCCCACATGCCGCAAGCACCAATGACAATGCCGTTAATGAAAGAATACCCAATTTCTTATTCATAAATCTCAACCTCTTTTCGCTTTAATATAATTATCCCAATCATTATAACTTATCTTTTGTGAAAAAAGGAATATATTGCCTAGAGTCTGACTTACCAAAAGACGGTCATGGTTGATAAGTAAAATCAAAGTGCAAGAGCCGACGTATTTCCTAGCTGTTGTTAGATAGAAAAAGAGACGCGAACACATCACGTCTCTGGATAATAAATAGTGATCTTTAAGGAGGATAAATCGACTTTTACACCCTATAGTCGTGTTCACCCAACCAGCTCAAGTCTGTTTCAGACTGAGTTGCATTACACTTTGTGTGATAGGTCCTTAGTCTTCAGGCATTGTTGAGCTTAGCGGTTTCGCTCTCACCTTTGTCTTTTTCTTTCGTCCATTTCGGCTTCTAGTTTCAAGCGATTAGCAGTTGAATGTCTGAACAATTCTTTTAATTGCTCGCGGTCGTCGGTGCGAATGGCGTCTTTGATCAAGTTTAACTGGGCTTCAAAGTCTTGAATCGACTGTAATAGGTAATGCTTATTATCGATAAAGAGTTCGCTCCAAAGGTCTTCGTTGATTTTGGCGATACGGGTTAATTCTGGGTATGAGTCACCTGTGAATTTACCGGTTTCGCGTTTTTCGTGGTCTGAATTCATCAATGAAATCGCAATGGCATGTGGCAGTTGCGAGGTGAATGAAATCATTTGGTCATGGAAGCTAGCTGAAACGCGGTTGATTTTACCGAAACCAATCTCAGTGGCTAGGGCTTCTATTTTGCCTAAAGTCTCTTCGTTATTGGCTTCAGTTGGGGTGATTAAGAAGTTGGCCCCTTGAAATACCGACCCCTGTGCGTAGGCGATTCCTCTATTCTCGCGCCCTGCCATAGGGTGGGTGTAGACAACCTCAATATTGTCAGGTAAGACGGTCGCCAGCTCGGCCATAAAGTTTTCTTTCGTCCCCGTTGTATCCATTAAGACGCTACCATCTTTAAAGAAGTCACGGTTAGCTGCAATAAACTTCACAGCTGTTTTTGGGTACAAGGCCATAATGGTCAGGTCTACTTGACCTAAGATGTTTTCACCAGTCAGAAAACCTTCCTTAATCAAGCCCATTTCAACTGCAGTATCAAGCGTTTCTTGGTTACTATCAATCCCGTAGATGTCATGATAACCTGCAGTTTGTAACGCCTCCGCAAACGAACCGCCTATTACACCTAATCCTACTATCCCAATCTTCATCTCGATACTCCTAACTGTTCTCTCATATTTTATTATCCCATGATAACATGTAGCCCCCTGTAATTGTTAGGTTTTCTCTGCAATATTCAGGTAGATTATTGCATTATTTAAATATCTTTATTGATTTGGTAAAAAGGCTAACCACCTTTTAAGATGGAGTATCTTGGAGTTTTGATAAAAAAAGCCAATGCAGTTGGATGCATTGGCAGTCGTAAATTAATTGAGATGACTATGTGCGTTACATATCTACTCAGTGTGTATTGTTGCATTTTTTGTTACTACAAGTCAAACTTTTTTGTTATCTTTGAAAATATTTTTCAGCTAGGAGATAATCGCCATCCACAATAAGAAGAGCAATAAAGAAAATCTATTTTTTAAAATTTATCAGATTATTAATATTTTTCTTTTTTCACGCTATGATACAATAGACTTAAATATATAAATGACATAAGCAATCTGCTGAATATTGCATGATCAAAGGAGAAATAAGATGGCTATTCTAGTTACAGGTGGTACTGGTTATATCGGTTCCCACACAACAATTGAATTAATCCAAGCTGGTTATGATGTCGTGATCGTGGATGATTACTCAAATAGTAAACCAGTTGTTTTAGAACGAATTGAAGAAATTTCTGGTGTCCGCCCACGCTTCTATGAAGCAAACGTATTAGACAAAGAAGCGTTAACCCATATTTTTGAAGTAGAAAATATTGAAGCGGTTATTCACTTCGCAGCCTTCAAAGCAGTTGGTGAATCAGTTGCCAAACCAATTAAATACTACAACAACAACCTAGGCGGTTTAATATCAGTTCTTGAAGTAATGCAAGAATTTAACGTCAACAAAATTGTCTTCTCTTCATCTGCCACTGTATACGGTATGGACAACGAGTCACCATTAACAGAAGACCTACCAACAAGCGCAACCAATCCATACGGTTATACCAAAGTCATGAACGAACAAATCCTTCGTGACCTAGCAGTAGCTGACGACACATGGTCAGTGATGATCTTACGTTACTTCAACCCAATCGGTGCCCACGAATCAGGCCTAATCGGTGAAGACCCAACAGATATTCCAAACAACCTAATGCCTTACATTACTCAGGTGGCTATCGGTAAACGCGACCACTTATCTGTATTTGGTAGCGACTATCCAACTCACGATGGCACAGGTGTCCGCGACTACATCCACGTTGTTGACCTAGCCAAAGGACACGTAGCCGCAATCAAACACGCACTTGACCACCGAGGCGTTGAAACAGTTAACCTAGGAACAGGAATTGGTTACTCAGTTCTAGACTTGGTCAACACATTTGTGGCGCAAAATGGCGTTGAAGTCCCATACGAGCTAGTAGACCGTCGTCCTGGTGACGTCGCTGCTAACTACGCAGATGCTTCATATGCTAAAACATTATTGTCTTGGACAGCAGAGCATGATTTAGCTGACATGTGCCGTGACTCATGGAAATGGCAATCAAACAATCCAAACGGTTACGACCAAGACTAAAAAAATTTGAATTAAAACGAGGCCCGCAGTGAAAATCGTGGGTCTTTTAAATTGGCTAGGGGGAGCGACTCAACGCCTTGTAGTCGAGTCAGTGCTTCAGCACCAACTCGGTTAAATGCGGTAGAACTAGTTTGCACCATACTTTGTGTGCTACGGCACAAGTCTTCCAGTGTTGTTGAGTTGAGCGATCTCGCTCACACCCTGTTTTTTTTGTAACACAACTGCAATCTAGGGGTAATCTATAAGTTAAATTATATGGGTATTCTGTGTTATAATATGAGGAAATGCTTTGGATTATGGCGCTTATATTTTGAATATGCGTATTATAGTTGGGATAACTTAATTTTAAGCGTATACGATATGTGGTAAAAGGTATGTAGAATGTTGAATTCTTGTACATTTGGCCACATAATTTCTTTTTACAAGGTGGGGGAAATACTATGCCAGCATGGCTAGGTGAATTTATTGAAAAATGGCAGGCACAATCTCGATCAACACAATTTACGGTTGTGGGTATGATGATCGCTGCTATCGTGTTGATGATTATTCCGTGGAGAGCGTCCGCTGAAGAGGGTAATCCTTTAGGTGTACAAGTGGATTCACAGCCATTAAGCGGTTCAGATTATTATTCAGCTGAACCGTTAACGACTAGTGGAAATGGTTCGGGTGTATCTTTAGGGGACTCAAGTGTCGAAACTAGTGAATCGTCAGTGGTTGCATCATCTGTAGCATTAACTAAAAATGCAGACTACAGTACAGATTTAGCAAGTTTAACAGCAGAATATGAAGCAAACTCAGCATCATTAGCGCAGTCAAGATCGAATAATCCATCTTATACAGCGCCGAATGTTTCATCTAGTTCATCGTCATCGATTTCTTCAAGTGCTAGCCCATCATCATCTTCTTCAACAGCAGATGAAAGCTCTAGCTTAAGTAGTCAAACGGCATCAGCTGGAACGTATACAGTTCAATCAGGTGACAATGCTTATCGAATTGCAACTAACTATGGTTTAACATTAGATGAATTCTTACTAATGAACGGTAAAACTGAGGCTTCTGTAACCCCCGGTGAAGTAGTTCGTATACAATAAGTAAATTTTATGTAGATTTGCTTCGTTAAAAATATTAACAATTGAGCGGATTCACTAGCAATTATAGTGAAAAAGTTGTATCATTATATAGGTGTTTTTTCAAATAAGTCAGATTTATAAGCAATTTATAACTAATATCGAATAATTTGTAGTATAATATATATAGGTAAGGAGGGCTGAACATGGAAGAATTAAAAATTGCGAATGCACAGCCACGCGAAGCGGCTCGTCAAAAAGCAACACAAAACGCAGCAGAGATTCTTTTAGAAATTCGTAGCAAACGCGGTATTTCTCAAGCGCGCCTAGCTGAAATTTCTGGCCGTAAACAAAGTTACATTTCACGTGTAGAATCTAGACAACAAAACATTTCATTAGCAACGTTACAAGAAATTGTTGATGCTGTTGGCGGAAATCTAGTTGTTAAAGTTGAATTATAATCCTATTTGATTAATAGAATAACTAAGAAAAGTCGTATTCGTTTGTGGCCCTGAAGTTCCACGAACGAATGCGACTGTTTTTATATCCAAAAGGAAGGGACAGAAAAGGGCCTACCACTTTAAAATATTCAAAATTTGTATTTTTGATTATGTGGTTAAAATAATTACAAAAACATTATTTTACCAGCGTCTCCTGTCTGAGCGCCTTGGATCACGTCTTATTCTTAAGGAAATGATAGAGAAAGCGTAAGCCAAAGGATTGTGAATAAATGAAGTATCAAGGAAAATATTCAATAAAAAATGGCGTATAAAAAGAGACTTGGACAAATTATCCAAGCCTCGTATCATTGCGGTGTAATTATGCTTCCACTGGTTCTGTTGTGTAAATATCTTGAACTTGACGGTTAACATAGCGTCCTGAAACAGCTGAGTGGAAGATTTTGTAACCTTCTTCGTTCAAAAAAGCGTCTGAAGCGATAAAAGCATTTAAGGCTGCTTCGACAGTTGCGGCATCTAAGTTTGCTTTAGGATTTTTAATAGTAACAGTACGTGTTTTGTTGTCAGCAGTTTTAAACTTTAATTCGAATACATTTGTTTCTTCAATCATAAGAATCCTCCTTTAGGACAATAGGGACATGTAAATGGCTTATTAGTGACTAGGCAACAGTGTAGCGTTCAACTGCTTCGGCACCTGTAAAGGCGTCTTCGATTAAGTCAGAAAGTGCAAGTGCTAAAGCATTTACTTTATCTGTATCTGGGTTTTCAATTAAACCATTTAAAGTAATGCGTGTTTCTTTATCCGTTTCCACGTTCAAGTAAGTTAATTCTAATTTGGCAGATTCAAAGTTTTTCATAGGTATTCCCTCCAAGTTTTGTTGTGTAAGCCCTCCGGATGACTTACACAAATAAGAACGACCTCAAGGAGAAAAGTGACAAGTGAATAGCGGAAATTGTTGCCAAAACTTTTACTGTGCTAAAATATATAGCATATACAAGGATTTTTGAGGAGGGAAGCGTGCATGACTGGAAAAAAACGAGGCCCCATGAAGCTGTCTGACATTGGTAATACAAAGCAATCGTCAAAAGCAGCGGTCGATAAAAAAAGTAAGCAAGACTCTTATACAAGGGAAAAACATTCAGATAATGGGCTTAGTGAAGGGGGACAATCCCCTATTTACCAGAAAAAAGCAAGGGTTAAACAAACGCCCCGTCATCAAACATCAGCGAATATTGAAGATTCTGCTTCAACTGCCGATAACTTAGCCTCTGATTTACTAGCCAAAGCTGAAGGGTTAAGAGCTCAAAAAGCGAACCCCCTTTTTCAAGAGGGGGGATTACCGGCTGAATCTTCGGAAGATGAGGTGGTTGCTGGGGAAATTACTTTGATTGAGGTTCAGAAAAAGAATAAGAAGCGATTCAATGTCTATATCAAGGGGCAATTCGCTTTTGGCGTCAGTGAGAATACTTTGGTCAAATTTGCTTTGCATAAGGGGCAAGTGTTGGATAAAAATTTTATTGCGGATATCCAGCAAATTGATAAGGAAGATTATGCCTACCAGCTTGCGGTCCGGTTTTTGAGCCACCAGTTACGGTCTGAAAGGGAAGTTCGGGCTAAGTTAACTGAGGAGGAAATTGAGCCTGAGGTGATGGAGAAGGCGGTTGCTAAATTGAAAGAGGTCAAGCTGATCGATGACAATATGTTCGGTCAGGCCTATACGCGAACGGCTATGAATATCAATAAAAAAGGGCCGAATGTGATTGCTCGGGAGTTGAAAAATAAGGGACTTGGGGAAGAGGAAATTGAACAGTCCATGAATGAATATGACCGGGATACTGAGGTTGAAAATGCTTATGCGATTGCGGAAAAATACTTTCACAAGCAGTTGCGAAAAGCGTCGCACCGAAATGCTAGTCAAAAAACCAAACAATACTTGGTGCAAAAGGGATTTGACAGTGATTTGATTCAAGAGTTGATGCAGCAACTGGCTGATCATTACCATGATGAGGACCAGGAATTGGCTGTCTTACAGAAAGACTTGGAAAAATATATGCGCCGGTATAAGAAACTTTCGGGCCGAGAATTGACCTTTAAAGTGAAGGGGATGCTCTACAATAAGGGATATCCGTCAGAATTAATTAATCAAGCGCTTGATATTTACGAGGAAGAAAATGGATAAATGTTAATATAGGTAAATACGAGAAAAATATATAACAGAAATAGAGGAGCAAGCATAGTAGTGACTGAAGTAAATCAAGATATCGACCTGTCTTTATATATGAATGCGTCGGCTATCCAAGACTTGGGACCGGTAATTGAAGGTGTTCAAGTTTGGGGACCAGTTACCAACCAGGACTTTAGAAAGACTTTTCTAGACTGGTATGACAAGGAAAGCCGCCGTCTACCTTGGCGGGAATCTAAGGACCCATACCGGATTTGGGTGTCAGAAATTATGTTGCAACAAACTCGGGTAGATACCGTGATTGGCTATTACGCCCGCTTTCTGGCTGCTTTTCCGACCATCAAAGCTTTAGCGGAAGCAGAAGAGGACCAATTGTTGAAAGTTTGGGAAGGTTTGGGTTATTACTCAAGGGTACGTAATATGCAGGCAGCGGCCCAACAAATTATGGCGGACCACGAGGGGATTTTTCCAGATAATTTAGCCGACATCAAAAGGTTGAAGGGGATTGGTCCTTATACAGCAGGTGCCATCGGGTCTATCGCCTTTGGTATCCCCGTGCCAGCCATTGACGGCAACGCCATGCGGGTCATTTCTCGCTTGTTTATGATCAATGCAGATATTCAAAAGCCGGCCAACCGGAAGATTTTTGAAGCGGTCGGCCAATACCTAGTAGATCCCGACCGTCCAGGAGACTTCAACCAGGCCATCATGGACCTCGGTTCATCATTTGAAACGCCGAAGAAAGCCATGCCCGAATTGTCGCCATTGCGTGATTTTACAATGGCAACCCTGACCGGGACCACCGACAACTACCCGGTTAAAAGTAAGAAAGCCAAGGCCAAACCCGTGTATTACCAGGCCCTTATCTTACAAAATGCTAAAGGACAAGTATTGATTGAGAAAAGGACGCAACACAAATTGCTGAATAACTTGTGGACAGTACCCTTAATCGATTTGGGGACAAGTGCCAATCAAGATCTGCCTGCAAATGAGAAAACAGCCTTTTTACTAGCTGAAAGTCAGGAAACTTACGGGATTTCGCCAATATTCATGCGTAAGGAAGTCGGCCAAGTTAAACATGTCTTCACCCATTTGATTTGGCATATCCAATTAACCTACGGCCAATTAAAACCTGCGGACGAAAAGAGAATCAATGATATGATTACTTCTGGTGAGGCGGATTATGCCTGGGTAGCGCCCCATCAATTTGATGACTATGCCTTTCCAACTGTGCAAATGAAAGTTTGGCAAGCTTATGAAGATTATCAAAAAGATAGTCACCACAATATTAAATAATCAAAAAAAACAAATGGCTACGACTTTTGCTGTCGTAGCCATTTGTTTAAATTGTCGTGAATATTCAGGATGGATGAAGTCTTATAGGTGTTGGTCCAGGGCCCACACCGCTTGCTTAAAATCACATCACTTTTATTTCACCACAGTCTTTATCTACATATGGTCTATTACTATGATTTATTTTTTGCGTTTGTGACTTAACTGACAATAGCGTTCGTACCAAATATCTACATACTCTTTAGAAAAAGGTCCTTTTTCCTCATTAATCCAACGTACAAGTTCCTGAACGTTATCTTTTAAAATAGCATCGATATCAGACGAGTACCCCATCAATTGACGGTGGTCTTTATATTCATCTACGTCTAACAACTTCCGCTTACCATCAGGAAAAATCTTGATATCTAAATCATAATCGATATATTTCAAGGCTTCGTCATCCAATACGTAAGGGGATGCTAAATTACAATAATAAGATATGCCGTTCGGACGAATCATTGTAATAATATTGAACCAATAGTGCTTATGAAAATATAGTAGGGCGGGTTCTCTAGTCACCCATCGTCTACCGTCAAAATCAACAACCAAGGTATGATCATTGCAAGCAATGATACTTTGGTCACTTGTTTTTAAAACCATAGAATCTCGCCAAGTGCGATGTAAGGAACCATCGTGCTTGTAGCTTTTGACTGTGATGAATTCACCTTCTTTAGGGTTTCTCATCACCAAACCTACTTTCTACACCTAGCTAGGTTGTAACATAAAATATTATATCATAATGAAAATTGAAAGAGTAGGCTAATTGCCTACGCTCATATTCTTAAAAAAACCTAAAAGATTTAATTCAGTTTGGCTTAATTTTGTTATATGATAGAATAAACAATGGGAAAAGTTTGTATAAAGGAGCTCAAGCATGAATAGAAAGTCAAATAAAAACCAAATGGTCTTGACAGCAGTCTTTATTGTCATTTCATTGGTATTAGTGGGAGGTAGCTATTTTGTTTATCGCTCACGCCAGCGAAATATGTTGGCGGACCAAGCCAGCACATTTTCCTCAATGTCTGTAGATATGAACCAAACAGCACCATCAACACCAGAAGAATATAATGCAGAAGATATGGTGCAAGCATTTACGGACAACCGCGGGGAAACAACAGCGCTTCATTACTTATACTACCTGCAAAGTGTAGAACAAGTGCCAACCATCTCGATTGCCCGTACCCAAGCAGACCAAGAAGCTTGGACAACAACTATCACTGACCGTTTAAATGAAATTGGCTTTGACGACACAAGTGTTCACTCAGTTGACTGGACAGAAATTACTTCCGCCGATGCAGTTGAACAATACTCTAGTAACTTAACTGAAGCCAATCCACAATTAGTGATTATCCCAACTTTCGTAGAAGAAGATTATGAAGCTGAAATTTCTGAAGAAGATCATTTAGCGAATATTGAAGAATTATTCAATACCATTCGTATGGACCTGCCTTCTGCCTTAATCGTCTTTGCGCAATACCCAGCTTCAAGTCAAGAAATGTCTGAAGACGAAGACTACGTAACTTATAACGACAACACTTTATCAGCTATGCAAGAAGCAGGCTACAATGTTTATGATGTCAACACTGCTTACAGCGAAGCACGTGATAACTCAGAAAGCTTAAACCTTGAAAATAGCTTTACAGATGAAGGTTTCTCTGAAGAAGCGAGTCAATTAATGGCTAACACTTTAATGGCCCAAATTGAAGATACGCAAATCAATGCCACTGATGGTTATGACGGCGCAAATGAAGACGTTGCTGAAATGCAAGCGGAACTAGATGCTCAAGCAGAATCAGAATCGATCGCAGCGGAAGAACAAGCATCATTAGATGCAGAAGCTGAATCAATTGCAGCAGAAGAACAAGCATCAATCGATGCTGAAAATGCTTCTATTGCCGAATCAGCATCAATCGCAGCGGAAGAAGCGGCCGCAGCTGAAGCAGCATACATTTCAGAATCAATTGCAGCGGAAGAAGCGGCGGCTCAAGTAGATTACTACTCCTCTGAACCAGAACCTGATTACAGTTGGTCTGACTCGCGTGAAACATCAAATGCATCAAGTGAATCAACTGATACATCTCAAGAGAGTGTTATTGAAGAAGAACCTACTTCAGATGAAACACCTGTTTCAGAATAATCAATTCAGCATCATTTAAAGTAATACAACAAGTTAAAACACCTTAAAAGGGCATCCACATTCACTGATATAACCAAAAAATGGTGATATTGTACTGAATGGACGGGATTTCACCTTTTAGGGTGTTTTTTTGTAGTCTTTTAGGGGGAAAGTCGATAAAATAAGGATGATAAACTTAATGTAAATTAGACATTTTTCGAGCTGAAGAAAAGAGGCAATTATGGCAAAAGATATTGCAACCATCCAAGAGATTTTTGATTTAATTGAAACGGCAGATCCTGAATTAATTAGTTTGCGCATGCGTGAAACCATGGCGTCGGATGCTTTTGATCAGGCTTATTATTATGACGGATTTCTCGGCTACTCTTACTCAAAAACCAGTACGTTTTTACGTATTTGGACCCCAACAGCGATTGATGTTGAATTACTCTTATACAAATCTGACACGTCCAACGAATATGAAGCTATCCAGATGGAAGAAGAGCTAGAAACTGGTACCTACGCCGTTCAGTTAGAAGGTGATTACAAAAATGTCCCTTATATGTATCGGATTTTCTTCCCTAATTCCACCGTTGAAATCACTCAAGACCCGTACTCACAAGCCGTTACCGTTAATGGCGCTCGGTCTGTCATAGTTGATTTAGATGAAGGTTACCCGGATGACTGGGAAAATGATAAACGCCCACCGTTTGCTAACGCACGTGATGCCATCATCTATGAAGCGAGCGTCCGGGACCTCACCTCCAATATCAATTCCGGTGTGCCCAAGGAAAAACGCGGTAAATTTGCTGGCCTTGCGCTAAGTGGGACTAAAACAGCCAACGAATTTGCCACCGGCTTAGATTATATTGCTGATCTAGGGATTACCCACCTGCAGTTAATGCCAATGGCTGATTTTGTAACGGTCGATGAATTGTCTGATCGACCAGATAATTACAACTGGGGCTATGACCCCATGCATTACAATGTACCAGAGGGTTCCTACTCAATGTCGCCTAGAGATCCAGTAGCCCGATTGAAAGAAATGCGGGAAATGGTCCAAGCCTTGCATGCCAAAGGACTTCGCGTCGTGATGGACGTTGTCTATAACCATGTCTATGAACATGAACGTCATCCGCTTGGTTTAACTGTTCCTTACTACTATTTCCGCTACAACAAAAATGGCGACTTATCAAACGGGTCAGGTGTAGGAAATGAGACGGATTCAACTCGTTTGATGTTCCGCCGTTACATGATTGAATCCATTACTTACTGGGCTGAAGAATTTCATATTGATGGTTTCCGCTTCGATTTAATGGGTCTTCACGACATTGAAACCCTGAATTTGATCCGCGAGGCCCTGGATAAGATTGATCCATCCATTTTAATGTACGGTGAAGGTTGGGACTTAGAAACTCTTTTATCTTCTGACAAGAAGGCTATCCTTCGTAATGCTTATAAAACCCCTCGCATTTCTTACTTTAATGACCAACTCCGCGACCAAGTACGTGGATCGGATTACGGCGACGCAACGGATCCGGGTTTTATCACGGGTAAATTTATGACAGAACAAGCCGTCCTTGCATCCTATTTAGGTGGGGGGAACTTGTCAAAACGTGACGCTAACGTGACCCAATCCCAACAATTAATCCAATATATTGAAGTGCATGATAACTATACTTTACGGGATAAAATTGCCTTATCACACGGGGAAGAACCAGTTGGACTGCGTAAAAGACGGCAATTATTAGGGAATTCGATTATTGCCTTGTCAGCTGGTATTCCATTCTTCCATTCTGGCCAAGAATTTTTCCGGACCAAGCATGGGGTAAGGGATTCCTATAACTCAGGTGACGAAATCAACTGCATAGACTGGGATTTAATGGCTTCAAATTATGATGCAGTTAACTACTTTAAGGGGTTATTGGCATTGCGGAAGAAATACCCATTCTTTACAGAGAAAAACCAGCAAAAAATTTTTGAAAATGTAACCGTGATTAAGTCAGACTATCAAATCATAGGCGTGCATTACCACGGCCTAGGTCATGAATTAGTAGTGATTTTTAACGGCCAATTGAATGATGTAAAAGTATGGATACCAGAAGGTGGCTGGCGACCAATTGCCCGCGATAACAAAATGGTTGGCGATGACTTTGCGGATTTAATCAAAGGTAATGCGGATGTTAAGGTACCAGTTCTTTCTACCTTGATTTTAGAAAGAGTGGAATAATAGCTAATTTTAAAAAAGAGGACTTCGGCTTCCATGTTATCTTATCATTGTCTTAAAATTAGGATGTGATTCAGGGAATTGAGACAGGAGGCACTGGAATAATAATGCCGTGGCACACAATGTGTGTCGCAAGTTATTTTGAAATGGACACCTGTCTGCCTTGAAAACTCGACTAGCAGTGGGGACTAGGAATCAGCCAAAGTCTGATTTCTAGTCTGAAGATTCAGTCTGAGGGAGCGAGCTCCCACTGACTGCTATACTTCAGCGCATCCTTAGTAGGGTTCTTATTGCTCAAAAGGATATTATGACCACGAAATTAACTGCATATTCAAAAAAAGGAGGGGTTGAGACTGTTGTCTCGACCCCTCCTTTTGAAATGGCGTATATTTTGTTTTGGTGACATGTGATTTATTCGATGCCTTCTAGTGAGTCTGCTTGGTATTCGTCTTCGTCATGGTGGATTCTATATGAACGAATCAGGGTGTTTAGTTTGATTAGTGATTCTTCGTAAGATACCAATTGACCGGTGATTAACATTAAAGCGTTTGAACGCTCGAATTCTTCTTGGGTAGCAGTTTGTTTAATGGCAGCGTATTCGAAGATAGAGTCCATTAAGTCTTGTCGGTACCCTTGGGTTGGTTGGAAGAAATTCACTTCTAAGGGTGAGATTCGACCGTCAAATTTCAAGAAGATTTGTTCATGGGCTGAACATAGGGTTTCGATTCGTTCGCGGATTTGGGTCCGTAGTTCTTCTGGTAATTGGAACATGACATTCGTATGGGTATGTAAGACGGATAATAAGGCCAGTGCTTGTTCTAGTGACACAATTAAAGCCCGGAAAACAACGAGTTTTCGTTTTAACATGGGTAGTTTTCGTTTAGACCATACGTTCTCATCTTTTAGGAGTGCGTATAGGCTGTGACATTGTGCGATACGATTTTCTGCCCAGGCGATATCAGAGGTTAGGGTAGAGTATTCGCCGTTTTTGCGAAGAATGGCTCTTAAACGCACTAGGATTTCACTAGAGGTTTTATTGACTTCTTCGTAAAGAATGGCGTCGTATTTAGGTGGCAAAACAAAGACGTTTACTAATAGGGAAACGGTCACCCCAAGTAATGACTCAACCACACGCGCAATGGCTGAGGTGATAATCATATCTTGGTCGTGCAACATAATCACAACGAGGGTAACAGTCGCTAAGGAGATAACGTTGGCCATATTTAAAGCCCGCAAAATCCCAATAAAAATCGTCACGGTCACCCCAATAATAATAGGGGAATTACCGAAAAAGTGCACCATGACTACAGCAACGATACCTCCAAGTATCGCCGCCATAACACGGTTGAAGAAGGTATCGATAGATCCTCTAACAGTTTGTTGTAAACCGATGATGGCAGTAAAGGCAGGGATGACAGGTTCAACAAAGGGTAACCAGTCAGCAATTAAAATACTGAGCATTACCCCAAGACCTGTCTTAAACATCCTGGCACCAAGTTTCATTTTCATTCAATCCTTTTTAATGTTCTTCATCATTTTGTAGTATCTCTTCAACTATTCATATTACTAGGCAATGGCCTTGAAAGCTAGCAATAACAGTAAGTTTTCAGCAATTTACACAAATTATAAACTTTCCGACTTTTCAATACCCGCAATCATCGTTTCGATAATTGTTGAGCGTAGGTTCATTGATTCAGCAGTACGAACTTCTTCAATTGTTGTGCCTCCTGGTGTACAGACCGCATCCTTCAAAGCGCCAGGGTGTAGGTCCGATTCAATCGCCAACTGAGCTGCCCCCTTAACCGCTTGTTTTGCAAAGGCTAAGGCTTGAGGTCTAGATAATCCTTTTGCCACACCAGCATCCGCCATCGCTTCAATAATCATAAAGATAATCGCTGGACTCGAACCCGCAATCCCTGTGAAGGCGTCCAACTGTTTCTCAGTCAACTGTTCTGCTGACCCGAAAGTATGAAGGATTTGCATAATTAATTCCTTGTCCGCTGTCGATAAGTTTTCATTATAGACAACACCAGAAATCCCTTCCCCAACTTGCGCTGGAATATTAGGCATCACCCGAGCGAATTTGGCAGAATCCCCTAACTGTCCAGCCGCATCGGTCAAACTGTAGCCCGTCGCAACCGAAATCACAATCGTCTCCGCAGTAAGTGTTGGTTTGATTTCATCCACAACATCCTTGATTAAATAAGGTTTTACTGCAAGGATAACTACGTCCGCCCCCTTAGCCGTCTCCTTATTATCTGTCAAAATGGCGAAACCATACTTAGCTGAGTCCGCTTCAGCTTTTTCAGGGTTAGCGCGTGAACCAGTAATCAGTTGGTTATCAATCTCATCCGATTTTACCAAGCCATTTAAAATTGCTGTTCCCATATTGCCTAAGCCGATGATAGCAATTTTTTTATCGATTTCTTTCATATACTGTGCCCTCCTTCTTTAAATGAAAATCCTTAAATGAAATTCCTGTACATTAGAATACTTTCATTTTAGCATAAATCTCGCCACTACACGACAAAGTAAAAGCTTGCCTAGTTAAAGCCAAGTTCAGTTATAATAGAGTCACCACTAAAAAGGAGCGATTCATTTAAATGTTTCCAATACACTATATAAAAGACATGTTCAGCCCAACTAATATCTTCTACCACCGGCACCTAATGACATGGTGGAAATCAATCCTTGTAATGGTTGTTTGGTCGGTTATCATGACCTGGCCCTTTGCCAGCAGTTTCGAGCCCGTTGAAGACGGGACAGTTAATAATGCCTTTGAAGAATTACAGACCATTATCCCAGAAGAAACAGCCAGCGAATTATCGAATTTTACCTATGATAATGGGTCTTTTCAGTCAGACCAGTCAGATATTGTTATTGACGGTGACCAATTACAAGTAGTCATTTTCCCCAGTGCGGATAATTTAGACAGCTACTTAAAGGGGACTGACAAGTTACTCTTGATCCTGCCAGACCAATTCGTCTATCAAACAGACCAAGATACACGGTATACTGCTAACCTACCATTAGACTTGAATAACTATATGACTGATAATGCGACTTTTATCGAAAGTTTACGGGTTAGCTATCAAACGGAAGTGAATACCCAAAGTAAGCAAATCCTCGTCATGACCCGTCAGTTGACCATCTTTATTCTTGGTTTAGGGGGCTTAATGATTATTGTTTCACGGCTGAACATTTTACAAAAACACAAATTCCATGACCTATTCTCCTTCCAATACTGTTTAGGTATGGTCGCAACTGCCATGGGATTACCTGCAATTATCGCCATTATTGTCGGCTTTTATACCACAAGTGTCAGTGTGATGATCCCCATCTTATGGGGTGGAACGATTATCATGCTCTACCTATCCTACAGACAAACAAAATTCATCCGAACAGACACCATTTAAGTTTGGGACCAGATATTTCTATGGACTAGACGCTTTTGTTTCCATTTGACCAGAAAACAAGTATAATTCTACCAGTAACAAGAAAACGTTTTCTTGAATTGGAACGGAGGCATATACATGAAACATATCTCATTAGGACAAAACGGTTTAACAGCACCAAATCTAGCAATAGGTTGTATGCGGATTGAAGGTAAAACTGTAGAAGAAGTCCAAGACTTAATCCGACAATCCTATGACGCAGGATTAACCTTCTTCGACCACGCAGACATTTATGCAAGAGAAAGAGGCGGGGCGGAAAAATTATTCGGCCAAGCCTTTACTGGCTTAAACATCCCAAGAGAAAATATCATCCTACAGTCTAAAGTAGGTATTTACCTTCCAGGCACCTATAACAACAATGAACAAAACTTCTTCGACTTATCAAAAGAGCATATCTTACAATCGGTAGATGAATCTTTAGAAAGACTACAAACAGATTATCTAGATGTCCTACTATTACATCGTAACGATGCTCTATGGGAACCAGAAGAAATCGCAGAAGCCTTCGATATATTGGAAACGAGCGGTAAAGTTCGACATTTCGGTGTAAGTAATCATACGCCAATTCAAGTTGATCTATTGAAGAAGTATGTCAAACAAGATTTAGTTGCTAACCAAATCCAATTATCACCGGCGCATACTCTAGCTTTGGATTATGGTTTCAGTGTAAATACCAAAGCTGACGAAGGGGTAAATCGTGGTGGGGAACTAATCGATTATGCAAGGCTGCATGATATGGCAATTCAAGCGTGGTCACCAATTCAAGGAGAAAATGGCGTAATATTCAGCGATCCTTCCTATAAAGACTTGAATGATAAGCTAAGCGAAATCGGTGGTCGCTATGGCCTAGACAATGAAGTTGCAGCTATTGCATGGTTACTCAGAATTCCAGGGAATACTCAAGTTGTCTTAGGAACTACCAATATCGACCGGATTTTAAATTA
Organism: Aerococcus viridans; assembly: GCF_001543285.1. Classification (NCBI taxonomy): domain Bacteria; kingdom Bacillati; phylum Bacillota; class Bacilli; order Lactobacillales; family Aerococcaceae; genus Aerococcus; species Aerococcus viridans. The sequence goes on from NZ_CP014164.1 coordinate 563,072, forward strand.
TGCTAAGGCGAGCGAGATTCAATTCACTCGGCAAGAATGGTATGAAATCTATCAGAGTGCAGGCAATAGACTGCCGTAAATGACATAGTGATTTTGAAAGAACGCAAATATATCAAGGGTTTGCGTTCTTTTATTATTTGAATAAACAATTTTTTGAATTTTTATTTAATTTGCGCTTGTATAGAAATGGAATACTTGCTATAATTCTTGTTACGGAAATAGTTCTGAGGAGAACATTTCAAATAAATATTTTTGAAAAAAACTTATTGACATCCTGATTTATATCATGGTATTGTTAAGTAGTTGTCAAGAGCGCTATTTTAGTTCTCAAAACAAGCAAAAATATTTCTTAAATTACTTGTTGACAAGATGTTAACTTGTAAGGTAAGATATTCAAGTCGCTTCATTAAAAAACAGCGGACAGCAAATGTTAATAAAAACTTTTTAAAAGTTTTGCTTGACAGTCCTTGAATGAAGATGATATGATATACGAGTTGCTGCAAGGCGGCGAAATAGACCTTTGAAAACTGAACAAAGAAGACAAACCAAAAATTGTGTATGGAATCATTTGATTCCAACAATTAAAAGTAGTGAGAACTACTATAAATAAGTCAGCAAACTTTAATGAGCAATCAAGTTCATGAAAATCTTTCATGAGAGTTTGATCCTGGCTCAGGACGAACGCTGGCGGCATGCCTAATACATGCAAGTCGAGCGAACAGATGAAGTGCTTGCACTTCTGACGTTAGCGGCGAACGGGTGAGTAACACGTAAGGAATCTACCTATAAGCGGGGGATAACATTCGGAAACGGGTGCTAATACCGCATAATATCTTCTTCCGCATGGAAGAAGATTGAAAGACGGCTCTGCTGTCACTTATAGATGACCTTGCGGTGCATTAGTTAGTTGGTGGGGTAATGGCCTACCAAGACGATGATGCATAGCCGACCTGAGAGGGTGATCGGCCACATTGGGACTGAGACACGGCCCAAACTCCTACGGGAGGCAGCAGTAGGGAATCTTCCGCAATGGGCGAAAGCCTGACGGAGCAATGCCGCGTGAGTGAAGAAGGCCTTCGGGTCGTAAAACTCTGTTATAAGAGAAGAACAAATTGTAGAGTAACTGCTACAGTCTTGACGGTATCTTATCAGAAAGCCACGGCTAACTACGTGCCAGCAGCCGCGGTAATACGTAGGTGGCAAGCGTTGTCCGGATTTATTGGGCGTAAAGGGAGCGCAGGTGGTTTCTTAAGTCTGATGTGAAAGCCCACGGCTTAACCGTGGAGGGTCATTGGAAACTGGGAAACTTGAGTACAGAAGAGGAATGTGGAACTCCATGTGTAGCGGTGGAATGCGTAGATATATGGAAGAACACCAGTGGCGAAGGCGACATTCTGGTCTGTTACTGACACTGAGGCTCGAAAGCGTGGGGAGCAAACAGGATTAGATACCCTGGTAGTCCACGCCGTAAACGATGAGTGCTAGGTGTTGGAGGGTTTCCGCCCTTCAGTGCCGCAGTTAACGCATTAAGCACTCCGCCTGGGGAGTACGACCGCAAGGTTGAAACTCAAAGGAATTGACGGGGACCCGCACAAGCGGTGGAGCATGTGGTTTAATTCGAAGCAACGCGAAGAACCTTACCAAGTCTTGACATCCTTTGACCACCCTAGAGATAGGGCTTTCCCTTCGGGGACAAAGTGACAGGTGGTGCATGGTTGTCGTCAGCTCGTGTCGTGAGATGTTGGGTTAAGTCCCGCAACGAGCGCAACCCCTATTATTAGTTGCCAGCATTTAGTTGGGCACTCTAATGAGACTGCCGGTGACAAACCGGAGGAAGGTGGGGATGACGTCAAATCAGCATGCCCCTTATGACTTGGGCTACACACGTGCTACAATGGATGGTACAACGAGTCGCAAACCCGCGAGGGCAAGCAAATCTCTTAAAGCCATTCTCAGTTCGGATTGCAGGCTGCAACTCGCCTGCATGAAGCCGGAATCGCTAGTAATCGTGGATCAGCACGCCACGGTGAATACGTTCCCGGGTCTTGTACACACCGCCCGTCACACCACGAGAGTTTGTAACACCCGAAGTCGGTGAGGTAACCTTTATGGAGCCAGCCGCCGAAGGTGGGACAGATGATTGGGGTGAAGTCGTAACAAGGTAGCCGTATCGGAAGGTGCGGCTGGATCACCTCCTTTCTAAGGAATATAACGGAATACACAATAGGTTCAATTCTTCTTTGTTTAGTTTTGAGAGGTCTATACTATACTTTTATAGTAATGGAAGCCAATCGGGCCTGTAGCTCAGCTGGTTAGAGCGTCCGCCTGATAAGCGGGAGGTCGATGGTTCGAGTCCATTCAGGCCCATTCCAGAAATGGAATAAGTAATACATATATATAAATATATCCAGCCATGGGGGATTAGCTCAGCTGGGAGAGCGCCTGCTTTGCACGCAGGAGGTCAGCGGTTCGATCCCGCTATTCTCCATAGCAACCATTAAAATTAGGTTGCCATTTTGTTCTTTGAAAACTGAATACTGTAAGTAATAAACCTCTTATTTAATTATTTTCTACCAGGAGATAATTAATATAAGAAATTCCAATTTTACCAAGAGTAAAAAACCAATAAAAGTAAGCAAATTACTTTTCGCGAATCATACAACTTAACCAATGGTTAAGTGAATAAGGGCGCACGGTGGATGCCTTGGCACTAGGAGCCGATGAAGGACGGGACTAACACCGATATGCTTCGGGGAGCTGTAAGTAAGCTTTGATCCGGAGATTTCCGAATGGGGGAACCCAATTGCTTTGATAGGCAATTACTCAGCTACGAATACATAGTAGTTTGAGAGGAAGACGCAGGGAACTGAAACATCTCATTACCTGTAGGAAGAGAAAGAAAATTCGATTTCCTGAGTAGCGGCGAGCGAAACGGAAAGAGCCCAAACCAAAGAGCTTGCTCTTTGGGGTTGTAGGACAGACGATATGTAGTTAAAGATTTAGTCGAATGGCATGGGAAGGCCAATCACAGAGGGTGACAATCCCGTAGACGAAAGATCAATAACGCTAGTCTGTATCCTGAGTACGGCGGAACACGTGTAATTCCGTCGGAATCCGGGAGGACCATCTCCCAAGGCTAAATACTCCCTAGTGACCGATAGTGAACCAGTACCGTGAGGGAAAGGTGAAAAGCACCCCGGAAGGGGAGTGAAATAGTACCTGAAACCGTGCGCTTACAAGCAGTCAGAGCCCGTTAATGGGTGATGGCGTACTTTTTGTAGAACGGACCGGCGAGTTACGATTGCATGCAAGGTTAAGTTGAAGAAACGGAGCCATAGCGAAAGCGAGTCTGAATAGGGCGTCGAGTATGTAGTCGTATACCCGAAACCAAGTGACCTACCCATGTGCAGGGTGAAGGTGCGGTAAAACGCACTGGAGGCCCGAACCCACGTCTGTTGAAAAAGGCGGGGATGACGTGTGGGTAGCGGAGAAATTCCAATCGAACTTGGAGATAGCTGGTTCTCTCCGAAATAGCTTTAGGGCTAGCCTCGGATGATGAATATTGGAGGTAGAGCACTGTTTGATCTAGGGGTCCATCTAGGATTACCGAAATCTGATAAACTCCGAATGCCAAATATTTTAATCCGGGAGTCAAACTGCGAGTGATAAGATCCGTAGTTGAAAGGGAAACAGCCCAGACCACCAGCTAAGGTCCCAAAGTTTCAGTTAAGTGGAAAAGGATGTGGGGTTGCTTAGACAACTAGGATGTTGGCTTAGAAGCAGCCATCATTTAAAGAGTGCGTAATAGCTCACTAGTCGAGTGACCCTGCGCCGAAAATGTACCGGGGCTAAACTGAACACCGAAGCTGTGGATATCCGCATGGATATGGTAGGAGAGCGTTCTAAGGGCAGAGAAGCAAGATCGAGAGGACTTGTGGAGCGCTTAGAAGTGAGAATGCCGGTATGAGTAGCGAAAGACGGGTGAGAATCCCGTCCACCGTATGACTAAGGTTTCCTGGGGAAGGCTCGTCCTCCCAGGGTTAGTCGGGACCTAAGCCGAGACCGAAAGGTGTAGGCGATGGACAACAGGTTGAGATTCCTGTACTTGTTTGTATTGTTTGACCAAAGGAAGGACGCAGGAGGCTAAGCAGAGCACGTTATTGGATTCGTGTTCAAGCAGTGAGTCTGACACAGAGTGAAATGCTTCGTGTTAAAGACAAGCTGTGATGAGGAGGGAAATATAGTACCGAAGCTGCTGACGTCACACTGCCAAGAAAAGTTTCTAGTTAGATACAAACAACCCGTACCGCAAACCGACACAGGTAGTCGAGGAGAGCATCCTAAGGTGAGCGAGCGAACTCTCGTTAAGGAACTCGGCAAAATAACCCCGTAACTTCGGGAGAAGGGGTGCTGACCATTGGTCAGCCGCAGTGAATAGGCCCAAGCGACTGTTTATCAAAAACACAGGTCTCTGCAAAATCGAAAGATGACGTATAGGGGCTGACGCCTGCCCGGTGCTGGAAGGTTAAGAGGAGTGCTTAGCATTAGCGAAGGTACGAATTGAAGCCCCAGTAAACGGCGGCCGTAACTATAACGGTCCTAAGGTAGCGAAATTCCTTGTCAGGTAAGTTCTGACCCGCACGAAAGGCGTAACGATTTGGGCACTGTCTCAACGAGAGACTCGGTGAAATTGTAGTACCAGTGAAGATGCTGGTTACCCGCGACAGGACGGAAAGACCCCATGGAGCTTTACTGCAGGTTGATATTGAGTGTCTGTGTGACATGTACAGGATAGGTAGGAGCCATTGAAGCCGGAACGCTAGTTTCGGTGGAGGCACTGGTGGGATACTACCCTTGTGACATGGCCACTCTAACCCGCGACCGTAATCCGGTCGGGAGACAGTGTCAGTCGGGCAGTTTGACTGGGGCGGTCGCCTCCTAAAATGTAACGGAGGCGCCCAAAGGTTCCCTCAGAATGGTTGGAAATCATTCGCAGAGTGTAAAGGCAGAAGGGAGCTTGACTGCGAGACCTACAAGTCGAGCAGGGACGAAAGTCGGGCTTAGTGATCCGGTGGTTCCGCATGGAAGGGCCATCGCTCAACGGATAAAAGCTACCCTGGGGATAACAGGCTTATCTCCCCAAGAGTTCACATCGACGGGGAGGTTTGGCACCTCGATGTCGGCTCATCGCATCCTGGGGCTGAAGTCGGTCCCAAGGGTTGGGCTGTTCGCCCATTAAAGCGGTACGCGAGCTGGGTTCAGAACGTCGTGAGACAGTTCGGTCCCTATCCGTCGCGGGCGTTGGAAATTTGAGAGGAGCTGTCCTTAGTACGAGAGGACCGGGATGGACACACCGCTGGTGTACCAGTTGTTCTGCCAAGAGCATCGCTGGGTAGCTATGTGTGGATGGGATAAACGCTGAAAGCATCTAAGCGTGAAGCCCTCCTCAAGATGAGATTTCCCATATCTTTAAGATAGTAAGACCCCTGAGAGACGATCAGGTAGATAGGCTAGAAGTGGAAGTGCAGCGATGTATGGAGCGGACTAGTACTAATCGGTCGAGGACTTATCCAATGGATATAAGATTGTATGATGGAATGGTAGACGACTTACAGATTCAGTTTTGAGCGAACAAAAGCTCATATAAATATTGTGTGGTAATGATGGCAAGAAGGACACACCTGTTCCCATCTCGAACACAGAAGTTAAGCTTCTTAGCGCCGAATGTAGTTGGGGGTTGCCCCCTGTGAGACTAGGACGTTGCCATGCAGTATTAATATTCCGCAATAGCTCAGTTGGTAGTAGCGCTTGACTGTTAATCAAGATGTCGTAGGTTCGAGTCCTACTTGCGGAGTTGGTAGAGTTCCTTGCCTTGGAGAGTTGTCCGAGAGGCCGAAGGAGCACGATTGGAAATCGTGTAAACAGGAAACTGTTTCGAGGGTTCGAATCCCTTACTCTCCGTAAAAAAATATTTTATGGCCCGTTGGTCAAGCGGTTAAGACACCGCCCTTTCACGGCGGTAACACGGGTTCGAGTCCCGTACGGGTCATTATTCTAGGAGAATTAGCTCAGCTGGGAGAGCGTCTGCCTTACAAGCAGGATGTCGGGGGTTCGAGCCCCTCATTCTCCATTAAAATTTTGTTTTACAAATACTTGGTCCCGTAGTGTAGCGGTTATCACGCCTCCCTGTCACGGAGGAGATCGCGGGTTCGATTCCCGTCGGGACCGTTAGTTTAAAATATTATTAATATGGTCTGATAGCTCAGTTGGTAGAGCACTTGATTGAAGCTCAAGGTGTCGGCAGTTCAAATCTGTCTCGGACCATACGGAGGGATAGCGAAGTGGCCAAACGCAGCGGACTGTAAATCCGTTCCTTCGGGTTCGAAGGTTCAAATCCTTCTCCCTCCATTTATCTTTTTAAACTATGGGATATTACTTGGATAGGGACATAGTTAAACGGTATAACTACGGTCTCCAAAACCGTCATTGTGGGTTCGATTCCTACTGTCCCTGTTTTTACTAATATTATTATTTTGGCGGGTGTGGCGAAGTGGTTAACGCATCGGTTTGTGGCACCGACACTCGTGGGTTCGATTCCCATCACTCGCCCTTTTTTATTGGGATATAGCCAAGCGGTAAGGCAACAGACTTTGACTCTGTCATGCGTTGGTTCGAATCCAGCTATCCCAGTTTTTTATTTATGGCGGTATAGCCAAGTGGTAAGGCATGGCTCTGCAAAAGCCTGATCGCCGGTTCAAATCCGACTACCGCCTTTCACGCTTTTAGAAAGACATGCAAATATTATATTGATTTGCCGGTGTGGCGGAATTGGCAGACGCGCTGGACTCAAAATCCTGTGTCCTTACGGACGTGCCGGTTCGACCCCGGCCACCGGTATCAAATGAAGCATCAACGTTTTATGCGTTGGTGTTTTTTGGTTCTTTTACAAATAGTGTTGGTAAATAATTTCAAAGCACACGAATACGTTTTTTAGTTTTTAATAATAATTAAGAAATCAATAAAGTTAAAGCCATGCACGCTGTGATGTGTTTGGCTTTTTACTTGCCTTTAGGCAAGGGAAGTGACCAATGAGATAACATTTCTAACAAATGGTGTTTTATCCTTCAGTGTACGTTCCTTAAAAGCCGTGGCACCAATGAGAGCCAAGGTCTCTCTACTTTGAAATCGAGCCTTAGTCTCGATTTCATGCTTGTTCACGGCTAAGGACGTATACTTTCAGTCCTCTTTATTCTCTTTATTCAAAAATATACCACTATCCCTGGGTTAACTTGCTATCCCCTCAAATGTATATGGTTTAGGATTGGATGGTTTGTAATTTAATTTGAATTGGACTAAAATTCTTGCACGTAAATGATGGAAGTTCGAATATCCAAAACCTGTTCGTTTAATTAATTTAATTTTATTGTTAATACCTTCGGTAGGACCATTTGATACAGTATATTTTAAGGCGTTGTGTATATAAGGCAAGAATTTGACTAATGTTTTGATGGTTCTTCTCGTACGACTTGGCAAAGTGTGGTTCTTAGTCCCATGTAAGATTTCATTAAAAATATTGATATCATGAGTTGAAATGGCATATTTTAATTCATTCATCAGGGTATAAGTAACTAAAAGTTCGTGTGAGATACTCAAAAGATAATCAACAATACGTTGTTCTGATATTGCTTCACCAAATTGACGAACATAATGTGTATCCGTGAAATTTAAATCTTCAGCATTCTTTAACAACAATTTCCATTGTTTTTTGAGTTTTTTGTAGTCCGATGGACGGCTTGTTTTGATAGCATTCATCACTTTAATACGAATAGAATTGATTGTTTCATTCAACAGCTTTACTATATGGAATCGATCAATGACAATCTTCGCATTAGGGAAACATGTGCGAATGACCTCTAGATAAGGTGTATATAAATCAATCGAAACTGTCTTCACGCTGTTTCGGGCAGTCCAGGTAAAAGAAGAAAAGTAATCGATGAGCGACGCTTGTTTTCTATCAACGACAATATCAATTAGCCTTCTATTATGCGTGTCCACAAGGACAGCACTCATTGCATTGGCTACACGATTAGTCGATTTAAACTCATCTACACCGAGGTGATTCGGGAGATAATTTCCCTTAGGTGATAGTCCCATACTTGCTTTCATTAAAGTTCTGGCCACTGTTGGAGAAGAGACATGATAACGTTTAGCGATTAACCGCATAGATTGCGTTTCAATCAATTCGGAGCTAATTTGACTTTTAATGGTTTTAGAAATACAGCAAAATTTTTCAACTAATGGTGTTTCAGCGATAAAAGTTTGTGCACAGTGTTTACAATAAAAGCGTTGCTTCTGTAATTTAAGTAAAACAGGATTAGTAGCTGTGTTCGGTAATCTAATGATAGCTGGTTTAAAGCCATGTTTGATGATATCTTGATTACCAGTATTCTTTACACCACAGTGCATACAAGCCTTAGGCTTGTACGTAAGAACCCCATGTAAAACGAAATGATTTATTTCATGATACTTTTCAAGTGGCAACAGATGCATAGATTTTGGTATTGTAATATCGATATTATTGTCGAAAATACCGCAGAGTTGTTTTATAATAGATGTATGGGACATGATCTTTCCTTCTTTCTGTATTCGTCGTAGTTTACATGCATTAAGGATATCATGTCCTTTTTGCGTACACAAAAATAGTGTCAATGAGATTCAACATGAAATCTCACCAACACTATTTATTATAGAACCTGTTTTTTTTATACCTTTTTTTGCATTTTAGATTTGATTCAATGCACTTTGCTGAGAATGCGTTGATTTTAGGATTTAGCAAACGTAAACTAGGTTTATAACAAGTTGAAAGAGGGGTATGAATGAAATTATTACTGGAAGAAGATGCCAATATTGAAGAAACGATGATAGAAGTGACTTATAAAACATATGATCGTAAACTTCAGCAATTGATTAATCTAGTAGAAGAGAAGAATATTGATTTACCGGGTAAGTATCGGAGAAACTATATTTTTTTGAAGAACGATTAATAAATACAAGTTTCTTGCGGATAAGTAAGAATACACTTTTAAATATGGATTATATAAGAAGTGTATCGATACTGCCGAATTACAAATTGGAAGCTAAATTACTGAATTCAGAAAAATTAGTGATCAATCGTCATTATACAAAGAACATTAAAGCATATCTAAATATATAAAGGGGAGCACCGTATGAAAAACTTTTTGAATTATAATCTTGCTAATATGTCTTATATTTACTCAGTACTAGTTTTACTAAGTGCTATTTCCTCGGCTATTGGAACCGAGAATAAAAATCTTTCAAGTTTGGATTTGATTCTACTTGCGGTAATAGTTTTATTAATGACAATAATTGCGAATATAGTGGTTACAATCGATTTTAAAACAGCGATTCAGTATCACCTTGCTAACATTTTTGCTCAACTAGGGGGGTTAATCCTCATCCAAGTTATCTTCACGCCCAAACCAATAAATTTTAGACCTATACTTGGGAATGTAGTGGTTTTCTTACTGATATACTTTTCAGTTTGTAAGATCCACAAAAATAGAATGGAATACTTGGCTGCGGAAATAAATCGCAAACTTGGATATAAGGAATCATAAATGCATTTATATATAAACAAAAGACAGAACGATTCGTCGCTCTGTCTTTTTTATTTTTGTTTGACGCTATTACGCGCTACTAGTTTGCCGTTGATGTAAATATGTTGTGTAGATGACTTATTTTCAATAATAGAAATTTATTGGTTTACGGCAGTTTCAATAATAAGTCCTTGATTTACTTAGATGGTTATTAGTTCTGGAGTGATGACACTTCCTTCGCGAATATTATAAAATCCAATGATGGATATGTACTCAGGTATTCGATAACCGATCTGATTTAGGGTCTTAATGAAGCTGATGGCTGATTGTTTGGGCATATCGTCTAATTCTTTGGTGACTGCTTGAATACGCTCAGTATCTTGGTTTGATTTGAGGATATCAAATGTTGGGTGTAGGTAGGCTTTTAGGTGAAAGAGACTGGCATCCAATTTGGTGATAGCCGTTTCATAATTGATTCCTTTATCTCTCTTGAAAGTATACCAGTTATTACTTGAATAGTAAGGCTGGCTGAGGTCCGGGAAATGGTCACTGATAATGTTGATTAGGTATTTAGCTTCGTCAGCGTGCAAAGGGTGTTTCATTAATGTTTGTAGATTGATTTTGATTGGAATAAATGAGTCCACCCTTAAATCCTACATGGACCCCCTTGGCATCAAGTTTTTGTAAGGCGGTTACCATCCTATGGGCTTTCTAGCGGAAACGAGGCTGACCAGATTTGAGTCTCCTTAAGGGCTTGACTATTGCTAGAAGAGACTTCCACTTGATTGTTTAATAAGGTTCCATCCATGTCTAAAAATATGTGTTTAATCATTATTTATAACTTCTTTCCCTTATTTGATTTCATTGTATTGGATGAAACGCATGCCACATAAAGGAGTTAATTTTCAAATTCTCAGGGCCAATTCTGTATAATGGAGGGTAAAGGTAAGATACGGATTTTATGGGGAGGGCGTCTTATGGAGAATAAACAATCAGATAATAAGTTAGCGATTTTACGGCAATTATTTATATCGACCCTTATTTTGTCTGCTTTCACTTTTGGTGGGGGTTATGTGATTATTACCTTGATGCGGAAGACTTTTGTGGATGATTTGGGTTGGATTGATAAAGATGAGATGCTTGATTTGGTGGCGATTGCCCAGTCGGCACCGGGTGCCATTGCGGTTAATGGAGCGATTGTAATTGGTTATAAGTTGGCAGGGTTGGCGGGTGTTTTAACGGCTGTGGTTGCAACGATTATCCCGCCGTCTACCATTATCACCCTGATTTCTTTCTTCTATGACGCTTTTCGGTCTAATGTCTGGATTTCCTTGTTACTAGAAGGGATGCAGGCTGGGGTGGCTGCAGTCATTGTGGCGGTAGTCTTTCAAATGGGGAAAGAGGTCACTGACACCAAGAATCCATGGTTGATTACGGCTATGTTCCTGGCTTTTGTAGCCAATTATATCTTCAACATCAATGTGGTCTTGATTATTTTAACGGCTGCAGCTTTAGGTTTGGGAAAATTCTTGATTGATCATTTTAAAGGAGGGAAAAAGGCATGATCTATCTACAGCTGTTTCTTTCTTTTTTAAAGGTGGGTGCTTTTAGCTTTGGGGGTGGGTATGCGGCCTTACCTTTAATCCAGGATGAAATTGTGACCAACCACCAATGGTTAAGCCAGCAAGAGTTTACGGACTTGATTACCATTTCCCAAATGACGCCAGGTCCGATTGCTATAAATTCGGCGACTTTTGTGGGCAATCAGATTGCTGGTATACCAGGTGGGATTGTGGCGACGCTTGGATCGGTCTTTCCATCGATTATTTTGGTAACCATTTTGGCCTATGTTTACATGAAATACCGGAATTTGGATTCACTGCAGTATGTGCTAAAAGCTCTTCGTCCAGCGGTTGTGGCTATGATTGCAACGGCAGGGATGTCTATTCTAGTGACGAGCTTTTGGGGCGACCAAGTGGTGGGGGTACAAACCATCAACATCGTTGCGATAGTCATTTTTGCTATATGTTTAACTTTATTATTTAAAACCAAGTGGGACCCGGTGGTGATCATGCTATTGGCTGGGGTCTTGAATGTGGTGGCTTATTTAGCACAAGGATTAGTTTTTAATTAAAGTCAGGATTAGTCAAGTCGTATTTCTTTCTAGTTCAAGATGCACCGGCTATAATAGTAGGGAGCATAAGAATAGAGAGGATGTTTTTTGTGGAATTAGGCGTACACGATTTGGTGACGATAAATAAAGGGGAATCGGCTGAGGGTGCGGTTGAACGTACCATGCGGTTTGTCCAAGAGATTGAGAAAATGAATTATAACCGGTATTGGTTTGCGGAACATCATAATATGCCAAGTTTGGCGTCGGTGTCACCGGAGATGTTGGTGGCTTATGCGGCGGCTAAAACGGACCGCATTCATTTGGGTACGGGCGGTACTATGATTATGCATTATTCACCGCTGAAGATTGCAGAAAACTTTAAGTTGCTGACGGCTTTAGCGCCAGGACGGATTGATATTGGGCTAGGACGGGCGCCAGGTTCAGGACCCGATGAGATGAAGGCACTAGCTGAAGGGCGGCCACAAACCTTTACAGACATGTATGATAAAATCCAAGTCATTTTAGATTATTTGGCGGATAAACAAGCACCAGATTTTTATGGTAAGGTCCGGGCTATGCCACAGAACTTGAAGCACTTGACTGAACCTTGGATGCTAGGGTCTTCAGGTCAATCAGCCATGGTGACGGCACAAATGGGCTTGGGTTATGCCTTTGCTAAATTCTTTGGTATTGAAACGGACCCGGACGTTTTTAAATTGTACCGGGACCGGTTTGAGCCGAGTGCATTTTTCCAAAAACCCAAAGTCATGGTGTCTTATATGATCATTGTGGGCGAAACAGATGAGGAAGCAGATTATTTAGCTAAACCCATTGAATTGATGCAAATGGGGATTCGAACTGGTCAACTCTTGCCGAATATGAGTCCTGAAGAGGCTAAAGACTACAGTTTAGGTGCTGGGGCTCAAGCCTTGTTAGAGGACTACTTAGCTAAACGATTTATTATCAAGGGGTCTAAAGAAACGGTGAAAGCCATTCTCGATGATGAAATTGAATCACTTGGTATAGACGAAATTTTAGTTTATGCGCCGATTTTTGATGAAGAGAAACGGCTACAATCTTACCGTTATTTAGCGGAGATGTTTGATAAAATTTAATTTGGTTAAGCGATAACGATATATTATGTGGGAACTGTCTGCTGATGGTTCCCTTTTTTTATGGACGAAAAATGGCAGGTTTTTGAAAGCCAAATTGTCCGGTAGATAAGAATTTCAACAAATTAAATACCTTGCTGACAGAAAGGGATATTGTATACTACACTTATCGAAGCAGTTCAATTGATTAGTTTTATTATCAATAATTCAGAAAAGGTTTTTGATTATGAAATATAGATAACAAGCGTTGGAGAAGGTGTCTGAAGAATCGAATTATTCAACTTTTTTGATTTGGAAAAGAGTGGTCATTTTTCAAAAACAAGTTGCAGAGAATGTGATAGTTAATTTCGATTAATGTTGATATAAATACAATAAACACAAATTGTTGACAGGCTTAATTAATTTGGATAATATTTAGATAGACATTACCAAAGACGGGATAAGTAAATAGGCATCAATTTTAGAGAGGTTTCATTTGGTGAAAGAGACTATTGGTAAGTATTGAAAATGGTCCTTGAGGTTGAAGTGATTCGAGTGACCATTTTGGTCATAAGATGAGCTCGTTTGGCGCCGTTATCCGCTAATCCTATCCTATATTTTGAATATGGCGTAGGAGTGAGGGAAAGAATATCTTTCTAAAGTAAGGTGGTACCACGTGAAATGCGTCCTTAGTCGAGATAGCTAGTTTAGCTGTTTGGCCTAAGGGCTTTTTTATTGAAAAGACTGGGAAAATGAAAAGGGGAAATAATTATGAAAAAATTGGTTAAATTAATTGGGTTTACTTTAGGATCGTCATTATTGTTGGCTGCATGTGGTAGTACAGAAGATAACACGGTACAAATCGGGGTTGTTGGAGATGACACAACCGTTTGGGATAACGTGGCTGAACGTGCGAAAGAAGAATATGACATCGATATTGAGTTGGTAAAATTTAATGATTACAATACACCAAATGATGCTTTAGCGGATGGGTCTGTTGACTTAAACTCTTTCCAAACGATCATCTTCATGAATAACTATGAGGAAGCGTCGGGTAATGATTTTACACCAATCGGTAACACCATTATCACACCTTTAGGGATTTATTCAGAGAAACATGAATCAATCGAAGAAATTGGTGAAGGGCAGTCAGTTGCAATACCAAATGATGTTACTAACGGAGGCCGTGCGCTAAACTTACTACAAGAGGCTGGTTTTATCACACTTGATGAAGAAGCGTCTGCTTCATTTACACCAACTGTTGATGATATTACAGAGAATCCGTATAACTTAGATATTCAAGAAGTGGATGCAGCGCAAACTGCCCGTTCAATAAACGATGTCGACTTCTCAGTGATTAATGGGGGTTACGCGGTAGATGCGGGTTATTATCCTCAAGAAGATGCTTTATTCTTAGAACCAAATTCTGAATCAGCTCAACAATATATTAATGTAATTGCAGCTAGAACAGATGAAGCTGATAATGAAACATTTAAACAAATTGTAGAAATTTACCAAACAGAGGAAACAGCAAGCTTAATTGACGAGGTATATCGCGGTGGTCAAGTACCTGCTTGGGATGACTATGGTTTTGCACCAGTTGAATAATATCTGACCTTATCTCAGTTATATAGAAGTATCCATCAGTTTACGAATTTAATCAAAAAAAACGAGCTACTTGAATTAAAAAATTCATGAGCTCGTTTTTTGTTTGTTATTATATGAGTTTAAACATTTTCGGCGATGTAGCGAACCAATTGTTCTGATTTTTCCCAACCTAGACATGGATCAGTGATTGATTGGCCAAATACGTCGCCACCTGGTTCTTGACGGCCATCTTGTAAGTATGATTCGATCATGAAACCGCGAACGTAAGCTTTGATGTCTTCGTTCCATTGACGGTTTTGTAAGACTTCTTGAACTATTCGGATTTGATCCAAGTAGTTTTTACCAGAGTTGTCATGGTTTGTGTCGATCACAACAAATGGGTTACGGTAGTCTTCTTTTTTATAGTTGCTGATGGTTTTGTTTAGGTCTTCATAGTGGTAGTTTGGCACTACTTCTTTGTTTTCAAGGGTACCACCACGTAGGATAACGTGGGCATAAGGATTACCACTTGTTAATACTTCTTGACCTGAATACATTAACTCTTGTGGTTTTTGCGCCGCATGTAAGGCGTTAAAGGTCACAGTCAGGTTACCTGATGTCGGGTTTTTTAAACCAACAGGGCAGTCTAAACCAGAAGCAACGAAACGATGTTGTTGGTTTTCAACAGAACGGGCACCTACAGCGTGATAAGATACTAAGTCTTCTACAAATTGTAAGTTATCTGGGTATAACATTTCGTCTGCCGTTGTCATACCTGTTTCAGCGATGACACGACGGTGCATGTTACGGACAGCTTTCATACCACGGATTAGGCTTGTCTCACCAGTTGGATCTTGTTGGTGTAACATGCCTTTATAACCGTCACCATTTGTACGTGGTTTGTTGGTATAAACACGTTGTACAATAAAGACTTTATCTTTCACTTCTTCTTGTAACTTGGCTAAACGGTGTGCATATTCAACTACTGCTTCCTCGTTATCAGCGGAACATGGGCCGATAATTAATAAGAAACGGTCGTCCTCACCAGACATAATTGCGCGTAGTTCTTTATCGCGCGCTTCTTTAATTGCATTCTCTTCATCAGTTAACTTTGCATGTGACTTAATCACATCAAAATCAACAGTTTCACTCATTGGTTTAAAGCTCATCATTTACCCTCCTGTAGTCATAGCTCTAAGTATATTCTAACAAATTTATAATAAAATAGCATTTTTTATTTAAAGTCGCCCCTTGAGAAAACCGTGTAATTCATTACATGGATGAATCAAGTTCTAGGGCGACCGTCATTGTATTCCGTTAATTGATTTTCTATATACTTTTTGACTGTTTCTTTAGACATACTACCTACTGTTGCCATGAAATAACTAGGTGTCCATAAATGGCCACCCCATAACATTGCTTTTGTTTCTGGATATGCTTTGAACCATAGACGGGCAGATTTCCCTTTAAGTGTTTTGACGATACTACTTGCGGCATGTTTAGGGTTGAACGAAATCAACATATGGATATGGTCAGGCATAACTTGCAGCGATTGGATGACAATATCGTGTTCATCACAAATATGCGTCAATATATCTTGCATGGCGTTTTTTTTTTTTTTCAATGGTCGTAAATATTTCTTTACGATACTTTGTTACCCAAACCAAATGGAAATTAAAATCATAGACATTTGTCCTTGTTTTTACAATCATATGTAAACGCCTCTTCAACTAAATTATAGTAATTGTTATCGCTATAAACAAGTGTCATACGTATGGTATAATATATCTATAAACGCAAGGGGGTGAAAACATGTATCAAGGAATTGAGTGTAAAATCTATCCTAACGAAAAACAGCGTCAGTTAATTCATATGACCTTTGGTCATACCCGATTCATCTGGAACGAAATGTTGGCCATGTTGAATGCGCGGTACGAAAACAATCCTGACCTTCAAATGCTATCTTATAATGCGTTATCCTCTCTTATTCCACAAATGAAGAAGGAATATCCCTGGTTGCGTGAAGTTGATAGCGTAGCTGTTCAATGTAGTGTTAAACGCTTATCCGAAACTTTTGTTCGTTTTTTTAAAGGTTATTCAAAATACCCAAAATTCAAATCAAGGAAGAACACCAGACAGTCGTATTTAAGTACCATACGTGGCAACAACATTCGTTTAAATGACAATCAGCGGTATATCAAATTACCCAAATTAGGTTGGATAAAATGTAAGTCAAGTGTTCTTCATATTGAGAATGAACGCATAAAATCTGTCACCGTAAAATATACACCTAGTGGCGACTACTATATCTCCCTTTTGGTCACAAGCGATAATCAAGCAATGCCCAAAACAGGAAATGTAGTCGGTGTCGATTTAGGTGTAAGTGATTTAGCTATTACGTCTGATGGTCAAAAATATCAAAGTCAGCGACTACATTTGTCTTATAAGAAGCAATTACATTATTGGGAAAAGCGAATGGCCCGTAGACGTTTACAAGCCAAAAAGAACGGTGTAGCTTTAGCGGATGCGAAAAACTACCAGCAAGCCAAACGCCAAGTGGCCCGTATTCATCAACGTATCAAAAACATCCGCAAGGATTACATGCATAAAATCACAACCGATATGGTTAAAAGTTATGACGTTATCGTTCTAGAGGATTTAAAGACGACTAATATGATGAAAAATCATCAATTAGCCCGTTCAATCGCTGGCCAATCCTGGCGGATGTTTAGAACAATCCTAGAGGCAAAGTGCGAAATGTACGATAAGACATTTGTAGCTATTAATCCGTACAAGACATCCCAGAAATGTTCTAATTGCGGGTATGATAGCGGTAAAAAAGCGTTAAATATACGTCATTGGACTTGTATGAAGTGTAATATGCATCACGATAGAGATATCAACGCAGCTAAAAATATATTAAATATTGGCCTGGAACAGGCCTTAGTTAAATAGCTTAGACCGCTGTTTTGCTTTGAAATAAGTGGAACAAGTCATGAGTGTTCCTAGAAACACGCCATTTTAATGGCGTTGTAGTTCATCCTCATGACAACTGATAGATAAACAGAGGAGAGTGACCTAATGACAACACGAATTTACATGATGCGCCATGGCCAAACGCTATTCAATGTCTTAAATAAGATACTAGGTGTGTCAAAGAAATTTTTTAATTGATGTTAGTGAAAGAAATGCGGATGTTTTCTAGACAATCATTTAAAAGACAGGTTTGAAGTAAATTGGAATTTCTTTCTATTAAAGTTATATAACACAGTCAATCGCACAAGACTGAATTGTTTAAAAACTGTAAAGTAGGGCAAGGTTTGGGAGGCAAACGATGAACAAACATGATGTAAACCGTAAAGGAACCAAGGACGACCATTCGTTTCGAAATATCTATAAAATTGAAATC
Organism: Aerococcus viridans; assembly: GCF_001543285.1. Lineage (NCBI taxonomy): Bacteria > Bacillati > Bacillota > Bacilli > Lactobacillales > Aerococcaceae > Aerococcus > Aerococcus viridans. Next base: position 580,889 of record NZ_CP014164.1, read on the forward strand.
AGTGGCTTACAAGGGAACAACTACGATGAATTAGACGACAATAATTTGAGGGTCAGTATCAAAAGTATCCTATTGAAGGTTGTGGTATTCCTGCTTGTGGGTGTCATTACTTTCTTTATTTTTAAAGAAGATATGTGGTCTACTGATACCAAGATGGCTTCCTTGGCTAGCGTCTACTTTATTTTGACAACGCTTGTTGTGGGCTATTTGGGCACAATCTTAGTGGACCTATTATTTGGTCGTAACAAGAAAAGAAAAAAATAAGCTGACTGAGTGATTGACTAGTTTTTTTATAGTCACAGGGGTGGTTATTTTGTCAATGAGGGGCTTGTCAATCGGAGCTGATTTTTAAAAATATGATAAATTGAATAAATATTACAGAAATGTTACAAGAAATAAGGTACAATAGGTTAAAGCTTTAATAGCGTCAACTGGGAAGGGAGATAATTGAATGAAGAAAGTTTCGATGTGGGTATTGGGTGCAGTCTTAGCATTATTAATAGTGGGCTACGGTGTAGGTGTGTATTATTATCAATCACATTTCTTACCAGCAACGACTGTTTCTAATGTAAATGTCAGTGGGATGACAAAGGCTGACGCGGAAGCTGCAGTAGCCAAGTCCAACAATGAACGTACCATGAAAATTACTGACCAAGGTCAAGAAGTGGCTACCATGAATTTACAAGAAGCTGGCTTTCAACCAGCAGAAAATGATTCTTTTGATGACATGCTAAATCAACAAGCGACCTTCACATGGCCGGTTGAATTTATTAGCAATGCTTTAAAGTCTGTGGATGCCAACGAAAGTAATGAGTGGACTGTTGACCGTGAGGCATTCAAGTCTTACTTTGACCAGTTAGACATTGATCAAGAAGGTGCAACACCATCAACAAGTGCACAAGTAGTCATCAATGATGAAACAAGGACGGTAGAAGTGGTGCCTGAAACACAGGGTAACCAAGTCACGTCAGATTCATTGGCGGATGCCGTTTTGTCAAAGGTGAAAGCAGGAACAAGTGAGCTAGATTTAGCGGATGCTTACGTGAGACCAGAAGTGACTAGCGATTCAGAGGCTATTCAAACGGCTAAAGCTGAATTGGAGGGTATTTTATCAGCAAGTATCGGCATACAAATTGAAGATGAAGTGGTGAATATTCCAAGTGAAACGCTAGCGGCATGGGTAAGTACAGATGATCAAGGAAAAGTCCAAGTGGATGAAGAGGCGATTGATCAATACTTATACGAGTGGAATGTGGAAAATGCTGGGTTAAACCAAGACCACCAATTCCAATCTACTGAATCAGGCGAAGTGACGGTTACACCAGGTATTTATGGTTGGTATATCGAGCGCGAAATGACGACGCAATTGGTTGCGGAAGCAGTCCTTGCGGGTGAGGATACAGTGATTCAACCAAATATCTGGGGTGGTGGTTATAACCAAGATGACTTCTTCGGTACTTCTTATATAGAAGTAGACTTAAGCAAGCAAAAGATGTTCGTTTATATTGATGGCGAACAAAAAATTGCTACTGATATCGTTAGCGGGAATACCGGTACTGACACGGTTCCAGGTGCCTATGAGATTTGGAATATGGAAAATCCATCAGTATTGAAGGGGTATAACCCAAGAACAGAAAAAGATTATGCGGTACCCGTAGACTACTGGATGGCCTTTGACTTTACGGGCCAAGGAATCCATGACGCCGACTGGCAATCAAGCTTTGGTGGCGACGCCTATCAACAAAATGGGTCTTTAGGTTGTATTAATACACCACCACAAACCATGGCTAAAGTATATGAATTAGCTTATGTAGGGTTACCAGTAATTGTGTTTTAAAACCTTTTTTGGAAAAAGGAAACCGTTCTTAGACTAGGATAAATGAATTGAAAACTAGCATATGCATTTTTAATGGTCGAGGACTTAGTTTCTCGGCCTTTTTTGCTATCTGTATGAATAGTTATATAACAGATTTCTCTTTAAATTGTAACAGTAAAACAGTCTAGACACCGACGTAAAATGCTGTTAATATGGTACACATGATATAGAAGAAGGTGACGAGATACATGATAGAATTTAAGCAAGTGGCCAAAGAATTCGTCAATAATGGTAACCGCATACAAGCGTTAGACCAGGTAAGCTTAAATATTCAATTTCGAGAAATATTTGGCTTAGTTGGGGAGAGCGGGGCTGGTAAATCGACTTTGTTGCGGTTTATTAATGCCCTAGAAAAGCCCAGCTCTGGACAAGTTCTAGTAGATGATGTCCTAGTCAATGACTTAACTGGGAAAGACTTGCGGGCATTTCGAAAAGACATCAGTATGGTCTTTCAACAATTTAATCTATTAAACAATAAAACAGTGGGCGAAAATGTTGCCTTACCCTTAAGTTTGCACAAGTACGATGATCCCTTAACCGTGGATGAGGTCTTGGCTTTTGTGGGTTTAGCAGATAAAAAAGACCACTACCCAAGTCAATTATCAGGTGGTCAAAAACAACGAGTGGGGATTGCTCGAGCCTTAATTACCCGCCCGAAAATCTTATTGGCCGATGAACCGACATCAGCCTTGGATACCCGAACTACTGGCGAGATTGTGAAAGTATTAAAAGCTGCCCATAAAGCCTATCCTATGACCATGATTGTGGTGACCCACGAGCTTGAAGTCATTAAGGCATTATGCCAACGGGCGGCCATTTTAGAAAAAGGGCAAGTCAGTCAAGTAGTAACAGTTAAGCCAGGTATCCAGGCTATTTCAGACGGAAACCAGTCTTACGCTGACCATGTATTGGAGGTGCTTGAAGGCAATGAATAACCTACAAGAATATGGTCAACGGTTAATCGAATTTCTACCCGATATCATTGAAAGTCTTGGGGAAACAGGGATTATGATGAGTTTTGCCATGCTGGCAGCAATTATTTTAGGCCTACCTCTAGGAACAATTTTATTCTTAACCGATGAGGACAATCCAAGAGAAAATAAGCTGGTCTATCAGGTCTTATCCTTTATCATCAACACTATCCGGTCATTCCCATTTTTACTATTGGTTGTCTCTATGCAACCTCTGATTCGAGCGACTTACGGCCGAGCGACCGGGGACCCAGTGGCGGCATCCTTTCCAATGATGGTGATTGCCGTCGCACTATATGCCCGCTTTGTTGAGCAGTCTTTACTGGACGTTGACCGCGGTGTTCTTGAAACGGCCGATGCTTTAGGGGCCAACACTTGGCAATTGGTGACCAAGTTCCTCTTCGTTGAAGCCAAATCGTCCTTAATTATTGGCTATACGACGGCATTTGTGTCCTTTATTTCCTATTCGACCATTATGGGGGTTGTCGGCGGAGGGGGAATTGGTGACTTCGCCATTCGCTATGGCTACCAGCGTTATGAAACCGACATGATGTACACGGCTATCGTTTTGATTATCGTGATTGTACAAGTTTGTCAGTGGTTAGGACTTAAACTAGCTAAGAAAGTCGACCACCGTTAAGTGAGTGGTTGTTAAGGCACAACTCATTGGAAAATAGCTTTATTTTCCTTAAGTTGGCGCCAGCTTAAAATAAGGTAATCTTTTTACAAAAAAAATTTGGAGGTAAGATGTATGAAGAAAGGTTTATTGTTTACAGGGGTATTATCAGCAGGTTTGTTGCTTGCGGCATGTGGGAACGGGAGTGAGAGCGCTGAGTCAACGGCGACTGAATCAGCAGCTTCAAGTGAAGATACAGTAATCAAAGTGGCGTCTCATACGACACCAATGACTGATATCGTGGAATTGGCTGCTGAAGTGGTGGAAGAACCCTACACAATTGAATTGGTAGAAGTTTCTGACAATATTCAATACAACGAAGCAGTTTTAAATGATGAAGCAGATGCCTCATTTGCCCAACATGAGCCGTTCATGGAAGTTTTCAATGAAGAACGTAACGGTGACTTAGTAGCTATTCAACCGATTTACAATGCTGTCGTTGGTTTCTATGCACCAGAATATGAAAGTATTGAGGATATTGAAGATGGCGCAGAAGTGGCTATTCCAAGTGATATGACCAATGAAGCGCGTGCTTTACATATTTTAGACGCTCAAGGTTTGATTGACGTACCGGATGAAAGTTTTGTAACAGTTGATGATATTACGGAAAATGATAAAAACCTAAGCTTTACCCTTGTCGACTTGTTGAATTTAAATGCTTCGTATCAAGATGGTGTGGACTTAGTCTTTAACTACCCAACTTATATTTCAGAAATTGGTTTAACACCAGAAGAAGCGTTATTCCTTGAAGAAGATGATTCTAACCGTTTTGCCGTACAAATCGTAACTCGTGAAGGCAATGCAGATTCAGAAAAAATTCAAGCATTGAAAGCAGCCTTCACCTCACAAGAAGTCTATGACTACTTAGAAGAACTAGCTGCAAGTGGTCACTTAGTACCAGCCTTCGAAAATCCTTCAGAACAATAATTTGAACCAGTAATTAAGTAAGATTTCGGCTTATACTTTATCTATCATTGCCTTAAAAAGCAGTGGGCATGCTAGGTAAGCTCCGTCTGAAACTCTTTCTAGTAGAGATTAATAGGCTACTTAATTAAGTAAAAACTATTAAAGAACATGACTGATTTTTTTATGGTGGAAAACTAAATTTTAAAAGACAAATATTTTATAACTTAGACATGATCACTAATGATTATGTCTTTTTTTAGGTCATTTTTGATAGGTGCTTACTATTGATCGCTTATTCAGGTCAAATGATAACCGGAAAAGTTTATCAAGTTTTTTTGTCCAAAGTCTGACAAATACTGATATTAGGGTGTTTATTAATGAATAAGATTTGCTTAAAAGGTACATGGAATACAATTTTTGTATTTTATGTACCCTTTTTTGATCGCTATTTTTGCCACTTCTATATCAGTGATGATAGCGGTTAACGATTTTTTGATCGCTATTTTTGCCACTTCTATATCAGTGATGATAGCGGTTAACGATTAGAAGAAGATGATAATCGGATGAAAAGCTAAGTGGGATAAGGGGTTTTCACCTTTTTCAAAAAAAGGTGATCAGACGAAAGTGCATTTATTGATTGTTTTTCCTAGGCAGTAATATTGATGCAGATGCATGAGATTTGTTAAATTTACTGCAAGCAAAAGTTGCAAATCTTTTTTATAACCAATTGCTTTGATGAGTAGAGTAGTTATGCAGGTAATCCACAGCGAGTCTGAATTTGGTGAAATCAGATGTTTACCGGTAATGAAAATGAGCTCTGAGCATCTAGTCAGTGAAAGCTGGTTGGACGGTTGGGACCGTTATTTCTTTCAGTATGTAAGGTATTTACTGGATAAGAGATTGCTCGCGAGGGCAATTTGAATAAGGGTGGCACCGCGATTGTTAACCAATCGCCCCTTCCTAATAGACAAGGTTGTTTATTAGGGAGGGATTTTCATTTAAAAAAAATATCTAGATGTATGAAATCAGTGAAAGCAATCACCAAAGAAAGAGGTAAGGATATGACAAAAGTAACTTTAATTGTAGGCGCAAATTCATTATCTTCACGACTAAATGGTTTGGTGGCCTATGCCCAGCAGGTGTTATTCGAATATAAGATTCAAACGCAGGTGATTCAGGTCCATATGTTGCCAGCCGAAGCTTTGATGACGGCGGACTATACGGATAAGACGATTCAAGCGGTCAACCAACAGGTATTGAATTCAGATGGGGTTTTGGTATTTACACCAATCTTCCAAGGAAGCTACTCAGGGATTTTAAAGGCATATCTTGATGTATTGCCAAAAAAGGCGTTGCAGGACAAGGTGGTTTATGGCTTGGGATTAGGTGGGTCGAAACACCACTTGTTGGCCTTACAATATGCTCTGGAGCCTGTCTTGAAGGAACTGGGTACAGAAGAATTGTTACAGTCAACCTTTGCGACGCAAGACAAGGTTGTGAAAGATGGTAGAGATTTTATCATCGAAGACAGTGTAACCAATCGAATTGATGAACAACTTTATAGATTTACCAGCCGTATCGGCCATGAGGTTATTAAGGAGGAAGTAAGATGGGAAAAGATCGTATAAGAATTGCTACTAAAGAGGACGCACCAGCATATTTAGCCCTTATTCAAGAGTCATTCCAAGAGGTGAAGGATTTGGGTATTGATTGGCCGTCAACAAACGCTACGTTAGAATCGGTCTCTGAAAATATTGAAACGGGGATTGCTTTAGTGTTAGAGCGGGATGACCAGTTAATTTCAACAATCACGATTCGACAACCCTGGGAAAATAACAGCCCCATTTCACATTATCCGTTCTTGTGGTGGTTTGCGACTGCGAACGAATTTAAGGGACAAGGGATTGGAAAGAAATTCCTGAAACAAGTGGAAGAGGAATTCTTGGTGAAAACCTTAAAAGCACCAGCCTATGTCTTAGGAACTTCTGGTAAGAGACATCCATGGTTACTAGATATGTATTTAAGAAATGGCTACCAAGTCTTAGGCACAAGAGAGGATCCAAATGATATTGGCGTTTCTTTGTATAAGGTCTTGATTCCTGAACGGTTTGACGAAAGCGTCCTTCGGGTTGAAGCGCCTCATTATGCCTACCAAGATCTGACCATTTAATGATTTGAAATGTTAGTGAATGAAATGATAGTGATGGCTGAATAGCCGACTAAACGGTTCCAACAAATAGGAGGAAAAAACTCATGTCAGAATTTTTTAAATGGGAATATGTTGTATCCTTTTTCCCGAAAATATTATCCGCACTCCCTACGACACTAGCCATTGTGGCAGTGGCCACTGCAGTCGGATTGGTACTCGGCTTGGCCATTGCTTTTGTGAGAATTGAAAAAGTGCCAGTCTTGTCACAAATTAGTCAGGTGTTCGTGTCTTTCATCAGAGGAACGCCAATTCTAGTGCAATTGTTCTTAGTTTATTACGGGCTACCCATTGTCTTTACGGCTTTAGCCAATATTGAAAAGATTGACTATGTTTACATTACATACGGTTTGAACACGGCGGCTTTTTTCTCAGAAATCTTCCGGTCAGCAATTTCAAGTGTCGCAACCGACCAAAAGGAAGCGGCAGCCTCTGTTGGCTTGACCAAACTGCAAACCTACCGGCGAATCATTTTGCCACAAGCGGTACGGATCGCCATTCCTGCTACAGGAACCATGATCGTTAGCCTATTACAAGACACGTCACTGGCCTTCTCACTAGGGGTTATCGATGTGATTGGGAAGGTTCGGGCCCTAGCAGCCTTAACGTATCGGTCGCTTGAAGGGTATTTCGTGGCAGCCATCATCTTCATCGTCTTATCTATCGTCTTGGAGCGGGTATTTGCTTGGTTAACTAAACGATTCCAATTCCAATCGAAAGCGAAAACAGAAGTGACACAAGCTGGACTTGATCCAGAGATTTTAATTAAAAATGATGAACTATTTAATACCCTGAATAATTCATACTTTGACTTCAAACCGTCTGAAACTGCCTAACGGCAGTCTTCATTTACTTTTTCATTTTCACCTGTTAAGTGATGCAAAAAGAACCCCATTCTGATATGGTAAAGGTGTCGAAACCAACCAAAAGAAAGGAGTTCTTCTCATGACTAGCTTACACAAAAACCAGGTAAAATTCAATTCAAATTTGACTATTTCACATACAGGTGGTCGCTTATCGAGTGATTCGGGTTTGGTCTTAGTTAAAGAGGTGATGAATACCTTCGACTTTTCACACGTAGCTAAACAGTGGCTCCATATTAAAGACAAACGTGTTTACTTCACACATGATAACTTAGCGATATTAGAACAACTCATTATGCAGTTAATTGCTGGGTACTCGGCAGACTCATCAGCTAATCTATTAAGACAGGATCCAGTCTTTCAAGCTGTACTCGGTAAAAAAGAGTTGGCCTCACAATCGTCAATCTCTCGGTTTTTAGATCGTTTCACCGAGGAGAACATGGATCAACTCCAAGCATTAAATCAGTCGCTGATTGATAAAGCGCGTTTGATTCGCAATGACACCGAGTTAATCATTGATGTCGATTCCACACATTCGGATACCTTTGGACGCCAAGAACAAACAGATTATAATGCCCATTATCAAACCTACGGCTATCACCCATTAGTTGCATTTGACGGATTGACCGGAGATTTCCTAAAAGCTGAACTGCGTTCAGGCAATCAGTACACGTCTAAAGGGGTAAAAGCCTTTATCGACCCGCTGTTACACCACTACAAGAGCACGTTACCTCATACCGAGATATTGGTTCGGGGTGACAGCGGCTTCGCCACACCAGAGGTGTATGAATCTTGTGAAGCAACTGAAAGCCAGTACGTTATCCGATTAAAGAGCAATCGGAGGTTAAGTCAGTTAGCTGAACACTCTGTTCTTTATGGGGATAATAAAAAATGGGAAGACCGAGAAATACAGTATTTTTCACTCCCTTATCAAGCACAATCCTGGTCAAAACCCCGTCGCGTTTGTATTCGATCAATCCGTGAAGCAGGAGAGCTTCTTTTTCACCACGCATTCATTGTGACGAATCTATCCGATAATGTCTCGCCTGAAGTCATATTCTCTCTTTACGGCAAGCGTGGAACAATGGAAAATTTCATCAAAGAAGCGAAATCAGGCTTTTATTTTGACAAAACAGATAGTCCGCGTTTCCTGGAAAATCATGTCAGAATGATGATCAGTGTCCTGGCTTACAACCTCGTCAATTTTTTAAAGACCATTGGATTTGAACAAGTCAATCGGGGGATGACGATTCATTCTATACGATTGACATTGCTTAAAGTTGCCGGAAAACTCGTTAAAACAGGTAGACAAGTCTATCTCAAACTGTCGAGTTATCATGTGTATCAAACTGAATTTTATAAGGTTTTTGAACGCCTACGGCGATCTAGGCAATGGATTTAGGCTAGTTATCGTAAAAATTTTTAACCTATTTTTCCAAGGGGTCAGTCTGCCCTTAAATAGACAAATAATTTTTATTACAGCCTTCTTCCGTATATATCCTGTTCGAAAACACATTATTTTGGAAGAATGTATCTGCCTAATTTAAATATAGGCACTTTGTTCAAAAAAATAGCTTAAATTTAGAGCTATGAATTATTCAGGAATACATATACACTTAAAAGTGGAAAAGGGGAGACCTATTAATGAAGAAAAAACCAACTTTTATACGATGGGGATTATTAACTTTTGCAGCAACAGCAGTCCTTGCAGCTTGCGGGTCAGCTGAAGCAACGGATGAAGGCGCAGCAGCATCGAATTCAGAAGCAGAGACAGTTGTCGTTGGAACAGGGAATGGCTACCAACCATTTGTTTACTTAGATGAAAATGGTGAATTAACAGGATATGATGTGGCTGTCCTTGAAGCGATTGATGAAAAATTAGACGACTACAGTTTTGAATATGAGTCATCTGATTTCAAGAATATCTTGACCTCATTGTCAGCTGGGAAGATTGATTTAGCGGCCCACCAATATGAATACAATGATGAACGAGCGGAGAAATACCTGTACGGGGAAGTGGGCTATACCGACTATACCCTATATATTGTCAACATTGCAGGTGACGAGCAATATGCAACTTTAGATGACCTACAAGGGAAGAAAGTATTCGCTTCACCAGGATCTAACGTGGCTTACTTATTGGAACAATATAATAGTGAACATGAAAATGCAGATGAACAAATCTCCATTATTTATAACGAAAGTGCCAGTGAAATCTTTGTTTCAGGTTTACAAAACGGGACCGCTGATGCAGGAATCTTAACTAAATACGACACCAACAAATACAATGAACAATTCGACGCCAACTTAGAAATTGCCTCTGAACCGATTTCGGTATCAAAAACCTACTTCTTGTATGACAAGGCTGATGAAGAGCTGAAAGAGGCTGTTGACGGTGCCTTACAAGAGTTGATTGATGCAGGAACTTTAGCAGAATTATCCATCGAATATTTAGGCGATGATTATACACAATAAAAGTGAGAAAGTGGGATTAATAATATGAAGAAAATGATACAAGCAAGATTCAAAAAACAGTTTTTAATAACGGGGATTGCCTCAGCCTTTTTACTGGCAGCTTGCGGATCAGCTGAAGCAACTGATGAAGAAGCCACAGCTAATCCAGATGCAGAAACCATTATTGTGGGAACAGGAAATGCTTACCAACCCTTTGTTTACCTAGATGAAAATGAAGACTTACAAGGTTATGATATTGAAGTCTTGCGGGCAGTGGACGAAAAGTTAGACCAATACGACTTTGAATATGAATCTATGGACTTCAAAAATATCTTAACGTCACTTTCAGCCGACAAGGTCCAACTTGCAGCCCACAACTACGCTTATAACGACGAGCGCGGGGCCAAATACCTATACGGGGAAGAAGCCTACAACAATTACGCCCACCATATCGTAGCCGATGAATCTACCGGTCAAGTTTACCAATCTTTAGATGACCTTAAAGGCAAAAAGGTATTTGCATCCCCAGCTAGCGAGGTGGCCAATATTTTAGAGACCTATAACGCTGAAAATGACGATACCATAGAAATTGTCTACAGTGAAGTGAATGGTGAATTATTGGTCTCTGGTCTACAAAACGGAACAGCAGACGCAGCCATTTTAACAAAATTTGACGCTGATAAATACAACGAACAATTTGATATCAACCTACAAGCCTCAGATGAAGCCCTAAAAAGTGCGGGTATCTACTACGTCTTCCAACAAGGTGATGAAGCATTACAAACAGCCGTAGACGGAGCTATCAAAGAATTACGAGAAGAAGGGACTTTATCAGATCTTTCCATTGAAATCCTTGGCGCTGACTACACCAAATAAGGAAAGGAGGGCGCCACAATGCCCATCGATTTTACAGCAATAGCAGAAGCCTTTAAAGCGGCCGTTCCATTTATCCCAGTCACCTTACGCTTGGCCTTCATTCCCTTATTCATAGGGATGATCTTTGGCCTACTCATCGCACTGGCACGTTTCTTCCAAGTGCCTGTCTTAAGCCAATTTCTTGCTGGTTTAATTACCATTGGAAAAGGGGTACCAGTTGTGCTAAGTTTAATGGTTGCTTACCTACTTTTCTCAGACTTGTTCGATCAAGTAGCCACTAGCTTAAGCTGGCCGATACGTTTTTCAGATATCAACCGTGAATACATTGGCATTTTTGTCCTTAGTTTCACGGCAACCATTTCCATTTCGGAGATTTTCCGTGGTGCCTTATCTGCCATTCCAAAAGACCAATGGGACGCAGCGGCATCCATTGGTTTAACCCAATTTCAAACCATTGCCCGGGTCATTTTCCCACAAATGATCCCCATCGCCTTACCCATGATTTGTAGCCAATTAATCGTCTTAATCAAGGCATCTTCATTGGTATCCTTGGTCTCGGTGGTCGCTGTCTTGAACGCGGCTTTAATTACAGCGACAACAAGCTATACCTTCCTAGAATCTTATATCGCAGCAGCCGTCATTTACTGGGCGCTGTCGATTACAGTGGAACAAGTATCGCAATTATTTGAACGCAACTACACTAGAAAATTTGTGAAAGGAAGTGCCCTATGATACAGGTTGAAAACATCCACAAAAAATTTGATCAAAATGAAATCCTTAAAGGGATCGATTTAACCATTAACCAAGGCGAGGTGGTCGTCATTATTGGTCCATCTGGTTCAGGGAAGACTACCTTCCTACGCTGCTTAAACTTTTTAGAGCGTGCGGATAAAGGGTATCTGAAAATTGGTGACCAACAAGTAGACTTTGAAAAAGTTTCTAAGAAGGAAATTCTAGATATTCGTAAGAAAACGGCTATGGTTTTCCAACAATATGCACTATTTTCAAACCGGACGGCTTTGGAAAATGTCATTGAAGGTTTAGTGATTGCTCGTAAAGTGCCTAAGAAAGAAGCGACAGAAAAAGGGCGTGACCTCTTAGCTAAGGTTGGCTTGGAAGGGAAAGAGGACCACTATCCACATGAACTTTCAGGTGGGCAACAACAACGGGTAGGGATAGCGCGCGCTTTAGCCCTGAACCCAGAAGTTATTCTATTTGATGAACCAACATCGGCCTTAGACCCAGAGTTAGTTGGGGAAACCTTAGAAGTGATTAAAGATGTTGCACAAAGTGGGTCTACTTTAGTCATTGTGACCCATGAAATGCAATTTGCTTATGAAGTTGCGGATAGAGTCATCTTTATGGAAAATGGCGTCATTGTTGAACAAGGGACACCTGAAGAAGTCTTTGATCACACGCAAGAAGAAAGAACGCAAAACTTCCTGAAAAGAACTGCTGTATTTGCACGTTAGACTTTTGATAAACAGTTTGTAATGTCTAATGTGCATGCTAAAAATATCTTCCTTTTATATAGAAGTATTTGCAATTGGTTGTGCTAGTTCTTTGTGTTCAACGACTATGGTCCGTCTTGAATAGGCAGGGGCAATCTTAAAAATGAATATCTGAAACGCAAGATTGCTTTCAAAGCTATGTGCACAGGTGTGATGCTGGTAGCTTGGTTAATTGTTTAATAATGGTCAAAAACGTTTTAAGATACCTATTTGTCATACAAGATGTGTGTGAATAGAATTTGCAAGCTTAATCAAATTTATCGATTAAAAAAACCGCTATTCTTTTCAGAAATGGCGGTTTTTTGTTACTGATAACAGCTTTATTTTATTTGCTTAGTAGGTCTTGAAATGGTGTGTAATCACGGTTTTGTGATTCGGCTACACCTTCGTGGGTCAGGTGACCTTGGTAGGCGTTGATGCCTGTTAGAATGGTTTCGCTGTTCTTGGCAGCTGCTTCTACACCTTGGTTAATGATTTGGTTGGCAAATTTCATTGTGGCATTGGTTAAGGCTAGGGTTGAAGTGCGGGGTACTGCACCCGGGATATTGGCTACTGTATAGTGGGTTACCCCATGTTTTACATAGACTGGGTCTTGGTGGGTTGTTGGGTGGGTGGTTTCAAAGTTACCACCTTGGTCAACGGCGATATCCACCAATACTGACCCAGCTTTCATCGTCTGAACCATTTCTTCGGATACGAGTACCGGCGCGCGACGACCAGTGACTAATACAGACCCAACGACAACATCGGCGTCTTTGATGACTTGACGGATGTTTTCTTCGTTGGACATTAGGGTAGTGACTTTGCCGTTTAAGATGTCTTCTATTTGGGCAAGGCGACCAGTATTGACGTCTAAAATCGTTACGCGAGCGCCCATGCCAACAGCTACTTTGGCTGCGTTGTAACCAACGGTACCACCTCCAATGACAACGACGTGACCGGATGCAACACCTGGTACACCTGAAAGTAAGATACCAGAACCACCGTTTTGTTTTTCTAGGTAGTGGGCACCGATTTGAATTGCCATTCGTCCAGCAACTTCAGACATAGGTGTTAGTAGGGGTAGGCTGCCATTTTCCACCATGGTTTCATAGGCGATAGCCGTTACTTTATGGGCTAACAGGGCATCAGTTAGTTCAAGTTCTGGCGCTAAATGGAAGTAGGCGAATAGAATCAAGCCTTCGTGGAAGTAGTCATATTCAGACGCTAGCGGTTCTTTGACTTTGATGACCATCTCGCTGGCCCAAATTGTCGCTGGTTGATCTTCAATACGCGCACCGGCTGAAGCATATTCGCTGTCCGTAAAGCCAGCACCGACACCAGCACCCGCTTCAACCAATACTTCGTGGCCATTATTGACCAAAGTTCGTACATTACCAGGCGTTAAACCAACGCGGTCTTCTTGCGCCTTAATCTCTCTTGGTATACCAATTTTCATGGAAACATCCTTCTTTCTATTTAATATTCATATCAAAAACATTATACCACGAAAAAAACAATTTCCAAATTCACCTATTATTTGGCTAATAGTCTAGTTAAAGCACGCCAAATCATCATAAACAAGAAAACAATCCCAAAATAACCAGCCACCACATAGACGATATTAACAAGTTGGTCAAAAGGTAGAAATAAGCCGATTGCCGTCGCGATGAAACCTAAAACGGCCGTCGCTAACTTATTACTTATTGTGCCATCAGACGTTACGGATGCTGCCACATTCCACAACATGGACACAACCGTCGAGTAAATCGCCATTAGGATGATCACAATGAAGGCATAGCCAAGCCAAGGATGAAGTTGGTTAGCGATGGTTAAAGTCGGTACTTGTACACCCGCAACCAGTGAGAATGCCCCCATAAAAGCCATGTACAAGATGAAAATGCCTAGGGCATAGATCCCAGATGAGAAAAGAGCTGCTGCCTTCGTTTCTGTCTGGTTATTGGCTTGAATACCAATTTGAGCAATAAAACCAGCGTTTAACATAATGATCAAGCCCACATAGTTTAAAGCGGACACCAACCAATTCCCAGAGGCAGCTTGAATAGTGCCCGAAGCTACGGCATTTTGGACCATGCCAGAAGCTTGACCAAGGTCACCGTTATTAGTGGATAAACTGAGTAAACCTAATACAATGGCAAAACCGGCAATCGTAGGGCCAATATTTCCTAAAATGCTGGTGATTTTGTCCATACCCAACATCACGGTTAGGGCGGAAGTCATATACATGAAACCAGATCCTATATATACGGGGACACCAAATTGTTGTTGGACGGTGGCACCTGCGCCAGCAACCATTACGGCATAGGTTAAAAATAGGGTGATTAAGGCGATATATTTATACAAGCCACCGATTTTATCACCGGCAAATACCTTGAAAACGTCATTTGGACTATCTAGGTTTTCTTTGCTGGCTAAACCTGCTTTAAAGAAGGCATCGCTTGAAAAGCCTACTGTTAGGAAGGTGGCGATGACCCCTAAAATGCCTGTCCATTCGTGGGCTACAAAGTATTGCATAATTTCCTGACCGGTCGCAAAACCTGAACCGATTAGAGTCGCAGTCATAGCGCCAGCCATCACAAAGACTAGCCCCCAATTGGTCGTGCTAGTGTGTTTTTTACTGTCTTTCATAGTCAATCCTTTCAAACCGATTTAGATGTAATTGCATATAACGGCGATGATTTTTCTTTTTTTCTAAAGAGTATCATAACAAAATTTAGAACCGGTGTAGATAAAAAGGCAATGAAGGCAATCATTAGAAGGGACCGAATAACTTTCAAATATGATATAATTAATGGGCGAAAGAAGCCATTTGGTTTCATATACGTGATGAAAACAGTATTTATATAGAAAGAAGCGACATAATGACTAACCATATTGTATTATTTGAACCAGAAATTCCAGCAAATACAGGAAACATTGCCCGTACTTGTGCAGCGACTGATACCCACCTACATTTGATTGAGCCTTTAGGGTTTAAAACAGATGACAAGCATTTAAAACGTGCTGGTTTGGACTATTGGAATGCTGTAGATATTACTTACCATGCGAATCTAGACGCCTTCATGGAATATCTAGGCGACAACCAATTATATTTAGTAACAAAATTTGCTAACCATGTGTATTCAGATATTGATTATGGTAATAATGATCAAGACCAAGATATCTTCTTGATGTTTGGAAAAGAAACAACAGGATTGCCGGAAGCTTTTATGCGTGCGCATGAAGACCAATGCATTCGTATTCCAATGGATGATACCCATGTGCGTTCATTGAACTTATCAAATTGTGCGGCCTTGGTGATTTATGAAGTACAACGTCAACAATCTTTTAATAAGCTAGAGTTGACCCACCATTATGAAAATGACAAATTAGATTAATCCAACTAAGCGTGGTTAGGACAAACAAATCCTAATCACGCTTTTCTATTTTGTAAAATTTCCTATTTTCTACTGTATGATGCTACTTTTTATAATCTCAATGGTATAATAGATAAAGAAGAAAGCGATTTAAAAATCTATTTGGGAGGTGCTGATGATACGGAGGTTTCAATCTCTAGATGAGTGGAAGGGTAGTTTACTACGGTTTCCGATGGTGGTCGTGTTTGGGTTTATTGCGGCTGCGCTGTCGATGTATGTGAATCGTATGCCTTACGACCAACCAACGATGATGGCTGAGGTGGGGATTTATGCGAGTACGTTCGGCATGTTGCTGGCAACTGTGGTCCAGGTGGCCTATGAGCGTTTTGTAAAAGCTGGCAGTCGGGTTCAGACGCTTGGTCTTCAAGGTGTGGCCGGCTTCGGGGCAGTCGTTTATTACTTCTTTGCCAGTCGGACGGAGGATTTTTACTCTAGTCACTTGTTTACCCGAACCAATATTGCCATGTTCTTGCTGACTTTATTGATTATTTGGCTACCATCCATTAAAAATGAAGGACTTGATTTTGCTCAGAGTTTCCGGATTTGGTTTAAGGCTTTCTTTGTGTCGGCGGTCTATACCGGTATCTTAATGATCGGTATTAGCTTGGTCTTGGGTGGTTGGTCCATCCTAATCTCTAATGTTGAGGGTGAATTGTATTGGGATATCTTTTCAGTACTTATATACATTTTCTTTCCTTGGTATATCTTGTCTCAGCAGTCGGTATTCATCCGACCTTTTATTGAAGAAGAAGGCAAGATGTCATCTGATGTCAGCAAATTCTTAGATATCCTTTTAACCAAAATATTTATCCCAATTGTAACGGTGTATACGGTGATTATTTTCATCTATTTCTTCTCGACATTGGGGAATTGGACGGATATTACGATTGAAATTGTGATGGTGTCCTACTTGGTGGTGGGCTGGATGGTCCTCTTCCTGGTAGCGGCGATTCAACGGCCTTTTGTGGTCCGGTTTACTCAGATTTATGCGGTGGCAGTTCTGATTGCCTCGGTATTTCAAATTTACCGGTCAGTCATCTATTCTAATGTATATGGGGTGACCATGAGTCGGTATATGTTGATGCTCTTCTGCTCGATTTCAGCTGTTGGGGCGGTTTTATACCTGATCAAAAATGAGTGGTTGCCACTGGTGTTGGCGGCTGGTTTATTTGTGGCTATGATGCCACCAGTTGATGCGATTTCTGTGTCAGTGGCTAGCCAAGGGAAAATAGTCAACGATATTATTGCTGACTATCCTGATTTGATAACGCACGGCCAATTGCAATTAACGCCTGAAAATGTGGAACAGTTGGATGAAACGACGGTCCAGAAAATGAAGCAATCGCTGAGATATTTAGATAAGTACAATGAATTAGGGCGGGTGTCGTCAATACCAGAAGATTTTGATGTCTACCAGGACTTGCGGGCCTTTGACGGAGTTGATACGGACGATGATTATGACTATGACTATGGCTATTCAGATAGTTATTATTTCTCAGCCCACTTAAACTTTGACGAAGGGTCTTCAACTGCTTTTACAAGTAGTGGTGGCGGTGAATTGGTCTTATTGAATGCCTATGATAGCCCGGTGACTTTTACGGCTTTAGGAAAGAACTTTAGTCACGAAATAGTGGACGTAACCAGTTTACAAGTAACCGATAAGGATAGCGGTGAAGTGTTAACTTTTGACCTATCTGGACTTGAGGATTTAACGGAAGCGGAGAATATTTCTTTAACGATTGACCAAGCGACATTTAGCCAAGAATCTGATTCTTATACGGCTACCTTGGTGGTTCAAGACTTCTCTATCTATTCGTCAAGTGGTATGGACAGCGACCGGACTGGGTCAGGATATTTTATTTTGATACTGTCTGAAAAATAAATGTTCATTTGAATGAGGGAAGTAGCTGGCAATTTTGTAATAGAAAATGCTAGTTACTTTTTGCTATCTTACTAAATTTATGTTAACAATCGCTTCATCCTATTGTGCTTTGTTTTACTGCGTGCGAGAATAGGTTGAAATGTTCGCCTGATCGCTTTTTAGGCCAGACATTTTTTGCAATATCCAACCAGAGTCCGAGTGATTGACTGGGATTTTTGGTAAAATAGTAATGAAAAATGGAAATAATGTAGACAAATAAGATAGGAAGAAAACAATGCGAAATAATTTTGAATCGAATGATCGAGACATGTATTCGGATGATTCAAATCCCACTTTGTGGCAAAAGTTCCGTAGCTTGTGGCAACGATATCGGATTACCCGATGGTTGATTTTGATCATCTTGGCTTTTGGATTTGTCTTGGAATCCTATTTACTGATAGGGGCCAAAACGACTGATGTGAGTGACCTGCCTGCTAAACTGCAAGTAACAACGGAGTTTTATGACCAAGACGGCGAGTATGCTGGTGAAATATCCAATGATGCCGGTACCTATGTTGAATTGGCAGATATATCGACCAATATTCAAGATGCGGTCATTTCAACAGAGGATAAACGATTTTATGACCACCTGGGGTTTGATCCTATTGGGATTGCCCGTGCGGCTTTTGGTTATTTAACAAGTGGACAAATTGTCGGAGGTGGGTCAACCATTACCCAGCAATTAGTGAAGAATGCCTTTTTGGACAATGACCAGTCCTTGATGCGTAAGTTAAAAGAGTTATTCTTGGCATTTGAAATCGAGAAGAATTATACAAAAGATGAAATTTTAGAAATGTATTTAAATAATGCCTACTTCGGTAACGGTGCTTATGGAGTAGAGGATGCCAGCTTGAAATACTTTGGGGTGTCAGCATCCGAGGTGACTGTTGATAATGCAGCGGTCATTGCCGGTGCCTTGAAAGGACCAACCCTGTATAACCCAGTGGATGATTATGATGCGACGGTGGAACGTCGTAATACCATTTTACAATTAATGGCCGATAATGAATTCATCACACAAGAGGAAGTCGATGCCGCGATCAATACAGAATTGGTGCAAATGAACAATGACACCTCTAGCGATACCTATGCTTATCCTTATTACTTCGATGCGGTAATCAATGAGGCAATCGATAAATACAGCTTATCTGAAGAAGATATTATGAACGGTAATTATAAGATTTATACCAACTTAAATCAAACTTACCAAACGGCATTAGAGGCTTCATATGAGAATACATCGCTATTCCCAACGTCGCCATCTGGTGAATTGGCCCAATCAGCGTCCGTTGTGATGGACCCAGCAACTGGTGGGGTAATGGCCTCAGTCGGTGGTACCGGCGACTATTCATTTAGAGGCTTTAACCGGGCGACACAAATTTCAAGAAGCCCAGCCTCAACCATCAAACCATTATTGGTTTATGCCCTAGCCTTGGAAAATGGCTACACTGCTCAATCTGTCATCCCTGATGAAGTACAGTCTTACGGGACCGATAACTATACGCCTGAAAACTGGAACTTTGAATCTGTGGGGGAAATCCTACTATGGGATGCCGTAGCTAAGTCGAAAAATACGTCAGCTGTTTGGTTGATGAATGAGCTCGGTGTGAATGCAGCCGTATCCAAATTAGATGACTTTGGGATTCCATATAGTGATGCCGATAAGAACTTGAGTTTAGCTTTAGGTTCATTCAGGGATGGAGGGGTATCGCCACTGCAAATGGCCTCTGCCTATTCTGCTTTCGCTAACGGTGGGGTGCGTTCTGAAGGTCAATATATTACCCGAATTGAAGACCAACAAGGAAATATAGTTGTTGAAGAACAAGAACCGGTTCAAAACCAAGCAGTATCAGAAGAAGTAGCAGACGAGATGACTGCTATTCTAATGTCTGTTTACGATGAAGGTGGTACTGGTTCGACTATGGAACCTGAAGGATACGAGATTGCTGGTAAGACAGGTTCAGCTGAATCTGCAAACTTCTCTTCAGGAAACAAAGATGAATGGGATATTGCCTATACACCAGATGTGGTCATTGCCACATGGTTTGGATTTGATGATACCGATGAAGATACTTACTTATGGTATCAGTCAGAAGGATCATCTAAATTGGCCTTCTCAGACATCCTAGATGGTGTCTTGAATGCTAGCCCAGGTACTGAATTTACCGTACAATCGGCTTACGATGAGTACAATCAAATTCAATCTGAAGAAGCTGCAGCAACTGAAGAGTCATCGTCTGAGGAATCAACGTCTGAAAGTGAATCAGAGGGCGGATCAGTCCTTGATTCTGTACAAGAATTCTTCCAAGGATTATTTGGCGGACAATAGGTCACCCCTTTTGGCTTTCAATGATTCTGAAAGCATGTTATATTGGAAAATGTAGTTGAAAAGAAGCGGCGCGACATCAAGTCGCCTGACGCTCGATATGATAACTATTGTTAAATAGCAACTAAGGACGTGACTCAACTGTCACGGTCCTAAGAACATTTTTGAGGAGTGAACATTTTGTCAAATATTTACGATACAATTAACCAATTAGAACGCGACATCCGTGAAGAAGTAGCTTACAAAGATTTAGTAGCAGCTGTTGAAGCATTAAAAAATGACCAAGAAGCATTCGATATCTACACTGAATTCCGTGCATTACAATCAAGCTTCCAATTCAAAGCCCAATTAGGGCAAGAAATTACTGAAGAAGATGAAAAAAATGCCAACGAATTACAAGAAAAATTAGCGAACAACGAAGTAATTTCTAGTTTGATGGATAAAGAACGTGCTTTAAACACTCTAGTTGAAGACATTAACAAAGGTGTTTCTGGTCCAATCAACGAAGTATACCAATCACTAGCAGAACAAGCAGAAGGACAAACAGAAGCGTAGTTCTAGCTGATTGGAAAAATTAAATTAAAAGGCGAAGCTAGTTTAACAGAGGCTTCAAGCTTAAAAGAGGGCGAGATGATCATCTCGCTCTTTTTTATGGTTATTTTGCCAAGTTTTAGATTCTTTAAAATCCTTTAAGACGGCGTCATCTTTCACAAGTTTCAGGTCTGTATGTTAAAATAAGAATAAGGCAATTTAACAATTTCTAAGCAAAATGCCAATAAATTTATGAACGGAGTAATCAATATGGTGAGATTTATACACACAGCAGATTTGCATTTGGACCAGACCTTCAAAAATTTACCAATCAAAGACGATTACTTGCAACATGCTTTATCAGAAGCAACTTTAAATTCATTCGACAACTTAATTCAAACAGCAATTAATGAACAAGTAGACTTTTTCTTAATTGCCGGTGATATCTACCACGGGGCGCGGGCTACTTTGCGTGCGCAATTTGCCTTTTCCAATGGGATGCAACGGTTAGCTGACGCGGATATTCCAGTATACATGATTTACGGTAACCACGACTTCGATGCTGACGCTGATCACCGCTTGAAATTACCTAAGAATGTCTATATTTTCGGGGCCGAACCTGAAACGAAATACCTATCAACACCAGCTGGGGAAAGTGTCGCTATCACAGGTTTCTCTTATGACCAGCAATGGATTTCAGAAGACCGTTCAGAAGCCTATCCGAATCGTGACACCTTAGTCGACTACCACATCGGGTTGCTACACGGAGACAATTCATCTACTGATGGGCAAAAGCGGTATGCACCTTTTAACCCAAGTCAATTAGCTAGTCATGGCTATGACTACTGGGCGCTCGGTCACATTCATAAAGGACAAGTGATCTATGAAAATCCAGCTATGGTGTACCCCGGAAATATTCAAGGGGCTAGCTTCAAGGAAGACGGGGCTAAAGGCGCCTTAATCGTTAACTTAGCTAAGGGCGTCCCAGCTGAATTAGAATTTATTGAAACAGCTGAATGGCAATTTCAACATTCAACTCGTGATCTAGGTCCAGTCAACAGTCTAGATACCTTACGTAACACCATTGAAACAGCCTTGCATGAACATATCATGTTCGCAAAAGATGAGGCAGTTAATGTGATTTCTCGCATGACCTTCCTGACAGACGGAAATGAAGAAGCGCTTTACTGGTGGAATACCTATGCGGAAGAATTATTGGAACAATTACAATGGTCTCTCCGCAATCAAAATGCCAGTCGTGAACAGAAAGTCTACTTGGTTTCACTTGATATTGAGGTGAAAGATCAGGCTGTATGGTCACCTTCACCAGTCTTCAATGAGAGTATGAAACAAGCCTTCGAAAGTATTGTCCAAGACACTGACCAATACAAGAAAGTCATTGAAGACCTTGAAAAGAACGGACAATGGCAGCGACTAATTGGTTCTGCAATTGACCCAGACCAATTCAAGGCTGATATTTTGGCCAAGGCGAAAGAGAAAATCATTGTAGAGCAAGCAAGTTATAGCCAGGAACAAAGGAGATTTTAGCCATGCATATTCAACGCTTTGAGATTTTTGGGTATGGAAAATGGGTTGACCAATCCTTCCAGCTAACACCCAATTTAAATGTTTTTTCTGGCTTGAATGGGTCAGGAAAAACCACCCTTATGTCATTCCTATTAAGTGTCATGTTTGGTTTCCCAAACACACGACGTAAAAATGCTAGAAATTATGATACCAATGATAATGTCAAATACGGTGGCCGTTTATACCTTTCAAATACTAAATACGGTGATGTCATGATTGAAAGAACCAAAACAAACGGCAAACAACAACTGGCTTACACCATTAACGAAGGGGAGAAACAAGTCACAAACGATGTCTCTTTCTTGTGGAATGACTTAAGTAAGACGGATTACCTTGCCTACTTTGGTTTTTCAGAAGATGATTTAATGGACTTTGTGTGGGATGATGAAGAAGACTTTGCTAAAAGCTTGATGTCAATTGGGATGTCAGGACGCCAAGTCTTAACGGATATTACGCCAAATATGGCTAAACAAGCTGAAGAAATCTATAAGCCAAATGGTAAGAACCCAGTCTTAAACCAAAAGATCCAAGAGATTGAAACAGCTGAAGGCAGACTAATAAAGGCGCAAGATAAGGAAGCTGCTTACTTTGATTTACGCCAATCCTATGAGCAAGAATCTAGTCGTTTAAGCCGTCTGCAAACCAGCTTAAAGAACGCAACAAGTAGTGAAATTCAATTAGAATTAGCTAACCAACAGTCTACGTCAATGAACGAATACCTCCAATTGCATGATGAATTGACTGCTTTTGAATTTATTGAATTCGAACCTGAATTGGCTAATAAATGGTTACAACATGAAAATCAAAGCCAACACATTAACCAACAATTGGAAGAATTAACGGACGAAAATGATGTGCCAGAAGCAGAGGATCAAACTGCTGCTGGAAATTCTTCTGGTATGGACTGGATTTTGAACCATCCAAATGTCAGTGAACAAATGGTAGTTGAAGCCCGTGCATATAGAGACCGTATGCGTCAGAACGAAGAGTTCAGCCAAGAATTGATTGAACGCCGTTATGAGAAGCAACGGTTAATGTCCTTACTTGGTGCTGAAGAAATGGCCGAGTTACCGGATGAATTAACCGCAGATGAAAGATCTTATTGGCAACAACGGTACAAAGAATTAGAAAACAAACGCATTTTCTATAACCACAGCCAAAGTGACATGACAAACTTATCTGAAAAGGCTAGCTCTTTGGAAAATGAATACACTCAGTTATCTTATGAACGAGATGAACTTGAGGCTAATGGCCGACAAGACGACCGTTGGATCCGCTTATTTGGTGGTGTCCTTGCGGGAATGGGGATTGTCTTACTTATTGCTTACTTTGTGACGTCAATGACCTTCCTATTTGGTGCTGGTGTTACAGCGACGATCGCGGGTATTATTATTTTGATTATTGGTATGATGGTACAAAATGCCAAGTTAAAACAATTTGAAGATAAACTTGAAGCCTATGATTTAGATTTAGAAGACATTCAATCTGAATTAAACGAAGTCCACCGCAACAAAGAAATTCAAGAAGAACAATTAGCCCATTTATCTGATGAATCAACCGATATTATGACTGAATTAGATGAATTATTAGCAGAAAAAGGTGGTTCTTCAAATATTTCTTCTCAAGTATGGTTAGAAGATACTTATGTAGATGAAATCTTTAATCTAGATCACAAAATCCAACAGTTAGAAATGACTCTTGGTGTTTCTAACTTTGGTAAAGCCCACGAACAACAATGGGCTGAATATGCCAATTCACTAGAAGTTGGTGAAATCAGCGAAGATGCCTACTTCCAACAATTTGAAGATGACTATTTGGCTTTAAGACGTCAACAAGCGGATCAAGACTATGCTTCATATGAAGAACAAAGTCGCGCCAACCGTCGTCAACAATTACAAGCAGAATTATCTGCTATTAAGGCTGACCAAGAGCGGATCCTTGATCAATATAATTACCGGTCTGGTGACGAATTATTAGCAGCCATTGACCAGCAAAAACAAATGAAACAAAAACAAAATCGTCATGATATCTTAGCCAACCACTTAGACTTAAACTTGGCCATCTACTTACAACAAGACCGTCCAGTCGACCAACAATTAACTGACTTACGTCAAAAGATTGCGGACATGGAAACAGAAATTGCGGACCTAACTCGGTCAACTGCTGACAAACGTAGCCAAATCCAGGAGATTGCTAGCGAGGGTATGGCACCAGATTTATTGCAAGCTTATCAAGCACAAGTGGATGAAGCTTATCAAATGTCTGTTGAATGGGCAGCCAACAAATTGGCTATTGCGACCTTCGAAAAGGCCACTGTTGGGGAATCATCAGATGTCAAAGAACGTGTTTTAACAAACGCCTCTCGGTTCTTGGTTGATTTATCGGATAGCCGTTTTACCAATTTAGCCTTTAGTGAAGAGGGGATGACGGTTCGTCTAGCGGATGATTCTGAAGTGTCTGTAAACCAATTGTCTCGCGGGGAGAAAGCCTTATTATTCGTGGCTATGCGGTTCGCCTTTATGGATGCACAGCTTGGGAACATTGAATTACCGATCATTATTGATGAAGCCTTCTCACATTTAGACCGTAAATACCGGTCAAACATTTACCGCTTCTTACAAAAATTCGCGGCATCGCACCAAATTATTTTCTTCACGGTTGATGACACCTTGTTAGACCTTGTAGAAGCGCCAGCGCAACACGTACTCTAGACGTGTGCGATAGAAAGGATACACATGGACAACTTACAACTTTTTGATGTGGCTTTAGACCAAAATTTCGATATCTTTGTATTGATTAAAGTTGCCGAAGTACGGGAAGACCGTAACGGTAAAAAGTACATCTCATTCACATTCCAAGACCGGTCTGGCTCAATCGAGGGCAAGTTTTGGGGAGCAACTGACGAAGATATTGAACAATATACTTCTGGCCAAGTAGTTGCCTTAGCGGGTAAGCGAGAACTTTATAACGGGAAACCACAAGTTCGCATTAATGGTCTTCGCCTAGCCAATGACGGGGAACCCAATGATCCCTCTGACTATGTTGAACGTGGGCCAATGACTAGAACCGAAATGGTGAACGAAGTATTGGCTGCAGTGGAAGGTTTTGAAAATACCACCATTGACGCCATCGTTCGTTACCTATTACGTGAAGTGTCATGGGATTTCTTTACCTACCCAGCAGCGAAGAAGAACCACCACGCCTATGTAGGTGGTTTAGGTTTTCATACCATTTCAATGCTTCGCTTAGCCCAAGCCGTTGTCAGCCAATACGATAACATCAACAAAGACTTATTGTATGCTGGTGTGATTATTCATGATATCGGCAAAACAGTTGAATTCACTGATCCGATGTCTACTGAATATACTGTTGAGGGGAATCTTATTGGACATATCTCAATTGTCGAAGAGATGATAACTCTTGCCGTTGATAAATTAGGGTTCGACCAGTACAGCGAAGACGTTGTCTTGTTGAAACATATGGTATTAGCCCACCACGGTAAACAAGAATGGGGTAGCCCAGTGTCACCGCATTTATTAGAAGCTGAAATCCTACATCATTTAGACAACTTAGATGCTTCTATTCAAATGATGACAACTGCATTGGACCATACAGAACCTGGCGAATTTTCAGCCCGCATTTTCGGTATGGACAACCGGGCTTTCTATAAACCTAAAGGGCAAGTTGCTAGCGAAGAAAATCAAAATCAAGAGACAGAAAACGAGGAAATTACCCTAGATTTCCAAGGGTCAAATGATGACCTACCATTTTTTGAATAAAGCATTATAATAAGAGAACCAAGTCTTTACCTGCAAGCAATCAGGTAAAGACTTGGTTTCTTTTTTTTTTGCATAAATTTCCTGTAAATTTCGAATTTACGCAAACAATATCCCAATTCTACAGAAATTAACATGGACGTGATATTCTGTACTACTGCGAAGAAAATGTACTTTATGATGCCTTGATTGAGTTAGGCGATGAAGTGGCGCCAGTAGCCAAGTTACATGGAGCGACTACGGGTAAATAGTGACGATTGGGGATATCCAAGTTTTTTTTTCCAATAGTCAGACCACGAGATTAAAGGTATTGCGAGCATTTTAATCCAAACGCCTGAAGCCAAATTTGTCCATACGGGCGACTTTCATTTGACGGCTACCATCCTGAAAAAGTCGATCAGTGAGAACGGGCTATCAATCAATTTGAACCAGCTTATACCAAGGTCTACCAGGCCTTTTACCCGGATGCGGATTTTCTGATATTGTTCGAGGATATGTCAAATGATGTGGGTTCTAGTCTGGAAAATAAACTGGACTATATCAACCTAAAATCACTGAAAAAAGACCCAGAATTGTATCTTTTACAAAATGCTTTTGAAAATATGTCAATCTTGGCAGCCTTAAAACCAGCGATTTATCTGCATACAAGTGGAGAACCAATTGGAGAATATATGCTAGCTTATAGCCAAAGGATTGCTTATTTAGAAAGTATAGACATCTCCTACGTGCCATTTAGGGTCAGTGGTCACACTAGACAGATGAATTTACTGTATATCGCCAATCAAATTCGAACCAACAATATCATTCTTTGGCATTTATTCAAACCGGATTACTATGGTAAACTAATAGCAAATTTAGGGTTGCAAGTTGTATATCCGAAATATAAAAAAAGCTATATAGTTTAAGGGGGGGATCCTCATCAAACAGGTGACAATTTTTCAAACGAGTGATATTCACGGGTATATCTATCCTACAAGTTACTTGACTAGAGAAGAAAACCAGCCATTTGGCCTGTTAAAGGTCAATGAAAACTACTTACGAGAGAAAGGTCGCTTGGCCGATAAAAGTAGTTTGCTGATTTCTACAGGAGATATAATTCAAGGATCGCCACTAACCCATTACCTACAAAAGCACCGCCATTCAGCGGCAGCCATTGTAGAAAATATGAATCGGATGGGTTACGACATGGCGGTGCCGGGAAACCATGAATTCAATTACGGGCAAGAATACCTGTTGAATTCATATCAAAACGCACAATTTCCCATTTTATGCGCCAATATTTTAGACGACACTGACCAACCATTTTTCGGTAAACCCTATAAAATATTTGAACGCAATGGGATTAAGATTGCCGTTTTGGGGCTAACCACTCAATACATTCCCAACTGGGAGCATCCTGCCCATATCACTGGCCTGCAGTTTAGGTCAGCTGTTGAAACAGCCAAGGAATACGTGCCCATGTTAAGCAGTATGGCTGACGTAGTCGTTGTCGCTTACCACGGAGGCTTTGAGTGTGAACTAGACACCCTTGAACCAGTAGAACAAGGCGCCGGGGAAAATGAGGGTTACGCCTTAACCCATGAAGTGCCAGGGATTGATGTCTTATTAACCGGCCACCAACACAATGAAATTGCCCGCGTCGTGAACGGTGTGGCAGTTGTCATGCCAGGAGACAAAGGCCGCCATCTTGGTAAAGTTACATTAGACTTAAACAAATACGATGGCGATGAGCACTGGACCTTAGTAGATGCAGTGCCTGAATTAATAAGCTCGACCGTGGACACACCAATTCAAAAAGAAGCCGCTGCAAGATTAGCGGACCTACAAGCAGAAATAGAAAATTGGTTGGACCAACCAGTGGGGACCATTCAAGGGGACATGAAGATTGACAGTGTGGATATGGCCCGCATCCATGATCATCCATACGTCGAATTTGTCCACCGGGTAAAGAACTATTATGGGCAAACTGAAATTTCAGCGGCAGCCTTATTTAATAATGATGCCAAGGGATTTCCAAACACAGTAACCGTCCGTGACGTACTCAATAATTACCCCTTCCCTAACACCTTAGCAGTGGTTAAAATCACCGGAGCAGAATTGAAAGCAGCTATCGAGCAATCAGCGGAATTTTTCATTCTGAATGAAGACCAAGAAATCGTCATGTCTAAAGATTGGCTATATCCCAAACCAAAGCCCTATAATTATGACATGTATGAAGGGATTGACTACATCATTGATGTATCAAAACCAATTGATCAACGGGTAACCAAATTAAACTATCACGGCCAACCATTGGATTTAGAAGCTGAATTCGAAGTGACCCTCAACCAGTATCGGGCTATAGGCGGCGGCGACTATCACATGTTTGATTCATCAAAAATTGTCCGTGAAGTCAATATGGAGATGAGCCAATTAATCTTTCAATACCTTGAAACACATCAAGAAATCAAAGCCACTTGTAACAACAATTTCCAAGTGGTGAACGGCAATAATTGTCCAGAATAGTAACAGAGGCTGGGACAAAAAAGGCTCAGTTAACTAAATAAAGAGAGGAAAAAGATTTCACTTCGAAATCTTTTTCCTCTCTTTTAATTTATCAGTCTCTTTTGAACTTTTATAATGTTATTAGCCATTAATACTAGACCAATATCTGTTTTTACTTTATCTTTTCCTCTTAAATGAGTCCTTCGGAATCCTAAGTTTTGTTTAATCTGTCCGAAGACCGGCTCAACATCAATTTTTCTACATGCGAAAAGAGCTGAGCCATCTTCAGATAATAGCTTAGCTGATTCATTTTCTTTTAAATACTGATACTTTCTATTAAAAGAAAATGACTTTTGTGTTGCGGTTTCTCTATTGACTGGATAATACATTTCTTTTTCTAAGCGATATCCAGTTGTTGTTTTTGGATGATAAACATGATGAAAATGATACTGTGTACCATCAGGGTGAATAAAGATTTGATTTTCCGCATCATGGTCCCAATTATTTAAATTCTTACTTGATTTCTGAAATTTCTTCGTCTGTTCCTTATCAAACATATTGTATTTGATGAGATGATCAATCCCTAGATTGTCCAACGTTTCTAAGTTTTCTTGGCTTCCATATCCAGCATCAGCTACGACGATTTTAGGTAAAGTAGGCATACTTTCAATAAATGGTAATAGTGTACGTGTATCCGTAGGATTTGGAAAAATATTATAGGCTATAACAAATTGATTTTCAGTTGCTATTTGAAGATTATAACCTGGTTTAAGTTGACCATTTAGCATCGGATCTTCTTTCATTCGCATGAACGTTGCATCTGTATCTGTTTTTGAAAAACTATTTCTACCTTCAAATGTTCTATAATAATTTTCATACTTTATCTCACGCTGTAAAAAATCATCTTTCACTTTTCGTAAGTGTTTTTTCAATTTTCTTCGTTTCTGCTTTCTTGGATCTGCACCTTTTTTTGGCGTACTTTCAATTTCTTCATTTACCTCAGCTACAGCTTCCTCAAGGAAGTCTTTTAGTATTTCAACATCATTTAAAGACATTGAATCAATTTCATCTTTGATAATCTCTTTTTCTACAGTAGGTAATATTTCGTTTCTATAATATGCCATTTCTTTAGCTTTTAATGATGCGTAAAATTTATCTGTTGCTCTTTTCCAAACAAAAGAATATTTATTTGCATTTGCTTCAATTTTTGTACCGTCTATAAATACTACATTATCTGAGATTAGTTCTTGTTGAACTAAAAAGAGTTTAAATTCAACGAATAGGTTCTCAAGAATTGATGCACATAATTCACTAGAACGAAATCTATTAATCGTACGATAAGAAATTTCGGTATCGGCAACTAACCATTTCATTGGAATGTTCTCTTGCATCATTTTTTCAATAGTTCTTCCTGAAAACGTCTTTTCTATATATGCGAATAGTAATGCCTTTAAGAGGATTAATGGATGATAGGCCGGTCGGCCTTCGTGTTTATAAAATTGATCGAGGATATGTTCATCTAGCTGTTCAACAAAATTATTTACTTGGAAAACAATATGATTTGGTGCAAGATAATCGGATAACTCTAATGGTAGAAAAGCTTGATTCATGTTATATTGAGTATACATAAAATACCTTCTTTCTTTTTAGTTTTGTCGTTATTACTATTATAAATGAAGGTATTTTATTTTTGTATCATTTAAAGAGGAGATTGACCATTTTTCGTGGTCAATCTCCTCTTTTTTGGCTAGTTTTGTCCCAGCCTCTTTTTATTATGCCAGCTAAAAGTATGCGAATTAAACCTAAATGTGATATGGAGGATTAATGAGTTTAGACTTATTCGACGCAGTTTACATACGCGCAACACGTACAAAAATCAGTCCCTTATTGATATCAACGATGAAGTAGCTGATTTAGGCAAAATGGCAACTGATAATCAAGTTGTATTCTTCATGGCAGACAGTTGTCTACTTCAAAATAGTTTGCAAATATCATTACATAAAGTTCTGCCGAAGGCTGATGAATAGATAGAAGGATTAGTCATCAAAAAAGCCCATCCGAAACCGGATGGACTTTCCATTTAGGTATGTCTGTTAGCTTATTCAGCTGAAGAGGATGCTTCGCTTGAAGCTGCTTCTGATGATTCAGATGATTCAGTTGAAGAAGACTCTGTTGATGATTCCTCTGTGCTAGATTCTTCTGAAGTTGATTCTTCGCTAGAAGATTCAGATGATTCTTCGCTTGATGCTGCAGATTCGCTAGCAGCTGATTCACTTGCTGCGGCAGCTGACTCAGCTTCAGCATCTAATGATTCTTGTTCTTCTTCAGTGATGATCACGTCATCTAGCGCAGTCTTCAAGTCATCGTCTTTAATGTCGATGTTGTGAGCTGTCATGATGTCAGAAACGATACCAGCAACTAAAGTAGAATCAGTTAATTTTTCAGCAACAATAGATTCTTTCAGTTGTTCAGTTTCGTCTTCTAGGGAACCTTTTTCAGGTTTTTCGTCCATCTTGATAATATGGTAACCGTAGTCAGTTTCAACTGGTGCAGTTGTGTACTCGCCTTCAGCTAGTTCTTGTGCTGCTGCGAAGAATGTTTCATCTAGCCCAGAATCAGCATTTACTTCGCCTAATGAACCACCGTTTTTAGCTGATGATGTATCTGTTGAGTTTTCTTTCGCTAATTCAGCGAAGTCAGCACCATCATCTAATTGGGCAATCAAGTCTTTAGCAGTTTCTTCATCATCCACTAAGATGTGTGAAACAGTGAATGAAGGTGTGTAATCATCGTAGGCTGTTTGAATTTCTTCGTCAGTAACCTCGATGTATTTAGATACAGATTCACTCATTAATTTGTAGTAGTAAACTTGGTGTTCGTAGTCTTCACGGTCTGAGAAACCAGAAGATGCTAATACAGTATTGAATTCGTCTTCTCCGCCATAAGTAGCGATTAGTGTTTCAACTTCAGTAGTTGCTTCTTCTTTTAATTCTTTAGCTCGGTCATCGCCGACTTCGTTCACGAATACTTCTTCCATAATTAATTTTTGCAATACGGTGTTACCGTATGTTGATTTTAATTCGGCTTGTAGTTCTTCGTTGGTTACTTCAACACCATCACCAGTGGCAACGGCGCTTGAACCATCACTTGAGCCAGTTGAGCATGCTGCTAGGGCAACAGTACTTAATAAGGCAATTGAAGTAAGTTTGAATTTCTTACTAATCATCATTTTCTCGATTCACTCCTGTCAAATCTTCGTAATACAAGTCTTAATATAGCATACAAAAAATACTATACACAATGATTCAGAAGATTAATCAAGAAATCTTCATATTTTAAATATCACTTAGAATTAGTGTTTTCCTCGTTAACACGGATATCCGCTGCCGATAAGTCATTTTGTAGTTTAGCCACTTGTTTTTGAATTTCTGAAATTTGTGGTGCTGTAGATTGGTTGAAATCATTGATAGCTAAAGTGATTTCATCGCGAGCAACTTTTGCAGATGATAAGCCTTGTTGAGCTAAATCTGTAACTGCATTTTGTGCTTGAGCGATTGAGCCAGTGAGATCATTGACTGCATAAGTGACATCGTCTAAATAGTTTTTCAAACGTTCTCTATTTTCAGTACCTGAGTGTGGTGTTTTTAATAGGGCATAGCCTGCACCAGCAACGGCACCAAATAGCATACCTGTAATAAATTTTTTCATATTATCCCTCGATCTGTTGGTTGATTGTGTTGGCAATGTGCTTCAAGTCTTCATCAGCGTATGTGCCTTCTTGGGCTGGTTCCCATTTTAGACCAAAGCCGTCATTTTCCCCGTTGTATCTAGGGATTAAGTGGACATGTGAATGGAAAATAGATTGGTAGGCCATCTCGCCATTGTTGTTTAAAATATTTAAACCTTGCATATCTGGGAAGGCATCTTTTAATGCGTTGGCAACTAAGGGGATGCGTTTGAAGACGGCGCCGGCGTCATTTGATGAGTAGCCGAAAATGTCTTGAATGTGTTTTTTAGGTACCAGTAAGGTATGGCCTTTTGTGACTTGGCTCATATCTAGGAAGGCTATCACCACTTCGTCTTCGTAGACTTTGTTTGTGGGGATTTCACCGTTTGCAATTTTACAGAAGATACAATTATCCATGAATAGTCCTCGCTTTCAATATTGGGTTAACTTTGGCCTGGTTAATTCATCGCATTTACTTGAAAATAATGTTAAATTAAAGGCTATAATTGTATTAATTTTAACATAAATGATGGGAAGGGAACAATTTCAGTGCTATGCTAGAGTTGAAATGATTTCTGCATCATTAAACTTAAATGCTAGATTAAATCGAGATCAATAAAAGGATGAACAAAATGACATTAACAGTTAAAGGACTTACAGGGGGCTATTCTAGTCAGCCAGTACTAAAAGATATGAATTTTGAAATTGGATCAGGTGAAATTGTTGGCCTGATTGGGTTAAATGGTGCGGGTAAATCAACTACCATTAAACATATTATCGGCCTGATGCGAGCGATGAAAGGGGAGATTGCCATTGACGGTCATCAGTTAACTGATGACGCCAATGCATATCGCCAATCCTTCACTTATATTCCGGAAATGCCCGTACTATATGAAGCCTTAACGTTACGAGAACATATTGAATTAACGGGGATGGCCTACGGTTTAGGGAAAGAAGAGGCACTAAGAAAGGCCCAACCTTTACTAGAAACCTTTCGTTTAGATAAACGGTTAGACTGGCTGCCAATTCATTTTTCAAAAGGGATGAAGCAAAAGGTGATGATTGTCTGTGCCTTCCTAGTGGAGACATCTTTATATGTAGTGGATGAACCATTTCTTGGTTTAGACCCACTGGCTATCCATGATTTTATCGATACTTTGAAGGCCAAACGTGATGCGGGTGCGTCAGTATTAATGACCACTCATGTCTTAGCGACAGCTGAACAGTATTGTGACCGATTCTTATTCTTGGCGGATGGT
The DNA here is from genome assembly GCF_001543285.1 of Aerococcus viridans. Taxonomy (NCBI): domain Bacteria; kingdom Bacillati; phylum Bacillota; class Bacilli; order Lactobacillales; family Aerococcaceae; genus Aerococcus; species Aerococcus viridans. The sequence continues at coordinate 614,255 of NZ_CP014164.1, forward strand.
GAATTAGTGGCGTCAGGTAGTTTGGATGAAATCCGAGCACAATATCAAATGCCAGCAGCTAATTTAGATGACCTATATCTACGCCTAGCGAAGGGGGCAGATGATCATGCGTCTGCTTGATACCTACCATAAACGTCGGCAAGAAGGGCAAGATCTATTTCTAAAGAATGCTAAATATATTTTTAATGACCATGCTGTAATCGTCCTCTTCTTCCTATTTGGCGCATTGGCTTACCAGTATTCCAACTGGCTATCAGGCTTGTCGCAGGGGTTGGTCGGAGTTTGGGTCCACGTGATTTGGGCGGTTCTGATGACGGTTGGGGTATTTATTACCGGTGTGGCTTCACATATTGTGGCAGCAGACTTGGTCTTTCTCTTACCTATTGAGTCGAAATTTACGGACTGGTTCCGGTCCGCCTTGAACCATTCATTACTGTTACCGAGTGCCATTATTATCATGATGGTAGCTGCTTCTTATCCACTGCTGATGGCTATGGTGGGCTATTCGATTTTTGAATTGATTGTCTTGGCTGTAATTTTGATTTGCTTTAAGACCGCCCACTTAAATACTATTTTAGAAAGCTGGCGTTATACCAGCGACAAGGTGATTAAAATTCACAAGGCAATCTTGTATCTAGCGGTTTTTATCACGCTATTATTAGCTTCCTTTGTGACACCATATCTCTGTTTAGGCGTTGCACTGCTGTATTTAATCGCCATTCATTTTGCCGGGATTCGTCCTTTTTCAGATGGGAAAAAGGGTTGGCACTGGGATAAGATTGTCGCAGTGGAACAAGACCGCCAGCAGCAAATCAAACGTGGATTGGCCTTGTTTGTAAATATGCCACAAGATGCCGTTTCAAGTAAACGACGCAAGTATTTGGACGGCTTTATTAAAGTGATCAACCGTGGGGACAATCCTTACGCTTACTTATACAGTCGGGCCTTTTGGCGGGCGAGTGATTATTTCCCACTTTGGGGCCGGATGACTTTAGTAGGGATTTTGTATTTGGTCTTTGTAACCAATAGCCACTGGTTGAACTTAGTGGTGATTTTATTGATTCAATACTTCAGCCATTTCCAAATTTTACCTATGGCTAAGAAAATCAACCAACATGTCTTATTGCAGGTCTACCCAATGGATCAAAGTTCACAGGTGACTGGCTTTAAACAGATGATGGCACAACCAATTTGTACGCAAATTGTATTATTTGCTGTAACGAGTTTGCTGACCCACGACTGGATTTTTGCCGGAGCAGTGTTACTTTCTACTATTATACTAGGCTTAGTCTTCCTTTATCTCTATTTACCGCGTTTTATCCGTAAGAAAGAAAAAAAGGTTAGAATACGCTAAGTTTGTTGACTAAGTCCTGTTTTCCAACTAAAATAACTAGTACTCAAGAAAAAAGGAGTAAGCATCTCAAGAGGGAGTCGCTGCTCACTTTTTTCATTTATACAGTAAGTTAACACTACTTGGGCAAAAGAGAGGAGGAATGGTTTTGGAATACAAATTTGATCGCGAGTGGATTCTCGAACCCATTGGAGGGGATACTGGTCAAGCCTATGTTGGCTATAATGACGCTAACGATGAACGTGTATTTTTAAAACGTAATTCTTCACCCTTGTTAACCATCCTATCGATGGAAGGCTTTGCACCCAAGTTGAAATGGACTAAGCGTGAGTCTAGTGGGGACATTATGACGGCCCAAGATTGGGTGTCTGGTAATGTCTTATCGCATTTTGAAGTGGCCCAATTGCCCGTGGTTAAATTGATGTACCGCTACCACCATTCGGATAATTTATATAATATGCTGGTTAAAATTGACGGCGAGGTTTACGAACCAGACCGCTTTTTACAGGATTATGAAAGTGATTTGGCAAAAGAATTGCGTCACCATCACTTGTTAGCCGATGTGACTGCTTGCCTATGGGACACTCGTCATTTGGTTGAAGGGGTCCGCAAGACGGTGTGTCACGGGGACTTGAACCGCCGGAACTTTATACGAGCTGAGGACAATCAGTTATATCTAGTGGACTGGGAAATGGTAAAAATCGCTGATCCTATTCTAGATATCAGCCAATTGTTGGTGCAATATGTTGATTTTAAAAATTGGGATACCTGGTTTGACTTATATGGCTTGCACATTACATACGATATTTACCAACGTATTGAATGGTATTCGATGTTGAATCTCTTGAATATGATCAAAAAAGACTTCAGAGAAAATCGGATGATTGCCATGAACCATAAAATCTTAAAATTAAAACATATCTACAACAACCGTTACTTACATCAAGTAGGGGAAATGTAAGGAAGGTGTAACAAAGTCGTTAAAACTCGACGCTTCTATCGCATTTAGGAGAGTAAACGCTAAAGCGTAAACTCTCTCATAAGCTGGACCAAAATCGGATTCGACCCTCCAGAAAGGACTGCTTTTCAGATTAGATTGCAAAGTTTCCTTTCTTGGCGTCGGCTCTTACACCTTCAAAAGCCGAACAATTACTGCGAGTGATTGGTGTATTTTGGGAGTGTTTGAAGGGTTTGACTTTTGAAGCCTGATATTATGACCGGTATTGGTTAAAAAAAGGGGGATGTGAACTTCATGTCACGTCTCTTTTTTCTTGGAACGACATCATTTATAAAACAAATCATTAGGAGGACATTATGCGCGTAAGAAATAAACCGTGGGCAAAGGATGCCATGGCAGAACATAGAGAATATGTCATTTTAGAACCGGAAACAATGCAGGGGAAATGGCAAGCTGAATTTAAAAACGACCATCCTGTTCATTTAGAAGTGGGAACTGGTAAGGGTCAATTCATTATTGAGATGGCCCGCCGTAATCCAGATGTGAACTTTATTGGTCTTGAGTTACAAGATTCAGTATTAGTGATGGCGATGGAGAAAGCTTTGGAAGGTGAATTGTTACCTAATTTACGCTTTATTTTAGGGAATGCCCTTGAACTATCTTCATATTTTAAAGAGGGTGAAGTGGCCAAGTTATTCTTAAACTTCTCTGATCCATGGCCAAAAGCCCGTCATGCGAAACGTCGTTTGACTTTCAAAACCTTCTTGGACCAATATAAACATGTTTTGCAAACAGATGGTTTTCTGCAATTCAAAACGGATAACCAAGGATTATTTGAATATTCACTGACTTCAATGTCACAGTATGGCATGGATTTCTTAGAAATTTCATTGAACTTGCATGAGTCGGATATTGAAGGCAATGTGCAAACAGAGTACGAAGAAAAATTCTCAGCCCGTGGTTTTAGAATTAACTATATGTTGGCTAAATTTAAATAAAAAATTGAGGGACTGTGACTTCAATTGCCACAGTCCCTCAATTATGCTTACAGCTTATAAAAATCTAGAAAGTTCCCGGTTTTTGGATCTGCCATAAATTCGTATTGAACTAATTCATTGTCTTCTGTACGAGAGATTCCGCCGTAGAAGACTTCTTGTTTCTGCCCAAAGCGTTCTACTTCAATGGGTTGTAATTCTATCCAAGAACCTTCGATGGTACCTGGGTCGGTGAATAGCGCTTTGGCTTTTTGTAAGACGTCACTACCGTCTACTTTTTTAGAATGGTCGGCTACTAATGCGCCCACAACACCACCAATAACTAGTCCGCATCCAAATAGGAAACCTGCTAGTAGGACGTCGTCACGTTTTGTTGGTTGTTGGTTGTATTGATTAGACATATAATCGCTCCTTTGTTGTCATAAGGGTGAGTAAGTGAATCTATTTCGATAAGTGATCATGAACCTATTATAACAATCATGTCTGGCAAAATATAGTTTTACCTATTCATAATTGTTTTGTTGTTATAGTGGATTTGATTTTGTGAAGTGATTTCAAATGATGGCGGAACCATTTATGCCATGGTGGAAAGGCTTGGCTGTCGGGGAAAATGATTATTTTTCACAGTCTATTATTATTTGCACTTTTATGACTAGGAGTATATAATCGAGTAGAATATTCTACGTTTTAATAGGACATTACCGGTCTAGTTGATGACTAGGCTTTTTTATTGGTTTATGTCGTAAGTTTTACTTAAATTTATTTTAAAAAAGAAATATGAAGGGGATTTTAACGAATATGTGGATTAGTATATATAATCGAGATGGTGTCGGTGACGTTATCATGTTTTCCAAAGGGACATTAACGAGAGACCGTATTGCGACTACAACAGTTGGAGATGTGACGCGTATTTTCAATAATGAAACGAAAGAAACAATGGGTTACAACATCCAAAATATTTCTAAGATGATTCAAATTGAAGGAAAGGGACGTGTTCATTTAAGTCAAACACAATTAGACTTAATCAACCAATCCTTATATGAACAAGGTTTTGATACTATTCCTTTCGATGATAATCCGCGTTTAGTCGTGGCTGAGGTTTTAGAAGTGAAGGATTTAGAAGGTTCTGACCACTTGCATATTACGCAAACCAAAATTAGTCCAGATGAGGTTGTTCAAATTGTTTGTGGTGCGCCAAATGTCCGAGAAGGGATGTTTGTAGTAGCGGCTTTACCAGGTGCTGTAATGCCAAATGGTCAAGTGATTTGGGAAGGTGAACTGCGTGGCGTTTCAAGCTACGGTATGTTAACTTCTGCATTTGAATTAGGTGTCGACCCTGAACATGTACGAAAAGGTATCCTTGAAATTAAAAATGACGTGCCAGTTGGGACTTCATTTGATAAAATTAACAGTGAACATTTCGTTGACGCTTAGCAGATATTATACGTTCTGATTAGGCAAACTATACATGTATTGTGTTGGGGGTGAGTAGTTGAGTCGAGATCATGACAAACTGAGACATTCTAAGGATAAATGGCAGCGATTTGAAGAGAAGTCCGCAAATCAGCTTAAACAATTTGTCCCATTTTACCATAAGGAGAATGATTCTTTGTTACACGAGAAAAATGACAATCCAATTACTTTCCCCAATTACATGAACTGGTATAACCAGGGGGAGGACCAGTCTTCTGGACGGCAAATTCCGCCTAAAAAGACCTATCAAAGAGAGGGTCAAGGAGACGACCGTCAGCAGATGGACTATTATCTAGCCGAAAAAGATCATAATCACCGCTACCAACCCTCATATGGGCATTTTAACTACGCCAACAATGAGGAACGGGACACCACAAGACCAGTCGAAGATTCAGGGGTGCAAGAGGTCTTTAAAGCGGCCTCTGTGGACGACAAACGCCAACAAAAATTGGACCGTTTACGTCAAGAGTTGCAGGAATATCAAGATTACCAATTCCGCAGACCTTTTCAACCGAATGATTTGCCGACAAATTGGACCAGTAACCGTCAAGATGCCAAGGCTGCTCGGTCATCCAAACGCAGCCATTTTCATTTTGAAGAGGCGGTTTCTCAACCTAAAGGATTCCCAGAAAAACGGCAAGCAACACCGGTTTCTGAAAACATGCCTGCAAGGGCCACTGTCCCTAAACGAGGGCATTTAAACCGTGGTCTGCAGAGTATTATGGCAGATGAACCAGGAGTAAGTTTTAACCAGCCAGGAAAACAAGCTAAGTCGGGGCATTATTCCTATTTTCCAGGCCAGGAAAAGCCATCATCGACCCCATATTTAAAAAATAAACAAGCGCAATCTAATCGAGGAAATGGAGATTTTAACGAGCATGAATAAAGAATTAACGTATCACTTCACAGGGATCAAAGGATCAGGTATGAGTGCCTTAGCCTTAATCTTGCATAATATGGGCTACAAGGTTCAGGGTTCAGACCAAGAAACTTACTTCTTTACCCAACGGGGTTTAGAAAAAGCTGGTATTGAATTACTACCTTTTAACGCTGACAACATCCAAGAAGGTATGTTTATCATTTGCGGCAACGCTTTTGGCGATGACCATCCTGAAGTTGTCCGTGCGAAAGAATTAGGTCTTGACGTGATGCGCTACCATTTCTTCCTTGGTGAATTAATCAAAGACTACACTAGTGTAGCGATTACTGGTTCTCACGGGAAAACTTCTACCACTGGTTTGATGGCACACGTGATGCGTGGTTTACATCCAACAAACTTCCTAATCGGTGATGGTACTGGTGCTGGTCAAGAAGACGCTGAATACTTTGTATTAGAAGCGGACGAATACCGTAAACATTTCTTAGCTTACCACCCAGACTACGCGATTTTTACTAATATCGATTTTGACCACCCTGACTACTATGAAAACATTGATCAAGTATTTGCAGCGAATACAACTTTCGCCCACCAAGTGAAGAAAAAAGTGATTGCATACGGTGGCGATGCTTACTTACGTCAATTTGCTGACCAATCTGACATAGATGTTTGGTACTACGGGCTTGAAGGTGGTGACAACCATATTGTGGCTTCAAATGTTGATCTAGCTACTGATGGGTCTCATTTTGATGTGCATGTAATGGGTGAATTCTATGGTCATTTTGACATTCCAACATTCGGTGAACACAATGTGATGAATGCCTTATCTGTCATTGGTTTCTGCTACCTCGAAAACTTCCCAGCAGACCGTGTTGCGGAAGAATTACGTACTTTTGGTGGGGTTAAACGTCGTTTCTCTGAGAAGAAAATTGGCGATATGACTTTAATTGATGACTATGCTCACCATCCATCAGAAATTAAAGCGACGATAAATGCTGCCCGGCAAAAATACCCGAACAAGAAGATTGTTTCTGTCTTCCAACCACATACTTTCAGCCGTACCATCGCTTTAATGGACGAATTTGCGGGTGCTTTGGACTTGTCAGATGACGTATACTTATGCGAAATTTTCGCTTCTGCGCGTGAGAAAGACAACAAGCAAGTGTCTGTTTCTGACCTAGCTAACAAGGTAACAAAACCTGTTCAAGTATTACCATTGGAAAATGTATCACCATTATTAGACTATGATGATGCAGTCATGATCTTTATGGGTGCTGGCGATATCATGAAGTTCGCTTACGCTTATGAAGACCTATTGGCAGACAGCCAATCAACTATCCACTAGAATAAAAGTATTGAAAGGTCGGCTTTGTGCTGGCCTTTTTGTGAAGAGAAAGGTCTATATAGGCGTTTGGAGGAGAATTAGATGGTTTACCGAAAAGTGATTCAGTTTGACCAAGAGGACCGATTTCAAGATGACTTGGCCAATGAAGTCAAGGAATTAACCTGGTTGCATTATGAAAATCCGGATAAGGGGGAAGTGCGACAGGTGATTGAAGACTACCACTTGCCAGTCCATTTCGGGGAGTATGTCTATGACCAGTTTGAAACGTCTTGGATTGAGTATTACCGAAATGATGCCGGGGACCTATTTACCTATATCATTATCCAGTATCCCTATGGTCATGAGGTAATTAGCGAGAATACCTATCATACAGCCCCACTAGTGATTGTCATGGGGCAGGATTTGGTGATGACTTTTATGAACCATACCAACTTGCCTTTTATGTTGGATATCCAGCGGTTAAATTTTCCTTCTGACTTTCCGATGACCTCTGCCTACGCCTTTGTCATGTACATGTTTTATGAGGTGGCTCAGGCCCATATCGATGCGGTCACCATAATGCATGGCTTGATTAAGCAAGCTGAGGAGGAGGCTCGTCATTCTACTAAAAACAACGTGTCTTATGCCTTAATCAACATCAACAAGGGTCTCGTTTACTTATCCACCGCGGTCCATAATAACGCCAACACTTTGAGCCGGATTAACCAATACATTAACCAATTGGAAAATGATACTCGCTACCACGAAAGGGTCCTTAATAGAGTACAAATCGAGATGAACCAGGCAGTAACCATGATTGAAAACGACATGGCGGTCATTGATAAACTGAACGATATGCTGTCGAATGTCATTTCAAATAACTTGAACGATGTCATGAAACGGCTAACGGTTATCACCATTATTATGACCGTGCCGACGATTACAGCAGGTCTTTGGGGGATGAACGTGGCTTTACCCCTTGAAGATAATGTCCACGGTTTTTCCATTATTTTAGTTGGTTCGATTATCTTGTCGGTTATTATTTATTTTATTATTGACCGGATCAATCTGTTTAAATGATGGCTCGGATTATAATTTTTTTGAAAAACAACCGTTTACCTTCCTAGTTGAAAGTAAATTATGCTAAGATAAAGACAGTATAATCAAGGAGGCTATTATGGCTAAACAACAGATTAAAAAAGCAGTAATTCCAGCTGGTGGTTTAGGAACGCGTTTCTTACCAGCGACTAAAGCGATGGCGAAAGAGATTATTCCAATCTTAGATAAACCATCCATTCAGTTTATTGTTGAAGAGGCAATTGAAAGTGGTATTGAAGAGATTTTAATTATTACCGGACGTAACAAACGTTCAGTAGAAGACCATTTTGATGCAAACTTTGATTTAGAAGACAACTTGAAGCAAAAACACAAAGATAAGCTGTTGAAGATGGTTGAAGACACGTCATTATTGAATATTCAATTCAAACGTCAGCACCATCCAAAAGGGTTAGGGGACGCTATTTACCAAGCAAAATCATTTGTTGGTGACGAACCCTTCTTATTATTATTAGGAGACGACATCACGGTGAGTGCGCCAGGTGAAAAACCATTATCAAAACAAATGATGGATCGCTACCAAGACCACCTAGATGATGATGCGGTATTGGTTGCCGGTGCAACTATTCCAGCTAAAGAAATGTCTTCTTACGGAATTATGACGACTTCTGGTAACGGTGAAGCGGGTATCTACAATATCGATAAGTTTGAAGAAAAACCGCAAAATGAAACCGAAGAAAAATTAGCGGCGATTGGTCGTTATATTTTACCACCAGAAATTTTCGATGCCATCGAAGCTATTCCTGAAAATTCCTTCTCAGGTGAGCTTGAATTAACAGATGCCATCAATCACTTAGCTAAAGGCGACAAGTTAAAAGCCTATGATTATCAAGGTGAATGGTATGAAGTTGGCGAACCATTAGGTTTACTAAAAGCCAGCATTCAATTCGCCTTACGTCACGAAGAAACAGCAGACGGTTTCCGTGAATACTTGAAAAATGATATTATCCCAACATTGAAATAATAGAACTTAAAAAGCAGTAGCGCGACTTCAATCGCGCTACTGCTTTTTTCAATATTTTAATAATTATCGTCATCTGGTGATAAGCCAGCGGCTAATATTTTCAATAGTTGGCCGGTTTCAGCATTTTCATGCCAGCCTCTAAAGTAGTCAGACCCGGGTCCATAAGCATAGACATTGACGTCTTCACCCGTATGGTTACCTGTTGTCCAGCCCGTATTAGAACGGCGGTCTACAATATCTCGAATGGCTTGGGTCAAGCGGCTGACCTTTTCTTCGTAAGTATAGACATAAGTATGGTAGATAGACCGTAACTGGTTTTTCTCAGTAGAAGATAATTCAAATTGGATGTTACGACGAATCACTTCAACCCAGTCATTAGTTTCTTGGGTCAGCTCAGCAATGTGTTGAGGAGTTGCTTTGACTTTTCGAATATAGTCAGGCAACCAAGAATCGATATTATTAGCCCCCATAGTCATCCCACCTGTCGCATGGTCAGACGTTGCAATGACAAGGGTATCTCCGTCTTGCTTGGCGAAATCGATAGCCACTTGAAAGGCACCGGCGAAATCATCAATTTCACTCATGATCCCAACCACATCTTTATGGTGGGCAGCCCAGTCAATTTGACTCCCTTCAACCATTAGGAAGAATCCTTCATCACTCGTATCCAATCGGCGGATGGCAGAATGGACCATTTCACCAAGACTAGGGGTCACATTTGACCAACGATCAATGGCCATTGGAATCCCAAATTCGGAGAATAAGCCAAGGACTTGTGGGTTATGGGAATTAAATAGTTCATGCTTAGTATGAACGATATCATAGCCAAGATTTTCAAATTCCTGAGCTAAATTTCGGTCTGGGCGGATAAAATGTTTACGACCGCCACCGAGCATGACGTCAATTTTTTGCTTGCCTTCAATAGTATCGTCTAAGTATTGGTCAGCAATATCAAAATAATCTAAGCGGCTTTCTACATGGGCCGCAAAACCTGCAGGCGTTGCGTGGCTGATTTCAGCGGTCACGACAATCCCTGTATTTTTATTGTTCAATTTGGCAATCTCTAAAGCAGAGTCTACCCGGCTCAATTGTTTGTCTAGGCCAATGACGCCATTCATGGTTTTGACGCCAGTCGCCATGGCTGTTGAAGAGGCGGCAGAATCGGTAATCGTCGCCCAAGGATCAAAGGAATAAGTGGATTGTTGGCCAACCAAGTATTGGTTAAAGATGCTTGGGTTTCTAAAGTGACCAACATCTTGATGAAGGTATTCCCGGTAGGCTGAGGCGAGTGAAACGCTCATCCCGTCGGACACCATGAAAATAATGTTCTTCGGTTGGTGGGGAAATTGCTCATTACTAGCTACCATAATTTATGCTGCTTCCTTTCAGTAATCACTTGTCATATTGATGCGTTTTTTCAAATCAATACCATCTTTTCTATCCTACAAGGCTATTATAAGTTAAAATAGAAAGGAATGCTAAAGAAAGAGGGATACGACATGTTACGGATTGATGCCGCAGTTTTACATATCTTTGATACCAACACCAACGAAGCGGTCTTATCACAGACACTTTTAGACCATAAAGAGCAATATATGATTGAATATATTGACAAAATGATAACTAAAATCATGTATACGGCACAGCAAAAAGTAGGCAAGCTACCTGATAGAAGTCCAGCTAAGAAAATTTTAGTAGGCATGAATCAAGCGGAAAACTTCCTACATGGCACACAAAAACTGACCAACCGTTTTTTCAATTTCACAAAATTAAACCCGGATATCAAACCAGCAGATTTACTGTGGACAGGATTCTGGCTAGACGAAGCCTATTTTATCGGCATGTTCAAGTTAAACCACAACGAATCCTACACCCACTACGTAGAGTATGACCAGGACAACTTGAAAAATGACCTGATTATCAACCGCGCCATTCTGCCTAGCCCAACCCAAGCTATCGACGAAGGATTCTTATACTGCATCGATACAGAAGAGTACTTCTTAATTGAGAAGAAACATCTGATCGAAGAATACGGGGAGCGGATTAACTATCTAAGTGAAATCTTCTTGGATATCCAAACCAACCCAAGTATGAAAGAATCAGTGAACATCATCAAAAAAGCTATCGCTAAAACCGCCAAGAAATTTGGGGAAGATGACTATCAAGACCTGGCCGAGGTAAAACAAATCCTGTATGACACTATTCATGAAACACAAGCGATTGATAACCAAGCGATTGCTGAAGTCATGTACGGGGATAATTTCTCCCGAAAACAAGCCTACTTTGAAGAAACCAAGGAACAAGGTTTGGCTGATGAAACACCTTATATGCCGGAACTTTTAGGGAACAACATGCAACGCCAAAAATTCAAGTTTGAAAACGGAATTGAATTATCTATTCCCTTAGACTTGTTTAATGACCCAGAAGTGGTTGAAATCAAAAACAACCCGGATGGCACACTGTCAGTCGAAATTAAAAATATCGAAAAAATCAAAAACATGTTCTAGACTACCACCATTGTCTAAATGACGGATAACATTAGAAAGGTTTACCTATATGTGGCAAAAATTCAAAGACTTAGGTTGGCGTGCCGCCCTAATTGTCTTCTTCGTGGTTTATATGATCACGATATTAACAGTAGCAAACCCAGAACAATTCCAAACGCCATTCCGCTTCATCTTCGCGGCTATCATCATCGTTGGTTTTGTCATGGAACTAGAAAAGAAACGTAAAAAATAAGTAGGCATTATAAAAGGTCGCGAATTGATGTTCGTGACCTTTTTACCTAATCTAACAATAGTCTTAATATCGAGCTCTTCTTACGCATAGACATCCGTATGTCACTGCGTTCCGACGGCTGTTTCACAAAAGCCAAACCCTTCCGATGCTTCCCAAATTACGCTAATTACTTACAGTAATTGTTCGGTTTCTAAGGTGTAAGGCCGACGTCACACTATGATACGGCACTATTTGTCTAGTATCTCCTGTCTAGACGCTATACATCACATACTGATTTTAAGGCAATGATAGGTAAAGTGTAAGCCAAAGGTCGATGTGTACTATATATTCTGAATGATTTGAATCAAACTGCAATCAAGAGTAAAATAGGAAAGAATAACGATAGCGAAAACAAACAAGAGGAGAGGGTTTTTTAATGAAATATAATGACACTTGGGATTTAGACGCCATGTATCAAGGCGGAGTGACAGGGAATGCCTTTCAAGAGGCCCTAGAAACCCTAGTCCAAAAACGAGATGCCTTAATCAAAGACATGCAGGCATTTGATATCAATGCAACAGGCGCACCAGCAACTTTTGCGGATATTATTGATCAAGCTGACCAATACTTAAACCACTTCACTACTTTAATAACCTACGCCCAAATGGCATCTGACGCAGACATGCGTGACGAGGCCGCTTCGGCAGCGATTAATAAGGTGGCGACTTTAAACCAGGCTTATGAAATTGCCCGCAAAGGGTTAGACAAACAATTGGCGACCCTAAGCGATGCCGAATTTCAGGACTTTTTAGCGGAACCACGCTTGGCTGAAATTGCCTTCACCCTTGAGGAAGACCGTCGCGATGCGAAACGCTTATTAGATGATCAAGCGGAAGCCCTTTTGTCAGAATTACAAATTGACGGCTTATCTGGTTGGTCAAATACTTATTCTACGACGGCTTCAGTGATGACGATTTCGGTCGATTTAGATGACGGCCACCACGATTATTCAGTGGGTCAGGCCATGAACAACATGTACGCTGACCCAAATCCTGAAAACCGGGCGAAAATTTTCGCTGCTTGGGAAGAAACTTTTGCCCAATACGGTCCAGTCTTCGCTGATATCTTAAACCACTTGGCTGGCTACCGTTTAACCACTCAAAAAGCTCATGGATACAATGATTTCATGGAAGAACCTCTAGAATATAACCGTATTAAAGGGGAAACTGTGGAAGCTATGTGGCAAGCTGTTGCAGCTAATAAAGATACCTTTGTCCAATTTTTAAACCGGAAAAAGGCTTTACTTGGTTTAGAAACTTTGAACTGGCAAGATGTTGATGCACCATTAGATTTCGAAGACACCAAACCAACGACCTTCACTTATGATGAGGCGGCGGACTTTGTGGTGGAAAACTTCAGAACATTTGGGGACAAGCTAGCGGACTTCGCCCAATCAGCTATAGACAAGCGGTGGATTGAAGCAGAAGACCGTCCCGGCAAGCGTCCAGGTGGTTACTGTACAGAAACCATCAATGAAGATGAGACCCGTATCTTTATGACCTTTACAGGCTCAAGAAACGATACATCAACCTTGGCCCACGAATTGGGCCACGCCTTCCACTCTGATGTGTTAACCAGTGAAGCACCGTCTAACCAAGCTTATGCGATGAATGTTGCGGAAACAGCGTCGACTTTTGCAGAAACAATTGTAGCTAACGCTAATTTAAAACAAGCCAAAAGTAAGTCAGAGCGCCTACAATTATTGAACGCGAAAATGGAAAATGCCATCGCGATGTTCATGAATATCCGGTCTCGTTTCTTATTTGAAACAGCCTTTTACACTGAGCGTCAAGACGGTTTTGTATCAGAAAGTCGCTTGAACGAATTGATGACCCAAGCTCAAGAAGAAGCCTTTGGTGGCGCCATTAATGACTTACACCCACATTTCTGGGCTAGCAAGCTGCACTTCTTCATTGATGACGTGCCATTCTATAACTTCCCATATACATTCGGCTACATGTTTAGTTTAGGTATCTATGCGGAATACTTGAAAGCACCAGAAGGATTTGAAGAGCGTTACATCGCCTTATTGAAAGATACAGGACGGATGACCACTGAAGAATTGGCCATGAAACATTTAGGCGCTGACCTAACTAAGCCAGATTTCTGGCAAGCAGCCATCGATTTAGCGGCAGCAGACGTGAAAGAATTCTTAGCTGAGTCGGAAGATTTAGTTTAATTGAATATATAAATAAGTTTCTAAAAGCAGGTAGGGATACATTTCCTTTACCTGCTTTTTACAATATGCACAAACTTTGCGTGCTATAATTGACCTAATATTGAAATCAATTACTATCTTTGTGAAATTTAAGGAGGTGGGAAAATGACAACCGCGGTTATTGGCACCGTTATTGGCGATGTGGTGGGGTCTCGTTTTGAACGGCATAACCACAAAAATAAAGACTTTGAATTTTTTACAGAAAAGAACCATTTTACTGACGACACGGTCATGACTTTAGCGGTCGCTGACGCTATCATGGACGTGGCAGCGCAGAAATTGGTTTTGGGCCAAGACAATGCAGCTATTGAAGCCTTGGCCATTGCATCTATGCAAAAATTAGGCCAGACTTATCCGTTGGCAGGGTATGGTCTAAACTTTTCTAAATGGTTACGGACTGTTGACCCCAAGCCTTACGGTTCTTATGGAAACGGGGCAGCCATGCGGATTGGACCTATAGGCGACTTAGATTTAAGTGACCAGGACCGGGAACATTTGGCAAGGGTCATTACCGGCATTTCCCACAATTCTGAAGACGGTTATTTAGGTGCTAATGCATTGGCAGGCGTGATTGCAACAGCTAAAAGTCAGACAGATAAAGATCTGATTGCTGACAAAATGACGAGCTATTATCCACTTGATTTGACCTTGGATGAAATACGCCCAACTTACCGATTTGACGTTTCTTGCGCTGGGTCAATCCCAGTCGCCTTCCAAGCCTTTTTAGAAGGGGATTCTTTTGAAGATGTCATCCGGAATGCCATATCAGTGGGCGGAGATTCAGATACAATCGCCTCCATGGCTGGGGCCATTGCTTCCGCTTATTACCAAGACGTGCCGGATGATATGGTGGTTAAAACATTGACCTATTTGCCGGATGATCTAAGGGCGATTTTAACTAGATGGCAATCATTCGTTGGCTAGAGAAAGGAATATGTGATTTTTATGACTCATTCGACCATTTTTGACGAAATCAAACAAGAAATTATTGACGATCCTTATAACAAGGACTATACCGACCGCGGGATTGAACCCGTTTTCTATGCTTCAAAAAATGCCCGGATTGCCATTATCGGCCAAGCACCTGGTAAGAAAGTAGAGGAGACGCAGCTTTTCTGGAATGACCAGTCGGGAGACCGGTTAAGAAATTGGATGGGGATTTCTAGGGATCTATTCTATAAAACTGATATGATTGCCCAGTTACCTATGGATTTCTATTATCCAGGCAAGGCCAAAACGGGGGACAAACCACCAAGAAAGGGATTCGCAGACAAGTTTCACCCGCAAATTCTAAAGGAAATGCCCAATATAGAAACCATTATCTTGATTGGTAATTATTCACAGAAACACTATTTGGGAAAAGACCGGCAGAAAAACCTGACCGAAACAGTTAAACATTACAAGGACTATTTACCAGAATATTTTCCCCTGGTCCATCCGTCCCCTTTAAACCAAAGGTGGATGAAGAAGAATCCTTGGTTTGAAACAGATGTACTACCTGATTTTAAAGAGATGATACAGACGTATATCAAGTAGGATTAGGTAATTGACCAGGTAGAAGCGATCGATGACTATATTGCAGATCATGCAGATAATGTCCAAGCCATTTTAATGAAGTTATGACATAAGCTAGCGTCGGTATTACCAGCTTGTCAGGAGAAAATTTTCTATGGCATGCAAACCCTTTTTGACAAGAAGATGGTTACCCA
Source organism: Aerococcus viridans (assembly GCF_001543285.1). Classification (NCBI taxonomy): domain Bacteria; kingdom Bacillati; phylum Bacillota; class Bacilli; order Lactobacillales; family Aerococcaceae; genus Aerococcus; species Aerococcus viridans. The sequence goes on from NZ_CP014164.1 coordinate 630,018, forward strand.
CTACGGGAGCAACAAGTGTACCTTGGGATTTATCCCTTCCCGAAAACGATTCTTACTTTTGAGGACAAGGGGGGCAGCTCTTGGGTCAGGCAAGGGACCTTACAATTTCCCTATGATTCAGAAATTCCTTATGACTTAATTGTTGAATTAGCGGTTTACAACTACCATCAACAAAAATAAAAATACGGAGGCAAGTCATGGCAGAGATAGGTAAAAAATTTTGGGGTTACACCAAAGAAGAATGGTCGTGGGTTATACAGGATACAGGGAATTCAGCTTATTCCTTAGTTATCACAGCAACATTATTTCCCTTGTTTTATTTAAAGTCGCCCCTTGAGAAAACCGTGTAATTCATTACATGGATGAATCAAGTTCTAGGGCGACCGTCATTGTATTCCGTTAATTGATTTTCTATATACTTTTTAACAGCTTCTTTAGACATACTGCCTACTGTTGCCATGAAATAACTAGGTGTCCATAAATGGCCACCCCATAACATTGTCTTTGTTTCTGGATAAGCTTTAAACCATAGACGTGCAGATTTCCCTTTAAGTGTTTTGACGATACTACTTGCGGCATGTTTAGGGTTGAACGAAATCAACATATGGATATGGTCAGGCATTACTTGGAGCGATTGGATGACAATATCGTGTTCATCACAAATATGCGTCAACATATCTTGCATGGCGTTTTGTTTTTCAATGGTTGTAAATATTTCTTTACGATACTTTGTTACCCAAACCAAATGGAAATTAAAATCATAGACATTTGTCCTTGTTTTCGCAATCATATGTAAACACTTCTTCAATTAAATTATAGTAATTGTTATCGCTATAAACAAGTGTCATACGTATGGTATAATATATCTATAAACGCAAGGGGGTGAAAACATGTATCAAGGAATTGAGTGTAAAATCTATCCTAACGAAAAACAGCGTCAGTTAATTCATATGACCTTTGGTCATACCCGATTCATCTGGAACGAAATGTTGGCCATGTTGAATGCGCGGTACGAAAACAATCCTGACCTTCAAATGCTATCTTATAATGCGTTATCCTCTCTTATTCCACAAATGAAGAAGGAATATCCCTGGTTGCGTGAAGTTGATAGCGTAGCTGTTCAATGTAGTGTTAAACGCTTATCCGAAACTTTTGTTCGTTTTTTTAAAGGTTATTCAAGATACCCAAAATTCAAATCAAAGAAGAACACCAGACAGTCGTATTTAAGTACCATACGTGGCAACAACATTCGTTTTAATGATAATCAGCGGTATATCAAATTACCCAAATTAGGTTGGATAAAATGTAAGTCAAGTGTGCTTCATATTGAGAATGAACGCATAAAATCTGTCACCGTAAAATATACACCTAGTGGCGACTACTATATCTCCCTTTTGGTCACAAGCGATAATCAAGCAATGCCCAAAACAGGAAATGTAGTCGGTGTCGATTTAGGTGTAAGTGATTTAGCTATTACGTCTGATGGTCAAAAATATCAAAGTCAGCGACTACATTTGTCTTATAAGAAGCAATTACATTATTGGGAAAAGCGAATGGCCCGTAGACGTTTACAAGCCAAAAAGAACGGTGTGAATTTAGTGGATGCGAAAAACTACCAGCAAGCCAAACGCCAAGTGGCCCGTATTCATCAACGTATCAAAAACATCCGCAAGGATTACATGCATAAAATCACAACCGATATGGTTAAAAGTTATGACGTTATCGTTCTAGAGGATTTAAAGACGACTAATATGATGAAAAATCATCAATTAGCCCGTTCAATCGCTGGCCAATCCTGGCGGATGTTTAGAACAATCCTAGAGGCAAAGTGCGAAATCTACGATAAGACATTTGTAGCGATTAATCCGTACAAGACATCCCAGAAATGTTCTAATTGCGGGTATGATAGCGGTAAAAAAGCGTTAAATATACGTCATTGGACTTGTATGAAGTGTAATCTGCATCACGATAGAGATATCAACGCAGCTAAAAATATATTAAATATTGGCCTGGAACAGGCCTTAGTTAAATAGCTTAGACCGCTGTTTTGCTTTGAAATAAGTGGAACAAGTCATGAGTGTTCCTAGAAACACGCCATTTTAATGGCGTTGTAGTTCATAAGGCAATCGCAGAAGGGGCGGGGGTTGCGGACGATTATTTCAATGGCAACGGCTGTAGCAACTGACTTAGGGATTGAAGCGACAGTCCTTGTAGTGGTCTTATTGATCGTTCAAATTGTGGCCTTCCCATTCACTGTATTATACGGGCAGTTGGCCAAACGATTCGGGGACAAGAAAATCATCTATGTAGGGATTGTGACTTATATCATCATTTGTATCTATGCCTTGAGTATGGAAACAGCGACTGATTTCTTTATACTGGCTTGTATGGTTGGGACGGCTCAAGGAGGCTTACAAGCCTTATCACGTTCAATGTTTGGAAAATTAGTACCAGAAGGCAAAACGAATGAATTCTTCGGCATCTACAATGTCTTTGGGAAATTCTCTTCTATTATCGGGACAACCTTACTAGGGATTATCACCCAAATGACGGGCAACTCCTTGAACGGGGTCTTTGGTTTAATTATCCTCTTTATTATGGGGGGCGCCTTATTACTCGGCGTCAAAGAAGACGGGGTGAAAGGGTAAGGAAATTGCTCATCATAAAAGAAAAAAACTGGTGTCACGTTTAATAATGACCACCAGTTTTTTCGTATTGGCTTATTTAATTGTTTGCAGTCACCTTAGATGTCTAAAGAGATTGCCGGACCCGCTGGAATAATACCGTTCGGGTTGATTGTCGGATGGCTACCGTAGTAGTGATGTTGGATATGGTAGAAATCAACTGTATCAGAAATACCTGCAATGTTGTAGATTTCACGGGTATAACGCCACACATTTTCAAAGTCAGTTAAGTGTTTGATATTGCACTTGAAGTGACCGTAGTAGACATGCTCGAAACGGATTAATGTTGGGAACAAGCGGATGTCAGATGTTGTTAATTTGTCGCCTAATAAGAATTTTTTGTCAGCTAGGATGCCGTCTAATTTTTCTAAGGCATCAAAGACATGACCAACTTCTTCTTCATAAACAGCTTGGTCTGTCGCAAAACCAGCTTTGTAAACACCGTTGTTGATGTTTGGATAGACAAAGTCATCCATTTCTTTGATCTGGTCGCGCAATTCTTCAGGGTAGTAATCACCTTCAGTGGCACCAATTTCGTCAAATGCTGAGTTTAACATCAACATAATTTCAGATGATTCGTTGTTGACGATGGTATCTTTTTCCTTGTCGTATAAAACAGGTACTGTTACACGGCCTGTATAGTTAGGGTCAGCATGTGTATATACTTGGTGTAAGAAGTCTGCATCTAGAATAGGGTCAGGAATGACACCTTGGTCTGGTGCAAATGTCCAGCCATTTTCCAACATGATTGGGTTCACGATAGAAATAGAGATCATGTCTTCTAAGCCTTTTAATTTACGCAGCATTAAGGTACGGCTAGCCCACGGACACGCTAATGATACGTATAAGTGGTAGCGACCTGGTTCTGCCTTAAAGCCACCTTCACCTGAAGGGCCTGGTGCACCGTCAGTGGTAATCCAGTTTCTGAATTGTGAATCTTTGCGGACGAAACGACCACCTGTTGATTCTGTGTCATACCATTGGTCCTTCCAAACGCCGTCTACTAATAATCCCATGCATTCATCTCCTTTTAGAAATAATAATTCGATTTCAAATTAATATATGTATTATTGTAATATGGTTGACTGTATTTCTCAAGTGATAGGGGTTGAGGAGACAAACTATAAAATATTCAAAATTTCATGAAAGCAATTGTATGGCTACATATGCACGTGATATTTGGCGAAAATTATCTATCGCTAAATGGACCAGCATTCAAGTATGCGTTGAACAATCGTCATCTCTCCAAACACGAACTATGGATTTTTGAGTAATCCTTGATGACTAACAATTAAAAGTTAGCTATACTTAATGGGACTAGGTATGATTTTGATAGCTGGGTGGATGTGTTTTAAAGGAATACCGAATGTTGTTGGTGTTAAATAGTGCATCCACCTGCTAAATCCTACCTATAGACGTTTTAGAAGACGGTTTAAAGGTCTTCTACTCATAATAGATCACGAAAAGAGGCTTATCCATTGCGTTACGAATCACTTCAAGCAAAGTTGCCCCTAGCACCCGCTGGCGAAATGGTGTTAGGATTAGCGTCGATGAAACAGTTAATGGCGCACTTTAACCATCCAGAAAATCAACTCCCAACCATTCATATCGCTGGGACAAACGGCAAAGGGTCAACCGCCAAAATGGTGGCCACTATCCTCCAAGCAGCTGGCTACAAGGTTGGCTTATTCACTTCACCGTCCTTAGTCGACTTCAACGAACGCATTCAAATCAATGGCCAACAAATCACTGACGACCAACTCATGGCACAAGTTGACCGGATGACGGCAGCATTAGGACCGGATGAATATTACACCGAGTTTGAAGTCTTTACCGGACTTGCTTGGTTGACCTTTGAGGCAAATCTTGTAGATTTTGTCGTCTTAGAAGTTGGCTTGGGCGGTAGACTGGATGCTACTAATATCATCAACCAACCACTAGTCACGGCTATCACGAAAATTGCCCTGGACCACCAGAAAATCCTCGGCGACACACTAGCTGAAATCGCAGGTGAGAAGGCCGGCATCTTGAAAGCAGGTGTGCCCTTGGTATTATATCCGCAAGTTGATGAGGCGAAAAGGGCCATCACTCAACAAGCTGACCGCCTTCAAGTGCCTATACATGAAGTCAAGCCAGGGGATATAGAACCGCTAGCTACCGACGCCCACGGATTACAGTCATTTAAATATAAAGGACGCAAATACACGCTCAACCTACAAGCCCCTTATCAGGTCAATAATGCAGCCCTAGCCATTGAAATTATCCAAGTCTTGAAAGCACAAGGGATTGTCATTTCTGACCAGGCCATTGAAAAAGGACTTGCGACTGTTACTTGGCCAGCCCGCTTTGAAATGGTAGCGTCTGAGCCTACAATCATCATCGACGGGTCTCATAATATGGACGGGATTTCATCCTTAAAAGAGGCGATTTTAACCCATTACCCAGCTTCAAAAGTGGGCAAAAGGGTCGCTATTATGGGCATGTTAGCGGACAAGGACGTGGCACATGTGGTTGAGGTCATTGCCCCCATTTTTCAAAAAATCATTACCGTAACTCCGCATTCAAACCGGGCTTTAGCTGGTGACCAATTGGCAGCTATGATCAAAGCAACTGGAACAGCGGTTGAGGTTGCGGATTCAGACCAAGCAGCTTTAGAAATTGCGGAAGCGGATTTAAAGGAAGACGACCTCTTATGTATATTTGGGTCTTTCTACTTTGTGGGCTATTTAAGGGCCATCATCAAGAATCGGCTATAAGCATGATAAAGAGTTTTCAATATTAAATAAGAAAAGGTGACAATAATGGATATGGAAAGAATTGAAAAGGCAGTACGGGAGATATTGCTTGCAGTCGGCGAAAACCCGGACCGTGAAGGCCTTATTGAAACGCCAGAACGGGTAGCCAAAATGTATGCGGAAGTATTTGACGGGTTAAATAGAAACCCGAGAATCCACACAGAAAAAACCTTTTCTGAATCAGCATCAGAATTTGTATTGGTAAAGGATATTTCTTTCCACTCAACTTGCGAACACCACTTGTTACCAGTGATTGGTCAAGCACACGTTGCTTATATTCCAAAAAACGGACAGGTTATCGGCCTATCTAAATTGGCACGGATTGTCGAAGATTTTGCCTTGAGACCGCAATTACAAGAACGGTTAACCAACCAAGTGGCGGACGTTTTAGCGAAAGAATTAGGGGCAGAGGGCGTCTTTGTTGTGTTAGAAGCGGAACACATGTGCATGACTTTACGAGGCATCAAGAAGCCGGGCGCTAAGACGGTGACGTATGCCACCCGTGGCGCATACACTGACCGCGGTCGCCGTCAAGAAGTTTTAGATATGATGAGTTTATAGTTGCTGGCATGACAATAGAAAGTTTGTGACGAGATGTATATTAAACGATTAAATAAAACCTTCAATTTCCCAAGCGACCACACTTGGATTATGGGCATTTTAAATGTGACCCCTGATTCATTTTCAGATGGCGGAGCCTATGTTGCCACTGACGACATGATCGCCCAAGTAGAAAGAATGGTCGCTGAAGGGGTAGATATTATTGATGTGGGCGGTGAATCTACCCGTCCTGGCCACGTCCCAGTGACTCTTGAAGAAGAAATTAACCGAGTTGTTCCAGCAGTTCAAGCTATTCGTCAAGTTTCGGATGTCTTGATTTCAGTAGATACTTGGAAGGCTGAAGTAGCCCGCCAAGCTCTTGCAGCAGGTGCAGATATCATTAACGACCAGTGGGGCGCGACCCGTGAACCAGCCATTGCCAAGGTTTGCGCTGACTTTGATGCGCCTCTAATTTTGATGCACAACCGAGAAGAATACCAGGCTTATAGCGATATCATGAAAGAGATGAAAGCTGACCTACAAACCTCTATTGAGATTGCCCGCGCCCAAGGGATGCGTGACGACCAGCTGATTCTTGACCCTGGTATTGGTTTCGCCAAAACGGCGGACGACAACTTATTGGCAATCCAAGGTTTACAAGAATTAGCTAGCTTCAATATGCCTGTCCTTTTGGCTACTTCAAGAAAAGGATTCTTGGGTAAATTAGTGGATGTGCCAGCTAATGAACGCGACGTAGCGACCGCAGCCACAACGGTTTCAGGGATCTTATCGGGGGCTGATATGGTACGGGTCCACAATGTGAAAGTCAATAAGGAAGCTGCAGCGGTGGCAGATGCGATTAAACGCGGGCAAATTGACCCAGTGAGTATTTAAGGAGGGGTTCTGATGGCTACAAGGGATAAAATTTATTTGAATAACTTGCAATTTTACGCCAACCACGGCTTGTTGGCTGAAGAAAAAACACTTGGACAAAGGTTTAATGTGGATGCAGTTCTAGCAGTGGACTTGGCGCCAGCTGGCCAATCAGATGATATGTATGATTCAGTTTCCTACGCCGATGTCTATAAGGTGATTGAGGATGTTGTGGTACATGAAGCGCCCGCGAAATTATTGGAACGATTAGCCCACAAGTTAGCCATGCGGATTTTAGGAGACTTTCCACTCGTTGAAGAAGTGACCATCAAAGTGGTGAAACCTGACCCACCTATTCGCGGAATTTATGATAGTGTAGCCATTGAAATCCAACGAGACCGGACCTGGTTTAATAAGATGAAGCAGATAAACCAGATGAACGAGGTGGAATAAAGATGCAATCAAACGTATTAATCGCTTTAGGATCTAACATTAAACCACGACTAGGCCACTTGAAAAATGCAGTGGCGGCCTTTAAGGAAAATGAAGCAATTAAAGTAGTGGCAACGTCCCCAATCTATGAAACGGTCCCCAAAGGCTATTTGGATCAAGAGGACTTTTTGAATATGGTTGTGCATATTCAAACGGACTTATCAGCAGCTGATTTATTGGCTTTCTGTCAAAGCATTGAACAAGACCAAAAGCGGGTCCGGACTATTAAAAACGGGCCACGTACCATCGACGTGGATATCTTGTTGTTAGATGAAAAAGTCATCGATACGACAGACTTACAAGTACCGCATCCGCGTATGCATGAACGGGCTTTTGTCTTGTGCCCAGCGGCCGATATTGTTGGCCAATGGCAAGTTCCGCACCTGAACAAAACAGTTTCTACATTACGAGATGCATTACCACAAGTGGAAAAAGATGATGTCCGTATTGCTGGATTATCTTTAGAATATTAGAAGATCTATGTACTTTTTAACAAACTTTTGTTAAAAATCAGCCATTTAAAAGCCACCGAACCGTCTGAAGCCAAGGTCTTCAGAACTCAAAAAGCTTCAAACGGCATCTAAGCGAACTTATCGCTGGATTCCGTAATTCGCATTTTGTTCTTTTTAGTGGCTAATGGCTACCTTTTTTTCGTCAGTTTTTTTGTTAAAAAGTTGTCTGGTTAATGAAGAATCATTGGAAATAATACTAAAGTTATAGTGGGTACATGATTTTTTTCAACTGTGGATAAAATGTAAGAAGGGGGATATCATGGGTAAGATTGCCTTAAGTATTGTCCAAAGTGTGGATGGTTATATTGCAGACTTGGATGATCAATTTGATTTTATTGAAGGCGTAGCTGGTCCGAATTTAACGGATGTATCAACCAGTGATTCACCGTATTCGCTGGAAGCCTTTTTTGAGGCTTATGACATTATTGTCATGGGACACCAGTCTTATAAAATTGGTTTTGCAACAGATTTCCCAAGTAAAACGATTTACGTGGTTACAAATGAAAAACGCCCTAATGAAGGTAATATCCATTTTGTTAAACCAGGCCAAATAGTGAAATTGATGCTGGCGAAAAAGAAGCAAGGCCACCATATTTACTTGTATGGTGGTGGCATTATGCTGAAGCCCTTTATGGCGGCCAATGCGATCGATGAATATATCATCGGAACCGTGCCAATAATTATGGGTAAAGGGAAGCCTTTATTCTATGAATTGGACGAATCTATTCCCTTGCAACTAGACCAAGTGGATGTGATGGGTGGATTAACCATCCATATTTATCACAGACGTTAAATAAATACGAATAATTATTTTGTTTGTTTTAGAAGTGAAGAAGGTTAAATACACATTTCTACTGTATCAATATTAGGAAGATATATTTTAATAATTGTTTTGACACTATAATTTGTTTATTTATCCAAAAATTAAAAGGTATGGTTCAATAGTAAACCACACCTTTTTAATTTTTATGAAATGAATTGCATAACAGTTACACTTGGTTAAATTCTTCTAGTTCGTAAGCACCTTTGGTATAAACGATATGGGCATAATGGCCGTATTCTAATTCTTCTTTTAGGTCGAATTCTGGTAGGACTTCATGTAGGAAGAAGCGAATTGGCATGTCATGGCTGACGATTAAGACGTGGATGTCTTCCTTTTGGGTTTCCATGCGGACTTCTAGGGCGTCGTCATGAATATCCAACATAGCTTCTTCAATCCGGTTCCAGAAGGTGATAAAGTCTTCTGAATTGCCTTCTTCGTCTCGGTCCACAAGATTTTCAATAATTAGTGGCACGTATTGGGTTGAAGGGATTTGGTTAATCCGCATGTCGTCCACTAATTGACTAATGGATTTTGGCCATACCTTCTCGATATCTTGATCTTCTAAACCACCAAAGTTGTACTCTCTAAAGCCTTCAACTGGGAATAGTTGGATATCATTTTCTTGTTTCATTAAGATGCGCTCACCTGTTTCAATACACCGGTCTAAATCACTGGAATAGGCTAGGTCAAAGGGCACATCTGCTAGGGTTTCGGCTACTTGGTCGACTACGTGCATGCCGGCGCGTGTAACTGGTGAATCTGCCCATCCTTGGACGCGTTGGTCTGCATTGGCCGTCGTTTCACCATGACGGACAAAGTAATAATGGATAGCTGCCATAATATTCACTCCTCTCGTGTTTTGGTATTTGATGTTAACTTCATTCTAGCATAATAAACGATTTATGAAAACGATTTCCAAAATAATAATGATATATGATCTTATTAACCCGAATCTTGATTCAATCAGTTGAGAGAACTATTCGCATACTTAGTTCAATAAAAGCGAACACCACTGATTGAAATCTCGTGGGAAATTTGTTATTTGTGTCCAAAAATTCGTGCTAAAATGAAAAGTAGAGATGAGTGCCATAGAAATTGGCAGAAAATGAGGAGTGTTCTTTTTGACAAAAACAGCTAAAGTATTTACTGATGAAGAGAAAATTAAAATTTTAAGCGATATTGTGGCTATCGAGACGGTTGACCGCAATGAGGAAGATGTGGCTAATTATCTTGCAGCCCTACTAAGCGAGTATGGAATCGATTCTAAGGTTATTCCAACGGGGATTCCTGGTCGTGCCAACTTGGTAGCTGAAATCGGATCTGGTTCGCCAGTATTAGCAATCTCTGGTCATATGGATGTCGTATCTGCAGGGAATGCGGAGGCTTGGACGTCTGATCCTTACACATTGACTGAGCGTGACGGGAAACTATTCGGCCGTGGATCTACAGATATGAAAGGCGGATTGGCTGCCTTAGTGATTGCCATGATCGAAATTAAAGAACAAGGATTATTAGAACGCGGAACTTTACGCCTGTTAGCGACTTACAACGAGGAAAATGGGGCTGTCGGCTCAATCCAACTAGAGGAAGCCGGTTATGTATCTGACGTTGACGCGATCGTGATTGGTGAACCAACAACAGGGATGATTCACCCATCTCACAAGGGTTCAATGAACTTTGTGGTGTCATCACGTGGTAAATCTGTTCATTCATCTAGACCACGTGGCGGCATCAACGCTATTGACCCATTGATGGACTTTGCTTTAGCCTTCAAACAGGCATTCAAAGAAGCGACTAAGGATATCAGCTTTGGTCAATTAGACTTCTCACCAGTATTGAATTTATACGGGGCAGTTGAAGGGGACGACGCTGGTAACCAAGAATTAGACCAATTATTGAAACAGCCAACCTTTAACGTGACTGTATTCCGTGGTGGTGACCAAGTGAATACCATTCCTGACCACGCAGAAGTTGTCTTCAACATCCGTACGGTACCTGAATTCGACAACGAAGCAGTTAAAGGTGTATTTTCTGAAGTTTACCAAGAATACTTGGATAAAGGGGCAGACTTCGACCTACAATTAACCCTAGACTTAAAACCATTAAATGGTGGCGTAGATTCAGACCTAGTGCAATTAACCAAAACATTAGGTGCTACTTACCTAAACCAAGACTTAGAAGTTGTGCCAATGACAGGTGGTACGGATGGGGCAAACTTTGTTGCCAACAAACCAGCAGGCTACCCAATCATTATCTTTGGCCCAGGATCAACAACATCACATCAAATTGATGAATACGTGGACAAGGACGAGTATCTAACATTCGTCAACTTATACATTGACTTGTTAGCCACTTATTTAGAAAATAAATAAAACTGGTTAAAAAGAGGCTGGGACAAAACTACTTTTGCGAAAAAAGTAGTCCCACTTTCGTTTATTTTTATAAAGATATAGAAAAATACACTCCCACTACTGAACAAAAAAGTTCATAGTTTTGGGAGTGTATTTTTTTGAGAGACCTTTTGTCCCAGCCCCTTTTTTATGTAGTCGGGACAATGGTGTCTACCACCATACTATTGTATTTGGTGCATATATCCATTTTCTTTGATAAAATATAAAAGAGACTGTTGCATTTTTTCGCAACAAATAATCGTTGGAAATGACATGATTACAAAATAAGCGTAGGGGTGTATTGAATATGGTAGAACATAATTTAGAAAAAACGCAAGAACAAGCTGCAATGGGTAAAACCCTTCAAGCAATCAAAGTTGGCGATACTTTCTATGTAACTGAATCGATTAGAGAGCGAGATGTCTTGTTATACATGGGGGTTACCTCAGACTCGAACCCGGCATACCTACAACAAACGTCCCATAAAGCAGGCCTTACTCCAGGCGAGGTTGTTGTACCACCAATCGCCTTAATGGGGATTATTACGCGTACAGTATCGATGAACTTCCCTGGCCCAGGTTCTCGTTTAGTTGAAATGAATATCAATATCATCCACTCTATTCCACATAACTCAATTATTACCTTTGAATTTGAGGTTATCCGTGTAGAAGAATTGAAGCAATTCGTGACGATTCACTGTATTGGGAAATTTACCAACTCAACTGGTGACGACCGTGTCTTAGATGCCATGTTGACTGTTTTACCACCACTAGAGCACCTACAAAATGATACTGAAACGATTGATGCAGGTGTATTCCAACGAATTTCAGGAGGCGACTCAATTGAGTACTAATAAAGAAAAGAAGAAGCTCGTCCTATTTGACGGGTCATCTCTAGCTTTTCGTTCTTTCTTTGCCATCCAAAATATTGATTCATTCGTAAACAAGAATGGTATGCATACTAATGCCTTGTTTGCTTTTCATGAAATGATGAATAATATCTTGGAAAAAGAACAGCCGACGCATGCCTTGGTGGCGTGGGACGCAGGTAAAACGACGTTTAGAAACGAATTCTTTGATGAATATAAAGGCGGGCGTCAATCAACACCGTCTGAATTTAGAGAGCAGATGCCATTTTTCAATGTGCTCCTAGATGCCTTTGGGGTTGCGCATTATGACTTGACTAACTATGAAGCGGACGACATTATCGGGACTTTGGCGGCTAAAGTAGCCCCTGAAGAATTTGATGTTGTCGTGATTTCTGGGGACAAGGATTTGACGCAATTGGCACGTGACAATGTCCGAGTAGATATCACTAAAAAAGGGGTATCTGAATTAGCGTCTTATACGCCAGCTTCGATTATGGAAGATATGGGGATTACACCTGAACAAATCATTGATATGAAGGGGTTAATGGGGGATTCTTCAGATAACTATCCCGGTGTATCAGGGATTGGTGAAAAGACAGCCCTAAAATTATTACATGAATATGGGTCAATGGAAGCGATGTATGAGCAAATTGACGATATGAAGAAATCGAAGCGTAAGGAAAATCTGATCAACGAAAAAGACAATGCGATTCTGTCTAAAAAGTTGGCGCGGATTGAACTGGACGCACCTGTGAAAATTGAATTATCTGATTTATCTTATAAAGGCAAACAGCTTGAACCGCTGATGTCATTTTACAAGGATATGAACTTTAATGGCTTTATGTCTCGTTTATTGGAAAATTCAGACCAGGCGGACTTGTTGACAGAAGATTGGGAAGAGGTTACCTATACACATGTGGCGTCTGCTGAAGATTTAACAGTGGACCATTTCCCAAGCGAGCCTGCAGCGGATGGTTATGCGATTTACCTTGAAAACTTGAGTAAAAACTACCATGATTCAGAGGTTGTGGCTGTCGCATGGACGAATGGTAGTGAAATCTTTACCGGAGATGCTCGCTTACTACAGGCTGATTTATTTAAAGCATGGTTGTCGGATGACCAAGTCACAAAAGTGGTCTTTGATGCCAAACGAACAAAGGTCATGCTGGACTATTTAGGGATCGACTTTGCTGGGGTTGTAGATGATGTCTTAATTGGGTCGTATTTATTACATGCCCGCGACAATTCTAACGACTTGGCTGAAGTGGCAAGGGAATTTGATATGGATGACTTGTCTTATGATGAGGCTATTTATGGTAAAGGGGCTAAAAGAGGTGTACCTGAAGAAGCTGAAACCATGTACGAACACATTGCCCGTAAAGTGCATATTATCGCACGTTTACAAGAAACCATTCGCCCGCAATTAGAAGCCAACCAAATGGATGACTTGTACCAAAAAATAGAGTTACCATTGGCTTTAGTATTGGCAAACCTTGAAATTTTAGGAATCTCAGTGGATAAACAACAATTAGTCACTATGCAGGCTGAATTCAAAGAGATTATTGCCGGACTTGAAGCCGATATTTGGAAGGAAGCTGGTCACGAATTCAATGTGAATTCACCTAAACAATTGGGGGTTATCTTGTTTGAAGAAATGGGCTTACCAGTGATTAAGAAAACGAAGACTGGTTATTCTACAGCACAAGATGTTTTGGAAAAATTGGCTGGCCAAGCACCAATTATCGACTTGATTTTAAACTACCGTCAATTGAATAAATTGCAATCAACCTATGTTGAAGGTTTACAAGAATTTATCCACGAGGATGGTAAAATTCACTCTCGTTTCCAACAAACCTTAACTTCAACAGGTCGTTTATCATCAGCTGATCCAAACTTACAAAATATTCCAATTCGTTCTGAAGAAGGTCGGAGTATCCGTAAAGCCTTTGTGCCAAGTCACGAAGACTGGGTTATTTTTTCAAGTGACTATTCACAAATTGAATTACGGGTGCTAGCCCATATTTCTGGTGACAAGCACATGCAAGAAGCCTTCAACAACCACGAAGATATTCATACTTCAACAGCTATGAAAGTCTACAATGTGCCTAAAGAAGAAGTGACCTCTAACATGAGACGAAACGCCAAGGCGGTAAACTTCGGGATTGTCTACGGCATTTCTGACTATGGTTTAAGCCAAAACTTGAATATCTCTCGTCCAGAAGCTAAGAACTTTATTGATACTTACTTGGAAAACTATCCAGGTGTCCAAGCTTACATGAAGGATGTCGTAGAGAAAGCCAAAGAAGATGGTTATGTAGAAACCCTATTTAACCGTCGTCGCTACTTACCTGATTTGAAGGCGAAGAACTTCAACGTTCGTTCATTTGCTGAGCGTAATGCCATGAATACGCCAATTCAAGGGACCGCAGCGGATATCATTAAGATAGCCATGGTGAAGATGGATGAAGCTTTAAAAGAACATAAGTTAAAAGCTAATCTGTTATTACAAATCCACGATGAGTTGGTCTTTGAAGTGCCAAAAGATGAAATTGAGACACTTGAAAAATTAGTAACTGAAATCATGGGGTCAGCAGCCCAATTAGATGTGCCATTAGAAATTGAATCTAATTACGGTGCAACTTGGTATGAAGCTAAATAGATAACAAAAAGAGGTGCAGTTAAAGCAAACTGTCACCTCTTTTCTAGCCTATGGAATAAAATAAACATGGAGGGTAGATAACTTGCGAGGTTTGCCTCTTGCTTGTCTTTTCAATAGGCAGGTTTTGCATTAGAATAGAATAAAGAAGAGATAGTAGAAAGTGGTGTAATGATGCCCGAGATGCCAGAAGTGGAGACGGTTAGACGTGGTCTAGAGGAGATTGTTATTGGTAAGATAGTATCGTCTGTGACGGTGACTTGGCCAAGAATTATTCAAGCAGAAGGTGGCGTGGAGGCTTTTGAGACCCGGATGCCAGGTCAGCAATTAGAAAAGGTAGGTCGAGTAGGGAAGTTTTTACTTTTCTATTGGACAGAAGTGACATGGATTGCCCATTTACGAATGGAAGGCAAGTACCTATATGAGTCAACGGAAAGCCCGGTAGACCAATATACCCATGTTATTTGTCATCTGACTGATGGTCATGACCTTCGTTACCGAGATGTTCGGAAGTTTGGCCGGATTCATATGGTTGAAAAGGCAGATACTGAAGCAGAGATTGCCAAGCTGAAATTAGGTCCTGAGCCAAACGATTTAACCTTTGATTATCTGCAAAAGCGTTTTGATAAGACGACAAGATCCATTAAGGCAGTGTTGTTAGACCAAGGGGTTATTGCGGGAATTGGCAATATTTATGCGGATGAAATCTTATTTGCAGCGAAAATCCACCCTGAACAAAGCGCCAGATCACTATACGACGAGGAAATCCAAGCCATTATCACTGAGAGTCGTAGGATTATGGCGTCAGCTATTGAAGTTGGTGGGACAACGATTCGAACCTATACCAATACCTTCGGTGAGAATGGTCAATTTGCCGATTATTTAAAGGCCTACGGGAAAAAGGGCCAACCTTGTCCACGTTGTGGCACTGAGATTGAGAAAATTAGCGTGGCTAAAAGAGGGACGCATTTCTGTCCATATTGCCAACGCATTCACCTTGCAGTGAAATATATTACATCATCTATTTAAATTAAAACGGAGGCACTATGAGTCATATTTTAGGACTAACCGGCAGTATTGCCACAGGTAAATCAACAGCAAGCAAATTTTTTAAGAAAGCCGGGTTTCCAGTCATCGATGCAGATTACGGGGCACGGGTGGTTGTTGAACCCGGACAACCAGGTTTAGAAGCGGTTAAAGCACATTTTGGAGAGGATATCGTCTTTCCTAATGGAGTTTTAGATCGCAAAAAACTAGGCCAAATTATATTCTCAGATGATAAGGAACGAGAGAAACTGAATGAACTGTTACGTCAACCTATTCGCGACTGGTTAAACAGTCAAAAAGACAAGTATGAAGCGGAAGGCCATGAACTGATTGTCATGGATATCCCTTTATTATTTGAAGGGGATTTCGCGGATGCATGTGACCAGGTGATGGTTATTTATGTGTCAGAAACCATTCAATTAGACCGGTTAATTCAGCGGGATAACTTAACTTCAGTTGAGGCTTTTCAACGAATGACTTGTCAAATGTCCATTGAACGAAAAGCGATGATGGCGGATGTGGTGATTGATAATTCGGGGTCTATTGCAGATACTGAACAACAATTGGATGCATGGGTCGGCATCTCTGGTTTTCAACCGCTAAAATAGTGGTTGAATAGCCATTGTGCTATAATAAATCGAGCAATTATTCAAGTATATTAAAATTGAAAGCAGAGGTGTCAAATATATGCAATGTCCAAATTGTGCTTCAACCAATTTAAAAGTAATTGATAGTCGACCAGCGGAGAATAATACCTCTATTCGTCGACGTCGAGAGTGCTTAGACTGTGGCGCCCGTTTTACCACTTTCGAGCGCATCGAACGAACACCCTTATTAGTCGTTAAACGTGACGGAACTAGAGAAGAGTTTTCTCATGAGAAAGTTTTGCGTGGCCTGATCCGCTCTGCTGAAAAGCGTCCTGTATCAGCTGACCAACTTGAACAGTTAGCCAATGACGTTGAATCTGAGTTGCGGTCTCGTAGCCAAAATGAGGTACCAGCTTCTGAAATTGGGGAATTATTGATGGCGGCTTTACCAGATATTGATGAAGTGGCTTATATTCGTTATGCTAGCGTATACCGACAATTTGAGGATCCGACTGTTTTCCTAAGAGAAATCGAACAATTAAGAGGGCGGAATGACCAGGTTGAAGGCGATGTGAATCCTGAAGAATCAAACCAAGATCATGTAGAAGACTAAATATTTCATAGAAGGGAGGGTAATGCCAGTGACATACCCATGGCAAAATTTAGATCCAAAAGGGCTTGTTCAAATTACCCAACCCCACTGGATTTCAGATATTGACCAGCAAGTCCTACTTCATCTATACCAACCCATTATTGGCGGCACTGCTTACGCCTTTTACCAGACTTTATATGCCAATATTCAACTGTCTGACTTTGCCTCAATCCCTTTGCGCCACTTCGATTTGATGGAACAGATGGTGGCTGGTAAGGAGCAATACGTGAAGGCCAGACGGCAACTTGAAGCAATTGGCTTATTACAAGTTTTTGAAAAAAGTAGTCATCAAAATCAAGATGATGTGGCGACGATTTATCAATTGCAAGCGCCTTTGGATTCTAAGCATATTTTCTCTGACCCGATTATGTCTAGTCTTTTAATGGACCGGTTGGGTCAAGACCGCTATCAATTGATGCTAGACAAGTTTTCAATCAAAATGCCAGTAGACTTGAAATCAGGAAATTGGACGGAAGTGACTGCTACTTTCCAAGATGTCTACCGATTACCAAGTCAATACTATCCCATTTCGGATGAGATTGAGGATAAGTTGGTAGCTAAAAATAGTCAAGCCAAGGCAACTACAATCACTAGTTCAACCTTAGACATGAACGCCTTAAAAGAGTTGCTGCAATCGTCATTCATCTCTGAAAAAGCCATCACAGATGAAGTGAGAGAGATGTTTGTATCCTTGCATCAACTCTATGGTTTTGATGAAGTGGACTTGAAAGAATTGGCCTTATCAGCGACTGATCTAAGGACCAATACGATTGACGTACGCAAGTTGCAGCGCCTGGCTTTAGACAAATCGAGCAGTCAAACAGGTACAAGTAATGTTCAGCCAGCAAAGGCATCTGCACAAGGGGTTAGTAGCGGTTTAATGGACCGAATTACATTTTCAGAGGCCAAAGACCGCCAGCAGGCAGATCAAGCTGATCAACAATGGTTAGGCAAAGGGCTCTCAAAAGAAGAATTGTCATTTTCTAAATTGGCTAGGTCTTATCCACCAATTGCCTTTGCTAAATCAATTAAGGAACAAAAGGGCGGCTATCTGACTAAGTCTGAGGGTAACGCCATTACTGAGTTAATCCAGTCAGAAGTGATTCAGCCTGCGACCTTAAATGTAATGGTGCAATTCTGTTTGATTGAGTTGGAACAGAATCGGTTGACGCGCTCATACCTAGAGAGTGTTGCTGATGACTGGCGTCAAAACAAGGTGGTTGAGCCTGAAGAAGCCATGTTATACTTGAAGCAACGTAAGCAGAAGAGTGCTGAAAATTATGAAAAACGGCAAAAAAACCGGATGGCTAAAGGTCGTTATCAGACGCAGAAGCAGTCGGTTAAACCAAAATGGTTAGACCCTGATTCAAGACAGGATAAATATCAAAAACCAGTGGTGGCGCCAAAGGCAGGTGACCAAGAAGGCCCTAAGCAAGACACGGCAGTCAAGCAAGAAAATAAGGCATCCTTAAGTGCGCAAGAAGCAGAAATTCAACAATTACTGCATTCATTAAATCAAAAAGAAGGTGAGTAAGTATGGCTGACAACAACCAAATGAAAAATGTGGGGGACTCCTTAAAACAGCAGTTCAACCGCAACCCCATGTTCAAAGAGCGACAAGCAAAAATCGAAGGCATTGTTCAAAGTGATCCAGATGTCCAGGCTTTTCTTGCCAAACATCAGTTAACCTTTGAAGATGAAATCGTGAAGAAATCATTTTCAAAATTATATGAGTTTGCGCGCGAGAACGGTAACGATGCTTTGGGCCAAAAGAAATTCGTCCAATATGCGCCAAATTTGATTATGAACGTGAACTTTATCGATGTGGATTATCATCCAACTGAAGCCTTTATCCAACAACAAGAGGCCGAAGAATTGAACAAGCGGGTGACTATGGTCTCTATGCCGAAAAGTCTGCGGTCAGCTTCTTTTGAAAAGATGACGAAAGATGACTATCAAGACCGATTTGAAGCGATTCAAAAGAGTCTACAATTTATTTCAGCCTATACCAGTAAGCCAAATGCCTATCATAAGGGTTTGTACCTACATGGGCAATTTGGGGTTGGGAAAACCCATATCCTGGCTGCTTTAGTCAATACTTTGGCTGAGCATGGGGTCAAATCTACCTTGGTACATTACCCGGAATTGTTAGTAGATCTGAAATCACGTATCCGGACCAATACTGTTGACCAAAGAGTCAATGAAATTAAGCAGGCGCAAGTGCTAGTGTTAGATGATATTGGTGCTGAATCTAATAGTGAATGGGTCCGCGATGATGTGCTGGGTGTTATTTTGCAATATCGGATGCAAGAGCAGTTATCGACATTCTTTACCTCTAATTTCTCAATGGCTGAGTTGGAAGAATTTCTAACGACTACTAGAGAAGGGGTAGATGTGGCAAAATCAGCTCGTATCATGGAAAGAATCAAGTATTTAAGTGAAGAAATTACAGTTGGAGGTAGAGACCGTCGTAACGGTTAATACCTTCTTTTTTATTGCCATTTTCACAGCAAAATATTTGTACACTTAACTTTAAAATGATAAGCTATACTTATATCATATATAGAAGCTAGATGAAGGAGGTGAGTGAATGGGTGGATTGAGAAGGTTCCTTCAAATCCTATTTTCACTCTTAGTTTTATTAGCGGTAGTGGCAACAGCTGCAGTCATTTATCCAATACCATACGTAAGTGACTTTGTTGACCAATATATTGTGTCTAATCAAATATTAGTGAATACGGTCATTGTGCTATTGGCACTTGCATTTATTTATTTTGCGGTTGCTTTAATTTGGGCATTGGTCGCACCAGCAAAATCACGTACCTTGAAAGTAGCTAATGACTTTGGTGAGGTGAAAGTAAACCGTGATACAGTTGTACATGCGGTACACCAAGAGTTATTAGACGTGAAAGAAGCATCTAACAAAAATGTTACGGTGAAATTTGGTCGTAAGCCAGAAAACACAAAAGTAGCGGTTGATTACGCTGTAGATAAAAACCAAGCGGTTCAAGCAACTTCTGATCGCATCGCAGAAAAAGCCAAACTTGGAGCAGAACGCGTTTTAGGGACAAATGTTCAAAATGTAAAAGTATCTGCCGCACCGTATGATGCGAACCGTGTAAGCCAACAGGGGCGCGGTCAAAACCAGGCGCGTGTTAGATAATCTTGTTCGAATAGGACCGAATGTTGATAGGAGGCACAGAGCATATGAAACAACCACCACGTAGCTGGTATCCATATAGAAATCGTATTATTGGCGGATTGATTGCATTCATTTTTGGTTTACTGTGGATGTGGTTAGGTTTTGGACCTGCCTTATTCATCCTAGTATTCTCAGTAATTGGATACATTGCAGGGGCATATTTTGATGGGCAAATTGACTTAGAAAGCTGGTTCTCATTTTTCAATTTTTAGCATCATATTGTTTGAGTTAAGTAGATGGATTTGCTATGATATTGACAACTTATTGGTTATATAATTTAAAAATAAAAGAAATGGGGTATTTTACATGTCAGAAAACGTAAAACACACAAATGATTTAACTTTTGAAAACCGTGTATTAGAAAAAATTGCTTTCTATACAGTTCAAAACATTGATGGGATTCTAGAGTTAAAAGGTAACTTTACTTCAGGAATTATGAACTTCTTCTCTAATGGCGAAGACGAAACTAAAGGTGTTAGCGCCGAAGTTGGTAAAAAAGAAGTAGCGTTAGACCTTGAAGTGATTGCCGAATATGGCAAAGATATTCCAGCCACTTTTGACAAAGTGACTAAAGCAGTGAAAGAAAACGTTCAACAAATGACCGGTTTAACAGTTGTTGAAGTGAACATGAACGTAAACGACGTGTTAACACGGGCTGAGTATGAACGTGACCAAAACGAACAAAAACGTGCAGCTGAACAACAACGTCGTCAAGTAAACCAAAGTGGCCAATACACTGATGGTTCACGCGTACAATAAGTTTCACCAGAAGGAGGCGGGTTTACACACGTCTCTTTTTCCTTGAAATCGCCTATGTGAAACGGTTTCTTATGATTTTTGTTTGACAATTATAGGCTCGATGCTTATACTTATTTTGAAATCAGATAACTATATCGATGATAAGAGACAAGCTTTAGGATTGGACATTAGGGACAAGTTGGTTAGTGAGAAACTTGCAAGATCATATAGCGAACCACTCTTTAGATCGCACCGAAACAGATGGCATTATGCACATGTGATAAGGTGTACGGGTTGTCCCCATTATCAGCAATTGAGGATAAGATATGCTCTGCATATATTATCGAACTTGGGTGGAACCACGCATATTGTTTATTAGCGTCCCATTCTAGTCTTTTAGGCTAGGATGGGGCTTTTTTATTTTTCAAAAGGAAAAAGGAGGAAAAACATGATTGACTTAGTATTCCCAGATGGGGCTAAAAAATCATTTGAAGCAGGCGTTACTGGTCGTGACGTTGCTGCATCAATTAGTAACTCATTAGCAAAACGCGCATTAGCGGCTAAAATTGACGGTGAATTGGTGGACTTAAATGCCCCAATTAATGAAGGTGGCGCGATTGAAATCGTTGACCCTAAACATGAAGATGCATTAGGTATCTTACGTCACTCAACTGCTCATTTGATGGCACAAGCGATGAAACGTTTGTATCCAGGCATTAAATTTGGTGTCGGTCCAGCCATTGAAACAGGTTATTATTATGATACGGACCAAGAAAAACAAATTACTGAAGAAGATCTACCAGTAATTGAAGCTGAAATGGCTAAAATTGTAAAAGAGAATTATCCAATTGAACGTCGTGAAGTGACACGTGCTGAAGCAAATGAAATCTTTGCGGATGATGAATATAAATTGGAAATCATCGCAGATTTACCAGAAGATGAAACGTTAACAGTATACTCACAAGGTGAATTCACTGACCTTTGTCGTGGAATCCATGTACCATCAACTGGTTACATTAAAGAATTCAAACTATTATCTGTTGCCGGTGCATACTGGAGAGGTAACTCAGATAACAAAATGATGCAACGTGTTTACGGTACAGCATTCTTCGAGAAACGTGACTTGAAAGAATTCATCAAACAACGTGAGGAAGCTAAAGAACGTGACCACCGTAAATTAGGAAAAGAATTAGATATCTTCATGGTAAATCCTGAAGTTGGTTCTGGTTTACCATTCTGGTTACCAAAAGGTGCTACAATCCGTCGTATTATTGAACGTTATATCATAGACAAAGAAGTTTCTTTAGGTTACGAGCATGTGTATACACCAATTATGGCAGATGTTGAATTATATAAAACTTCTGGTCACTGGGACCACTACCATGAAGATATGTTCCCACCAATGGATATGGGTGACGGTGAACAATTAGTTTTACGTCCAATGAACTGCCCACATCACATGATGGTTTATAAAAATGATATTCACTCATATCGTGAATTCCCAGTTCGAATTGCGGAATTAGGTATGATGCACCGTTACGAAAAATCTGGCGCCTTATCTGGTTTACAACGTGTACGTGAAATGACTTTAAATGACGCACATATCTTTGTACGTCCAGACCAAATTAAAGAAGAATTCACACGTGTAATTGAATTAATCAAACAAGTTTATGATGACTTTAATATTACAGACTACCGTTTCCGTTTATCTTACCGTGATCCAAACAATACTGATAAATACTTTGATGATGACGAGATGTGGGAAAAAGCACAAGCAATGCTTAAAGAAGCAATGGATGACTTAGGTTTAGAATATTTTGAAGCCATTGGTGAAGCAGCGTTCTACGGTCCTAAATTAGACGTTCAAATGAAAACTGCTTTAGGTAATGAAGAAACAATGTCTACTGTTCAATTAGACTTCTTATTACCAGAACGTTTTGACCTAACTTATGTTGGTCAAGATGGCCAAGATACTCATCGTCCAGTGGTTATCCACCGTGGTGTCGTTTCAACAATGGAACGTTTCGTTGCTTACTTAATTGAAGAATATAAAGGGGCATTCCCAACTTGGTTAGCACCAGTTCAAGCTAAATTAATTCCAGTAAACGATGAAGCACACGGCGAACATGTTGAAGAAATTCGTCGTCGAATGAAGGCTGCTGGTATGCGTGTTGAAGTGGATAATCGTAACGAAAAAATGGGTTACAAGATCCGTGAAGCACAAACACAAAAAATCCCATACCAATTGGTATTTGGTGACAACGAAATCGCTGAAAACACAGTAACAGTACGGCGCTATGGTTCAAAAGAAACACTATCAATGCCGTTTGATGAATTCTTAGCGCAATTAGAACAAGACATCAAAGAATATAAATAAAGGGTGCGAGCCCCGACGCTAAGAAAGGAACCGTTGGAAGATGAAGACAGTAGATGACACAGTCAGCTACAACTTCATCTGAAACGCAGTCCTTTCTGGAGGGACGAACCCGACTAAAGGGTGTAAGAGAGACCGCTAAGCTCAACAACACTGGAAGAATAGTGCCGTATCATACAAAGTGTGATGCAAACTATTCTGAAGTGGACTTTAGCTGGTCGAGCGCACCCGACTAAACAGGGTGCGAGCCCCGACGCCCTACTTATATAAAGGCAAAAAACGCCGATAACACTAGTTATTGGCGTTTTTTACTATGCACAAATATTAGAGAGATTGAATTTTCACCCAATCTCTCTAATATTTCTATAAATATAATTCCCCGGCTTGTAATACGGGCTCTAAGTGACCTAATGGAATGGTTGCCATACTTGGGCGTAAGGTTCCTTTATTTTCATCGCGTCCTTGGATTACCAATTTGGCGTTGTCTTGACGGTAAATGTTGATCCCTTTAACGATTAATTGTTGGGTTTGGTCGCCAGAATAACGGTTGAACAATACCGCTAGCTTAACGAAAGGTAATTGGGTCATCATTGGGTAGTCACCCATAGAGTCTCCAAATACCAAAGCTGGTTGCTTGCCGTGTTCGGCTACCATAAAATTTTTAATTACTTCTACTTTTCCTAAGCCCTTAGTGATAAAAGTACCTTCTTCCAGACGGGAATCCATAATGTCATTTTCATCCACATCATAGCACTGACCGAAAACTTGGCTTTTGTCTAAGTTGAATGGTGCTTCAGTGACCACTGAACGCACCAAGTCAATTGGACTAGCGGTAATGACATAAATGGTGATGTTGTTGTCTTTAAGCACTTGCCATAAGTGAATAATTTCATCTGGGATACGAATCCCTTGTTCGAAAGAGGCTTCTACTTTTCCGACCTTGCTCTTAATATGTGGGCTAGAAAATAGTCGGCGTAAGGCGATTGGTTTAGCCAAGGCATCTTGGAATACAGCTACAGATAAGGCTTTGAATTCTTCAACAGTATAGCCTTTAAACCAGTAAATCGGTGAATTTTTGCCAGGTGTTCTTTGGAATTCACTACCTGCTAGTTGGTAGAACAAACGCAATTTCGCCGCAAATTCGGTGAATTGGGTTAATTCCTTTATTTGTTCTAGTGGCAATCGTTCGCTCTCATCTAAGGCAATATAGTCGGTATATAAGACTTGGTACTGTGCGATGATATCGTCCGCCAAATCAGTGTAAGTTGCCATATTTTGTGAATTTGGGAAAATAGGTTGGTTGAAATTCATCGGGCCAGTAGTTAAGACGTCATAGAATTCATCGGGTGTCATTTTGTAGGCCAAGTGATCAATCATGTACATCATCAGATGGTCTTCAATATCGTGCATGATTGTAGTGTTGTCAAAATCAAATACAGCGTATGCAGTATCTTGCTTACTGACACTTGCTTCTGAAGCTGATTCACGAATCACTGTATTCAAACGTTGAATAACAAAGGGGTCCCATTTTTGTTGGTTGATATTTAAAGGCATAAGAATCTCCTCGCATGTTTATAAATAAATTGATTTATCACTAACTTACATCACATTATAAAGTAAGCCTAATAATTTCATGTAAAATCTAAGTCATAATTAAGTAAATAAAATCTTTATCTGAAGTCGCACTGTGGTTCGTGGTGGTTATAGACACCAATCGTCTCCAGAAATGATTCAATTGTAGTTGTCCCGACAAATTTAAACCCGTGTTTCTTCAATAATCTCATCAAAGCTTTATTGATTTCGTCCTCATTTCCGTCAAATTCGACCACCAATTGTTGTGCTGTTTGGTAGATGAAGTCTCTAAAACTTGGAAAATGAGTATCCTCCTCGATTGCTAGCGCACACTTGGCGTTATTTATCATAGCTTGGATTTTTTGGCGGTGACGAATGATCCCTTCATCAAGCATAAGCCGGTCAACATCAGTTTCATTAAACTTGGCCAAGGCCTCCATGTCAAAATCAGCAAAAGCTGCTCTTAGCGCAGACCGCTTTTTCAGGATAATCGCCCAGGATAAACCGGCCTGCATAGATTCCAAACACAGGGCCTCAAATACTTCTTGGTCAGTGGTTTTACCTTGCCCCCATTCTTTGTCATGATAAGCGATCATGTCTGGGGTATTGGCAAATTGACAGCGTGTAACCATGGAAAAACTCCTTCACCTTGCAAGAATCGCTAGGATTTTTTAGTGTGTCCAAATTATAGCAAATTTAATGTGTTTTTAATAGTTGAGTTCGTAATTAACGATTACTTATGATTAAAGTAAGGTATTATCAATATCATGAAACCTCCACTATACTGAAGTTGTGAAAAGAAAATAATTTGATATGGGGGAAGGGTTTATGAAGCATTTTGTGAAGTTGGGGTTGTTGAGTTTATCGGCAACAGTATTGGCAGCTTGTTCTAGTGATAGTAGTGAGGAAATAACGATTCGGGTCGCGACGTCACCCGGTCCTTATAGTGAGTTATTTTTAGACCAAGTGGCGCCAAAGCTAGAAGAAGAGGGTTATACAGTTGAAGAAATTGAGTTTACGGATGTGCGGTCAGTGGATGTTGCCTTACAAGAAGGGTCAGTAGACTTAAATGTTGACCAGCATTCCTTGTATTTAGCTAACTTCAATGAAGAAGCGGGTGCAGAACTGACGGCTGTGACACCGGTACCGACTGTGCCAGCAGGTCTGTTCCCAGGTACAAAGGATGATTTGGTTGCTGTCTCAAGCGGTGACCGCGTGGGTATCCCGGATGATCCGTCAAATTATACAAGAGCTTTACTCGTTTTAGAAAAAGCGGGTTGGATCAAATTAAATGAGGATGCCAACCTTGAGAGTTTAACGGTTGATGATATCTCAGAAAATACGGCGGGCATTGAAATTGTACCAATGCAATCAGCGACCATCCCAAGAACCTTGGAAGATTTAGCCTACGCCATTATTCCTGGTTCAATCGCTTATGACGCGGGCGTTGACTTCTCAACTATGTTATTAGCAGAGGATGTGCGTGAGGACTTGCTACTGCAAGCTGTGGTTTCCAATCCTGAAACGGTGGAAGAAGAGTGGGTGCAAGCAGTCGTAGATATTTACAATTCGGATGAGTTCCAATCACAAATTGAAGAAATCAATCATAATTCTGATGAAACTTACTGGATCATTCCAGATTAAGAAATCCGAAAGAAAGTGTGTATATTTATAGAGAACGTTTACATTACTAGATCATTTCCTATATGATAGGGGTATCAAGAGAATAGGAGTGATGTACATGGTGGAAGTTTACACAAACTACTGGGAAAATCGGCGCGATGGTGTTCGAAAGGAACATGGATCATACGCTAGCGAAGAAGCGGCCTTTGAGGGGATTCAAAGTTGGTGGACACTTCATCAAGAAAAGTATACCGATGTGAATAAACGACGGACCAATTCAGGTGCCCTAGAAATTACATATGGTGATGACAATTACTACTATCGTATTGAGAAACGGCATTTGGACAAGTTACCATCGACTAAATGTAAGTTGAGAAGTCCTGGTGAGATTGACAGTAAACGTAAACTGGCGCAATTAGATGAGGAAACCTTTCTATTTGAAGAATTAGCAGAACCTTATCGAGACCTGCTACTTGTTGCAATGGGGGACGGCCAGCGGGTCAAGGACTTTATCTACGATGAAAAAGGTCGACCGATTCGCGAGCTGACTAAAGTATAAAATTTAAAATAATTGATTGACAAAGAGATTACAGGGTGTTATGATATTGAGGTTGAGAAAAGAAGCAGAAACACCCGTTTCTCACCTGAGTTGACAAGTTACGTCCTCGGGTTGATAGATATTCAGTTCACACAGACTCGATCTGTGTGCTTAATACGACGGGTAGTGATTGTGCTATCCGTCGTTTTTTTCTATGTGAAATTTCTCTTTCATACAGATATATGCAATCTTGCAGAAAAATTTCTTTTTATACAGCATCAATGGAGGTGTATTACTATCGCAAAAGATATGTTCGTAAATGAAAATATCCGTGCACGTGAACTTCGTGTAATTGATTCTGAAGGTGAACAATTAGGTGTGTTAAGTAAAGACGAGGCTTTAGATAAAGCTGAACAAGTTGAACTTGACTTAGTACTAGTATCACCAAACGCAAAACCACCAGTTGCCCGTATTATGGATTACGGTAAATACCGTTATGAGCAACAACGGAAAGAGCGTGAACAACGTCAAAATCAAAAACAAGTCAGTCTGAAGGAAGTACGTTTATCTCCTACGATTGAACAAAATGATTTCGACACAAAATTGCGTCAAGCTCGCAAGTTCCTTGAAAAAGGTGACAAAGTGAAAGCTTCAATTCGTTTCCGTGGACGTGCTATTACGCACAAAGAAATCGGTCGCGAAGTGCTAGAACGCTTTGCAGAAGAGCTTAAAGATGTTGCAGAAGTTGAACAAAGACCAAAAATGGAAGGACGTTCAATGTTCCTTCAAATGGCACCAACTGCTGACAAATAATTGAACACTTTTAGGAGGAAAAAACATGCCAAAACAAAAAACTCACCGCGCTTCAGTTAAACGTTTCAAAAAGACTGCTTCAGGTAAACTAAAACGTAGTCATTCAGAACGTTCTCACCGTTTCCACGGTAAAACTAAAAAACAACGTCGTCAACATAAACAAGCGACTACAGTTCATTCAACAGATATTAAACGTATCTCACAAATGATGGACACTTACAAATAAGATTATCTAAGCGTTCAGTCATGGACTGAACAGTACCAAAAGGAGGAAATTAAATGGCTCGAGTTAAAGGTGGAACAGTAACACGTCGTCGTCGTAAAAAATATCTTAAGTTATCAAAAGGTTACTTCGGTGCGAAGTCTAAATTATATAAAACAGCTAAACAAGCTGTAATGAAATCTTACACTTACGCATACCGTGACCGTCGTCAAAAGAAACGTGACTTCCGTCGTCTATGGATTACACGTATTAATGCAGCTGCTCGTATGAATGGAATGAGCTACAGCACATTAATCAATGGCTTAAAAGTTGCTAACATCGACATGAACCGTAAAATGTTAGCTGAATTAGCAGTTAACGATGCTGATGCATTTGCAGCTATCTGCGAACAAGCGAAAGCAGCTTTAAACAAATAAATCAGACAATCAAAGTCCACGTAGCACCAGCTTTTAGCGAGTGCCTACTGGACTTTTTTGTTTATGAACTCAAAATGTTTTGGTGTTCTATTTATACTATCAAGGGTTATTAAATATTCGTATTATCCAAAGCACAGAATACTTGATAAGATATGTGTTAGAAATAGCTGTGGTCCATTGTTCCAAAAAATGAATCATGAATATTAGGGGATGATAGAAAATGCTATTGCCTAGTGGCGGATTCAATCAAGATTAAGCTAAAGTAAGTCATCTTATGATAGAATGAAGCGATAGCGTCAAAAGGAAAAATTTATAAGTTAATGTAGAGGTGAAGCAGATGTCAATTATCGACTTAAAAGACGTCGCGGTAAAATTTGATACACCAAATGGTACCGTTGATGCAGTAAAAGATGTCAATATTTCAATCGATGAGGGCGAAATATTTGGCGTGATTGGTTACTCTGGTGCGGGTAAATCCACACTGGTTCGTACCATCAACCGCTTGCAACCAGTAACTTCTGGGCAAGTAATTGTAAATGATAAAGAAATCAATGCCTTATCAGAAGCAGAACTACGTGCTTCTCGTAAGAAAATTGGGATGATCTTCCAACACTTTAATTTAATGAATGCGAGAACGGTTGAGGGCAATGTCCTTTTCCCATTGAAGGATTCTAAATTATCTAAGGAAGAGAAAAAACAGAAAGTACATGAGTTGTTAGAATTAGTTGGATTAGCTGACCGTAAAGATGCTTACCCAAGCCAACTATCTGGCGGACAGAAACAACGTGTAGCGATTGCGAGAGCCTTGGCTAACGACCCAGATGTTTTATTATGTGACGAGGCGACTTCTGCCTTAGACCCTAAAACAACATCTTCAATCCTTGAACTGTTGAAAGAGTTGAATGAACGCTTAAACTTAACAATCGTCATCATTACTCATGAAATGCACGTTATCAAAGAAATTTGTAACCGTGTGGCGGTAATGGAACATGGTGTGGTTGTTGAACAAGATACGATTTTCAATATCTTCAGAAACCCACAACAAAAATTGACCAAAGACTTTATCGAGTCTGCGTCACCAATAGAAAAGGGTATTCAAGAAGTTTTAAGCAAACCAGAATTATTGAATATTCACCCAGCTGACCGCGTAATCCGCGTGACTTTCTCAGGTGCTTCAACTGGGGACCCATTAATTTCTAAATTAACAGAGCAATTCCAAGTGAAAGCCAATATCTTATTCGGTAATATTGAAATTTTACAAAATATTCCAGTGGGCACCTTGCTACTAAGCCTAAGTGGTGAAGATGCAAAAGTACAAGAAGCCATTGACTTTATTATTTACGAAGGTATCACTTTAGAAGAATACAAAATCGAAGGCGACCACTATATTCAAGAGGAGGTTGATGCATAATGAATTTTATCGAAAGTATCTTACCAAATGCAGCAAGCATTCCTGATGAATTTCTAGAAGCAACAATTGAAACACTTTATATGACACTTTGGACTGCAGGACTTGGGTTTGCTCTTGGTCTTGGACTAGGTGTTTGGTTAGTCTTAACCCAACCTAAAGGGTTAAAAGCTAACGCAGCCGTTTACGGTGTCTTAGACAAGTTTGTGAATATTTTCCGGTCTATTCCATTCGTTATTATGATTGCTTTACTTGTGAATATCACAAGATTAATTGCTGGTACTTCAATTGGTACAACTGCAGCAATCGTGCCATTAGTCGTAGCAACTGTGCCATTCTATGCCCGTCAGATTCAAAATGCCTTGGTTGAGGTAAACCCCGGTGTTATCGAAGCGGCACAAGCAATGGGTTTGTCTACTGGAGATATTGTCTTCAGAGTTTACTTAAAAGAAGCCTTACCAGGTATTATCCGTGTATCTGCATTGTCCATTATCAATGTAATCGGATTAACAGCTATGGCCGGAACTATCGGTGGTGGTGGTCTTGGTAACTTGGCTATCACACGTGGTTATAACCGATTCCAAACAGATGTAACGATTATTTCTACAATCATTATCCTAATTATTGTCTTTATTTCTCAAGCTATCGCTGATCGCTTGGTGAAAAAAGTAGAGCACTAAAATTCTGTCACTAAATCAAATTCTGGAGGAGAATTATAATGAATAACAAATTTAAATTATCTGCAACAATCTTTGCTTCAATTATTGCTTTAGCTGCTTGTGGTACAACTGGTAATGAAAGTGAATCAGCTGCATCTGAATCTGCAACTGAAGAACAAGCTGAATACACTGTTGGTGTCGTTGGTGATACTGAACGTTTAGTGTGGGAAGACGTTGCTGAACGTTTAGTAGACGAAGGCATTACTTTAAATGTTGAAACCTTTACTGACTATGTAACACCAAACACTGCTTTAGTAGATGGTTCCTTAGATTTAAATGCCTTCCAACATTTAGCTTACCTAGCTGAATTTGTGGCATCAAACAATGCTGACTTACAGCCAGTTGGTTATACTTATATCTCTCCAATGGGTGCTTACTCAGAATCATTAGAAAGCATCGATGACTTAGCTGATGGTGGTACAGTTGTTATCCCTAACGACGTGACTAACGCTGGTCGTGCTTTATTACTATTAGAATTAGCAGGCGTAATTGAAGTTGACGATGCTGCTGGTATTACCCCAAGCGTTGAAGACATCACTGCTAACCCTAAAAACATTGAAATTACTGAAGTTGATGCCGCTCAAGTACCTCGTTCGCTTGCTGATGCTGATTTAGTAGTTGCTAACACAAACTACGCAGTCGATGCTGGTTTAGTACCTGAAGAAGATGCGATTTTCTTAGATGCTGATGACTTGGGTTCATTAGGTGCACAATACAAAAATGCTGTTGTTGTGAAAACTGAAGATGCCGAAAACGAAGACATCCAAACAATTGTAGAAGCTTACCAATCTGACGAAACTGCGGCTAAAATTGACGAAGTAACATCAGGTGCTGACCAACCAGCTTGGACAGACAACGATGACATCGCTGGTGACTTTGAAGAAGTTGTAAACCAAAGCCAACCAGCTGAATAAGCAATTCAATTTATATTGGGAGGAGGAAATTGAATGAATAAGAAAGTAAAAGTTTCAGCTACTTTATTGGCTTCAGTGTTTGCTTTAGCCGCTTGTGGTAATGGTGGGGCTACTGAATCAGATTCTGCAGCCTCAAGTGAAGCAGTCAACACAGAAGAAACTTCTGAATATACGATTGGTGTTGTGGGCTCCGCAGCTCATGATGTTTGGGATGACGTAGCAAGTCGTTTAGAAGATGAAGGTATTCAACTGAATATTGAAGAATTTTCTGAATATACTACCCCAAACAATGCGCTTGCAGATGGGTCACTAGATTTAAATGCTTTCCAGCATTTAGCTTTCTTAGCTGACTATGTAAATGCAAACAATGCTGACTTACAACCGATTGGCTATACATTCATTTCACCAATGGGGGCCTACTCAGATGTTGTTGAAAATATTGACGATTTAGCAGATGGTGCTTCAGTTGTCATTCCAAATGATGTGACAAATGGTGGTCGTGCCCTACAATTATTAGCCTTAGCTGGTCTAGTTGAATTAGATGACGCTGCGGGCATATCACCAACAGTAAGTGATATTACTGCTAACGATAAAAACTTAAACATTACTGAAGTGGATGCAGCTCAGGTTCCGCGATCTCTTGCGGACGCTGACTTGGTGGTTTCAAATACCAACTATGCAGTGGATGCTGGATTGAATCCTTCTGTTGATGCCATTTTTGTGGATACTGACAACTTAGATGATGTTGGTGCGCAATACAAAAATGCGATTGTTATCAGAGCTGAAGATGCAGAAAATGAAGACTTCCAAAAAATCGTGGAAGCATATCAATCTGAAGAAACGGCCACAGTAATGGATGAAGTAACGTTAGGCGCTGACAAACCGGCATGGTCAGATAATGACGATGTTGCAGGTGAATTCGCTAAGGTGTTAGAACAAACTAACTAATTCATTTTTTTGGTAATATGGGCTTGATTAGAAATCCTGAAACGTGGGAAATGGGTTATTACCTGTTTTCCACGTTTTTATATTAAGGGTCTCCGACTTTTGGTGTGGATGAGAAATCATTCAAACCTATTTTGTATAAAAACACAAAAAGACATATGAATATTTCCTATGCTAAAATTTAAGCGTCTAAACCAAAATTAGAAAGGAAATTCATATGTCTCAGAACGATAATATCAGACTTTTACTAAACATTAAGGATACTAACATCACATTTAACGAAGAAAATTGGATTCAAGAGCGTAATATTAAAGGAATAAATGTAAAAGTTTTTACTGGCACGTTAACCTACAAGCCCAAGGCTTGCCCTAAATGTGGTTGTGTAAATGACCATTCTATCGTTAAAGATGGGTTTATGACGTCCAGGATCACGTGGTTACGCCAATCCAATACACCAACCTATCTAGAGCTTAAGAAGCAACGCTTCTGGTGTCATGAATGCGATGAGCGCTTCATTGCTCATACCAGTGAGGTTGCACGTAATTGTCATATCGCTAAACAAGTGAAGCAATCTGTTTTAGTTGAGGCTGCAGATACGATTTCAAACAAGGATCTCGCTCGTAGGCACTGTATCTCAGATAATACTAGTAGACGAATTATTAATCGCTTTATGGATGACTATTTTCGTCGCAATCGCACAAAACTAGCGAAACACATGTGCTTCGATGAGATCAAATCTACAAAACAAGCTGACAATCAAATGAGTTTTATTTTTAGTAATGAGGAGACTCATGAAGTTCTTGGTATACTGCCCACTCGACAACTATACAAATTAAGAGAATACTTCCGCCAATTTAGTTTAAAAGAGCGCTCTGCTGTTGAAACCATTGTTGTTGATATGAATGCGCCTTATATGACTTTGGTTAGAGAAATGTTTCCAAACGCCAAAGTAATTATTGATCGTTTTCATATCATTCAATTGATTTCACGTTCTTTAAACAAAACGAGAGTTCAAGTAATGAATACTTTCAATATAAATAGAAATAATGGTGAAGATAAAAAAGAGTATCGCAAGCTGAAAAGTTTTTGGAAGCTTATCCTAAAGGATTTCAACGAAGTTGATTTTATAAATTATAGAAAACAACGTTTATTTAAAGGGAAAATGGTTTGTGATATGGATATTCTTGATCATCTACTTTCTTTAGATGAGGATTTAACGGAAAATTACTGGGTATATCAAGCTTTACTAGAGGCTTCTAAAGAAAATAATATCGAAATGTTTCATGAGACTATTACTGCAGAACGTCACCAAAATATCAGTAAATATATGCAAACCTCACTGAACACATTATTGAAGAATATAGCGTTTATCGCAAACACCTTCCATTACAAGACTAGATCAAACGCTAGTCTAGAAGGAAAAAATAATCGTATCAAAGTCATAAAACGTGTATCCTATGGATATCGAAATTTTTTCAATTTCAGAAATAGGGTGATGATTAGTTTCATTTTAAAACCGGGCAAGCCCGCTTCCCTTAATTAAATAAACATGATACATCCCGCTCGCTATGTTCAAAGAAAAAAACTGCAAGTGTACGTCCTTAGCCGTGAAAAAGCATGATATCGAGACCTTGGCTCGATATCAAGGCAGAGAGACCTTGGCTCTCGCCGGTGTCACGGCTCTTAAGGAACGTACACAGCAGTTCAAAGGACAAAAAAGATAGTTCTTCTTTTATCAAATCTCATTTAAAATAAAATAAAAAAGAAACTCAAATCCATATAAAATGAATTTAAGTTTCTTGCTTAAATTAAGCTATCCACATTAAATGTCGAAGAGCCTATATTAAGTGGTCTTTCAAAGCACACCAGCTGAATAATTTGCAATTATAGCTATACGGCGGCAAAGCAAGCACAGGAAAAAGCTAATTATTTTTGGAAAATGGTTTTTTTAAATGGCAATTATCGCAAAAATTAAATTTATTTCATTATCTCTTTTTAGTAATATTCTATCTATGATTTAAAGATTCAATCTGATAAAATAAGTTGAATTTATTCAAAGTAAAAAGTGAACTTAGGAGAAGACATGAATGAGTCATATTAATATGGGATTAGCGCTTCGCGAATCAGTTGAGAGCGATATGGCGCAATTAACTGGGATGCTTGAAGACGCGATTGCTTTACTTGCAATGAATAATATAGATCAATGGCAAAACGGTACGATATCCAACGAAGATCTATTAGATGCGATTATGCATGACCAAGGCTTTGTCTGGGAGCAACGCGATACCACAGGAATTGCAGGCTTCTGTGTCTTGGATACTTACGATGAACCATACGAAAACCTTGCTGAAGGTGAATGGACTGTAAAGGGCCCTTATTTGTCGATTCACCGGGTCATGGTTTCCCAACATTTACGTGGTCGTAAAGTCACTTCACAAATGTTTTTAGATATCAAAAAAATGGGGATAGTCAATAACATTACCTCATTACGAATTGATACCCATCCAGACAATGTCATGATGCAGAAAACCTTGAAATGCAACGGTTTTGTTAGAACAGGTTTACTTTATATGCCATCAGGTAGTCCGCGCTACACTTATGAATTTGACTTATCCCAATTTTAGACTAAAATAATGGCTATAACATATCAAAATATAGTCTAGGATAGAGAGGTAGTAAGTTATGTATTATGTAAAAAATGAACGTAACGGTGAAGAGATTTTTGACCCAACTGTTAACTTGGCGATTGAATATTTTCTATTGAACGAGAAGAAGTTAGATGAACCCATCTTGCTTTTCTATATCAATGAACCTTCGATTATTATTGGTAAGAATCAAAATACCCATGTTGAGATTAATGAGCCTTATGTGAAAGAACACAATGTCCACGTTGTCCGTCGTTTTTCTGGTGGAGGGGCGGTGTACCACGATTTAGGGAACATTTGCTTCTGTTTCATCACTAATGATGACGGCAACTCATTTAGGGACTTTAAGAAATTTACCGAGCCTATTATTGAATCTCTTGGCAAAATGGGTGTTGAAGGGGCTGAACTTAGGGGCCGTAATGACCTTGTAATCGGTGATCAAAAGTTCTCTGGTAATGCCATGTATTCTAAAAATAATCGAATGACAGCACATGGCACTTTGATGTTTGATGTCGATATTGACGAAACAACGAAAGTATTGAAACCCAAAGCCGCTAAATTAAATGCAAAAGGGGTTAAATCAATCCGTTCTCGTGTAACCAATATCAAACCCCATATGGATGCTAACTCTCAAAATATGACCATATTCGACTTTAGAACAGCTTTATTACGTAATATATTCGATGTTGAAAATCTTGAAGACATCCAAGAATATGTCTTAACTGACGATGACTGGGCATGGATTGAAGACTTCCGTCAACAATATACCAATAATGATGATTGGAACTATGGAGCAAATCCGGACTTTGAAATCATCAGAGATGAAAGAACGCCTGCTGGCCAAATCGAATTCCAATTTAATATTTCAAAAGGTAAAATTAATGCATGTAAAATCTACGGTGACTTCTTTGGTTTAGGGGAAATTACTGACGTTGAAAATGCTTTGATTGGTCAAGAATATAGCCGTGAAAATTTAATCGATGTTTTTAAAAGCATTAACCTTAGAAACTACTTTGGTAACGTCACAGCTGAAGAATTAGCTGACCTAGCATCGCTATAACAATAAATATAATTGAGAGGCAAGGGTTCAAATGGATCCTTGCCTTTTCTTATTGAAGGCAAATTTTGCTACAAAAAAAACCAGCCAACCGATCTGGTTAACTGGTATATGAATACTATAGGTTGTCTTAGCCGAATGCGCGGCGAATTTGGACACTCGCATTGCCTCTGGCAATTTCAGTTCCGCGTTCACGGATTAATCCAGCATTCAATGCGGAAACTTCAGCGTATTCTTCGGCGAATGAAATTAAATCTTCAATTTCATCATCTGTTAATTCGTTGGCTTCAAATTTAATTAAAGCAAAGTAGGATTCATTATAAAGATATAAGTCTACTTGCGCAAATTCATCCTTAAAGTCACGCGCGAAAGCTATGAAATCTTCAAAAATCCGGAAGACTAAGGTGATTTCTCTAGGAACACGTGGCGCTTCAGTTTCAGCACTCGTTGCTTTTTCCTTCTTATCTGCCTCTTGTTTAGCGAAGCCATCTAAGACGTTTTGGCGTTCGTTTGTTTTTGCTTTATCTTCATCTTCAAGCTCGCCGATTGTTTCCATTAATTGTTGGAAAGCACTATCTTCTTCATTGTCATCGCCAAAACCTTTACTGATATACAAATCGATACCGTTTCTTTTTGGCATTACTTGGAAAGTGATCGCTTCAGTGTGTTGAAATTTCTGTGACACATCGACCTCTTCAAGGATACTCATGAAAAAATGCTCAACTTCGTTTTGATTGCTCATGATATCCATAAACGAGATGCCTCGCTCAATTAAATCATCAGTATCTATAAACACGCGGATAGTATTTTCGTTAATATACTCCATTTCCATCGTAATCACCCCAATCTATTAATAAGTAGTGTAAACTAATTGATGCGAAAGTTAAAGTAATTTAGTTTGAGAAAATAAAAAGAGTACAGAAGTTTGCACTCTTTCCATCATATTATCTTGTTTTAAAATTTAATTTGCGTGTGCTTCTTGCTCTTCGTAAGAGGCCAACGCTTGTTGTAATTCAAGTTTACGAACGCTTCTTGGTAAGAAACGACGAATTTCATCTTCGTTATAACCAACTTGTAAACGTTTATCATCTAAAATAATGGGGCGTCGTAACAAACCAGGATTATTTTGGATTAATTCAAATAAATCGTTCAACGGAATTTCATCAAGATCAATATTTAATTCTTGGAATGCTTTTGATCGAGTTGAAATGATTTCTTCAGTACCTTCCTCTGTCATGCGTAGGATGGCTTTGATTTCATCTTCTGTTAATGGTTCTGAAAAGATGTTTCTTTCGGTGTAAGGAATTTCATGTTCTTCTAACCATGCTCGAGCTTTGCGACATGAAGTACAACTTGGTGATATGTATAATTTTACCATGTGTATCTCTCCTTTTATGAAAAACGATTCTTAACTAACATATATATAGTATACCACATAGTTTGTGAATTTTCTATGGTTTTTTTAACCAATTTTGACGTATCAAAAATAAGTTAATATAGCGGTGTCATCTAGTCATTAGAACAAGGCGGATACTAACAAGACAGTAAAAATATGCTATACTAGAATAGAATTTAAGTGAGGGGATATTTAGATGACAAAACGTATTTTTTCTGGTGTACAACCAAGTGGAACACCAACAATCGGTAACTATGTTGGTGCTATGAAGCAATTTATTGAATTACAAAATGACTTTGAAGCCTATTACTGTGTAGTAAACCAACATGCCATTACAGTAGCGCAAGATCCTGAGGAGTTACGTAAAAACACACGTTCACTAGCTGCCTTATATATTGCTTTAGGGATTGATCCGGAAAAAGCAACAATCTTTATTCAAAGCCAAGTACCAGCCCATGCACAAGCTGCTTGGATTGTACAGTGTAATACAGCCTTAGGAGAACTAGAGCGTATGACACAATTCAAAGATAAATCAGCTAAACAATCATCTGTTTCAGCAGGTCTATTAACTTATCCACCATTAATGGTAGCAGACATTATTTTATACCAAACTGATTTAGTACCAGTTGGGGATGATCAAAAACAACATCTTGAGTTAACAAGAAACTTCGTTGAACGCTTCAACAACCGTTATACTGGCAAGAAAGAAAGCCCAATTCTAACGATGCCAGAATTCTACGCACCTAAAGAAGGTGGCCGTATTATGAGCTTGCAAGAACCAACCAAGAAAATGAGTAAATCAGACGAAAACAAAAAGTCATTTGTATCATTATTGGATGATCCAAAAACAATTACCAAGAAAATTAAATCTGCAATGACAGATTCTTCTGGTGAAATTTCTTACGATAAAGAAAATAAAGCAGGCGTTTCCAACTTGCTTACGATTTATTCTTCATTCGCCAACCGCCCAATTGAGGACATCGTTGCTGAGTACCAAGGTGCTGGTTACGGTAAATTCAAACAAGACTTAGCAGATGTCGTGATTTCTGTCCTTGAACCAATGCAAGAACGTCATGCAAAATTGATGGCTTCATCTGAATTAGATGATATTTTAGCGGATGGTGCCAAGAAAGCCAATGAAGTAGCCAATGAAACACTGGCTGCCATGGAAAAAGCAATCGGATTTAGATAAGCTGATGAAGCTAATCAAACTTACCGATTCAAATAAACAATTCTCATAGTGTGGTGTTAGCGAACCAAGTTGGCTAGCACCACGTTTTTTTGTGAAAATTGCCCGGAACAGTTTATTTGGCAAATAGTTTATAAAGTATATAAATTCTTGTAAAACTTGCTAATATATCATGATAGCGGACTAATTTTTGACGTGTGGGATTGGCATTGGTGAATAAACGAAGATACATTGAATTGTATTAGTGGTGACAGCCATGATGTTTGCTGAAGCTTGTGGGATTGTTAATAATGTGATTGGTGTCCCAGCCCTCTTTCTACCAAGGTTACGCCAATTGTGTCATGGCGTGCCATTATC
Organism: Aerococcus viridans; assembly: GCF_001543285.1. Classification (NCBI taxonomy): domain Bacteria; kingdom Bacillati; phylum Bacillota; class Bacilli; order Lactobacillales; family Aerococcaceae; genus Aerococcus; species Aerococcus viridans. The sequence goes on from NZ_CP014164.1 coordinate 669,066, forward strand.
ATTATCGGTAGTCTGCTGGCCTTTATATTTGGGGGCATCTTTTCTTTAGGGGCAGTCGACATGCCATTATTAGCCAATGAAATATGCGGTCGTCAATATTTTGCCAAAGACTTTCCAATGATCAATTTTATTTCAAATATTGGAATTGCCTAGGCAAATACCCTAGTAGGCTATGTTTACGACCTCACCGGGTCTAATTCATTAGCTTTTATCATAGGTATGAACTTCCAAATCTTTGACTAAGCGCTCTTATTCATTGCCGTGGAGAGTCGACTAAACCACAAACTAGCCTCTGAACAAGCAAGTTAAATAACCACTCATATTTCGCCAAGTAAGGACCATACCTTGCTTGGTTTTTTAATTGATTAAATTTTTTTGAAAAATAGTCTGACGCTTTTGGATATTTAGAGCGTATATAATTAAGTGATAGGGGGCTGAGGGATGAAATTTGCACAGAAAGAAGACGAATCATTTGTCTTTGCAGTAGATCTAGTTGACGAACACGGTAGAAAAATACCGACAACAGAAAGCTATTATTGCAGCCGATGTAAGGGGGCTGTTTACTTAAAGAAGGGGAAAGATACGAGGCCTCATTTTGCCCACTATGCTAAAGCAATTAAAGACCACAATAAGGTGAATGAATCTGATATCCATTTTGACCAAAAGACGATTATTCACGGCCATTTAAAGGCGGTTGATTTAGAAGGTTATATGGAGCATGCAATTAAAAATCAAGTGAGGCGGGCCGATATTTATGTGCCCAAGCAATTCAAGGTTAGTAATAACCTAGCTATCGAATTACAGTATGCCCCCATTTCTGCTGAAGATGTCTTCAAACGCCAAGCGGATTATCAGGCTGTAGATTGCCGTGTTCTATGGTTGTTAGGTTACCAATCTATTTATCAAAGCATTTTTGATCACAACCACAAAGGACCCACCTCTAAGACTTTGCATGCCGTCCGTCCCTTTTTACGGTATGCTTACGAGTTTGGATTTTATCTGCCTTTTTGGCATGAGGCCTCAGGTAAAGTAGTTTTATTGACACTCAACCTATATGGACAAGGGCAAAAGCAAATTCGAATGTCCATTGAACGCTATATTCACTACTTCAATGAGCATTTCACCTATGAAAAGGGCGACTTTTTGACCAGTTTGTTATTTGGCAAAGACCATCCCATAATTAGTCCATCCCCCAAAGATTTAGATAAGTTTATTAAGAAAGTTCTTGTTAGTCCAACAGTTAATCAACAAAAAATTCTAGAAATCATTTACCAACGACAAGTTTACTTACAAGAAGCACCAGCGGATTTATATACCTACCAGGCAACCGCAATGTTTTCAAAAGTGGCTGACTGGGCCATTATTCTAGCTTATGTAGGCATTTATCAAAAGAATGACCCTGAATTTGAGCGGACGCATTTTGCTCAATTCGCCAATGTATTATTCGATAATCAACTTGTCATTGACCATCCATTGTTTACCAAAGAAATCATTATTTCATGGCTGATGTGGCTATATGCTAACTACGAAAATAGCTAGCTTATTAATGTAGAAACCAACCTTCATGTGTTAAAATGAAAATACTATTAAAAAAATGGAGGTATATTATGGCAAAAATTTTTGAAGTAAAACCTAGAGATGAAGTGGATAGTGCGTTTCAATGGGACTTAACCAGTATCTTCCCAGATGATCAAGCTTTTGAGAATGCCTTAAGTGGATTCCCAGCAAAAGCGGATGCTTTTCAAGACTATAAAGGCACTTTAGACCAAGGTGCTGACCAAGTGGTAACCGTATTAGAGGCGTTATTAGCGATGAGTCGTGAATTGGAAACCCTTTATGTTTATGCACATTTAAAACATGACCAAGATACAGGAGACAACAAGTACCTAACTTACAACAGTCAAGCTGGCGCCTTACTTGCTCAAGTGAGTGAAAAGATTTCTTGGTTTGAGCCAGAAGTATTAACAGTATCTGAAGATGTACAAAAAACATTGGAAGACCACGCTGAATATGGTCACTTCTTCCGTGGGTTATTTGCGAAGAAAGCGCATGTCTTATCACCAAATGAAGAGGCTTTACTTGCTGGTGCTAGCGAAATTTTTGCTGGCTCTTCAACAACTTTCTCACTTTTAAACAATGCCGACTTAAAATTCGGTAAAGTCAAAGATGAAGAGGGCAATGACGTTACCCTTTCTCACGGTTCATACGGTGTCCTACTAGAAAGTGCAGACCGTTCTGTTCGAGAAAATGCCTTTAAACAACTTTATGCAACTTATGAAGGGGTTAAAAATACCAATGCTTCATTGATGTCAGGTAACATTAAAGGGCATAATTATACGGCTAAAATTCGTCACTACGATTCAGCACGTCAAAAAGCTTTAGACAACAACAATATTCCAGAAAGTGTTTATGACACATTAGTAGATACTGTAAGAAAGAATACAAATCTATTACATGAATATGTTGCCTTAAGAAAAGACATGCTAGGTCTTGATGACTTACAAATGTGGGATATGTATACACCATTAACAGGTGATGCACCGGTGAAATTTACTTACGAAGAAGCTAAAGAGATTACCTTTAAAGCTTTAGCGCCTTTAGGTGACCAATACTTGAAAGACTTGGCCAAAGCTTTTGACGAGAAATGGATCGATGTTTACGAAAATGAAGGTAAGCGTTCAGGCGCATACTCGTCAGGTGCTTATGATACCAACCCATATATCTTGCTAAACTGGCAAGATTCGTTGAATGACTTGTATACGCTAGTTCATGAGTTAGGTCACTCAATGCACTCTTATTACACTAGAAGTAACCAACCATACGTATATGGTGACTACTCAATTTTCGTAGCAGAAATTGCCTCTACGACAAACGAAAACTTATTAACTTCATATTTATTGGATACGATTGATGATAAGGATGCACAAATCTATATCTTGAATCATTATCTTGATGGCGTAAAAGGCACAATCTTCCGTCAAACTCAGTTTGCTGAATTTGAAAAATTCATGCACGAATCTGATGCAAACGGGCAACCTTTAACAGCAGACTTCCTTAGCGAAAACTACTTCGAATTAAACAAAGCCTACTATGGTCCGTCAATCGGAGAGGATAAAACAATCGCTTTAGAATGGTCTCGTATCCCTCACTTCTACATGAACTACTATGTTTACCAATATGCAACAGGATTCTCTGCTGCCAACACATTGGCTAAACGTATAGTAGAAGGTGAAGATGGTGCCGTTGACAAGTACTTAAATTACTTGAAATCAGGTTCATCCGATTTCCCAATTAATGTTATGCAAAAAGCGGGTATTGATATGACCAATGCCACTTATATCGAAGAAACCTTTGCCCAATTCGAGCAAAGATTAGCTGAATTAAAAGGCTTATTAAACAAATAGAAATAGATTGAAGGGGCTGTAGCATTCACTGCAGTCCTTTTTAAATCGCTATTTGGAGATTCACTCCCTAGATGACGAGACGAAAAAGAGGTCGGAATTTTCCGACCTCTTTTGGATATATTTTATTTTTTAATACAAGTTAAAATTGGCTTTTGATTCATTTCTTGATCCATAGCTTCCTCAGAAGGTATCATCATTTGATCAGTTAGGTATTCTAAGTTTTCAAGAGTGATATTTTCTTCAAGTTTGAAGCCATATTTGTAGTTGATATTATCAAATACAACAACAGTAGGGTTAGCTGAAATTTGCATTTGGCGAGCCAACTTAGCATCAGCAACAATGCCTTCTTGTGTAAGGTCTGAATGAAAATCCTGCAACCACATGTCCGTATCGAGACGCTTAGATTGCGCGATTTCTAGCATTTTTTCGTGTGAGTAAGGGTTGCCTTGGCGACCGAAGTAATCTTGAATCTTCATCAAGTATTCACGGCCAACTTTCTTCCCCTGTAGTAGAGCAGCCTTGTAGCCCTTACAGACTTCTTGATGTGCGAGATACAAGCTGTTACGGTCAGCTAAAGATAAAGGTTTATCTAGTGCCTTGATGTAGTTATTAAAGGTCTGCATATCTGATGTTGTGATAAAACGGAAATAAACTTTTTTATCCGTTTGTTGTACAAACTTCAACACTTCTTCTTCGCAGTTTAGACAGGTGTCACCGAACGGATTAACAAATAAAAAAACTTCAAACACGTGTTTATGCTTACAGGCATCTGGTGTGATTTTTTTACTGCTATTCGTTTGAACGATCTTTTGTGCCATACTCTACTCCTTTACTCATATTTTTAAAACGATCAAATTTACTTTAATTTATTTAACTTGTCTATTGATTAGTTTTAACAAACTATCTAATCACATCGATTTTTGAACTATTCCCCAATTCTAACAGGCTAACTTTAAAACTGCAATCTATTTGTTTCGGCTAAGAGAATTTCTTTATCTTCTTATAGGTAAAAGATTGACAGCATAACTGAATTTAGCTTAAGGGATCAGGATTTGATTGATTCATACGCACGATTTTTTGTTTAATTGGCCGTTGTGGAATTTGAAATTTTTGCAATAAATTTTGATAAAAAACGAGGCCAGTTTCTGGATTGTTTGTTTCAACTTCAAGTTCAAAATCCTCGTAGTCTTGGAAGAAACAGTGGTCCAACACCATAACTTGACCTTCAACCACTTGTTGGTGTCTGATAGTTTTAAATTGCCCGATGATGACTAAGTCATCAAGTGCAATATCAATTGTTGCTAAGAAATCAGCAACCTTACCGCCATGGCTTATTCGTCCAGATTCTTTGATAGATTCACCATCGATAAGGGTCAATTTTTCAGTTGTTTCCAATTTCTGATGATCTTTAACAGGTTGTTTCATTGTTAAATGGACATAAGTATCCGTTATACGCACACGTAAACCAATATGTCGTTTGCGCAATTCATGATCTTTAGTATCAAAATAGATATTGTCTTGGGTTAAGGGGGCAGTTTCCGCGAAATTATAATGGTTAAACAACTCCTGGTACTCTGCTTGACTTAAAACATTTTTGTATTCTATTTCTAAGTGTTCTGCCATTGGACCGCCTCTTTTCTATATTCGCTTTAAGTATATCAAGATTTACATAACTTTTACAATAAAAGGGGTTGGCGGCACCATGCATTTTAGACGAATAAAAGGACAAAGATAACTTGCTATCTTTGCGTTTATTATTATAAATCAATGGTTTTTGTGATAGAATATACAGGATGTGTATGCAAGTAGATTAAATAAAGTGGGTGACCAGATGGTGGAAGATTGGCATAGTTTTCTTGCGCCGTATCGACAGGCTGTCGAGGAGTTAAAAGTTAAATTTAAGGGTATTCGTACGGAATTTGAAGAAGCAAATCTTCATTCGCCAATCGAATTTGTTACTGGCCGGGTAAAGAGACCTGACAGTATTTTAAGAAAAGCAGAATTTAGAGAGGTATCAGACCTAAACGCACATAATATTGAAACCGTGATTGAAGATATCGGTGGTATTCGCATCATGTGTCAGTTTGTGGAAGATATTTATCAAATCGTTGAAATCCTTCATCAGCGTGAAGATTTTGACATTATTGTTGAACGTGATTATATTAGTCATAAGAAGGCAAGTGGGTATCGTTCATACCATATTGTCATTGCTTATCCGATTGAAAGAATTACGGGGACCGATTCGATTCTTGTTGAAATACAAGTGCGGACTTTAGCGATGAACTTTTGGGCGACGATTGAGCACTCATTGAATTACAAGTATGCGGGCGATTATCCATTAGAATTGCATCAACGGCTTGAAAGAGCAGCTGAAGCAGCCTTTCGTTTAGACGAGGAAATGTCTGAAATTCGTGAAGAAATTAAGGAAGCCCAGAAGTATTTTCAAACGACTGGGTCAAATAGTAGAAAGAAGACAAAATCACCTAATCCAGTAGAAAATCAAATAGAAGACAAACATAAACGCCCATTATAATTTGATGATTGATGAAAATATTCGGATCAAGTTGCAATGGGCATGAAGATGTAAATGTAACGGTGACTAAATCAATTGTGGAGGGTATGTAGATGAGAGTGGCAGTACGATACAGTGACACTGAAAGTTCTAAAAAAATTCGCGATATGATTTATGCATCTTGTGCAAGCTCAGGCTTTGAATTGGATGATGTAAATCCTGAATTAGCTATTTCCGTTGGTGGAGATGGTACCTTGCTAAAAACCTTCCATACTTATGCGGACCAGTTAGACTCTGTTCGTTTTGTTGGTTTACATACGGGGCACTTAGGTTTTTATACAGATTGGCTAGAGAGTGAATTGCCTGAGTTCCTTGCAGCCTTAAGTAATGATTCAGGTGAAAGTGTGTCTTATCCCTTACTAGAAGTCGAAATTGAATACAGTGATGGCCAAGTGGTCCAGCACATTGCTTTGAATGAGTCTGCCATTAGACGGTATGAGGGGACAATGACTTGCGAGATTTTCATTAAAGAAGAAAAATTTGAATTCTTTAAAGGAGACGGCTTGTGTATTTCAACGCCAACTGGTTCAACAGGGTTAAATAAATCCTTAGGTGGGGCCGTTGTCCACCCGCGTTTAGATACCATTCAAATGACGGAGATTGCCTCAATTAATAACCGAGTATACCGGTCTTTAGCCAGTCCCTTATTAATCGCTAAAGATGAGTGGATCGTCTTAAAACCGGTCAAAGCGCATGCCATGACTGGCGTATTCTTGTCTTTAGACCACTTGAATATGCCATTGAATGATGTTGAAAAAATTACTTACCGTGTAGCCAAGGAACGCGTGCATTTTGCCCGTTACCGACACATGCACTTCTGGGATAGAGTAGAAAACTCATTTATCGGAATCAATGACTATCCAAAGCGCAAGCTCACAAAGGAAGAAAAGTAGTTTTTCAGCATTTACTATTTAAAAAAGCAAAAGATTAAAGTAATAGGTTAATTAGCATAAATGAAAGGTCGACAATTTTTATGATGGTATTCGAATGGCAAGCCGATGAAGCTTTGTTAACGCGTACCTTTTTGAAACACAAGGGAATTTCTAGGCGACTATTGTCCCGAATCAAGTTTCATGGAGGGCAAATTTTAGTAAACGGACAAGAAGAGAATGTCCGTCACCAATTGACCGTCGGCGATAAAGTGACGGTCATTTTGCCGAATGAGGGGAAACAAGAAATTATCGAGGCCATTCACCTGCCGATTGATATTTTGTTTGAAGATGACCATTACATCGCCGTCAACAAACCGGCTGGCTACACCTCTATTCCGTCCCAATACAATCCGCAGGGGTCCATGGCTAATATTTTAAAGGCCTATTACCAGCGGCAGGATTATGACAACCAGGTCATCCATGTGGTGACACGGTTGGACCGGGATACGAGTGGGGTCATGTTATTTGCGAAGCACGCTTTTGCGCATGGCTTAATTGACCAGCAAATGCAGCAAAAAGGCATCGAAAAGACCTATCTAGCTATTTCGGATAAAAGAGTATCTGACTTTAACCATGGTTTTATTGATGATCCGATTGCTAGAAGTCCGCGGTCAATCATTGAACGACGGGTTCACGAATCAGGCCAATCAGCTTTAACTGAGTATTGGTTAGCTGAACAAGTGGGCGCCTTAAAAGTCTATAAAGTACAGTTACATACTGGACGCACCCATCAAATCCGGGTGCATTTTGCTTTTAATGGTGCGCCACTTATTGGAGACGATTTGTATGGTGGTCAAATGGACCATGGCATTCAAAGACAAGCCTTGCATTGTCGGTCCCTAAAATTTAAACACCAATTTACCGGTGAAATGATTGAAATCCAGGCACCCTTGCCGGAAGATATTTCTGCTTGCTTTGACATATAGGTTATATTACAATGGTTGGCATGTGTTAAAATAGAAGGTGTGGCAGCTTTGTTACAGCCTCAATCAAAATTACAACTTATCAAAAATGACATAGGGGTGAGAATATGAGTCGCGATGAAAATAAACAAGTCTTAGATAATCGAGAAACAGAAAACGAAGAAGTGGAAATGTTTGAGATGAGTCAGCCTACTGATGAGGAAATCTATGAAAGTATTATAGAGGCACTGCATCATAATGACCGAGACCGGTTTAGAGAAGAATTCTTCAAAAACCATACATATGATCAAGCACAGATTTACCTGACTTTGGATCCAGCTGAGCGGGTGAAATTGCACGATTATTTAGCGCCGCAAGAACTAGCTGAAGTTTACGATATTATCGATGAAGACGATCACGACCGTATTTTAACCTTCCTATATGATATGGACGATAAATACGCTGCGGACGTACTTTCATACATGTATACCGATAATGCCGTGGATATTTTAAACGAGTTAGACGTTGAAAAAGTGCGGACATACATGCGTCTGATGCCAAAAGCGGCAGCAGATGATATTAAAGTCTTGATGCATTATGCGGACGAAACAGTTGGGTCGATTATGACCACTGAATTCGTATCGATTACTACCAATCAAACTGTTAAGTCAGCCATGACCATGTTGCGTGCCAAGGCCTCAAATGCTGAAACCATTTACTACTTATACGTGGTAGATGATGACAATCGTTTAGTCGGGGTACTATCCTTGCGTGATCTGATTGTTAATGACGGGAATGTCATGATCAATGAATTGATGTCTGACCGTGTCGTTTCAGTAGATGTTAACGAAGACCAAATCAATGTTGCCCGTACCATTCAAGACTACGATTTCCTAGCGGTACCCGTTGTTGAAGAAACAGGGGAACTGATTGGTATCGTAACCGTCGATGACGTTATCGATGTCTTGAATGATGAAGCCATGCAAGACTACTCTGGTTTGGCCGGGGTAGACGTGGACGAGCAATATTCATCACCTTGGAATTCAGCGAAATCACGTTTGCCATGGTTGATTACCTTGCTATTTCTTGGAATGGGCACTTCTACTTTGATCAGCCAATATGAAGATATGATTGCTGAAGTAGCGACTTTATCCTTATTTATTACATTAATTACGGGTACTTCAGGGAATGCGGGGACACAGTCCTTAGCGGTTGCGGTTCGTAAATTGGCAACACCAGAAGATGATGCCTCTACTATGGTGTCAATGATTTTACGGGAAATTATGACAGGATTAATTGCGGGTGCCGTGACAGGATTAGTCATCATGACGGTCGTCGGTATCTGGCAAAGTAATTTTGTATTAGGTGGGGTAATTGGTGTCTCTATGTTAGCAGCTATTACAGTGGCTAACTTAGCTGGATCATTGATTCCTATTTTGATGGACAAGCTTGGGTTTGACCCTGCGGTTGCATCAGGACCCTTTATTACAACCCTATCCGATTTAACGTCAGTATTGATTTATTTTTCAATCGCCTCACAATTCCTACAATTTTTAGCGTAAATGCCATTGGATATCACAAATAAGTAATAGGGATAACCGGTAACGGTTGACAGTTTGAGTAGATTGTTTTAATATTTGCTTATAGAAATATAAGAACTTGATGATAAACATAAAAATGAATCACATTGAAAAGATAAGTAAATGGAAATCTTTGCTCAGAGAATCTACGGATGGTGGGAGTAGGTGTAAGTATTTCCTTTGAAAATGGTCTGGGAGTGACGAGTGTAGAATGTACTTACCTTTAGCACTTGCGATTGATAGTCGATAACCTATCTTCGTATGATTGTACGAATGAGGCGAGCCGAGTGTTCGCAAAGTAAGGTGGTACCACGTTTCAGACGTCCTTATAATACTGTGTTGTATTATAAGGACTTTTTTTATGTAAATGAAGATGATGAGGGAAGAATCGCTTAGCTAGCTTGATGAAGCTAGGGTGATAATATGGAGGGAATATCAATGCCAATTAAAGTTGTTCAAGATTTACCAGCATTACAAAAATTAACTCAAGAGAATATTTTTGTTATGGATGAACGTCGTGCAACCATGCAGGACTTTCGTACTTTAGAAGTGGTTATTGTAAATTTAATGCCGACTAAAGAAGCGACGGAGGAGCAGTTGCTGCGGTTATTAAGTAACTCACCACTGCAAGTGAACGTGACCTTTATCCATATGCAGTCACACCAAGCGGCGCATATTTCAGAAAACCATCTAAAAGAATTCTACCGGACCTTTGACCAAATTAAGGACCGCTACTTTGACGGGATGATCATTACTGGCGCGCCGGTTGAGCACCTAGATTTTGAGAAAGTGAATTACTGGGACGAATTAGTGTCCATTATGGAATGGTCAAATAATCATGTTTTCTCAACCTTACATATTTGTTGGGGCGCCCAAGCAGCCCTTTACCACCATTACGGGATTGGTAAAAAACCGTTAGACAAAAAACTATTTGGTATTTACGAGCAAGAATTGAGAGATAAAAAGGTATCTTTAGTACGTGGTATGGATGAACTTTTCTATATGCCACATTCTCGCCACACGACTGTGCCAACTGAATCTTTTGAACAGTCACCGGACTTAGAAATTCTAGCTGGTTCAGAAGAAACAGGGGTTTCAATCGCTCAGTCCACTGATTCGCGTTTTGTATTTATCTTCGGCCATGCGGAATACGATGCCGAAACCTTAGGCAAGGAATATAAGCGTGACGTTGAAGCTGGAAAGCCAATTGAACTGCCAGTCAACTACTATCCTGGCAATAACCCAGAGAAGACGCCGAAATTGAAGTGGCGGACAGCAGCCAATACTATTTATGCCAACTGGTTAAACTACTATGTTTACCAAGTAACGCCATTTGTCATTGAACAAATTAGTGACTCTTGGCAAGGTAAATAGAACGCTTAATCGTTTTTCTAATTAAAATCAAGGAGAAAAATTATGCAAATCAAAAGAGGTGACCAAATCATTCATTTAGCAGGTGAACCCTTACAAAAAGGCGACCGATTACCCTTAGTTGATCTATACAACCGCGATAAAGAAGTGGTCCAATTGGGCAACTATATCAAAGGGTTAACCGTTATTTCCATTGTCCCAGACATCAATACCAAGACTTGTGACATTCAAACCAACCGTTTCGCAGCGTTAGCTAAAGAAAAGAATTATCCGATTTTGACCATTTCTTTCAACGACCCTGCAGATATTACTAACTGGTGCCAGGTCAACAATGTCGACATGACCTACCTTTCTGACCAGGCGGGCCATTTTGCCAAAGCCTCAGGACTTGAAATGGTGGAGAATGGTAAACTGGCGCGGACCGTCCTATTGGTAGATGACGCCAATCAAATCCAATATATCGAAATCGTTGCGGACATGCGGGACGAACCCAATTATGATGCCGTACTTGCTGCCGCTGACCAGTTGATTTAAATGATGATTTGAAAAAAGAGCACTCACCAACTTGCTAATGCCCAATATAATAATGGGGATTGTAGGCTGTTGTAGGCTCTTTTTGTGTATTTACTATTCGTAAGAATTGAAGAAACGGGTAATTTCAATGGCTGCATTTTCTTCTGTGTCTGAACCGTGAATGGCATTTTCAGTCACATTTCTGGCGAAATCAGCGCGAATGGTATGAGGCGCTGCATCGCGTGGGTCGGTTGCACCTATGATTTTCCGCATCCCATCAATGACGTTATCGCCGGTAACCACCATAGCAAAGACCGGGCCAGAAAGCATATAAGATTCAAGCTCAGGGTAAAAATCCTCATTCAATAAGTGGGCATAGTGGTGGGCCACCATTTGTTTATCTAATTCCATGACCTGGGCGCGCTCAATAAAATAATTTTGATCTTCGATACGCGAGATAATGGCACCCATCAAGCCGCGTTTTAAGACATCTGGTTTCAACATAATAAAAGTTTTTTGTTCAGGCATAATAAAAAGCCTCCTTTAATTTACTATTATAAGTAACTCCCTGAAATTTACCAGTAATTTACGAATTTTTAACCCTTTCAATGAGCGAATGATTTAACTTTACTACATGGGCAGTGGTATATTTAGGTAAGCAAGTAAGGATTAAAAAGGAGCGATTAAATGAGCGAGTATATTGTACCAAATGTATGGACATGGGAAAATGAAGCTGAAGAAATCAAGAATCTAGGTGGTAACCGTCCAACTGCAGGTAGCCGTTTTGAACAAACACTACCTGTTGGAGAGGCTGATTTACAGTTGTATTCTTTGGGTACACCAAACGGGATTAAAATTACCATTCTACTAGAAGAATTAAAAGACTTGGGCGTGTCAAATACTGAATATGACCTATTCTTAATTCATATTGGAAACGGGGATCAATTTGGTTCAGATTTTGTTGAAATCAATCCAAACTCTAAAATTCCAGCTTTAGTAGACCAAAGTCAAGAACCTGCCTTGAACGTTTTTGAATCAGGTTCAATTCTACTTTATTTAGCTGAAAAATTTGGTCATTTAATCCCTACAGATATCCACGGGCGTACAGAAACCTTGAACTGGTTATTCTGGCAAATTGGTGCTGGTCCTTATGTTGGTGGTGGTTTTGGTCACTTTTTTAGCTACGCACCTGAAAAATTAAAATACCCAATTGACCGTTTTACAATGGAAACCAAACGTCATTTAGATTTACTAGATCAAACATTGGCTGAGCGCGACTTTATCGCGGGTGATGAATATACGATTGCGGATATCGCAATCTGGTCATGGTATGGCCGTTTAGTCCTTGGTGAATTATATGAAGGATCTAAAGAATTCTTGGATGCTGAATCATACAAAAACGTGGTTGAATGGGCCAACAAAATCAACGAGCGTCCAGCAGTTCAACGTGGTTTGACAGCAGAATACAAACCATTAGACCAAGCGTAAAATATACACGAAAAAACCCTGTATCGTTAGACCGAAATCTGACTTTACAGGGTTTTGTTATTATACAAATTTTACTTGAGTGCCCGCAATCAAGTCCTCAATATGGCGGCCGATTGGACGGAAGATTCGCATAGCCATAATCATTAAAAGCTGCACCTGTTTATTAGCAAAAGGGGTGCAGCTTTTAATGATTATTTTAGTCTAGCAGTCATTCGTTGACGTGACCGATACTTTTTTCCATGTCGACATGCATGATGCCTGCGTCCATATATTTCGGTGTCTCCATGTTTTTATAGCCAAGCGCTTCGTAGAAACCTGTTACATGCTCTTGGGCACCTAAAATAATTTGTGAGAAATGTTCCTCTAATGCCTTCGCTTCAACAACGGCCATCAACTCACGTCCTAGTCCTTGGCCCCGATATTTTTGAGCAATTGCTACACGTTGTAATTTGGCTGCATTCGGTGTTAAGGCGAGTAACCGCGCTGTATAAACGGGTTCATTATCGCTATTGTAGCCAACCATATGTAAGCAATCTGCTTCGTATTTATCGATTTCTTCGTCAATATCGATGCCTTGTTCGTCTACGAAGACTTCTTTTCTAACTTTTAAAGCGTCCCTGTAGGGTTCTGAATTGATATCATTGGTCCAAACGGTCTTCATGCCATTTCTCCTTCAATAAAAAATGAATTTAGTACTAAAAATGATAGATTCATTATAACATAAGCGGTGATAATTATTTTGTGTTTTGCAATTTTAAATTACTTGATGTCTGTGGTATTATAGAAAGGCATATTTTAGGAGGTGTGATTAGCTTAGTGCGCTATATAAATCACATGCCTAACAAATCAGAAAGACATAATCAATAATAAAAATGAAAAAGGATGAAGAGGATGAACTTAACGCAAGAAGTAGCAAAACGCCGTACCTTCGCCATCATTTCCCACCCGGATGCTGGTAAAACGACGATTACAGAACAATTATTATTATACTCAGGTGCTATCCGTCAAGCGGGTACTGTTAAAGGGAAAAAATCAGGTAAATTCGCCAAGTCTGACTGGATGAAAATCGAGCAACAACGTGGGATTTCTGTTACCTCATCGGTGATGCAGGTAGACTACGATGGTTACCAAATCAACCTAGTGGATACCCCAGGACATGAAGACTTCTCTGAAGATACTTACCGTACTTTGATGGCTGTAGATGCTGCCGTGATGGTAATTGACTCAGGTAAAGGGATCGAGCCTCAAACTAAGAAATTATTCCAAGTTTGTCGTATGCGTGGCATTCCAATTTTCACCTTCATGAATAAATTAGACCGTGATGGTCGTGAACCGATGGACTTAGTTGCTGAACTTGAAGAAGTATTAGACATCGATGCCTATGCAATGAACTGGCCAATGGGTATGGGGAAACAATTCCTTGGTTTATATGATTTCTACAACAACCGTGTTGAATTAACCCATCCTGAAGAAAATGGCGACAACGACTTCCTTCCATTGAACGAAGACGGTGAAGTTGAAGGCGACTTTAAATTTAAAGAATCATCTATTTATACCGAAGCCTTGGAAAACGCAGAATTAATGCGTGAAGCTGGTAACGGTTTTGATGTAGAAGCTATTGCTGCCGGTGAATTAACGCCTGTATTCTTTGGATCTGCCTTAACAGGATTTGGTGTACAAACCTTCCTAGATGCCTTCGTTGATTTCGCGCCAGCACCTTCTGCAGTAGATACAGTTGAACAAGGGGAAAAAATTGAACCAACAGATGCTGAGTTAACTGGTTTTATCTTTAAAATCCAAGCCAACATGGATCCTCGTCACCGTGACCGGATTGCCTTTGTTCGTATCGTGTCAGGTGCCTTTGAAGAGGGGATGGACGTTAAAGTAACCCGTACTGACAAGAAAATAAAATTAAATAATACTACACGTTTTATGGCTGATTCGAGGGAAAATGTTGAAAAAGCTGTAGCAGGCGATATCATTGGTTTGTATGATACAGGTAACTTCCAAATTGGTGATACCATTTATACAGGCAAAAAGGCCGTATCATTCCCACCACTACCACAATTTACACCTGAATTATTCATGAAAGTATCACCTAAAAATGTCATGAAACAAAAATCATTCCATAAAGGGATGCAACAATTAGTCCAAGAGGGTGCCATCCAACTTTATAGAACATGGCATTCAGAAGAGTATATTATCGGTGCCGTTGGGCAACTACAATTCGAAGTTTTCCAATACCGTTTATTAAATGAATACAACTCAGAAGTTGACATGTCACCAATGGGCAATAAAATCGCCCGTTGGATTTCTGAAGAAGAGTTGGATCCGAAGATGTCTTCAAGCCGTAACTTGCTATGTAAGGATATCCATGGTAATCCTGTTTTCCTATTTGAAAACAACTTTGCCGTGAACTGGTTCCAAGGTAAGTATCCGGATGTGCATTTAGAAACTTTACTGTAATAAACAGCTTTCAATAACAAGAAAAGAGCAATATAAAACCACTAAACGATGACAATTTATGTTGTGATCATTTAGTGGCTTTTTTTGTTTAGTTTGTAACGTATGTAAGCTCATGACGTAAATTTATTTATAGATATCGACTGTTATTGTTGTTGAGTATAGAAGACTAAGATTATCTTAGACGCATAATTGTTTCAAACCAAGATTCGATTTGCTGTTTGTCAGGTGCATCCTTTAAGTAAACGAAATTAAAGGGATGTTGAATATTAAAGTTTACTAATGGAATTTCAATAAGATAACCAGTTGCTAATTCTTCTTTCACAGCTTCACGGTACATAAAGGTGATACCCATATTTTGATGGCATAATGTTTTGATGACATTCATATTTGTGATTTGAGTTCTACCAATAAAGTCGTCAATATGAAGATTCTGGTTATATAAAGCTTGTTCTAAAATATCAAGTGTACCACTCCCTGGCTCCCGTAAAATAAGTTGCTGATCAAGTAGATCTTCTAAAAGAATGGCTTTTTTAGCTAGGATATTTTCTGGCGAACAGACAGCGACAAACTCTTCATTTGAAATCGACTTATGTGCAAATTCTTGCCGGTTGAAATGGCCTTCTAATAAGGTAAAGTCGATTTTACCCTCCCAAAGCATCTCTTGTAGAATATGGGTGTTTTCAACAAACATCGAAATATTTGCAAAAGGTTTTCTAGAAATATCTTATGTAGAATGGGCGGCATAGTCTATTCACCAATGGTTGGGGTTGCACCAAAGTGTAGAGGATAAACCTTTTCTTTTACACAGTGGGGAACGGCAATATGCGTTCAGCATTTGCTTTTAATAACTTGATATATTGTTGAAGAGCTTTACCTTCTTCCGTAAGCGAGAAGTTTTTGTCTTTTTTCAGTTATTAAATTGATTTGATAATGGTTCTCTAAATATTGTATATGCTGAGAAACAGCAGGTTGAGTCATTTTTCAGGATTTCAGCCGTTTTAGTAAAACTCCTCTGCGCACAAAGATTTAAAAAAGTTTGCAAATGATTATCTATCTTCCTTATAATAATTATTTATGTAAATATAAAATATGATCATTATATTTTATGGAAACCTTATGCTATATTCAAGATGTGAATAATGATTTGGAGGAGAATTATGATAGAAAAAGGCAAAAATCTAATGCCAGGTTTATTACTTAGCGCCTTAGTTGCAGTGATAGCTGTAGCGCTGAGTAGCTTAATACCAGGTGGTATCATTGGTGCGACTGTGATGGCTCTGCTAGTTGGGATGGCATTAAATCCTTTCTTCATGAAACATCAACAGCTATATTCAGGGGTTACTTTTTCAGCAAAGAAAATCTTACGATTAGGAATTATTTTGATGGGCGTGAATCTGAACTTTGCTGAAGTGTGGGATGTTGGAAAATATGCACTATTTTTAATGATATTTACAATGTTGACTGCCTTTGGTGTTAGTAACTTGATTGGTAAGTTTTTTGGGATAAATTGGAAGCTAACAAACTTATTAGCAGTGAGTACAGCGATTTGCGGAGGATCAGCGGTTGCAGCGGTTGGACCTGTTATAAAAGCGAAACATGAAGATATTACTTATGCAATTTCTGCGACCTTTATCTTTGATATTATTACAGTAATTATTTTTCCATGGATAGGGATTGCGCTGGGGATGTCTGATACAGGGTATGGTCATTGGATTGGTACTGCGGTGAATGATACCTCTTCTGTAGTAGCTGCTGGTTATGCTTTCTCACAACTTGGTGGAAACGTAGCGGTTATTGTAAAACTAACACGTACACTATTTATCATCCCATATGTGCTTATTTTCTCTGTTATTAATGAACGGCTAGAAAATAAGGCACAGGGAACAGAATCCCATACACCTGTCGATTTACGAAAAATATTCCCGTATTTCATCATTTTATTTCTAGTCGTTGTGGCTTTGCGAAGCATTGGTATTATACCGAATGCGATTGCGCCGTCTATTTCTAGTGCATCAAAATTCAGTATGATCATGGCCTTATCTGCAATTGGATTAACGACTAACTTTAAAGATATTAAAAAAATTGGTCCTAAGCCGATGATTCTAGGTTTTATAGTTGATTCACTTGTTGTCGTTGTTGCCATTGTTGTTCTATTCCTAACAAACCATTTCTAACGATAAAAGAATAAGTATTATTTATAAAAAAAGGAATTGTAGCAATGTGAACTGCCCCCTGTCAAGCAGACAGGTAAATAAATAAAATATTTAAGCCATGCATCAATTTTAATATGCATGGTTTTTTATGCTGGAATACGTAATCCCATGCTAAGTTGAACTCGCTCCATATTATAAAATTCAATATAAGATTGAAGTGCATCATTTAACTCTTCAAACGTATCGTATGCTTCTAATTGTGGCATTTCTGATTTCAGAATACCCCAGAAGCTTTCCATCGGACCGTTATCTATACATTTACCCACTCTGGACATGCTATGTATTACATCGTTTCTGGAAATATATTCTCTAAAAAATGAGAAGTATATTGAAATCCACGATCACTGTGGATCAATGTTTTATCCGGGATAAGTTGATTTTCAATTTGTGAAAACGTATCTCGAACTAAGGCATTGTTATTGTTGTGTGAGAGTTTGAATGCTATTATTTTTTGGACACCATAATCTAAAATAGCGCTTAGATATGCTTTTGAATTATTACCGTAAGGTAATTCTGTTACATCTGTAAGTAGCACTTCCATTGGCTTGTATTCTTCTTGGAATGCTCTATTTAAGATGTTTTCTGCCACATGATTAGGTGTATGCGGTTTGTAATTATATCTTTTTTGACGAATAACAGCTTTTAATTTCAATAATTTCATTAATCGATGAACACACTTATGGTTTACTTTAGCACCTAAGTAATGATTTAGATAAATGGTTATCCGACGATAACCATAAATACCATTAAATTTATTATAAGTATGGATAATCATTTCAATAAGCTTTTCTAAACGCTGACCTTTGGGGGATGGTTTGCGATTCAACCATTTATAGTAACCGGCTCTACTGACTTTTAAAGCTTTGCATAAATGCACTATTTTGAATCCTTCTTGATGTAATTTTTTAATGGTTTGATATTCGACTTCATACCTTGTTTGCGTAACATCAACTCTCTTTCCACTTCTCTCCGCTTTTTTATTGCTGCATTTTCTGTTTCTAAGTACTCATTTTTAGCCTTCAGTGCGGCAATTTCTGCCTGTAACTTCTCTTCATTTGTTTGTAAACTACCAGGTTTCCGCCGTCCACGATTATCGCTAAGTCCATCAGGACCGTATTTTTTATACTTTTTAACCCACGAATACACATTGTTGTAGGATACATGATGTTTCTGAGCTGTTTCTTTATAAGACAATTCATTGGCCAAGCAATCTTTGACAATCATTATTTTTCTTCTGTGGTCGTTTTTCTGCTTTTCATTTTATACACCTCGGGTAATGGAGAATAATTACGGTTTTCTTCACCCTTAGTATACTTGATTATCCAATTTCCAACAGTTGCATCTGAAGGAATATTATACTTACGTGCAATCCCAGCTATTGATCGATCAGAAGTAAAGTACTCCTCAACAATAGCTTGCTTAAACTCTTGACTATAATGATTGTTGGTTTTACTTGACTGAATACCAGAAATGCCGTGCTCTTTATATCGTAGAATCTTGCGGCGAAATTTATTTTCTACAAGCTTTAAACCATAGGTTTCTTGCAACTCACTGATACTTACGCCTTCCTGTAAATATAATTTAATAAAATATTCTAATTCAGATACTGTATGTTTACTATTTGAACGCAAAAAAACTCCCCCTAAAGTAGATTTATTTTTTTAAGTGTCTACTTTAGAGGGAGCATATCAATGAAGCCACAATTCCTTTTTTTGTTTATTTAGTTGTACTATCGTCTGATTCTAAGTTTCATGAATTTTCATTTTCATTTTCACTGACACTTACTACAATTTCGTCGTCAGTATTTGTTGTGAAATTAATTTCGTGAATGTCACTATTTTTTAGATAGGTATCAGCAACTTGGTCTTCGATTTGATTTTGGATGACACGTCTTAATGGGCGAGCACCAAGTTTTGGATCATAGCCAAGTTCAACTAACCGTTCTTTGACCTTGTCATCAACATTTACGTGGATATCTTGGTTGGCTAGTAAGTTGTTCATATTGTCTAATAGTAGGTCAACAATCACAATCAATTCTGCTTTAGTTAGTGGTTGGAATTCAATGATGGCATCGAAACGGTTCAAGAATTCAGGTTTAAAGTAGTCACCAATCTTGTTCATGACACTTTGTTGTTTACCTTGTTTGCTTGCGCCAAACCCAACACTTGCTTCCACGCCGTCTGAACCGGCGTTTGATGTCATGATGATTAAGGTATCTTTAAAGGATACAGTGCGACCTTGGGCGTCCGTTAAACGACCGTCTTCCATGATTTGTAGGAAGATATTTAAGACGTCTGGATGGGCTTTTTCAATTTCATCTAATAGGATGATTGAGTATGGTTGACGACGTACTTGCTCTGTTAATTGGCCAGCTTCATCGTAGCCTACGTATCCTGGAGGTGAACCAATTAATTTAGACACGGCATGTTTTTCCATGTATTCAGACATATCAAAGCGGACTAAGGCTTCGCGACGACCAAATAATTGAATGGCCAATTGACGTGCTAATTCGGTTTTACCGACACCAGTCGGGCCGACGAACAGGAAAGAACCGATTGGACGGTCTTGACGGCTTAAACCAACCCGGTTACGACGGATAGCTTTGGCAATGTGTTCTACAGCATCGTCTTGACCAATGACGTGTTGCTTCAAGTTTTCGTCTAGGTTGATTAGTTGGTTTTGCTCAGATTCTTGCAAGTCTGAAACAGGAATACCGGTTTTTGTTTCGATAATCGCTTGGATGTCGCTAGCAGTAACCGTTGGGGTCTTTTCAGTCACATTTTGGTTGCTATCATACATGCCTTGGTATTTATTTAATTGGTCACGGTAGTAGGCTGCTTTTTCATAATCTTCAGCTTCTGTGGCCATTTCTTTCAGTCTGGTTAATTCGTCAATTTGATTCTTCAACGATTCACGGTCTAAGAATGGAATGGTTAAATTCTTTTTAGAACCTGATTCATCTAATAGGTCAATCGCTTTATCTGGTAATTGACGGTCCGTGATATAACGGTCTGATAAGCGCACAGTTGCTTCAATGGCTTCATCACTATATTTCACGTTATGGAATCCTTCGTATTTTTCTTGAATACCTTTGATAATTTCCAGGGTTTCTTCTACAGAAGGTTCAGCTACCATGACTTGTTGTAGACGACGAGCTAGGGCGCCATCTTTTTCGATTTTTCTAAATTCACTTAAGGTTGTTGCACCCACTAATTGGAGTTCACCGCGGGCTAAAGCCGGTTTTAAGATATTACCAGCGTCTAGTGAACCACCTTCAGTTGAACCAGCGCCGACAATTTCATGGATTTCATCTATAAATAGAATGATGTTTTTATTTTCGCGGACTTCATTCATTAATTGTTGCATTTTTTCTTCGAATTGGCCGCGGATACCAGTACCTTGAACAAGTGAAGCGACATCTAATTGGATGACTTCTTTGTTGCGTAATTTTTCTGGTACAGCGTGCTCAACAATTTTTTGGGCTAGGCCTTCGACAACGGCTGTTTTACCGACACCCGGTTCACCAATTAGAACAGGATTGTTTTTTGTACGACGGTTCAGGATTTCAATCACTCGGATAATTTCATCGTCTCGACCGATAATTGGGTCGATCAAACCAGCCTTGGCTTGGTCAGTCAAGTTGGTTCCGTAATTGCCTAAGATAGAATCGTCATTGTTGCCACCTTTGCCAGGTTGAGCTTGGGCTTTATTTTGCGAATTTCCAGAAAAGCCTTGTTGTTGCATTTGACGTAATAGGTCATCAAAGCTGTAGCCGCCAAAGGGGTTATTACTATTATTGTTATTTAATTTATTTGTTTGTTTACCTTGAGATAGCTGTGAGTAGCATGTTTGGCAGAGGTTTACCGCTTCACGTCGTCCATTCACATTTGCGTATACATGAATGACAGCGTCGCGTTCGCCACAGTTTTGACATAACATATAAGCACTTCCTTTATTTAATGCTAGAGCGATTGCCTGCAATTTTTATATTCGCAGCATATAAATATAACTGCTAATATCTATACCTGAATAATTCATAGCTCTAAATTTAAGCTATTTTTTTGAACAAAGTGCCTATATTTAAATTAGGCAGATACATTCTTCCAAAATAATGTGTTTTCGAACAGGATATATACGGAAGAAGGCTGTAATAAAAATTATTTGTCTATTTAAGGGCAGACTGACCCCTTGGAAAAATAGGTTAAAAATTTTTACGATAACTAGCCTAAATCCATTGCCTAGATCGCCGTAGGCGTTCAAAAACCTTATAAAATTCAGTTTGATACACATGATAACTCGACAGTTTGAGATAGACTTGTCTACCTGTTTTAACGAGTTTTCCGGCAACTTTAAGCAATGTCAATCGTATAGAATGAATCGTCATCCCCCGATTGACTTGTTCAAATCCAATGGTCTTTAAAAAATTGACGAGGTTGTAAGCCAGGACACTGATCATCATTCTGACATGATTTTCCAGGAAACGCGGACTATCTGTTTTGTCAAAATAAAAGCCTGATTTCGCTTCTTTGATGAAATTTTCCATTGTTCCACGCTTGCCGTAAAGAGAGAATATGACTTCAGGCGAGACATTATCGGATAGATTCGTCACAATGAATGCGTGGTGAAAAAGAAGCTCTCCTGCTTCACGGATTGATCGAATACAAACGCGACGGGGTTTTGACCAGGATTGTGCTTGATAAGGGAGTGAAAAATACTGTATTTCTCGGTCTTCCCATTTTTTATTATCCCCATAAAGAACAGAGTGTTCAGCTAACTGACTTAACCTCCGATTGCTCTTTAATCGGATAACGTACTGGCTTTCAGTTGCTTCACAAGATTCATACACCTCTGGTGTGGCGAAGCCGCTGTCACCCCGAACCAATATCTCGGTATGAGGTAACGTGCTCTTGTAGTGGTGTAACAGCGGGTCGATAAAGGCTTTTACCCCTTTAGACGTGTACTGATTGCCTGAACGCAGTTCAGCTTTTAGGAAATCTCCGGTCAATCCGTCAAATGCAACTAATGGGTGATAGCCGTAGGTTTGATAATGGGCATTATAATCTGTTTGTTCTTGGCGTCCAAAGGTATCCGAATGTGTGGAATCGACATCAATGATTAACTCGGTGTCATTGCGAATCAAACGCGCTTTATCAATCAGCGACTGATTTAATGCTTGGAGTTGATCCATGTTCTCCTCGGTGAAACGATCTAAAAACCGAGAGATTGACGATTGTGAGGCCAACTCTTTTTTACCGAGTACAGCTTGAAAGACTGGATCCTGTCTTAATAGATTAGCTGATGAGTCTGCCGAGTACCCAGCAATTAACTGCATAATGAGTTGTTCTAATATCGCTAAGTTATCATGTGTGAAGTAAACACGTTTGTCTTTAATATGGAGCCACTGTTTAGCTACGTGTGAAAAGTCGAAGGTATTCATCACCTCTTTAACTAAGACCAAACCCGAATCACTCGATAAGCGACCACCTGTATGTGAAATAGTCAAATTTGAATTGAATTTTACCTGGTTTTTGTGTAAGCTAGTCATGAGAAGAACTCCTTTCTTTTGGTTGGTTTCGACACCTTTACCATATCAGAATGGGGTTCTTTTTGCATCACTTAACAGGTGAAAATGAAAAAGTAAATGAAGACTGCCGTTAGGCAGTTTCAGACGGTTTGAAGTCAAAGTATGAATTATTCAGGTCTATATTATACTCTGACCAATTTTGACTTTCAACCAAAAAGCTTAAACAAAAATTATTCCTGTAGTATTCAAGGGAAAAACCTTGTGGAAACGCTATTTTTTTGGTAAATTATTAATGAAAGAGTTTTCTAGTTATGGTATAGTCTAATTTGTGACATTTTACTTTTCAAATAGATAAGCTATAATAACTCTTGCCTATTTATAAAGGTATGAATAAAACATTTAAAAGGAGATTTTTGATTATGCAAAAACAAGAATTTAACATTACAGCTGAAACTGGTATCCACGCACGTCCTGCAACTTTATTGGTGCAATCTGCAAGCAAGTTCAACTCAGATATTAACTTAGAATACAAAGGTAAAT
Organism: Aerococcus viridans; assembly: GCF_001543285.1. Taxonomy (NCBI): domain Bacteria; kingdom Bacillati; phylum Bacillota; class Bacilli; order Lactobacillales; family Aerococcaceae; genus Aerococcus; species Aerococcus viridans. Next base: position 692,571 of record NZ_CP014164.1, read on the forward strand.
CTGTAAACTTGAAATCTATCATGGGCGTAATGTCTTTAGGTGTAGGTCAAGGTTCTGACGTTGTAATCACTGCTGAAGGTGATGACGAAGAAGAAGCAATCCAAACAATTGCTGAAACTATGAAAAACGAAGGGTTATCAGAATAATATGACTAAACTAACAGGAATCGCGGCTAGTGATGGCGTTGCCATCGCTAAAGCGTTCTTAGTTGAAGAACCTGATTTAAGTTTTGAAATTTCAAAATCTAACGATTCACAACAAGAAAAAGAACGCTTAGCAAAAGCTATAGCTGACTCAAAAGTAGAAATCGAAAAAATTAAAGCGGTTGCATCTAAAGCCTTGTCAGAAGAGGAAGCGCAAGTCTTTGACGCGCATTTAATGGTCCTTGAAGATCCGGAATTGCAACAAGCTTACACGCAAAAAATTGAAGATGAAACATTGAACGCGCAATCTGCAGTTCGTCAAACAGCTGATTTCTACATCGAAATCTTCAAAGGTATGGAAGACAATCCTTATATGCAAGAACGTGCAGCTGACATCAAAGATGTTACTGACCGTTTAGTAGCGCATTTATTAGGTGTTAAAATTCCTGACCTTTCAACTATCGATGAAGAAGTAGTTGTGGTGGCTTATGACTTAACGCCAAGTGATACAGCACAATTAAATCGCCAATTTGTTAAAGGTTTTGCGACTGATATCGGTGGACGTACGTCACATTCAGCAATCATGTCTCGTTCATTAGAAATTGCTGCTGTTGTAGGGACTGGTAATGTTTCTAAAGAGATCAATGACGGTGACATTGTCATTGTTGATGGTTTAAATGGTGATGTTATTGTAAATCCTGATGACGCAACCATCGCAGAATACGAAAAAATTGCTGCCGACTTCTTAGCTCGTAAAGCTGAGTGGGAAAAACTTAAAGACGCTGAGACTTTAACTAAAGACGGCAAGAAATTCGAAATCGCTGCCAACATCGGTACGCCAAAAGACTTAGAAGGTGTACACTCAAACGGTGCTGAAGCAATTGGTTTATACCGTACTGAGTTCTTATACATGGATTCAGACGAAATGCCAACTGAAGATGAGCAATTCGAATCTTACAAAGTTGTTTTAGAAGGAATGAATGGTCATCCAGTCGTTGTTCGTACAATGGACATCGGTGGGGACAAACACTTACCTTACTTACAATTACCAGAAGAAATGAACCCATTCTTAGGTTATCGTGCAATCCGTATCGGATTAAACCAACCTGAATTATTACGTGTACAATTACGTGCCTTATTACGTGCGTCTGTATACGGTTCATTACGCATCATGTTCCCAATGATTTCTAATTTACCTGAATTCCGCGCTGCGAAAGCGATTTACGAGGAAGAAAAAGCTAAATTAGAAGCAGAAGGTGTTGAAGTTGCGGATGACATCCAAGTGGGTATCATGATTGAAATCCCAGCAGCTGCTGTGATTGCTGATCAATTCGCTAAAGAAGTGGACTTCTTCTCTATCGGTACTAACGACTTAATCCAATATACAATGGCGGCTGACCGTATGAACGAACACGTTTCATACCTATACCAACCATTTAATCCATCTGTATTACGATTAATTAAAAACGTTATCGATGCGAGTCATAAAGAAGGTAAATGGACTGGTATGTGTGGTGAAGTGGCCGGTGAACCAATGGCTGCCCCATTATTAGTAGGTATGGGCTTAGATGAATTCTCTATGTCTGCATCTTCTGTACTGAAAATCAGATCATTAATTTCTAAATTAGATTCAAACGAAATGGCTGAATTAGCCAACAAAGTGGTTACAGAAGCAACTTCTTCAGACGAAGCTGAAGCTTTAATTAAAGCAGCAGTTCCTGAATTAGCTGACCTATAATCATTTCAAATAAACAGACTGAAAACCTCACTGAGATCATGGATCTTGATGGGGTTTTCTCTTTGTCTAAATGAAAATGTCACACAAAGATATTCCTTATCGTATTCTTTACAATTAAGTTGCCGTCAGGTGATTTTTTAATCACAATTTTTCTGTTATGATAGGATATATGACAGAATTAAAACAAAAAGGGCATCTAAGGAGTGTTTAGATGAATATCGCGGTCTTTACCGATACCTACTTTCCACAAGTAAGTGGGGTCGCTACCTCAATTCAAACATTAAAAGAAACGTTTGAGGATAATGGACATCAAGTATATATTTTTACGACATCTGATCCAAAGGCAGAAATGGAAGACCATGTCTTTCGCTATGAATCAGTTCCTTTTCTATTCTTCAAGGATAGACGAGTGGCGATTCCTTCTTTTGCGTCTATTTATCGTAAATGCAAAGAGTTAGCAATCGATATTGTCCATACCCAAACGGAGTTCTCTATGGGGTTGATGGGGGTAAGCGTAGCACGCTATATGAGGATTCCGCTAGTGCACACTTATCACACTTGGTATGAAAAATACCTTCATTATATTTTAAATGGCAAATTAATTTCTCGAAAAACGGTCGTTCATTTGTCTAAACTTTTCTGTGATCAAGCTGATTTAGTCATTTCACCTAGCGAGCAGATGAAAGATGTTTTAAGAGACTATCAAATTCAAAAACCTATTCATGTCTTGGCAACCGGGGTAAAGTTACCTAAGGAAATTGACCAAGATGTCTTAATCAACTTTAGACAAAGCTGGGGTATTGCACAAGATGAGTATTTACTATTATCGATTAACCGTATTGCTGAAGAAAAAAACTTAATCGCGATTATCGAGCAATTTCCTCAGGTGCTGACGGATATTCCAAATGCTAAGTTGTTACTTGCAGGGGACGGGCCACAGTTAGAAGAGTTAAAAGCTTTAACAGCTAAACTCAATTTGATGGATAAAATCATTTTCCCAGGCTTTGTATCTCATGACCAAGTCAATGTCTTGTACCAAGCGGCGGATGTTTATGTGAACTTATCGACTTCGGAGACGCAGGGCTTAACATTTATTGAAGCCATCACCAACCATCTACCGGTGATCGCCATGAAGACGCCTTACCTAGCGGCCCTTGAAGATATTGCACCGTTCGGTCATTTACTAACGGAAGTGACAGATTTTCCCAAATCTGTGAAGGCTATTGAAACGGCGCAATCTTCATTAACAGAAGGTTTAGCACCATTGATTTACCATGTGTCGGCGGATGCTTTCTATGAGGACTTGTACCATATTTACCAGTACATGATTGAATTGCAGTCAGAGAAACCTAGAAATCTAATTGGACGAAGTGTTTATCTATCTTCTTCTTTTGCAGAACTGCATAGGCCCTTGAAGTGGACTAGTAAGTACTTTCCGTCCTTCTATATTCGCAGAAAAGACGAATAGTCAGTATGAATATGGGGCGTCATTTTTCAATGAGAAGGCTTTGCTGAAATTAATTCATTTCTCATGCACTTAAAGGTTTTTTATTCACCCAAAGAGTGTTAAAATGACAAAGATAAGAAGGCGAAAGGAGATTATTATGCAATCATCTCGATTAGAAGCAATTATTACCCGATTAAAAGCGATGCTTTCTGATGACTCAGAAATCGAAATACGTCGTTTTGAAAAAGAGGGCGTTGAAAAGTGTATTGTACGCTTTAACAAAGAGTCTGAAAGTTTTGAATTAGAGGACTTAACAATCAACGAAACTTTCCAATTTGATGACATTGATTTAGTCGCAATGGAAATCTACGAGTTAATTCAATAATTAACCAATTCAGTTGAAATAGTAGGGTGACCTACTAGAACTACCAATATGGCAGACATTCTGTGTCGTATAGAGGGTCGTGGCATCACGATCCTTTTTTATTTATATGGAGTAGAGGGAGTTTAACATGTCAGATTCAATGAAATTATCGCGTGCTATCGCCTTTTTTAAGGACAATGGCAGCGCAACAACCATTACACAAGAAAATGTCGCAGACGAGGTCATCATTAATCGCATCACATTTGACTCGCGTGCGGTGACAGCCAACACCTTATTTGTGTGTAAGGGGCTCAATTTTAAAGCTTCTTACTTAAAAGATGCTGTTGACCGTGGGGCAGTGGCCTACCTGTCAGAACAAGATTACGCAGCCGACATCCCAGGTATTATCGTTGAAGATATCCGCCTAGCGATGGCTCAGCTTGCCAATTTTTTCTACCAATCGCCGTGGCAAGACGTGGCCATTTCAGGGATTACAGGTACCAAAGGCAAAACCACCACAGCTGGTTTCGTTAACCAAATTTTGACCCTAGACAGTCAGGAAAAAGGACAACCACTACCTGGTTTCGTGTCATCTACCTTTAACTATGATGGCCTTGAAAAAACACCATCAACCCTTACCACGCCTGAAGCCATGGATTTATATGAAATGCTGGCGACTATGCGGGACAATGGGGTAAAGCGGGCAACTATGGAAGTATCCAGCCAAGCCTTAAAATACCACCGCGCTGATGACGTGAAGATGGAAGTGGTGGCCTTTTTGAATATTTCACCAGACCATATTTCGCCAGTTGAACATCCGACATTTGCTGATTACTTCCAGTCAAAATTACGGATTTTTGACCACGGTAAAGTGGCTGTCATCAATGAAGATACGGATCACTATGAAGAGATTTTAAAAGCAGCAGAAGATGCTGAAAACATTCAACGGATTGTGACAGTTTCGCGTAAGAACCCTGCGGCTGATTATTTTGCCGATGAATTAGCCTTTAGTGAAACCAAACAGACATTTGTGGTGAAAAATCAAGGTGAAGAGATTCCGATGGCTTTAAATGTCTTAGGGCACTTTAATATCAACAATGCCCTAGTGGCAGCGGCGATTGCGCGTGAAAATGATGTTGAGTGGGCAACAATTCAAAAGGCTTTAGGCGATGCCAAAACAGATGGCCGGATGGAAATTTACCGGAGTACGGACAATCAATTGACCTTCGTGGTTGATTTCGCCCATAACAAAATATCCTTTGAAGAATTATTCTCATCTGTTAAAGAAATGGCGCCTGACAATGATATCCGTATTGTTTTTGGATCAGCCGGTGGGAAAGCCGAAAACAGACGAGCGGACATGGGCCGTGTGGCTGGTTTAAATACCAATGAAATTTATTTAACCAGTGATGATCCTAACTTTGAAGATTCTTATAAAATTATGGCTGAAATTGAAGAAGCCATTAACGAGGTCAATCCAGATGCTAAAGTAAGAAGCAATTTAGACCGGACCGGGTCAATCTATATGGCCTATAAGGATGCGATTGCATCCGGAAAACCAACGACCATTGTGGTAGCTGGTAAGGGTTCAGAAGATACAATTAAAATCAATGGACGTAACGAGTTTTACGTACCCGATTTTGAATATGTTCAACAATTGATTGCTTTTTATGAATTTAAGGGTAGAATTTAAGAGGGGAAATGATTATGAGAATATCATGAAATATACATGATAAAATACAATCAACTAAAGAGGTGGCAAATTTGAAACAAATTAATATTGGATTACTTGGTCTAGGTACAGTCGGTGGCGGGGTAGCCAAAATTATGCATGATCACGCACAAAAAATGTCAGATACGGAAGGTATTCAATACCAAGTAACGAAGATTTTTGTCCGCGATATTGAAAAATCAAAAGCGAAACATCCTGGATTACCAGAAAGCATTCAATTGACAACTGATTTCAATGATGTCATCAACGACCCTTCAATTGATATTGTGGTTGAGGCTATGGGGGGGACAACATTCGCAGCTGACTGTATTGAATCTGCATTACGCGCTGGTAAACACATCGTAACTGCTAACAAGGACTTGGTGGCGATTAAACGGGGGTTAGATTTAATCCAATATGCCCACGACCATCAATTAGACTTCTTGTATGAAGCAGCTGTTGCTGGTGGTATTCCAATTTTAAACAGTTTACGTACGCCATTAGCGTCAGATAAGTTATTCTCTGTATCAGGTATTGTCAACGGGACAACGAATTACATTTTGACAAAAATGGTGGAACAAGGACGAGGCTTCGATGAAGTCTTAGCGGAAGCGCAAGCTTTAGGTTTGGCGGAGGCAGACCCATCAGGTGACGTAGATGGTCTAGATGCAGCCCGTAAGATTGTTATCTTAACGAAAATGGCCTTTGGGGTGACTGTCGACTTGAACGAAATTCCAGTCAAAGGCATTCGGCATGTCACAGCTCGTGATATCCAAGTTGCTAGCTCATTAGGTTACGTGATCAAGTTAATTGGTCGGGCAAACTTGGTAGACGGTACCGTCTACGCTGAAGTAGCGCCAACCTTAGTACCAAAAACTCACCCATTATCAACTGTCCGTAACGAAATGAATGCGGTCTTTACTGAGGGGGCAGCGACTGGTGAGATGATGTTCTACGGTCCTGGTGCCGGTGAATTACCGACTGGTGCCATGGTGGTTTCAGATATTATGGCTATTGGTCAACATATCCACACAGAAACGACTGGCCAACCATTTGCCAATTACAGTCAAGATGCCACTTGGAAAAAGGCAGAAGACATCAAATCTGTTGGCTTCTTCCACTTTGAAACTGAAGACAAACAAGGGCAGTTTATCAAGCTTGTCCAAATCTTTGACGATGCGAAAGTCAGCTTAGACAAGGTCTTCCAAGAACCGTCATCTGACGATAAAACAGCGAAAATTGTGGTTGTCACCCATGAGATGTCACAAGCCCAATTACAACAAATCAACCAAGCTACACAAGATAATCCTGAATTAAACTTGATTTCTTACTATTCAGTGTTGCCTGAAGCGAAGTAGGTGACCATTATGGTAGAAAAGGTACGAGTGAAAGTTCCGGCAACTTCAGCCAATATGGGGCCCGGATTTGATTCAATCGGTGTTGCCGTTACCCTATATTTAACGGTGGATATTCTTAACCCTAGTGAACAATGGCAAATAGACCATGACCTAGGCGAAGGGATTCCAACTGACGCATCCAACATGGTGATTGAAACAATTTTACGGTTCGCACCGGATGCCAAACCACATCATTTAAATATGACCAGCGATATCCCAACAGCTCGTGGTTTAGGGTCGTCATCTTCAGCTATTGTGGCGGGTATTGCCATTGCAGAAATTTTAGCGGATGCAACTTGGTCAATGGATGAAAAGATTAACATGGCTAACGAAATCGAAGGCCACCCGGATAATATTGCCCCAGCTTTAGCAGGTGGTTTGGTGGTGTCAGTCGCTATGGATTTAACCCATGTATTATGGACCAAATCTCTATTGGATGATGTGCATTTTATTGCGACTATCCCTAATAGAGAGTTGTTAACTAAAGAAGCGAGAGCCGTTTTACCGAAAGAATTGGTGTTTGCAGACGCAGTTCGGGCGAATGGTATCGGTAATGTCTTCGTGAGCAAGTTGTTAGAAGGGGACATTGAAGCAGTAGGTACCTTGATGGAGATGGATCAATTACATGAACCGTTTCGGGCACAGTTAGTCCCAGAATTAGGGCAAATCCGCCAAGCATTGTCAACAGTTGACGGGGTATACGGGACTTACCTATCAGGTGCCGGCCCAACTATTATGACCCTTGTCCAAGCTTCTGCCTCAGATCAGATTGTTGAGGCCATCAGCCAATTAAATCTTGACGCACAGATAAAGACACTTGACTTTGCCTCAGATGGGGTTATAGTAGAGGATATGTGATTTTAGACGATTGATAATGTTACGAGCATGTCAGACTGATATGCCCGTAGCATTTTTTGTTGCTTTGCTTTTTAGAAAAAGGCTACTATTCGCCTACTTGGCTTGCAGCATTTTACCAAAAGTTTATGCTTATAAAACAAGCGGTGAATCGGCTCCTGCATAAGTGAATCAAGGGGCTGCTTATGGTATACTATTCATGAAATTAAGGGAGGCCGGCATGAAAAAAGACTATTTTAAACCAACCTGGATGATAGAACGTATCTATCAATTGACACCTGACCAATTAGCCAAACATAATATCAAAGGCGTAATCACCGACCTAGATAACACCTTGATTGCATGGAATAACCCGGATGGGACACCCGAATTGCGTGCTTGGTTAAAAACCATGAAAGATGCGGGGATACCTGTTGTCATCTTATCCAATAACCATCAGGGTCGCGTCAAACGTGTAGCTGACCAGCTAGGGGTGCTCTTTACCTCAGACGCAAAAAAACCTTCTCGTAGAGGGTTTAAACGGGCTATTGACATGCTTGGTGTCAGTCAGGATGAAGTAGTCATTGTTGGTGACCAACTTTTAACCGATGTTTTTGGCGGTAACCGCCTAGGCATTCGCAGCATCTTGGTCATGCCATTAGTTGAAACAGACTTGGTATGGACCCTATTAAATCGTAAAATTGAAAAATTCTTATTCAAGAGAATTGAAAAGAAACATCCCGACTTGAAGTGGAGGAATAATATTGTCTAACGAAGAAACACTATATTGCGTTGGTTGCGGTGCTGAAATTCAGACTGACCAACCAGACAAACGCGGATACACTCCGCAATCTGCATACCAGAAAGGTATTGAATCAGGTTTATTATACTGCCAACGTTGTTTTAAATTGCGTCATTATAATACCCTTGAGAAGGTATCGACATCTGCAGATGAATTTTTAGCCATCTTAAATACCCTTAGCGAAAAAGATGCCCTTATCGTTAATGTGATTGACATCTTTGACGTAGCAGGCTCTTTAATAAACGGTTTAAACCGTTTTGCAGGGACTAACCCCATCCTAATGGTTGCCAACAAGATGGACGCTATTCCAAAGGCAGTGAAACACAATCGGATTGAAAATTGGTTGCGTAAATACTTGAAAGATAATGGGGTTAAGGTGGATGACTTAATCCTTACTTCAGCTAAAAAGCGGGCGAATATTGACGACTTATTAGCGAAAATCGATGAAATGCGAGATGGTCGTGATGTTTATGTGATTGGTATGGCTAATGTTGGGAAATCTTCATTGATCAACCGGATTCTTCAAGCCACGGGTGTGGAAGCGGATGTCATTACAACTAGCCAGTTCCCAGGAACGACCTTAGATTTAATCGATATTCCTTTTGACGATGCTGAGGGTAATGAAGCTAGCTTAATTGATACACCTGGAATTATTAACCCAGGCCAGATGACCGCTATTTTAGAAGGAAAAGAATTGGTGGACGCCTTACCGAATAAAGAAATCAAGCCTGTGACTTTCCAACTGAATCCAGAACAAACATTGTTCTTTGGTGGCTTAGCGCGTCTGGATTTTATTGCTGGTGAACGGACCTCATTTACCCTGTATATGTCGGGTCAAATCAAACCACATCGCCGTAAATTAGCAGGTTCAGACGAATTTTACCAAGCGCATCTTGGTGGAATTTTACAACCGCCTTACCCAGAAAATGTGGCCAATTTCCCAGGACTGGTCCGCAAAGAATTCTCAATCAAAACACCAACAGATATCGTATTTCCAGGTTTAGGCTGGGTGTCAGTAAGTGACCCAGTTCAAATCGTTGCTTACGTACCAAAGGGTATTGATATTATCACCAGGGAAAAATTAATCTAGATTTTAGGCGCGGTAGAAGTCGCATTGCCTATCAGCTAGAGGAAAATCGGGTTTGAGCCTGCTGAAATGAAAGGTCGGCTCTCACACCCTAATATGAAAGGAGACTATTCATTTTGAATAACAAACAAAAGAAATTTTTACGTAAAGAAGCCCATCATTTGAACCCCGTAGCCAATATTGGCAAAAACGGTTTATCAGAAGAATTTATGGTGCAAATTGATGAAGTCCTAGAAAAACGTGAGTTGATCAAGGTACATTTATTACAAAATACAGATGAAGAAACTAGTGAAGCGGCAGCAGAAATCGCTGAGGCAGTAGATGCATTTGTTGTCCAAACAATTGGACGTGTGATTACTTTATACCGTCCTTCTTCTGAATCTAAGTATCAAGAAATCTCAGCGCAAGTAAAAGCTTTAGGCTAATTACAGGAGGCAAATTGTGGCAAAGGTATCATTTTTAGATCAAGAACATGTTCGTTTGATAAATGAACCAGAGACAGAATTAGCGTTTGAAGACAATCCCAATAAACGGATTGGCATTCTTGGGGGGACCTTTAACCCCATCCATAACGGTCATTTATTGATGGCTGAACAAGTCTATGACAAGCTGAAATTAGATGAAGTGTGGTTTATGCCAAACAAGAAGCCACCCCATTCGGAAACCAAAGAAACCTTAGACGACGCCTACCGGGTAGATATGATTGAATTGGCAATCCAAGACAATCCACATTTTAGTCTAGAAGCAATTGAACTCGACCGGGTAGGGAAATCTTATACGGTGGATACAATGGAGATTTTAACAACCTTGTATCCAACTTATGAGTTTTACTTCATTATCGGTGCTGATATGATCGAAAACTTACCTAAATGGCACCGAATTGATGAATTGATTAAGATGGTGCATTTTGTAGGTGTCGGCCGTGAGGGATATCAAAGTGATACGGTCTATCCATTGATTTTTGTAGACGCTGAAGGAATGACTGTGTCCTCAACAAGAATCAGAAAAGCAGTAGCAGATAAGGCTTCTATCCGGTATCTGACACCAACAGCTGTAGCTGCCTATATCCAGGAAAAGGGGTTATATCAAGCACATGAAAGATAGAAAATTAAATCCGGATTTAATCAATATTCAACGGGATGAACTTGAAAAATTACTGCATGCTCGTTTAACCAACAAGCGATATAAGCACGTTTTGCGGGTAGAAGAAACAGCAATTCAACTAGCTGAACTTTACCCTGAAGCGGACGTAGATAAGGTCAGTATAGCAGCCTTGCTCCATGATTATGCCAAAGATGACAGCGAAACCCACTTGGCTGAATTTAAAGATTATCCAGGTTACAACCCAGAGTGGTTAAATTACGGTTCTGCCATCTGGCATGGTCCACTAGCCGCTATGATCGCAGATACCCAGTTTGGGGTCAAAGATGATGATATCTTAAAGGCTGTTTGGGACCACACTATTGGGGGTTATGACATGACCCTAAATCAAAAAATCTTGTTTATTGCTGACTATATTGAACCAGGTCGTGATTTTAAAGGCGTTGAAAAAGCACGTGAACTAGCTAAAACTGACTTAGATGCCGCAGTAGACTTCAAAATCAAGCAATCTATTGTGCATTTGGTTGAATCAGGTCGTCAAGTATACCCAGAAACCATTGCAATCTATAATGATTGGGTCCAAAGATATAGCAATAAAAAAACGAATAAGAATATGTAATCAGACTAAGTAATAATAAAGGAGTATTTATGACTAAAAAGAGTGAAGTATTATTAGAAGCAATCGTTAGAGGCGCAGATGACCGCTTAGCGACAGATATCGTTGCCTTAGACGTTGCCAACACAACACCAATGGCTGACTATTTTGTCATCATGTCTGGACGTAACGACCGTCAAGTTAAAGCCATTGTTGACGCTGTTGAGGAAGCAATTGAAGAAGCAGAATTCTCAGTGAAGGGTATCGAAGGAAAAGACGGTAACCGTTGGATCTTAATCGATGCTTTCGATGTGATTGTACACGTATTTACAAGTGAAGAACGTGGTTTCTATAACCTAGAAAAAATGTGGGCTGAGGCACCATTAGTCAACGTAGAAGAATGGATTAGCTAGGGCGCGACCATGACAGAAAATCAACAACAATATGACGTATTCGCCGACGTCTACGAAATCTTGTTTGATGACAGTCTATATCTATCTTGGTTTACCTATGCCACAGAAACCATGCAGGCCTTTGACAAATTCTTAGAGGGTCAAGATTATTGGGTGGACCTTGGCGCAGGAGGTGGTCAATTCGCTATTTTGATGGCCCAAGCAGGGTATCCAATCAAGGGCTTAGACCTATCTGAAAAAATGGTTTCAGCAGCTAAGGCCAACGCCAAGGAAGCCAAGTTAGATCTTGAATTCTGGCAAGACGATATGACCACATTTGAATTAAAGGACCAGGCAGCAGTCATTTCTTGCTTCTGCGATACCATTAATTATCTAGCGGACGCGAATGCGGTGAAAGCTACTTTTGCCCATATCTACCAACAATTACAAGATGGTGGGATTTTCATGTTTGATGTTCATTCTATTCATCAAATCAATGACATCTATCCAGAAACATCATTCGTCGTTGAGTGGGATGACGCTGTATTTACCTGGACATCAGACCAGTTCCGTGGCGAAAATACCATCGATCATACCATTAACGTATTCGTTCAAAATACAGAAGATAACAGCTACCAACGGTTTGAAGAAATGCATTATGAACAGACCTTGTCTATTGAAGCATATCAGGAAATATTGACCCAAGTAGGCTTCAAAAACATCCGTGTCACAGCAGACTTTAGCCAAGACGCACCGGATGAAACTTCTAAACGTATCTTCTTTTCAGCGCAGAAATAAGTCATGTAAACACTTTGGAAAAGGGGTGACTCTATGCAAGCTGTCGGAATTATTGCCGAATGGCATCCGTTCCATAACGGACACGCCTATCAGATCAAAAAAGCCAAAGACCAGACCAAGGCCGACCTTGTGATTGGTGTTATGTCAGGTAACTACGTTCAACGTGGGGCACCAAGCCTAGTATCCAAGTGGGCTCGAGCAGCCGTCGCTTTGGAAAACGGCTGTGATTTAGTAGTTGAATTACCATTTTGGTTTGCTATCCAACCTGCAGACTACTTTGCTGAAGGCGGGGTAAAGGCTTTAGCGGCCCTTGGTGCTACGGCTATTTCTTTTGGGGTTGAAGACGACCACTTTGCTGATTATGAACAATTGGCCAAGTGGATGGTTGCCCACCCTAATCAAGTGGCTGCAGCTGACCAATATGTAGCAGATGTAGACAACCGTTCTTTCGCTGAAAAACGGATTGCAGCTATTCAATATTTGCAGGCGACCCATCCAGAAATTGCGGATTTAAAGGTCAACTTTAAAGAAAACGCCAATACCTTACTGGCTTTTGCATATGCCAAGGTTAATGCCCAGTTACAGACGCCTTTAAAGATGGTGCCAGTCAAACGGATTGGGGACAACCACCGTTTAAGCGCCTTAAATGCAGGCCAATTAGACCAAGACACTAGCCTTTATACCTCTGGGTCAGCCATACGTCACTACCTCTTTTCCAAAGATTTAAAGGGTCTTAAAGATTCAAACGAATTGGAGAAGATGGTGCCGAGGGATATGGCTGAGGCTTTATGTGAAGCGGTTGAAGCGGACCAGCTGGTGTCGTGGGCGGACTTATTCCCCTATCTGCGCTATCGTTTGTTGACGGCTTCTAACGAGGAGTTAGGGGGGATGTATCAAATGGTGGGCGGTATGGAAAACCGGATGGTTGAGGCGATCAAGCAGGTGGACAATTTCTCTGATTTTGTGGACCGGGTGAAGAATCGGAATTGGTCGGCAAATCGGGTGCAAAGGACGGCTTTGATGGTGGCTTTGAATATTCAAAAAGATGAGATGCAGGTAGTGCTTTCACCTAGTCATCGACAGCCTTTGATGTTGCTTGGGGCGACTGAGAAGGGACGGTCTTACTTGAAGATGGTTAAATCGGATTTGAGTAGGGACGACAGTCTATGGCAATTGGTGAGTCGTGTGGACCAGACGAGTGAAGAAAACTGGCCAATGTGGTTGAAGGTTGACCGGATGTATGAAATACTAAAACCACAAGTTGATACACAAAATTTCAATCATCCGCCAATATTTACGAAATAAAAAAAGGAAAGGGAGCAGAGGGAAAATAGTTTACTTTTTGATGGAGACCTAGTAGTATGGGAAAGTGCGTTTCATCCTGTAAATATGACAGTCAAAAAGTGATAATGAGTTTAATTTAATGACCTTGTCAAGGAAAAAACATTGACAAATAAGTTTAGACTTAGTATAATTTTTCTTGTTGCTTATTAGGTGGTCAATAATGAAATGGTCTATTCAAGAGTTGCGTCAAATCGCATCCCAACCAATGATGATCCAAGAATCAGTCGATATGAAAGAGCAAATGAAGGCAGTAATACCTGAGTTGATCGACATGTCATCTGTTTCAGTTGATGGTATGGTTCTCTATGAAGAACATACAGTATTGACACAATTACGATTAGCACTAAAAATGACGATGCCATCTACACGGTCTTTAGAGCCGGTAGTGCTGGATCTACAATTACCAGTTTCCGAACGTTTTATTGAAGACGGTTGGGAGACAGATATTGTCGATGAAGAACACATTGTTCAACTATCTATGGATAGCTACACGTTAGATTTGCGAGAGTCTATTCGGGACAACATTCTTCTAAATCTACCAATTCAGATTTTAACTGAAGAGGAAGAGGCTGACGATGCGTTTCCTGAAGGGAATGACTGGCGAGTTGTAAGTCAAACAGCGTTTGAAGCTGAACGCGATGAAGAGGAAGTTATTAATCCTGAATTCGCCAAACTTCAAGATATGTTTAAAGATTCAGAATCGTCGGATGAAGCATAATTGATATTTAATTAGGAGGTGTAATGATGGCAGTACCAAAACGTAAAACGTCTAAACAAAGAAAAAACAAGCGCCGTACACATTACAAGTTAGAAGTACCTGGAATGAACGCATGCCCTAACTGTGGTGAATTACGTAAATCTCACCATGTATGTGCAAACTGCGGTTTCTACGATGGTAAAGATGTAATGACTGACGCAGCAGCTGAATAATTTTATTTAGCGCAAGATTCATTGAGAATTACCACATAGTTGATATGTGGGAAACTTAAATGTTTACTTTGATTATATATAATTAAAAGGAGGCTGGGACAAAACTAGCCAAAAAAGAGGAGATTGACCACGAAAAATGGTCAATCTCCTCTTTAAATGATACAAAAATAAAATACCTTCATTTATAATAGTAATAACGACAAAACTAAAAAGAAAGAAGGTATTTTATGTATACTCAATATAACATGAATCAAGCTTTTCTACCATTAGAGTTATCCGATTATCTTGCACCAAATCATATTGTTTTCCAAGTAAATAATTTTGTTGAACAGCTAGATGAACATATCCTCGATCAATTTTATAAACACGAAGGCCGACCGGCCTATCATCCATTAATCCTCTTAAAGGCATTACTATTCGCATATATAGAAAAGACGTTTTCAGGAAGAACTATTGAAAAAATGATGCAAGAGAACATTCCAATGAAATGGTTAGTTGCCGATACCGAAATTTCTTATCGTACGATTAATAGATTTCGTTCTAGTGAATTATGTGCATCAATTCTTGAGAACCTATTCGTTGAATTTAAACTCTTTTTAGTTCAACAAGAACTAATCTCAGATAATGTAGTATTTATAGACGGTACAAAAATTGAAGCAAATGCAAATAAATATTCTTTTGTTTGGAAAAGAGCAACAGATAAATTTTACGCATCATTAAAAGCTAAAGAAATGGCATATTATAGAAACGAAATATTACCTACTGTAGAAAAAGAGATTATCAAAGATGAAATTGATTCAATGTCTTTAAATGATGTTGAAATACTAAAAGACTTCCTTGAGGAAGCTGTAGCTGAGGTAAATGAAGAAATTGAAAGTACGCCAAAAAAAGGTGCAGATCCAAGAAAGCAGAAACGAAGAAAATTGAAAAAACACTTACGAAAAGTGAAAGATGATTTTTTACAGCGTGAGATAAAGTATGAAAATTATTATAGAACATTTGAAGGTAGAAATAGTTTTTCAAAAACAGATACAGATGCAACGTTCATGCGAATGAAAGAAGATCCGATGCTAAATGGTCAACTTAAACCAGGTTATAATCTTCAAATAGCAACTGAAAATCAATTTGTTATAGCCTATAATATTTTTCCAAATCCTACGGATACACGTACACTATTACCATTTATTGAAAGTATGCCTACTTTACCTAAAATCGTCGTAGCTGATGCTGGATATGGAAGCCAAGAAAACTTAGAAACGTTGGACAATCTAGGGATTGATCATCTCATCAAATACAATATGTTTGATAAGGAACAGACGAAGAAATTTCAGAAATCAAGTAAGAATTTAAATAATTGGGACCATGATGCGGAAAATCAAATCTTTATTCACCCTGATGGTACACAGTATCATTTTCATCATGTTTATCATCCAAAAACAACAACTGGATATCGCTTAGAAAAAGAAATGTATTATCCAGTCAATAGAGAAACCGCAACACAAAAGTCATTTTCTTTTAATAGAAAGTATCAGTATTTAAAAGAAAATGAATCAGCTAAGCTATTATCTGAAGATGGCTCAGCTCTTTTCGCATGTAGAAAAATTGATGTTGAGCCGGTCTTCGGACAGATTAAACAAAACTTAGGATTCCGAAGGACTCATTTAAGAGGAAAAGATAAAGTAAAAACAGATATTGGTCTAGTATTAATGGCTAATAACATTATAAAAGTTCAAAAGAGACTGATAAATTAAAAGAGAGGAAAAAGATTTCGAAGTGAAATCTTTTTCCTCTCTTTATTTAGTTAACTGAGCCTTTTTTGTCCCAGCCTCTTTTTTGTTTGGGTCTCCGACTTTTGGTGTGGATGAGAAATCATTCAAACCTATTTTGTATAAAAACACAAAAAGACATATGAATATTTCCTATGCTAAAATTTAAGCGTCTAAACCAAAATTAGAAAGGAAATTCATATGTCTCACAACGATAATATCAGACTTTTACTAAACATTAAAGATACTAACATCACATTTAACGAAGAAAATTGGATTCAAGAGCGTAATATTAAAGGAATAAATGTAAAAGTTTTTACTGGCACGTTAACCTACAAGCCCAAGGCTTGCCCTAAATGTGGTTGTATAAATGACCATTCTATCGTTAAAGATGGGTTTATGACGTCTAGGATCACGTGGTTACGCCAATCCAATACACCAACCTATCTAGAGCTTAAGAAGCAACGCTTCTGGTGTCATGAATGCGATGAGCGCTTCATTGCTCATACCAGTGAGGTTGCACATAATTGTCATATCGCTAAACAAGTGAAACAATCTGTTTTAGTTGAGGCTGCAGATACGATTTCAAACAAGGATCTCGCTCGTAGGCACTGTATCTCAGATAATACTAGTAGACGAATTATTAATCGCTTTATGGATGACTATTTTCGTCGCAATCGCACAAAACTAGCGAAACACATGTGCTTCGATGAGATCAAATCTACAAAACAAGCTGACAATCAAATGAGTTTTATTTTTAGTAATGAGGATACTCATGAAGTTCTTGGTATACTGCCCACTCGACAACTATACAAATTAAGAGAATACTTCCGCCAATTTAGTTTAAAAGAGCGCTCTGCTGTTGAAACCATTGTTGTTGATATGAATGCGCCTTATATGACTTTGGTTAGAGAAATGTTTCCAAACACCAAAGTAATTATTGATCGTTTTCATATCATTCAATTGATTTCACGTTCTTTAAACAAAACGAGAGTTCAAGTAATGAATACTTTCAATACAAATAGAAATCATGGTGAAGATAAAAAAGAGTATCGCAAGCTGAAAAGTTTTTGGAAGCTTATCCTAAAGGATTTCAACGAAGTTGATTTTATAAATTATAGAAAACAACGTTTATTTAAAGGGAAAATGGTTTGTGATATGGATATTCTTGATCATCTACTTTCTTTAGATGAGGATTTAACGGAAAATTACTGGGTATATCAAGCTTTACTAGAGGCTTCTAAAGAAAATAATATCGAAATGTTTCATGAGACTATTACTGCAGAACGTCACCAAAATATCAGTAAATATATGCAAACCTCACTGAACACATTATTGAAGAATATAGCGTTTATCGCAAACACCTTCCATTACAAGACTAGATCAAACGCTAGTCTAGAAGGAAAAAATAATCGTATCAAAGTTATAAAATGTGTATCCTATGGATATCGTAATTTTTTCAATTTCAGAAATAGGGTAATGATTAGTTTCATTTTAAAACCGGGCAAGCCCGCTTCCCTTAATTAAATAAACATGATACATCCCGCTCGCTATGTTCAAAGAAAAAAACTGCAAGTGTACGTCCTTAGCCGTGAAAAAGCATGATATCGAGACCTTGGCTCGATATCAAGGCAGAGAGACCTTGGCTCTCGCCGGTGCCACGGCTCTTAAGGAACGTACACAGCAGTTCAAAGGACAAAAAAGATAGTTCTTCTTTTATCAAATCTCATTTAAAATAAAATAAAAAAGAAACTCAAATCCATATAAAATGAATTTAAGTTTCTTGCTTAAATTAAGCTATCCACATTAAATGTCGAAGAGCCTTTTGTTTTCCTTTTCAAAGAAAAAATCATTCTAGACATTTTTAGCCATCTTAGCTAGTATTAATGGATGACAAACTTATGGTTGATACAGAAAACAAAGGAAAGGTTGACGATCATGGCTTTCAAATGGAGCGAAATACTGTTTTATCTACTACCCATCGTGAGCTTATTGCTTGTGGGTACAGTTGGAAAACCTTACCTCTACTTTAATAAGCGGATTAAATTTGCACCGATTGATGTGGTTTTTCCCATTCTTTTGGTTTGCCTCCACTTTATTTCCAAGGATTTATTATTATTTTCAATTATTCCCCACTTAGTGGTTGTGATTTCCTTGTTAGCGATTGGTGTTTTAGTTTGGCGTTTTGTGAGAAATCAAGAAGTTATTGTTGGAAAATTCTACCGCATGCTGGTAAATATTGCCTTCTCCTTTACGTTCATTCTTTATATGCTGGTAACCATCTGCCGAATTATTCAAGTAGTGACAATGTAAACATTAGCTAGTCATCAATCTCTATTGGGTAGAAACTTAAAATTCTTTAAAATATTCAAAAAGAAGCTTAGACCTTGTTAAAAAACAGGTTCAAAGCTTCTTTTTTTGTGGAAAAAACCCGAAATTACGCCTTTTCCACAAATAATGTAAAAAAAAGCAAAATTTTGGGGATATATGGTGAAAAGTGGGGAGATATGGTAGACTTAAACCAATAAAGGTTAAGGTTAGGCACAGAAGGTGATAAAAGATGTTGATGGGTGAATTCCAACATAATATCGACGCCAAAGGGCGGATCATCATTCCAGCGAAATTACGTGAGGACTTAGGTGCTAAGTTCGTGATTACACGTGGCTTAGATGGGTGTGTTTTTGGCTATCCTTTAGACAATTGGGAGAAAATTCAAGAGAAATTGAAACAATTACCGCTAGCTAAGAAAGAAGCACGTGCTTTTACACGTTTTTTCTATTCTGCAGCGGCTGAAGTCGAAATTGATAAGCAAGGTCGTATTAACGTCCCATCAACCTTGGTAGATTATGCCAATCTTGAAAAAGAGTGTCTAGTCTTAGGGGTTTCTGACCGTATTGAAATTTGGTCGAAAGCAAGATGGGAAAGTGTTTCTTCTGAAATTGAAGAAAGCTTCGAAGAAATTGCGGAAGACATGTTAGATTTTGGCCTTTAATTAAGCATATAAATCAGAAAATTAAATGTAATAAATTTTTAAAGAGATAAAGAATTATAGAAGAAGAGGATGGCAGAAGAATGGCAAATGAATTCCATCATATCTCAGTGTTGTTAAACGAATCAGTAGACGGATTGGCAATCAAACCCAACGGTATTTATGTTGATTGTACTTTGGGTGGTGCTGGACATAGTTCTAAAATCGCAGCAGCCCTATCTGACGAAGGTCGTTTAATCGCCTTTGATCAGGATTTAGTGGCCATTGGCAATGCCGAGAAAGTATTGGCAGCGGAAATTGAAAGTGGGAAAGTGACCCTTGTTCACAATAATTTCAGACATATCCAGTCAGAACTTGAAAAAATGGGTATTACCGGTGTAGACGGTATCTTGTATGACCTTGGCGTGAGCTCGCCACAATTAGATGAGATTGAACGCGGATTTTCATACCATCAAGATGCACCATTAGACATGCGTATGGACCAAACTCAAGCATTAACAGCAGAAACTATTATTAATGACTGGGAATACAATGATCTTGTACGTATTTTTTACCGCTACGGAGAAGAAAAATTCTCTAAGCAAATTGCCCGTAAAATCGAGCAAAGAAGAGCGGATCACCGGATTACGCGTACGGAAGAATTAGTGGACATCGTTAAAGAAGCTATTCCTGCACCGGCCCGCCGTAAGGGTGGACATCCGGCTAAACGGATTTTCCAAGCAGTGCGTATTGCAGTCAACGATGAATTAGGCGCAATTGAAGACTCACTAGAGCAAGCATTGAATTTATTGAATGTTGGCGGACGTGTATCGGCGATTTCTTTTCAATCATTAGAAGACCGCATTGTGAAGCAAATGTTCAAGGACGCTTCAACAGGCGAGGAATTACCGGCTAATTTACCAGTGATTAATGCGGATATTGAAGCGCCATTTAAATTGGTCAATAGAAAACCAATTTACGCCAGTGAAGAAGAGTTGGCCTATAACTCACGCGCACAAAGTGCTAAGTTACGTATAATCGAACGCATTAAATAGACATTTAATCAACTTTAGACCAATAGAAAAAGTAAGCACACTAATAGAAGGGAGCCGTATTTATGGCAATATTTCTACTTCAAGACCAAGTAAATATTAAAATGAGTGCTATGCCGGCCGAAAGAGCCATTCCAAATATTCCGGCTTACCCAGAAGAAAGTCAACAAGCGCAACCAAAGCAGAATGTGACTGCTCTTCCGGCGAATATACCGGCCAATAAAAGTAAATCAAGAGTAAAATTCTCACTGATGCAAAAAATGTTGATGACAATAGCTTTTCTAGTTATGATTGCAGGACTATTAGGAGTGACCATTATGCGTGCTAACGTGAATGCAGCGTCACAACAGTTACAAGAAGTGCAACAAAATGCAGAAGATTTAGGTATTCAAAAAGAGAATTTAACCCAAGAAGTCCACGAATTATCAAACTACTCACGAGTAGTAGAAATCGCTGAAGAGCAAGGGTTGAATATGAATGAAGAAAATATAAGGAATGTGGAATAAATGAAAGACAGTAGAAAACTTAAAAAGAATCGCAAAAAAACAATTAGAGCGATGATGGGCTTGGCAGGTTTTTTACTACTCATATTTGGCATTCGTTTAACGCAAATAATGGTTTTTGGGACTGTGAACGGTCAAGATTTATCGGCGCAAGCCCAAAACCTATATGATAGAAGTAGCATATTGCCAGCACAACGTGGAACCATCTATGATGTAGGTGGAAATCCATTAGCAATGGATGCTACTTCTTATTCATTGTACGCAGTTTTAACGGATAAATGGTCTGAACCAGAGGACCCGCAATATGTAGTGGATAAGGAAAATACTGCTCAAGCCTTGTCGCAATATATCGACCTAACGACTGAAGAAATATTAGAACGACTGAACACCCAAGACGCTTCTCAAGTAGAATTTGGTACGGCAGGGCAAGACCTGACATACGCTGAGATGAAGGCCATTGACGACCAAAATCTACCTGGCATTATGTTTAATGAAACGCCAACTAGAATGTATCCAAATGGCGTCTTTGCCTCTCATTTAATTGGGTATGCTGAGTATATGGAAGCTAGCACTGCAATTGACAGCCGTTTGACCGGACAAATGGGCTTGGAACTGTCTATGGATGAGACCCTAAAAGGTACCAATGGCCGTAAATCTTACCAATCGAGTTCGACCAATGTTGAGTTAAGTGGGACAGGTCAGGTGGAGGAAGAACCTACCGATGGGTCTGATGTATACTTAACCTTGGATACCCGACTACAAACTTATTTAGAAACCTTGATGACAGAGGTTTATGAAAAATATGAACCAACGTCAATGACAGCTATGCTAGTTGAACCAGAAACTGGCGAAATTGTTGCAGCATCACAAAGACCAACCTTCAACCTAGAAACAAAAGAAGGGATCGACGATATGTGGCAAAACTTACTAGTTGAAAAAGCTTATGAACCAGGATCTACGATTAAAGTATTAACGGTAGCAGCAGCCATTGAAGAAGGGGTATTTGACCCAAATTCATTCTACGATTCAAGTCCCGTAACTATGGGCGATTCAACGATTGCCGATTATAACGGGGTTGGTTGGGGTGTGATTACCGAACTGGAGGGGTTATCACAATCATCAAATACCCTGATGATCCATTTAGTAAAAGAGATGGGTTATGACGTTTGGGAATCTTATATCCGTGAGTTCGGTCTACTGCAAGAAACGGGTTCAGGATTTGCCAACGAAGCAAGCGGTTCAATGAACTATGAGTATGAAGCAGATAAAGTAACGACTGGATTTGGCCAAGGGATTTATGTGACCCCTTATCAAATGATGCAAGCCTTCACAGCAATTGCTAACGACGGGAATATGATGAAATTACAATTGGTTAACCGTTATGAAGAAGACGGGACGATGCAAGTTGTTGAGCCAGAAGTAGTTTCATCACCAATTTCAAAAGAAACTGCTAATAAGACACTTGAATACTTGCAATCTGTTGTTTATGCAGACACAGGTACCGGGGCCGCTTATGACTTAGATGGTTATACAGTATCCGCTAAAACAGGTACAGCAGAGGTCTTCAATCTTGAAACCAATACATATGAAGCAGGTTTAACCAAATACTTGTACTCTGTAGTTGGTTTTGTCCCAAGTGAAGATCCGCAATATGTCCTATATATCACAGCGGAGCAACCGAAAAGCTTGGAAACGACTGCTAGCGATATGATGACAGAAATTTATACACCGCTATTAACAAGAGCGCTTGAATATAATGCCTTAGGTGATAGTGAGTCAGTTGTGACGGCAACCGTCCCTGATGTGTCAGGATTAACCATTAGTGAGGCGCAACAGACCCTATCAGATGCTAGCTTCGTCAATGTAGAAGTGATTGGTGATGGGGCAAGCATCCTCAGTCAAACACCTGCGGCAAATGAGGAAGTGTCTGTTACCCAACCAATCTTCTTGATGTCTGATGATGCAAATCCAACCATGCCAGACTTTACTGGATTGAACGCTTCAGCAAGCCAAGCCTTAGCTTCGTTACTAGGTATTGAAGTTGAACTTGACGGTGAAGGGGTTGTTGTTGGTCAGTCGATTGCGATAGGCGAACAAGTCAATAACAACAATACGATTGTGTTACAATTAGCGGAGTCTTAAACACCTAAAAACAAGGAAAATAAATTCACAATAACCCATTTAAACAAGGGAAGAGAAAGGGAAAATTATGGTATTACTTTTTATCACGACATTAGTGTTAACATTAGTCGGCATGCCGTTCTTCATTCAATTTATGCGTGAAAAACAATTCGGACAAGTTACAAGAGATGAGGGGCCAGCTTGGCATAAAGCCAAATCTGGTACCCCAGCAATGGGTGGGGTAGTCTTTCTATCCGCAGCCCTAGTAGGTTTATTGGTTTGGTCTATACTGACCGGTCAATGGCACGGTGAAGTTTGGTTGTTAGTTGGGACAATGATTTTCTTTGGTGGCATCGGATTTGCTGATGACTTCTTAAAGATTTTCAAGAAACAAAATGAAGGCTTAACTTCACTACAAAAATTGATTTTACAAATTGTGGGTTCAGCTCTAATCGTATTATTAATGCGTGTAATTACCTTCCATGTGTCGATTCCATTTCCATTTACTACAGGTATTACAAATGTCTTATTCGTCTTCGTCTTCCTATTACTATGGATCACAGGCTTTTCAAATGCCTTCAATTTAACGGACGGACTTGACGGCCTATCATCAGGCCTTGGTGTAATCTCATTCTCAACTTATGCGCTTATCGCATTTAGAATGGGTGAACGAGGAATAGGAGCCTTCTGTATCGCTATCGTTGCCAGTTTATTAGGCTTCTTATTCTTTAACCGCAAACCAGCCCGTATCTTCATGGGAGATGCCGGGTCATTAGCCCTAGGTGCCTTACTAGCTGTTATTTCAGTAATGTTAGGCAATCCGTGGTCATTACTATTGATTGGATTCGTATACGTAGTTGAAACAGCTTCAGTTATCATCCAAGTCACTTCCTTCAAATTGACTGGGAAAAGGGTCTTTAAAATGTCGCCAATTCACCACCACTTTGAAATGATTGGATGGAGTGAGTGGAAGGTAGATATTATCTTTTGGGCAGTCGGTTTAGTCACAGCAATCATCGGCTTATTATTCTTTTAATATAAATTCATACTAAAGGGGAAATCATTATGGAAGCATCACAATGGCGCGAATCAGTTCGCAATAAAAAAATATTAGTACTCGGACTTGCAAAGACTGGTGTTTCGGTCGTGCAACATCTACAAGCATTGGGGGCAATTGTTACTGTCAACGACTTCAAACCACTTGAAGAAAATAAAGATGCCCAAGCCCTAATCGAGGAAAATAACGCCCGTGTTGTTGCTGGCGGCCATCCCGTATCACTATTAGATGAAGACTTCGCCTTTATGGTGAAAAACCCAGGAATTCCTTTTAACAACCCAATGGTCGTTCGTGCGCAAGAAATTGGCCTACCCGTATACACCGACATCGAACTTGCAGATAAGATGACCGATGCCACAATTATTGGTATTACTGGATCTAACGGTAAAACAACAACTACAAGCCTAGTTGGCGAAATGTTAGGGAAAGCAGCTTCACTTGCAGGTGAAAGCTACGTTGGGGGGAACATTGGTATCCCGTCATTAGACATCGCTTCTAAAGCTGAAGCAGATGACCGGTTGATTTTAGAATTATCTTCCTTCCAATTAATGGGGACAGATGCATTCCAACCGCATATCGCAGCCATCACCAATATTTATGCAGCCCATTTAGATTACCATGGTTCAATGGACGGTTATATTTCTGCAAAATGGCAAATCACTGCCAACCAAACAACAGATGACTTTTTGATTTTAAATGCCGACCAAATGGACGTATTTGGCGACCGGACGACAAAAGCAACGGTAGTGCCTTTTTCAGCGACCACTATTCAACCTGACGGTGCTTGGTTCGACCAAGATAGCCAAAACTTTATCTGGCATGATGAAATTGTCTTGAACAGAAAAGACTTCTTCCTACCAGGACACCACAACTTAGAAAATATGCTAGTAGCCGTTGCTATTGGTAAATTACTAGGAATTTCAAATGAAGAAATCAAAAACGGCGTATCTACCTTCCACGGCGTGAAACACCGCCTACAGTTTGTTGCTGAAATCGATGGTCGTCGTTTCTACAATGATTCAAAAGCGACAAACAACGATGCCTCTATTACAGCCCTGGATTCATTTAGCCAAAAACAAGACAATGTCATTTGGTTAGCGGGTGGTTTAGACCGCGGGAATGAAGTGACTGAATTAGCCGATCACATGGACCGGGTGAAAGGTATGGTTGTTTTCGGCCAAGCAGCAGATAAATTTGCTGGCCTGGGGCAAAATAAAGGTTTAACAGCGATTCAACAAGTAGAATGGATTGAAGAAGCTGTTAAAGCTGCCTATGACATGTCAGCACCTGGTGACACGATTCTATTGTCACCAGCTTCAGCTTCCTGGGACCAATATCCAAATTTTGAAGTCCGTGGTGATCGTTATATCAAAGCGATTGAAGACTTGGGCAAATAAATTAATTAGCGAGAAAAAGGAGTTTATTATGCGAATTTTACTTTCCGGTGGTGGGACTGGGGGGCATATCTACCCAGCCTTGGCCCTAAGAAAACAAATTTTAGCGCAATATCCGGATGCAGAATTTCTGTATGTGGGGACTGAAGGCGGTTTGGAATCAAGAATCGTGCCTAATGAAGGCGTCGATTTCAAAACTATCCAAATTCAAGGAATCAAACGGTCATTCTCTTTAGATAATGCCAGAACAGTTTATTACATGTTTGACAGTATACGTAAGGCAAAGCAAATCGTCCGCGATTTTAATCCGGATGTAGCGATTGGCACAGGTGGTTATGTCTGTGCGCCGGTTTTATATGCAGCTGCACGTACAGGTGTGCCAAGTATTATCCATGAACAAAATTCCGTTGCCGGGATGACCAATAAGTTTTTAGCGCCTTTTATGGCAAAAATAGCTATTTGCTTTGAGGATGTAGCGAAAGATTTTAAACGATACGCTAACAAAGTAGTTTTCACAGGTAATCCGCGCGCCCAAGAGGTAGCGTCAATTTCAGACAAGGCAGATTTAACTACTTATGGTCTAGAAAACGGCAAGCCAACAGTATTGATTTTCGGTGGTAGTCGTGGCGCTTTACGGATCAACGAAACTGTTAAAGAAGCTATTCCGGCCTTTATCGAAAAAGATTATCAAGTATTGATCGCTTCAGGGGATACTTATTACGAAGAATTCCAAGAAGCATTTACGGACTTTAACGAGTGGGGCAATGTCCAAATTGTTTCTTACATCAATAACATGCCAGCCTTGTTCAACACCATTGACCTAGTTGTGTGTCGTTCAGGTGCAACAACAATGACTGAATTAACCGCTTTGGGGACACCGTCTATTTTGATTCCAAGCCCTAATGTAACAGCCAACCATCAGGAAATGAATGCGCGCTCTTTAGTGAAACACGATGGGGCCCGCATGATTTTAGAAAACGACTTAAATGTTAAGGGATTTCTAGCTGAAATTGATGGCTTAATGGCTGACAAAAATGAACGGGACCGAATTGCGACGAATGCCCTGAACCAAGGGGTGCCAGATGCGGGTGACCGTTTAATCAAGATTATTGAAACGCTTGTGAAATAGGAAGTCCTTTTTCCAAATAAATAGATAGAAAGGGGGCATGATGATGGATTGGGAAGAAGATGAGCGCATTCGCCAAGAGAAACGGGAGAGAAGACGCCGTTTACATGATAAATTAGCTAAAAATGGTCGAACAGACGTAGACAGAAGGCAAGATAAAAGTGCGAACAAGTCAAACCAAGATGACCTGCAAAATGGCGTGAATAGCAGTCATCAATACGAAGATCAGGACCAAGCTATGCTTGAAAAGAAACAAGTAGCGTCAAATATAAATAAGCAAAAAAGTAGCAAGCAAAAACCTGTGATGAAAAAAGCAAAACAAAAACCCAAGTGGGGATTGTCTAAATTCAACATAAAAAGCAAAGCGAATTCGAAGAAACAAAAGCAACTGGTGACAAGTAATCAGGGGATGCCTCCAGTTAAGAAGGTAAAAAAAAGTGGACCGACTAATTGGAAAAGAATGGTGCTATTATTGTTACCATTTGTAATTACATTAATTGTGGCCGGTTACTATGCTTCACCCCTTAATCATGTGGCTTCAATCACTGTTGAAGGTGTGGAGGATACAGAAAGCGTGAATTTATATCCCCTAAATGAAGGAATGTCAGTGACAGATTTGAAAAATTCTAAGGGTGAGGTGGAACAAGCTATTGTAAACCAAAATCCTTCGGTCAAGTCAGCAACTGTGAACGTATCGGATTGGAATAAAGTAGCTGTGAACGTGTCAACCTACCGCCAGTTGGGGTACATCCAGATTGCGGACTTTTTCTACCCATTACTAGAAAATAATGAAATCATCGACACACCACTGCCATCACTTGAAAAAGCGTTACCCTTATTTGAAGGGTATGATATTGCTAATAAAGATCAAAGAGCCAAGCTAACAGAAACGGTTAAGGCCCTATCAAGCCTGTCAGATGACATCATTCAAAAAACTTCCTTTGTGACTTATACAGGTGATGAAAGTAATACTGACCGGATTGCCTTACAAATGGTTGACGGGAACGTGGTGAGAGGGTTTATTAGCTCAATTGGTGATCGGATGAGTTATTATAATGGTATTGCCAGTCAATTGGACGGGCAAACGGGACTGATCGACATGGAAGTAGCCATTTATTTCACTGAATTAAACGATGGGAATAACCCTTACGCTTCAGAAGAAGAGAAGAAAGCTTATGATGAATCGGTGGCTGCAGAATCAAGGGCAGCGAGTGAAAGTGAAGCTAGCGAATTAGAAGATTCATCATCAGATTCAGCTAGTGAGTCAACAGATCGTTCTAGCAATGGATCAACTAGTGCATCAGATGATGAATCAGCATCATCTGGTGAGGCTAGTCAGGTTGAAAGTACTGATGCACAAGCAGCATCTTCTAATGTCGAAATGGGTGCAACAAGTGGAAATTCAGTTGTTGAATCAGGAAGTGAATAAAGTGGCGAAATTATGTGAAAGCAATTAAAATCATTTGCGAGTAGGAAAACGTCATCACTATTGATAGACCGTGGCTATGTCAACAATTTCTATTAGAAACTAACGGTAATTCCGTTGGTAATTAGTGCTGTCTATGTTAAAATAGTAACGATACGATTAAATATTAAATTTTCTAGGAGGTTTCAATAAACATGGTTCAGCCAGAAATTTTTGCAAGTTTAGATATTGGAACCACTTCAATAAAAGTAGTAGTTGCAGAATATGTAAACCAACAAATTAATGTTATTGGAGTAGGTCACGAGCGGTCACAAGGACTCAGTAGAGGTGTGATTGTAGATATTGATAAGACTGTTGAGTCTATCAAGCGCGCAATTAAAAAAGCCGAACAAAAAGCAAATTATACAATTAATGACGTCATTGTAGCCGTTCCTAGTAATCAGGTGAACATCGAACCTTGTTACGGTATGATCGCAGTGTCAAATGACAACAGAGAGATTACAGATAAGGACGTCAAAAACGTTTTAGCGGCAGCAAAAGTTCGTTCAGTACCAGCTGAAAGAGAAATTATTTCAGTGATGCCGGAGGAATTCATTGTTGATGGCTTTGACAACATTAAAGACCCACGTGGTATGATTGGTGTCAGACTAGAGTTATACGCTAGTTTGGTCACTGGTCCAAAAACACTTGTTCATAATATTCGTCGTTGTGTGGCAATGGCAGGATTGAATATTCGGGACCTAGTTGTCCAATCTTATGCAAATGCATACGCTGCGATGAGTAAGAGTGAACGTGAGTTTGGGACAATCTTAATTGACATGGGTGGCGGACAAACAAGTGTGTCTGTATTCCACGATGATCAATTGAAATTTGCGACAGTTGACCACGAAGGTGGGGAACTTGTTACAAAAGATATCTCAACTATATTGAATACCTCAATTGAAAACGCTGAACAAATAAAATTAGAATATGGCTATGCTTTACCTAAAGATACGAACGATTCAGAATTCTTCCCAGTTGAAACGATTGGTAAGGCGAATCCAGAACGTGTGAGTGAGCATTACTTAGCTGAAATTATTGAAGCTCGGGAACGTCAAATATTCGAAACATTGAAAAAACCTCTAGATAAAATCGAAGCCTTTGCTTTACCAGGTGGCATTATTGTGACCGGTGGGGCAGCATCATTACCTGGTGTATTAGATTTAGCTGAAGAAGTGTTTGGCCATGAAGTGCGTTATTACATCCCAGAATATGTTGGTTTGCGTAACCCAATCTTTACCACAGCTGTTGGTTTAATTCAATATGTGGCACAGTTGGATGATATCCATCATTTAGCACAAGATAACGGGCAACAAGTAAAAGTCGCTCCAAGTACTCGGACTAGTCACCCAGCACCTGCTCGTAGTGAACCAGTTGCTAGCACAAAGCAAACAGAATCAGTTGACAATTACAAGCAAGTAAATGATGATAGTGAAAACGATAAACCTAGCGTATCGCCTTCTAATACTGAACAAACTTATTATGAAGAAAGACCAGCTAGCCAATACGATGAATTAAATGACGAAACTGAAACGGGCGAAGAAGAAAGCCCAGTTGATAAAATTAAAAATTTCTTCAAAGACTTTTTTGTTTAATTTAATTACCAGGAGGATATAAAATGGATATGGAATTCGAATACGAAAACATGGATATGAATAACGCATCAATCAAGGTAGTTGGTGTCGGTGGTGGTGGTAACAACGCGGTTAACCGTATGATCGAAGAGAACGTACGTGGCGTTGAATTTATCGTAGCAAACACTGATACACAAGCTTTGAAAAACTCAAGAGCTGATATTAAAATCCAACTTGGACCTAAATCGACTCGTGGTTTAGGTGCTGGTGCTCAACCAGAAGTTGGGGCTAAAGCTGCTGAAGAATCAGAAGACCAAATCCGCGAAGCATTACAGGGTGCTGACTTAATCTTCATCACTGCCGGAATGGGTGGTGGTACTGGTACTGGTGCAGCGCCAATCGTAGCCCGTATCGCTAAAGAGGAAATCGGCGCTTTAACTGTTGGTGTTGTAACTCGTCCGTTCACTTTTGAAGGACCAAAACGTGGTCGCTCTGCTGCTCAAGGTATCGCAGAAATGAAACAACACGTGGATACTTTAGTAACTATCTCAAACAACCGTCTATTAGAAATCGTTGACAAGAAAACACCTATGCGTGAAGCATTTGGTGAAGCTGACAACGTATTACGTCAAGGTGTTCAAGGTATCTCTGACTTGATTACGGCACCTGGTTACGTAAACTTAGACTTCGCTGACGTTCGTACAGTAATGGCTGACCAAGGTACTGCTTTAATGGGGATCGGTGCTTCTACTGGTGAAAACCGTACAGCTGAAGCAACCAAGAAAGCTATCTCATCTCCATTATTAGAAGTGTCTATTGATGGTGCTGAGCAAATCCTATTAAACATTAAAGGTGGCGACGACTTAACATTATTCGAAGCACAAGATGCAGCGGATATCGTGGCAGCAGCTTCTTCTTCAGAAGTAAATATCATCTTTGGTACTACAATTGCTGAAAACTTAGAAGACGAAGTTATCGTAACGGTTATCGCAACTGGTATTGATACTGAAAAACGTCGCGATGAAAAACGCGCTAAACGTTCTGGTGGCCACTCAGCTTTCCAACAAAGTTCAGGTCGCGACTTCGCTAACCAACCAGACAACTTTAAAGAAAAACAAGTGACTGAACGTCGCCAAGAAGAAAACCGCGACATATTCAGTGACTTCGACAGCAGCCGTTATGAAGATTCAAACCGTTCACGCAGAACTTTTGATGACGCACCATCTGCACCTGTAGAAAATGATTACTCATCACACAACTCAGATGACGATGAGTTAGATACACCGCCATTCTTCAGAAAGCGTCGTCGTTAATATGACAATTCGCAATAACGTGCAGTCTATTGAGGGCATTATTGCAAATGCACAACAATCATCAGCGTTATCGTCCAGTGATGTGACGCTGATTTGTGTTTCTAAGTACCATTCAATAGATGAAGCAAACACAGTATATGATGCAGGCGTGAGACATTTTGCAGAAAATCGTCCAGAAGGCTTTCAGGAAAAATCTGCAGCTATGGCAGATGATATTGTATGGCATTTAATTGGCACCTTGCAAACTCGTAAGGTCAAAGATGTCATTAATGAAATCGACTATTTCCATGCTCTTGACCGGATAAAACTGGCCAAGGAGATTAACAAGCGGGCGGATAAGGTCATTAAATGTTTCCTACAGGTCAATGTTTCTGGCGAGGAATCTAAGCACGGTATTGCACCGACTGAGATTGCTGCCTTTATCGAAGCAGTGGCGGAGTTCCCTAAAGTAAAGATTGTGGGCTTGATGACGATGGCGCCGATTGATGCTAGTGAGGAAGAAATTCACGGCTATTTTGCCAACTTACGTCAATTGCGCGACCAAGTGCAAGCTATGGGTAAAGCCTATGCACCATGCCAACATTTGAGCATGGGGATGTCAGGTGATTACCCGATTGCGGTCGCTGAGGGCGCTGATTTTGTCAGAGTAGGTTCAGCTATATTTAACACAGAAACCGAGTAAACGGAGGCGTCCAATATGGGTTTTAAAGACTTTTTTGCAAATTTCTTTGACAATGAAGATGATTTTGAAGAAGACTACTATGAGCAAGAGTCGGTTGATACTAGTGATTCAAAGCAGTTTGAAGCGTCAGTTGCTGAAAATCCATCTAAAGCTGCTCAGACCAGTCAAACAAACTTTACATTTGAACAACCAACTAAGGAGCAAAACAAAACGATGGCAAACGATGCAACGCGAAATAATGTAGTGAATTTAAGTGAGTCTCGTAAAAACGTGGCAACAGTAGAAATTTTTAAACCACGCATTTTTGCTGAAGCTGAGCGAATCAGTCAATCACTTTTGGGCGGTAAATCAGTGGTTTTAAACTTGGCACAAATGTCAGATGAAGATGCACGTCGATTTGTCGATTATATGACAGGTGTTGTGTATGCCATTAATGGCGACTTACAACGTGTAGCCACTGACGTATTTATTGCCGTACCAGAAACCGTACAAATTGAAGGTTTGTATGAAGAATATACAAATACACATGGCAAGGCATCTCGCGACCGTGGTAATATTTGGGATCGAGAGGGGGAGAGTCGTGAATAATTTAGTGAACATTCTTCAAGATTTAATCTATGTCTATACACTAGTGTTAGTGATATATGCTTTATTATCTTGGTTCCCAGGAGCTAGAGATTCTAAATTTGGTCAAATCATTGACCGACTAGCATACCCTTATTTATCATTCTTTGATAGTATCCTACCTAGTTTAGGAGGCATTTCATTTTCAGTGATTGTGGGTGTACTTGTCTTACAATTAGCTTCTAATGGCTTAAATATTTTACGTTAACCATAACAATAATAACTTTTAAATTAAACGGGTAGGTCTAGGTATCTACCCGATTTTTTTGTATAATAGAACTAAGTAACTGATAGAAAGGGATGGACAACTCTTGGCAAACTATGAAGTTTTACAACACTTTCAACCAGACGAACATGCCTTTGTTGAAAAAGTGACGGACTGGATGAATCTGGTCTTAGACCAATATGCACCGGTAGTGACCCCGTTTTTGAATCCAAGAGAAGTGGCCATTGTATCAATGATCATTGGCCAAGACGATGAAATTCATTATGAATTTTTCGGTGGCTATCCGAATGCGGAGAATCAACGGTGTGTATTAGCGCCGACTTATTACGAAATTCAACCGGCTGATTTTGAAATTACCCCCTTTGATATTCATTATGCCAGTAAGTTCAATACGATTGAGCACCGGCAAATTCTTGGCACAATTCTAGGACAAGGGGTTGAACGTAACCGTATCGGAGATATTATCCAGGCTGGGGAGAAATGGCAATTCTTTGTCGATGAAAAAATCGCCGATTTTCTTAGCTTTGAAATGGATAAGATAGGTGGCTCCAAAGTCAGGTTAGTGAAAATTGATCATTTTGACCAAATTAGTCAACCAAAATCTGACTGGCAACCCATGGAAATCACACTTTCTTCATTAAGATTTGATACGATAATTTCAGATGGATTTAGAATCCCAAGAGCGAAGGCCAAGTCACTGATTGAGGGTGGCGCTGCTAAACTCAATTGGGCGCAAGTGCAAGACGCGAAAAGGCAGTTAAATCCAGGGGACATTGCTTCAGTACGAGGCTATGGCCGATTGAAATATGTGGCTACCCAAATGGAAACCAAAAAGGGTAAGATTAGAGTAGCGATTGAGATCATTAAAAACAAATAGGAGGCTAATTTTATGCGCGCATCAGAAATTAAAAATATGAAATTTAAACAGAAAATCTCAGGTTACGGTAAAGCTGAGGTAGATGACTATTTGAATAAAGTCCGTGTCTCAATGGAGAAGTTAGAGGAACAAAATAAATCATTACAAGACCAATTAAACGAAGCGAATAAAGAATTGGATGCTGCCCACCGCAAGGAAGCGACAGTTAACCGTTCAATTTTTGTGGCCCAAGAAGCAGCTGACCGTTTGCGTGAAGAAGCGTTAAATGAAGCCTCTTTAATTGTAGAACGTGCTGAAGAAGAAGCCCGTCGTTTGCTTGCTGAAGCTGCTGAGAAAGCGGCTGTTATTAATACGGAAACAGATAATCTACAAGAAGCTGCTCGTACTTACTTGCACCAATCTTTTGGTATGATTTTACAAGCCAAAGATATGTACGAAGACCCACGTTGGGAGAACTTATTCTTTGAAAAACCAGTTGGTGATGTGCTGACGCCACAATTAGATGAAGTGGTGAAAGATTATGATCTACCAGTACGGTCAAATAAAGGGGAAGCAATCTTTGAGGCAGCTGCTGAAAAAGCTGAAAAAGAACAACGTAAAGAAGAGTTCTTTAACAATGATATTCCAGCTATTGCGCCAGTTTTTAGTGGTTTTGAAGACAGTGAACCGGTAGTAGAGGAAGCAGAAACAAGTGCTGTAGCAGAAAATGCTAGCGAATCTGTAGAAACTGCTTCATCAGAAAATACTGGTTCAGAAAATACACCTGATGCGGCTGAAGGAACACAAGCGGTAGCAACTGATAATACTGATCAAACTGATACAAACCAGCCAACAACTGACGCGGAAGATGTGACAGACGAACTGGTACAATCCGAGTCAACAGAAGCTGATTTGACCAATGCAGCAGATAAATCTGAAGAATAATCAGGAGTATTTGCGCGACAAAAGTTGTTTTTACAATATTTTTATAGTAATATTATGACGTATGGAAATAGAACACGTAGAGTGGAACACAATAAATAACGTAATTGATCGAAAGAGAATCTATGTTAGCTGCGAATTAGAGCGAGAAAAGTTATTTATTATCATCCAGGAGTAGTTTGTTGAACAGGTAATGCGTTATTGCCCAAGTAGGTAAACCGTTGACTGCGATAAAGTTATTGAGTGTATACCGCATTATTTGTGGTATACGAAATCTGGGTGGTACCACGGTAGCTTCGTCCCTTTTGCGGACGGGGCTTTTTTTATTTCTAGGAAATCGATGAGGGGGCATTACGCGATGAAAATGAAAGAAACATTAAATTTAGGAAAAACAAAATTCCCAATGCGCGGTAATCTACCTGTTAAAGAGGTAGAGCGCCAAGCTGAGTGGAACGAAGAAGACGTATACGCACAACGTCAGGAAAAAAATAAAGATAAAACACCTTGGGTCCTACATGATGGTCCTCCATATGCAAACGGGAACATTCATATTGGACATGCCATGAATAAAATCTCTAAAGATATTATCATCCGTTCAAAATCTATGTCTGGCTTCCGTTCACCTTACGTACCGGGTTGGGATACGCACGGTTTACCAATCGAGCAAGCCTTAACCAATTCAGGTGTTGACCGTAAGTCAATGACAGTTGCTGAATTCCGTAAATTATGTGAAGAGTATGCTTGGAAACAAATTAACGGCCAACGTGATGACTTCAAACGTTTAGGTGTTGCGGGTGACTGGGAGAACCCATACTTGACATTAGCACCAGAATTTGAAGCGCAACAAATCCGTTTATTCGGTGACATGTATGAAAAAGGCTTGATCTATAAAGGGGCTAAACCAGTTTATTGGTCACCATCTTCAGAATCTACTTTGGCTGAAGCTGAAATTGAATACCAAGACGTTGAATCACCTTCAATCTACGTAGCCTTTAAAGCACGTGATACAAAAGGCAAATTACCAGAGAATACAGAATTCATTATCTGGACAACAACACCTTGGACTATTCCATCTAACATGGCTATCGCTGTAAATCCAAACTTTGAATACTCTGTAGTCGCTGTTGCTGACCGTAAATTTGTGGTTGCAACTGACTTAGTGAATAGCCTAGCAACAGAATTAGAATGGGTAGATTACACAGTTGAAGGCGAACCAGTTAAAGGTCATGACTTGGAGTATATGGTTGCTGAACATCCATATTACGACCGTGACTCATTGCTAATCTTAGGTGACCATGTAACAACTGAATCAGGTACTGGTTTAGTCCATACGGCGCCTGGGCACGGGGAAGATGACTACTTTGCGTCTTTGAACTATAACTTAGATGTTCTATCACCATTAGATGACCAAGGTCACTTTACAGATGAAGCACCAGGTTTTGAAGGTATCTTCTACGAAAAAGGTAACGAGATTTCAATCGAAAAAATGAAAGAAAATAATCGTTTACTAAAACTAGATTACTTCTCTCACTCTTACCCACATGACTGGCGTACTAAAAAACCGGTTATCTACCGTGCAACACCACAATGGTTCTGTTCAGTAGAAAAAATTCGTGAACGGACTTTAGACGTCATCGATAATGAAGTGAAATGGTGGCATCCATCTGGTCAAACACGTATCTACAACATGATCCGTGACCGTAAAGACTGGGTAATTTCACGTCAACGTGTTTGGGGTGTTCCATTGCCAATCTTCTACGCAGAAAATGGCGAACCTGTATGTACACCAGAAACAATCGAACATGTAGCCAACCTATTTGACGAATTCGGTTCAAATATCTGGTTTGAGCGCGAAGCGAAAGACTTATTACCAGAAGGCTTTACGCACCCAGCATCGCCAAACGGTGAATTCACCAAAGAAATGGATATCATGGATGTATGGTTTGACTCTGGTTCATCTCACCATGGCGTATTACGCACACGTGAAGACCTAACATTCCCAGCTGACATGTACTTAGAAGGTTCTGACCAATACCGTGGTTGGTTCCATTCATCACTATTAACATCAGTTGCAGTGAACAATGAAGCACCATACCGTTCAGTTCTTTCTCAAGGATTCGTTAACGATGGTGAAGGCCGCAAGATGTCCAAATCAATTGGGAACACAGTGTCACCAAACGACGTCATCAAGCAACGTGGGGCAGACATTTTACGTCTTTGGGTATCTTCAGTAGACACTTACTACGATGTCCGTATCTCTGACGATATCTTAGGTCAAGTTGCTGAAAACTACCGTCGTATCCGTAATACTGTACGTTTCTTGCTAGGAAACTTGTATGACTTTGATGCGAAAAAAGATGCAGTAGCCTATGAAGATCTAGCATCAATTGACCAATACATGATGAACCGTCTAAACGAAATGGTGCGCAATGTACGTCATGCTTACGATACTTTCGACTTTATGACAGTCAACCATGAAATCACCAACTTCCTAACTTTAGATATGTCTAACTTCTACTTAGACTACGCTAAAGACGTTGTTTACATTGAATTACCAGAATCAGCACAACGTCGTAACATGCAAACAGTTATGTATGCAGTGGCTAAAGCCGTAACGACTTTACTGACACCAGTTATTCCACATACAACTGAAGAAATCTGGACATACCTACAAGAAGAGGAAGCATACGCGCAATTAGCTGACTTCCCTGAAGTGGTAACTTATGACAATGCAGATGAGTTGAACACGAAATGGTCTGCATTCATGGACTTCAGATCAGATGTCAACAAAGCATTAGAAAAAGCCCGTGAAGAAAAAGTCATCGGTAAATCATTAGAAGCGAGATTACACATCCACGCAAATGCTGATACAAAGGCATTATTAGACAGCGTTGGTGAAGACTTAGCTACTTACTTAATGGTTTCTCAATTAGATGTTCACCAAGTCGATAACTTAGGCGAAGACGCATATACAATCGACATCGAACACGCATTAGGTGCAACTTGTGAACGTTGTCGTGCCGTGAAAGAAGAAGTCGGTACAATTGAAGCAGCACCTCACCTATGTGCACGTTGTGCAGACATCGTCATCAACCACTATCCTGAAGCTTTAGTTGAAGAGGAGAATTAAGATGACCTATTACGGCATTGTAAAGACTTTTAATGAAAAAGAAGGCTTTGGTTTCATAGAATTACCTGATTTTCCTGAGGAAGGTGACATCTTCGTTCATTTTTCAGCATTACTTCACTTAGAACAATCATCACTAACCGTTGGACAAAAAGTTCACTTCGAAATTGCAGAAGGAAAACGCGGACCACAAGCAGTAAACATCAGCTTAAAATAAGGATGAGAGGAAAAGCGTTCAGCCCTCAACCAGTGGAAGATTAACGATGTTGATGACGGTAGTCATCAACAAGTTCATCTGAAGTGGGAAGAGGGGTGCTTTTCCGAACTCGACTTAATAGGATGTGAGGACCGACGCTCAGAAAGCCACCAGTGGAAGACTATAGCAGAGACGCACGCAGTGTGTGGCGCAATATAGTCTGAAGTGGAGACCTGTCTGCCCAAGCGAACTCGACTATAGGATGAGAAGAAAAGAAGCTGGGACAAAAGGCCTCTAAAAAGGCGTACACAATTCTTAATAAGAGTTGTGTACGCCTTTTACTTTGAAAAAATTCTTATAAATCTATGATTTTAATTTTTTGTCCCCGCCACTTTTTATTTGCAGTGAATTTCACTTATCTAGCCAAATAAGTGAAAAATATTGGCAATATTCACCTATATCAATATATAGGTGAAGCATAATTGGAAATTTTTACTTATATTACCCAATAGATGAAAACCCTAAAAATCCTTCATCTCTTACCAGTAATAAATGAATAGATTGACCCAAATTTCGCTTATTAGACGCAATAGCATAAAATCAATCAATAGTATCTAACTCAAGAACATAAGTTGCTCCCCAAATACAAGAAAAACGCTAGCCGGAAATACATCCGACTAGCGTTTTTTTACTGCAACAATCCTGATTATACGAAAGCTGCTACGATTAGTTCGAAACCATTTGTAAGGAAGTACATACCTACTAGGAATGGCAAGATAGCTAATGTTGCAACTGGTGTAAATAATAAGTATAGACCGATAATTAATGAGAAGATTGCGATGATTAAAGCAATCCAATATAAAGCTGTTGAGAATGGCTTGATACCACGAGTCAATACAATTGCTGTGATTGATTCAGTGATGAACCATAGAGCGAATAGAATTGGAATAGTGATGAAACCAATTTCTACGTTAAAAAGAATTAGAATCCCAAAGAAAATACGTAAGATAGCTAAAATAAGTGATCCTGTTAAAGCAAATCCGAAACGTTCTTTTAAACTATTGCGTGCGATTAGGGCGATGATACCACCAAAAATCATTGTCATACCAAATACATAAACGATTGATAGTAGAATTGCAATCGGATTGTTAAATGCAATAAATGCAACAATTACATAGATAATACCAAGTAATAATTCAGTCCATGAAAAGCGCTTGCTGTTATTTTCCATTGTTCTATTTCCTTTCTTTATAAGTTATATTTAAGATAACATAATATTATTATGACCGCAATAATTATTTTTTTTTGCGAGAAATTATACTATAAGTGAAATAATTACCGCTAAATTACCAAAATATAAAACACCGAAGCAGGAGCAATTTAGATTGCTCTTGCTTCGGTGTTTCAATAATGCTTACGCATCTTATTTAGTACGTTTAAGGATAAAGTTTAATACTAAGATTAAAACGATTGATCCGATTAGAGATGGGACAACTGCATATCCACCAATTACAGGACCAAAGTCTTGTAAGAAAGTAGATCCTACCCAAGAACCTAACATACCACAGATGATGTTACCGATAATGCCCCCAGGAACATCTTTACCTAGGATTGCACCTGCACCCCAACCAATAAGTCCACCGACGATTAAAGACCATAACCAGCCCATGATAATTCCTCCATTTCATTTTGTATTGGACTTGTTGTCCATATATACATTTTAACATATGGATTAAATCAGATGAAATGATAACACTCTAAAATAATCATTTTATTTTTTTTGACCGCCATTAAGTAAATGTTGTTTTAATTCATTTTCCATTTGTACCATTTCACGTTCAGCTTGCAGACGTTTAGCCCGACCTTCTTCTTGAATTTGCATGGTTTCAGTTATGGTATCGATCAGGTTTTGTTGTGAATGTTTCAAGGTTTCAATATCTACAACACCACGTTCAGACTGTCTTGCTGTTTCAAGTGATGATTGTTTCAACAATTCAGAGTTCTCTGTTAACAATTGGTTAGTGGTATCTGTAACAGCGATTTGTGCATCCAAAGCATCTTTTTGACGGTATAGGGATAATTGGATAGCAATTTGGTTTTTCCATAAAGGAATGGCTGTATAAATAGACGATTGGATTTTCTCAGCCAAGTTTTGGTTGGCATTTTGAATTAAACGAATTTGAGGTGCTTGTTGGATGGTAATTTCACGTGTTAACTCCAAGTCGTAGATTCGTTTTTCAAGTCGGTTAATAAATTGCTCTAAGTCGGCAATTTTTTGAATGGTCATTTGGTCATGTTCACTAGTTACCTGATTCTTTAGGGCAGGTAACTCTTCTTGGCGTAGTCGTTCTGCTTTGATTTGAGCAGCAGCGATGTAGACATTTAATGCTTCGAAGAATTCCAAGTTTTGTTGGTATAAACTATCCAGTTGCAGGTTATCATTTAATAAACCATTCTTTTGACGGGTTAGGTGACCAGCGATTTCATCAATTTGGTAGCCAACTTTTTGATATTTGGCATTCATCTCATATAAAGAGGCCTTTTGTTTCTTAAACCAACGTTGAATGCGGTTCTGCTTTTGGTTGGTCAATTGGCTTGGGTCAGTATCATTCAAGCGGGCTAATAATTCACGCAACTGTTCGCCAACAACGTCTAAGTCCTGGTTTTGTACTTGAGCGATGATTTGGTGTGAGAAATCACCGATTTGTTTTTGGGCCATGGCACCATAGGAAACGATTGATTGGCTATCGCTAGCATCAATTTTTTCAGATAATGCCTGAGCCTGGTCCTGGCGGTCTTTAGATAATTGTTGGTAAATCGTCTGTTCCATGCCCGTTTCTTCATCGGTATTCGCCAAGTTTTCTAAAGGCGAATTAGCTAAAGTCGCATCTTGGAAGGGGTTGGCGATTAAATCATCTACTGATTTAGAAATATTATCCGATTGTTTGTTTAATGGTTGGTTTTTGTCTTCTGTCATCATGGTTCTCCTTTACTCAGGTTCATTAGTGAAGCTATCGAATAAACTTTGCGCTTGCTGGGCCAAGTCTGCGATTTCCTCACGTAAACTCGTTAACTTTTGAATTTTTCGTGGCGATTTATCCATTGCTTGATTAATGGCCATATATTGTTCAAGTGCGCCCTTTAAATTTGGGAGCACATGATATAGGAAATCAGTCGCATGGTTTAAACGATCTGGCGCTTTTGTAATGGCTTGGAAAAAACTTTTCAAGACTTTGCTTGTATCATACCGTTTGAATACCATATTTAAATGGGTATTGTAGTTTTCATACTCCAAGATGGTTTCGATATTATCCAAGGCTTCAGCCATTTCTGACCGGAAAAAATGAATCTCTTGGTCAGTTAAGTCAGCTTCCCCATAGATGGCTTTTCTTGATTTGGGCACCTGTCCTAGTTTATATTTTTTACGGTTGCTTAGGTGGGTAGCGATATTTGCCGTATAAATATTATTGATCACAAAGACTAGGAAAGATAGTGCCAACACCCAGAAGGTAATTTGATAATAGGGGGCACCAAATACAAACAATAGAAAAATGATTGTCACGTTCATCGGCCAGTAAAGGGGATATTGACCAATTTTTGCGATGTATTGAAGTGGGCGATTCATGTTTAGTCACTCCTTTGATTGATTTAATTCCATTATATCTGACAGGTTATCAATCAACATCGGCCTCTAGTCTTATTTAAAAATACTAGTCTATTCCTATAGAATAGGAGCAAGCTGAAAAAGTAAATAAATCCCTAAAATTTCGCGTTCTAACCCATATTTTAGATAAAAATGCTAAAATGAAGTGGAGTAGCCATCAAAATTACAAGCTAAATTACAGTAAATATACATATAACAGTAAAGTACAAATATAATGTTTAAGAAAGGTTGATCATGATGACATTTGGTGAAGAAACAATTAAGAAAGAAACCTTATATAAAGGAAAAATTCTAAACTTAGAGAAACATCAAGTCCGTTTGCAAAATGGTGAACTTGCAGATCGTGAACTTATTTTCCACGGACCGGCAGTTGGTATCTTCGCCCTAAAGGACGATAAAATTGTATTAGTTCGTCAGTATAGAAAAGGGATTGAAGCAGTTAGTTTAGAGGTACCAGCTGGATTAGTAGATCCTAATGAAGATTTATTGGTGGCCGCTAAACGAGAATTTGCGGAAGAAACTGGTATGGCTGCTGAAAATTGGCAGCAACTAGACGGGTTCTATGTGACGCCAGGTTATAATGATGAATTCATTCAAATGTATGCCTGCCAAAATGTTACTGACTTACCAGAACCACCCGTACAAGACGACGATGAAAATATCGAACTCGTATACCTGGACTTTGACCAAGCGAAAGCAGCCATTGCCTCAGGAGAAATTTCAGATATGAAGACCATTTACGCCATTCAATATTGGCAAATGTTAACATTACAAGGATAGTAGGTGACATATATGACGCCAGATGAGGAACCACAATTAACACGTGCACAGTACCGAGCTTTGAAAAATAAAATTGACCACGCCAACAAAACGGGTAGTGAAATTGCAGACGAAATACAAGAAAATAAGCGACCAGGTGAATCAACGACATATAATACATCTCGTGATGCACGTCACAAAAAATCAGCAGCCTTTAACCACGATGCAACGTCGGGTAATACCCAAGTTTTTAAGCAGGAGGAAG
The DNA here is from genome assembly GCF_001543285.1 of Aerococcus viridans. Classification (NCBI taxonomy): domain Bacteria; kingdom Bacillati; phylum Bacillota; class Bacilli; order Lactobacillales; family Aerococcaceae; genus Aerococcus; species Aerococcus viridans. The sequence goes on from NZ_CP014164.1 coordinate 734,934, forward strand.
ACTTTGATGCGCCAAGGAAATTTTCTGCGGATATGCTTAACCAGGCTTTATATGAAAAGAAGCGTCAGGAGGCAAAAGCTAGTCGGGGAAAATCCAGCTCAGCTGACCAGGTATCTAGACCTGAACGACCAAATTCCAATAGATTAAATCCAAATTCTTCTGCGACAAACCAAGGGCCAAATGACCGCAATTATGCTGGTCAGGGCGATTGGACCAACCAAGACGACCATGTTGTGACGGCTGCTAGAACGTCGACGCCACTTGCGGAAGAACCCTTAGTAGCAGAGACTACTAAAGAAAATAAAAAACGGCTGTCATTTAGACAACGCCTTTTTGGTCCTTCAGAGGAAGTATTAGAGGCTGAAAGAGATGACGACATATTAGCAAATGATAATGAAGGAATTGGCCAATCACAACCAGCTTTTGTTGGTACAAGTTATGCTGAAGCAAATCCGGAAAAGGCAAATCAGTTTGGTCAACATACAGGTCAAGTAGATGCGGATGGTAAAGAGGCTAGCAAAGGGAAGTCATTCTTCGGGCCAACTAAAATTGATCGTTTCTTAAATATCGCGATTGTCCTGTTAACTTTAGGGATTATCATTTTAACCGTCATCGCCTTTTATGTTTAATTAAGTTAAATCAATTCAAATAGAGGAGAGTATATTATAGATGAAAGTTGCAATTATTTGCCCAATGGAAGAAGAAATTGGTTATTATAAAGAACACCTGGGCCTAAGTGCTGGTGAAATTGTTGGGTCAACAGAAGTATGGACAACATCCTACCAAGGGCACGAGATTGTTGTAGCCCGTTGCGGGATTGGGAAAGTGAATGCTGCAATCGCGACGACTTTAGTTGCACAAACAAGCCCTGATTTAATCATCAATACTGGGTCAGCGGGGGCCCTGGCACCAGACCGTCAAATTGGGGATATTGTCATTGGTGAAGCCACGATGTACCATGACGCGGATGCCCGTGCGTTTGGATATGAATTAGGCCAAGTTCCTACAATGCCAGCCCGTTACAAGGCACCAGAAAACTTGATCCAAGACTTTTTAAATGCTTATCATGAGACAGATTTAACAGCTACGAGAGGATTAATTCTAACGGGTGACCAATTTATCGCCGATACAAACAAGGTTAATGACTTGTACCAAACCTTCAGAGGAGCCCAATGTGCTGAGATGGAAGGGGCTGCAGTTGCACAAGTAGCCAACCAGTTTGGTATTGATTGTATTGTCATTCGAGCGATTTCTGATACTGCTCAACAAGACGCTAATGTGGTCTTTGATGAATTTGTGGTGACGGCAGGGCAAAATGCCGCTAAAGTGACGTTGAATTATTTAAAACATTTAAATTAAGTTATCATTGACGAAGGTCAAGAATAATGGTATGATAGAATTCGTGTAAAATAATGCAGCAAAATTGAAGCAAGCTCGTCAACATTTCAACCACTGACAACCGTCAGTAAGCCAAGTAGTCTGCGGCTGCAGAAGACGAAAGCGCTAAGGTGAAATGCACGAATGCGGTCAATTTAAAAGGTTATTTTACTCCAAAATTTTATTTTTATGGAGGAATATATAATGTCTCGTTTTACAGGATCTAACTGGAAAGTTTCTCGTCGTTTAGGTATCTCAATCTCAGGTACTGGTAAAGAAATCGCTCGTCGTCCATACGCACCAGGTGAACATGGTAACGGTCGTCGTGCTAAATTATCTGAATACGGCTTACAATTACAAGAAAAACAAAAATTACGTTTCATCTACGGCATGAATGAAAAGCAATTTGCTAACTTATTCGTTCAAGCTGGTAAAATCAAAGAAGGTAAACACGGTGTTAACTTCATGATCTTACTAGAACAACGTTTAGATAACGTAGTTTACCGTTTAGGTTTAGCGACTACTCGTCGTCAAGCTCGTCAATTAGTAAACCACGGTCACATTACTGTAGACGGTAAACGTGTTGATATCCCATCATTCCGCGTTCAACCAGGTCAAGTAATCTCTGTACGTGAAAAATCTAAAGACGTTAAAGTAATTAAAGAAGCAGTTGAAGGCTTATATGGTCACGTACCTTACGTACAATTCGACGCTGAAAAATTAGAAGGTTCTTTAATTCGTTTACCACAACGTGACGAAATGAACCAAGAAATCGACGAATCTCTAGTCGTTGAATACTACAACAAATTAATCTAATTTTAGATAACTTGTTATTGAAAAGGTCGGACTTAGTTCCGGCCTTTTTATTTACTGTTGAGATGAATGTGGTCATTTTACTAGAGAAATTGTATTCTGGGAAAAGGGTTCCAGCTGGAAACTGTTTAATCGATTGATTTGAAATGCAATTTTAATATAACGCATATTTTTTTTGTTTGAATTATGATAATATAGGGGTTAAATAACCTTTAAAAATTTTTATAAAATATCAACGGATAGAAGGAGGCGTGCGTGTGCCGTTTTTAATAGCATTGTTAATCTTAATTATATTGGTATTACTTGGTTACGGACTGATTTATTATTTAGGACGTAAACAAACTCAAGCCAATATTGCATTAGATGAGCAAAAACAAGAGATCATGTCTACTCCGGTAGCGGACAAACTATATACACTGCGCAACAAGAATGTTTCTGGAGCCACGCGTAGAGTATACGAGAGTGAACAAGCCAAGTGGCAAACCATCACTCGTTTTCGTTTACCAGAGATCGAGGCAGCATTAGTCTCTGCCCAAGATTACACGGATAAATACAACATCGTTAAAGCAAGAAGTGTTGCTGACGAAGTAGAAACCATCCTAGAAGAAACGAAGGATGAAGTGAATGGCATCAACGACCGTTTAACTGAAATATTAGCCAGTGAAAAAGCATCTGAAGACAAGCATGAAGAAACTTACGAGCGCTACGCAGCCTTACGTAAACAATTGCTGGCACACGGCTATAAATTTGGCGATGCCCTAGAAACCTTAGAGCACCATTTAGCTTATATCGAACTTGATTTCACTAAGTATCACCAACAAATGAATGATGGTGATTTCCTAGGCGCTCAAGAAGCACTGGTACAAATCGATGCTGACTTGAACGAATTAGAGCAAATGATGGAAAAGATTCCGAATTTGTATACCAAGTTAAACGAAGAATATGTGGAACAAGTGGCCGATATGCAACAAGGTTTTGCACATATGGAAGAGGAAAATTTCCAATTCCCAATTGATGTTGATATTCCTAAAGAAATTTCTGCCTCTGAAAAGAAAGTGGCTGAAGCTAAAAAGGCTGTGTCAGATGCAGACTTGACCCAAGCTGCTGAACTTATGGAAGCTGCTGGGATACAAATCGACCATACGTATACTTTGATGGAGAAAGAAATTGCTTCAAGAGAGTATATTGGGAAAAACCAAGGTGCTATTCAACGCCGCTTGGAACAAGTAACACAAAGCAACCGCTATGGGGCATTAGAAATTGACCGTGTAGCGCAAAATTACCTATTGTATGACAATGAAATGGGTAAAATGCAAGAATACGCTGATCAAATTGAACGGCAAAAAGACGTGTTGAAAACAACAGATGACCAATTAGCAGAACACCAAATTGCTTATTCAGATATGGAAACACGTTATCGTGAAATCTATGACCAGTTAGCTGAAATTGACAAAGGTCAATCAGCGATTGTTGTGGCTTTGGCTAACTTACGCCAAAGAGAGCGCGATGCGCGCGATGACTTATACATGTTCGAACTTGATTTTCGTAACATCAAGCGTTCTGTAGAAATTCATCATTTACCAGGCTTGCCTGATGAGTACTTAGATTACTTCTTCGATACAAGCGACCGCATTGATCAATTGTCAGAATCATTAAACCGCGTGAAATTAGACATGGTAGAAATTGAAAATCTAACCGATCAAATTGCCAAGGCGATTGAATACTTGGATGAGGAAACTGAAAAACAGGTCCGGGCTGCCCAATTAACAGAGTCAGCGATCCAATACGCGAACCGTTACCGTCCGCAACATCCAGAGTTGAACGCGGTAATAGAACGGTCATATTATTTATTCGATAAAGAATTTTTATACGAAGATGCCTTTGAAAATATTGCCCGAGCGGTTGACCAAATTCAACCAGGTGCAAGACAAGAAATCATTCAGCAGTATGACCAAGAAAATCAAGTAGGCTAATTTTAGAAAGGACCGAGACATGTGCTCGGTCTTTTGCTGTTTTTAGTCAGTAGTAGCTATTTATCAACTATAAGCTTTAGGTTGGAAAAGGATGAATCCAGGCTATTTAGCGGGTATTTATTTTCCAGATAGAGGCTGTCAAATTAAGGTTGGTTACTTTGGGGCCAGCTACTTGCAATTTGTGATATATGGCTATAATATGTTAAGAGTTGAAAAGGGAAAAAGGAAGGAACGACCATGTCAGAAATGATCTATTTTGATAACAGCGCAACGACGAAAATTGCGCCGGAAGCACTACAAACGATGACACAAGTCATGCAGACATATTACGGTAACCCGTCTAGTTTGCATAAGTTGGGGACTGAAGCATCAAAACTATTAAATTCAGCGCGTAAACAAGTTGCCGACTTGCTAGGCGCACAATCAACGGAAATCTTCTTCACTTCAGGTGGTACGGAGTCGAATAACTGGGCCATCAAAGGGACCGCGATGGAAAAGCTGAAATACCACGGTAACCACATTATCGTTTCAAGTGTGGAACACCCATCTGTCCGTAATACGATGGAAACCTTGAGTCAAAATGGCTTTGAGATTACCTATCTACCGGCTGATAAATTGGGGAAAGTCCATGTTGAAGATGTGGCTGCGGCGATCAAAGAGACGACGATTTTAGTATCTGTAATGGCGGTCAATAATGAGATTGGTGCTATTCAACCGATTGCTGAAATTGGTGACTTGTTAGAAAAATATCCGACCATCCATTACCATGTTGATGGTGTGCAAAGTGTCGGAACTTTTGAAAAACCATTAATCCATGACCGTGTTGACTTGATGAGTTTTTCAGCCCACAAGTTTAACGGCCCACGTGGCATCGGTATTTTATATAAGAAACAAAACCGTTTGATTAGTCATTTGCTTGATGGCGGTGGCCAAGAGATGGGCCAACGGTCAACGACTGAAAACTTAGCGGGGATTGCAGCGACTGCAAAAGTCCTCCGGATGGCTCTAGCTGAAGCCAAGGAAGTGAAGGCCAAAGAGGTTGCTATGCAAGACAAATTGCGCGCTTTTTTTGCCGAACATACAGACCTTGTCCAAGTCTTTAGTCCTGAAGATGCAGCGCCACATGTCCTATGTTTCGCCTTAAAAGGTGTCCGCGGGGAAGTGATGGTTCATGCCTTGGAAGATGAGGATATCATCGTGTCTACAACTAGTGCTTGCTCAAGTCGTGCCGTCAACAATAGCTCGTCTACACTTGGGGCGATGAAGGTGGATCCAGTTTGGGCTAAACAAGCCATTCGTTTAAGTTTTGGAAAAGACAATACCATGGCTGAAGTCAACCAATTTATCGATGTATATACGAAACTAATGAAGAAATTTGAACGCATTCAATAATCCGGGAGGTAATATGAAAGAATTAATTATGATTCGCTACGGTGAATTATCGACGAAGGGGAAGAACAAGCGTAACTTCGTGACAACCCTAGGCCGAAATATCCGCGAAGCTTTAAGTGAATACCCAGACATTAAGATCAACCAACAATATGACTTTATGTTTATGGAATTAAATGGGGCGCCTCAAGATGAGGTCCTTGCTGGTTTGGAAAAGGTATTTGGTATTCAAAGTTTCTCACCAGCGATTGAATTAGAGCGCGATTTCGACTCGTTAAAAGAAGCAGCCGTTAAATTAGTGAAGGCTGAAATCGCTAAAAATGGCGTGCAATCTTTTAAAGTGGCAACATCGCGTTCAGACCACAACTATTCAATGGATACAAATGATATCAACCAAGCCTTGGGTGGCTTTTTGGCGGAAGAATTCCCTGAATTAAAAGTTCAAATGAAGAAACCAGATTTAACCATTCGTGTCAAAGTGCGCGAACAAGATTTCTTGGTATCGTCAGAATGGATTAACGGGGCAGGCGGGTTACCAGTAGGGACATCTGCAAATGCAGTATTGATGTTATCAGGTGGGATCGATTCACCGGTAGCCGGATATTTAGCCATGAAACGTGGGATGCGGATCACGGCTGTCCATTTTGCCTCACCACCATATACTAGTCCACAAGCCTTGAATAAAGCGAAGGACTTAACGGAAAAACTGACGAAATTTGGTGGCTGGATTAACTTTGTGGAAGTGCCATTTACGGAAACCCAGGAAGCCATTAAAGAGCATGTGAACCCAGCTTACTTGATGACCATTACCCGCCGGATGATGATGCGTATTTCAGATGAATTGCGAAAACAATATAATGGCTTAGCGATTATAAACGGTGAATCGATTGGCCAAGTGGCATCACAAACACTAGAATCAATGTTCGCTATTAATGAAGTGACTTCAACGCCGATTATTCGTCCAGTTGTCGCTATGGACAAATTGGAAATTATCGATATTTCGCAAAAAATTGATACTTTTGACTTATCTATTCAACCATTTGAAGATTGTTGTACCGTCTTTGCGCCACCATCACCAAAGACTAAGCCAAAATTGGATGATATTGCCTACTACGAGGCAAAATTAGATATTGAAGGTTTGGTACAACGGGCTGTTGAAGGTGCTATGGGCGAAAAAATTATGTCTGGATCGCGCAACAAGGAAGATTCGGACGCCTTTAGCGACTTATTATAATGTAAGTGGTAACCCTTTTGAATTGAGTTCTCTTTAAAGTTATTGTTATACTAGTGATAGACTTAAGCTAATCAATCAAAGGAGGAATTAACATTATGCCAACTGTTACATTTAAAGGCGAAGTTGTAGAATTAGAAGGTACTCCGTTAGAAGTTAACCAAGCGGCCCCTGATTTTGAGGTGAATGAAGTAAGTGGTGGCAAAGTGAGTAAAGCGGACTTTGCTGGTAAAGTACTTTTGTTATCCGTTGTACCAGATATTGATTCATCTGTATGTTCTATCCAATCAAACCGTATCAGCGACTATGCTAAACAAGCTGGTGAGGGCGTAGAAGTTGCTACAATATCAATGAATACTGATAAATCTTTATCTAACTGGAAAGCTGAAAATGATTCAGATATGCGTATGTTAAATGATGCAGCAGCATTCGGTAAAGACTACGGTATCTTCTTACCAGAACTAGGCAAATTAGCACGTGCAATATTCGTTATCGATACTGAAGGTAATGTTGTTTACAAAGAAATCGTTAATGAAGTAACAAACGAACCAGATTACGAAAGTGCTATTCAAGTAGTTGACTCACTAGCGTAAAAAAATAGATAGTAAAAAGGAGGTGTGACGCTTTTGTCACATCTCCTTTTTTACTAGTATATTCAATTTGTTAAATACCGAAATAGCTATATAAGGCAAATCCTAAGGACAAGACTACTGATGATAGAATCAAGATTAACATGATCCAAGTAAAGATTTTACCGGTTTTCTTGTCTTTTTTATTGTACATTTTATCGAAGCCACGTTTTTCTGGTGTAAGTTTCTTTGGACTTTTACGCATATCAATACTCCTCATTTTTAATTCTCGACCATTATAACACAAAAGGATATTGCTTTCTTCCGGTATCTTCTAAATGAAAATTTTCAAGTTAGTGGTATAATAAGAAGTGAATTATGAATAAGCGCTAAATTTACTATGATTATGATGAGATACTTTTAAATTATGAGATTATTTGATACTATATGAGAAGGTTTTATCATCAAGTTGTTACCTTAAGGAGGAAAATAAATGACTGAAGCACATATTGGTGTTGTCGGAATGGCCGTAATGGGCAAGAACTTAGCGTTGAATATCGAAAGCCGTGGATATACGGTGGCTGTATTTAACCGTACTACCAGCAAAGCAAAAGCTGTTGTAGATGAAAATTCAGATAAAAACTTAGTTTTTACTGAGACTGTGGAAGAGTTTGTGAATTCATTAGAAAAACCTCGCCGCATCTTATTAATGGTACAAGCAGGTAAAGCAACAGATGCAACAATCAGTCAATTAATGCCATTATTAGATAAAGACGATGTCATTATTGATGGCGGAAACACATTCTTCCAAGATACAATTCGTCGTTCTAACGAAATTGACGGTTCTGGTATCCACTTCATTGGTATGGGTGTTTCTGGTGGTGAAGAAGGCGCGCTTAAAGGCCCTAGCTTGATGCCAGGTGGTCCTAAAGAAGCTTACGATATTGTTGAACCAATCTTAAAACAAATCGCAGCTAAAGCGCCTAGTGATGGCGAACCATGTGTAACTTACATCGGCCCCAACGGTGCTGGTCACTACGTTAAAATGGTTCACAACGGTATCGAATATGGTGACATGCAATTAATTGCTGAAACATACGATTTATTACGCCGTCATTTAGACTTACCTGTAACAGAAATCGCTGATCATTTTGCAGATTGGAACACTGGTGAATTAGACAGTTTCCTAATCGAAATTACAGCTGATATTTTAACAAAACATGATCCAGAAACAGGTAAACCAATGGTTGACGTGATCTTGGACCGTGCAGGTAACAAAGGTACTGGTAAATGGACTTCTCAATCAGCATTAGATGTTGGTGTACCATTACAAACAATTACTGAATCAGTTTACGCACGTTACATTTCAGCATTGAAAGACCAACGTGTTCGTGCTTCTAAAGTGTTAGCTGGACCAGAAAATACAGCATTCGAAGGCGACAAAAATGACTTCGTTGAAAAAATTCGTAAAGCTTTATACTTCTCTAAAATCATGTCTTACGCGCAAGGGTTCTACCAATACCGTACAGCGTCAGAAGAATATGATTGGAACTTGAACTATAAAGAAATCGCAGCTATTTTCCGTGCTGGATGTATCATCCGTGCAGGCTTCCTAGAAAAAATCATGGACGCTTACGAAAACAATGCTGACTTAGAAAACATCTTATTGGATGAATACTTTATGGATATTGCTAAAGAATATCAACAAGCAACTCGTGAAGTAGCAGCAGAAGCAATTAAATCTGGTATTCCAGTACCTGGTTTCACATCTGCCTTGTCATACTACGATAGCTACCGTTCAGAAACTTTACCAGCGAACATCATTCAAGCTCAACGTGACTACTTTGGTGCGCATACTTATGAACGTGTTGATGCTGAAGGTTCTTACCACTTATTATGGGATAAAGAAGAACAAATCGATGCTTAATTTTGGGTTTGCCCATGAATTTGTGCAGGAAATAGGGTGAAATTATGAGTGAAGAAAAAGCAAAACGCATCTTAATCGTTGAAGATGAAAAAAACTTAGCGCGCTTTGTTGAATTAGAACTTAAACATGAGGGTTACGAAACAGAACTTGCTAAGGATGGTCGTATTGGACTTGAAAAAGCCCAAGAAGGCAACTGGGACTTAATCTTGTTAGATTTAATGTTGCCAGAAATTAACGGGATTGAAGTGTGTCGTCGTTTACGACCAACTTCAGATGTGCCGATTATCATCATGACGGCTAGAGATTCAGTTATTGACCGTGTATCAGGTTTTGACCACGGTGCCGATGACTATATCGTTAAGCCGTTTGCGATTGAAGAATTATTGGCACGTATTCGTGCATTACTTCGTCGCATTGATATCGAAGAAGAACAACAACACAGAAAACAAACGAAAGTAACTTTCCGTGACCTTTCTGTTGAAAAAGAAAATCGTATCGTTCGCCGTGGCGAAGAGATTATCGATTTAACAAAACGTGAGTACGAGTTATTGGTGATGTTAATGGAGAACGTTAATGTTGTATTACCTCGTACAGAATTATTAAATAAAGTATGGGGCTATACAACTGAAGTTGAAACCAACGTTGTAGATGTTTATATTCGTTACTTACGAAATAAAATCGACGTGGATGGTCAACCAGGTTACATTCAAACTGTCCGTGGTACGGGCTATGTAATGAGGACCCCAGAATAATGTTTAATAGCGTTTTAAATGATTTTAAAACAAAACTGCAGCACCCATTTTCATTAATTTGGAAGTGGGGCTTAGTTTTATCTAGCATGTTTTGGTTGGCCTTGAGTGTGAGCCCCATCATTTCAAATATTCAAGAACAACAAGCGCTAGAAGAAGACTATGTGGCTGAGGTTACACAAATTGACACGTATTTACAAACCTATCTAAATTCCTTAGCATCGCGCCCAGCTTCTGAAGTGCGTGAAGGATTCCAATCACGGATTGCCATTGAGAATATTTCATTAGAAGATTACTTGAATGAACATAACGTGAAAATCCAAGTTTATAATGCAAATGGTAACCTGGTTTATAATTCAGGGACAACTGTAGATAGTTACTCAACCAGTAGAACGACAGGTCGAACTAGATCCAACGAAACTGGTGACTTCCTTACTTATCAATTACTATATGATGGATCTGAACAAATTGGGTATTATTTTGCGACCTTTGATTACCAATCAGTCGCCGATCAGCTATCTGATAAACGGACTGAATTGATCATTACGGCGGGGGTTAATTTAGTCATCGCCGTTGTCGCTGGTTTTGGTGTAGCTTATTACTTTATTCAACCGATTCAAAAGATGAAGCGGTTCTTAAAGAATATCACTGCAGATAATATTGCTGACCGCCGTTTGAACGTATCAGAATACCGCGGTGAAATCACTGAAATTTCTAACAGTATCAACCAAATGCTTGATCAAACGAGTGAGTATATTGACCAACAAATTCACTTTGTAGAAGATGTTTCTCATGAACTTCGAACACCAGTAGCCATCATTGAAGGGCATTTAAACATGTTAAACCGTTGGGGTAAGGATGATCCAGAGATACTTGAAGAGTCGCTATCAGCCTCTGTAAATGAGCTAGAACGGATGAAAGTCCTCGTGCAAGAGATGTTAGATTTATCTCGAGCAGGGCAGGTTGATACACAGTATTACGATAAGACGACGTTAATCAATGAAGTGATCAATCAAGTTTTCCAAAACTTCAAGGTCCTATACCCAGACTTCCAATTCTTCTTGGAAAATGACTTGCGTCGTAATTATGAGATTCAGATTTACCGTAACCACCTTGAACAAATCCTGATTATTTTATTGGACAATGCTGTCAAATATTCAACTGATCGCCAAGAAATCCATATTTCTGTTGCGACCAACGCCGTTGATTATATTGAAATTGCCATCCAAGATTTCGGTGAGGGGATGTCTCAAGAAGACCAAAACCGTATCTTTAACCGCTTCTACCGTGTGGATAAGGCGCGGTCGCGTGAACGTGGGGGAAATGGTCTAGGTTTATCTATCGCTAAAGAATTAATCAAAGGGTACAAGGGTTCTATCTTTGTAGAGAGTGAGCTGGGCAATGGGTCGATTTTCCATGTACGTTTCCCAATCTTGAATACCTTAGATGAAATTTCAGCAGCTGACCGTGAAAGAATTGATCAGTTGTTGGAAGAAGCAGAAAATGATGAAAACAACCTAATATAGTGATGCTAACAGAAATCTTACGCCAATTAGTGTGAGGTTTCTGTTTTTCTACATAGTTAATGTTAAAAATAAAGGCAGGTATATAAAATGGCTAAGCATATTGAAAACATGATAGTAATAGAAAAGTTATAAGTAGAACTACCCCATTCCATTTGAGACGAAGATGGAATAGGTCAAAAATTGGCAGCTAATGCAGGTTGTAATGGAGTGAATAGTTTAGATAATGCTGACGAACAGGTCTTGGTAGCAGCTATCCGCGATTTATTTAGCAAAGTTGGGAAAGCCCCTGTTGTGGCACCTATCTTTACTTGTGGTAGTAGGACTAATATTGAAGTCGCCGAGGATTTTCTAACCAATTATAACGCGACAATTCTTTATATTGCTGAAGTGACGATTGGAAATGACGTGATGATTGGACCTAGTACAATGATGGATAAGATAAACCATCCTATTAGACCAAAAGGGTGCTGTGATGATTTGGGATAGCCAGTCTAGTAATCATTGATAACGTTGAATGTTTATGGGGTAATGTAAGGCGTCTACCAAGTGCCACTATTGACCATAATGTAGTCGCAGCTGCTAGTAGTGCCGACGTGATTAAATATGTAGCGGATAATTCTTTAGTAGCTGGTGTACTGGCTAAATTGTTGAAGGCTATCCCTGATGATGTGGATTAATGTACTAAAAATATCCGCCATTGGTTGTTCTTTCTGTTTACATACAATAGAGATATTCTTCACTAACTTTCTAATGTATAAAGTTTTCGGACTTTAATTGTGAGAATATGTAGGAGATTTCCTTAATTTTGTAACAGTAAACTTGTGTAATAGTGTTATGAGAAGTTACTTTTTAAAAGTTCTTGATTTATAAGGGTTTCTGGACTTCTTACTGTACTAGTACAATTTCGCCCCTTGTACCATTTTTCTGATACAGAAACAATATTGTACTGAAAAAAGGGTATTTTTGGCTAATTATGGACCTCACAAAGGATATTTGTGGCAATTCATTGGAATAAGCTGTTTTAAGTGCTATTATTTCAATTGTGATATTTTTAAATCAAATGGAGGGTAATCTAAATGTCAGATAACAAAATTAACATCGGTTTAGCAGTTATGAAGATTTTAGAATCTTGGGGAGCAGATACTATTTATGGTATTCCTTCAGGTACTTTAAGCTCATTAATGGATGCTATGGGTGAAGAAGAAAACAACGTCAAATTCCTACAAGTGAAACACGAAGAAGTAGGTGCAATGGCTGCTGTAATGCAAAGCAAATTCGGCGGTAACTTAGGTGTTACTGTAGGTTCTGGTGGACCAGGTGCATCTCACTTGATCAACGGTTTATACGATGCAGCAATGGATAACATTCCAGTAGTTGCGATCTTAGGTTCTCGTCCACAACGCGAATTAAACATGGACGCTTTCCAAGAATTAAACCAGAACCCAATGTACGACCATATTGCAGTTTACAACCGTCGTGTAGCTTATGCTGAGCAATTACCAAAATTAGTTGACGAAGCAGCTCGTATGGCTATCGCTAAACGCGGTGTAGCAGTTCTAGAAGTACCTGGTGATTTTGCTAAAGTTGAAATCGACAACGACCAATGGTATTCATCTGCAAACAGCTTACGTAAATATGCACCAATCGCTCCAGCAGCACAAGATATCGACGCAGCAGTTGAATTATTAAACAACTCTAAACGTCCAGTTATCTACGCTGGTATTGGTACTATGGGCCACGGTCCTGCAGTTCAAGAATTAGCTCGTAAAATCAAAGCGCCAGTTATCACTACTGGTAAAAACTTTGAAACTTTCGAGTGGGATTTCGAAGCGTTAACAGGTTCTACTTATCGTGTAGGTTGGAAACCAGCTAACGAAACAATTTTAGAAGCTGACACAGTATTATTTGCTGGTTCAAACTTCCCATTCTCAGAGGTTGAAGGTACTTTCCGTAACGTGGATAACTTCATCCAAATCGATATCGACCCAGCTATGTTAGGTAAACGTCACCACGCTGATGTTGCTATCTTAGGTGATGCTGGTCTAGCAATCGACGAAATCTTAAACAAAGTAGATGCTGTTGAAGAGTCAGCATGGTGGACAGCTAACTTGAAAAACATCGCTAACTGGCGTGAATACATCAACATGTTAGAAACTAAAGAAGAAGGCGACTTGCAATTCTACCAAGTGTACAATGCAATCAACAACCACGCCGACGAAGATGCAATCTACTCTATTGATGTTGGTAACTCAACTCAAACTTCTATCCGTCATTTACATATGACACCTAAAAACATGTGGAGAACTTCTCCATTATTCGCGACAATGGGTATCGCTATCCCTGGTGGTTTAGGTGCTAAAAACACTTACCCAGATCGTCAAGTTTGGAACATCATCGGTGATGGTGCTTTCTCTATGACTTACCCAGATGTAGTAACTAACGTACGTTACAACATGCCTGTAATCAACGTTGTATTCTCTAACACTGAATATGCCTTCATCAAAAACAAATATGAAGACACTAACAAAAACTTATTCGGTGTAGACTTTACAGATGTTGATTACGCTAAAATCGCTGAAGCACAAGGTGCTAAAGGATTTACTGTAAGCCGTATCGAAGATATGGACCGTGTAATGGCTGAAGCTGTTGCAGCTAATAAAGCAGGTCACACTGTCGTTATCGACTGTAAGATTACTCAAGATCGTCCAATCCCTGTAGAAACATTGAAATTAGATTCAAAACTTTACAGCGAAGACGAAATCAAAGCTTACAAAGAACGCTACGAAGCTGCTAACTTAGTACCATTCAGAGAGTACTTAGAAGCTGAAGGCTTAGAATCTAAATACATCAAATAGTCATTTGATAACATTAGATTAGTAACCAAGATTTATTATATTCAAACGAGATAAGAACAGGTTGGGGCTCTTCCCAGCCTGTTTTTGCTTATATAGAATTCTTGCAAAAATAGTTATTTCGACCATATTTCCAACCATCGTGTTCAAAATTTCCTAATCAAGATTGATAGTTTTTCGATACTTTGATCAAGATATAATAGTTTTGTAGATGTGTTACAATTTATTTAAACAAGTTGGAGGTTTTAACTATGACAAACAAGAAAATTTTAACCACGCATGTAGGTTCATTACCACGTCCAAAAGCATTATTAGAGGCAAATGACCGTCGTGCAAAAAATGAAATTTCAGACGAAGAATATAATCAAATCATCCAAGATTCAGTGGATCAAGTTGTTGCAAAACAAAAAGAAATTGGTATCGACATTGTAAATGATGGAGAATATGGTCATATCACATCTGGTCCAGTAGACTTTGGTGCCTGGTGGAATTACTCATTCTACCGTTTAGGTGGTTTAGAAATGACTGACCAAGACCGTTGGGCAAACCCTGAAAAGATTCGTTCAACACCAGGAAATATTAAATTAACATCATTCCCTGACCGTCGTGACCGTGCAATTTTCTCAGCTGCCTATGAAGATCCAGATTCTGGTGTTTTAGGTAAACGTAAAGCTGTTGGCAATCCAGTTTTCGCTGATAAGGTGACTTACGTTGGTCATGACCAAGTACAACGTGACGTAGATTTCTTAAAAGCTTCACTAGCTAAAAATAACTTAGATAAAGGTTTTATCGCAGCTGTATCTCCAGGTTCAGCTGCACGTCTACGAGATAACTACTACAATGGGGATGAAGAAGCCTTATTAAATGATTTAGCAGACGCATTACACGAAGAATATAAAGCGATAACAGATGCTGGTTTCATCGTTCAAATTGATGCGCCAGACTTGGCAGAAGCTTGGGACCAAATTAACCCAGAGCCATCAATTGAAGACTTCCAAAGATGGTTACAATTACGTATTGACGCTATTAACCGTGCCTTAAAAGGTATCGATCCAGCATTAGTTCGCTTACATATTTGCTGGGGTTCATGGCATGGACCACATACAACAGATATTCCATTAGAGTACATCGTTGACCAATGTTTAGAAGTAAATGCAGCAGGATTTACTTTTGAAGCATCAAGTCCACGTCATGCGCATGAATGGAAAGTATGGGAAAAAGCAGGTCGCTTAAAAGAAGGCCAATACATCATTCCTGGCTTAGTATCTCATTCAACAAATGCGGTTGAGCATCCAGAATTAATCGCAGAACGTTTAATCCGTTTCGGTGAAATCGTTGGGCCAGAAAACGTCGTTGCTTCAACTGATTGTGGTTTAGGTGGACGTTTACACGAGCAAATCGCTTGGGCTAAATTAGAAGCCCTTGTAGAAGGTGCAGCAATCGCTTCTAAACACTTCTACGGAGAATAAATCGAGTTATTTAGCTCTTAAATTGTCAAATTAAGTGCAACACAGTTTTATAAAAGATTTCATAAGGTGTTTTCCAATTCAAACATTTTTTGGGACGTGTATTTAATTTCGTTGCCCAACCTTGTATCTCTTCATCAGTTGCATCTGTCAAATCAACACCTTTCGGTGAGTACTCTCTAAGGAGTCCATTTGTATTCTCATTAGATCCTCTTTGCCAAGGGGCATGAGGATCTGGAAAATAAATTTGCGTATTATTTAATTCCTCAGTCAATCGGGCGTGTTGACTGAATTCTTTACCACGGTCAGGTGTAATGGTTTTACAAAAATCAGAATCAATACCTTGTAGTAATTTAATCATTTGGTCAACTACCGGCTTAGAAGCTTTCTTCTCAGATTTACCGATTAGTAATAACCTAGATTTTCTATCAACTAGCGTTACTAAGCACGCTTTACCAGTTTGACCTGCAACTGTATCTGCTTCCCAATGACCAATCTCAGTTCGTTCATTAGCGCTATCAGGTCGTTCATGAATCGTATTGGAGATAGGGATCTTTCCTCTTCTCTCTACGTGATTTTTAGAATGGCGTGTTTTACCTCTGTGTCTTAATTTACGGATAGCGCCTCGATTACCGGTTGATAAACCAGGCTCATCGAAGTCGCCACGATAAATTGCACGATAGATAGTATTATAACTGATTTTATTTTTGGCATTTTCAAGGTTCAAACGACCAGAAATTTGTTCTGGAGACCATTGTTCGTTGAGAAATAGTCGTTTGACCAACTGGAAAATAGAGTCTTTATCTAGCGTGCGATGCCTGCCACATAGTTGTTTTCTACGTTTATACTCTCCATGAGCAGTTGACGGTGAATAACTGCCATCCTTGTTTGAATTACGATGTAATTCTCTTGAGATAGTCGATTTAGAACGGTCCAGGGTCTCGGATATATGCCCGATAGTTTCGCCTTGTTCATACATTAGGAATATTGTTTCTCGCTCGTTCATGGTAAGATGTGTGTATGGATTCATAGCTTTCTCCTTCTAATAGTTGGTTAGTACATCTATTTTATAGGAAAACTATGGATCTTTTTTTATTTTATTATTGTTGTTGCACTTAAATTGTAAATTCGTCCTATATAAAAAGGGTTTATGACAGAGCTGTCATAAACCCTTTTATGCACTTTTTAATAGCGTAAGAAAAGCCCTCTGGTTAGCGTATTGAACGACAAGTCAGAGGGCTTTTACTGTGCAATCAGTTGTTATTTACGTTGTTTGCCAGCATTACGGTTTGTTTTGCTGTCATTATTTGTTAAGCGTTTGTTTGTAGATTCTTTCTTAACAGAATCAGTCACATCTTTACGGCCGCTAGAAGGTTTCTTCACTTTGATTGGGTTCTCAGCCATCTCTTTATCTACTTCTGCCTGGATTCTTGGCTTGAAGTAGAAAGTTGTAAATAATGATTGAAGAATGGACCAAATGGCACCTGCTAAGAAGTAAAGTGTTAACCCGGCGGGTGTTGTAAATACGATGAATCCCATCATAATTGGTGTCATGAATAGGGTAGAACGCATTTGCGCTTTTTGCTCTTCTGGCACACCTTGCAAGGTAATGAATGATTGAATCAAGTACATTACAATGGTGATAATGGCTAATACCATATGAGATTCTCCAAGTGAGATACCGAAGAATTCGGAGTTAGCAATTGGTTCACTCACGCGAATAGCAGTGTATAAACCAGAGATGATTGGTAATTGAAGTAATAATGGTAAACAACCCATACCACCAAACATAGAAACGTTATTTTCGCGCATGAATTCTTGTTGTTCAGTCGCTAATGCCATTTTCTCTTCTTGCGTTGTGGCATTTTTTTGACGTTCTTGAATTTCTTTTAAGTATGGTTGGAAAGCAGCCATCTTAATTTGTTGACGCGTTGAGCCTTTCAGCTGGTTCAGGGTAAGTGGCAATAGAATAATACGAATGGCAATGGTAATAATGATAATAGCAATGCCGTAGTTACCAGCAAACTGATCAGCAATCCATACGATAAGTTGACCAATCGGTTCTACTGTTAAGCGGTACATAAAACCATCTGGATTATTTGGATTGGCACATCCACCTAAAAATACCACGAGTGACATCACTAGCAAAATTAGCGATAGGCGTTTATTTTTTAAACGGCTTGACAATACTTCACGTCCTTTAATTTATATAGTTATTTGATTCTTGTTTAAGTGTCTTGACTAACGTTACTATTGTAGCTAATTTAGGAGGCTATTTCAATAAACCGTGCGAAATTTCACCATTTCCTCACTATTGAAGGTTTCAACGACTTGGATATTGTCGACATGGGCGGATGGGTTTTCCGGCATTTCTTTGACTTCTTCAATAAAAGCGCGCAAGGTTGCATCATCTGCTTGAACAAGAATTTCTACTGATCCATCGTTCTTATTCTCAACGGTTCCTGCAACTTTCATCCTCTTGGCGATTCTTTCGGTAAAATAACGAAAGCCTACACCTTGCACACGTCCGGTTACAACAATTCGACTTGTTTTCATGAATATCCCTTCTTTCATTATGATTATTTAATTATACTAGATATGATGTCGATTAACATCAGCCTAAGTACTGATTTTGAATAGATTTTTTATTAAAATGAAGCTCTTTATTTATGTTAGGTCAAAACGTCACCAAGATGAAAATCGACCATAAGTTTGGTATAATAGGGTGTTGATTGGAGAGTGAAGAAGATGAGTTTCCAAGTATATCAAATAGATGGATTTGACGAGCCATGGTGGTTTGAAGATGACTGGCATGAGCATGTTGTCGCTGTTCAAACGGCTGACAGTTTAGAGGAAGCAGCACGTATTTTTCAAGGTGAATCATTAAAATTGCAGGGCTTGTTCCCGAAGACGCGTAGTCGAGTAGAAGGTATGCGCGCTTTCTGGCAACCGGGTGAAACGGATTGGTGTGAACCTTGTGCAAATGATGAACAAGTCTACCATAGTCTAGTCCTTTATGAGAACCAACAAGCTTTAAGTGAAACACGTGTCAATGAATTAACCAGTATTTTAGACAATATCAATCACCGTTCGAGCGGTAAAAATCATTTAAAAGGGGAGGGTTAGCGTGGCAAGAAAAAAGAAAAGACGGACTAAAAAACAACAAGAACTATTCCGCATGCAATTATTTTCAGGGATTTCATTATTTTTTGCCATTATTGGTGTGTTAGAGCTTGGTGCATTGGGTCGATTATTCATGCATCTGATGGAATTTTTTGTTGGGGGACTAGCCATTCCTGTATTTATTATTGAAATTATCTTCACAGGCTGGATTCTTGTGACGGGGCATGGCCCATTAGTTTTAGCTAGAATCATGAACACGGTGATTTGGGCAGTACCTATCCTAGCTATATTAATGCATGCTTGGGATTATTTAGCCATTGCCTTATCCAGTGATACATCTGTATTAGAGGTGACATGGCAACGGGCTATCGCTAATTTTACCGTTGAAGGTGCCGGTCAACCCTTGGGTGGTGGGCTTTTAGGTGGTTTATTATATACCTTTACCTTCTACACAGTAAGTCAATTGGGAACCTATATTTTCGTGGGTATCGCTTTAATGATCCTATTGTGCTACTTGTTTAGTATTACCTGGTTAGATCTTGTCGAAGGGATTCAGTCCATTACCCATGTGGTCTTTAATTGGTTAGGTGAATTCTGGGACACAACGAAACAACAATTTTCAAGTTACCGTGAGGACCGGGAAAAATATAAGGCAGACCAATCTAAAAAAAAAGCTAGCCGAAGTAAAGCTGCTAAAAAAGGCAAGCTGTCTGATGAAGACCAAGAGAGGTCGGAAAAAAACAACCGCATTAAACCAAAACAAGTGGATATAGAAGACGAAGATTTAGTCATTGTCGGGCCAAGCGCTAGTGCAAGTAATGGCAACCAACCAGCGGAAATCGAACAAACTTCTCTTGAAATTGGCGCGCAAGCTGATGAATTTCACAAGGCTGAACAAGCAAATGCGCAAGCTAGTCCAGATACTGGCGACCAAGATGTTGATACTGAACCAGATGACGGTAAAGATATTGTCATGGATATGGCTGCAGAGCCAGATAATCCAGAGTACAAATTACCACCAGCCCACTTGTTGACGCCAATTAAAGCGACAGACCAAAGTGGCGAATACGCTGTCATTAAAGAAAATGTCCGTAAACTTGAAGCGACTTTCAAGAGCTTTAATGTGGATGCCAAAGTCACTAAGGCTAACTTGGGACCAGCTGTAACAAAATATGAAATTCAGCCAGCGATTGGGGTAAAAGTAAGTAAGATTGTTGGTTTAGCCGACGATATCGCCTTATCACTAGCTGCTAAAGATATCCGGATCGAGGCGCCAATACCAGGTAAATCCTTTATCGGGATTGAAGTGCCCAATCAAGATGTATCCTTAGTTTCCTTCCGTGATTCTTTCGAGCATCAACTGCAATCGGGTAAAGTATTGGAAGTCCCATTAGGAAAAGATATTTCTGGCAATATTCGTTCAGCAGACCTGACCAAGATGCCCCATTTACTGGTTGCTGGGTCTACCGGATCTGGTAAATCAGTCGCTATCAACGGGATTATCGTATCCATTTTGATGAAGGCCAAGCCTAATGAAGTAAAATTGATGATGATCGACCCTAAAAAAGTGGAACTATCGATTTATAACGGTATTCCACACTTGTTAACACCAGTTGTAACTAATCCAAGAAAAGCGGCTCAAGCCTTACAAAAAGTCGTTCAAGAGATGGAACGTCGTTATGAATTGTTTGCTGCTTCGGGCCAACGGAATATTGACGGTTACAATGACTTCGTTCATGAAGAAAACCTTAATGAAGGTACTGCGCATCCAACTCTACCTTACATCGTTGTGATTGTAGATGAGTTAGCTGACTTGATGATGGTCGCTTCTAAAGAAGTAGAGGCCGCAATTACCCGGCTAGCGCAAATGGCGCGTGCAGCTGGTATACATATGATTCTGGCGACACAAAGACCATCTGTTGACGTTATTACAGGGATCATCAAGGCCAACGTACCATCAAGAATTGCCTTTGCGGTATCTTCAGGAACTGACTCAAGAACCATCATCGACCAAAATGGCGCTGAGAAATTATTGGGTCGAGGAGATATGCTCTACCTACCTATGGGTGAGTCGAAACCAATTCGTGTTCAAGGGGCCTTTATCACAGATGACGAAGTGGAACATGTGGTTTCTTTTGTAAAAGACCAACAAGAACCCAATTATGTTGAATCTATGATGCCAACTGAGACCAAAGAATCAGCCCCAGGCGAAGATTTAGATGAAATGTGGGATACTGTCCTAGAATTTGTTAAAACTCGTGAAACCGTCTCGATTTCTATGTTACAACGTCAATTTAGAGTCGGTTACAACCGGGCCGCCCGTCTGGTAGATGACATGGAACAACGCGGAATTGTCGGGCCACAAGAAGGGTCTAAACCTCGTACGGTTAACATCTTCCAAGAAAATGACGACGAACCAACCGAATAGGCTATCTAATAGGCCGATACATACATTTGCCAAGGCAAAAAATGTTATACTATATTTAACGTGGCAGACAGTCAACTAGGAGGGATTATTTGAATTTACCAAATAAATTAACCATCATTCGGATTATCATGATTCCAATCTTCATGATTTTCGTATCTATTCCAGCAAGTGGAGATGGTACACAAGTACTTGGCAGTCAGTGGTACTGGCAATACGTGGTGGCAGCTATCATTTTCGCAGTCGCATCATTCACCGACTGGCTAGACGGTTACATTGCACGTCGCGACAACCTTGTCACTAATTTCGGTAAATTTGCCGACCCATTAGCCGACAAGATGCTCGTTGCAACAGCTTTTATCGCCTTAGTTGGTATCGATTTAGCCCCAGCATGGTTAGTCTCAATCATTATCATGCGCGAATTAGCTGTCACCGGACTCCGCCTATTACTAGTGGAAAAAGGGACAGTCATGGCGGCTGGGAGTGCTGGGAAATTGAAAACATTCACCCAGATGCTATCCATTATCTTCTTGTTACTCGGGGATTTCCCCTTAGGATTTTGGCCATTTTCAATCGGGCAAATCCTACTATATCTTGCATTAGTCTTTACCATCTATTCAGGTGTAGACTACTTCGTTAAAAATATTTCCGTCTTTTCAGACGGACTATAAACACAATTTTTAGGCTCTTCGACATTTAATGTGGATAGCTTAATTTAAGCAAGAAACTTAAATTCATTTTATATGGATTTGAGTTTCTTTTTTATTTTATTTTAAATGAGATTTGATAAAAGAAGAACTATCTTTTTTGTCCTTTGAACTGCTGTGTACGTTCCTTAAGAGCCGTGACACCGGCGAGAGCCAAGGTCTCTCTGCCTTGATATCGAGCCAAGGTCTCGATATCATGCTTTTTCACGGCTAAGGACGTACACTTGCAGTTTTTTTCTTTGAACATAGCGAGCGGGATGTATCATGTTTATTTAATTAAGGGAAGCGGGCTTGCCCGGTTTTAAAATGAAACTAATCATCACCCTATTTCTGAAATTGAAAAAATTTCGATATCCATAGGATACACGTTTTATGACTTTGATACGATTATTTTTTCCTTCTAGACTAGCGTTTGATCTAGTCTTGTAATGGAAGGTGTTTGCGATAAACGCTATATTCTTCAATAATGTGTTCAGTGAGGTTTGCATATATTTACTGATATTTTGGTGACGTTCTGCAGTAATAGTCTCATGAAACATTTCGATATTATTTTCTTTAGAAGCCTCTAGTAAAGCTTGATATACCCAGTAATTTTCCGTTAAATCCTCATCTAAAGAAAGTAGATGATCAAGAATATCCATATCACAAACCATTTTCCCTTTAAATAAACGTTGTTTTCTATAATTTATAAAATCAACTTCGTTGAAATCCTTTAGGATAAGCTTCCAAAAACTTTTCAGCTTGCGATACTCTTTTTTATCTTCACCATTATTTCTATTTATATTGAAAGTATTCATTACTTGAACTCTCGTTTTGTTTAAAGAACGTGAAATCAATTGAATGATATGAAAACGATCAATAATTACTTTGGCGTTTGGAAACATTTCTCTAACCAAAGTCATATAAGGCGCATTCATATCAACAACAATGGTTTCAACAGCAGAGCGCTCTTTTAAACTAAATTGGCGGAAGTATTCTCTTAATTTGTATAGTTGTCGAGTGGGCAGTATACCAAGAACTTCATGAGTCTCCTCATTACTAAAAATAAAACTCATTTGATTGTCAGCTTGTTTTGTAGATTTGATCTCATCGAAGCACATGTGTTTCGCTAGTTTTGTGCGATTGCGACGAAAATAGTCATCCATAAAGCGATTAATAATTCGTCTACTAGTATTATCTGAGATACAGTGCCTACGAGCGAGATCCTTGTTTGAAATCGTATCTGCAGCCTCAACTAAAACAGATTGCTTCACTTGTTTAGCGATATGACAATTACGTGCAACCTCACTGGTATGAGCAATGAAGCGCTCATCGCATTCATGACACCAGAAGCGTTGCTTCTTAAGCTCTAGATAGGTTGGTGTATTGGATTGGCGTAACCACGTGATCCTGGACGTCATAAACCCATCTTTAACGATAGAATGGTCATTTACACAACCACATTTAGGGCAAGCCTTGGGCTTGTAGGTTAACGTGCCAGTAAAAACTTTTACATTTATTCCTTTAATATTACGCTCTTGAATCCAATTTTCTTCGTTAAATGTGATGTTAGTATCCTTAATGTTTAGTAAAAGTCTGATATTATCGTTCTGAGACATATGAATTTCCTTTCTAATTTTGGTTTAGACGCTTAAATTTTAGCATAGGAAATATTCATATGTCTTTTTGTGTTTTTATACAAAATAGGTTTGAATGATTTCTCATCCACACCAAAAGTCGGAGACCCAATTTTTAAGGGCTTCGGTTTTTACCGGGCTCTTTTTTGTTCTATAATATATAAGAATCACTATGCGCAAACGCATAAATAAAACGTATATACTAATAGGTGGGAAAAGAATGAAAGTAGAAATTATAGCTGTCGGAACAGAATTATTAATGGGACAAATCGCGAATACAAATGCGCAATTTATTGCACGAAAATTGAATGAATTAGGCTTTGACCATTACGTACAAACGGTCATTGGAGATAACCCTGAACGGTTAAAGAAGGTGACCGCTCAGGCTGAACAAAGGTCGGATATCATTATTTATACAGGTGGTTTAGGACCTACTCGAGATGATTTAACCAAACAAACTATTTCAGCTTACTTAAATCAACCACTCATTCACGATGAAGTGGGGATGGAAACCATCAAAGCAACTTTTAAAGGCAGAATCATGACTGAAAACAATCTGTCTATGGGACTAACTTTTGAAGCAGGGCATACTTTCCCTAATGATGTAGGGCAAGCGCTTGGTACAGCGATTGAACATGATAACCATACCTATATTCTATTGCCAGGACCACCATCTGAAATGAAGCATATGTTCAACCATTATGTAGCTGATTATTTACTAGACCAATACCAAAATGACATGGTACTAACATCTAAATACCTGCACTATTTTGGTATCGGTGAATCGCAATTAGCTGACACTATTGATGATTTGATTATGGGTCAAGAAAATCCAACAGTAGCCATTTACTTTGGAAATTTCATGGTAACAGTTAGACTAACTGCAGCTGGTAGAAATGAAGCAGAAAACAAGCCTTTATTAGAAGACTTGGCTACAGCTATCAACGCTCGGTTAGCTGACTATTATGTAGGGGAAGGAGAAAACTTAGGCATCAATGAAGTATTGGTAGAGAAATTGACAGACCGTGAGCAGACCATTGCTTTCGCTGAAAGTTTCACTGGTGGACTGGCAGCTAAAAAAGTTGTCGATGTCCCAGGATCTTCAAAAGTCTTACACGGATCAGCCGTCACTTATACAGAAACAGCCAAAGCCAATGTGTTAAATGTCCAACCGCAAACACTGGAAACTTATGGCATGGTGAGTGCTGAAACAGCGACTGAAATGGCGGAAAATGTACGAGACCTATATCAATCTGACTTTGGAGTATCCTTCACAGGTGTCGCTGGACCGGATGCCATGGAAGGAAAAGAAGTGGGGACTGTCTATATTGGTATCGCCCAAGCTGGCCAAGAAACTAAAGTTTTAACACCAACATTAAGAGGCAGTCGTCAAAATATTCAATATCGTTCAGTCTATTCAGCTTACTTTGATATCATTAAAAATTAACAGAACATTCGTTCGCTTTTCTCTTGCTTATTCAGCAAAAAAATTATAAAATAAAAGAAACGCAGGAGAACATTAGGAGGATTTACGCATGACTATGGATAAAAACGATAGCAACCGTCAAAAAGCATTAGACGATGCAATGAAAAAAATTGAGCGTAACTTTGGTAAAGGCTCAATCATGAAAATGGGTGAACGCGGTGATACTAGAATTTCTACTGTTCCAACAGGTTCATTAACATTGGATATTTCTTTAGGAGTTGGTGGCTACCCACGCGGTCGTATTATTGAAGTCTACGGACCAGAATCATCTGGTAAAACGACTGTTTCATTACATGCAATTGCGGAAGTACAAAAACGCGGTGGTATTGCAGCCTTTATCGATGCTGAGAATGCGCTAGATCCTGAATATGCAGCTAAACTAGGTGTAAACGTTGATGAGTTACTACTTTCTCAACCAGACACTGGTGAACAGGGTTTGGAGATTGCTGACGCTTTAGTATCTTCAGGTGCCATTGATATCATCGTTGTCGATTCAGTTGCAGCCTTAGTACCACGTGCCGAAATTGAAGGTGAAATGGGTGACTCTCATATCGGTCTTCAAGCCCGGTTAATGTCTCAAGCATTACGTAAATTATCAGGTACCATCAACAAAACGAAAACAATCGCCATCTTTATCAACCAAATTCGTGAAAAAGTTGGGGTAATGTTTGGTAGTCCTGAAACAACACCAGGTGGTAGAGCCTTGAAATTCTACTCTACTGTACGTTTAGAAGTACGTCGTGGTGAACAAATTAAAGAGAGCGGTAGCGCAATCGGTAACCGTACTAAAATTAAGATTGTTAAAAACAAGGTAGCACCACCATTCAAAGTGGCAGAAGTTGACATCATGTATGGGGAAGGGATTTCTCAAGAGGGTGAACTAGTTGACTTGGCAGCTGAATTAGACATCATTAACAAGTCCGGTTCTTGGTATTCATATGGTGAAGACCGTATCGGTCAAGGCCGTGAGAATGCAAAACAATTTTTACGAGAAAACCCAGAAATTCGTGAAACCATTGATGGACAAGTTCGACAACACTTCGGTTTTGGCCAAAATGGTAAATTAAGCGAAGAAGAACTAGATGCTTTAGAAGCAAATGATCAAGCACAAGTGGAATTATTGGAAGAAGAAACAGAATAAAATTTATTTTTAAATAGATAACCACCGTGTCTTTCCCATTGAATCACTATGGGAAAGGCTTTTTTTGCCATCTTTTTTGAAAAGGCTATCATGCTTTTGATTGCCGACTTGATTGACATTCATTCCACTTAAATATAAAATGAACTTATGTGCATGTAATGCATGTTTTATAGTATTTTAATATTTATGTAAAATAAGAACACAATTAAATAGATACGGAGGTGAAACTATGGGATTTACTGAAATTGCCTTCGCTATCATTGCTTTAATTGTTGGTGTATTGGGTGGCGTTTATGTAGGAAAAAGATCTTTATTACAAGAACAAGAACGTGAAAAAGATGAAGCCCACATAACCGCACAAGGAATCATTGAAAATGCTAAACGTAGCGCAGAATCTGAGCGGAAAGAAATTATCTTAAACGCAAAAGAAGAATTGCAACGGTATAGAAATGAAGTAGATAGTGAAGTTAGAGATCGCCGTAGTGAAGTTAAGAAACAAGAAGACCGTTTAAACCAAAAAGAAGAAAAATTGGATAGGCGGGAAGCATCCATTTCTGACAAAGAAAATAAATTAAGTAATGAAGAACAATCTTTACGTGACCGTAAGAAAAAGGTTGCTGAGACTGAAAAAGCAGCAGACGCATTAATTGAAAAACGAAATGAAATTTTAGTTAATGTAGCAGCTATGTCTCGTGAAGATGCCAAAAACTTATTACTAAAAGAGATGGAAGAGACATTAGCCCATGAGAAAGCCTTATTAATTAAGAAGGCAGAGCAAGAAGCTAATGACACGGCAGATCGAGTTGCAAAACAAATTGTACTTCAAGCTATTGAACGCTCTGGAGCGGATACAGTTACAGAATCTACAGTTACAGTTGTTCACTTACCAAACGATGATATGAAAGGTCGCATCATCGGTAAAGAAGGACGAAACATCAAGACATTAGAATCCTTAACCGGAATTGACTTGATTGTTGATGATACACCTGAAGCTGTCGTATTAAGTGGATTTGATCCAATTCGTCGTGAAATTGCAAAAATCGCTTTAGATAAATTGATTGGAGATGGACGAATCCATCCAGCCAAAATTGAAGAGGCAGTTGAAAAAGCTCGTAAACAAATGGATAGTAAAATAAGAGAAATCGGTGAAGAAACTATTTTTGATTTAGGTATTCATTCTCTTCATCCTGACTTAGTGAAAACATTAGGTCGCTTATACTACCGAACAAGTTACGGCCAAAATGTTTTGAATCACAGTATTGAAGTTGCAAAATTAGCTGGCGTGATGGCAGCAGAACTTGGTGAAGACGTACAGTTAGCTAAACGCGCTGGTCTAATGCATGATATCGGTAAAGCCGTTGATCATGAAATAGAAGGGTCTCACGTACAAATTGGTACGGAGTTTGCTATCAAATACCAAGAACCAGAAACTGTTGTTAATGCCATTGCTAGCCATCATGGTGACGTTGAAGCAACAAGTGTTATCGCTAGCTTAGTTGCCATTGCTGATGCACTCTCGTCAGCACGACCAGGTGCCCGCAGTGAATCATTAGAAAACTACATCCAACGTTTACGTAGCCTTGAAGCTATTGCCAAAGATTATGACGGCGTTCATAATGCATACGCAATTCAAGCCGGACGAGAGATCCGCGTAATGGTTAAACCAGATGAAGTAGATGATTTAAAAGCAATTGAATTAGCACATGACATTTCAAAACGCATTGAAAATGAACTGGATTACCCAGGACAAATTAAAGTAATCGTGATACGCGAAAAAAGAGCGGTTGATTACGCAAAATAGTTTATCAAGAGGCTGGGACAAAAAAGGCTTAGTTAACTAAATAAAGAGAGGAAAAAGATTTCACTTCGAAATCTTTTTCCTCTCTTTTAATTTATCAGTCTCTTTTGGACTTTTATGATGTTATTAGCCATTAATACTAGACCAATATCTGTTTTTACTTTATCTTTTCCTCTTAAATGAGTCCTTCGGAATCCTAAGTTTTGTTTAATCTGTCCGAAGACCGGCTCAACATCAATTTTTCTACATGCGAAAAGAGCTGAGCCATCTTCAGATAATAGCTTAGCTGATTCATTTTCTTTTAAATACTGATATTTTCTATTAAAAGAAAATGACTTTTGTGGTGCGGTTTCTCTATTGACTGGATAGTACATTTCTTTTTCTAAGCGATATCCAGTTGTTGTTTTTGGATGATAAACATGATGAAAATGATACTGTGTACCATCAGGGTGAATAAAGATTTGATTTTCCGCATCATAATCCCAATTATTTAAATTCTTACTTGATTTCTGAAATTTCTTCGTCTGTTCCTTATCAAACATATTGTATTTGATGAGATGATCAATCCCTAGATTGTCCAACGTTTCTAAGTTTTCTTGGCTTCCATATCCAGCATCAGCTACGACGATTTTAGGTAAAGTAGGCATACTTTCAATAAATGGTAATAGTGTACGTGTATCCGTAGGATTTGGAAAAATATTATAGGCTATAACAAATTGATTTTCAGTTGCTATTTGAAGATTATAACCTGGTTTAAGTTGACCATTTAACATCGGATCTTCTTTCATTCGCATGAACGTTGCATCTGTATCTGTTTTTGAAAAACTATTTCTACCTTCAAATGTTCTATAATAATTTTCATACTTTATCTCACGTTGTAAAAAATCACCTTTCACTTTTCGTAAGTGTTTTTTCAATTTTCTTCGTTTCTGCTTTCTTGGATCTGCACCTTTTTTTGGCGTACTTTCAATTTCTTCATTTACCTCAGCTACAGCTTCCTCAAGGAAGTCTTTTAGTATTTCAACATCATTTAAAGACATTGAATCAATTTCATCTTTGATAATCTCTTTTTCTACAGTAGGTAATATTTCGTTTCTATAATATGCCATTTCTTTAGCTTTTAATGATGCGTAAAATTTATCTGTTGCTCTTTTCCAAACAAAAGAATATTTATTTGCATCTGCTTCAATTTTTGTACCATCTATAAATACTACATTATCTGAGATTAGTTCTTGTTGAACTAAAAAGAGTTTAAATTCAACGAATAGGTTCTCAAGAATTGATGCACATAATTCACTAGAACGAAATCTATTAATCGTACGATAAGAAATTTCGGTATCGGCAACTAACCATTTCATTGGAATGTTCTCTTGCATCATTTTTTCAATAGTTCTTCCTGAAAACGTCTTTTCTATATATGCGAATAGTAATGCCTTTAAGAGGATTAATGGATGATAGGCCGGTCGGCCTTCGTGTTTATAAAATTGATCGAGGATATGTTCATCTAGTTGTTCGACAAAATTATTTACTTGGAAAACAATATGATTTGGTGCAAGATAATCGGATAACTCTAATGGTAGAAAAGCTTGATTCATGTTATATTGAGTATACATAAAATACCTTCTTTCTTTTTAGTTCTGTCGTTATTACTATTATAAATGAAGGTATTTTATTTTTGTATAATTTAAAGAGGAGATTGACCATTTTTCGTGGTCAATCTCCTCTTTTTTGGCTAGTTTTGTCCCAGCCTCTTTTAGTTGGTCAATTTTAGTTGGTATGGATTGATGCTAGTATTACGATGACATCAGTCCTTTTTCGTTTGCTGAGTCTCCAATGATTAGTGACTATAATACAGTTTCGGATGAATACAATCGTGTATTTCGAATGATTACAATAGCTAGAAATATGTTTAAATAGGTAGATTTACCAGCGGAATCTCGTATAATAAAAAGAAACGATGACTACAGAGGGTGTAAATAGATTATGACAGATAGAGTTGCTGGTTTACCTTATACAGCTGCATATAAGGGGCTAAATTTAATCCTGCAGCAAGATACAGATATTGTGCCAAATATTGTCGGCCACGGTGGGATTGGGAAGTCCCAAATGGTGCGTGACTTAGCCAAACATAACGGCTTTGGTTACTTTGAAATTACCTGTTCATTACTGCAACCAGGCGATTTGACCATGCCAGTTCCTAAAGAAGACCATATTCAGTACTATTTAAATCCCCAAATTCAAGGGGCCATTACAGAAGCAAAAGCCAATCCAAACCGCAAAGTGATTCTTTTCTTGGATGAATTTAACCGGCCAATCGCCATGGTACAAGGGGAATTGATGAACCTGGTCTTACAACGTAACTTGATGGGCCAATACTTACCTGATAATGTGGTGATTATTACCGCAGAAAACCCGTCTAGTGATGTAGAAGGTTTTGAGAACACTTCATATGCTACAAACGCCCGTGACATGGCTATTAATGACCGGACCATGCGGATTCGAATGGGTGCCAACTTAGAAGATTGGCTTACCTCTTTTGCCAAAAAGACACGCACAAGTAATTCAAGTCGGACCATGATTCATCCCTTGATCACAGAATTCTTGCAGGCTGATGGCCGTCAATATTTCATTATCATTGATGAAACAAGGGATAAAAACCCAACTCCACGTGGCTATGAACGATTATCTAACCTCCTATATGCTTTTGAAGATGCGGGTCAAGATATTTATCACCTAACAGATGACTACCTTGAATTCCTGATTGAAGGAATAGAGGGGAATATCGGAGACGAAGCAGGTCAAGTTTTTGTGACTTTCTTGAGACAGCAACAAACAGATTTTATTAAACCAACGGAGATTGTCCAAGCGCATGGGTCGGACTTAGACCAAGCCATCCTTGACCGCTATCAAGCGATGCCAATCGTGCGTCGTAAACGGGTAATTGAAGATTTAACGGATTATATCGTTAACCAACCGAATTTTATTGAAGACAAGCATCTAATCAGTCGCTATACAGATATTTTCACCGCTTCTGAACCGGATGAAATTTATATTTTAATCAAACGAATGCATGACGGGCCGGATGATTCAGCTATGGCTAACTTCTACAAGGCCTTGAACCAACATCCTGACTTTGTGGAGAAAACATTTGACATCACTATGGCTGTGAACGCCAACCAATAGACAATAATCAGGAAGAAAGGGGGTGCCTAAGTGAGTGAGCAGGCATTATTTTCCGCCTTTGAATTTGAAAATATCGAGTCGACCTTTCGCAAAATGACCATCGCTTATATAACCTTTCTAAACCATGGTCAATATGAGGACTATGAGAAATTTGCTGACGCCCAAAATCAACTGTTGGGGATTTTGACAGCCACCCTTATGAACAATCAAGACGCGCAAAAGGGGGCAAGAGATGTACTTTTTGCGGGGATTCTCTTCCATACCGACCGGGAGATGAATGGGTCACTAGCAAAGCCCATTACCATTGGTTTCCGTGGCTTAGACTTGGTTATGACCATTAATCCAATCCTATTCTACCTTTATTATGAAACGCCTGAGGGGATGCTAGCGGCCATTAGACAGATGTGTTACCACGTTTTATTTGGCCATATCGTTGATTATGATTGGGCTTTTAAAGATGAGGAGTCATCTAAAGTCATGAGCGTGGCTATGGAAGCTGAGGTGAACCAGTATGTGGATGACCTACCTGATACGGTAGTAACCTTGAAATGGGTCAAGCATATTACGGAAAATAGACTCATTTTGCCTAAAGCAGGGACCTTGTACTATTATAATGAGTTAAAAGCGGTCAAAAACGACCCGAAAAAACAGGGGCACAACCGAACAGAATCGACCTTCAATAAGATGCTTGGGTCTGGGGAAATGGACGACTTGTACAGCCAATTAGCCGGTAATTTCGATCCTAATAAGGCGGAAGAATTGCGGATTGACTCGGCCAAACAATTGAAAGAGGAAATGAAAAACAACAGGACCATGCAACCAATAACCCCAAACAGTCACCACGCAGACTTATACCGGAAATTGATGAACGGGCTAATCAAAGATTCTTATAGTCAGATGACTGAGGAATTAAGGTTAAAATTATCCAGTGAAGTCAAGGTCCACATCGACCAAATCGCCAAACAGCGGGCCTTAAACTGGCGGGATGTGATTAAACGAGGCATGGGGACGACATTAGTGCCTTATAAAATGTCTAAAAACCGGATGAACCGTCGGCAACCGCACCGGGTAGATTTACCGGGCCGGATTTTAGATGCAGCTAGCCGCTTGGTGGCCTTCTTTGATACCTCAGCCTCACAAAATGAGGAGGCTTTAGCTTATTCCTTAGGTGAATTGGCCAATATTCAAAAGACTTTGCATGCAGAAGTGTGGGTTGTTCATGTGGATACGACAGTCCAATACGCTAAGCCCTTATCCTTCCAGTCTTTGAAAGATATGGCATTTACGGGTCGCGGGGGACTTCTTTCGCACCGGCCTACCAGTGGCTACATGAACAAGGCTTCACCAATGAAGATACGGTAGCCGTTTATTTCACAGACGGCTATGGAGACGACGACTTTGAACGATACGGTTTTTCCAATATGTATTGGGTACTGACTGAAACAGAAGTGGGGGATCCCTCACCGCTATCTACAGATGGTGGCGGAAAAGTTTTATATCTGAAAGCGGACGAGCGGTATAACCGCCATATCTTGCGCCATCATAAAAACGCCCCAATCAGTAACCAAGACAGTGACCATCTCTAGGAGGTTCAAATGGATACCATCAAAATCAAGAAAGCCTTGGTAAAGGCGCAAATGGGTGACTACGCCCCTATGGTAAAAGATATTCCCTATGCCACCTTTAAACAGTTGAATATTCCCTTTCAATTTAATTTCAAACAAATTGACGAAGAAATCGCAGCTTATATTGTGGCCAATGGCTATTTAGATATGTTTCCAAGTCAGATGAATCAGTTAAACCTATTGCAAAAGGGCAACCATTTTAGAATGGAAACAGGGATTTCAAGTGACAAGGACGCTCAATTTCTAGCCAATGCATGGGCAAAATACGAAACCATCAAGCGGGCTGACTTAGCCAATACAGCTAAAGAATCTATGATCAGCCGCACGGGTAGCCAAGTATCCATGTGGGATAAATTAATCGGTCAAGATATACCAGAATTAAAAAATCAGCAAGAAGCATTATTAGCGGACTTTGCATGAATACTCGTGTAAAAATGCTAACGAATATAAAAGCTGACTAAGTCATGTCACATTGGATGTGCACTTTGTCAGCTTTTCTGTCTATCATTTTGGGTTGCATTTCAATTTGCCTTGGCGCATTATGGAAGGTAAGAATACGATGAATGGGGGAATCGAATGGAAAAGCAAGACAGCCTTAAACCGATTGTTTTCGAGCGTCAAAAGTTTGATCTCGATGATATCCGGGAGATGCATACTTTATACATTGAAAATTACCCAATAGTTTATATCTTGCATCAAAATAAAGAAACGAATTCACGGCCTAAAGCCTATATCGGCCAAACAGTCCATGTCCACAACCGGATGCGGGACCATTTAAAAAATAAGGCACGTAAAGACTTAACAGACGCTTTGTTTATTGGCCACCAGACCTTTAACCAGTCAGCGACCTTTAATATTGAAACTAATTTAATTAACTATTTTATTGCGGACAACCAATTTTCCTTGCAAAATGTGAGTCAGACAGCCAACTTGTCCATGCACAATTATTATCAAAAAAATTTATATGACGATGATTTATTTGAGGACATCTGGGAATCCTTAAGGCATGAGGGTTTGGCCAAAGAGACGACTGATAACCTTAAAAATCGAGATATCTATAAGTTATCGCCTTTTAAAACCCTGTCTGAACCACAGCGGGCATTAAAAGAAAATATCCTGAATTATTGCAAGCGGGTGATGCAGGATATTCGCCAAGAAAAATCCGTCAAAAAGAAAATCTATGTCATTCACGGGGAAGCTGGAACGGGTAAGAGTGTCGTTTTGTCATCCTTATTCAATACCTTACAAGAAGAGGCTCGGCAAAGTCATTCCGTATTGGCGGGGACTAAAAACTTCTTATTGGTCAACCATTCGGAAATGTTGAAAACTTACCAGCAAATCTCGAAATCACTGCCTTATTTAAAGAAGAAGGATTTCGATAAACCGACGCCCTTTATCAATAATCAAAAAATCGAGCAAGCAGATATTGTCTTGATTGATGAAGGTCATTTGTTGTTGAGCCAGCCGGATGCCTATAATAATTTTCACGGCGAAAACCAATTAGATGCCATCATGGACAAGGCTAAGGTTGCCGTCCTAATTTTTGATGAAAAGCAATATTTGAAGGTCAAGAGTAAGTGGCAATCGGACGATTTAAAGTCTATTTTGAAGAAATACGACGCCGACGAATACCGTTTGACCGACCAGTTCCGTATGAATGCCTCACCTGCAATCATGAATTGGGTGAATGAATTTGTTGGGCAAAAAGTGACGCCACTTCCGCCTTCTGACGACCATTTTGAATTCAAGGTCTTCGACGATCCAACCGCCTTTAAAGATTATATCTATCAAAAGAATGCGGATAAGGGACTGTCACGAATTGTGTCCACCTTTGATTTCGCCCATAAGAAGAATGGCGACGTCTACCTAGTGGACGAAGCCGGCATCAACCTACCCTGGAATACGACCAATAGTAAGGTGACCTGGTCAGAGCGGCCAGAAACCATCAATGAAGTCGGTTCCATTTATACTGTCCAGGGCTTTGATTTAAACTATGTGGGGATTGTCCTTGGACCGTCGATTGATTACGATTTTGAGACCGAAAGATTAACCATCGATCCAAGCAAGTATCAAGATACGGGTGGTTACAGCGGTGCTAATCGTTTTGCCAGTCACAAAGAGGCCATGGCTGCTAAAGAGCAGATTATCTTGAATTCAATCAACGTCTTGATGAAGCGGGGAATATACGGCTTAGCCATTTATGCGGTTAATGACAATTTGAAGCGGAAATTACAGGACATGAGAGTGGAGGCAATGCAGGATGACATCTAGTATGGACAAGGTCAATCAATTCCGGGATGAGCGGAACTGGCGACAATTTCACAATGAGAAGGATTTAGCCCTTTCAATCACCTTGGAAGCGTCGGAATTACTGGAAATCTTCCAGTGGAAAACAGCAGCCGAGGGTGTTGAGAATTTGGACGCTATTAAAGATGAATTAGCGGATGTGTTGATTTATGCCTACATGTTGGCGGACAATTTAAACTTGGATATTGATGATATTATCGAGCGCAAGTTGATTAAAAATAAGGAAAAATATCCAGTTGAAAAAAGCCGTGACAACAACAGTAAATATACAGAATTGTAAGCAAAATCGCGACCAGCCTCATTCAAGACTGGTCGCGATTTTATTTATATAAAAGTGTTTATTTTGCCAAGCCTTTATTGCCTTTGTATAAAGTGATGATGGTCCAAACGAGTAAGGATAGGATGAAAGCCATAGTTAAAATAACTAGGGCATGGGCTAGGGAAATTTGCCTAGCTGTCGGGTCGTCGCCGAAGAAGGACAAGATTTCATCCGGTAAACCAAGCATGTTTAAAACTGTTAGACCAATGACAGATACCCAACCTAAAAATTTGACGATAAGGGTATTCTTAAAGCGGTGACCCATGTCTTTTTCAGAGTCGGTAATCATGAGTAAAGGAATAATTGAAAATGGTAGGGCAAGGGCTAAGAAAACTTGGGAATTGTTCATCAAGTTATTCAAGGCGATATGCTCTTCGACAGTCCCTTTTTGGCTGGTATACATGACGCTCAATATGACAGGGATAATGGCAATTAAACGGGTCATTAACCGACGAGCCCAAAGCGGTAATTTCAGTTCAATAAAACCTTCCATAATCACTTGGCCGGTTAGGGTACCTGTAATAGTTGAATTTTGACCGGAAGCAAGTAGGGCGACGGCAAATAACGTGGCCAATACACCTTTTGACGCTAAATCCGCCAAAATCCTTTGCCGGTTGGGACTTCAACTGTTCCGTTTATTTCACTTAAGGAAAGGTCGCTGATTTTTCTTTTATTCTCTATGTTCGATTCTTCTGTCATGGGCTACCGTCTCCTTTGAAAATTTCTTTTGCAAATAGAGTATACGCCTATAAAAGGCAAAGGTGAATATAAAAATAAGGGCAACCTAAAATAAATACATAAGAAAACCGTAAATGGTTCGGCGATGACTTGGTTAGCTAAAGTTTCTTCACCTATATAGACAAAGGCCATACTCGTACAAGGCACCAGATTTGTGGTAAAATGACAGAGATTAGTAAAAATGAAGGGACGACCTTTTTGGCACCACCTCATACAGAAAAGTAAAGTAAAAAAATAAAGCGAGTGAATACAGAATGTCTCAAAAAACCAAACAAACGCCTATGATGGAACAATATAATGAAATGAAGGGCCAATATCCGGATGCCTTTTTGTTCTTTCGTCTAGGTGATTTTTATGAAATGTTTAATGATGATGCCTTAAAAGCGGCTCAAATTTTAGAAATCACCTTAACCTCGCGCAATAAAAATGCGGAAGATCCAATCCCTATGTGTGGGATTCCTTACCATTCAGCTAGCGAATATATTAAAACCTTGGTCAGCCAAGGCTATAAGGTAGCGATTGCTGAACAATTGGAAGACCCCAAATTAACCAAAGGGATGGTCAAACGTGGTGTTGTGAAAGTCTTGACACCAGGGACCTATATGAATGACAGTATTGGTATAGTTGAAAACAACTACCTTTCTGCCTTAGATTACGTTAATGGTCAATACATTTTAGCCTTTTCGGATGTGGGTACTGGGGAGTTAAAAGTGACTACGCTTGACGACTTTAATGCTGTTTTGACAGAATTTGCCCAATTACAATCAAAAGAATTGGTTGTTTCCCAATCTGTACCAAAAGACCAGGTAGAAGAATTACAACACCTACAATCTTTCACCTTATCACCTTTTGAGTTGACAGCTGAAACAAGGGCGAAAACAAGAGAAAGTTACAAGCAAATCCTAGCCGACATTTCGGATGACCAGGAATTGAATGGCCTCTTGTTACTATTGACCTATGTAAATTCTATGTCCCACCAAGCAATTGACCATTGGCAGGCGGCGACCCACTATGAAGTAGCGCATTACCTCCATATGGACTACTATGCCAAAAGTAATTTGGAACTAACTGAATCAGTTAGAACCAAGAAACGGCAAGGGTCCTTGTTAGCTTTCTTAAATAAAACAGAAACGGCTATGGGCTTTCGCTTACTAAAAAATTGGCTGGATAGACCGCTGATTTCCCTGCCGGCAATTGAACGGCGTCAAGCTCAAATTGAAGATTTGATCGAACATTATTTCCAACGACTTGAAATTAAAGACCTATTACACGGGGTGTATGACTTAGAGCGGTTAGTGGCAAAAGTAGCTATTGGGAACGTTAACCCTAAAGAATTATTACAATTAAACCAGTCACTAAGTCGGGTCCCAGGAATTATTGACACCGTTGACCAAATCGCAGCGGATAACGAAGATGAAAGTGTCTGGGCCAATATCCAAGGGCAAATCACAGCCTTACCAGCATTAACCGATACGATTGCAGCAGCCATCAAGGAAGATGCACCGGCGACGTTAAAAGACGGGAATGTCATTGCGGATGGCTTTAACCCGCAACTGGACGAATACCGGGATGCCATGCGTAATGGCCAACAGTGGATTGCTCAATTGCAGGCAGATGAACGGTCCAAAACGGGCATTAAATCCCTTAAAGTTGGCTATAATAAGGTCTTTGGTTACTATATCGAAGTGACAAAAGCCAACTTGCATTTACTTGAAGAAGGTCGTTATGACCGCAAGCAGACCTTGACCAATGCTGAACGTTTCATTACACCTGAACTAAAAGAAGTAGAAGCAAAAATTCTTGAAGCGGAAGAACAGTCACAAGTCCTTGAACACCAAATCTTCCAAGCCGTTCGTGAAGAAGTGAAACGTCATCAAGCGACTTTGCAGGCGATTGCGAGTACAGTAGCTACTATTGATGTGCTTCAGTCTCTAGCGGAAATTTCTGAAACCCACCAATACGTGAAACCACAGTTTATGACCGACAAACGTGACTTGTACTTGAAAGAATCAAGGCACCCGGTTGTTGAAGGGGTCATTGGCCAAAATAGATTTGTGCCCAATGATATCGTGATGGATCCCGAAACAAGCATTTTGATGATTACAGGGCCAAATATGTCCGGTAAATCAACTTATATGCGGCAATTAGGATTGATTGTCATTTTGGCCCAAATGGGGTCTTTTGTACCAGCTAAAGAAGCCCGTTTACCGATTTTTGATAAGATTTTCACCCGAATTGGGGCGGCAGATGATCTTTTAGCGGGTCAGTCGACTTTCATGGTGGAAATGATGGAAGCCAATCAAGCCTTGCAGCACGCCACCGATAATTCCTTATTATTATTTGATGAATTGGGACGCGGCACGTCTACTTATGACGGGATTGCCTTGGCCCAAGCCATCTTGGTCTATATCCATGACCACTTCGATGCGAAAGTCCTTTTCTCAACTCATTATCATGAGCTGACAGCCTTAGATGAAAGCTTACCTCGCCTAGCCAATATTCATGTTGGGGCCAGTGAAGAAGACGGGGAATTGGTCTTCTTGCATAAGGTATTTAACGGTGCAACAGACAAGTCTTATGGGATTCATGTAGCCAAATTGGCCGGTATGCCGGGTGAATTGTTGCAGAACGCCCAGATGGTCTTGCAAGAACTTGAAGCCAACAATTTAAATGAAGTTAATAAGGACCAGCAGCTGTCATTATTTGATGTGGTCCAAGAAGAAACGTCAAAGAAACCGGTAGATAATAGGCCAGTGGATACACCTAGTCAAAAAGTGATTGCACAATTGAAGTCTGAAGATATTTATAACTTAACACCGATTCAGGCCTTAAACTTCTTAGCAGAATTAAAGAGTCAATTATAAACCTGAATAATTCATACTTTGACTTCAAACCGTCTGAAACTGCCTAACGGCAGTCTTCATTTACTTTTTCATTTTCACCTGTTAAGTGATGCAAAAAGAACCCCATTCTGATATGGTAAAGGTGTCGAAACCAACCAAAAGAAAGGAGTTCTTCTCATGACTAGCTTACACAAAAACCAGGTAAAATTCAATTCAAATTTGACTATTTCACATACAGGTGGTCGCTTATCGAGTGATTCGGGTTTGGTCTTAGTTAAAGAGGTGATGAATACCTTCGACTTTTCACACGTAGCTAAACAGTGGCTCCATATTAAAGACAAACTTGTTTACTTCACACATGATAACTTAGCGATATTAGAACAACTCATTATGCAGTTAATTGCTGGGTACTCGGCAGACTCATCAGCTAATCTATTAAGACAGGATCCAGTCTTTCAAGCTGTACTCGGTAAAAAAGAGTTGGCCTCACAATCGTCAATCTCTCGGTTTTTAGATCGTTTCACCGAGGAGAACATGGATCAACTCCAAGCATTAAATCAGTCGCTGATTGATAAAGCGCGTTTGATTCGCAATGACACCGAGTTAATCATTGATGTCGATTCCACACATTCGGATACCTTTGGACGCCAAGAACAAACAGATTATAATGCCCATTATCAAACCTACGGCTATCACCCATTAGTTGCATTTGACGGATTGACCGGAGATTTCCTAAAAGCTGAACTGCGTTCAGGCAATCAGTACACGTCTAAAGGGGTAAAAGCCTTTATCGACCCGCTGTTACACCACTACAAGAGCACGTTACCTCATACCGAGATATTGGTTCGGGGTGACAGCGGCTTCGCCACACCAGAGGTGTATGAATCTTGTGAAGCAACTGAAAGCCAGTACGTTATCCGATTAAAGAGCAATCGGAGGTTAAGTCAGTTAGCTGAACACTCTGTTCTTTATGGGGATAATAAAAAATGGGAAGACCGAGAAATACAGTATTTTTCACTCCCTTATCAAGCACAATCCTGGTCAAAACCCCGTCGCGTTTGTATTCGATCAATCCGTGAAGCAGGAGAGCTTCTTTTTCACCACGCATTCATTGTGACGAATCTATCCGATAATGTCTCGCCTGAAGTCATATTCTCTCTTTACGGCAAGCGTGGAACAATGGAAAATTTCATCAAAGAAGCGAAATCAGGCTTTTATTTTGACAAAACAGATAGTCCGCGTTTCCTGGAAAATCATGTCAGAATGATGATCAGTGTCCTGGCTTACAACCTCGTCAATTTTTTAAAGACCATTGGATTTGAACAAGTCAATCGGGGGATGACGATTCATTCTATACGATTGACATTGCTTAAAGTTGCCGGAAAACTCGTTAAAACAGGTAGACAAGTCTATCTCAAACTGTCGAGTTATCATGTGTATCAAACTGAATTTTATAAGGTTTTTGAACGCCTACGGCGATCTAGGCAATGGATTTAGGCTAGTTATCGTAAAAATTTTTAACCTATTTTTCCAAGGGGTCAGTCTGCCCTTAAATAGACAAATAATTTTTATTACAGCCTTCTTCCGTATATATCCTGTTCGAAAACACATTATTTTGGAAGAATGTATCTGCCTAATTTAAATATAGGCACTTTGTTCAAAAAAATAGCTTAAATTTAGAGCTATGAATTATTCAGGTATAAAGGATGATGTAAATGGCGATACAAGAATTACCCATTCAAGTAGCCAACCAGATTGCAGCGGGGGAAGTGGTTGAACGACCAGCCTCAGTTGTCAAGGAACTTGTGGAGAACGCGATAGATGCAGGCGCCAGTGAAATTGCGATTCATATAAAGGAAGCCGGATTGCGGTCTATTCAAGTGATTGATAATGGAAGAGGGATTGCAGCGGACCAAGTTGGCCTAGCCTTTAAACGACATGCAACCTCAAAAATATATAGTTCAAGTGACTTGTTTAGAATACGGACACTGGGATTTAGGGGTGAGGCTTTGCCGTCAATTGCCTCAGTTTCAGAAGTGACCATGAATACATCGGACGGGGAATCTTCAAGTGAAATCTATATTAAAGATGGGGAAGTCGTTGACCAGAAGTCGTCTGCTTTAAGACGGGGGACGTCTGTATTGGTAGAGAACCTCTTCTACAATACGCCAGCCCGTTTGAAATACTTGAAGAGTTTGCAAACAGAATTAGCCCATATTACAGATATCATTAACCGTGAGGCCCTTGGACATCCAGACATTCGCTTTAACTATACCCATGACGGGAAAACCTTATTGTCAACAAATGGTAAGGGCCGGGTCAATGAAGTCTTAGCGGCCATTTACGGCTTTAGACAGGCCAAAGATATGGTGACTATTGAAGGCGAAAACTTAGACTTTCACATTTCAGGATACGTGTCCTTACCAGCTGTCACTAGAGCCAGCAAGTCTTATATGTCCCTGTTTGTGAATGGTCGTTTTATCAAAAACTATAAGTTAAACCAGGCCATTTTAAAGGGTTATGGGTCTAAATTAATGGTGGGTCGGTATCCAATTGCAGTCATTTATATTGAACTTGACCCGCAATTAATCGATGTGAACGTACATCCAACCAAGCAAGAGGTCCGTATTTCTAAAGAAGACGACCTCTATGATATGATCAAAACCGGCATTATTGATGCCCTTGCCCCTGTCCAACGGATTCCGGATGTATACGCTGACGGTGAAGGGGACGACGGCCAATCAGTCAATAACAGCGATTCATTTGCTTCACAATCTTCTGGGCAAAATAACTACCGCCCTCTAAGCCAGCCAACTACTTACCTTGGCGAGCAAGCCAGTTTAGACTTCTCGGCCAGTCAAAGTAGACATGGCAGTAATAGCCAGCAAAATGACACTAGCCCTTTTTCAGGTAATGGTTTCTCTAAAATTTTCGATGAAGATGTTCATGAAGAGGTCAAACAATCTGTCCAAGTACCGACTTA
Organism: Aerococcus viridans; assembly: GCF_001543285.1. Taxonomy (NCBI): domain Bacteria; kingdom Bacillati; phylum Bacillota; class Bacilli; order Lactobacillales; family Aerococcaceae; genus Aerococcus; species Aerococcus viridans. The sequence continues at coordinate 777,100 of NZ_CP014164.1, forward strand.
TTTGTGGGATGAAGCACAGGTGGTTCAAGCAGAGAGCCTTGAAAATGAAGCTGATCATTCAGATGAGGTATCAGTAGCCTATTTGGATACGGAACAAGAAGTGGACTTGCCAAAATCCCACAATAAACCCATCTGGCAAACCGTTAACCAAGTTCGGGCGCTTGACCAGGCTATCGTGGACCGGAATATGTCTTTTCCAGAGTTGACTTATGTGGGGCAAATGCAAGGGACTTATTTGGTGGCTGAAAATGAGACGGGTATGTATTTGGTGGACCAACATGCGGCCCAGGAGCGGATTAAGTACGAATACTATCGGGATACCATTGTAGAATTTGGAACGGCAATGCAGAGTTTACTATTACCGATTGTTTTTGATTTCTCAAATTCAGAGGCTCAAGAAATTGACCAAATCCGGCCAAAATTGTTGAAAATGGGGATTGATTTGGAACCCTTTGGCCCAAATGCCTTCCAGTTACAGCAGCACCCAATTTGGATGGGCAAGAAGAATGTCCAAAAGATTGTAGAAGATTTGATCGCCTTAGTTTTAGAAGATCCTAAAGCGACGGTAGGCAATTACCGGGAAGCAACGGCTATCATGATGTCTTGTAAACGGTCGATTAAAGCCAATCATTATTTAGACGACATGCAGGCGAAACAACTGCTGCACGACCTGGCTTATACCAAAAATCCCTATAACTGCCCGCACGGTCGACCAGTGTTGGTTCATTTTTCAAATTATGAAATTGAGCGGATGTTCAAGCGAATTCAAGATCCGCACGAGTCACCGCAATTGTAGAGCAATTAAAACTGTGATCTAGATTTTCGTGTATAAGCGGAATTTGTGCTAGAATATAAACAAGGAAAAGAGAGGTGCCACAAAAGTCGTTAAAACTCAATGTACTGGACCAAAAACTAAACAATTACTGCCAAGTAATTGGCATATTTTGGTAAGTTTCGGAAGAGTTTGACTTTTGGCGCCCAATATCACGACACCTGTTTTTCAGGTGTTCAAACGAGAAAAAGGAGTTTCATTATGACAAAAGACTACAATAAAGAAGAACGTTTGAAAGAACTGTCTGAATTAGAATATGAAGTAACACAAAACGCGGGTACTGAACGTCCATTTACTGGTCAATATGACGACTTCTACGAGCAAGGTATTTACGTGGATATCGTGAGCGGTAAACCATTATTTGTATCTACTGATAAATTTGATGCCGGTTGTGGTTGGCCATCATTTTCAAAACCAATTTTTGAAGATGAGATCGAAGAGTTAGATGACTCTTCATATGGTATGAAACGTATTGAAGTCCGTTCAAAAGACGCAGATACCCACTTAGGTCACGTATTTAATGATGGCCCAGCTGAATTAGGTGGCTTGCGCTACTGCATCAACTCAGCTTCACTTCGTTTCGTATCGCTAGAAGATATGGACAAAGAAGGCTACGGCGACTTGAAAGAATTAGTGAAGTAAGACCATGTACGAATTTATGATAGGTCAGGTTGAAAGTGTCTACCCAGATGCTGTCATACTTGAAACGGGGGGGATTGGCTACTATATTTATATGGCCAATCCTTATCGTTTTACAGACAAAATCGGGCAAGACCGACCAGTGAAAATTTGGTTGTACCAATCTGTTTCAGAGAATGATATACGTTTATATGGCTTTAAATCACAAGAAGAGAAGATTATCTTCCTACAGTTGATTTCGGTTTCTGGTATCGGCCCTAAATCTGCCTTATCCATCCTATCGTTAGACGATAACGCCGGTTTAGTCGCAGCCATCCAGGCAGAAGACAATGCCTTTTTAATGAAATTTCCAGGTGTTGGCAAAAAGACAGCCGGCCAGATTGTGCTGGATTTGAAAGAAAAACTGCCAAAAGTTTTAGCTGAGTCTCCGTCTTCTGCACTATTCAAGCAAGAAAGCCTGGATATTCAAGGACCAGACCAAGTCAATCTACCATTCATGCATGAACTTGAAGAGGCCATGGCTAGTCTTGGCTACAGCCAAAGAGAAATCAATCGCGTAGTAAAAAATGCTGACTTCACAGGTGTGACCGCTACAGCAGAAGCCATACGCATCGCCTTGAAATTTATCACAAAACGTTAATATAGGAAAAGAAGGGAGGCAGTTGCCATGAATGTTGATCATCATGAAAATTTTGACCAAGAAGATTTAGATGTTGAAATCGTCTACAACGGCCAAATACACTCACCCCATGCACAAGCAGATGAAGTCCAGGAATTATCCTTGCGACCTAAGTTTTTGCGGGAATATATTGGTCAAGCTGAGTTAAAAGAAGAGTTAGCGATTTATATACAAGCAGCCGAAAATCGTGATGAAGCGCTTGACCATGTCCTCCTTTATGGACCACCAGGTTTAGGGAAAACTACCCTGGCGAATATTATCGCCAATGAAATGGGGGTTAATATTCAAACCACTTCTGGACCAGCCATTGAAAAAACAGGAGACTTACTAGTCTTGTTAAATGAGCTGTCAGCAGGAGATGTCTTGTTTATTGATGAAATTCATCGCCTGCCCCGTGTGGTAGAAGAAATGTTGTATTCCGCTATGGAAGACTACCAAGTAGATATTATTGTTGGACAAGATGAAGGGGCCCACCCTGTACATTTTCCGCTGCCACCTTTTACCTTAATTGGGGCAACAACTAGACCAGGTGCCTTGTCGTCACCATTAAGACACCGGTTTGGGATTGTCCAACATTTACGCTACTATACAGTGGATGAATTAGCGACCATTGTTGAACGGACAGCTCGTTTATTTGAGGTGCCAATTAAAGATCAAGCAGCGAAAGAAATTGGGATGCGGTCACGAGGGACACCTCGTATCGCCAACCGATTATTAAAGCGGGTCCGTGATTTTGCTCAAGTCTATCACGAAGATGGTTTAATTGACGATCCTATCACGGATAAGGCCTTATCTATTTTGAAAGTAGACCAAGCAGGTTTAGATGAAACGGACCGAAAAATTCTCGATGTGATTATTCGCTATTATGGTGGGGGACCTGTTGGTTTGTCGACCATAGCAGCGAATATCTCAGAGGAAGCGACAACAATAGAAGATATGTACGAACCCTTCTTGATTCAAAATGGGTTTTTACAAAGAACGCCACGTGGTCGTCTAGTAACACCAAAGGCCTACGACCATCTAGGTATACCCTATGCGGAGGAATATTAAGTGACATTAACGACAAATGATTTTGATTTTGACTTACCAGAAGAATTGATTGCCCAAGTACCGATTCAAGACCGGTTGGCTAGTAAACTGTTGAAACTTGACGCCCAAACTGGGGATTTCCAGGATGGCCATTTTCCAGATGTAGCTAGTGAACTTGAAGCGGGTGATGTCTTGGTATTGAATAATACCCGAGTATTACCAGCGCGTTTACAAGGAATTCGTCCTGATACGGGTGGACATATCGAAGTCTTACTATTAAATAATACGGAAGGCGACAAATGGGAAACCTTGGTTAAACCAGCTCGTCGTATTCGTGTGGGGACTGAGATTGTTTTTGGGAACGGTCAATTAGTGGCGGTTGTTACTGAGGTGCTTGAACATGGTGGCCGAATTGTGGAATTCAAATATAATGGCATCTTTTTAGAAGTCCTTGAGGCTTTAGGAGAAATGCCATTGCCACCATATATCAAAGAGAAACTAGACAATCCTGACCGGTATCAAACCGTCTATGCCAAGGAAAATGGGTCAGCGGCGGCGCCAACAGCGGGTCTTCATTTTACAGAAGAATTTATGGCAGACTTAAAAGACCGGGGTGTTGAAATTGCCTACCTAACCTTACATGTTGGACTTGGGACCTTCCGACCGGTATCTGTGGATGATATTGATGCCCACAAAATGCATTCGGAATTCTATCGTTTAGACCAAGAAAATGCGGCTAAAATTCGCCGAGCCCAAGAAGGTGGACACAAGGTGATTGCGGTTGGGACGACATCTATCCGCACCCTTGAAACAATCGGCACTAAATTCAAGGGGCAAGTCCAAGCTGATTCTGGTTGGACCGATATTTTTATCGCACCAGGCTATCAATTTAGCGTGGTGGAAGGATTTATTACTAACTTCCACCTACCTAAGTCGACTTTGATTATGTTGGTTTCAGCATTTGCCGGACGCGACCATGTCCTTGCGGCTTACCAGCATGCAGTTGAAGAAAAATACCGGTTCTTCTCCTTTGGGGATGCCATGTTCTTACGAGGACCCCAATACGCTGATCCAGCGATTACTGCAGAAGATATTGAAGCGGCGAAACAAAGAAATAGTCAGTTTTTCACTGATGAAGACAAGTAAATAGTGATTTTAAACAAACCATATAAATGAGGAGGTGACCGGATGTTTGTGCCATTACATGTAAATTCAGCCTATTCCCTATTAACCAGTCCCATGTCTGTTGAGGCATACGTACAGGCAGGGGCGACTGCAGGTTATACCCATTTAGGCTTGGCCGATGTTAATGTCATGTCAGGCAGCTTGGCATTCGTCCGTGCCTGTGAGCAAAATGGCATCACCCCTTTAATCGGGCTAACCGTCCAGTTTAATATTGACAATGTCAAAGAAGAATTGGTTGTTTACGCAAAAAACTACGAAGGCTATCAGCATCTGATGGCCCTTTCGTCGTCTTTAAAATTACAAGCAGAAGCCAACCGCCGGGCCATTTACCAAGAAATCACCATGCACGCGGATGATTACATTGTAATTTTTTCTGCTATGACCGGGCCACATATGCGGTACTTGAAACAAGGCGATGGTCAGGCAGACTACGACCAGTTAGAGGAAGAGTTACTTTGGTGGCGACGCCATTTTTCAGATGACCAATTATTCCTAGGTCTTTCAGCCTTGGAGAATGAACAATTCCACGCAAAAGCCATCATCGAATTGAGTGAGCAATCAGGGGTTCCATTAGTCGCTATGCCGCACATTCAATATGCAAATCCGGATGACTTCTTCACCCAACAAGTCCTTGAAGCCATTGACAATAATAAGCCGATGACAGGGATTGATGAGTTGAAGCAAGTGAAAGGGTCCCATGCACTTAGAAATCCAGACCAATGGGCCAAGATGTACCAAGATCCAGATGATCAAGATTCAGTTTACAAAGACTCCTTGGACCGGTTAGAGGTAGCAGTGAAGGGGATTGATATTGTATTTCCTCAAATTGAAACCTTGCTGCCCAAATACCCGCTACCGAGTGAATACACGGCTACACCGAAATACCTAAAAGACTTAGCGGAAGCAGGGTTAGTTAAGCGTGTGGCGAACATTACAGATGCCTACACCGACCGCTTGGCTTATGAATTGTCGGTCATCCATGATATGGGCTTTGACGATTATTTTTTAATCGTTTGGGATGTGATGAATTATGCCCACCAACACCATATTCAAACGGGTCCTGGACGTGGGTCGGCTGCCGGGGCCTTAGTGGCTTACGTCTTAGAAATTACAGACGTTGACCCGATTGCAAACGACTTACTATTCGAGCGGTTCTTGAATCCGGATCGGCAGAACATGCCAGACATTGACCTGGATTTCCCGGATAATAAACGGCAAGAAGTGCTCGACTATGTCTACCGGAAATACGGGGACAACCATGTAGCACAAATTGCGACCTTTGGGACATTTGGTGCTCGGCAAGCCTTGCGAAATGTCGGTTCTGTTTTTGGGAAAGCGCAAGTGACCTTATCAGAATGGGCTAATACAGTAGGCAATAATCCTAATTTACCAGCTGAAACACTAACATCAGTCTACGACCAGTCACAGAAATTGCGGGAATTAATTGAAAACGAAGACCACGGGCAATTGTGGTTTGATACCGCCCGTAAACTAGAAGGTTTACCACGTCACGTTTCCACCCATGCGGCCGGTGTCGTGATTGCGGACCAACCTTTAACCTTGCATACACCGCTTCAAGCCTCATCCACCCATATTCCAAATACCCAATATACAATGGGGGATGTCGAAGCAGTGGGCCTACTAAAGGTCGACTTTCTGAGTCTATCCAATTTAACTATTTTGCATGACGGGTTAGCGGCCGTTGGTAAATTAACCAGTAGACCTGTCAAAGCCTTGGATATTCCATTAGATGATCCAAAGACTTATGAAATCTTCCAACATGCAGATACCAATGGCGTCTTCCAATTTGAATCGGACGGTATTAAGAATGTTTTGAAACAAGTAGCGCCTACATCCATTGAAGATGTGGTGGCTGTTAATGCCTTGTACCGACCAGGTCCAGTCCAACAAATTCCACATTTTGTGGCCAGAAAGCATGGACGTGAAGCTATTGCTTACCCACACCCTGATTTAGCACCAATTTTAGCCCCTACATATGGGATTATGGTCTACCAAGAACAGGTAATGCAGGTGACCCAAAAAATCGCAGGATTTAGCCTGGGTGAAGCGGATATCTTGCGTCGTGCCATCGGTAAAAAGAAACACGAAACCATTGAAAATGTCCGCAAACAATTTATCAGCGGGGCTATTGAAAATGGCTACCAGGAAAGTGTCGCTGTGCAAATTTACGACTATATTGAAGCCTTCGCCAACTATGGTTTTAATAAGTCGCATTCCTTTGCTTACTCATACTTGGCCTACCAGTTGGCTTGGATCAAGGCCAATTATCCAGTTGCTTTTTATTATGGCAACCTGAAACATACAAGGATATATGATAAAAAGGGGAAGAACCTGGTACTCGAAGCGAAAAACCACGGGGTTGAAGTGGTCAATCCAGATATCAACAAGTCATTTTATGGCTTGTCAGTTGTGGACGACCACCAATTACAACTCGGCTTAGGGGACATTCGAGGTATTCCTAAGCGTGCAGTAGAAGAAATGATTCAAGCTCGGGAAGCGGAAGGACCATTTAAGGACTTTACCGACTTTATCCACCGACTTGGAAAGCTCGCCCTCAAAGAAGACATCTTAGTCAAATTAGCCCAAGCAGGTGCATTGGATAGCTTTGGCTACAACCGACGTACCTTACAATTGGAAGCTATCCCTAAGATGATTACCCATGAGCAACTCTTTAAAACAGACAATCAACGCCAAACCTCGCTACTTGGGGATGATGACTTGTCAGCCATGTTCGCACCGAAGATTGTTGAAATCGATGAATTTGACCAACACCAATTAATTGAAAATGAAATAGAAACGCTGGGGCAAGCATTATCGATTAGCCTTTTTGAAGACTATGAAGGTTTTTATCAAACAGGGATTATTGATTACATTGAAAACCTCAAAGAAAATAGCAAAGCCTTTTTCCTAGGGGAGGTTATAGCGGTGAAACGAATTACCACTAAGAAAAATCAACCTATGGCCTTTGTGACAGTAAAGGACCAAACGGGGCAGATTTCTGTGACAGCCTTCCCGGAAGCTTATATCACTTTCGCCAAACATTTAAACCAAGGCAATGCCTTGTTGGTTTACGGAAAGACGCAAAAGCGCAATGATGAATTGCAAGTCGTCTTGACTAAGGCTTGGATGTTGGATGAAGATACAAAAGTATATTTAAACAATTTGAGTCAAAAACAAGCAGACATTTCTGGCCAAGCAGATTATGCTGGCGGACAAAAAAGCCAGCTTGCACAAAGCATCCAAGCCCCAGTTTGTTGGATTCGCGTTGAAGACAAGGCCAAGGCTAGTGCGCTGAAAGCTGGACTACTAGAAGTTGTTGGGAAATATCCGGGTCAAACCAGGCTTCATTTCACAATTGTGGCGAGTCAGGAAAACTACTGGTTGTCTGAAAAATATGCCATTAAAGTGACGGAGGAATCCGTTACAGAATTGGTTGCTGTCTATGGCGAGGGAAATGTGGTTGTAAAATAAGAAAAATCCTTGTATATCTTTGCACAAATTGATAAAACGTAAGACATTAGCTATGAAAAATGGTAGAATAACACTGTAAATAAATTAATTGAGGTGGAAAAATGGGAAAACGTATAGGAGTTTTAACTAGTGGTGGAGACGCCCCTGGTATGAACGCAGCTATTAGAGCAGTTGTCCGTAAAGCAATTCATGATGGTGATGAAGTATTCGGTATTCGCTACGGTTATCGTGGCTTAGCTGAAGGCGACATTTTCCAAATGACGGAACGCGATGTGAGTGATTTGACTGCTCGTGGAGGTACCATGCTTTATACTGCCCGTTATCCTGAATTTCAGGATGAAGAAGGCCGTAGACCAGCGATTGAACAATTAAAAAAACATGGCATTGACTCTTTGGTTGTAATCGGTGGGGACGGTTCATACCGAGGTGCAGCAGCATTAGCGGCAGAAGGTATTCAAACTGTCGGTATTCCTGGAACAATCGATAACGATATTCCTGGTACCGAGTACACAATCGGTTTCGATACCGCTTGTAACACTGCTTTAGAAGCTATCGATAAAATTCGTGACACAGCTACTAGTCATCTTCGTACATTTGTTATTGAAGTGATGGGGCGTAATGCAGGTGATATTGCCGTTTGGACTGGTATCGGTTCAGGGGCTGAACAAATCATTATTCCAGAAGCAGAATTTAATATGGATGATATTGTTGCAAACATCGAAGACGGTCGTCGTCGCGGTAAGAAACACTCTATTATTATCCTTGCTGAAGGTGTAATGGAGGGGCATGAATTTGCTGATAAACTTTACGAATATGATGACTATCATGCACGTGTTACCGTATTAGGTCACGTTCAACGTGGTGGAGCACCAACAGCTCGTGACCGTGTATTGGCAGCGCTGTTTGGCTTCAATGCTGTGGAATTGTTACATAAAGGTGCCAGCGGTATTTGTGTAGGTATTAGTGGTGAAAAGATTATCTCTACTGATATTAATGAAGCATTGAAAACAAAAGGGCACTCTCATACGTCTCAAGTAGACCTATACAATATCAACTCAGAAATTTCATTTTAATTTTTTCTAAGAAAGGATGCATTAATCATTATGGAAAAAAATACCAAGATTGTATGTACCATTGGACCCGCATCGGAGTCTGTAGACACTTTAGTTCAACTGATTGAATCAGGTATGAACGTTGCTCGTTTGAACTTCTCTCATGGAGACCACGACGAGCATTTAGCACGTATCAACAACATCCGCGAGGCTTCAGAAAAAACTGGTCGCCGCGTTGCAATCTTATTAGACACTAAAGGTCCTGAAATTCGGACAAACAACATGAAAGACCACAAACCTGTAACATTGGTTAAAGGTTCTGAAGTTCGCGTATCAATGACAGAAGTTGAGGGTGACGAAACAAAATTCTCAATTACATACACTGAATTGATTAATGATGTAGAAAAAGGTTCTCATATCTTAATTGATGATGGTTTAGTAGACTTATTAGTAACTGATATTGACACTGCAAATAACGAAATCGTTACTGAAGTACAAAACACTGGTGTCATCAAAGATAAAAAAGGTGTTAACGTACCGGGCGTTTCTGTTCAATTGCCAGGTATTACTGAAAAAGATGCAAATGATATCCGTTTCGGTCTAGAAAATGATATTGACTATATCGCAGCGTCATTTGTACGTAAACCAAGTGATGTCCTAGAAATCCGTGAAATCTTAGAAGAAACTGGTAACGAATCAGTTCAAATCATCCCTAAAATCGAAAACCAAGAAGGTGTAGATAACTTAGACGATATCTTATCTGTATCTGACGGTTTAATGGTTGCTCGTGGTGACTTAGGGGTAGAAATCCCAGCTGAACAAGTACCAGTTGTACAAAAAGACATGATCCGTAAATGTAACTTAGCTGGTAAACCAGTTATTACAGCTACACAAATGTTAGATTCAATGCAATCTAACCCACGTCCAACTCGTGCAGAAGCATCTGACGTTGCGAACGCAATCTTTGATGGTACTGACGCAATCATGCTTTCAGGTGAAACTGCTGCCGGTGACTATCCAGTAGAAGCAGTTCAAACAATGAACCGTATTGCATTAGTAAGTGAAGGACGTAAAGAAGCGAAAACTGACATTGGTTCATTAAAACCAAGTACAGAAGGTGACATGGCAGAAGCAATCAGCCAATCTGTTGCTTACACTGCTCGTAGCTTACGCGTTTCAACAATTGTTGCAGCGACTGAATCTGGTCACACAGCGAAAATGATTTCTAAATACCGTCCAAGCGCTAAAATCATCGCTTTAACTTTCTCTGAAAGCCAAGCACGTAAATTAGTTTTAGCATGGGGTGTAGAACCATTTGTTGTTGAAAAACCAGCTTCAACTGACGAAATGATGTCATTAGCAGGTACTGTAGCGAAAGAATCTGGCTACGCTCAGGATGGTGATACAATTATTATCTCTGCTGGTGTACCAGTTGGTGAAAAAGGTACTACTAACTTGATGAAAATCCAAGTTATTGGTGAAAAATTAGTATCAGGTTCAGGTATCGGAGAAAAATCTGTTGTTGGTCATGCAGTAGTTGTAGACAACGCCGCAGATGCAGTAGCTAACGTAAAACCTAACTCTGTATTAGTTGTGAAATCAACTGACAACGACTACAATGAAGCAATTAAAAATGCTGCAGCAGTAGTTGTTGAAAAAGGTGGATTAACAAGCCATGCAGCGGTATTAGGTGTAGAAAATGGTATTCCAGTTGTTGTAGGTGCAGAAAACGCAACTTCTTCAATTGAAAATGGCCAATTAGTAACAGTTGATGCTCGTCGTGGTATCGTTTATAACGGCGCAACTACAACTATCTAATCTTGCTTAACCTGAGTCACTAAAATCTATTATTCGGACATTTAAAAAGTGTTGACTGAGCTTTCTTAGCTTGGTCAGCACTTTTCTTTTTGCAAAAATGATACATTATATTAAATGTTTCGACTGAATCTTCATTATTTTCTAATTTTTGTACAAATATAATTGCCCCTATTGGAAATAAAGGCTAAAATGAATAAGAGAAATTGAAAAATTAGGAGGAAACAGTACATGCTACGTTTCATTACAGCTGGCGAATCACATGGTCCATTAGAAACTGCGATCATTGAAGGCGTTCCAGCAAACTTACCAATCGATATAGATAAAATCAACGAGAATCTTGCTCGCCGTCAAATGGGTTATGGTGCAGGTAATCGTATGAAAATTGAAAAAGATCAAGTGCGCATTACTTCAGGTGTTCGCCATGGATTAACTTTAGGTTCACCAATTACGTTGATTGTTGAAAATAGAGACTTTAAAAAATGGACTGAAATCATGAGTGCAGAAGATGTAGAAGAGGGTATTAAAAAACGTCGTACTGTACATCATCCACGCCCGGGGCATGCTGACTTAGTTGGTGGGATCAAATACGGTTTTAAAGACTTACGTAATGTTTTAGAGCGTTCATCTGCTCGTGAAACAACAATGCGTGTAGCTGTTGGTTCTATTGCCCAACAAATCTTAGATGGCTTAGATATTGAAATCATCGCTTACGTTAAAGCTTTGGGTGGCGTTGAAGGTAAGGTTAATGCAACAAGTCTTTCTTATGAGGAAATCCGTCAAACAACGGATGAATCAGAATTAAAAATGATTGACCATTCAATTGAAGAAGAAATCAAAGCGAAAATTGACCAAGCAAAAAAAGATGGCACCACTTTAGGTGGGGTTATCGAAGTAATCGCAAAAAATGTTCCTGCTGGTTTAGGATCGTACACACACTGGGACAAGAAATTAGACGCTAAATTAGTAGGTGCTATGGTATCGATTAACGCCTTTAAAGCGGCTGAAGTCGGTGATGGTGTTGAAGTGGCTAGCCGTTTTGGTAACGAATTAATGGATGAAATTGCCTACGACGATACACAAGGTTTCTACCGTTTAACCAATCATATGGGTGGTTTTGAAGGTGGTATGACAACTGGTATGCCAATTATTGTCCGTGGATACAAAAAACCAATTCCAACACAATACCATCCATTACAATCAGTGGATATTTACACCAAAGAACCTTACAAAGCGTCGATTGAACGTTCTGACATTACGGCGGTACCACGTGCAGCCATTATTGGTGAGACAGTAATCGCTACTGAATTAGCCCAAGCAATTTTAGAAAAATTCCCACATGATGACTACAATGAATTAGTTAAAGCAGTAAACAACTACCGTGAATACGCTAAAAACCCTGACATTTGGCAAAATGAAGGAGAGTAAGACATCCATGAAAGAATTAATGATTGATGCCAATCCATTAGAAGGGACAATAACGATTCCTGGTGATAAATCAATTTCTCACCGGGCGATCATGTTCGCTTCTATTGCTAAAGGCACCACAAAAATTGAAGGCTTTCTACATGCGGAAGACTGTATTTCAACTATGAATATCTTCCGTGATTTTGGTGTTCAAATTGATGAAGAAGCAGATGGGTCTGTCATCGTTCACGGTAAGGGTATTGAAGGCTTAACAGCACCAAATCATGCCTTAGATGCTGGAAACTCCGGTACGACCATGCGTTTACTGGCAGGACTTTTTTCAGGATTCCCATTTAAAATTAAAATGACTGGTGACGAATCTCTATCAAAGCGACCAATGAACCGTGTTATGCTACCATTACGTCAAATGGGGGCATCGATATCTGGTTCAGAAGGTAGCGAGTTTGCGCCTTTGTATATCCAACCAGTTGACCACTTAAATGCCATTGAATATGATATGCCAGTGGCATCTGCCCAAGTAAAATCAGCTATCTTACTGGCAGGTTTATCTGCTAAAGGTACAACAATTATCCATGAAAAAGAGCGGTCACGTGACCACACTGAAAACATGTTAAAAAACTTTGGCGTTGAACTAAAAGTAGACGATAAAGACATCTATCTAGAAGGTGGTCAAAGCTTAACAGCTACGGATATTACAGTCCCAGCAGATATTTCTTCAGCAGCCTTCTTCATTGTTGCTGCACTATTAGTTAAAGGGTCTAAACTCCACATGCCAAATGTTGGTTTAAATCCAACCCGAGCTGGGATTATTGAAGTCTTGCACAATATGGGTGCCAACATCGAAACAAGCTTGCATGAAGGAGGCTTGAGCGGTGACTTAACTGTTTCTGCCAGCGACTTAAAAGCAACAGAATTTGGTGGCGACATTATTCCAGCATTAATTGATGAAATTCCAATTATCGCTTTAGCGGCTACCCAAGCGGAAGGTCGGACAGTGATTCGCAACGCTGAAGAATTAAAAGTAAAAGAAACTGACCGTATTCAGGTCACAGCCAAAGAATTAAATAAAATGGGTGCCAACATCGAAGAAACTAAAGATGGCATGATTATTACTGGTCCAACACCATTGCACGCAGCGGATGTGGATAGTTACGGTGATCACCGTATTGGTATGATGCTACAAGTTGCTGCTTTATTGGTAAAAGAAGGAACTGTCAACTTGGCTCGCCCTGAAGCAGTCAACATTTCTTTCCCAAGCTTCTTCGATGACTTAGCCGCTTTAAGCAAGTAAGTCACCCAATTGAAAATGGAAGGTTGATCAAAGGATGCCAATCATATTAACAGGATTTATGGGTGTCGGAAAGACAACAGTCGGGTGCATTTTGGCCAACAAGTTAGGTGTCCCATTTGTGGATATGGACTTGTATATTGAGACCTGTCGAGGTCAGACGATTGCAGAAATATTTGAACAAATTGGAGAATCGGGTTTTAGATTGTTGGAGTTTCAAATCTTGACTGAATTACTAGAGGCTGAAGAAAATGCCGCTTTAGTGATTTCAACCGGTGGTGGTATTGTGGAAACGGCGGAGTGCCGCCAACTGCTAGCCCAACATGAAAAGGTTTTCTACTTACAAGATACCTTTGAAACCTCGTGGCAACGGATTAATCGTGGTGGTCCCGGTAACAATGACCGCCCTTTAGTCAATGCCAATAGTAAAAGTCAAATGGCTGCCAAGTATGAACGCCGAATTCCTTTATACGAGGAAGCGTCGAATTACCTACTGGATGTTCGTCAAACCGATGCACATGAAACCGCAGAAGTAATTAGGAAAATGTGTGAAACGGAATAATTAAAATGTACTTGTGTAAAAAGGAGGCGTCAGCTTAAGTGTGGGCCTCCTTTTTTCATGCAAAAAAAGGCGTAACAGTGACAACTTATACATTATTTGTGTAATCGACGTTTACCTTTAGTTGAGAATCGAGTATAATCAGATGTTTGAAGAATGAAGCTGCGGCCAAGTAATTAATAAATATGATACAATGAGGTTAACAAGCAAAAGCACCGTTTTAAGGAGAAAAATATATGAGCGCACAATTAGGTACCGTTACTACAGCGTTGGTAACCGATCAAAATGACAAATTTTATTCAGTACAAAAAGAAGGTATTACTTACCAGCTTGATAAGAGTGAAGGGGATTACCAATTAGGTGATGCAGTCCAAGGTTTCATTTATGAAAATATGAAACACACTAAAATGATGACCACCCAATTGCCTGACGTTCGTCAAGGACGTTATGGTTGGTCGACTGTTACTGCAGTTCGTAAAGACTTGGGGGTCTTTGTAGACATTGGTTTAGCGGACAAGGAAATTGTGGTTTCTTTAGATGACCTACCAAGTGAAAAACACTTATGGCCGAAAAAAGGCGACCGCTTATTTATCCGTTTAGAAGTGGATAAAAAAGAACGGATTTGGGGTAAATTAGCTGAAGACCAAGTTTTCCAACAAATTACCAACAAACTATCACCCCAATCAAAATCTTGGACCAACCAAGAAGTGAAAGGAACCGTCTATCACGCAAAATTAGTGGGGACTTATGTAATTACAGATGACTATTTCCTAGCCTTTATCCATGAAAGTGAACGCTTGGAAGAACCACATCTAGGACAAGAAGTACAAGGGCGTGTCATCGGTATCGGACAAAATGGGAACTTAAATATGTCCTTGAAGCCATTAGCCCACACGGTAATTTCTGAGGATGCACAAATGATTTTGGCCTTGTTACAACGCCAACCGAATCATTTCTTGCCATACCACGATAAATCGAATCCAGATGATATCCGTGAATACTTTGGTATCTCTAAAGCACAATTCAAGCGTGCCTTAGGAAACTTATTGAAGAACGGTCAAGTTGAACAAGTTGAAGGCGGCATCCGTCTTAAATAATGAGTCATTAAAGGTTTATCAGCGTAGTTTGATGCATTTCATTTCCTTGAGAAATTACATCACCCATCAAGTAGATAAACCTTTGACTATATATGTTTTTGTTAATTGAAGAAAGGGTAAGCATGAAGCTAACTGAAGTGATTGAAGATTTTTTAAATACCATGCGTGTAGAAGAAGGGTTGGCAGAAAATTCCATCATCTCCTACAAGCAGGAATTAAACCGAATGATGACCTATTTAAATCGACAAGGCATTGAAAAGGTCCAAGTCATTAGTCAGGATACAGTGTTAGACCATTTAAAGTGGATGGACGAAGACCATTTGGCCACGTCAACCCGGTCACATTACGTGTCAACCTTGCGTCATTTCTTCCGCTACCTAAAATTGGATGGGGTCATCGAAGACAATCCAATGGAGAAGATTTCTTTACCCAAGAAAACCCAACATTTACCAGCTGTTTTAACCTTAGACGAAGTTGATCGGATTTTAGCGACGCCAGATATCACTAAGCCACTAGGGTTGCGGGATAGAACCTTGCTAGAAACCCTGTATTCAACCGGCATGCGGGTATCTGAAATCATCCATATTAAACTAGAAGATATCCATTTAGATATGGGCTTTATCCAAACCATTGGTAAAGGGGGTAAAGAAAGACTAGTCCCAATCGGTGAGATGGCAGAAGACTGGATTAACAAGTATCTAACAGAAGGGCGCCCAAAACTAGTAAAAGATGAAGACGAGACCCAGGGCTATTTATTCGTGAATAACCGGGGTAAACCTTTGTCTAGACAGGGTGTTTGGAAGAACTTGAAGAAGATGGTGATGATGGCTCATATCACTAAAGACATCAGTCCCCATACCCTGCGCCATTCCTTTGCTACCCATTTACTTGAAAATGGGGCGGATTTAAGAGTTGTCCAAGAACTCCTTGGCCACTCTGATATTTCAACAACGCAAATATACACTCATATTCATGCCCAACATATGAAGGATATTTATAATCAAAATCATCCGCGGGCATAAAAATACAAGGAATGTTTGCATAACCACATACTTAATTAAAAAGGCAGGATTATCCTGCCTTTTTTTGCATGTTTTCAGAAAAGGGTTATTTATTCCCTGGTTTGAAACCCTAAATTGTTTCATGTAATTTATAATGTATATAAGGGTATAATAAAATTCGTTGAATTACCTGGATCTTCTGTCTCCAACGAGTCATTTCGGATGACCAAGGGAAAGAAACAAAGAAAACATAAGAAAGCAAAAGGAGGCGAAAGTGTATGTTACAAGTAGAACATCTACGAAAAACCTTCGGCAGAGTTGTCGCAGTAGATGATGTATCATTTGAAATTCAACCGGGCACCATACTTGGAATTGTTGGCCAGAATGGATCTGGCAAAACCACAATTTTTCGAATGATTCTAAATTTTCTAACACCAGAAAATGGGGGCCAAGTTAAATGGGACGGTCACCCCTTACACATGAAGAAAGTGTATGACACGGTGGGGTACTTACCCGAGGAACGTGGACTTTATGAGACCATGACCATTGAAAAACAAATCATGTATTTTGCCCGCTTGCGTGGCATGAAAAAGAAAGAAATCAATGCCAAAATTGATGAATGGCTAGAAAACTTCAATGTTAAAGGCGACCGTAAAGATAAGATTAAAACCTTATCCAAAGGGAACCAACAAAAGGTCCAATTGATTGCTACCTTAATCCATGAACCAAAATTGGTCATTTTAGATGAGCCATTTTCAGGATTAGACCCAGTAAATGCTGGCTTTTTGATGGAAGGTATCCTACGACTGCGCGATCAAGGCGCATGTATCATTTTTTCAAGTCATAATATGGCCAACGTACAAGATGTTTGTGATTCAGTTGTTATGATTCATAACGGAGAACAGAAACTGTACGGGCAAATTAATGATGTGCGTAATGCCTACGGAAAAACAAGACTGTTCATCCAAGCTGAGGGCTGGGATCAAGAAGCCCTAGCCACATTAGAAGGGGTAGAATCGGTTAGTCAATTGACAACAGGGGAATATAAGTTAGTCCTAGCAGATGAAAATATAGGGCCTGAATTATTTAAGACCATCTCAAATGGCGAATACATTCAATCCTTTAGCCAACAACCGCCAACTTTAGATGAAATTTTTAAAATGGAAGCAGGTGGACGTCATGAGAAATAGTCGTTTAGGTATTATTATCGAAGAAGTCTACAAGAAAAATGTCATGTCATGGTCATTTATTATGCTATTACTAAGCCCCATCTTGATGGTCGCTGTGGTGGCTATCATTTCCGGCGTTATCAGTATGGCAACTGCTTCTGATTCAATCGGTACGGTTTCCATCATTGGTGCCAGTGACCAAACAGCCAGCGCAATTGAAATGGAAGACAATGGCCAGAACCAATTGATTTTTGACCAAGATGTCGACCAGGCAAATGAGGCGCTAGTTAACGAGGAAATTGACGGCTACCTAATCATTGACGAAAGTGATCCGGAAGCTATTCAAGCTGACTTCTACAAAAGTAATACCGGGAAGAACATCTCAACTACTGGCTTCCAGACTGTATTAGACAATATTCAATTATCCAACCGGTCGCAAGCATTAGGCCTGACAGAAGAAGAATCCAGCCATTTAATCGATTCAAACGTGGCCATCCAAAGCCAGACCATTGATTTAGAATCCGGTACCAGCGAAAGTGACCAGAATATTCAATCCATTGTACGAACAGGTGTCGCCTACCTTGTATCCTTTATCGTATTCATGTTTGTCATGAATTACATCTCCATCATTTCCCAAGAAATTGCCGTGGAAAAAGGATCACGCATCATGGAAATCGTTCTATCTTCCATTTCATCAACCACTCATTTTATGGGTAAAATGTTGGGGATTTTCCTTGTATTACTGACACAAGTTGCCTTCTATGCAATCTTACTAGGCGTCATCTTTATCCTGATCATGAACACGCCAATGCCAGCAGAATTACAAGCCCTATTAGGGGACGAAACAATTCCAGGCCTAGTATCTAACTCAGCATCTATCATTGCTTGGTCCAGCTTATTAGCCTTCTTGGGGATCATCACTTATTCAGTATTGGGTGCCTTCCTTGGATCACTTGTTTCAAATGTACAAGATGTAAATAAAATGATCACACCGATCATTCTATTGAGTATTATTGGTTTTTACATCGGGATGTTTGGACTAGGTTTCTCAAACAATATCTTAGTTCGAGTAGCCTCACAAATCCCATTCTTCACACCATTTGTCATGCCATTCAGAATAGCTGCTGAAACCGTATCGACCCAAGAATTAATCTTGTCGGTCATTATTTCACTACTATTCTCAATCCTTTGCCTATGGTTATCCGCCAACTTCTACAAGTCAAATGTCCTGACATACTCAGACAAAGGCTTATTCGGCACACTGAAACAATCTTATACTTTAAGACAAAGTGAGAAAAAGGTATAGCGACAACTATCTAGTCAGATCTGTTTAGACCTGGCTATTTTTATCGAAATCGATATGGGAAAGATTAACCATCGTGACGGACCACCACTTGTCATCGGCCATTTATTAAACTGAAACTGTGCGTTTTTTTGAAAGAACAAGTATACATCACCGTAGGTTGACGATTTATAATCAGGAAATTTGTTAAACATACATATATTTTACAGTTTATCCAAAAGGTACATTATATTATCAGCTAGCAAAAACATGCAATAACAAGTATGTAAAGCGTGCTTTTCGTAGTTGGGTTCGTTCGACCAGCTCAAGTCCACTTCAAATTAGTTTGCATCACACTGCGTATGATACGGCATTAATTTTCCAGTGTTATTGAGCTAAACGGTCTCTCTCGCAACTTTAAAAATTTTTAATAAAAATTGCCTTGATTGCTGATGTATGCTAATGTACTCTTACACATACTTTGTTATTATGCAAAAGTAAAAGGAGGGCAAAGATGTTAGTGCCTTATACAAGAAGATACGAGAAAATCGTAATGGGCCTATTATCCTACATCCCTGAGTTTAAAGAATTTTCTGAACTTACAGAAGAAATGGATAAAATTAATCAGCAAGAACGTAAAATCTATTTATGGAAAGAAGCTGATTCTGATAATATCATCGGTTTAGTAGGCTTCGACCAACATGATGATACAGATACTTTAGTCGTGCGTTATTTATCGATCAATCCTTCATTTAGAGAAGAAGGACTTACTTATGATTTATTAACGGCATTAAAGAAAGAATTTCCAGTGTACACCCTTACTGGGGTAATTTCTCTTTCAACTATTTTGTCAAAATGGACAAAACGTCGTCAAGAAGAGTTGGACAAGGAATTGGATAATAAACAAGAAAACACACCCCAAGTCTAGGAGAAAAGTGTCAGGATGAACGAACATACAAGTGAATTAACATTGGATCTAGCGGCCTTTGAGGGGCCGCTTGATTTACTATTACACTTAATTAAAGATTTAAAGGTAGATATTTTTGATATTCCCATAAATTTGGTTACCGACCAATATTTAGCCTATATTCATACCTATGAAGCCTTATCTCTGGATATTGCTTCAGAATATTTGGTGATGGCGGCTACTTTATTGGAAATCAAAACCCAAATGATGCTACCAAAAACGCCTAAAGAAGCGGTTGAGGAAGAAGATGATCCACGTGACTCATTAGTGGAACAATTACTTGCTTTCCAGCAATACCAGGAAGTTTCCCATATCTTAGCGGATAAACAGGCTGAACGGTCGTTGGAATATACCAAGCAACCATCAGACTTATCGGCGTATCAAAAGAAAATCCCTATGACGGGTCGCCAATTAACGCCTGATGACTTGTATAGAGCCATTCAAAAGATGGCCTTCCGCTTGAAAAATCTACAACCTATCCAAACCACGATTGCAGGTGAGACTTACTCAGTAGGAACTGCAATGGCGGATATTCGACAAGCCTTCGTTGAGGCGGACCGGGATGTATTGATGTTTCAAGAAGCCGTTTTTCTTGGAAAAATTCAATCGCGTAGTCAAATTGTGAGTATGTTTTTAGCAATTTTGGAATTAGTGAAGTCAAATGAGTTATACTTATACCAGGAAGACTTAAGAGCAGATATTCAATTGATTAGACGGGAGGAAAGTGAATGAATGCAGTCGCTGCAATAGAAAGTTTACTTTTCGTAGCAGGTGAAGATGGGATTGCCGTCGATGAACTTGCTAATTTATTAGATATAGGCCAGGAGTGGGCTTTATACTACGTGATGGTTTTGCGAAATCGTCTCCAACATGACCCCCAATCTGGATTAAGAATTACCGTTATTAACGAACGTGTTCAATTAGTGACTAAGGCAGCATATGGTGAAGTAGTGAAAAATTACGCGGTTTCTCCTTTTGCGACGAAATTGTCTCAAGCGGCATTGGAAACATTGGCGATTATTGCCTACCAACAGCCGGTCACACGAATGACGATCGATGATATTCGAGGTGTTCAGTCATCTAATATGATCCATAAATTACTAGAGCGAGATTTAATTATGGAAACGGGCCGTCAGGATTCACCAGGTCGGCCGATTATTTATGGGGTAACGTCTTACTTCTACCAATATTTTGGCTTGGAGTCCTTAGAAGACTTGCCGGACATTCACAATCTAGTCTTAGATGGCTCGGTAGATGAAGAAACCCTTTTTAAAATTGATGATAACGGTGAACCTGAGCAAAAAGATTTTAACCAGACAGACTTTAACCAAACAAAAACACAAGAAACGACTGAATAGGTCACCAATAGGAGTTATTTAAAGATGGAAAGATTACAAAAAGTGATGGCACACGCAGGTGTTGCCTCGAGACGTGAGTCTGAAAAATTGATTGCCGCAGGACGGGTGAAAGTAAACGGTGAGGTTGTGAGAGAGTTGGGCTATAAGGTATCTAACAATGACCGTATTGAAGTAGACCAAGTACCAATTTACAAAGAAGAGCCAGTTTACTACGTATTTTACAAACCAATTGGTGTAATTTCTGCAGTGAAAGATGACAAAGACCGGAAAGTGGTCACTGACTTTTTCCCAGGAATCGAACAACGGATTTATCCAGTAGGACGGTTAGACTACAATACCTCAGGACTTTTGTTATTGACCAACGACGGTGAATTCGCCAATACCTTGATGCACCCACGCTATGAGATCAACAAAGTCTATGTGGCTAAAGTTGAGGGTGTGATAACCGGAGAAGAACGTAAGCAATTAGAACGAGGCGTTGAAATTGACGGCGTGAAAACTGCTCCAGCGCAAGCGAAAATTCTTTCTGTTGATAAGGACAAAAAGACTACTATTATCGAGTTGGTTATCCATGAAGGGCGTAACCGCCAAGTCCGAAAAATGTTAGAAGCAGTTGGACATCCAGTTACTAAGTTGAAACGTGAACGTTACGGATTTTTAGACCTTAAAGGGTTGAAACCTGGTGATAGCAGAACCCTATTAAAACACGAAATCGAAGAATTGTTAGCAAATGCCAAGAAAAAGTAAGCATCCTACTTGAAAAAAGTAAGATACTTGCTATAATAGGTATTGTAATCAAATAAATTTGAAGCAATCTTCAGGGCAGGGTGAAATTCCCGATCGGCGGTAAAGTCCGCGACTCCCATTTGGGACTGATCTAGTGAAATTCTAGAACCGACTGTAAAGTCAGGACGGAAGAAGATGGGCGGACTATGTCTGTTTGCCTATACTCTTTTTACCTTGAAGGTGGAAAGAGTTTTTTTATTTCCACTTTTGAGTGCCAACCCCATGAAGTAGAAAAGGAGAGAAATTCACATGGGAAAAAATCACACTAAAGAAATCGTATTGGTCGCAATTGTCGGGGCACTATCATTCATATTGATGTTTATTGGTTTTCCAATCATCCCGGCCTTACCTTACTTGAAGGTAGACTTTTCACTTGTACCAATCTTACTCGTCGCATTCATTTCAGGACCTAAAAAAGCAGTTGTTGCCAGCCTAATCGCCAACGGTTTACATTATATGTATACAGGTGGTGAAATGGGGATTCCAATCGGTGACGCAACAGCCTTTATCGCGACTATCGCTTACATCTTGCCAATTTACTACTTATTGAAAGATCAAATGGCGACAGTTTACACAGGCAATAAATCAACGAAAGAAATGAATTTCGGCAAAACGATTGCTGCTTACCTAGCTGCAACCCTTTCTTTAACATTAGTAATGACTATCTTAAATTACTTCGTGATCACACCATTCTACATGCAAGTCATGAACTTTGATGTAGGTAATATGCAAACATATATCCTTGCGGGTATCATCCCATTCAACTTGTTCAAAGGGGTATTGGTTTCCCTTCTAGCACATTTCGTCCTAGTTCAAACCCTACCAACCCTAGTCAATCGATTCGGTACGCGCGAATATTCACACCATTAAAAGTGAAGCATGGTCAATTTTCTGGTATGATAGACCCAGAGAATCATGTCGGTAAAAAATAGTAGGAACGTTGGAGGGATAGGATTGGATACTTTATTAATGGCGATTGCTTTTAAAGCCCAAGCCCTACCCCCGAATTCCGTATATCAAGTGTTGATTGGCAAGCGAACAGCCACAACACTTTTTTTTGCATTTTCAAACAATTTAACTGCCTATTTCGGTCTTTATCCAAAACTTAAAAAAGACGCATGGATGTCCTATACCCAAAATGTAGCTAAATATATCTCGGTGGACGCTGTCTTACGCCAAAACGATCAAAACAATTATATGCATTTGTTAGTTGATGAGATCCTTCAAAAACGAAACGGTCTGATTATCCCAAGTCACCACCACAAGCACCACTTAGCCTTCAAATTATTGCTGCAAGTTCTATCCAATATTCAGGCCGAAAACCCACATTATAGCCCAATCGTCCAGGATTTGGAAGTTCAACAGCTGATCAAAGATTTTATTTCAATGGCCAAAAGTGCAGACGCGCCCCAAGTTGGCTTACAGGCTATAACCAAAAGCCTTCACCAGCAACTCGCTAAGGAACTATCTGCCTTCCCAGACCAGGCAGCTCTCATTTTCCTAGAACAGTTTGAAGGCGCCAAATTACCGGCACAAACCCTTGAACAAGTAGCAGAAAACCATCAGATTTCGAAGCGGGCAGTTGTCATTACCCAACAGGCCTTGATGGATCAAATCTATCAAAATTGGGTAAGTGGTCATACTTTAGGGGCAGAAACTCAATGGCTGCAAGTTTTTGCCCAAGGGGTTTTTAACCAATTCCCAATTTGGAATCAAACCACGCAAGATACTTTAAATTTAATCAACCAAGGTTGGTCACTTCAAAAAATTGCTGA
Organism: Aerococcus viridans; assembly: GCF_001543285.1. Classification (NCBI taxonomy): domain Bacteria; kingdom Bacillati; phylum Bacillota; class Bacilli; order Lactobacillales; family Aerococcaceae; genus Aerococcus; species Aerococcus viridans. Next base: position 800,533 of record NZ_CP014164.1, read on the forward strand.
TAAAAGACGGTTAAAATTATCTACCATAACAGAACACATCATAGAAATTACCTTGAGTTTTCCCTGGATAATTCAACCAATTGTGGTTGAAGAACTTAATTTGAAAGACATTTCCCCCCTTGTAAGCCAAGAGCCAGATGAGAATTACGAGTCCTTTAAAGCGAGATTCGGCGAGAAAGATTATTGGTTATATCGGTATTGGCATATCGTCTACCAGAAAGGAGCCCATGATGACAGATTGGCATAAACGCCTGGAAGAAGTGACAGGTTACCAGACATTCAAACCCGGGCAATTGGCGAGTTTAGAGGCTTTAGACCGACAGGAAAACGTGGTGGCCATTTTACCAACTGGTGGAGGTAAATCTTTAATATACCAAATCAACCAATATAATGAATCTGGTGTAACGTTGATCATTTCCCCTTTGATTTCCCTGATGCAAGACCAAGTCAGTCAATTACAACGGATGGGATTAGGACGGGGCATTGCCTTAAATTCTACCTATGACCGCGGGGAACAAGCTTATATTTTAAGTCACCTATCTGACTATCAATTCCTATTTCTATCACCAGAAATGCTCCTGAAAGATCAAGTAATCAGGTCCTTACAACGGATGGACATTCAATTATTAGTTGTTGATGAAGCCCATTGTATTTCTCAATGGGGTTACGACTTCAGACCGCAATATACTGAATTGAAAAAGGTTCGTCAGCTCTTAAAACAACCAAAAACATTAGCCTTATCTGCTACTGCCAACCAATCCACACTAGCAGATATCAAGGCTTACTTATTTGAAGAGGGAGAACCTATTCAACTGGTAAAAGAATCAGTTGACCGACCAAATATTTTCTACCTATTCGATGAAATTGACGCCGGTGAAGTGAGGGTAAATAAATTGCAGGATTGGTTAGACCGGTTGCCTAAGCCAGGAATTGTTTATGTCCACCATAAAAGTGAACTCGAAGAACTCAGCCAATGGATGAAAGATCATACAGATTTGCGGGTTGCTTCTTACCATGGGGATAGAAGTCTAGAGGATAGGCATATCATCCAAAGTCAGTTTCTACAAAATGAATTGGATGTTGTTTTTGCAACGTCAGCCTTTGGTATGGGAATTAACCATGGTCATATACGCTTTGTCTTGCATTATCATCTCCCTAAGAATATGGCAGACTTTATTCAAGAAGTCGGGCGGGCAGGACGAGATCAGGAACAATCAGTGTCAATTGTCTTATACGATCATCGCGAGGCAGCTAGACTGCAGCAAATGCGCCGGTTATTAGAAGACGAGGCAGACTTGTTGGATGATTTATTGGAACGGCTGTTTAAACAGGCCTTAACCCAAAGTGAAGTTGACCAATACGCAGATAGCATAAGTGCCATGTTGTACTTTTACCGCCATCATTTTACGGATCACCAAACAGCAAAAGTACATGCCCAAAAACTTCGTCAGGAACGGCTACGGCAGATCTACCAAATGTTAGATTTAATGGCTACTGACCAGTGTTACCGGACTTTCTTATTAGAACAAGCCGATGAACAGGTAGTGGATAGACCAGAATTATGTTGCAGTAATTGCCAACCTGACTATGACAGTCAACCGATATGGCAAGACTTAATGGCCCGACCGAATCGAGTGACAGTCGAAAAAGACCAACATGATGATTACAAGGGAATGTGGACCCAACGTTTGCAGCACTTATTATCTTGAAAAGGGTCCATAAAGTTTTGTTAAATTGCCTAAAGAAATACTGACATAAAAAGGGGTTCATGGTACAATTCTTAGTGTTAAGAAAGGGGTATATGGATGAATTTCTGGGACAAGTTGACGAAAAAAAATCATGAAAATACAGAAGTAGAAACTGAACAGGTTTCAAAACAAAACAGTTCAGCATCTTCTGACCAAACCCCCCCTACAAGTGATGACTTTCAGAATCAAGGGTTTGGCGAATTTGAGAATTTAAAAAATCAAAAGTATACAAGAACGGCCCGCAATAAGAAGAATAATCAAGATACGATATCGACAACATCTAAGGTAATTGCCTTCTTGCTATTTGTAATGATTGTTGTACCGTTCCTTTTGATTGCCTATATGAATAATGAAGACAAAGTGCCTGAACCGGAATCAACTGAGCAGGTCATGATTTCTAAAACGCAAAATGTTGAATCAATTTCAAAAGCCAGTGAGTCAGCATCTATATCAGCTTCCGAATCTGTCTCCGAATCTGTCTCTGAATCAATTGCTGCCTCAGAAAGCGCAGTTGCTGCTTCAGAATCAGAATCAGCTCGCCTAGCTTCTGAACAAGAATCTTCAAGTATTGCAGCCAGCGTAGCTGAGTCAAATGCAGCAGTAGCAGCGTCAGAAGCTGCAGCGCAAAGTGCCGCTGAATCAGCTTCAATTGCTGAATCACAAGCAGCCGCAGCCGAAGAAGAATCAGCTTCTTCTGAAAGTGCGTCTGAATCAACAGGCACTTATACTGTTCAGGCAGGGGATAACCTATATCGGATTGCAGTGAACAACGGTATGACCCTAGATGAATTACTTGAATTAAATGGTTTAACACAAAGTTCTAGCATAGGACCAGGAACCGTTTTACGTGTAAATTAATAGAATGAAAGAGTGGTGGACAGATTGTCTAAAGCGATTCAAGTCGCAATCGATGGACCAGCATCGTCTGGCAAGAGTACAATTGCCAAGAAAATTGCTAAAAAATTAGCCTATGTTTATTTAGATACAGGTGCCATGTACAGGGCAATTACATTACTAGCCTTAGATGGACACATTCCAGCTGAAGATGCTGACGCATTAAAGGCCTTAGCTGAAGCGAGTGAAATTACCTTTGAGCCAGGGGAGAATGGCCAGCGCGTCTTAGTTAACGGACAGGACCAATCAGAGGCCATTCGTACAGACCGTATCTCAAAAGCAGTTTCTGCTTACTCAGCAGTTTCTGAAGTACGCCAGGTCCTAGTTGAAAAACAAAGAGCCTACACGCAAAATGGGCAAGGCGTTGTAATGGACGGCCGTGATATTGGGACAGTGGTATTGCCGGATGCTGAAGTGAAAATCTTCCTAACAGCATCTGCTGAAGAACGTGGGCGTCGTCGCTTTTTAGAAAATCAAGCCAAAGGTTATTCAGAAATGAATCTTGAAGACTTGATTAAAGATATTAAGCGTCGAGACTTGTATGATTCGACCCGAGAAGATAGTCCATTAGTACCTGCAGACGATGCGGTCATGTTAGATTCATCTGATTTAACACTTGAAGAAGTAGAAGATTCTATATTAGCTGAAATCAACCGTGTAATTGCATAATTTATATTGCAAAAAATACTATCAATCACAAAAAGAGGTAAAATTCAAGCGAATTCTACCTCTTTTTATTATCTTTGAGGAATAAATGTTGAATATAGTTTAAATAAATGATATAATAATAATTGATCATTGGCTTAGTGCGAATGAGGTAGTACATTTAGGAGAGGATTTAGAGTATGTCAAACGAATTTGAACAAAATCAAAATAATGAAGAAATTCCATCAATGGAAGAGATTCTTGCAGAATCAGTAGAAGTAAAAATTGGTGATACAGTAACAGGTGAAGTATTATCAATCGACGATAACCAAGTAATTGTTGGTATCGAAGGCGCAGGTGTTGAAGGGGTTATTCCTTTCAAAGAATTATCTGCTCAACCAATTGACTCAATCGAAGAAGTTGCTAAAGTTGGCGACACTTTAGAGTTAGTTGTTATTAAACAAATCAAAGAAAAAGAAAATGGTTCATTCTTACTTTCTCGCCGCCGTATCGAAGCGAAAAAAGTATGGGCTGAATTAGAAGTTAAAGCTGAAAATGGTGAAATTATCACTGTTCCAGTTAAGAGCGTAGTTAAAGGTGGATTAGTTGTTGATGCGGGTGTACGTGGTTTCATCCCAGCTTCAATGGTTGAAGACTTTTTCGTTGACGATTTCTCTCCATACAAAGGCCAAGAATTAGAAGTTAAAATTGTTGAAATTGACCCTAGCGAAAATCGTTTAATTTTATCTCACAAAGAAATCGCTGCTGAAAAACGCATCGCTGAACGTGCAGAAAAATTAAACTCATTCCAAGAAGGCGATAAAGTAACAGGTACAGTAGCTCGCTTGGCTAACTTCGGTGCATTTATTGATTTAGGTGGTATCGATGGTTTAGTACACATCTCTCAAATCGCTCAAGCACACGTTAACCATCCTTCAGATGTATTAAGCGAAGGCCAAGAAGTTGAAGTATTAGTTCTTTCAGTTGATGAAGAACGTGGACGTATTTCACTATCTATTAAAGCTTTACAACCAGGACCATGGGAAAACATTGAAGAAAAAGCGCCTAAAGGTGCTGAATTAGAAGGTACTGTACGTCGTTTAGTTGACTTTGGTGCATTCGTTGAAGTATTCCCAGGTGTTGAAGGTTTAGTACATATTTCTCAAATTTCTCACGACCACGTTGCTACACCAGGCGAGAAATTAACAGAAGGTCAAGCTATCCAAGTTAAAGTTTTAGACGTTGATGCTGAAAACGAACGTTTATCATTATCAATCAAAGCTTTAGAAGAAGCACCAGAAGCTGATGCATCTGCACAATCTGCTGCTCCTCGCGAAGAAAAACGTCAAAACAAACCTCGCAAACAAAACAACAACCGTCGTAACAATGCTGCTAATGCATCATCTGACGATGAATCAGGTTTCACTTTCGGTGACTTATTAGGTGACCAATTGAAAAACTTCGATTTCGGTGATGATAACGAATAATTTTATTAATAAACCATAAGTCTGGTTTGATGGTAGGTTGGGGAAACTCACCTACCTTTTTTATTTCAATGTTTGCTATTGAAAGGAGGCAAAACGATGTCTAATTTAACAATTGCCATTGTCGGCCGTCCAAACGTAGGAAAATCTACCATTTTTAACCGCGTTGTTGGAGACCGAATTTCAATTGTCCAAGATGAACCTGGCGTTACCCGTGATAGAATTTATGCACAGGGTGAATGGTTAGGAAAACAACTAAATGTAATCGATACTGGTGGTATCGAATTTAACGACCAAGATTTCATGACACAAATTCGCTTGCAAGCTGAAATTGCCATGGAAGAAGCAGATGTTATCATCATGATGACTAATGTCCGTGAAGGTGTGACAAAGACAGACTCTCAAATCGCCAGCATGTTACGCAAGACAGATAAACCTGTCGTACTGGCTGTAAATAAGGTGGATAACCCTGAACAAAGAGCAGAAATTTATGATTTCTATTCATTAGGTTTAGGCGATCCATACCCAATTTCTGGATCTCACGGTTTAGGTATCGGGGACATACTAGAAGAAGTATTCCACTTGGCACCAGACGATATTGAAAATGATGATGACGATGATACTATTTCATTCGCCTTAATTGGCCGTCCAAACGTAGGTAAATCTTCTTTGGTCAATGCAATTCTAGGTGAGAACCGTGTAATCGTATCGAATGTAGCGGGGACAACTCGTGACGCAATCGATACATCTTTCGAGGATGACGGACAAGTTTATAAAATCATTGATACAGCTGGTATCCGTAAACGTGGTAAAGTATACGAAGCAACTGAGAAATATTCAGTGATGCGTGCCATGCGTGCAATTGAAAGAGCTCAAGTGTGTCTAGTTGTTTTAAATGCTGAAGAAGGTATCCGTGATCAAGATAAAACGATCGCTGGTTATGCCCATGAAGCAGGACGCGGGATTATTATTGTGGTAAACAAATGGGATACTCTTGAAAAAGACAACCATACTATGAAGAAATTCACTGATGACATTCGTCGTGACTTCCAGTTTATCGACTATGCACCGATCATTTTCGTATCTGCAGAAACCAAACAACGTTTAGTGCAACTACCAGAAATGATTGCCCACGTTCACGGTAACTTCAATCGTCGTGTTCAATCATCATTATTGAATGAGGTATTGGTTGATGCGATCCGTATTAACCCAGCACCATCTGACAAGGGTCGAAAATTACGTATTTACTACCTAACACAGGTCAAATCTGCACCGCCAACTTTTGTGGCATTTGTCAATGATGAAGAGCTAATGCACTTCTCATATGAGCGCTTTCTTTCAAATCAAATCAGAAAATCTTTTGATTTTTTAGGTACACCTATTCAAATCATCACAAGAAACAGAAAATAACAAAAAAGGTTTAAAACAAGCATATTTTTAACCAAAAACGTTGTTATATAGCGGTTTGTATGGTATTCTATAAAAGGATTATCTGAGAGACATTTCGATTATCCCATATATTTATCTTTGAATAAATATATCCGAAAGAATTTCGGAGGAGGTGAAATTAGAATGGCAAATAAAGCAGAATTAGTACAAAACGTTGCAAATGCAGTAGGTGATTCTAAAAAAAGTGTAGCACCAGTTGTAGATGCAGTTTTCGAACAAATCGAAGCATTTTTAGCTGACGGAGAAAAAGTTCAATTAATCGGGTTTGGTAGCTTTGAAGTTCGTGACCGCGCTGCGCGTAAAGGTCGCAACCCTCAAACTGGCGATGAAATCGAAATCCCTGCAAGCAAAGTACCAGCTTTCAAACCTGGTAAAGCATTGAAAGATGCAGTTAAATAGAAACAATCTATAATCGTTGATATATCAAGGTATATCGGCGGTTATTTTTGTTTTTAAGATTAAAAGTAGCAGAAAAGTAGCAAAAATATGGGCTTCTATGATGGATGGTGTTAGTAGATGCTATAATGACTGGTCAGAATAGGTAACTATGACGCTATCTATAATTAGCTTGGAAATCTCAAGATGTGCACGAAAAAGGAGGCTAGACTATTGTCCAACCTCCTTTTTTAATGTGTTATTGTCTAAACTATTTTACTTCGATAATTGCCGTTTTTTCATCGACTGAGCCGTCAGCGACTACTTCAACATTGTCATATTGATCGGCGTTTGTGATAATAACCATAACATCTGGATCATAACCAGCTTCTGTAATAACTGCTAAGTCAAAGCTTCCTAAAAGGTCACCTTTGTTTACTTGATCACCTTGTTTGACTTCACTTGTAAAGCCGTGACCGTTTAAATTCACAGTGTCGATACCAATATGGATTAAGACTTCTAAACCTGATTCACTGGCTAAACCATAAGCGTGGCCCGTTTTAGAAGCAATCGTTAAACTACCTGAAATGGGTGCATATACATTACCACTTGCGTCAGGAACGATGGCTAATCCTGGTCCCATCATACCTTGAGAGAATACGGGATCGTTAACATTTTCTAGGGCTGTGACCTTACCAGCAAGTGGTGCAACAATCGTCTTATCATCGCTTGCTAGGTCAGTACTTTCACCTGCTACAGTGTTTGTTTCTGAGGCAGGGGCTGTTTCTTCAGTTTCATGAGCAGCAACTACTTTTGCTTCTTTCTCTTTCTCAGCTTGGGTAGCTTTTGCCTCTTTTTTCGCAATAGATTTACCGTAAGTGTATGTGGCTACGAATGCAACAACGATAGATACGGCGATGGCAAGCATAAATGTTGGTATATAGCGAGGGATGATGGCAACGAAACCAATCACACCTGCAGGTCCTAATGACTGACTACGAACGTTAAAAATACCTAAAATGACTGAGGCGATACCTGAAGCGATTAACCCGATGAAGAATGGGTATTTCAATTTCAAGTTGACCCCGAACATGGCTGGTTCAGTAATCCCTAGCATGGCAGATAGAGATGATGATGTCGCTAAACCTTTAGTTTTTTCATTTTTGGTGATGAAGTATACGGCCAAGGTCGCTGCACCTTGAGCAACATTGGCTACTGATGCGATTGGGAAAATGAAGTTACCACCTGTAGTCGCAATATCTGCAATTAGGGCTGTTTCAATCGCTGGGAATGATTGGTGTAAGCCTGTTAGTACAATTGCTGAGTAGAATAGACCGAATACACCATAACCAAATGCCCCTAAGTAAGAAATAGCTTCTACAATACCGTTCAGTAATAAATCAGATAGGGTACGTAGGACTGGTCCTACTACTGTAAAGGTAATCATCCCTGTTAAGATGATGGTTAACATCGGTGTGAAGGTAAAGTCGATGGCATCTTTTAGATATTTATGGAAGAAGTTTTCCAATTTAGCTAGAATCCAAGCAACCCCAATAACAGGTAAAACTTGTCCTTGGTAACCAGCTTGGGCAATCTCTAAGCCAAAAATATTCCATACCGGCATTTCACCGGCTGCAATCACATTGGCCACGTCGTAACCATTGACTAGTTGTGGCATAACCATGATTAACCCCATGGTGGCACCTAGATAAGGGTTACCACCAAATCGTTTAGTAGCCGAGAAGGCAATTAAAACAGGTAGGAAGGCAAAGGCAGCAGAAGCGAACATGTTGATCATGTCAGCAAAATCTGCCCAGGCTGGGTACATAGCAACTAGGGCTTCAGGTCCAAATAAGTTTTCACTTGATAGGACGTTGTTGACTGCCATAATCAAACCACCGGCAGTTAGGGCTGGAATTAATGGAACGAAAATATCTGATAATACCTTAATGACTGCCATTACTGGGTTTTGTTTACCCTGATTTTTAGCCGTTTCTTTTACTTCCTCTTTGGATGCAGGCTTAATATCGGCGATTTTTGTATATTCCTCATATACCTTATTCACATCACCAGGTCCTACAATAATTTGATATTGACCGTTCGCTTGGAAGGTTCCTTTCAAGTCTGGGTCATTATCTAATGCTGATTGGTCAATCTTTGCTTCATCTTTCACCACTAAACGCAACCGTGTCGCACAGTGGGCTGCAGTCACAACATTGTCTTCCCCCAACGCTTGGTGGATACGTTTGGCAACTTCTTTATGATTCATGATATTTACCTCTTTTCTTCATATGTGCTTTTGAATTTAAGCGTTTTCATTTACTTGCTTAAAATTTTAACAGGCGTATGGCAATATGTCAAACGTTTGACAGAAAATATTTCATTTACATATTAATTCATTGAAAAATAGGGACATTTAATATGGAAACGCTTGCTATTTTTCCAAGATACACTTAAAATGATAGCATCATAAACACAAAAATGAGGATGCAAGTAATTCATCATTTATTAGGAGGATACACATGTCTTTTAAATTTCACAGCTTTAACAAAGCAGATCGATACCAAAACTATGCCGACTGGCCAGAGGACTATGTCACAGCACTCAATGAATTAGCGGACCAATCACCATGGCGCAACCACTTCCACCTGGAACCCAAAACCGGACTGATCAACGACCCAAACGGCTTTTCGTATATAAACGGAGAATGGCAACTTTTCTACCAATACTATCCCTTTGGCCCAGTTCACGGCCTAAAATCTTGGTACCGAGTAACCTCTAAAGACTTAATCCACTGGGAGGAAAAGGGGTTGGGACTGCTTCCTGACAGCGCCTTAGATACTCACGGTGCTTATTCAGGTTCAGCAACCGCTGATGGTGACAAGTTACGGTTATTTTATACAGGAAATGTGCGCGATGAAAATTGGGTTCGTCATCCAAAACAAAATACGGTTACCTTGGACCCTGAAACAGGCGCACTGGGTCAAAAAGAACTGATCATTGATGAAATTGACCAGGCGACTGACCACTTCCGTGACCCCATGTACTTTACAGCACACGGTAAATCATGGTTAGTGATAGGCGGTCAAAGAAAAGCTGACGAGCGGGGGACCTTGTATTTATACCAAGCAGCCCCGTCCAATCTGAATCAGTGGACTTACCACAGTGAATTAGCAATACCTCAAGCTGATTCTGCTTACATGTTTGAATGTCCAAATATCAACCAAGTGGACGGAAAAGTCTTTGTCACTTTCTGTCCCCAAGGAATCGACCAAGACCAGTTAACCTATCAAAATATCTATCCTAATGCTTACCTAGTTGCGGACGCTTTTACTGCAGAAGGGAAGTTGGAAAACCCTGGTCAATTACACAATTTAGACTACGGTTTTGATGTGTATGCCAGTCAATTGATTAATGCACCTGACGGGCGAGTGCTAGGCGTTTCCTGGTTAGGTCTACCGGAAATTGACTATCCAACGGACCAATATGGTTACCAAGGTGCCTTAAGCTTAGTCAAAGAATTTCGCATTCAAGATGGTCATTTATACCAATACCCAGTTGAAGAGACCTTGGCCTTAAGACAAGCGCCACAAGTCCTTTTTGACCATATTGAAATGGACCAAAACAACTACGAATATGCCTTTGAAGTAGCAGCGAATAAACAAGCGACCATTCAATTATATGCAGACGCAGACAAAAAACACTTTGTCACCTTATCCATTGATACAATTGATGGTAAAATAAAACTTGATAGAAGTGAGATGGGGACAATTTTTGCTGAAGACTTTGGCACAAGTCGAACGCTTGACCTAGCTGGCCAAGAAAAAGTGACAGTGAATGTCTTTGCGGATACATCTGTATTAGAGATTTTCGTGAACGATGGCGCTTATGTCATGTCTTCAAGAATTTTTACGCCATCTAACCAACACACACATATTTTTGCAGATGGAACTGACAACAACCTGGTATACCCTATGCAAAAATAATGAATAAGGGGGAAGAACCTTGCGGGCAAAGTTACAAGATGTAGCAGCTTTAGCTGGTGTTTCAGCAACAACAGTGAGCCGCGTCATTAATCAAAAGGGTTATTTATCCCAACAAACTATTGATAAAGTCCATGCAGCCATGAAAGAATTGAATTATTATCCAAATTCACTGGCGCGGAGTTTACAAGGCAAGTCGACCAAGTTGGTGGGCTTGATTTTTCCTAATATCGACACCATTTTTTACGCAGAATTGGTCAACCACCTGGAGCAAATCCTTTTTGCCAAGGGGTATAAGACCATCATTTGTAATAGCGAGCGAGATGCTGACAAGGAAGCTGAGTACTTGAATATGCTCCAATCCAACCAAGTGGAAGGGATTATTGCGGGGGCCCATAATTTGAATTATGCGGATTACGAGCGGGTGACTGCGCCTGTAATTTCTTTCGACCGGTATATCGGGGAAAATATTCCTATTGTGTCCTCTGATAACTATCTGGGCGGGAAGTTGGCGACAGAAACCTTACTTAAGGGGCAACCGACCAAGCCTTGGATGATTACTGGGGCCAATGATCCCAATTCGCCGACATATTTGCGTTACCAGGCTTTTATGGATGTGACCAAGGCCCATGGATTAGACGGTCAAATCACGAAGATTCCAAAGGACTTTTCTCAAATTAGAAAGCAATTGATAATCAAAGCTTTATTACTAGAAGAAACACCGGATGCCATTTTTTGCTCGGATGATTTGACGGCCATGTTGGTCATGAATACCGCCAGTGAATTGGGTGTGACAATTCCGGATGATTTAAAGTTGGTGGGCTATGACGGTACAGACTTTATCCAGTCCTATGTCCCGCAATTAACAACCATTGCCCAGCCCATTAAAGATTTGGCGGACTTATTAGTAGATGTCCTCTTGCAACAAATTGACCACTCGCTTGAGGTCAAGAAAGATGCGGATAATCGGTATATCCTGCCTATTAAATTAATTCCCGGGCAGACTGTCTAGTTTCTAGCTTATGACACATAGAAGGTGAAAAAATTGCCAGAAATTGTATTTAGAGCCATGGGAAACTACCATTAGCCTTGCCGTCGACCATGACCAAGCACCTGTATTACTTGCGGAAGCCAAGTGACGTTTATTGGATTATGAAAAACAGTTTTCTGCAAATGATCCTGGCAGCCTTTTGATGAAGGTTAATGCCAAGGCGGGGATTTCTCCTGTTCAAGTGGACCCATATCTTCAAGTTAATCGCCCTTGGAAATACTATTCTTTGCATTCAGACGTTAGTTTGAACATTGCAATCGGGCCAGGCCTTGTTGACGGAAGGGATCAAACCTTTTTATACGCTGTGACCATGGTGGGCACGGCCCATAACGAATAGAATTGCCTTTAAGAAGAAGTCTGACCAATGAGGCTTCTTTTTTTGTGGTCGCTTATTAGCGTGGGGTCTGGTAATTCTTTTTCAAAAGGGAAGGAATTATAGCCCTGGTGGAAGATTTTACCTGGTGAATTGTGCTAAAATAGGCTAGGTATAGGGGGTTGGATCTTTTGGACCAATTAGTGAATGAATTTATTACGTATATACAGCAAAATGAGATTGAAAAGGCCAATGTGGTTTTTGAAAAAATCTTAGGACAGCTTGAAAAAGAAGATGCCCAAGTTATGGCGCAAACGGGATACAGCCTGGCGCAATTAGGCTTTGTGGATTATGCCAATGAGATTTATACAGTGGGAGAAGACAGATTTCCTGAGGAAGATTCATGGATCTTATTGAAGGGTGAGTTAGCCCTAGATAATGGTCAAGTGGAAGAATCGATTGATGAGTTATTGAAAATTACGCCAGAGAGTCCCTTGTATGTGGATGCTTTGTTATTACAGGCGGATGCTTATCAAATGTATAATTTGCCGGAAGTGGCCTTGGTCAAATTGAGTGAAGCGCGGGAATTAGCGCCAAACCAACCGGTGATTTTATATGGGATTGCGGAATTACGGTTCCAACAGGGTGAATTCCAACAAGCCTTGCCGTTATATGAGCGGTTATTGCAGTCTGAGGAGACGCCAGAATCTTTATTTGAAACTATTGAAGCCCATTTTGCTTATGCTAAGGCGGCAACGGGGGACTTTGAAGAAGCCATTGAATTAATTGAAGCGACACCTGAAAATGATCGGACAGATGAGCAACAAGAACAATTAGCCTTCTATTATGTGGAAACAGAAAACTTTGAAAAAGCCAATACCATTTTAGAGGCCTTGTATGAAGACGATAAATTATCGGACGGGTTACTAGCGGTTTTTGCTCAAGTGAAGAATGCCTTTCATGACCATGATGGGGCTTTGGAGATGATCGACAAGGCTATTTTGGTGAACCCATATGAAGCTCGTTTGTATTTCCAAAAGGCTGAATTTGCTCAACAAATTGGAAACCGGGAAACGGCTCGAGAGGCTTTGGAATTGGCTTTAGATATCGATCCTGACTACGGCCAGGCTTTAGTATTGCTACTGCAATTATTGATTGATGACGAGGACTACGGAACAGCCCGAGCCTTGATTCAAGATATGGATGAAAAAGGGATCGAGTTTGACCGTTATGTTTGGATGAAGGCTAAAGTCTTCCAAGAGTTAGAAGAATTTGACTTTGCTAACCAAGCCTACACCGATGCTTACCCACAGTTGAAAGAAGATATGTCCTTCTTACATGACTATTTCGACTTTTTACGAGAAGCAGGGGACTGGCACCGAATTGAAGCAATCTTTAAAGAACAAAGTGACTTAGCCCAAAGACCAGACTTCCAAGATGTTTATGAAAGTTTACAAGATTGGTTGGCTGAAAACGAAGGTTTTTAAACAAAATACGAGGATACATACGAGTGAGATTACATGAACCATAGTGAATGAGAATTTGAGGAGGCGGGAATATGCGCGTATTAGTAACAGGATTTTTAGGTAGAATGGGTTCCACAGCCGCCAACATGGTCATTAACCATGAAGGATTTGAATTGGTGGCTTTAGCCAATAATGATTTAAACAAGCAAGCAGACCGAGTAGCTGAATGGTCAGATAAGGCGCCAATTTTTGAAAGCATTCAAGATGCGATTAGCCAAGTTGATATTGATGTAGCCATCGACTTTACGATTCCAGCTGCAGCTTATCAAAATACCAAATACTATATTGAACATGATATCCACCCAGTAGTTGGTACAACTGGTTTTACCGATGCAGAAATTGAAGAATTAACGGCTTTATCTGAAGCAAAAAAATTGGGTGGTTTAATTGCACCGAATTTCGCCATTGGGTCAGTATTGATGCAAGTCTTCTCAGCTAAGGCGGCTAAATATTTACCAGACGTTGAAATTACTGAAATTCATCATAATCAAAAATTGGATGCCCCAAGTGGTACGGCCGAAAAAACAGCTAAATTAATTTATGAAGCACGCGGCGAGCATGTTTCTGGACATCCAGATGAAACAGAATCAATGCTAGGCGCACGTGGCGCTGATTTCCACGGCATCCGCATCCATTCATTACGTTTGCCAGGCTACAACTCACACCAAATCGTACAATTCGGCGGTGTTGGGGAAGCCTTAACTATCCGTCAAGATTCATTCGACCGTAACTCATACATGCCCGGCGTAGCGTTGGCAGTTGAAAAAGTGGGCGAATTAGACGGTTTAATCTATGGTTTGGAGCACTTATTAGATGACTAATAGCCAAGAATTTACCAAAGCAGCACCTATTATTCATACCCTCAATGAGGCTGGCTACGAGGCTTACTTTGTGGGTGGGGCTGTGCGGGACTTGCTATTAGACTTGCCCATCCATGATGTAGATATTGCCACCTCTGCCTATCCAGCTGAAGTTCAAGCCTTGTTCCCGCGTCATTTTGATGTGGGCTTAGATCATGGGACGATTATGGTCTGGTTTGAAGGTGAAACCTATGAAATCACTACCTTTAGAACCGAATCGACCTATCAAGATTACCGTCGCCCGGACAAGGTAACCTTTGTTCAAAACTTAGAAGAAGACCTATTACGCCGTGACTTTACCATTAATGCCTTGGCCATGAATCCTGACCACAAGATAGTGGATTATTTCCATGGGCAAAAGGATTTAGCTGATAAAGTTATCCGGGCTGTGGGTAATCCACATGACCGGTTTAATGAAGATGGTCTCCGCATGATGCGAGGCGTTCGCTTTGCTAGTCAACTTGACTTTCAAATTGCGCCAGAAACCCTAGTAGCAATCGCTGAAAACGCTGGGATTTTAGTTCATATTGCAGTTGAACGAATTGCGGTTGAAATGAATAAACTGTGGATTGGTGTCAATTGGCACAAAGGATTAGACTATTTTCTTGAAACAGATTTAATTCAGTATGTACCCTATTTAGCGGATTACAAAGCTGTTTTCACAGATTTACTAGATTATACGAGTGACCAAGTCCAAATCCCAAATGAAAACTTTGCCTGGGCCTTATTCTTCTGGCGGGCCTTTGAACGAAATGGTAAGGAAGATTTGGCGGCCATTCAACAGCAAGTCCGCGAATTCACCAAGGCTTGGAAAATGTCTAACAAAGCCCAAAAGGATATCCTTGCTTACTTAGATATCTTGATTTACCGGGCCCAAGCAGCTGAATGGACCCTAGCTGATTTATACGGCCGTGACCCAGATCAACTTGTCTTAGTGGAAGGTTTTATCGAAGCACAGCAAGCAGCTGGTCAAAAAAGTTTTAAAGCTATTTTCAACCAGTCAAAAGTCCAAACTGTTCAGGACTTATTTGACCAACTACCGATTCACTCATTACGTGATTTAGCTATCAATGGTCAAGATATTGTTCAAGAAATCAATCCAAGAAATAAACGGGCTATCGGGCAAATGCTACAGTTTTTAGAGCAAGCTGTTGTGGCCCAAGATGTGGTGAATGACCGAGCGGCCTTATTGGCTTATCTAGATACCCATCATGATCAAATAAACGAAATTTAATTGTAGGAAGGTGTTAGAAGTGACAACCACTTATGCGGTTCTGGACTTAGAAACAACAGGATCTACATATGATAACGGTGACCGCATTATTCAAATTGGGGTAGCCTTTGTTCAGAACGGGCAGGTTGTGGATCAATTTGCTACGGATATCTTTCCTAACCAAGAAATTCCACGTGAAATTACTAAGTTGACCGGGATTACCAATGAACAAGTCAAGCGGGCGCCAAAGTTTGAAGCAGTTGCAGAAATCCTTTGGCAAAAGCTTTCCAACACGGTCATTGTTGCCCATAATATTGGCTTTGATTACAAATTTTTAGACAAGAGCTTCCAAGCTCACGGTTACCCAGCTATGACCCATGACCGGGTAGATACTGTGGAAATGGTGCGGACCCTTTTCCCAACGGCAGATTCCTATAAACTTGGTGAATTCTGTCTAGCCCACGGCATCCAACTTGAAAATGCCCATACGGCCATTGATGATGCAGTGGCAACCGCCCATATTTTGATTATGTGTCAGGAAAAAGTAGCCACCATGCCAGTCGAGTTATTCGCCCAACTTCAGCCATTCTTACATTATTTTATCGGGCAAACCGGCGACTACATGGCCTTATGGTTTAAAGACCACAAGGGGGCCAAACGTCCTTGCGAATACATCGCGCCATTTGTCTTGAATCCAAAATCAGCCAATTTTCATATTTTTCCTGCTGGCTTTGGGACAAAAGAAGCTAGCTATTTACAAGCTGATGATTTAAAGGTGATTGAAGCCAATCACGGGGTAAGCTTAGCGCCCCTTCAAAAGACCATGGTCAAAGATGTAGCACCATTTTTTCATGAGCAAGCGACCACTTCTACAGACACGAATAAAAGACCTAAATACGCCTTTCTAACGGCCAATGCAGGAGTAGGAAAATCCTTGGCCTACGTGGTATCGGCCTTATCAGCTGATGATACGGCTAGTCAACAAAACGGGGCTAAGTCTGGGGTAAATAACTGGCAAACTCAAGTGGTCATTTCAACCTCAACAGTGATCTTACAGCACCAGTTCTTGGATAAAACCGTCCAATTAGCGGCCAATTTATTAGGAAAACCCTTGAAAACAGTTATTTTAAAAGGGCAAAACCACTTTATCCAATTGACGAAATTGCAGAAATACACTCAACAGTTAAAGCAACATCCAGAAGCGGCCTTAAAACGAGATGTCTTAATTTCAGTGGCCCTTTTTGTCTGGTTGCATGAAACCGAAACAGGTGACTTGCATGAACTGAATCCTGGCTTGAACAATGAGGTCTACTGGCAAAATGTCAACCGCCAATCAAAAGGCAGCCGAAATGATGAAATTCAAAAGTGGGCAGAATATGCTTTCTATGAGCGACATGTGACGGAAGCCAAGTCTGCAGACATCGTGATTTTAAACCACGCTTACTTTGTCTACCATTACCAAGATTTAATTGACCAAGCTATTTTGACAGAAAAAGCTAAGGTCATTATTGACGAATGCCATCAATTACCAGTCACCGTCCACCAACAACAGATTAAGACCCTCCAATCGAAAGAGGTGGAGGAAACTTTGACGGCGATGGAACGAATGGTGCACCGGTTGATGGACAAGGTAGTCTCCAACAATGTGAAAATCCAGGCAGTCGACAAACTCTACCATGTAGAGAAAAATTTGCAGGAAGCCTGGGACAATTTAGACCGGTTCATCGATCAAATTTCGGATAAATTCCAAACCAAGTCTTACTACCAACGGCATACGGCGCAAAAGTCCTATTATATTGCCTATGACTATTATCTAGTAGCCAATTGGCGTGAATCGGCGCAAAAGGCAGTTACAGCCATGTCTAAGATGGTATCACCTTTGAAGGTCATTGCGAGACAGCTTTACCAAATGGAAATTTTGACCAAGCGGGCCTACCAGCAAATACTTGGCCAGTTAAACCAGTACGATTACGCAATTCAAATCTGGCTAGAAACAACTAAATCAAGTGAAAATTATTATGCGGACTTACAAGTCAACTTCGGCAAACACAATGTCCAAGTGACCATTGACCGCAAATTGTACACCAGTCAGTCTCATTTAGCGGCTATTTTCCAAGCGATTCCAAGCAAAATGTTATTGGTATCGGCGTCACTTGAGATCGTCCGGTCTAAAAATATGATCCAGTCATTATTTGGTATCGAGGACTTTGCCTGGTATTCTTTCATGGAAGATTCGTACACCCAGCAATTTGTCCAAGGCCGGAACCATCAAATTCGTGGCTATTACCTGGAAGATTTCCTCTCTATCGACAAATACAATGAAGACCAGGCTGCTATGGTGATTGCTGATTTGGTGGAAACCTTATGGACCAATCGCAAAACTATGCGGAAAATCCAAGTCTTCTTCCAGTCTAGGTCTTTGATGCGGGCAACGCAATTTGAAATGAAGCAGCGGATGGCTCGGTCTGACTATGGCAACCTGATTGTTCAAAACAATCAACGCAATCTAGACCGGTTAGCCCGTCAGTATGAAGACAGTTCACGAGCCATTTTATTCGCAGTGGCTAGTTTCCAAGAAGGGGTCCATCTCAATGCCAAAACGGACGCCTTTGTCCTAACCAGACTACCATTCTCAGCGCCAGGTACGCCAGATGAATTGGCCAAGCAAGATTATCTAAAATCACTGGGCGATAACTATTTTGATGATGTGGCCTTACCGGATATGTTAATGAATTTAACGCAAATCTTTGGCCGGATGGCCGCGTCGGGTAGCCAAGATGCTATCTTTATCTCACTCGATAAACGGTTAGAAAAGGCAGCATATGCTGACCAAATTGCTGATGTGATGCCGGATGCTCTAAACATGCAGACGGTAAAACTTCAGGAATTGAAGCGGATAGATTAAAAATATGTTAGAATAGACCTACAAAAGGGGCAAGAGATTATGAAACGCAAATTATTTTCCATTTTGATCGCCGTAATGGTGATTTATTTGGTAGGGTCCACCTATATTTACGCGAATTCGCAACAAATGGTGGCTAGTGCAGAAGCAGAAACGACGAAAGTCGCAAAGGATGCTGGCTTAACCAATATCACTGATTTTTATGTATTTAACAAAGATGAAACGTATTATACCGTTATGGGCGAAAACAGTGAAGGGCGCCAAGTTTATTTTGCCTACCAACCCGATACTGATTACCAGAAAATGGGCTTTGTAGATGAGATGGTTAACGAAGATAATGCCTTTTCACTGACAAGATACGAAATGCCTGATGTCAATGTAAGAACAGCCAACCTCGGTATCGAAAACGATACATTCGTGTGGGAAGTTTCATTCACAGATGCAGACGGCCGTCTCGGCTACCATTACATCAATGCAACAACTGGTGAATGGTACGAAACCATCAACGACTTATAGGAGGAATGAGGCTATGGAATTAGCAAATAGAATTAAAAAAATGCAGGGGTCACAAACATCAGCTGCTGCAGCTAAGGCTCGTGCACTACAAGCACAAGGAATTGACGTCATCTCACTAGCAGTAGGGGAACCAGATTTTAATACCCCAGACTATATCCTAGAACAAGTAAAAGAGGATATGTCTGCAGGGCGCGGTCACCATTACACCGATTCAACAGGGATTACACCTTTAAAGCAAGCCATCATTGACTATCATGCTGAATATGACAAGGTCAACTACACGTTAGATCAAGTCTTTATTGCCGATGGGGCGAAGATGGTCCTTTATTACACTTTCCAATCCCTATTAAACGAGGGGGACGAAGTCTTAATTCCAGCACCTTACTGGGTGAGCTACGTGGACCAAGTGAAGATGGCAGACGGGGTACCCGTGATTTTTGAAACATTATCAAGTGATAACTTTAGAATCACCCCAGAATTGTTAGACCAACATGTGACTGACAAAACAAAATTACTAGTCTTAAATACACCGTCAAACCCAACAGGGGCGATTATGAGTGAAGAAGACGCACGCGCAGTAGCCCAATACTGTTTAGACCACAACATCCTAGTGGTTGCCGATGAAATTTACTACCGTTTAGTCTACAACGGTCATCAAGCACAATCGATTGCAGCTATTTCACCGGAAGTTAAAGAAAATACAATCGTGATTAATGGTTTCTCAAAAGCCTATGCGATGACAGGTTGGCGTTTAGGCTATGCCTTAGCGGACAATAAATATGTTGGCGCTTTTGCTAAATTGGCTAGTCAAATCAACTCAAACCCGGCAGGTATCAGTCAATTTGCAGCCTTAGCTGCCTTAACTGGTCCTCGTGAAGAGGCCGTTGAAGCCATGCGTAAAGAATTTGAAAACCGCCTAAATGCGGCCTACGAAGAAGTATTAACGATTCCGGGCTTTAGGTTAGATTTCAAACCGCAAGGGGCATTTTACCTATTCCCAGATGCAACTGAAACTGCTAGATTATGTGGCTATGAATCAGTAACTGACTTAGCCAATGCCTTCATCGATGAAGCACATGTTGTTGGTGTGCCTGGTGTGGCCTTTGGAAAGGCAGACCATATTCGTTTTTCATACGCAACCAACGAAGAAACATTTGCAGAAGCAATGAAACGTATCCGTGAATTTGTTCAAGGGAAAATGGCTAAATAATAGACGCAATTTTTATCTGATAAAATGTGCATTAAAAAAGTTAGGTTACTTTATAGACCTAACTTTTTTGTATTATAATAGACGCGATAGCATTCGAGCAGACGGGCTATTTTTCAAGAAATGAATAACACGTCGGTAGATGAAATAGACAAGTAAGAAAAACGATGAAAGAAGGGTGACGCATGCAAAGAGAATACTATACAGTCCTACGCAACCGCATTTTAGAATCCTACCACCGGTTGAACATCTCAAATGAAGAAATGATGCTTTTAATCCACTTTCTAACTTTCCAACAAGCAGGGGAAGACTTTCCAGCTATTTCCCTGATTGGTCGGCGGATGAATGTAAAAGACCAACAACTTTATGACATGATTCAGTCTTTAATTGAACGAGGCTTTCTAAGTATTCCATCTTATAAGAATGACCAAGGCAAATCGGTGGAGTATTATTCCTTGGATCCTCTCTACCAGAAAATCACGCAATTGGATGAAATAGACGAAAGTGAACGATTTAAAGAAGCCAAAGCTACCAAAGAGGGCGAAGTGTTCGACATGATTCAAGTCGAATTTGGTCGTCAATTATCGCCAATTGAATATCAAAAGATTAGTGATTGGTTCAAGAAAGACGGTTATGACCCAGATGTTGTCAAGGAAGCCTTGAAGGAATCCGTCTTAAACAATGCCTATTCCTTGAATTATATGGACCGGATCTTATTAAACTGGTCTAAACGTAAACAAACCCAAGCGAATGATTCAGCAGGTTTCAGTAAACAAAAAGCGCAAAACCAAGACCTCCCACCGGTACCAGTCACCAAATGGTTAAATAAATAATTCTTTAGAAAAATCATTTAATATGCAAGAGGGAGGATTAGCCGTGACCAAATTACCTTTAAAAACAAAAGCAGAAACGATTGCTATACTGGATGAGTTAGATAAACTATACCCCAATCCAAAAACCATGTTGGATTATCAAACCCCATTCCAATTAGTGATAGCGGTTCTGATGTCCGCGCAAACGACTGATGTGGCGGTCAATAAAGTGACACCCAACTTATTTGCCAAGTACCCGGATCCAGACCATATGGCTGAAGCAGAATTAGAGGACCTTGAATCCTATATCAAAACAATTGGCCTCTACCATAACAAGGCCAAGAATATGAAGAAGACAGCAATCATGATTCGTGATGAATTCAATGGACAGGTACCCAAAACTCGGGAAGAACTGATTCAATTACCGGGTGTAGGTCGGAAAACAGCCAACGTCGTCTTAAGTGAAGCCTTTGGAATCCCAACAATCGCGGTCGATACCCACGTAGAACGGGTGACCAAACGGATGGGTATTGTCGACCCGGATGCTAGCGTTAGACAAACGGAAGAAACTTTGATGGCGAAAATCCCTCAAGACAGATGGCGGGATGCCCACCACCAGTTCATTTATTTTGGTCGAGAATACTGCACTGCCCGTAATCCTAAATGTGTATCTGACCCGAGGATTACTTTCTGTGAATGTCGAAAGCTCAAATAAATATCACATTTTTGAAGGCCAAATGAGAGAGTTATTTAGAGGCCGTCACTTGATAAATATTTTGAATTTGGGTATATTTATGAACAATGAAATGAAAGAGAAGGTGAAAACATGCCTGCAGAACATGACGGGACGCAAACAGCTGAAAGTTTACATGCCTTACGTGTCCATTTAAAAGGGAGTCAATACATCCTTGAAGTGCTTAAAAAAGATATGCGTAAGAAAGGTTTAAGTGAAAACGAGTTTACCGTCCTAGAGTTACTATATAATCGTGGTCAACAACCCATCCAACAAATTGGTAAACGTATCCTTATTCCATCATCAAGCTTAACTTATGTGATTGATCGCTTAGAGGATAAGGGTTTTGTTGAACGTACGCATAACCCTGAAGACCGTCGAGTGATCTATGCTAAAATTACAAAACTAGGCCGCGAGAAAATGGCAGAAGTTTTCCCCGGACACAGTCAATTAATCGCTGATATGTTCCAAGAATTTAGCGCTGAAGATGTAGAAACGTTTATTCATTTAACCAAAAAACTAGGCTTTACAGCCCAAAAAATGCTAGAAAAATAAGAGGTGTGAAAAAAGCCGTTAAGAATCATTGTGCTGGACCAAAAGGGGAACAATTACTTGTGCGTAATTGGCGTATTATGGGAAGCATCGGAAGCCTTTGCCTTTTTTGAACCTGATATTAGGATGAATAGGATTTAATATGGAGAAGTTTATCGATATGATAGCTTCTCCTTTTTCTCGTCATCGATTATTGGTGAGCTTGGCCAAGATTTTCACATGTTGCAAAGTGTACGAATATGATATGATTATACAGAATGATTGGGGTGTTGAAATGAAGGAAATAATTCATTTTTATCATACAAATGACTGGCATTCTCACTTGGAGAACTGGCCAAAATTTTTACGTTATTATCAAACACAGGCGGATAAACATCAAAGTGAAGGCGAAGCCCATTTTCTTTTTGATATAGGTGATGCAGTTGACCGCCAACATCCTCTAATAGAAGCTAGTCAGGGGCAAAATATGATGATCTTGATGAATGAAATTGGGGTAGATGTTGCGACAATTGGCAACAACGAAGGGATTGGAAGTCAGCATGATATCCTAGACAACCTGTATGAACAGGCTGATTTTCCTGTTGTTTTAGGCAATATTTTCGATAAAGAAAGTGGCCTACCACCCAAATATACCCAAGACTACACCATGATTCAAACCAATCAGGGCAGTCGGTTTGCGGTATTTGGCATGACGGCCCCATTTGAAATTTCTTATAGCGTAGTTGGCTGGGACCCGATTGATCCACTCTTGAGCATCGCACGTGTATTAAAGGACATCAAGGCAAATGAAACTTTTGATGGTATTCTGCTACTGAGTCATCTCGGTTTACCAGCAGACCGCCAAATCGCTGAGCAATTTCCAGAAATCTTGGCTATTTTCGGTGCCCACACCCACCACGTTTTACCTGAAGGTGAGTGGGTCGGCCACACACTATTAACTGGTGGCGGTAAATACGGGCAATTTATGGGCCATCTAACCCTTGAAATTAATAAAGTTGAAGGGCATTTATATACCCCTGGCAAAATGGCCACAGATGCGCAACAAGCTAACCCGATTATCGATTATGCACGCTATTTCAAATTGGACGAAGAATTGATCGCTTCTGACCGCATTTCTGCCTACGATGAAGACTATAACAAGGTAAATAGGTGGTTAGAAGAGGGCGAAAGCCAATTGAAAAACCAAATCGTTGGCCAATTACCTATCACTTTAACAGCGGATGAGAATCATTTTTCACCCTTACAATACGACACCTTATTGGCCATGAAAGCAGCCAGTGGTGCAGATATTGCTATGATTAATTCGGGCTTATTTCTACAAGGATTGCCTGCTGGGCCAGTATCCAAATATGATTTGCATAAGGCACTACCACATCCTATTCGCTTAATGATGGTCGAGTGTACAGTTTCAGAATATTTGAATCAAATATACCCGCAAATTGCAAGTCTCAGACCAGATTTGCAAGCTATGCCGATTAAAGGATCAGGATTTAGAGGGCGTATTTTTGGGCAATTAATGATCTTAGATAATGAAAACTTAGACCAACTTGCACCAGATCTACCTTTGAAAATCATTACAATCGACCACCTATTGTATTTGCCGTTTTTCACGGAACTAATCAATAAAAAACATTATTTATGGGGACAACCCTTTATACGAGAACTCATTGCGGATAAGATCCAGCAAACTAGTAGTCGCGATGAACCGCTATAGGTTAATTCATAGGCGCATAAGGCGTAAGGAGGTATGACATGTTAAGTCGTAAGAAACAAGAAGAATTAAGAGAACAACGGGCGAGTTTAAATTACCCCGTTGCGCAAATTAAACGTACGAGTCAAGAGACCTTAGAAATTAACGGGCAATCATTTGTGCTTGTAGATAATTACCGGGATGCTTTAGATATTGAAGCGTTGGCTGACCGGTATATGGATATTTTAGATATTTATGACTTTGTCGTGGGAGACTGGTCTTATGAACAATTACGGTTGAAAGGCTTCTTTGCTGATGATGCAAAAATTGGCTCATTAGAGCAAAAAATCAAGCATTTACCTGATTACCTACTAGAATACGGGAGTTTTGGGGCCGCTTATTTTGTGCTATTGCATGAACGGACTGGAGATGAAATCCAAAAACGAAATGAGGCCTTTTGGACACAACAAAAAGACCAAAACCAAGAATCGTCAAGAAGTAGACAAAACAAAAACCAATCACAAAGGTCAGCGAGTCGGAAATCTTACCAAGGGAAGAAAGCAGACAACCACCACCAATCATCTGGGCTAAAACAAAATAATGGGAAACAAAAACAGCGACGGTCAAACAAAAAGCATGAAAGTGCTAAAGGGCCATCTTTCTCAATCTCACAAAATAAAGAGTCAAATAAAAATACCGAAAATCAAAAGCCAGTGAAGCGAAAAGTCGTCACTAAACGCCAACATTCTTTTAGTATCAAGGAAAAGGGGGATAAAGCTTAGATGGATCTACAAGATAAAGTTTTCTTAATCGATTTAGATGGTACGATGTACCGTGGCGGACAACCGATAGCGGGTGCGAAGGACTTTATTGAACGCTTGATTGAAGATGGTATCCCATTTATGTTTGTGACCAACAACGCCATGCGTAAACACCAGGCAGCAGCTGATAATTTAAATAAAATTACGGGCTTAAATGTTGAGGCCAAACATTTCTACACCTCAGTGGATACCTTGCGCTTTATCCTTGCTGAAGATTTAACATCTGGCAAGCTGATAAAAGAAACAGGCAAAGCCTATGTCATCGGAATGGATTACTTAAAAGATGAAGTAGTGGACGCAGGCTTTGAATTGACTCAAAACGTCGACCAGGACCCATGCGATGTGGTGGTCGTTGGCCTTGACCAAGAAGTGACCTATCCACAATTCATTGAAGCCTCGATTGCAGTTCAAAGAGGTGCTGCTTTCTATCTCACTAACCCAGATCTACAATTCCCTTCAAACCGAGGATTTGTGCCAGGTGCTGGTGCCATCGGTCAAGTGATCGCTGCAGCCACACGGATTCACCCAACGGTTTGCGGAAAACCCAATGCCTTGATTATTGAAGGTGCCTTAGCCAAGATGGGCTATAGCAAAGACCAAGCCGTATTTTTAGGTGACAACTTAATGACAGATATATCAGCAGCAGAAAATGCTGGTATTGATTCGATATTTATTGAAACAGGGGTACATACAAGAAATGATCTAGAAGAATTTGGCGTGATGCCAACATTGGTGGTGGAAAATTATGAAGCACTCTTATCGACCTGGTAGTCGACTGCTAAATGAAACACGTTTATGTATAGGGATTCTTGCCCTATTGATATTCTTTATTACACTAGCGATTACAGTCACAATCGCAAACGTCCCCTTATTCATGGGGTCTCTATGGTTTTCAAAATCTTTTGAAACCGTCGATTTATCCTTTTGGACAGTTGTTGACAACTACTTACAACTGCTAGCCTATCTGAATTTTCCTTGGATAGATACCTTATCTATGTCAGACTTTCCGACCTCTGCCTCAGCAGCCTTTCATTTTATGGAAGTCAAGCACTTATTTTATTTAAATTATGGTGTGATGACGATTTCTGCCCTAATTGGCTTCTGTTCCTTACATAAATTGAAAGTTAGCCACAATTTGTGGCGCCTATACTGGCCCTTCAAGCAACTGAGATGGCTTCCAATCATTGTAATCATCTTACTCGTTTTTAATTTCAATACTATTTTTATCGCGTTTCATGAAATAGCCTTTAATAATGATGCTTGGTTATTTAACCCAGCCACAGATCCTATTATTCTCGTGCTCCATGAATCCTTCTTCTTATTATGCTTTGTATCTGTCTTTTTAATCTTGCAACTCGCTATTGAATGGGTTTATCGTATTGGGAAAAAGGACTTCAACCGTCAAATTTTAGGTATATAAAAACCAACCAAAAAGTGTCTGTAATAAGCACTTTTTGGTTGGTTTTTTGGTTTACTTTATTGATTTATTTTAAAACTGCAAGTCATACCAACATCAGTCTGTAAACATAGATGTCGAATGTAGTGGGGCAACCTGACGGTCGGGGAATAAGTAATGGGCCGCTTGATTAATAACATGTGGTGCTTCGCCAAAACCAGTTGCAATCAATTTTGCTTTATGCGGGTAATTGGCTATATCACCAACTGCATAGATACCGGGAATATTGGTTTGCAGATTATGGTCTACTTGTATAGATTCATTCTCAATTTCAAGACCCCAATTTCTGATTTCATCGATTGAGGATACAAATCCATAAGTCATAAAGATATGCTCAACATTTAGTATACGCTTTTCTTGACTACGAGCCTTGTTAACTTCTAATCCAGTCAAGAAACCGTCTTCACCAAGAAGGGTTTGTGGCACATAAGGGGTAACGAATTCAATGTTGGCTGTTTGTTTCGCTAAGGTGACTGAATATTCATGAGCACGAAAACGGTCGCGACGATGAACCAAGTAGACTTTTTTAGCATAGTTAGCTAAAGCCAAACTGGCATCAAATGCTGAGTCACCACCACCAAGGACCGCAACTTCTTTACCTGTGTATTTAATAAAGTCTGATACATGGTATGAAATATGCCGGCCTTCATAGTCAGGAAGACCATCAATGGCTATTTTTCGAGGTTTAAAGGAACCATTACCGGCGGCAATAATGACTGCGCCCGCTATATAGGTCGACTTGCTGGTTTGAATCGTAAAGTCTTGGTCAATTTTTTGAATATTTAGGACTTTTTCGTTTAGATGAATATCTGTGGTAGCAGAAAATCGGTCTAATTGTGCTTGTAGAACTTGGCTTAACTCGAGACCGGTTATTTTAGGGTATGCCGGAATATCGAATATGTTTTTTCCAGGATATAAGGCTTTTGGTTGGCCACCGATTTCAGGTAATGAGTCTACTAAGCGGACACTTAGGTTCCGCATACCTGCGTAAAAGGCGGCAAACAGACCTACTGGACCAGCCCCGACAATGAGGAGGTCCGTTCTATTATTTGTCATTGTGATCACTTTCTAATTAGATTTTATGATGTTGGCGGATTATAATGGGAGGTTTAATAGGTTGTAGATAAAGCGGACACCTAACGTAACAAGTACACCAGTGGTCATACCACCAATAACCTCTGAAGGTTTGTGGCCTAGATAATCATTAATGACCATACGGTCCTCATCAAGTGTATTTAATTTAGCTAATAGATCTGAATCGTCAGTTTCTCTAGCCTTTTCTTTTAAAATCTTCATAAGGTTATAGATTAAAACCCCTTGCTCCCCATCCTGGCGACGAACCCCCATGGCATCAAACATGACAATCATACCAAAACAAACGGCGATGGCTACATTAGGAGAAAAGAATCCATATTGAAGAATCAAAGAAGTGATTAGCGAAGTAACGGCAGCCGAGTGGGAACTAGGCATACCACCTGTAGCATGAATGATGGAAAAATTAGCATTTGGTTTCTTAAAGAAAACAGCTATAGGATATTTAACCAACTGTGCAATCATGATTGCTGCAAAGGTAACGACTAAAGGAAAATTAGTTGTTGTATTCATGTTTTCCTCCTTGAATTTATTTAATTCAATAATAGCATGAAAAAGATTCAATCGGAAAATGTTTCGATGTAAAAAGAGAAAATAAGAAAACTTTATCAACTAGGAGGGATAAAAATTATTCAATCATTAAATGGAGAATTTTCGCTCAGTATTTGTTACAATAAGTATAGAAATAAATAGGAGGCAGAAAATGACTTATCCACAATTAGATATTAAAGATACGCAATTGAAAGCGACGATTGAAACAAATAAAGGCACTTTCCAAGTTGCACTATTTCCAGAATTAGCGCCAAAAACAGTAGAAAACTTTGTAACCCTAGGTAAACAAGGTTACTACGACGGTGTTATTTTCCACCGTGTAATTCCTAACTTTATGATTCAAGGGGGCGACCCATCTGGAACTGGTATGGGTGGGACTTCAATTTATGGGGACAAATTCGAAGATGAATTCAATCTTGAATTGTTCAACATTAACGGAGCCTTATCAATGGCGAATGCAGGACCTAATACGAATGGTTCACAATTCTTCGTTGTAACAGCTAAAGAAGTACCTGCACAAATGTTAGGACAACTTAAAGCTGGTGGTTGGCCAGAAGAGATTATAGAAGCCTACAGCGAAAACGGTGGAACACCATGGTTAGATCAAAAACATACGGTATTTGGTCAAGTTGTTTCTGGTATGGATGTTGTTTACAATATTGAAGACCAACCTCGTAATGCATCAGACAAACCTTTAGAAGAAGTTGTTATTACTAGTGTCACTTTTGAAAACGAATAAGCTACACACTAGAAAGGATGCAACTTCATGACAACTAAAGAATTTCCATACCACATTGGTGATGTAGTTGAAGGTGAAGTAACAGGTTTACAACCATATGGTGTCTTTGTTCAATTAGACGAAGACCATCAAGGTTTAATCCACATATCCGAAATCAATCATGGCTATGTGAGCAACGTGGAGGATAAATTTACTATCGGTCAAAAACTGAAGGTAAAGATTATCGATATCGATGAGTTTACAGGCAAAATGAGTTTGTCAATTCGAGCATTAAAAAAACTTGCAACCTCTAATAAACCTGCTAAGAATGCTTGGCCTAAAAAACGTCATGCACCAAAAATTGGCTTTGTCTCCATAGAAGAACAATTGCCGGGATGGGTTGAGGAAGCGCTACAAAAGATGGCTACAAAATAATATTTTATAAATGAGGAGTATTAAAATGGGACATATCAAATTTGATTATAGTAATACTGACCAATTTATTGCAGAACACGAATTAACACAAATGCAACCGTTAGTTACGGCAGCAGATACAATCTTACGTGAAGGTACTGGTGCAGGTAGCGATTATATCGGTTGGGTTGATTTACCAAAAGCATATGATAAAGAAGAGTATGCACGCATTAAAAAAGCAGCAGCTAAGATTCAATCTGATTCAGATGTATTAGTTGTATTAGGTATCGGTGGTTCTTACTTAGGTGCTAAATCAGCAATCGACTTTTTATCTCATTCATTTTCAAACTTACAATCTAAAGAAGAACGTAAAACACCACAAGTCTTCTTTGCAGGTAACAGCTTAAGCTCAACTTACATTGCAGAATTAATCGAAACAATTGGGGATAGAGACTTCTCTGTAAATGTTATTTCTAAATCAGGTACGACTACTGAAACGGCTGTAGCATTCCGTATCTTCAAAAAATTATTAGAAGAAAAATATGGTGAAGCAGCTAAAGAACGTATTTACGCGACTACAGATAAAGCAAATGGCGCATTAAAATCTGAAGCTGATGCTGAAGGATACGAGTCATTCGTTATTCCGGATGCAGTTGGTGGACGTTTCACTGTATTAACACCAGTTGGTTTATTACCAATTGCTGTTTCAGGTGCAGATATCGATGCCTTAATGCAAGGTGCGGCTGACGCGATGGAAGCATACAGTGATGCTGATTTAAGTAAAAATGAAGCTTACCAATATGCTGCATTACGTAATGTCCTATACCGTAAAGGTAAAGTAACTGAGTTATTAATCAACTATGAACCAAAATTACAATACTTCTCAGAATGGTGGAAACAATTATTCGGAGAATCAGAAGGTAAAGACGGAAAAGGGATTTATCCATCAAGTGCAAACTTTACTACGGACTTACACTCTCTAGGGCAATATATTCAAGAAGGGCAACGTAACTTATTCGAAACTGTTGTGAAAGTAGACAAACCAAGCAAATCAATTTCAATTCCTGCCTTTGATGAAGACTTAGATGGTTTAGGTTACTTAGAAGGTAAAGATGTTGACTTTGTAAACACTAAAGCCTTCCAAGGTACTGTTTTAGCGCATACAGACGGTGACGTACCTAACTTCGTGTTAACGATTCCAGAAATGGACGCTTACTCATTAGGATATATGATCTATTTCTTTGAAATTGCTGTTGCGATTTCTGGATACTTAAATGGTGTAAATCCATTCAACCAACCAGGGGTAGAAGCATACAAGAAAAATATGTTTGCCTTATTAGGTAAACCAGGCTTCGAAGATTTAGCAACTGAATTGAACGAACGATTGAAATAAGTGTTTTAAATTCACGTTTAAAAAGATGTCGAACAACTCTGTTCGACATCTTTTTGTATTTTTGCTTAATTGCAATATCAAATGCATAAAAAATTTTAAAAACCTTTATAGACAGCGAATTACTCAATAATCCAGTATTACCAATGCTTTGAAGCCATTGACGGCAGGGAGTGTTTCATCCCTTACCATTTTTCAGGTGAGTTGTTGGTGGTTCTGACCCAAGAGGATAGGTTAGCTGAGTCAAGAGAAGGAGCAAAGCGGCTCTTGACTCAGCTAACCTATCCTCTTATCCTATAGAACCAACAAAACACCTTAAGCTGCTTGTAAATCGGCCAGTTCTTCCTGAAGGCGTTCTGCAGGTGTTGTATAGCCCATTATTTTTCTTGGTCTGTGGTTGATCGTATCGGTTACTTCCAGTAAATACGAATAGGACAATGGACGCAGAGTGACTCCCTTTGGGATAAATTCTCGGAGCATGCGGTTATGCCTTTCGTTCGTTCCTTTCTCCCAAGAAGCATACGCATGAGTAAAGAAAACCTGAACGTCTTCAGCGATGCTTTCGATAAGAGACAGACTTGAAAACTCAGAGCCGTTATCAGTTGTGAGTGACTTGAACTGTTCTAGCCCCTGTTTTTTCATCAAGTCAAGCACGCCTTTTTGAACCAGCGCTGCGCCTTTTCCCCAAACTTTCTTAGTGAGGCAGTAGCGTGTTTTCCGTTCAACCATAGTGATGATGACAGGCTCATTTTTTGTTTTCTTACCTAATACTAAATCGACTTCCCAATGCCCAAATTCTTCCCTCGAGAGTACTTCTGGAGAGCGATCTTCGATACTGCGTCCCAAGTGTTTAGCGTTATGACCTTTAGGTTCAGAAACGGTTGTTTTTCGTGGCCGCATCCTAGTCTTCATAGGCAAATCGATATTACGGATTGGAAGTACGGCAGCATTTATCAAAGCGTAAACGGTCTTCGTGCATGGTACGCGTTCGTCAGGGTGCAACTTTCTATAAGAGTGTACAAAAGTATCCACACTATGAATCCGCAACCCTTTCTTGGGTGCTAGATTTTCAGGTAAGGCAGCAAGGAAAGCCGCAGAATATTTATTATGATCCCGCGCATGCGAGTTCTCACGATTTTCTTTATAAACCCGTGCGCCTGAGGCGGCAATATACTGCTCGTAATAATTGCGCTTATAGTCAAGCTGGCGCGTTCTACCGCGTTTCAACTCACGAGAAACAGTGGGTTGGCTGACCCCTAATTCTCGCGCCATTTCAGCTTGTTTATAGGTGCCGCTTTTCGCCATCTGTTCCAGCATTCCGCGTTGGATGTCAGTAAGTTGTTTGAAGGTGCGCTTTTCTGTGATACAATTATTTTTGGTCATGTAGATACCCCTTATACTTTTGGTTTGGTTGCTAACAAGTATATCGTATCTACATGATTTTTTTGTTTATTTCCTTATGCATTTCATTTTACAATTTACCTTTTTGTATTTTTGATAAAAAAAGACAAAAAAACTATTGACGAAAAACTGCTTTGTTGATAATATAAATCTTGTCGATTCGGACCAAAACCAATCGAAAAAAAGCAATAAAAAAAAGATTGACAAGTTCTGATAGGACATGCTATCATAACAGAGTTGTTTGTTTTGATTCAAAAAAAACAAACCTCAAAAAAACTGTTGACAATCATCTGATTGAAATGGTAAGATAATTGAGCTTTATAGTTTACAAATCTCACGAAAACGATTTAAAAATAAATCAAAAAAAGTGTTGACAAGAAAACATAAAATAAGGTAAGATAATCTAGTCGCTTCAAGTCACTTCGAGTGGTTGAACGGTCAACAAAAACTTTTTAAAACTTTTTGTTGACAAACATCGAATGAAGATGGTATGATATATGAGTTGCTAATAAAGCAACGAGATAGACCTTTGAAAACTGAACAAAGAAGACAAACCAAAAATTGTGTATGGAATCATTTGATTCCAACAATTAAAAGTAGTGAGAACTACTATAAATAAGTCAGCAAACTTTAATGAGCAATCAAGCTCATGAAAATCTTTCATGAGAGTTTGATCCTGGCTCAGGACGAACGCTGGCGGCATGCCTAATACATGCAAGTCGAGCGAACAGATGAAGTGCTTGCACTTCTGACGTTAGCGGCGAACGGGTGAGTAACACGTAAGGAATCTACCTATAAGCGGGGGATAACATTCGGAAACGGGTGCTAATACCGCATAATATCTTCTTCCGCATGGAAGAAGATTGAAAGACGGCTCTGCTGTCACTTATAGATGACCTTGCGGTGCATTAGTTAGTTGGTGGGGTAATGGCCTACCAAGACGATGATGCATAGCCGACCTGAGAGGGTGATCGGCCACATTGGGACTGAGACACGGCCCAAACTCCTACGGGAGGCAGCAGTAGGGAATCTTCCGCAATGGGCGAAAGCCTGACGGAGCAATGCCGCGTGAGTGAAGAAGGCCTTCGGGTCGTAAAACTCTGTTATAAGAGAAGAACAAATTGTAGAGTAACTGCTACAGTCTTGACGGTATCTTATCAGAAAGCCACGGCTAACTACGTGCCAGCAGCCGCGGTAATACGTAGGTGGCAAGCGTTGTCCGGATTTATTGGGCGTAAAGGGAGCGCAGGTGGTTTCTTAAGTCTGATGTGAAAGCCCACGGCTTAACCGTGGAGGGTCATTGGAAACTGGGAAACTTGAGTACAGAAGAGGAATGTGGAACTCCATGTGTAGCGGTGGAATGCGTAGATATATGGAAGAACACCAGTGGCGAAGGCGACATTCTGGTCTGTTACTGACACTGAGGCTCGAAAGCGTGGGGAGCAAACAGGATTAGATACCCTGGTAGTCCACGCCGTAAACGATGAGTGCTAGGTGTTGGAGGGTTTCCGCCCTTCAGTGCCGCAGTTAACGCATTAAGCACTCCGCCTGGGGAGTACGACCGCAAGGTTGAAACTCAAAGGAATTGACGGGGACCCGCACAAGCGGTGGAGCATGTGGTTTAATTCGAAGCAACGCGAAGAACCTTACCAAGTCTTGACATCCTTTGACCACCCTAGAGATAGGGCTTTCCCTTCGGGGACAAAGTGACAGGTGGTGCATGGTTGTCGTCAGCTCGTGTCGTGAGATGTTGGGTTAAGTCCCGCAACGAGCGCAACCCCTATTATTAGTTGCCAGCATTTAGTTGGGCACTCTAATGAGACTGCCGGTGACAAACCGGAGGAAGGTGGGGATGACGTCAAATCAGCATGCCCCTTATGACTTGGGCTACACACGTGCTACAATGGATGGTACAACGAGTCGCAAACCCGCGAGGGCAAGCAAATCTCTTAAAGCCATTCTCAGTTCGGATTGCAGGCTGCAACTCGCCTGCATGAAGCCGGAATCGCTAGTAATCGTGGATCAGCACGCCACGGTGAATACGTTCCCGGGTCTTGTACACACCGCCCGTCACACCACGAGAGTTTGTAACACCCGAAGTCGGTGAGGTAACCTTTATGGAGCCAGCCGCCGAAGGTGGGACAGATGATTGGGGTGAAGTCGTAACAAGGTAGCCGTATCGGAAGGTGCGGCTGGATCACCTCCTTTCTAAGGAATATAACGGAAACACAATGTGTTTGACGCTTCTTTGTTTAGTTTTGAGAGATTTATCTCTCTTGTATATATTTTGTTCTTTGAAAACTGAATACTGTAAGTAATAAACCTCTTATTTAATTATTTTCTACCAGGAGATAATTAATATAAGAAATTCCAATTTTACCAAGAGTAAAAAACCAATGAAAGTAAGCAAATTACTTTTCGCGAATCATACAACTTAACCAATGGTTAAGTGAATAAGGGCGCACGGTGGATGCCTTGGCACTAGGAGCCGATGAAGGACGGGACTAACACCGATATGCTTCGGGGAGCTGTAAGTAAGCTTTGATCCGGAGATTTCCGAATGGGGGAACCCAATTGCTTTGATAGGCAATTACTCAGCTACGAATACATAGTAGTTTGAGAGGAAGACGCAGGGAACTGAAACATCTCATTACCTGTAGGAAGAGAAAGAAAATTCGATTTCCTGAGTAGCGGCGAGCGAAACGGAAAGAGCCCAAACCAAAGAGCTTGCTCTTTGGGGTTGTAGGACAGACGATATGTAGTTAAAGATTTAGTCGAATGGCATGGGAAGGCCAATCACAGAGGGTGACAATCCCGTAGACGAAAGATCAATAACGCTAGTCTGTATCCTGAGTACGGCGGAACACGTGTAATTCCGTCGGAATCCGGGAGGACCATCTCCCAAGGCTAAATACTCCCTAGTGACCGATAGTGAACCAGTACCGTGAGGGAAAGGTGAAAAGCACCCCGGAAGGGGAGTGAAATAGTACCTGAAACCGTGCGCTTACAAGCAGTCAGAGCCCGTTAATGGGTGATGGCGTACTTTTTGTAGAACGGACCGGCGAGTTACGATTGCATGCAAGGTTAAGTTGAAGAAACGGAGCCATAGCGAAAGCGAGTCTGAATAGGGCGTCGAGTATGTAGTCGTATACCCGAAACCAAGTGACCTACCCATGTGCAGGGTGAAGGTGCGGTAAAACGCACTGGAGGCCCGAACCCACGTCTGTTGAAAAAGGCGGGGATGACGTGTGGGTAGCGGAGAAATTCCAATCGAACTTGGAGATAGCTGGTTCTCTCCGAAATAGCTTTAGGGCTAGCCTCGGATGATGAATATTGGAGGTAGAGCACTGTTTGATCTAGGGGTCCATCTAGGATTACCGAAATCTGATAAACTCCGAATGCCAAATATTTTAATCCGGGAGTCAAACTGCGAGTGATAAGATCCGTAGTTGAAAGGGAAACAGCCCAGACCACCAGCTAAGGTCCCAAAGTTTCAGTTAAGTGGAAAAGGATGTGGGGTTGCTTAGACAACTAGGATGTTGGCTTAGAAGCAGCCATCATTTAAAGAGTGCGTAATAGCTCACTAGTCGAGTGACCCTGCGCCGAAAATGTACCGGGGCTAAACTGAACACCGAAGCTGTGGATATCCGCATGGATATGGTAGGAGAGCGTTCTAAGGGCAGAGAAGCAAGATCGAGAGGACTTGTGGAGCGCTTAGAAGTGAGAATGCCGGTATGAGTAGCGAAAGACGGGTGAGAATCCCGTCCACCGTATGACTAAGGTTTCCTGGGGAAGGCTCGTCCTCCCAGGGTTAGTCGGGACCTAAGCCGAGACCGAAAGGTGTAGGCGATGGACAACAGGTTGAGATTCCTGTACTTGTTTGTATTGTTTGACCAAAGGAAGGACGCAGGAGGCTAAGCAGAGCACGTTATTGGATTCGTGTTCAAGCAGTGAGTCTGACACAGAGTGAAATGCTTCGTGTTAAAGACAAGCTGTGATGAGGAGGGAAATATAGTACCGAAGCTGCTGACGTCACACTGCCAAGAAAAGTTTCTAGTTAGATACAAACAACCCGTACCGCAAACCGACACAGGTAGTCGAGGAGAGCATCCTAAGGTGAGCGAGCGAACTCTCGTTAAGGAACTCGGCAAAATAACCCCGTAACTTCGGGAGAAGGGGTGCTGACCATTGGTCAGCCGCAGTGAATAGGCCCAAGCGACTGTTTATCAAAAACACAGGTCTCTGCAAAATCGAAAGATGACGTATAGGGGCTGACGCCTGCCCGGTGCTGGAAGGTTAAGAGGAGTGCTTAGCATTAGCGAAGGTACGAATTGAAGCCCCAGTAAACGGCGGCCGTAACTATAACGGTCCTAAGGTAGCGAAATTCCTTGTCAGGTAAGTTCTGACCCGCACGAAAGGCGTAACGATTTGGGCACTGTCTCAACGAGAGACTCGGTGAAATTGTAGTACCAGTGAAGATGCTGGTTACCCGCGACAGGACGGAAAGACCCCATGGAGCTTTACTGCAGGTTGATATTGAGTGTCTGTGTGACATGTACAGGATAGGTAGGAGCCATTGAAGCCGGAACGCTAGTTTCGGTGGAGGCACTGGTGGGATACTACCCTTGTGACATGGCCACTCTAACCCGCGACCGTAATCCGGTCGGGAGACAGTGTCAGTCGGGCAGTTTGACTGGGGCGGTCGCCTCCTAAAATGTAACGGAGGCGCCCAAAGGTTCCCTCAGAATGGTTGGAAATCATTCGCAGAGTGTAAAGGCAGAAGGGAGCTTGACTGCGAGACCTACAAGTCGAGCAGGGACGAAAGTCGGGCTTAGTGATCCGGTGGTTCCGCATGGAAGGGCCATCGCTCAACGGATAAAAGCTACCCTGGGGATAACAGGCTTATCTCCCCCAAGAGTTCACATCGACGGGGAGGTTTGGCACCTCGATGTCGGCTCATCGCATCCTGGGGCTGAAGTCGGTCCCAAGGGTTGGGCTGTTCGCCCATTAAAGCGGTACGCGAGCTGGGTTCAGAACGTCGTGAGACAGTTCGGTCCCTATCCGTCGCGGGCGTTGGAAATTTGAGAGGAGCTGTCCTTAGTACGAGAGGACCGGGATGGACACACCGCTGGTGTACCAGTTGTTCTGCCAAGAGCATCGCTGGGTAGCTATGTGTGGATGGGATAAACGCTGAAAGCATCTAAGCGTGAAGCCCTCCTCAAGATGAGATTTCCCATATCTTTAAGATAGTAAGACCCCTGAGAGACGATCAGGTAGATAGGCTAGAAGTGGAAGTGCAGCGATGTATGGAGCGGACTAGTACTAATCGGTCGAGGACTTATCCAATGGATATAAGATTGTATGATGGAATGGTAGACGACTTACAGATTCAGTTTTGAGCGAACAAAAGCTCATATAAATATTGTGTGGTAATGATGGCAAGAAGGACACACCTGTTCCCATCTCGAACACAGAAGTTAAGCTTCTTAGCGCCGAATGTAGTTGGGGGTTGCCCCCTGTGAGACTAGGACGTTGCCATGCAAACCCGGAGAATTAGCTCAGCTGGGAGAGCGTCTGCCTTACAAGCAGGATGTCGGGGGTTCGAGCCCCTCATTCTCCACCATGACTCGTTAGCTCAGTCGGTAGAGCAACTGACTTTTAATCAGTGGGTCGTAGGTTCGAATCCTACACGGGTCATTATGCGGGTGTGGCGGAATTGGCAGACGCACCAGATTTAGGATCTGGCGCCGCAAGGCGTGGGGGTTCAAGTCCCTTCACCCGCATTATATATTAGCCGGCTTAGCTCAGTTGGTAGAGCATCTGATTTGTAATCAGAGGGTCGAGGGTTCAAGTCCTTTAGCCGGCATTAATATCTTTGATATTTAAATACGCGGAAATAGCTCAGTGGTAGAGCACCACCTTGCCAAGGTGGGGGTCGCGGGTTCGAACCCCGTTTTCCGCTTTGTTCGAAAGGACATCCATATAAATACATTTTATAATATGCCGGGGTGGCGGAATAGGCAGACGCACAGGACTTAAAATCCTGCGAGGGTTAACCTCGTACCGGTTCGACCCCGGTCCTCGGCATTTTATACAAGCACCCATGGCTCAACTGGATAGAGTACTTGACTACGAATCAAGCGGTTGCAGGTTCGAATCCTGCTGGGTGCATGACCCGGGAAATAGCTCAGCTTGGTAGAGCACTTGGTTTGGGACCAAGGGGTCGCAGGTTCGAATCCTGTTTTCCCGATTCTAATGTGGGGGATTAGCTCAGCTGGGAGAGCGCCTGCTTTGCACGCAGGAGGTCAGCGGTTCGATCCCGCTATTCTCCACTTATTTAGATGTATAATATGGCGGTGTAGCTCAGCTGGCTAGAGCGTCCGGTTCATACCCGGGAGGTCATGGGTTCGATCCCCTTCGCCGCTATTATATAATTTACTTGGACCTTTAGCTCAGTTGGTTAGAGCAGACGGCTCATAACCGTCCGGTCGTAGGTTCGAGTCCTACAAGGTCCATCCTTGTATGGAATTATATGAAATATATTTTTTATTGCCTCGGAGGATTACCCAAGTCCGGCTGAAGGGAACGGTCTTGAAAACCGTCAGACGTGTAAAAGCGTGCAAGGGTTCGAATCCCTTATCCTCCTTTTTATTATTAATATCGCGGGATGGAGCAGTTGGCAGCTCGTCGGGCTCATAACCCGGAGGTCGTAGGTTCGAGTCCTACTCCCGCAATGAGATGGTCCCGTAGTGTAGCGGTTATCACGCCTCCCTGTCACGGAGGAGATCGCGGGTTCGATTCCCGTCGGGACCGTAAATAAAATAATATGCGGGTGTAGTTTAGTGGTAAAACCATAGCCTTCCAAGCTATCGTCGCGAGTTCGATTCTCGTCACCCGCTTTAGTATTATGGGCCTGTAGCTCAGCTGGTTAGAGCGTCCGCCTGATAAGCGGGAGGTCGATGGTTCGAGTCCATTCAGGCCCATTGATATTTGGAGAATTACTCAAGAGGCTGAAGAGGACGGTTTGCTAAATCGTTAGATCGCGTAAGCGATGCAAGGGTTCGAATCCCTTATTCTCCGCTTTTATATATTTTGGCCCGTTGGTCAAGCGGTTAAGACACCGCCCTTTCACGGCGGTAACACGGGTTCGAGTCCCGTACGGGTCATAGCTTGATAAAGCTTTATATTTTTACTTTTGGAGGATTACCCAAGTCCGGCTGAAGGGAACGGTCTTGAAAACCGTCAGACGTGTAAAAGCGTGCAAGGGTTCGAATCCCTTATCCTCCTTTTATTATTAATATCGCGGGATGGAGCAGTTGGCAGCTCGTCGGGCTCATAACCCGGAGGTCGTAGGTTCGAGTCCTACTCCCGCAATGAGATGGTCCCGTAGTGTAGCGGTTATCACGCCTCCCTGTCACGGAGGAGATCGCGGGTTCGATTCCCGTCGGGACCGTTGGTTTAGGTCTGATAGCTCAGTTGGTAGAGCACTTGATTGAAGCTCAAGGTGTCGGCAGTTCAAATCTGTCTCGGACCATTGTAATATTTTAAACTGGCCCGTTGGTCAAGCGGTTAAGACACCGCCCTTTCACGGCGGTAACACGGGTTCGAGTCCCGTACGGGTCATAATATTGTTGAAAAGGGAGGCGAAAGCTTCCCTTTTTCTTTTATTCATTTTATATTCTCTTAAGATTATCCTAAAATAAATATTAAAAAGCTTAATTGCAATATCAAATGCATAAAAAATTTTAAAAACCTTTATAGACAGCGAATTACTCAATAATCCAGTATTACCAATGCTTTGAAGCCATTGACGGCAGGGAGTGTTTCATCCCTTACCATTTTTCAGGTGAGTTGTTGGTGGTTCTGACCCAAGAGGATAGGTTAGCTGAGTCAAGAGAAGGAGCAAAGCGGCTCTTGACTCAGCTAACCTATCCTCTTATCCTATAGAACCAACAAAACACCTTAAGCTGCTTGTAAATCGGCCAGTTCTTCCTGAAGGCGTTCTGCAGGTGTTGTATAGCCCATTATTTTTCTTGGTCTGTGGTTGATCGTATCGGTTACTTCCAGTAAATACGAATAGGACAATGGACGCAGAGTGACTCCCTTTGGGATAAATTCTCGGAGCATGCGGTTATGCCTTTCGTTCGTTCCTTTCTCCCAAGAAGCATACGCATGAGTAAAGAAAACCTGAACGTCTTCAGCGATGCTTTCGATAAGAGACAGACTTGAAAACTCAGAGCCGTTATCAGTTGTGAGTGACTTGAACTGTTCTAGCCCCTGTTTTTTCATCAAGTCAAGCACGCCTTTTTGAACCAGCGCTGCGCCTTTTCCCCAAACTTTCTTAGTGAGGCAGTAGCGTGTTTTCCGTTCAACCATAGTGATGATGACAGGCTCATTTTTTGTTTTCTTACCTAATACTAAATCGACTTCCCAATGCCCAAATTCTTCCCTCGAGAGTACTTCTGGAGAGCGATCTTCGATACTGCGTCCCAAGTGTTTAGCGTTATGACCTTTAGGTTCAGAAACGGTTGTTTTTCGTGGCCGCATCCTAGTCTTCATAGGCAAATCGATATTACGGATTGGAAGTACGGCAGCATTTATCAAAGCGTAAACGGTCTTCGTGCATGGTACGCGTTCGTCAGGGTGCAACTTTCTATAAGAGTGTACAAAAGTATCCACACTATGAATCCGCAACCCTTTCTTGGGTGCTAGATTTTCAGGTAAGGCAGCAAGGAAAGCCGCAGAATATTTATTATGATCCCGCGCATGCGAGTTCTCACGATTTTCTTTATAAACCCGTGCGCCTGAGGCGGCAATATACTGCTCGTAATAATTGCGCTTATAGTCAAGCTGGCGCGTTCTACCGCGTTTCAACTCACGAGAAACAGTGGGTTGGCTGACCCCTAATTCTCGCGCCATTTCAGCTTGTTTATAGGTGCCGCTTTTCGCCATCTGTTCCAGCATTCCGCGTTGGATGTCAGTAAGTTGTTTGAAGGTGCGCTTTTCTGTGATACAATTATTTTTGGTCATGTAGATACCCCTTATACTTTTGGTTTGGTTGCTAACAAGTATATCGTATCTACATGATTTTTTTGTTTATTTCCTTATGCATTTCATTTTACAATTTACCTAAATATTAAAAATGGAAATGCATAGATAAACATTACAAATTAACTTTAGACTTTGTTATAATAAATACCATATGTAAGTGAAGGGATGGATAATATTGCGACGATTTTTTGAAAATAAAAAATTAATTGTCCTGCTTGTTAGTGTCATCACTTCATTCAGTATGATTGCCTACTCTATATTTAGTCAATCACAGATGCCCAAACCAATCTTATGGGTGAATGATGTGACCGCGGTTGTGGGTAGATTTGTTTCTACACCTACGAATGCGATGATGCGCTTTACAGATTCAATTAACGATTTAATGAACACTTATGAAGAAAACCAACGATTGAAAAGCCAAATTTCTTCGCTTGAGGAACTAGAGGCTCAAAATGAGATATTACAAAGTGAGAATGAAGAATTATCTGCCTTACTAGACTTAAAACCGTCTTTGGTGGGTAAAAATGTAATTGCTTCATCAGTTATTTCTAGATCACCAGATACTTGGTTAGACTCAATTACAATTGATGTAGGGGCCAATAGTGGTGTTGAGAAAAACATGTCTGTAATGACTGAGAGTGGTCTTGTTGGGCATGTAACAGAAGTATCTGCTACTAGTTCTAAAGTTCAGTTATTAATTACTGAAAATAATCAAATGACTAATGTTGCTGTCAGTATTCAAACGGATGATGGTATTGTATCTGGTATTTTATCCGACTATGATGAAAAATCACAGGAATTAATTCTTGAACAAGTGCCGAAAGATGCTCAAATTTCTGAAGGTAACACTGTGACAACAAGTGGGCTTGGTGGGGTATCTCCAGAAGGGTTAATTATTGGTGAAGTGACTTCAGCTTCATCTGATAACTTTGGCTTGTCTCAGTCTGTTAGAGTAAAACCAGCTGCTGACTTTAAAGATATCCGAACTGTATTAGTTGTCATGACTTTGAATAACTCTTCAAGCGACTCATCTGTTGATAGTGAGGACCAAGCTGATGAATCATCTTCTGCCTCTTCAGCTAGTGAAGAATAGGGGAGGTCAGTATGTTACATTTTTTTAAGAATAACTTTTTGATCCCAGGTTTTGTATTCTTGATTCTATTGTTAGACGGTAGTGTCATGACCATGCTATCCTACAGTTTAGGTAGTGAGAACTTTCAAATCAGTCCTCAGTTTACGCTAATGGTGATCACATTACTGGCCGTATATTTAATAAATGATGCGAATATATTCTTAGTCAGTATTGTCATAGGTTTTATATATGATGCCTATTATTCTTCAATCTTGGGTGTGAATTTATTCCTATTCCCCATGATAGTAATCCTTACTCGGACGGTTATTAAAAAATTCCCGATGAACTTTTATACGATTTGGTTATGGATCCTTATTGTTTATACCGGGTATACGCATTTTATCTATGCTTTATACTACTTAATCGATATACATAGTAGTAGCTATTATTACTTTTTAAGTCAGAACTATATTCCGTCGTTATTATTCAATGCCTTTTTAGGTTTTATCTTTATTTGGCTAATTCAGAAATTAGTGATTTGGTTTGAAAAATAATGCTTGATTAAAAATTAAAACATGATTATAATGAATTTACAAATATGAAAAGTGTTGATTGGAAGAGGTTACGAACCTTTTATTAAAGAGAGCCTAGCGAAGTTGAGAATAGGTATAAAAATCGTATCTACACACCCAAGAGCAAATTATTAAAGATAATTCGTGCGTGAGCGTTAATCACAGTGTCAAGTCTGACACGCAGAGATAGTAATCGTGAGGTTACTATGAAAAAAGGTGGAACCACGTTTATTTCACGTCCTTTTATACCAACGGAGTTTGGTGTAGAAGGGCGTTTTTTTATTCAACTGGAGGGTGGAAGTAATGAAGAATTTTACATTTAGCAGTATATTATTATCAATTATTTTATCGTTAGGATTAGTTTTTGCTGTAGGACAAACATCGGTCAAAGCAACAGAATCTGAGGATACGAGCGGCGAAACTTATGTTATCGGTTTAGACGATACATTTGCGCCAATGGGGTTCCGTGATGGGTCAGGTGAATTAGTCGGCTTTGACATCGACCTGGCCAATGCTGTAGCCGACCTTTATGGGTGGAATTTAGAATTTCAACCAATAGATTGGGTGATGAAAGAAACTGAGTTAAATTCAGGTAATATCGATATGATCTGGAATGGTTATGGCATCACACCAGAACGTGAAGAGATGGTCTTATTCTCAGAACCTTATATCGAATCTGGACAAATGGTTATTAGTAAGAAGGGTTCAGATATTGACGAGCTTTCTGATTTAGCAGGTAAAACCATTGCCACTCAATCAGGATCAACATCCTTAACATT
The DNA here is from genome assembly GCF_001543285.1 of Aerococcus viridans. NCBI lineage: Bacteria > Bacillati > Bacillota > Bacilli > Lactobacillales > Aerococcaceae > Aerococcus > Aerococcus viridans. The sequence goes on from NZ_CP014164.1 coordinate 843,804, forward strand.
CATGCAAGAGTGGCCAGATGACCTATACAACCAATTAGCTGATGAACCAGTCTTATATCCTTCATACAATGAAGTATTTGCTGATTTGGATGCTGACCGTGTGGATGCTATCTATGCTGGGGATATCTATTCTCGCTATACATTAAACCAAAAAGGGACTTTAGATGAATATGAGTACTTTGTAGATGAAACATCTATTGAACCGATGGGGGTTGGTTTTAGAAAATCAGATACTGCATTAAAAGAACAAGTGGATGCGGGGATTGAAGAATTAAGACAAAACGGGTCATATGCTGAAATTGAAGCGAAATGGTTTGGTGAAGATTCAGAATCAACGGGCTCATCAAATATTGTGATGACAGTATTACCATCATTATTAAACGGATTAAAACTCACGTTGCTTTTATTCGCAATCGTATTAATCATTTCAGTACCAATCGGTTTCTTAATCGGCATCTTACGCGTGTTTGGACCAAAATGGTTACAAGCAATTATTGAAGCTTATGTTTTCATCATGCGTGGTAGTCCACTAATGCTTCAATTGATGGTGATCTTCTTCGGTTTACCATATATTGGTATCGCCATGGATCGATTCCCAGCAGCTGTTCTAGCATATGTGATTAACTATGCAGCTTATTTTGCAGAAATCTTTAGAGGTGGTATTTCAGCAGTGCCGGACGGTCAATATGAAAGTATTTCTGTATTAGGTATTGGTAAAATGCGTGGTTTTAGAAGAATTATCTTACCACAAGTAGTGAATATTGTATTGCCTTCAATTGGTAACGAAGTGATTTCCCTAGTAAAAGATACGTCATTAGTTTATGTGATCGGACTTGGCGAGTTACTAAGAGCCGGAAATATCGCTGCTAATACCTATGCATCGCTAGCACCTTACTTAGTTGCTGGGGCGATTTACTTAATCGTGACAGCAGTACTTACATTTGTCTTACGTAAATTTGAAAATCAATTGAAATGGTAAAAGGGAGGTCATCGTATGTCATTAAAAGTAGCAGGACTAAATAAGGCTTATAAGGATAACCAAGTGATTAAAGATTATAATTTTGAAATCAATCCTGGTGAAGTTGTGATTTTATTAGGGCGTTCAGGGACGGGTAAAACGACATTCATGCGTATTATAAACAATCTTGAAGAAGCAGACCGTGGTACGATTGAAATTAACGGTAAGGTCTTATCAAAGGATAACGGTACTAAAGCTGTCTATAGTTCAAATAGTGAGCGTCGAGCTTATCAAAATGAACTTGGCATGGTTTTCCAAGATTATCAATTGTTCCCAAATTTAACCGTGATTCAAAATCTGATTGAAGCACCCTTAGCACAAGGGCTTAAAAACAAAGAAGAATTGATTGAAGATGGTAAAAAACTATTAGCGGATGTTGGTTTATCTGATAAAGCAGATGTTTTCCCATCAACATTGTCTGGTGGTCAAAAGCAACGGGTGGCGATTGCTAGAGCTTTAATGCTAAATCCAAGTGTCTTGTGTTTTGATGAACCTACTTCAGCTTTGGATAGAGAATCTGCTAATCAAATCGGTGGCCTTATCACGGCCTTAGCTAAAAACCAAGGTAAAGCCATTCTGATTGTTACCCATGATACTGAGTTCGGTAAACAAATTGGAACTAGAATTGAGTCATCGACTGAATTCGCAAAATAATCTAAGCTAAATTCTAGATTTTATCAACTATTTAACTTAATCATGATGATTTTCTTGACGTGGTTAGGTTAATTTGGTAATATATATGATGTTGTAAAAAGTGTGAGCACCACACTGCAACCGCGCATGATATCGTATTTTAAGTGTCGAAAGACCACGTGTCGTGGCGAGTCTAAGTCTATATAAGGAGGTGCGTTAGATGTACGCAATTATTAAAACTGGTGGAAAACAAATTAAAGTTGAAGCTGGACAAGCTATCTACATTGAAAAATTAAATGCAGAAGCAGGAGACAAAGTTACTTTTGATCAAGTAGTTTTTGTTGGTGGTGACGATGTTAAAGTAGGAGCACCATTAGTTGAAGGTGCGACTGTTGAAGCAACTGTTGAAAAACAAGGTCGTCAAAAGAAAGTAACTACTTTCAAATACAAAGCTAAAAAAGATTCTCACCGTAAACAAGGTCATCGTCAACCATACACTAAAGTTGTTATCGACTCAATCAATGCTTAATTAAAAGTGTGATGTTATGATTCAAGCAATCTTTAAAACTGACGAGAAAGATCAATTTGTTAGCTTTGAAGTTTCTGGCCACGCCTTTGCTGGTGAATATGGGCAAGATGTTGTTTGTGCAGGAGTATCCGCAGTCGTTTTATCGACAGTGAATAACCTGACACGTATGGCAAGTATCGAGCCACTTATTGAAGCCGATGAAGAAAATGGCGGTTACTTGTATGTTGAGTTAACCAAGGATCTCTCTACAGAGCAGGGTGAACTTGCTCAAATGTTATTAACAAGTTGCTATTTGGCCTTGTCTGAAGACGTTGAAGCCAATTACGGTGACTTTATACATGTATCCAAAACAACGAAATATTAGAGGAGGTTATCCCATGTTGAAATTTAATTTACAATTCTTCGCCCATAAAAAAGGGGGCGGGTCTACTGCCAATGGTCGTGACTCTCAATCAAAACGTTTAGGTGCTAAACGTGCTGACGGTCAAGAAGTTTCAGGTGGTTCAATTTTATACCGTCAACGCGGTACTAAAATTTACCCAGGTGTAAACGTAGGACGCGGTGGAGACGATACTTTATTTGCTAAAGTTGACGGAATCGTTCGCTTCGAACGTAAAGGCCGTGACCAAAAACAAGTATCAGTTTACCCAGTAGCTGCTGAATAATCTGATATGAATAGAGCGCTTGAACTTAAGGTTCAGGCGCTTTTCTTTTGCCTGAAAAAAATCCTATAATCTATCTAGAACAGCTTAGGTTATTGATGCTATTTTGGCATAAAGACAAGATGGATGTATCTGTGATGGCTTATTGTGTGTTTTAAGACAGACTATAACCGCAATGATTGACAGGAAGCTATCCTTCGTTGAAAATAGGTATGTAGTAGGATAATGAGAGAGAGGAAGTACTATGTCAGTAGAAAATATCAACCAATTATTTGGTGTATTGCATGACTCAACGATTTTGATTCAAGAAGCGCTGGAGTTTTCTTACCTAGAAGCTTTATTTGAAACTTTGCAAAATCTTGCTGATGGTGAAGTGCAACAAATCGACCAACGACCAAGTGATGAAGAAGCTGAACAATTGAGAGAGATTTATAGTAATATCAATCTCCAAGAATATGAAGCTGAAGACATTCGTAAGGCGGTTCAATTTGCCTTTATTGAAGGGGAAAAAGCTGATCAATTACAAGCTAATTATCATATGACACCTGAAGCTATCGCGGTTTTAATGGGGTACTTTGCTACTAAACTGGTAGACCATGGGCATTTAGCTGATAAAGCAGACCATACGGAGATCACCTTCTTTGATTCGACAATGGGGACTGGAAACTTGTACGCCATTATTTATAACGCTTTGAAGGCATCTGGTTATAAAATTCAAGGATTTGGTTATGATAACGATGACTTAATGTTGTCAATCGCGGACGTTTCCACCCGTCTACAAGATATCCCAGCTAATTTATATTTAGGAGATTCATTACAAAATCTGATTGTCCCACCAAGTGATCTAATTGTAGGTGACCTACCCTTAGGCTATTATCCTGTAGATGAAGTAGCTGACACCTATTCTTCAGCTAAAAACCGTGAGGAAGGTCAACATGCTTTTGTTCATTATTTGATGGTAGAACAAGGGTTACGTTACTTGAAACCGAATGGTTGGGGTATTTATATTGTGCCTGCTGGCCTTATCCAAGATGAAAATATTAAGACCTTAATTGAAGCTATAGGTGAGCATGGTTATTTCCAAGCTTTATTGTCACTACCAAGCAATCTTTTCAATAATGAGAAATCTAGAAAAGCTATTTTATTAGTGCAAAAAGCGGGCGACAAGGCTAAACAAAGTGAGAATGTACTTGTTGGTGAAATTCCGGACTTGAAGAGTCAGGAAGAATTGCCAAAGTTTTTGGGAGCTTTTGAAAACTTTCTTGAGAAAATGAAGTAGGCTTTGAAATAGCTACTTTGCAAAAAATGCATTTTCAAGAGAATAGAACACTAATGTCTTTACCATAACGAAACATGTCATGTTATAATGGAGTATATTAAATAATATTGATTTAAGATTAAAGGAGAGAAACCATGTCTAAAGTAATTGCTGTAAACGCAGGTTCTTCTAGTTTAAAATTTAAAATTTACGAAGTACCTAATGAAGAGGTTGTAGCTTCAGGTCAAATCGACCGTATTGGAATCGGTAACTCTAACATTTCTATTAAGTATGGTGAAGGCCAAAAATTTGAGGATGTTAAAGATATTGATAACCATGAAGTAGCTATTGAATTCTTATTAAACCAATTAGGCACTTTAAACATTATTACTAGTTATGATGAAATATCTGGTACTGGCCACCGTGTGGTAGCTGGTGGAGAAATATTTAAAGAGTCTACGTTATTAGATGATGAGGCAATTCAAAAAATTGAGGAGTTAGCAGAATTTGCACCTCTACATAATGGACCAGAAGCTCGAGCTATTCGCGCTTTCCAAAAAGTATTGCCTGGAAAACCTGCTGTCGGCATTTTTGATACATCATTCCACTCAACAATGCCTGAAGTAGCATATTTATATTCTATTCCATTAGAGTACTATGAAGAATTTGGTGCTCGTCGTTATGGTGCACATGGCACTTCACACAGATATGTAGCCAATCGGGCAGCTGAACTAATGGGTAAACCTATTGAAGATTTAAAAATTATTACTTGTCATTTAGGTAACGGGGGTTCTATTACTGCTGTAGAGGGTGGTAAATCTGTTGATACTTCTATGGGCTTCACACCATTAGCAGGTATTACAATGGGTACACGTTCAGGTGATATTGATACATCTTTAGTTCAATTTTTAATGAAGAAATTGAATATTACTGATATCGATGACATGGTCTCTATTTTGAATAATAAATCTGGTTTATTAGGTTTATCAGGTGTGTCATCTGATATGCGAGATGTTGAAGATGCAGCTGATAATGGTGACCAACGTTCACAAACTACCTTAGAAATCTTCTACGACCGCGTACGTAAATACATTGGTCAATACATCGCTGTAATGGGTGGCGTTGATGCCGTTGTATTTACAGCAGGTATTGGTGAAAACTCTGGCCGTACACGTGCAGAAATCATTGATGACCATATGGCATTCTTCGGTATGAAGATCGATGCTGCAGCAAACGATACACGTGATGAAGCAAAAATTTCTAGCGAAGATTCGAAAGTTGCTATCTACACGATTCCAACGGACGAGGAGTTAGTAATCGTTCGCGATACTGTACGTTTAGGTAACATTAACGAATAATCAAACATTTTCCAAAAGACTCAAGTTGTCTCTAATGAGATAGCTTGGGTATTTTTTTATCAAATGCTGTAATTTAATTTCATTTATATCCATTTTCCAGGATAAATCGTAATTTATTGAAAAAATATTTCAACATGCTATAATAAATTTTAAGTTAAACGTTGTCGAAATATAGCGCATGATAATGACTAAATGAGGTGACTATATGTATGGTTTTTCCGTATATTTAAATGAGGCAATTGACCGTGATTACATCGATCGCATGTTTGCTGCTGGTTTTACTGGTATTTTTACATCAATCCACATTCCAGAAGATGATCCCACTGCCTTTCTAGATCGAATGCGGGACCTTGGAGCCATCGCGAAGGCTTATGACTTGTCGCTAGTCGTGGATATTTCAGGGACCAGCCTCCATAAAATTGGTGGGTCATTTGAAGATATCAGGCCGGTCATTGATCTAGGGATTACGGGTTTGCGGATTGATTATGGCATTGGATTTGAAACGGTAGCTCGTTTAAGTCGTGAAATTAATATCGCTTTAAATGCGAGCACACTGACTGCACAAGATCTAGATCAACTCCGCTATTATCAAGTGGATTTAAGCCATATCACCGCTTGGCATAACTACTATCCGCGCCCAGAAACTGGCTTAGGTATGGACACCTTTAAACACCACAACCGTTGGCTGAAGTCGACGGGTCTTCGGACCATGGCTTTTGTCCCTGGTGATGACAAAATGAGGGGGCCAATCCACGCTGGCTTGCCGACGGTTGAAGCCCACCGAAGCCTGCATCCTATGGCGGGAACCCTAGATTTAATCACTAATGGCCATATTGACGATGTGTATATCGGTGATCCAGCAATTTCAAGGGATGTCCTTTTTCAATTTAAAGAATATATTGAAAAAAACAAGATTTGTTTAAGGGTGGAAAGTGCAAGGGACGCGGTTGCTGAACAGGTGGAATGGATTTTAGGTGACCATACTAATCGGCAAGATGCGGCAGCTTTAGTGGTTAGGAGCCAAGAATCAAGACGACAATTAAGGCCAAATGACTCAATCAAAGCAGTGAATACTAGTGCGCGACAATTTGGCGCTATCACTGTCGATAATGAAGGCTACGGACGCTACCAGGGAGAAGTACAAATTTGTAAGGTCGATTTACTAGAAGATGAGAAAGTGAATGTGGTTGGACGGGTGACTCAGGCAGATAGAGACTTGATTGCCTTCATTGGACCAGGACAAACATTTAAATTGTTGCATAAGTAATGGAGGAAAAGAGATGAGTGTAGAAATTAATCAGTTAACGACTGAGAAGCGGAATCCAAATACGATGCATTTGGACCAGATGTCAGTTGGTCAAGTACTTGAGCTGATGAATAAGGAAGACCAACAGGTGCCTGAAGCGATTGCGGAAGCGCTTGGACAAATTGAAGCGGCGATTGAAATGATTATTCAGTCTTTAAAAGCTGGCGGCCGGTTAATTTATTTTGGGGCCGGAACGTCTGGTCGCTTAGGCGTCTTGGATGCAGCTGAGTGTGTACCGACTTTTGGGGTCTCACCAGACTTGGTGGTCGGCTTGATTGCGGGTGGCGACAAGGCCATGGTTGAAGCGGTTGAGGGCGCTGAGGATTCCCTGACCTTGGCAGAAGAAGATTTCAAAAAGTTGAACTTAAATGCCAATGATACAGTTGTTGGGATTGCTGCTTCGGGCCGAACGCCTTATGTAATTGGGGGCTTGCAATACGCCCAAAGTATTGGTGCGAAAACGGTGTCTATTGCCTGCAATCAGCAAGCGAAGATTAGCCGTTTTGCTCAAATTCCTGTTGAAGTAGATTGTGGGCCAGAAGTTTTAACTGGATCTACACGGTTAAAAGCTGGCACAGCCCAAAAGTTGATTTTGAATATGTTATCGACAGTTTCGATGATCGGCATCGGGAAAGTCTATCAAAACTTGATGGTGGATGTGCAAGCGACCAATGAAAAGTTAGCAGAACGGTCCAAAAGGATTATTATGGCAGCAACTGAATGTACTTATGAAGATGCAGTACGCTATTTTGAAGCAGCCAATCAAAATGTCAAAGTCGCCATCGTGATGATTTTAACCAATTTAGATGCGACAGAAGCTAGTCAAAAAATAAATGCAGCCAATGGTTTTGTTAACCAAGTAATCAAATGATAAGGGGATGGGTATCATGGCTAAAATCAGTAATGAAGCACGTTTAGCACAAGCAATTTACCAACATATTGGCGGACCAACTAACACGAGCAAAGTGTACAACTGTATGACTCGAGTCCGGATCGACATCAAAGACGACCAAAAAGTTGACATGGAATCCTTGAAACAGGTAGATGGCGTCATGGGCGTTGTTGAAGACGGAGACACCTTGCAAGTGGTTGTAGGTCCAGGGACGGCAGCCAAGGTAGCCACTATTATGGCTGACCAAGGGCATGTCCAACAAGGACGCCAAGTTCAAGAAAACCTTGACCAAGATTTAACTTCAGGGCGTTCTGAAGCTGAACGAATCACTGCAGAAAATAAAAATAAACAAAAACAAAAGAATAATACACCTTTTAAACAAGCCCTAAAAGTCATTGCGTCGATTTTTGTGCCTTTAATTCCTGCCTTCGTTGGGGCCGGTATTATTGGTGGGATTGCCTCAATTATTCAAAATATGTTGACCGCGGGTGCATTAGAGCCTGGCATGTGGGACAACATTTTCCTTGTCCTTAAAATCCTTCAAAATGGGCTATTTGCCTACTTAAATATTTACATTGGTATTAATGCTGCCCGGGTATTCGGTGCAACAGAAGGCCTTGGTGGGGTTGTTGCAGGGGTTACTTACTTAACTGGTATGTTACCTGAGGCGCCACTTCCAAATATCTTTACAGGTGGCGACTTAGCGGCAGGTCAAGGTGGGGTCATCGGGGTTATTATCGCCGTTTACCTCTTGTCATTAATTGAGAAAAGCTTACGTAAATTTATTCCAGATGCCATCGATATCATCGTAACGCCAACCATTTCTCTACTAGTTGTTGGGATGATGACCATTTTCTTGATTATGCCAATCGCAGGATTTATCTCCACTTCACTTGTTGGTGCCATCAACTGGATATTACAAGTAGGTGGTGCATTTGCCGGCTTTATCTTGGGTGCAACATTCCTACCTTTAGTCATGTTTGGATTACATCAAATCCTGACCCCAATTCATATTGAAATGATTGCGGCTACAGGTAAAACCGTACTACTACCCATCCTTGCTATGGCAGGTGCCGGTCAAGTCGGTGCCGCCTTCGCGCTCTGGTTAAAATGCCGCCAGAACAAGCAATTAACCAACATTATTAAAGGGTCTCTACCAGTAGGTATTTTAGGCATCGGTGAACCCTTGATTTATGCCGTAACCCTGCCTTTAGGTCGTCCCTTTGTCACAGCCTGCCTAGGGGGCGGTATCGGTGGTGCAGTCTTAGGTGCAATCGGTGGCGTTGGTGCTACTGCCATTGGACCATCGGGTGTTGCCTTAATTCCATTGATTGCTGACGGACAATGGCCAGCATATGTCATGGGTCTTGTTGCAGCTTATATAGGTGGCTTCATCCTGACTTACTTCTTCGGTGTGCCCCAAACTGCCCAAGCCCCAAGTGAGATTACAGGATCACCATCAAATACCATGGAAGCATTAGACAATTTATAGTAAGATATGAATAACTGGAAAAGGGCTGTCAACTCCTTGCTGACAGTCCTTTAAATTTGTGAAATGATAAACGTTAGAGAGGTGCCAAGATGGCAAGAAATATCCTTCAAACAATCAATGAAATGCTGAAAGACTTACCTAAGTCTGAACAAAAAATTGGTCAACTTGTTTTAGAGCGGCCAAAAGATGTTATCCAGATGAACGCGACCGAGCTCGCAAAAGAGGCCAAGTCAAGTCCAGCGGGGGTTATCCGTTTTTGTCATTCGATTGGGATCAGTGGCTTTACCGCCTTAAAACTCGCTTTATCTGCTCAAACGAGTCAAAGAGGCGATTTAAACTACACGGATATTGATGCAGACGAAGGTCTTGATACCATCAAAGAAAAGTTGGCAACCAATGCCAGTGTAGTCTTTGCTGATACCAACGTCAGTCTCTTAAACCAAGATATCGATCAAGTGACGGACTGGATTATGGCTAGTCCAGTGGTCTTTTTATACGGACTTGGTGCATCAAATATTGTAGCCCAAGACTTCCGGCAAAAATTTACCCGGATTGGTAAGCAAGTCATGGTAACGCAAGACCAACACGAACTAGTCGCAGCCATGGCTATTGCCCCAAAAGACTCACTATATATTGGAATTTCCAATTCAGGTGAAAGAGCTGAAGGGACTATTGTCATGAAAATGGCTAAAGAACTGGGTTTGAAAACGATTTCCTTAACTAAAGCGGGTACCAATACGCTTGCCAATTTAGCCGATATTCCCTTACATACAGCGGACACCAAGGAGGCTTTGTTACGGAGTGGGGCAACCATTTCCTTGTTAGCCCAGCTTTATGCCATTGACCTGCTGTTCTTTTCTTATATGACGAAAAATTATGACACCCATGTTCAAAATTTGGCCTTAACTAAAGAAGCAACCACCGCAATCGAAAGCTTTTACCAAGACTAAAAAGGATTTTAAATAAGGACAGCCCCTATTTAAAACTGAAAGCAAATTTCTGCTAAGTAGACTAGTTCTTTTCCAAAGGGCTAGTTTTTTTCTTACATCACTCAGGTTTGCTAAGAGTGATGATTTTTCAAGGGATTTAATCGTCTTTTAATGAAGGGCAAAATTTGCTAAGATGGTAGGTAGAAACTTGAAAGAGAGAGGATGAAGTCAGGTGCTAAAAATATATGGCTTAAAACAATGTTCCACAACACAAAAGGTGAAAAAACACTTGGAAGAACAAGGGTTAACCTTTGGGGAAATTATCGACATCCGTGATCAACCACCCGTGGCTGAAGAAATTGCCTGGGCACTGGACCAAGTAGACGGTAAATATACAAAAATATTAAATACATCAGGCGGTTTGTACCGTGAATTAGGCTTAAAAGACAAGCTAACCGATATGTCAGAAGAGGCATTTTTAGCCTTACTGTCTGAACAGGGCATGTTAATTAAACGACCATTAATTGTAGGCGACCAAGTCGCTACAGCAGGATCAAAAGTCGATTTTTTGGACCGGATCTGGTTAAGCAAATAAGGATAGGAAAATAAGGACAAGACAAGGGGCAACATAGGATAAAGATTCTTGGAGGGGTTTTATTGGAAATTGAAGCGTTAAAGGATTTAATTGCAGGGCAAGAAAGTGACATGTTCGCCTTTTTAGAAAAATTAGTGAATACAGAATCAGGGATTGATCAAATTTCTGGTGTCAATCAAGTGGGGACAATTATCAGTCAATGGTGTGAAAGTATTGGCATGACCACCCGGACCATTCCCCATGATCAAGCAGGGGACTTGTTGATTGCTGAATATAAAACTTCCGAAAACAAGGACCAAAAACCCATCGTCTTATCAGGTCATATGGATACCGTCTTTAATGCCGATGTGACCAAAAACCACCATTTCCGTTTGCTGGCTGATAAACCGGGTTTTGCTAAGGGTGCTGGCCTTATGGACATGAAGGGTGGCCTCGTCATCGCCATGTATGTGGTGAAAAACCTGATTGAAATGGGCTATCAAAAACACCCACTAAGTCTAATTTTTATTCCGGATGAAGAAACACTCCACCGGTACTCAGATACCCGTCAGGAAATGATTGGGGAATTACAGGATGCAGCATTGATGCTGAACTTTGAGCCCACACCAACCTTTGATAAAATTGTGGTCGGCCGTCAAGGTGGCATGATGCTGAACGTAACCGTCGAAGGGGTCCAAGGTCATTCCGGTATGGAAGTTGAAATTGGCCGGTCAGCCGTTGTGGAATTAGCTCAGAAAGTCATTGCCCTAGAATCCTTAACCGATATCCCGCGTAAGAAATTGATCAATTGCGGCATTATCAAGGGGGGCGTTTCAGCCAATACCATTCCAGGTTCTGCCAAAGGAAACTTCTCACTGAGATTCCCAAACCAGACCATTAAAGAGGAAATTATCGCGGACATCGAACGCGTTATTCCTGAACCCTATATAGCAGATACAACGACCAAATTTGAAATTGAATCGGGCGTAGATGCCATGGTTTACACGGATAAAGTCGATCAATTAGCAGACCATTACTTAGCCACGGCTGACAAAATGGGTTACGGTCCGCTAACTAAGGTCGAAAGCCAAGGCGCGTCCGACGCCTCTCTAGCATCCCTTGTAGACATTCCCGTTGTTGACGGATTAGGCATTGTGGGGACAGGTGCCCACACCCTTGAGGAAGAAGCTGATTTGACCTCACTTAGACCAAGAGTCGCACTATCCATTCAAGCCATTTTAGATTTATAATAAACTAAACAATTCAAATAACCGCCAACCAGAAACCTGACATCAGCTAGTTGGCGGTTTATTTGTGTGTGAATAAATCTTTTGCTGAAAATTTAGTCTGCAATCTGTTCATTGTCTAAATTCGTACGAACCACTAACACATCACATGGGGCATTACGAATCACATATTCAGAAACAGAACCGATAAATAAACGTTCGATAGCATTTAAACCAGTCGCACCAATCATAATTAAATCGGCCTTATTTTCAGGCGCTAAAGTATGGCAAATTTGGTACTTGGCAGAACCATAATCAATCACAGTTTCCACTTGCTCAATACCTGCTTTACGCGCTTCTTCTTCGTAATCAGTTAACATGGCTTTTGCACGTGTCGTTACGGCTTCAGGAATGACCTCATTATACATATTTGTTGTTTGGAAGGCAGAGGTGTCAATAATATGGGCAACAATTAGGGTAGCATTGTTACGCTTAGCAACAGCTACAGCCTTTTTAAACGCTAATCTAGACTCGTCTGAACCATCAATTGGGGCTAATATACGTGAATATTCTTGATACATTTTCCTCACGCTCCTTTGTCTTTATTATACCACTTAAAAAGCATAAAGTAAGCGCTTAAAGATCATTTTGCAGTTATATGGGTAGAAAACGATAGAAATATACCTGTATTGCAGGCAAGGAAAAGCAGAAAGTAAAAGAAAAGTACAACAAAAAAGGATGCGATAAACGCATCCTCTAAAAAGTTAATTTTATAAAAGAGCTCCGTTATGTGCCGTGATGAGATCTATCTGTATTGAACCCGCATTGATATACAGGTGGGAACCACATATCTACTTCAACAGTCCTCGTGATGAGGCGTTATATCCATAAACCTTGGCAGTTCCCTAGATAGCTAATTGTTCGGTCAACACATGTAAAGAAATCGCGAACACTACAGAGGAATTCTTCTTATAAATATCATACAATCTTTTGAGGGTAATTTCAAGTTTAAGGACCTGAAAAAGCTGACAATTACTTTAAGCTTAATATTTATAAGTGATTATTTACCTTCACGTTTACGGCGGTTTTCAGCTAGGGCCCGTTCATAATTCCCGGTGTCTCCAGCTTGATAATAACGTCTGCCAACTAGAGTATCTGGCAGGTATTGTTGGGCTACCCAGTGGTTAGGGTAGGCGTGTGGAAACTTATATTCATTGCCGTGACCTAATTTTTCTGCCCCTTTATAATGGGCATCTTTCAAGTGTTTTGGAATGATACCAGACTTACCAGCCCGTACGTCAGCCAGAGCGGCGTCAATTCCTTCAATGGCCGAATTGGATTTAGGCGATAGGGCTAAATCGATAATGGCATTGGCTAAAGGAATACGAGCTTCTGGTAGGCCTAATTGGTTGGCCGCTTGAACTGCAGCTACCGTTCGTTCAGTTGCTTGTGGGTTGGCTAAACCAATATCTTCGTAGGCTATGACTAATAATCGCCGACATAAAATGGTTAATTCACCGGCTTCAATTAAGCGTGCTGCGTATAAGAGGGCAGCGTCCACATCGCTCCCACGGATAGATTTTTGAAAGGCTGAAATCACATCGTAATGCATGTCTCCGTCTGCGTCGTGGGAGAATGATTTCATCTGCATGCTTTCTTCCGCAATATCTAAAGTAATATGGATACGGCCATCTGCATTTTCATCTGTAGATTTAACGCTTAGTTCTAGGGCATTTAAGGCCGACCGCAAGTCCCCAAAGGCTGCATGGGCAAAGTGATCGATAGCATTTGCATCAATATCTACCGGGAAACTGCCTAATCCGCGGTCACTATCGGTTAAGGCCCGTTCTAAACCAATTTTAATATCTGCTTCATCCAGTGGTTCTAATTGAAAGATTTGGGCCCGAGACCGGATGGCTGGACTGGTGTTAATAAAAGGATTTTCAGTTGTGGCCCCAATTAAAGTAATCAAGCCTGATTCCAAATGGGGTAGTAGAAAGTCTTGTTTTGTTTTATCTAACCGGTGGATCTCGTCTAATAATAAGACGATACCCCCAGAAAATTTAGCTTCCTCAACGACCGCCTGTAAGTCCTTCTTGCTGTCTGTAGCGGCATTTAATTTTCTAAAGGCATATTTAGTAGACCCAGCGATGGCTGAGGCAATCGACGTCTTCCCAATACCGGGTGGTCCATATAAAATCATGGATGATAATTGCATGGCTTTTACCATTCGGAAAATGATTTTGCCTTCTCCAACCAGATGTTGTTGGCCGACAACTTCTTCGATTGACCGAGGTCGCATGCGAAAGGCTAAGGGATTGTTTTGTGGCATTTACCTGGCTCCTCTCTTGGCTATACTCCCCCTAATTATATCATAGGTGATTCAGGTTAGCGAATATACGTTCGTTTTCCAAAAAAAAGTAAGACAGAAAAATAGTCTGACAAGCACATTAATGATAAAATAAGTCGAACAACCATTGCTATACGGATGGTAGAAGAGTAGATGAGGAGTTAGATTACATATGAATTGGTTACAGTCATTCATTCAACAAGCAGAGGTTCGCCACGCTTTCAAAGAGGCGTCGGTAGGGATTGAACGAGAGGGTCACCGGATTACACCTGAGGGGCAGTTGGCTTTAACCCCGCATCCTAAAAAAGTGGATGGGTCAACGTCGTCATTTTATATTCAACGGGACTTTGCGGAGTCGCAATTAGAATTGGTGACACCACCAGTTTATTCTGCGGACCATGTCATGGAATGGTTGCAAGCGATACATGAAGTGGCGATTGAGTCATTAACAGAAAATGAACGGATCTGGCCATATTCAATGCCACCTGCCTTGCCGGCGGATGATTTGATTGAAGTGGCCGATTTAGAAGACCCAGCTGCTGTTGACTACCGGGATTATTTAGTAGAAGTATACGGCAAAAAATTGCAGATGATTTCTGGTATTCACTTCAATATGCAGATTTCACCTGCTTTCATTCAACTAGTCCATGAAGAAGCGAAAAAAGTAGACGGCAATAGCCAATCGCTAAAAGATTTCCAATCTGATTTTTATCTACGTTTATCCCGTAATTTCTTGCGTTACCAGTGGATTTTAGTTTATTTATTTGGGGCGGCACCAATTGCGGATGACAGCTTTTTCCGTGTGCCATCAGATAAGTTTGACCACCCAGTTCGGTCGCTTCGAAACTCACGTCTAGGATATATCAATAAGGATGATGTGACCTTTACTTATGACAATTTAGAGGACTATGTGACGCAATTAGAGGCCAACGTAACTGAGGGGCGTTTAATCGCTGAGAAAGAATTTTACTCAAATGTCCGATTACGTGGTGCCAACAAAGCCCAGTCTTTACTGAATAAAGGGATTAAGTACCTAGAATTTAGACTGATAGATATTCAACCGGATGCCGCTTACGGGATTAAAGCGTCAGATATTGAATTCATGAAATACTTCATCTTGTACTTAGTCTGGTCCTGTAAAGATGCCAATATGGCGGATGTCCACTACGGGATTGACTTGAAGACTAAGGTTGCTGAAGAGGAAACTTTCCAAAAAACGCAAGCTATGGACGAAGGGTTAGCTATTTTGGAAGACATGCAAGACATGTTAGTAGCGATTGAAGCTGATCAATCGGTTATTGAAACGACACAATTGATGGTAGACAGGATGAAAGACCCAGCATTAACGCCAGCTAGCCAAATGATGACGACTATGAAAGATGTTGATGGCTACTTAGAAGCAGGCCGCCAATTCGCGGAAGAGGTCTACGAGTCAGCCTGGGCTAAACCTTATGCTTTAGGTGGCTTTGAAGATATGGAATTATCCACACAAATCTTGATGTTCGACGCTATCCAAGAAGGCTACCAAATGGATATTTTGGACCGGAATGACCAGATGCTTCGTCTAAAATATAAGACCCACAAGGAAATCGTGAAGAATGCTAACATCACAAGTAAAGACCCTTATATTGGCCACTATGTAATGGAAAATAAGGTAGTCACTAAGGCCTTATTAGCTGAGCACGGCATTCATGTGCCAAAAAGTCTAGAATTTAATCAATTTGGTGAAGCAATGAAAGTAGCCGCCTTATATCAAGACAAAGCTTTTGTGATTAAACCAAAATCAACCAATATGGGAATTGGGATTTCAATCTTTAAGAAAGGCGCGACGGCTGACGAATTTAAGGCAGCTTTAGATATCGCCTTTAAAGAAGACCATACTGTTTTAATTGAAGACTTTGCCTTTGGAACTGAATACCGTTTTTATGTGCAAGAAGGGGAAGTCCTGTCTATTGTCAACCGTGTCGGGGCTAATGTGATTGGAGACGGCCAGTCAACAGTTGAAGATTTAGTCGCTGACAAGAATAAAGACCCTAAACGAGGACGGGACCATCGTTCGCCACTAGAAATCATTCAATTAGGTGACATTGAAGTGAACACCTTGAAACAACAAGGGCTTACACCGTCTGATGTCGTTCCTGAAGGGCAACAAGTCATTTTACGAGAGAATTCAAACATTTCAACAGGTGGAGATTCTATTGAAGTATTAGCTGAAATGCACGATTCTTATAAGGAAATTGCTGTGAAGATGGCGGCTGTTTTAGGGGTAAATATTACGGGATTAGACTTGATGATTGAAGACATTCACCAACCAGCAAGTGCAGATAACTATGCATTAATTGAAGCCAATTTTAACCCAATGATGATGATGCACATATACCCAGCAGTGGGAGAGGGCAAACGGATCACTAAAGACCTGTTAAGCTTCCTATTCCCAGAGAAAACAAAATTTACGGGAGGAAAATAATGAAAGGCATTTATTTAGATTACGCCGCAACAACGCCAGTTGATCCAGAAGTCATTGAAGTCATTACAAAAGCCATGCATGATGATTACGGAAATGCTTCAAGTTTGTACAAGATTGGGCGTGAATCTAAGCAGAAGGTAGAAGGCGTCCGCAGACAAATTGCCCGTACCCTTAACGCTGATGCGGATGATATTATCATCACGTCTGGTGGGACCGAGTCCAATGATTCAGCTATCAACCAAACTGTTGCTCGTTTAGCGGATAAGGGTAAACATTTAATTACGACCGCTGCAGAACACTCTTCTGTCTACCAAACGATGCGTCACCTTGAAAGACAAGGTTTTGAAGTGACTTATCTAGAATTCGACGAAGAAGGTCATATTGACTTTGAAGAATTGAAAACAAGCATCCGAAAAGACACGATTTTGGTATCCATTATGGCCGGCAATAACGAAGTTGGGTCCTTGCAAGATATTCAAGCTATTGGGGATTTATTATATGAAAAGGATATTTTCTTCCATACAGATACTGTCCAAACATATTTGAATATTCCTTTAGACGTGGAAAAAATGCACATCGATGCCTTGTCTATGTCTGCCCATAAAATATACGGGCCAAAAGGAATAGGCTTTATGTATTATCGTAATGCTAAGGCGGATTTTGCCCCTTATGTACGCGGGGGTAACCAAGAAAACAAACATCGGGCAGGAACAGAAGCCTTACCTTTAATTTTGGGTATGTCTAAAGCAATCGAAAAGCAATATGACAATATGGAAAAGCACCAAGACCACTTAAAGGCCTTGCGTCAACATTTCTTGGAGGGCGCCCGGGAACGTGGCTTAGACTTCCAAATCAATGGTCCGGCTGAAGCAGAATTGGCCCATGTCTTAAATATCTATTGGCCAGGTCACCCATCTGATCAAGTTTTAATCAAGCTAGATTTAAGAGATGCTTACTTATCAGCAGGTTCAGCATGTACAGCAGGATCACTTGAACCATCACGCGTGCTTGTGTCTATGTACGGGGCGGATTCGCCGCGAATCGCAGAAAGTTTACGACTTTCTTTTGGGGAACCAACTGAATTTTCAGATATTGATCAAATTTTAGATATTTTTGTTTCAATTAAATAGTTATTTTTAGTGGAGGGGAACAGATTATGGCAATGACAGCAAGTGTCCAGTTGAAAGGGGCTAGTAAGAAATTTAAACTAGCCGATACAGTGAAGAAATATACCCTTAGAGACTACGGATTCCAAGAGAGCAAACAAGGAAACTTTGAATTTGAACGCTTAGTAACCGCATCATTTAATGATAGCCGTGAAGTTTTATTCAAAATGAAAGTGAATAGCAGCCTTGATGGTTTTTCTATGACTGTGACTAATTTGAACGGTATGCAAGTGGTGAATGTTTATAAAAACGATTCGATGGCACCACTGCAGGAAGCGGTTGAACGGTTACAAGCAGACATGGTCACTATGGGTATCCTTGAAGAAATTGTATAGACTATAGTAGATAAATATACTCGAAAAAAGTAAGCGTATTGCTTGCTTTTTTTGCTACAGACTGTATAATTTGTACTTGTGATTTTATAATCTCTACTAACAACCTAATATACGACCTTCAATCGTAAAATTATGGCAGAAAGATGGTGATGTTGTGGTAGAAAATAATCCAAATAAAAATACCCGCGTGGTAGTCGGTATGAGTGGTGGCGTTGATTCCAGCGTAACAGCCTTATTACTGAAACAACAAGGGTATGATGTCATCGGTATCTTCATGAAGAACTGGGATGACACAGACGAAAATGGTTTCTGTACAGCAACGGAAGATTACAAAGACGTTGCCGCAGTAGCCGCGCAAATCGGTATTCCTTACTACTCAATTAACTTTGAGAAGGAGTATTGGGACAAGGTATTCACTTATTTCTTAGATGAATACAAACGTGACCGGACACCCAACCCGGATGTAATGTGTAATAAGGAAATTAAATTTAAAGCTTTCCTAGACTATGCATTAGAACTTGGGGCTGACTATGTTGCAACTGGCCACTACGCGCAAGTTGAACGCGACGCTAAAGGCAAAGTACACATGTTACGAGGTTTAGATAATAATAAGGATCAAACATACTTCCTTAACCAATTATCACAAGATCAACTACAACGTGTCATGTTCCCATTAGGCCATTTAGAAAAACCAGAAGTACGTCGTATTGCTGAAGAAGCAGGATTAGCAACTGCTAAGAAAAAAGACTCAACTGGTATTTGCTTTATCGGTGAAAAGAACTTTAAGGAATTCCTAGGTAACTTCTTACCAGCACAACCTGGTAAAATGATTGCTGAAGATGGGACTGTAATGGGTGACCACATGGGCTTAATGTACTATACAATCGGCCAACGAAAAGGATTAGGCATCGGTGGCGGTGGCGAATCTGATCAACCATGGTTCGTTGTAGGGAAAGACCAAGCTAAAAACGTTTTATACGTTGGTCAAGGCTTCCACAACGATAAATTATATGCAGACTACTTAATGGCGAGTGACCTCTCATTTGTCGATGACGAATTTACTGCAACATCATTTGATTGCACAGCGAAATTCCGTTACCGTCAAAAAGATACACAAGTCCATGTTGATATCAATGAAGATGGGACTGCGAAAATCACTTTTGCAGAACCAGTACGTGCAATCACCCCTGGACAAGCAGTTGTATTCTACGATGGTCCAGAATGTCTAGGTGGCGGTACAATTGATGCTGCTTTCAAAAATTCAGAAGTAGCAGAATTGCAATACGTTTAAATACTCCAATCAACTATTCAAACAATTCAAACTAACATAGAAGAGGCGTGATGTCATGGTCACGTCTTTTTTCTATCATATTTCTATAGGCAAAATGACCTAGAGACCTATAAATCTATCCATTCTGAACTTCTTGAATATGCTATAATATGTAGGATAACTAAGATGAGGAAGGAGCAGCCAACATGCGACAAAATCAGAACCAACCAACAAGTGAAGATTATGTCATAGGTGAGGTAAAGGCGACCTTCTTTTTTAATGAAAGCAACTTTTATCGGGTAATGTCAGTTGAAATAGACGAAACCAATACCATGTATTCAGAAAAAGAAATCGTGATGACGGGAAACTTCCCAACTATTCAGGATGGGACGACCTATCATTTTAACGGGAAACTGGTGGACCACGCTAAATATGGTGTCCAATTCCAAGTAACTTCTTATGAAGCGCAGAAAATCACTTCTAAAGAAGGGTTAATTCGCTTTCTGTCGTCCGAACAATTTCCAGGAATTGGGGATACGATTGCCAGTCGTATTGTCGATGCTTTTGGCGACCAAACCATTGATACTATTTTAAATGATGTAGAATCCTTAAAAGTGGTTAAAGGTTTGTCTAAAAAGACAAGAACTATGCTACATGAGCGGATGGTTGAACAAAGGGGGAATGAACAAGTTTTCGTTAAGCTAGCTGAGATGGGCTTTTCATCGCGGTTGGCTGGGCAAATTTATGGCCTCTACCATAACGAAGCAGTCGAAATTATTGAAGAAAATCCTTATATTTTGATCGACGATATCCGCGGTTTTGGTTTTCAAAAAGCAGACCAAATCGCTTTAAATATCGGTTTCCCCTTGGATTCACCAGTTCGGATTGCTGGGGGTGTCATGTTTGTCCTAAACTTAGCAACCTTTGAATCGGGTAACACCTTTGTCATGGAAGCGCCACTGATTGAGAAAACCCAAGAAGTATTGATGCATGGACAGTCTCAATTTATTGATGCTAAATTAATCGAAGATGCTATTTCTGACATGAATGAGACAGGTAAGTTGATTTTATCTGAAGAAGGGCGTGTTGCCCTGCCTACTTTATATTTTGCTGAAGTAGGTATTGCCAAAATGATGGGGCAAATGCAGCAACCTCAGTATCAACCCCAATATCCGGGTGTTGATTTAGACGAAGAAATCCAAAAATTAGAACAAGACTTAGGTATTTCCTACGGACAGGCTCAAAAGAAAGCCATTAAAGAGGCGTTAACTTCCAAAATGTTTATCTTAACTGGGGGACCAGGGACAGGTAAGACAACGGTATTAAACGGCATCGTCCAATTGTATGCTCGTTTAAATGATATTTCCTTAAATGTAGAAGAATACGACCCAGGTGCCTTTCCAATTTCTTTAGCCGCCCCAACAGGACGAGCCGCTAAACGAATGACTGAAATGATTCGCCTGCCAGCATCAACTATCCACCGTTTACTTGGTTTAACAGGTGAAGAGGATGACAGCGAAGACGGCGAAGTGGCAGGCATGCAGCTAGAAACTGACTTGTTGATTATTGACGAAATGTCCATGGTGGATACATGGCTTGCCTATAAATTACTTTCAAGTGTCCCTTCATTTATGCAGGTCATTTTTGTGGGGGATAAAGACCAGTTAGCTTCTGTAGGACCCGGACAAGTATTAGCTGATTTATTGTCATCACAAACGGTTAAAACACGTGAATTAGATGAAATTTACCGTCAGAAAAACCAGTCGACCATTGTCCAATTGGCTCATCAGATTAAACAAGGTATTGTGCCTAAAGATTTGATGATCAACCAACGAGATCGGTCATTCTTCAAGGTGCAAGCGAATCAAATTGCAGACTTAGTAGCTATTGTGGCTAAGCGGGCTGTTGACAAGGGCTACCAAAAACGAGACGTTCAAGTCTTGGCGCCGCTCTATAAAGGACAGGCCGGGATCAATCATATCAATGAGCGTTTGCAGGCTGTTTTAAACCCCAACGACGACGGTAAAAGACGGGAGTTAGTCTATTTTGAACAAACCTTTAGGGTTGGGGATAAGGTCTTGCAGCTGAAAAACCAAGCCGAGAAAAACGTTTTCAATGGCGACTTAGGGGAAATCGTGGCTATCTTTTTTGCTAAGGAAACAACTAATAAAGTAGACCAAATTGTGGTGCAATTTGATGAGGTTGAGGTGACTTATGAACGTAATGACTTCAATGAAATTACCTTAGCTTACTGTACGTCAATTCATAAGTCGCAGGGGTCGGAATTTCCAATTGTGATAGTGCCTTTAGTGCCGCAACACCACCGGATGCTGAAGCGAAATTTATTATATACGGGGATTACGCGGGCCAAGCAGTCCTTGATTATGTGCGGTGAACCCCAGGCCTTTCAAACGGCCATTCAAAATGTGGATGCTAGCCGGCAAACCCAGCTGAAAGACTTTTTAATGGAAGCTGTGGATATTGATGAACGGATGGCCACGGCGGTTGCAGCGGAAATAGAGGACAAAGAGGAAAATGATGTTGACAGCAAAGAATCTAAGAGTGAAAATTCGACGGTAACTAGCAGTCAAATCGAATCCAATAAAGACGGTGAAGAAAACCAAGCAGAAAATGAGTCAACTACTATCGGTAGCGATACAGAAGCGAGTGATGAAGCTGGCTCAGCAGTGGCAGATTTCAAACTCACTGCCGAATTGGTTTTGACGAATGCCATTGACCCTATGATAGGAATGGATGGATTGAAGCCGGAAGATTTTTAATTGATTTACCGGCTTGAAAACTTGACAAATTAGGCATTATGTCAGTATAATCTGGAATGTGAAAAGACTGTAAAGTCTACAAGTGGAAAGAACCATATTTTATGAACCTTAGCGAGGATGATTAGGTGCAAGCATCCAACCATAAAATGCTCTCTTTCTAAACATTTAGTCGAAAGGCTACGCGCTAGCGTTATCCAGCAACTAGAGAGGTAATGTAAACATAGCATTGCAAATGAGGTGGTACCGCGCAAAGTCGTCCTCAATTTGCAAAGCTATGTTTTTTTATTTTGAGGAGGACAACTATGAAACAATTAACATCAGCAGAAATTCGCCAAAAGTGGCTAGATTTTTGGCAATCTAAAGGCCATAGTGTGGAGCCAAGTGCTTCATTAGTGCCAGTTCAAGATCCGTCATTATTATGGATTAACTCAGGGGTTGCAACCTTGAAGAAATACTTTGATGGCTCTGTTGTACCTGAAAACCCACGTATCACCAACTCACAAAAATCAATTCGTACCAACGATATTGAAAATGTTGGTGTGACAGCGCGTCACCATACCTTATTTGAAATGTTAGGGAACTTCTCTATCGGAGACTACTTCAAAGCTGAAGTGATTCCTTGGGCTTGGGAATTCTTAACTGACGAGAAATGGTTGGGATTAGATCCTGAGAAACTATATATGACTTACTACCCAGAGGATACTGAAACAGTTGAATTATGGCGTAAGGCGACTGGTTTATCTGATAACCATTATGTGCCAGTGGAAGATAACTTCTGGGATTTAGGTGCTGGTCCATGTGGTCCGGACACAGAAATTTTCTATGACCGCGGGGTTAAATACCAAGATTTAGAAGATTCTGACCCAGAAATGTACCCAGGCGGGGAAAATGAGCGTTACTTGGAAATCTGGAATATCGTTTTTTCTCAGTTTAACCATATGCCAAACGGCGAATATGTGCCTTTAAAACATAAGAATATTGATACGGGTATGGGGCTAGAGCGTATGACTTCTGTCATCCAAGATGCGCCAACCAACTTTGAAACAGACCTATTCTTACCGATTATTAAAGAAATTGAAACATTGGGGACAGCTGTAAAATATGGTGATAAACCTGAGACCGATGTTTCTTATAAGGTAATTGCTGACCACGTTCGTGCAGTAACTTTTGCCATTAGTGACCGTGCTTTACCTTCAAATGAAGGCCGTGGCTATATCTTACGTCGTTTAATCCGTCGTGCAATCATGCATGCACGACGTTTAGGTATTAAAGATAACTTCTTAACGAAATTGGTACCTGTTGTTGCGGACATTATGGCTGACTTCTATCCAGAAGTGAAAGCAGACCAAAACTTTATCCAGGATGTAATTAAAACAGAAGAAGATCGTTTTAACGAAACCATCAATGAAGGGGAAGCGATTATTCAAGAAGTGATTTCAACGCTTGAAGCAGAACATAATAAAGTGATGTCTGGTGCGCAAGCCTTTAAATTATATGATACTTACGGCTTCCCATTAGAATTAACGCAAGAATACTTAGAAGAAGTGGGTATTGATGTTGATTTATCTGGCTTTGAAGAAGCGATGAAAGCACAAAGAGAACGTGCGCGTGCTGCGCGTAAGGATTCAACAGGTATGGCTGTGCAGTCTGAAGTGTTGAGTGAAATTGATGTGACATCATCTTATGTTGGTTACGACCAATTAGTCGTAGAAACACGTATAAATACCATTGTGTTAGGAGACGCATTAGTGTCGGCAGCAGAAGCTGGGGACGAGGTATACTTAGTTGCTGAGCAGACACCATTTTACGCTGAAATGGGTGGTCAAATTGCGGATACAGGTGACGTCCTAGATGAAGATGGCCAATTAATTGGACATGTCGTAAATGTTGTTCGTGCGCCAAATGGTCAACACTTACATGAAGTAAAATTAGCAGCAGCAATCGTATTGGACCAAACTGTGCAATTAGTGGTTGACCGCCGTCGTCACCACTCAATCGAGAAAAACCATACGGCAACCCATTTGTTACATCAAGCATTGAAAGATGTTTTAGGGGACCATGCTAACCAAGCGGGGTCATTGGTAACTGCTGACCACTTACGTTTCGACTTCTCGCACTTTGGGCAAGTAACAGACGAAGAATTGGCTGAAATGGAAGCGAAAGTAAATGAAGCAATCGCTGAAGCTTTCCCAGTTGTGACAACAGTGACTTCTATTGATGAAGCTAGAGCTGCTGGTGCACAAGCCTTGTTTGGTGAAAAATATGGTAGTGAAGTGCGTATGGTAGATATTAACCACTGGTCAATTGAACTTTGTGGGGGTACACACGTTGGTAATACTGCTGAAATCGGTCTATTCAAGATCACTTCAGAATCTGGTATCGGTGCTGGTGTTCGTCGTATTGAAGCTGTAACCTCATTAGCTGCTATCCAAGAATACAAGATTCAAGAAAATATCTTGAAACAAATCGCTGCAAATCTTAAAGCTGGTAAATTCTTAAATATTGTTTCACGTTTACAACAATTTAGAGAAGAACATAAGGAAACTTTACAGCAATTAAATGCTTTACGTGATAAAATGAATGCGCAAGCTGCAGGACAAATTTTTGACCATGTTGAAACGGTTGGTGCTTACACTGTAATCGCTGAACACGTACCAAATCGTTCGATGGATGATCTACGTAAGATTGCGGATGAGTGGAAACAAAAAGGCTCTTCTGATATTCTTGTGCTAGCAACTTCAGTGGATGATAAAGCAAATCTATTAATCGCTGTTGGTCAAGATGCTGTTAAAGCGGGTGTTAAAGCAGGCGACCTAATCAAACAAGTCGCACCAAAAATTGGTGGTGGCGGTGGTGGTCGTCCAGATATGGCCCAAGCCGGCGGTAAAAAACCAGCTGGAATTGAAGAAGCACTTGCATTTGCGAAAGAAATTATTGGCAAATAATGACGATTTCTTGTTAAAATACGGATAATTAGGTAAACTATAGATAATATTTGGAGGTGTTCTGATGAGTAATAAAGATGAAACAGTCCTATTCAATTTCGGGGAAAACAACGAAAAGGATGTCAAAGAGACATTAGAAATCGTATATGATTCTCTTAAAGAAAAAGGTTACAACCCAGTAAATCAAATCGTTGGTTATTTATTATCTGGTGATCCAGCTTATATTCCACGTCATAACGAAGCGCGTAATATTATCCGTTATCATGACCGCGATGAAATTCTTGAAGAATTAATCGTGAATTACATGAAACAATCTGGTCGCGAGTAATGCGATACATGGGATTAGATGTGGGGTCTAAAACAGTCGGCGTGGCTGTTTCTGATCCATTCGGTTGGACGGCCCAAGGGGTGGAGATTATTCCAATCGATGAAGAATTAGAAGAATTCGGTTTGGACCGACTTGGCGAGTTGATTGCTGAGTATAAGGTAGAAGCGTTAGTTCTTGGTTTACCCAAGAATATGAACAATTCTATCGGCCCACGCGCTGAAGCATCACAAAAATACGGACAACTTGTGATAGACCGGTTTGATTTACCAGTCTTTTATCAGGATGAGCGTTTAACAACTGTTCAAGCAGAACGGATGTTAATTGCCAACGATGTAAGTCGTAAGAAACGCAAAAAGGTCATCGATAAGTTAGCTGCAGTACTCATTTTACAAAATTATTTAGATGCCCACCCATCGTAATGGTGTATAATAGATTTTTACTTAGATTTTAAATTTAAAGGAGATTAACACATGACTGAACATCACGACCACGAGCATGATCATTTACATGACCACGATCACGAACATGACCACGCAGACCATGAACATATTACAATCGTAGACGAAGAAGGTAACGAGCAATTATTCGAAATTCTATTTACATTCGATTCAGAAGATTTCGGTAAATCATATGTTCTCGTCTACCCAGCAGGCGTATCTGACGAAGAGGGCGTAGAATTACAAGCTTTCTCTTACGTTGAAAGTGAAGACGGCTTTGAAGGTCAATTAAATCCTATTGAAACTGAAGAAGAATGGGATATGGTAGAAGAAGTATTAGCGACTTTTATCGAAGACGAAGATATGCAGTAAGCATTGAGCTGCGAAAAGGTTGTACAGACTCGGTGTATTTTAGTAAGAGGCGGAAGAGTTTGACTTTTTGGAACAGACGTCTAAACGCATAGACATACGGGTGTCTGTGCTTAAGAAAAGCCCGATATGATGACTATTGTTAGTTATAGACAGAGGGAGTGTGATATTTATGTCACACTCTCTTTTCTTATTTATAAAGGTCAAATATTAATTATTACAGTTTTTTTACGTTTGTTTGTATTTATCTAACATTTATATAGAAAAATTACCCTTTCATGTATAATGAGAGTAATGATTTTACTAGAAGAGGAGTCGCTATATGTCTAAGAAAGCACGCGAAGATTTTTACAAAAAGCAAAAAGATCTTGATCGTAAAGCAGAATCTATTGCTTCGAAAATAGCTAAATGGTTTTTAGTGGTTGCAGCAGCACTTATTGTGGTTGTTGGTTTATCCCTGTCGTTTATGATTTTTACAGGAGGTATCGGCAGTTCGAACGAAACAGTCGAGGTTACCATACCAGAAGGGTCGACAACAGCTGATATTGCAAGCATTTTGGATGATGAAGGCATTATCTTTAACGATTTCCTTTTTACAACTTATTTACGATTCTTTGGAGATGACGCGATTGAAGCGGGTACTTACACCTTACACAAGAATCTAGGCTATACAGATGCTAATAACGAGCTACAACAAGGGGCTACAGCTCAAGTTGACTCAGTGGCAATTCCAGAAGGTTCATCGCTAGAGGCCATTTCGCAAATTATTGCAGACGCACTTGGCATTGAACAAGAAGACGCTTTAGCACAAATGACGGATGACGCTTTATTCGATGAATTATTGGCCACATACCCAGAATTATTGACTGATGTATCGGAAAATGACGACGTGCGCTACAAGTTGGAAGGGTACTTATACCCAGCAACTTATGAATTGTCATCCACTGCAACGGTTGCAGACATCGTGACTATGATGGTTGGGGAAATGGAAAATGTTCGTCAAACCCACACCGCTGAAATTGAAGCGTCTGGTTTCACTTTCCACGAATTCTTAACATTAGCTTCATTGGTTGAAGCAGAAGCATCTTCACTAGAAGACCGTGAATTGATTGCTGGTGTATTCATCAACCGTTTAGAAATCGATATGCCAATCCAATCAGATGTTTCAGTTTTATATGCGAACAATACGCACTTAGCTTATGTAACCAACGAGGATGCAGCAGTGGATTCACCGTATAACTTGTACATCAATACTGGTTTTGGACCGGGACCATTTAATAACCCTGGTATCGAAGCTATCGAAGCTTCTATGAATCCAACAGAATCTGACTACCTATACTTTGTGGCTGATTTAACAACCGGTGAAGTATATTATTCAGAAACATATGAAGAGCATGATGCTTTAGTTGAACAATATGTATCTGAAGAGAATGCTGACTTATAATCAGAAGGGTCTAATGCGATTAAAAAAATAAAATAGCTTGAATTTACTTGCAATTGAGAACATTTTTCTCTATATTTAATAGCAGTGAATTCGAGCTTATTTTTAATATCAGGAAGGTGTGTTTTGAATGCGTAAGCCAATCATCATTGGTGTAACAGGGGGTACTGGTTCTGGTAAGACTACTGTAACCCGTAAAATTATTGAAGAATTTGGAGATGTAAGTTTAGCTTATATTCCACAAGATGCTTATTATAAAGATCAAAGTCACTTAACAATGGATGAACGTGTGTTAACTAACTACGACCACCCATTTGCATTTGACAATGACTTACTTAGCGAGCATATTAGACAATTATTGGATGGACAAGCTGTCCAAATGCCGGTTTATGATTTTACTCAACACAATCGTGCAGAAGAAACGATTCGTGTAGAACCAAAAGAAGTTATTATTATTGAAGGTATCTTAATCTTCTCTGATAAAGAGCTTCGTGATTTGATGGATATTAAAGTCTTTGTAGATACAGATGACGACATTCGTATCATCCGTCGTATTAAACGTGATATGGCTGAACGTGGTCGTTCATTAGATTCAATTATCGACATGTACACATCAATTGTTAAACCGATGCATGAGCAATTTATTGAACCTACGAAAAAATTCGCGGATATTATCATCCCTGAAGGTGGGTCAAATAATGTTGCAATCGATTTGATGACGACAAAAATCCGTTCAATCATTCCAAATGATTTAAAAATTGATTAATTAGAATTTTATTAGACGATATCAGATAAAGTGTATTGCAAAATTTCTAGTTCCATGATATTGTGGGTCTATTCACTTTTGATAAGTTGAAATTACTATTGTTGTTAGGAGTAAAAGTATGGCAGAAGAAGTATATCCAATGACCCAAGAAGGTCTTGAGAAAATTCAACAAGATTTAGACGAGTTAAAAATTGTAAAACGTAAAGAAATCGTAGAACGAATCAAAATCGCACGTTCATACGGAGATTTATCAGAAAACTCTGAATATGAGGCGGCTAAGGATGAACAAGCTTTCGTTGAAGGGCAAATTCAAAAATTAGAAAAAATGGTTCGTTACGCTAAAATTATCGATCCAAATGAAATCGATGAAGGTATCGTTTCTTTAGGTCGTAAAGTAACTTTTATTGAGTTACCAGATGGCGACGAAGAAGTTTACTCAATTGTTGGTCGTGCAGAAGCAGATCCATTAGATGGTAAAATTTCTAATGAATCACCGATTGCACAAGCATTAATTGGTAAAGGTGTGAATGATGAAGTAACGATCGAAACACCTGGCGGCGACATGGTTGTTAAAATCACAAGCGTTGACGCAATCTAATTCAAGCAAATTTCAAGACATATTTCTACCATTCGCGTGGTGGGGGTATGTCTTTTTTGCTGTAATGGCAATCTTTAAGGCTTAGGTCCAATGTAAAAGTCATTCAGTTCTCATAAAATGGACATATATAGTAAGATGTGGAAGTGGTATGATTAGAGTATATAATTAGGATGGAGGGCATTATGAGAAATCTTTGGATGATTTTAGCTTGTTTTGCCGGGTTGATTGTTTTTACCGGCTTATTAATTAAGCCAGAAAATTTGATTGCCATTGTTGTGGGTTACGGGTTATTAGCTGTGAGTAACCGGGTAAAATTAAAAATGACAGCAGATAAGAAAAACCAAAGTTGGTTAAACTTGATTCTTGTTGCCATAGGGTGTTTTCTGATTTTTATTGGGGTTGTAACTTTGCCATATATCTCAAGTATTTTATTGGCTATGATGATTGTTGGCTTGATCTACTATGCGATTGTGAGAGACAAGTCGGAAGATGACCATCATGACTTAACCTTACGACAAACAAAAATTGTAGATGCTGAAGATGGTGCATTTAAGGATCAAGAAAAGGAAGCCTTCTTAGAATTTGACCATTTATTTAATAATGGTCCTTACAAGGAAGAAGTATATGCCTGGGAAGATGTGGAGATGTACCATCTCTATGCCAATACCTTTATTGATTTCGGGTCAACGATTGTGCCAATAGGGACCAATGTGGTCGTGATTAATCAATTGGTTGGGCAAACCAAACTTGTGGTGCCTGAAGGGGTGGGTCTTGAACTACACGCCAATGGTTTTCGGACCGAAGTAAATTGGAATGGGGAAAAAGTGGCCCTAAACAATGAGCGTAAAACCTTTGAAAGTGCGTCTTATCAGCAAAGTAACCGGAAAATTTACCTACAAATTTCTCAAGGTTGGGGAACAGTTGAGGTGGTCTTCTTATGAGAGGACGGCGGTTTTTAACAATATTTATCGTTTTATGGTTGTCCCTTTTGACATTAGCGATTGGGGCTTATTTATTCCTTATAGTTGTACCAAATACCTTAAATATCGATCGGTCTTATCTTGAATTAGCACGGTTGGCTCTGCCCTTTGTTTATCTATTAGTCTTTAATATAGTGATTTCATTGGTTGCAAGCTTTGTCTTGTATTTCTTTCTATACAAGGATGAGCATAAATTAACGGCTAAGCTGACTGCCTTGGCTGCTAGAAAATATGATTCACCCATCTTTCAAGAAGAAGGTGCGGGCATCTATACGGATGAACAAGTGAATGCACAAATCGAGCGGTTGAGGGTCATGTTTCAGAATATGGAAATGGCTTTACAAGCCAAAACGGTGGCGGATGAAGCGAACTCAGAGATGAACAGAAACCAACTAGTCAAAGAGGAACGGCAACGGATTGCGCGTGAATTGCATGATTCAGTCAGCCAGCAATTGTTTGCCATGACCATGATTTTGTCAGCTATCCAAGAGCAGGCGGACAATATGGACCCTGTAAACCGGCAATTGATCGGTAAGGTGGCGGATATGGTGGACCAGGCTCAAGCTGAAATGCGTTCCTTACTACTCCATCTACGGCCAATTTCCTTGACCAATCAAAGCCTTGCTGAGGGAATTCAACAACTCTTTAGGGAGCTTGAAACCAAGGTTAAAATCAACTTTGAAGCCACTGTGACGGACGTTCAATTGCTGCCCGAAGTGGAGAACCACCTATTCCGAATCGTCCAGGAATTATTATCCAATTCCCTGCGACATGCTAAGGCACAAATTATCGAATGCCATCTGTATGAGAAAGACCGAAATATTTATCTGCGATTTTCAGATGATGGCGTGGGTTTTGATACCGACAAGGAATTACTGCAGAACAGTGGGTACGGATTGAAAAATATCCAAGAGCGCGTGGCCCAGCTAGGTGGTTCGACCAACATTATTTCCTTTGAAAACCAGGGTACATTGATCCAAATCGTAATACCAAGAAAAATGGAGGGCATGTATGATTAAAGTATTGTTAGTAGATGACCATGAAATGGTCAGATTAGGCGTTTCTACCTACCTATCTACCCAATCAGACCTAGAGATAGTAGGGGAAGCTAAGGACGGATTAGAGGGCAAGAAAATGGCTTTATCACTGCAACCAGATATTATCTTAATGGATTTAGTCATGGATAATATGGACGGGATCCAAGCTACGCAAGAAATCTTAGCTGACTGGCCAAAAGCCAATATTTTAATTGTCACTTCTTTTATCGATGATGAAAAGGTATATCCCGCCATGCAAGCTGGGGCTAAGGGCTACATTTTAAAAACATCTTCAGCTAACGAAATTGCGTCAGCAATTCGCCGGACCTATGCAGGGGAGTCAGTCATTGCACCAACAGTCAATGAAAAGCTGATTGCCCATGAAGTAGAAGCTAACCGCCATCACCTACATGATGATTTAACTACTCGTGAACGAGAAGTCTTGCAGTTGATTGCTGCTGGTAAATCCAACCAGGAAATTGCCGATGAATTATTTATCACCTTAAAAACGGTAAAAACTCATGTATCGAATATATTATCTAAATTAGGGGTTGAAGACCGGACACAAGCAACGATTTATGCCTTCCAAAATCAATTAGTTAAATAGTCGTTTTATTGCGGGTCTCCGACTTTTGGTGTGGATGAGAAATCATTCAAACCTTTTTTGTATAAAAACACAAAAAGACATATGAATATTTCCTATGCTAAAATTTAAGCGTGTAAACCAAAATTAGAAAGGAAATTCATATGTCTCACAACGATAATATCAGACTTTTACTAAACATTAAAGATACTAACATCACATTTAACGAAGAAAATTGGATTCAAGAGCGTAATATTAAAGGAATAGATGTAAAAGTTTTTACTGGCACGTTAACCTACAAGCCCAAGGCTTGCCCTAAATGTGGTTGTGTAAATGACCATTCTATCGTTAAAGATGGGTTTATGACGTCCAGGATCACGTGGTTACGCCAATCCAATACACCAACCTATCTAGAGCTTAAGAAGCAACGCTTCTGGTGTCATGAATGCGATGAGCGCTTCATTGCTCATACCAGTGAAGTTGCACGTAATTGTCATATCGCTAAACAAGTGAAGCAATCTGTTTTAGTTGAGGCTGCAGATACGATTTCAAACAAGGATCTCGCTCGTAGGCACTGTATCTCAGATAATACTAGTAGACGAATTATTAATCGCTTTATGGATGACTATTTTCGTCGCAATCGCACAAAACTAGCGAAACACATGTGCTTCGATGAGGTCAAATCTACAAAACAAGCTGACAATCAAATGAGTTTTATTTTTAGTAATGAGGATACCCATGAAGTTCTTGGTATACTGCCTACTCGACAACTATACAAATTAAGAGAATACTTCCGCCAATTTAGTTTAAAAGAGCGCTCTGCAGTTGAAACCATTGTTGTTGATATGAATGCGCCTTATATGACTTTGGTTAGAGAAATGTTTCCAAATGCCAAAGTAATTATTGATCGTTTTCATATCATTCAATTGATTTCACGTTCTTTAAACAAAACGAGAGTTCAAGTAATGAATACTTTCAATACAAATAGAAATCATGGTGAAGATAAAAAAGAGTATCGCAAGCTGAAAAGTTTTTGGAAGCTTATCCTAAAGGATTTCAACGAAGTGGATTTTATAAATTATAGAAAACAACGTTTATTTAAAGGGAAAATGGTTTGTGATATGGATATTCTTGATCATCTACTTTCTTTAGATGAGGATTTAACGGAAAATTACTGGGTATATCAAGCTTTACTAGAGGCTTCTAAAGAAAATAATATCGAAATGTTTCATGGGACTATTACTGCAGAACGTCACCAAAATATCAGTAAATATATGAAAACCTCACTGAACACATTATTGAAGAATATAGCGTTTATCGCAAACACCTTCCATTACAAGACTAGATCAAACGCTAGTCTAGAAGGAAAAAATAATCGTATCAAGGTCATAAAACGTGTATCCTATGGATATCGTAATTTTTTCAATTTCAGAAATAGAGTGATGATTAGTTTCATTTTAAAACCGGGCAAGCCCGCTTCCCTTAATTAAATAAACATGATACATCCCGCTCGCTATGTTCAAAGAAAAAAACTGCAAGTGTACGTCCTTAGCCGTGAAAAAGCATGATATCGAGACCTTGGCTCGATATCAAGGCAGAGAGACCTTGGCTCTCGCCGGTGCCACGGCTCTTAAGGAACGTACACAGCAGTTCAAAGGACAAAAAAGATAGTTCTTCTTTTATCAAATCTCATTTAAAATAAAATAAAAAAGAAACTCAAATCCATATAAAATGAATTTAAGTTTCTTGCTTAAATTAAGCTATCCACATTAAATGTCGAAGAGCCTTTATTGCAAAAGGAAAAACCTGCGATGCAAGCTAGTTCAGCTTTACATCGCAGGTTTATTTTGTTTATTAGTAATCGGTATGATTAGACGGGCATGACGACTGCCATAATCATTGGATTACGTTTTGTACGTTTATACAAGAATGGTTGTAGGGCATTTTGCATAGCGTCACGTAAGATTTTTTCGTTTACTTTCTTACCTGAATTTAGATGACCGATAACAGTGGTACGGATTACTTTTTGTGCATCTTGGATTAAACCAACAGATTCACGCATGTAAATGAAACCACGAGAAACGATATCAGGACCAGCGAGTAATTCATTCTTAGTAAAGTCAACAGATACAACTGCTAGGACTAAACCATCTTCAGAAAGGTTATGACGGTCTCGTAAAACAATGTTACCAATATCCCCAATACCTTTACCATCTACGTAGACCGCTTCACCAGGGAAGCTACCTGCGCGACGAGCAGAGTCTTGTGTTAAGGCCAAGACTTCACCGTTTTGCATGATGAAGATATTTTCGTGTGGAATACCAACTAATTCAGCTTGTTCAGCCTGAATAGATAGCATACGGTATTCACCGTGGACTGGCATAAAGTACTTCGGTTTCATTAATGACAGCATTAGTTTTTGCTCTTGCTGACCACCGTGCCCTGAAGTATGGACATTGTTGACCTTACCGTGGATAACTTCCGCACCTGCAGCAAGTAATTGGTTAATTACATGGTTTACAGATAGGGTGTTACCTGGAATTGGGCTAGATGAGAAGATCACAGTATCATCAGGTTGGATTGAGATTTGACGGTGGGTACCGTTTGCAATCCGAGATAGGGCAGCCATTGGCTCGCCTTGAGAACCTGTACACATGATTAAGATTTCGTTTGCTGGGTATTGGTTGATTTCGTTACTTTGGATGAAGGCATCTTCACCCACGTTGAAATAGCCGAGTTCGATAGCGTTTCGAATGGCTGCTTCCATAGATCGACCAAAGACAGCTATTTTTCTACCTTGGGCTACAGCCACATCGATGGCTTGTGATAAACGGGAAATATTTGAAGCGAAAGATGCGAAGATAATTCGACCTTCAATATTTGACATGATATCCGCTAATGATTCACCAACGACACGTTCTGATTGGGTAAAACCTGGAATCTCGGCGTTTGTTGAGTCACCAAGTAACAATAGAACGCCTTCTTCACCGATTTTTGCCATTTTATGGATATCAGCAGGTTTACCTACTGGGGTAAAGTCGAACTTGTAGTCACCGGTAAATACCACATTTCCTGGTGGGGTCTTTACAACAATCCCCATTGCGTCAGGTATAGAGTGGGTAGTACGGTAGAAAGAAACGGATGTCTTTCTAAACTTGATGACTGAATCTTCATCAATAATATGTAATTCTGCATCACGTAATAATCCGTGTTCTTCTAATTTATTCTTGATTAGAGCCATGGCCAATTTGCCAGCATAAATCGGAATGTTAATTTGTTTCAGTAAGAAAGGAATCCCCCCAATATGGTCTTCGTGACCGTGGGTGATGAATAAACCTTTCACTTTTTGTTCGTTTTGAATTAGGTATTGGTAGTTAGCGATAACGTAATCAATACCTAACAAATCGTCTTCTGGGAATTTAACCCCAGCGTCTAATAATAAAATTTCGTCTTGAAATTGGACTCCATAAGAGTTTTTACCGATTTCGTCTAATCCCCCGAAAGCGAAAACGCCAACTTCATTATTTTTTATATCAACTTTCATTAATTAGAAAGCTCCACAACTTTAAAGTCTGGATTTTGTTGTTCGTATTCTAAATGCGCACCTTCAAGTGGTTGGATAAACTCGACTAGATAGGGGGTTTCATTCTCTAGGTGGGCACGAACCTCACGTTTAGTTTCAGCTTGGACATACATAGTGTGTGTTGATTCACGACGTGGTACTTCAGTCAATGAATCTTGATAAGTTACTTTAAAAATCATTTTTTGCTCCTTTTATAAATTTATTAAAAATGTGATCTTACTCGCTAACACTATTCTACCATATTTCATTATCTTTGCGCACATTTTTGGAAATTTGTTGATTTGATATGCTTTCATAAATTGATTTTCAGATTATATGCTAAAATATCTTTGAATGAAGTTAAAGGAGCGATCAAATGCAAGTAGCGATTAAGAGTGCAAAATATGCAGTGGCCACTTTTATTGCCATATTTTTAGCCCAGTGGTTAGGCCTAGATTATGCGGTATCAGCAGGTGTTATTGCCATCCTATCCCTAGCAGAAACCAGTAAGAAAACTATCCAATACATCGGCAACTTGACCTTAACAATGATCTTGAGTTTATTGATTGCCACCGTATTATTTAATCTTTTCGGATATGAAATTTGGGTATTTTCACTTTACCTACTGATTACTTACCCCATTTCTGTCTACCTGAAGAGCGATAATGCTATTGCCCCGTGTGCGGTATTTATTTCCCATTTGTTGCTTGAACAAGCGTCAGATTTTAATTGGTGGGTCAACGAAATGCTTCTACTTGTGATTGGTGTTGGGATTGCAGTAATTGTCAATTTGTATCAGACATCGGCCAGTGGCGAGATGGACAAGTTGAAAGGTCAAATTGAAAGGGAAATGCAGACCATTTTAAACCATTTAGCTGACAAAATGGATACCCTTGACCACCCGGGTCACCTCTTATATGAACATATCGATCAGGCTTACGAGTTGGCGAAACATGGAGAATTTCTGGCATTGAAGGAGGCTGAAAATAATATCACGGGCGACGTGCAAAATTACTATCTAAATTATTTTTCAATGCGGTCTTCCCAATTGATTATTCTCTATGATATCAACAATTCTTTGGATAATATTTATGAATCAACCGATCAGACTTATGACTTGAGTGGCTTTTTCCGTCACGTTAGTCAACAATTATCGGAATCAAATACAGCAGCTAAACTTCGTAATGAATTAAATCAATTAAAAACACGGTTTAGACAGCAACCCTTACCGCAAACTCGAAATGAATTTGAAACCCGGTCTATGCTCTTTGATATCTTATTAGACTGCGAGAAATTCTTGAATCTGAAATATGAGTTTTATAAATCTGGGCAGCGTTTAAAATATCTCCAAAGCAAATAAAAGATACCAAGCAAAGGCGAGTAGCAGGACTACTAAACTATGCTTGGTATCTTATTTTTTATATTAAAAGCATTTCATTCCTATACATATAATAAGACGGCGAAGTACATCGCGATTGAACCACCGAGTACAAATAAGTGCCAAATGACATGCCAGAATTTCAAGTTATCATGGGCGTAGAAGATAGTGCCGACTGTATAAGTTACCCCGCCGGCGATTAGCCAAGCGATGCCACCAGAACCGATAGCTGTGGCCATTTGCGGGATAGCGATAACACCAAACCAGCCCATTAAAATGTATAAAAGGGTGGAGAATTTCTTCATCTTATCTAGGAAGAGGATTTTACCGACAATCCCAAATAGGGCGATGGCCCATTGTGCAATAAAGATAAACCAGCCAAAGGCACCACCAATAGCGACTAAGGCGAAGGGGGTGTAAGATCCAGCAATTAAAATAAAAATCGATGAATGGTCGATAATTTTTAGGATACCCGCAGCTTTGGTAAATGAAAAGCTGTGGTATAAGGTTGAAGCCAAGTATAGGGCACACATAGAGATGCCGTACACCACGTATGAAAAAATTTCGATACTATTTTGGTTTTCAACACCTTTATGGATTAGGAAAACGGTGGCAACAATTGAAAGGACAAACCCAATGCCATGTGTCACTGAATTCAGGACCTCATTCGTGATATAATAAGCTTTCGTATAAGGTAATTTGATTTTTTCTTGACCACGTGAATTAGCAGACATTATTTTCCTCCTTTAGTAAAATGCGTTTTTTACACATGTAGTATAGCATATTCTATT
The DNA here is from genome assembly GCF_001543285.1 of Aerococcus viridans. Taxonomy (NCBI): domain Bacteria; kingdom Bacillati; phylum Bacillota; class Bacilli; order Lactobacillales; family Aerococcaceae; genus Aerococcus; species Aerococcus viridans. The sequence goes on from NZ_CP014164.1 coordinate 881,264, forward strand.
AGGTGATTATGGAAATTCGATGCAATGAATACTAATTTAAAATTTATCTGATAAAATATATATAAGCAGAAAAACAGTTGAGGTGAGCGGAAATGGCGAGAAAAATGGATTGGTCTCTTGCTGAAGAATTAACCAAGAAGACGCAAGAAGAAATTGAAAAAATCGAAAAAGTACATATTCTAGTAGTAGGTAAAACGGGTGTTGGGAAATCGACTTTAATCAACAATATTTTCCGGGAGAGATTAGCGGAAACGGGGATTGGGCAACCCATCACCAAACATTTGCATAAAATCGAAAAAGAAGGCGTGCCAATGGTCCTTTATGATACAAGAGGGTTGGAGCTGGATGCAGAAACCCAAAACCAAGTGACGAGTGAAATCGACCAAACGCTAGAAGGCATGGCCAAAATGAAACAACATATGCACGTGGCATATTATTGTATCAATGCATCTTCATCGCGGATTGAAGATATGGAGATTCGTTTGATTGAATATTTAGCTAATAAGATGCCGGTTATCTTAGTACTGACTCAATCTATCGGGGATCAAGCCTTGAAATTTGAACAATACCTAGTCAATCAAAATCTATCCGTCCAAGCAATTATTCGGTTAATGGCCCAGGATTATAAGATTACTGACGAATTTACCATTCCTGCCTTCGGTCTAAAAGAGCTTGTTGAAAGAACAATTGGCTTATTGCCACATCAGGTCCACACAGCTTTTAACAATGCCCAACAGATTGATATTGAACGGAAGAGCCGAGCAGCGCGGCGTTGGGCGCGTAGATATACTGTCACTACCTTTGGTGTTGGATTCACCCCCATTCCTTTTTCCGATGCAACCGTCCTAGTGCCCATGCAAATAGGTATGATGGCTCATATTACAGCTATATTTGGCATTTCCATGGACCGAGCGACTGCCTTAGGCATCTTAGGGGCTATTGGTGGAACAGGATCAGCAACCTATTTAGGACGACTAATCGTTTCGAACGTGGTGAAATTTATCCCAGGTATCGGGTCTGTGGCAGGTGGGATGATTTCAGGAACAACTGCCTCAATCATTACCACAGCACTAGCCATGTCCTACATCGAAGTTCTGGCTTTCATCGCCACAGCAGAAGCTAAAGGTGAAGAGGTCAGTCCACGAACAGTCCGTAAATTGATGAAAGATTTATACGGACAAAGGCTGCAACGCGGGCAAAATGACCCCGATTTCCAAGCTGCCATGGCGGAGATCGAAGCGAAAAAGGGTCAAGATGCTGAGGGGACCAAAGGAGAGGGCACTAGCCAAGGCGTTTTTCTAGATGATGAAGTAGAAGAAGGTGGTCAAAAGACGCGTATTAACTGGCCAAAAGGGTCATTTAGAAACCGAAAGCGCTAGTGGTTTTCCTTTATTTTTCGAATACGAAATAAAACTCCTCGTTTTAAAAACTATTGTTCATAGTGGTGATAACTTTGTGGTATAATATAATCATAATGAAATAGTGGGTGAGTATAAGTGGAAAAACAATTAGAATTTGAAAACTGGGTCAAAAGTTTAGACGACGTCAGCATGCCAAGATGGGAAGAAATTACAGATATTCCTTTATACATGGACCAACTCATTGCAGTTGTAACCCAGTATTTAGAACCATTCCAAATTTTTTCTTCGGATAAGAAACCTGTGACACCTTCAATGGTCAATAACTATGTTAAACTAGGATTAATTCCAAAGCCAATCAAGAGACATTACAGTAAACGTCATATCGCGTATTTAATCGTCATTACCTTATTTAAAGAAGTCATTTCAATTCAAGACATCCGTCGTGTATTGATCTTTCTGGCGCAGTCACAAGGCAATTCAAACGCCTACAATCAATTCTGTGCCTTATTAGAAATTACCATCAAACGAAGAGGGCATGTATATTTAAATGTAGCCGTGGATGACGAAATTGAAACAGACTATTCAGATCCAGAGGATTTTGATAAGTATATTATCTATTTGGCTTGCGAAACAATCACTAATTTATTGTTTGCGAAAAAATTTATTTCCTTTGTAGATCAAGATACCACAGAGATAGAAACAGAAGGATAACCCTTATAGTCGGAGGTAGTCAATTGGAAAAAATAGGTTTTATTGTGGACTCTGGTTCAGATGTTCCAAAAGAGTTTGTCGATAAATTTGAAATCGAAGTATTACCTTTAAATGTAGCCTTTAAAGATGGCGATTACTTGGATGGTGTAACCATTCAACCACAAGAAGTATTTGAGCGTATGGCATCGGAAATCCCGAAAACATCCCTACCAAGTGGTGAATTGATTTCTCAAGCCTTTGAAAACTTAATAGAAAAAGGCTGTACGCATATTATCGCCATTACCATTTCATCAAATCTTTCTGGTACGAACAACTCAGTTCGTTTAATTGCGGAAGATTTTCCTCAAGTGGAGTTTTTCCTTTTAGATACGAAAAACATTGGTATCGGTTCAGGTCTATTCATGATCGCTGCAACAAAATACTTCGAAATGAAGAATGATTTTAAAATGATTACCAAGAAATTACAGGATTCAGTTGAAAAAGGTCATGTATTTTTCCATATCCCTAACTTAAAATATCTAATTGCTGGTGGTCGAATTGGCCGGGTGACTGGTGCAGTAGGTACCTTGTTAAATATTCAACAAATTATCACTTGTGATGAAGAGGGAATTTATACAAAAATCGCTAAAATCCGTGCTTCAAAAACCAATAATGAAGCCAAAACAATAAAGAAGATGGTTGATTTAGTGAAGGGAGTTCTTCCTGAAAGCCAAGAATTTTTATTGGCTTCTTGTGGCGGTAATCCGGCTGCTAGAGTGACATCAGCCAAGCTTTTGGAAGGACTTAAAGACGCTTTACCGGAATTTGAAGAAGCCTACGATGTCCAACTGGGATCAGCTTTAGCGGTACATACGGGACCTGAATTAACAGGTTGTGCGATCTTACCTTTGTATAAATAAAATATGAGGGGTCCTATTTTATAGAATAGGATAAGCTAAATAAAAATAACAGGCGGTATGCCAGATGAAATCTTATCTGGCATACCGCCTGTTATTGTGGCTATTTCAATCGTGGCAAATTCAGGGACGCTATTTCCTTCGTGCCCGCAACATGGATATCAGAAGGATCAATCCAATAAGCGCTGTAACGACGAAAAAGAAAATACCCAGCAATTCTGCATAATAGGTTTGTGCTGAGGTAATGATCAATGTGGATGCCAAGATAAGGGCGGATAGAATCACCCCAAAAATAATTCGGTTAATCATTGAGTTAATGTCCCGTATCCGGTCATCCATATTTTCAAAGGTTAGTCTTACATTTAAACGACCGTTATTGATGTTGTCCACTAAATTTTCTATCTTGGTTGGCATTCTTCTAGTGGTATTCAGGGTCCTAAAGGCTTCTCTTGCAACAGCATTCGGGTCCAAGAATTTCTCCCAGGGAATGGTGCCGCTAGACAAGAAGAAAGATTGGAAGATAGCCATAAAATCTAGGTGTGGGTCTAAACTTTGAGCAACACCTTGAACCATGGCTATGGTTTTCTCCAGTAAAATATATTCAGAGGGGAAAGTCAGCCCATGTTTATGACCAAATTTAAGTAGGTCCTGGAAAATATCGTCAATTTCCAAGGCTTCCATCCCTGTAGTTAGGTAGCGGTTGAATAAACTTTCAATGTCCCGGTATAGAACGACCTTGTCGACAGTTTTATTCTGCTTACAGATTTGCAGCAAGACATTGACTAAACCATCGATATCTTTACTGACTAAAGAAGTCAAGATTTCAACCAGTAGCTGTTTTTGGCCGGGGGAAATTTTCCCCATCGCCCCGAAATCGATAAAAACAATCTTCCCGTCTTTAATTATGATATTGCCGGCATGGGGGTCAGCGTGATAAAAGCCATCGTCAAATACCTGATATAAATAGGACAGGACGAACTTGCTAGCTAGATCATTGAGGTCATAGCCTTCTTCTTTTAAGGCAAAATGTCGTCCGATTGAAATACCATCAATATATTCCTGAATCAACACTTGTCTGGTCGACAGACTTAAATAAGGAATCGGGTTCAAAATGGTTGTCCGCTGTCTGTGATTTTCTGCAAACAGCAACATATTATGGGCTTCATTGAGGAAATCAATTTCTTCTAAAATCTGGATCTTAATATCTTTTAAAATTTCTACCGGGTTGATAATGACATCAATAAAAATTGATGGGATGGCTTCAACAACCCGAATAAAAATATTTAAATCGCGAATCAATTGGTCTTCAATTTCAGGTCGCTGAACCTTTACGACGACCTGCTCACCAGATTTCATCTGGGCCAGGTGGACTTGGGCAATTGAGGCTGAAGCCATAGGTTTCTTGTTGACAGTGGCAAAATCATCCTCAATATGCCTGCCCACAGACTCAAAATACTCTTGTTGAATAATGTCATAGGGGATGGGCAGGGTATCTTCTTGTAACTTTTCTAATTCCACTAAATATTCTGTCGACAAGAGGTCACTTCTAGTCGACAGGATTTGCCCAATCTTAATAAAACTAGGGCCTAATTCTTCAAAAGCTTGTCTTAGCGCTCTAGGTCGATCATCTTCTTCATTCTTCTTTATTCGATATCGTATCTCACCGAATCCGTACCTACCTAGTATAGAGACGATTTCACGGAAACGACTACTCTCTCTTTGCATGCTATCACCGTCAATTCAAAGCAATTACTATCAAAAAACTGTATATGGCAGATGAGGCTGGGGCATTTTTGCCCCAGCCTCATCTTATCGCTATAAGATCTAAAAATTATTGAATGTCGTCTTCTGTGGCATCTTCATCCGCAGATTCAGTGTTTGTCCCTTTTAACGTTTGGACTTCTTGGGTTAAGTTTTCGACTTGTGTTTGTAGGGCTAATATGCGTTCAGACAAGGTTTGGTCTAAAGGATCTGACGTGTTTGAACCTTCCGCATGGCCCTTCGCGACCCTTTGAATATCTTCACTTAATGACTTACCTTCAGCTACGGAAATTTGACCTTTTTCAATGAGGCTTTTTAGCACTTCATCGGCTTTCTCATAAGTTAATCGTGTGCCACCAACTGCTGCTAGAAATAAATTTTTAATCGGATTCATGTAGAAACACTCCTTTTTTCTGCTTTAGGTTCATGTGCTTAGATAGGCTAGATATGTGAAATTTTGTCATTTACTACTACTTATATAGTATAAGAAAGTCACTTATTGTTCAATAAAACGATAAATAAAATTTTCTTCTTCGGGAGAAAAGTCGACTTCAAAATCGTAACCATTGAAGAACCAGTCATCATTTTTCGTAATGTAGTATTGGACACCGTCAATTGTTTCGTCAATTAAGAGGGCACCATCTGGCGATTCTACGGATAAGCCAACTGAAAATCCTTCATGGACAGCTGTTTTACCGTAAACGCGGCTATGAAATCCGACTTGGCTTCCCGAGGACAATCCCATCTCATTTTTGAAGTATGCTTGTGCTGCTGGTGTAATCGTTAGTTTCATCTATAGCCGCCTCCATTAAACTTGAAACTTGTTATTTTTATTATAACGTATTGTTTCTTGAAAGCAATTTTTTGGTGTTTTTAAGGGGATATCAGGAATTTCTTCAAATGATTTAAAGATTAACTGAGGAATCGTTGGATACCACTTGCGAATATGATAAAATGTTCATGCAAGCCAAAGGGAGGATTATCAACATGCAAGCTATCGTAAAATTTGATCAAGTGACCTTTCAACCAGGCGACACAGCCCTCTTAAAAGACATTTCTTTTTCTATATATGCAAATGAAATGATCCGTGTCGAAGGACCGTCTGGAAGCGGAAAAAGTACCTTGCTGCGTTTAATTGCAGCCCTTATTCCGAGAAATTCAGGTGAAATTAACTACTTAGACCAACCACTAGAAGAAGTAGCTTATCAAACATACCGGCAAAATATTTCATATGTGGCCCAAAATCCACTATTATTCGGCGAAACCATCCGTGATAATTTTGAATTGGTTTATGAAGTCCACGATAAAGACTTTGATGAAAATCTTATATTGTCTTATATGAAGGCCTTCGGTTTAAGCCATATTGCACTCGACAAATCGATTCATAAAATTTCTGGCGGGGAAAAACAGCGGATTGGTTTAATCAGACACCTGCTTTTTCCACCTAAAGTCCTCTTATTAGATGAAATTACTTCATCATTAGATGAGGACAATCGCGAATTGGTATGGCAGATTTTACTGGACTATAAAGAAAAACATGGGGTCACCATCCTATGGATTAGCCATATTCAAGATGGGTCTCTCCAACCAAACCGGGTCTTCCATATTGCCAACCAAGAAATGATAATTGAGGAGCGTGATCTAAATGACTAATGCATTAACAACAGCCCCAACAACTTTAGCTTTTTCATTTATTCTAGTGATTATCGCGGTCTTGATCTCTTATAAAGAAAAATTGGGGCTTGAAAAGGATATTTTATGGGCAATGCTTCGAATGGTCGTTCAATTGGTCATCATCGGTTACGTGCTAACATACATTTTCAAGATCGATTCAATTATCGTAACGGCCATCATTATGATTTTTATGATTGTAAACGCGGCTTATAATGCAGCAAAACGAGCCAATAAGATTCCCAATACCTTCAAAATTTCTTTAATTTCTATTATTGGTGGGGTAGTGACGTCAATCCTCGTTTTAGTGGCTTCAGGCTCTATTCAATTCGTGCCAGCGCAAATCATCCCAATCACAGGGATGTTAGTGGGAAATGCCATGTCAGTTATCGGATTAGCTTTCAGAAATTTGAATAACGAATTCGCCAAATCACAACAAGAAGTCAATGAACAGTTGGCCCTAGGTGCGTCTATTAAATTAGCTTCTACAGGTATTGTCAGAGAAGCGATTAGAGGGGCAATGCAACCTACTATTGATACAGCGAGAACTGTCGGTTTGGTCTTGTTGCCAGGTATGATGACTGGGATGATGCTAGCAGGTGCGGTACCCTTGAGTGCAATTATGTATCAGATTTTGATTTATTTTATGATGATTGCGACTTCTGCAATCACATCCATGATCGCCGTATACTTAGCTTATAAGCATTTCTACACTAGTTATGGGCAATTACAAATCCCTTCATAAGCGTGTGGGTCAAGGAAGCCTGGTGAAGGCTTTTTTGCTATCTAAAAGTATCAAATATCCGTATAATGAGTAATATGTTATTAAGACGATAGTCCATAGAATGATCAACATTCGACACTATCAAGGAGGTAAAAGAATGGGTTTATTATATCAAGAATCAGTCAAAGTGCGTCACTACCATTGTAATGCATTAGGGGAGATGACACTTCCTGCTATCTTGGATATCATGTTGATTGCATCCAATAATCAAGAAGCGACGATTCCCGAAGCGAAAGAAGGTTTCCGCCAAGAGGGTTGGGCTTGGATCATCACACAAAATCAAATAGACATCAATCGTTTACCACGTTACGACGAGGATATCATTGCAGAAACCGAAGCAACAACTTACAACAAGTTTTTCAGCAAGCGTCATTACGCCTTGAAAACACGTGACGGTCTAGTTTTGGCCCAAGCTGAGACAACATTTGCTTTAATCGATTTAAATCAACGGTCAATAGTCCGCATTCCAGAAATTGTCGCTGAATGGTACCAAGTTGAGAAAGAAGAACGACCAAGTCGCCGTAAACGTTTAAATAAGGAAATCGCGGTTGAATCTAAATTAGACCGGTTTGAAGTGAAATTCTTAGACATTGATTTGAATAATCACGTGAACAATACCATCTATTTACGTTGGATTACCAATTCACTAGGAATGGAATGGTTTGAAAAATATACACCAACAAGCTTTACTGTTGCCTACGAGAAAGAGATGTATTTACACCAAGAAGGGGCCGTTCACTCAGACATTTCAACTGTATCTGAAGATTTAAAATCAGGGGATACATTCAATTCGCAACATGTTATTGATAGTGAGGATAAGGCCCACTGTTTAACAGAAATCACTTGGCAGGTTAAATAACCGGCTAGTTTGGAGTAAGTATGCTAGTAAATAGAGACTATTATATTATTGAACGAATGGAATGGAATGAATACTTAAAAGACTTAAACGAAGAGTTTGAAATCAAGCTGACCAATGAACAATTGGACCGGCTAACATCTTTAAACGATTCCCTATCTTTGAAAGATGCAAACGAAGTATACAAACCTTTAACCCAATTGATTGCCATTTACCGTGAGAATTATAAAAACCTGGAAAGAAAGCGGGCCAATTTCTTCGGCATCACTGGAGAAATCCCGCCCTTTATTATTGGCATTGCCGGTGGGGTAGCCGTTGGTAAAAGTACAACAGCTCGTTTGTTGAAACTATTTTTAGCGCAAGCCTATCCTGATTTAAACGTTGAATTAGTGACTACAGACGGTTTTTTATACCCAAATGCAGTGCTTGAAGAAAAAGAGTTAATGGACCGGAAAGGGTTTCCAGAGTCTTATAACATGGAGGCCTTGGAGACATTCTTAACAGATGTGAAAAGCAATAAAAGTGAAATCTACTATCCAAAATATTCCCACTCCGTTTATGATATTGTAGAGGACGAGGAGAATGTATTGCGTAACCCTCAAATTCTAATAGTTGAAGGGATTAATGTCCTACAAACATCAGAGAATAATACGGTTTATATGAGTGACTTCTGGGATCTGTCCGTCTACGTTGATGCAGATGAAAAGCAAATCGAAGAATGGTTCTACCAACGATTCAACCTTTTAGTTGACCAGGCCGTTAACCACCCGGATGACTTCTACTATCAATTTACCCAAGTGCCCCATGAAAAGGCCATGGAGAGAGCAGAGCATACTTGGAATAATATCAACCTGATTAACTTGCAGGAGTATATCTTACCAACACGCAATAGAGCCAATATTGTCATACATAAAGAAAAAGACCACTATATCAATGAGTTGTGGATCAAGAAATATTAGAAAGAAGGCGGATAGTGAAGAAGAAGTTTAATTGGCGAAGAATCGTCAGTTTGTTATTTGTAGTGATTGTCGGTTATTGAACAATCAATAATTTTGGGACTATCAAAGGAATATTTGATTCAATTATTGCTGTCACCTTGCCCTTCTTGTTAGGTGCAGCGTTGGCCTTTATCCTTAACTTGCCATTGAAGTTTTTCGAAAAACATATGACAAAGTTAGTTGGGAAATACCACACTTGGTTTAGAATTGTTGGTATCTTATTCGGCTACCTGATTATCGCTGGGGTGATTGCCTTTATTATTTTCTTAGTGGTACCTGATTTACAGGAAACTTTAGGCTCATTTATTAGCCAAGTGCCAGCGGAAATCAATTTACTTTATAACAAAATTAATCAATATATTTCAGATAATCCGCAAATACTAGAAACAGTTAACCAATTGGATGTGGACACTAATCAATTAAGAGACCAATTATTCTCAATCGTCCAATCCTTTACATCAGGTATTTTGGATACCACATTTAGTCTTGCTGGGAACCTTGTGAACGGCATCTTTAATGCATTTATAGCCATTATCTTTGGTACGTCAATCCTATTTAAAAAGGAAACCTTAACCAGACAATTTAAAAAGATTATTTACGGTACTATGCCTAAGCACTGGGCCAACTTTACCGTCAACTTAGGCACCGAAGCCAATCAAACCTTTGGCCAATATGTGTCTGGACAGGTAACTGAAGCCGTTATTTTATTGGTACTCGTCTTTATCGGAATGACCATTTTCAACTTCCCGTTCACCTTATCGATCTCGGTCCTAACTGGTGCAATGGCCTTGGTCCCTATCTACGGGGCCATCATGGGTGGGGTTGTCGGCTTCTTCCTAATCGCTGTTGTTGATGTTGTCCAAGCTATTTGGTTTATCATTTTCATTATTGTAGTCCAGCAAGTGGAAGGGAATATCATATACCCACGAGTTGTCGGTGGGTCAGTCGGTCTACCAGTCATTTGGGTTTTATTCTCAGTAACCGTTTCAGGTGCCATCTTCGGCCTAGCCGGAATGTTACTATCAGTGCCGATTTTTGCCCTATGCTACAAACTGGCATCCGCAACCATCAATTACAGTTTAGACCAAGACAATATCAAAGTAACCACAGAAACCAATAATCTTAAATAGGATCAAGTGAATAGTGATTCTTGTAAAAGGGCGGTAACAGCACTGTTATCACCCTTTTTTACTACCTGTAGGCAATTCTTTTCCCAAATCTGTCTTAGAAAAGGTCATATCAAAATGATTTTCTTGTACACAAAAATAGTGCTGATGGAAATGATTGTGTATTTTCCACCAACACTATTTTATTTTGCACGATGATATGCATATCGTTTATTAAGAATACCCCAGTGAAACATCCATTGGTGTTTCTTCTGAGAATTGACTGTTGTATAAATCAGCGTAGAAGCCGCCTGAAGCCATTAATTCATCATGGGTACCATGTTCAGTGATATTCCCTTGTTGCATAACGAGAATCAAGTCAGCGTCACGAATCGTTGATAAACGGTGGGCAATTACGAAGCTGGTTCTGCCCTCCATAATCTTATTCATAGCCTCTTGAATCAGTTTTTCAAGACGGGTATCTACTGATGATGTCGCTTCGTCCAAAATTAAGATATCTGGGTCCGCAATCACTGCACGAGCGATGGTCATCAATTGCTTTTGCCCTAATGAAATATTGTTAGCTTCTTCATTGATTTCCATTTCATAACCGCCAGGTAGGGTGTTGATGAAATGGTCAACGTTGGCAACTTCTGCCGCTTCTTGAACTTCATAATCATTGGCGTCCAATTTACCAAAGCGAATATTTTCTAGGACTGTATCTGTGTATAACCAAGCATCTTGTAATACCATACCAAAGTGCTTGCGTAAGTCTCCGCGTGTCATTGATTTAGTAGGTACACCATCAATTTTAATCGCACCAGCATCTACATCATAGAAACGCATCAATAAGTTGATTAAAGTCGTTTTACCCGCACCGGTAGGGCCAACAATGGCCACTGTTTGACCAGGCTCAACTTTGAATGAGATATCTTGCATCAACGGTTTCTCTGGGTCGTAACCGAAGCGTACGTGGTCGAATTCAACAGCACCAGTCACTTTCGCTGGTAGGTGGCCGGTAACTTCTTCTTGGATCTCGTTTTCCTCGTCTAAGAAGTCGAAGACACGGTGGGCTGCAGCTAGGGCTGATTGTAAGACACCAGATAATTGAGTCAACATTTGAATCGGTTGGGTAATTTGCATCACGTATTGGACTAAGGCCTGTAGATTACCAACTGTCAACTTGCCAGCAAGGGTATATAAACCACCGGCAATCGCAGTGGCCACGTAACCCAAGTTACTTACCGTATTCAGTAGTGGCATCATTAGAGACGATAGGAAGCTAGCTTTAAAGCCGTAATCCCGCAATTGTTGGTTTCGGCGTTCGAATTCTGCCACCGATTCCTCTTGACGACTGTAGACCTTAATTTCGGTGAAACCTGACAATTGTTCTTGGGTATAACCAAATAAGTTCCCCAAGGCATTCGCTTGATTTTGGAAGGCTGATTGTGATTGGTTAATAATCAGCTTAGCAAAAAGGAATGACAATGGAATTGTGGTCACAATAATTAAGGCTAGGTGCCATTGGATAATGAACATGGAAATAACCGCAAAGGAAATCCCAAGAATCGCATTCACGAACTGAATAAAGGACTGTTGCAAAGCGTTGGTAATTGAATCAATATCATTGGTCATCCGTGATAAGACATCGCCCGTTGGATGGCTGTCAAAATAAGAAACAGGCATGTTGTTGGCTTTCTTAGCCACATCGTTACGAAGGTCGTAAATAGCATTTTGTACCACGTTTGTTAGCCAATACTGACCTAAGTATTGACCTGACCAGAAGAAGCAGCCACGGATAAAGTAAAGTAGGGCAATGTAACCAACGTATTCATAGTTGATACCTGCACCAGGTACTTGGTTCATCAAATCTACTACATTACTGGTTAACTCAGTGATAGCTAAACCAAGTACGATAGGTTCTAAAACACCGGCAATATTCATCCACACAGTGGCAAACATGGCCAAGAAGAATTGACCTTTATAGGGTTTAATGTATTGCCATAGGTTGCCTAAGATTTCCTTAGTTGGAATTTCTCGTTTTTCAATTTCTGTATTAGCCACGATTTAATTCCTCCTCACTTAATTGAGATGATGCAATTTCATAGTAAAGTTCAGATGTTTTAAGTAGTTCTTTATGGGTACCGCGCGCTGCCACTTCACCTTCATCTAGAACGATAATCTGGTCAGCATGGATAATAGAACTTACACGTTGGGCAACGATGATAGTTGTTGCATTTTTTGTTTCGTCTTTTAAGGCTTGGCGAACAGCAGCATCGGTCTTGTAGTCTAGTGCTGAAAACGAGTCATCGAAGATGTAAATTTCTCGGTCCGCAATAATTGAACGAGCAATAGACAACCTTTGTTTTTGTCCACCGGATAGGTTGGCCCCACCTTCATCTAAATGGGTCGCGTATTTGGTTTCTAAACGGTTGATAAATTCAGAAGCCTGAGCAACGTTAGTCGCTCGGTCAAAATCCATATCATCCGCATTGAATTTACCGTAACGTAAGTTTTCCGCGATATCCCCAGTAAATAGTAGGGCTTTTTGTGGTGTATACCCAATTTTTGACCGTAAAGCATTTAATTCATAGTTTCGAACGTCAATCCCGTCAATTAAAATCTGACCCTTACTCACGTCGTAGAAACGAGGAATTAGCTTAACAATAGTTGATTTACCAGATCCAGTTGACCCAATAAAAGCCACTGTTTCACCGGGATTTGTTTTAAAGGAAATGTTCCGAAGAACGGGCTTAGAGGCATCTGGGTACGCGAAGTCAACGTCACGGAATTCTAGGGTACCAAATTCATCAGATTCAGTAATAGCCACTTGTGGATCAGGTGAAGCAACTGTAATTGGCATATCCATCACTTCTTGTAATCGACCAGCTGAAACCGCCGCACGTGGGTACATCATAAAAATGTTGGCAAACATTAATAATGAGAATAATGCGTGGAAAACGTATTCGATGAAGGCAACCATGATACCGACTTGCATAGAACCAGTCTCAATCAAGCCAGCCCCAAACCAAAGGATCGCAATAATCACGGTATTCAATAATAGAGAGAATAAGGCCGGTGTAACTGCGATAGTTTTGAATAATTTACCAGAAAGTTTCTTGTAAGATTGGTTAACGTCTTTAAACCGGCCTTCTTGGAAGTGCTCATTATTGAAGGCACGGATTACACGTAAACCAGTAATATTTTCCCGTAGAATCCGGTTGATATTATCTAAACTTGCCTGTTGTTTTTCAGAAATCGGCAAAGTGTATTTGGCAATAAAAATCACAGATAAGATGATAATAATAGAAACAGGAATCACATATATGCCTAATGCCGGTGAAATGGAGAAAATCATGATGATCGAGAAAACTAACATCATAGGGGATACTAGACCTTGTTTTAAAGTCATCTCCATAAATTGTAAAATCACAAATGCATCGGTTGAAATACGGGTCGTTAAAGATGCCACACCCAACTCTTGAAACTCATGGTGAGATAGGTTTTGCATTTTTTTGTAGGCGTCGTTTCGGATGTTCATGACCATGTCATTGACGATATTAGAAACGGTATAAGCGGTGATCGTCCGTGAAATGAGGGATAGTACCACTAATCCCATCATTATCCATGTATAGCGCCATAATAAAGGGATATTCTGGGTAATAATGGCATTATCAATCATTTGCGCTAATAGGGTAGGTAAGCCGATCATTACTGCTGCCGTTCCAATGGTAGCAATGAATGTGATCAGCAATTTACCAGGGTATTTTTTAACGTATTTCCAGATAAAATTCAAATGTTCTCCTTCTTAAACTTATTTTGCCTAGTAGTCATTGAAAAATATAAAGAATAAATTATCGCCAAAGTGAATAAAAGGCAGACCGAAATCGGTCTGCTTTTATCAGTTTGTGTTTTAACAACACTATTTATTCAGCGTATAATTTTTGGATGCGGTCTTGCACATCTTTATTGTCTAAAAATTCTTCGTAAGTAGTATCCATACGGTCAACCACACCATTTGGTGTTACATGGATGATACGGTTAGCGATTGTTTGGATAAACTCACGGTCATGAGAAGTAAATAAGACGACTTCTTTAAATTTGATTAAGCCCTCATTCAGACTAGAAATAGATTCCAAGTCCAAGTGATTTGTTGGGTCATCCATTACCAATACATTGGCTTTGGATAACATCATCTTAGATAACATACAACGAACACGTTCCCCACCCGATAATACATCTAGGTTTTTGTTTACTTCGTCACCAGAGAATAACATACGACCTAAGAATGAACGTAAGAATGTGTTATCTTCTTCCTCTGGACCATTGGCGAATTGACGTAACCAATCAAGGATACTTTGTTGGCTGTTTTCAAATTCATCTGAGTTATCTCGTGCCAGGTAAGTTTGACTTGTAGTGACACCCCATTTGTATGAACCTGAGTCTGGTTCCATATTCCCTGTGATGATTTCCATTAAAGCAGTAGTTGAGATATCGTTACGAGATACAAAAGCGACTTTATCTTTTGGACGGATAATGAATGATACATTATCTAATACTTTCACGCCATCAATTGTTTTAGAAAGGTTTTCTACTGTTAGTACATCATTACCAATTTCACGTTCTGGCTCGAATCCAACAAATGGATATTTACGGCTTGAAGGACGGATGTCATCCAATTCGATTTTCTCCAATGTTTTCTTACGAGAAGTCGCTTGTTTTGATTTAGATGCGTTGGCAGAGAAGCGGGCGATAAAGTCTTGTAACTCTTTCACTTTCTCTTCTTTTTTCGCATTTGCATCAGCTTGTAATTTAGCAGCTAATTCTGAAGATTGTTTCCAGAAGTCGTAGTTACCAACGTAAAGTTGAATTTTACCGTAGTCTACGTCACAGATGTGGGTACATACCTTGTTTAGGAAGTAACGGTCATGGGAAACAACTAATACAGTGTTCGGGAAGTTGATGATATATTCAGCTAACCATTCGATGGTGTCTGAATCCAAACCGTTTGTCGGCTCATCTAGTAGTAAGACGTCAGGTTCACCGAATAGTGCTTGTGCAAGTAAGACTTTTACTTTTTCTTGCTCAGCTAATTCGCTCATTGTTTGGTAGTGCATGCCTTCGCCAATACCTAAACCACGTAATAATTGTGATGCTTCATTTTCAGCATCCCAACCGTTCATTTCAGCAAATTCAGCTTCTAATTCACCAGCGCGAATCCCGTCTTCTTCAGAGAAGTCAGCTTTAGCGTATAGGGCATCTTTTTCTTCACGAACTGTGTAAAGACGTTTGTTACCCATGATAACAGTGTCTAAAACTGTGTATTGTTCAAAACCAAAGTGATTTTGACTTAAAACTGATAGGCGTTCGTCATCACCCATGGATACGTTACCAGTTGTTGGGCTTAATTCGCCAGATAATACTTTTAAGAAGGTAGATTTACCCGCTCCGTTGGCTCCGATAATGCCGTAGCAGTTCTCAGGTGTGAATTTTAAGTTTACTTCATCATACAATTTACGACTTGCAAATTGTACACTTACATTATTTACAGTTAACATCTTGATCCTCTTTCTTCCATAAGATTCGAGGCGTAAAACGCCTGACCATACTCATGGTACATGATTAGCACCCTTGAATCAAATACATTTAATCCAAAGGTGCTATTTTTATTGCGACCGATTATTAAAATCCGTCACTATTTTTTATTTAGTCTATTTTGCAAACGTTCAAACCAAGTCATTTTACTGCGCGGGGCAGATGTTCTGGCTTGTTCGCCTTCGTTTAAAGCCTTTTGCATGAAGATTTTTTGTGAGTCTACTGGCGCTAAATCATTTTGTACATATTGGTAGGTACAGTCAGGTAATTTGTAACGCGCTTTGGTATTATCTTCTAAGTATACTTTCAAGATTTCCATGATTTCTTCATGAATATGTTCATCTAAAATAGGGAACTCGATTTCTACACGGCGGATCATGTTACGGGTCATCATATCAGCAGATGATAAGAATAATTTCTCATCACCATTATTGTTGAACCAGTAGATACGGCTATGTTCTAAGAAACGGCCAATAATTGAAATGACATTGATATTTTCTGATACGCCAGGAATACCCGGTACCAGACAGCAAATACCACGGATAATCAGATCTACTTTTACCCCAGCTTGGCTAGCTTCGTATAGTTTTCTGATAACATCTTTTGAGGTTAATGAGTTCATTTTGGCAATAATATGACCATTACCATTCGCTCTGTGGGCTTGAATTTCATCCTCGATATCTTCAATGTAGTTATCACGAATCGCAAAAGGTGATACGTGTAGGTAGTGGTAGTCGGGTTGGTTAGAGTAACCACTTAGGTAGTTGAAGAAGTCTGTTGCATCTTCCGCGATCCCTTCGTTAGTTGTGATAATTCCCATATCAGTATAGAAACGGGCAGTCTTATCATTGTAGTTACCCGTTCCAAGATGGACGTAACGGTGAACGCGACCATTCTTTTGTTTCACAACCATGGCAATTTTAGAGTGGGTTTTAAGGTGGGTTTTACCATAGATTACATGGCAGCCAGCTTCTTCTAATATTTTTGCCCATTGGACATTGTTTTCTTCATCGAAACGTGCTTTCAATTCCACTAAAACGGTTACTTGTTTACCACGTTCAGCAGCTGTTTTTAGGGCTGAAATAATTGGTGAATTCGCCGATACCCGGTATAAAGTTTGCTTAATCGCAAGGGTCTGAGGGTCATTGGCTGCATCTTGGATAAATTCGACTACTGGTTTGAAAGAATCATAAGGGTGGTGTAGGAAGATATCACGTTTTTCAGCTAATTTGAATAAATTCGTGGTTTGTAATTCGCTCGGGTAAACCGGTTTAAATGGTTCATAGCGTAAGTTAGGGAAGTAATTTTCCAAGACATCGATGGCATCCCCAAGGCCAGTTAGGTCTAGTGGACCGTTTACAAAGTAAAGGTCACGTTCTAATAGACCCAATTCTTCTAGCAGGTATTCAAGGTCTGCATGGATATATTCTTGATCATAATTTTCTTCTTGTTGAATTTCGATACGAACGGCCATACCGTTACGTCGTTGTACTAAGTAGTCTTCAATGACTGTTAATAAATCTTCTGCGCCATCTTCTTGAATGTCTAGATCGGCATTACGGGTCACACGGAACAAGAAGCTAGATTCGATAGTATAACCAGTAAATAAGGTTTCAATAAAGTTTGTCACAATATCCTCTAGATTAATGAAGTAATAGTGACCATTTTCTTCGTAATGGAAGTAACGGTTCGCCAACTGTGGAATTGGGACAATAGCTACCTGCTGTTCGCCTTCACGGCTTAAGTTCACAAAAATATGAATTAATTTGTTGTTTAAACTTGGAAAAGGACGATAAGCATCAATACCAAGTGGTGTAAGCGTTGGGTAAATCTCATTGAAGAAGAATGTTTTCATTTTCTCTTGGCGACGCGTAGGCGCTTCGTTGAAACGGATAAAGTGGATATTGTGTTTTGCCACTTCTTTCTTCAATTCTTGGTATAGGGCATATTGATATTCGTTATTTTCATGGTTTTTATCTGCAATGGCGATGAGTTGCTGTTCAGCAGTCCATTGTTTCTTAGAATCTAATTCATTGACATTTAGATGGTATTGATCTTGTAGGCCAGCTACACGAACCATCATAAATTCATCTAAATTTGACGTCCCAATACTTAGAAAGTTTAATCGCTCTAATAAAGGGTTTCTGTCATCGGCAGCTTCTTGTAATACACGGTAGTTAAAATTTAACCAAGAGACTTCTCGGTTTTCATAGTAATCAGGATTATCAAGATCGTATTTGATTTGTTCAGTCATTTTTGTATTCTCCTTTTCATTAAGCTACGGAGAGACTAGTAACTGTTATAAAATGGCCCGATATGAATTTGCATGTATAAACTCTAGGGTAATGTCTTTGCCGATTGCACGTTCTACATGTTTCTTTTGGTCCTCAGAACGGTAAACTTCGGATAATAATTCTCCTTGGTAGAAGACACGTAGAATCAGGCTATTACCTTTCATCACAGTATCCATACTTTTCACAATATTGTTATGAGAATCATTTAGACATTCAGCAAACTTGATCAGTCCTCCAATGTGTTGAAGGGTTTCCACTGGTTTATCGTCTAGCATTTCTCCATAGGTTGTTAAATATTGGCCAAATAAAGTTTTATTTTTATATGAAGCTAAAATAGAAAGGGCTAATCTTTCAGGGTGCGAGAATCCATTTAAGTTAGAGTTAGAAAGTAAATAGAAGGTATGTTGCGATGCATTTCCTGGTTCAATCATTTCCCCAAGATTGTACAAATATGCCCCATAATTCAATAACTCTAATTCATGGTCATTCAATTTCAAATAGCCATCCTCACTTAAGGCCGTGTATAACTGGCGAGCAATCACCATTCGTTGCGCTGAATCAGGCATTGAAAATTGGTAAATACTAGATAATCGTTCAACTGTTTGTTGGGCCACTCGATGGATGTCGAAGGCAGAACGGTATTTTTCCTCTAAATATTCATACACAATCCCCTCACGCAATCCTTCTTGTGAGAACTTAAATACTGGTGAATCAACGGTTTGAATTAGTTCTTGGAAAACGATTGTCGCTGGCACGATAATATCTGCTCGGTTAGATGACAAACCTTCTAGCTTGAGCATCTCTTTCATTGACAAGCCGACAAAAGTATCAAAGACTTGGTCAATTTGCTTAGGTTTCATTGTATATCCATGTAAACCAGCCATACCGTAATTTGACTGCATTTGGTGGACACGGGCAACGTTACGCGCAGAACCACCAATGGCAAAAATCGGTAAGTTTAAGTTTTCAAAGAAGGGTTGTTCAGAAAAGGCTTGGCGGACAAATTTACGTGTTTCCTTGATGCTTTTAGCATCATTGAAGTCTTTCCCGTTAAAGAATTTCTCTTGTAATGATACGGCCCCAAATGGGAAAGAGAAGGCTTCAACCAATTCTTTGTTTTTGAAAACAGTAATCTCTGTTGAGCCACCACCGATATCGATGGATACACCGTCAGAATCACTCATAGAGTGAACGACTGCAGAGAATCCGTAGTAAGCTTCCATTTCTTCTGGTACTATTTCAATGGTGACACCAGTTTTTTTCTTCACTTGATTGACGATGTCATCTTTATTTTTTGATTGTCGGATGGCTGCAGTTGCTTTTGGCAAGATGCGGTCAGCTTTTAATATAGCCGCTTCTTTGGCAAAGGCGCCAATAATCCGGGCTAGGATATCAATACCATCCTGTGACATTTCGTGATCATCATTAATATATTGGAAAATCCGTGCAGGAATTTTGATGTTTTGAATTTCTCGCATGGCTAAATTATCTTCGACTTGAAAGACAACAAGGCGAATAGAGTTTGAACCTATATCAATTAAACCAATTCGTTCTTTCATAATTATTGTGTCCTTTCGTTTCTCATGTGCTTCAGTAACAACTAATATGAAATTTATCTTAAGCTTAGTATAACGCAATTTAGGAAAATCCGAAATAATATTTCCCGATAAGTAAAAGACTATTTTTGCCTGAAAATTTATGGGGATTTCTAGAAAAAAGAGGCCCGTGACCTAAAAGCCACAAGCCCCATACTTGCTATTTAACGATAGCCATAATATCGGGCTACGAACGTCAAACTCTTCCGACATTTGCCACAATCATCCAATTCCCTGACAGTATTGGTCGGTTTTTGGTTCCTCGCGTTGAGTATAAACGACTGTTGTAGCACCTCTTTTGAACGATAAATGAACTGGTTTACCACCGGTTGCTTCATATACTTGTGAGATTACTTAGTAAGTGGCATCTGATGCCATTTACTAAGTATAAAATAGCCTTTTCGACTGGGTGACCAGGCCGATCAAGCAGGGGGTTTTGATCAAAGTCACTTTCATAAGCTACTTCCTATAAAGTCTAGCGGTTGGGTGAGTAGTGACTATATAGTGATTTTATAGCCGCTATATTTTAGTTGTGCTCAGCCATTTTCAGTGACTGGTAAATGGCATTCGCCACGCCACCGTCGTAATTGCTAGTTGTTTCATATTTAGCGTATGTTTTTACTTCCGGTTCCGCATTGGCCATTGCGAACGAATAGCCAGCAGCTTTTAACATAGACACGTCATTGAAATTATCCCCAACTGCCACGACATTATCAATGTTGTAACCATGGTCTTGACAGTATTTTTCAACAGCCTTACCCTTAGTCCCATCAGCATGGTTGATTTCAATATTGTACTTAAATGATGAGGTGATATGGGTATCAGGGTATTGTTCCCCGATTTCTGTAGCCATTGGTTTAATGGTGTTTTCTGGATCAGCATCCACGAAAGTAATCTTTATAATGGCTTGACCTTCATCAGTGATCAAAGTTCTTAAATCATCACGATAATCGATAGTTGTTACCTCGTTCGATTGGGTTGCACGCGTTCTCGCTTCTTCTAATGACATTTCCGGATTCATCTCGTGAATCAGTTCCGTAATTGCAAGAATACGTTGCTCTAACGAAGATGAGTAGACATTTTTACTGGTCATGGCCTCCATATAAAAGCCCGCCTCATAGCCTTTATTCAGGATATCAAGGGCAGTTTGGTCATCGATATCCACTTCGTATTCTACTTTTCCATTTCTGTCAAAAAGGATTGAGCCGTTCAAGCCGATAATCGGACAACGGATACCCGCTTCATCCAATTTAACTTTAGCTTCGGTAAAATTACGGCCAGTACATACAACAAATGGAATCCCTTTATTATACGTATGCATAATCGCATCAATATTTGCTTGTGGAATATCCATATGCTCGTCCAATAAGGTGCCATCCATATCTGAAACAATCAATTCAATCATTTGTAAGCTCCTATCTAAATTAAGTTAAATTCAGTTTACCACGGTCAATTTAAATTCACTAGTCAAATGATGAATGTAAAAACAGATATCAGTCCAATCTAATCAGGGGTTTGACTAGGCAGTGAATTACAAAAGACCTCATCCATGTTATAATAAAAGATGGACTATAAAGTAGAGAGGAGCGAAAAGCATGACACGATTAGGGAAGATGCCAAGTGACTGGGCCAAAGAATTAGCGCCAGTATTAGAGTCTGAGAATTTTAAACAATTCGAAGATTTTATCATACAAGCATATAAAAAAGGCCCGGTTTACCCAGACCAAAATCATATCTATGCAGCTTTTGAGCATACGCCATTTGACCAAGTGAAAGTAGTCATCTTAGGACAAGATCCCTACCATCAACCAGGTCAAGCGCACGGATTGAGTTTTTCAGTCAACAAAGGTGTGAAGATTCCACCTTCATTACGAAATATCTATAAAGAACTGCGGTCAGATCTAGATATCCAACCTGCTAGTCATGGTGATTTAAGACAGTGGGCTGATCAAGGTGTCCTATTATTGAACGCGGTCTTAACAGTGCCAGATTCAAGTGCTAATGCCCATAAAGGTAAAGGTTGGGAAGTTTTAACCGATGCGGCTATCAGTGCCTTAAATCAAGCGCGTGAACCCATTGTCTTTATTTTATGGGGCAATTCAGCAAAGGCCAAAGCTACCTTAATAGATGAAAATAAACATTACATTCTAAGTTCAGCGCACCCGAGTCCCTTATCCGCCACACGTGGCTTTTTCGGGACTAAGCCATTTTCCAAGGCAAATGAATTGCTTGAAAAATCAGGACGGACACCAATTGATTGGCAAGTGTCAGAATAGATGGTTAATGGGTTTCTGGATGGTGGATACATTGACCGGGCGCACAATTACAAGTAACATGGTCAACGTAAGTGGCTTGGTCTAGGGCATTGAGGATATTATTCTTCATCTTATCGTCTAATACAGAGGCTTGAATAAGTGCAGAAATTACCTTGTCAGCATCGGTATTGCACCAACCATTTAATAGGGTCTGTGCTTGGTTTTCTAAGGCAGTGTCTTCATCGATTGCCGGACGGTAAATAAATGATTTACCGTTTTTAGTCGTTTCTAGCCAGTTCTTTTTAGTTAGGCGACCAATTAAGGTCTTAATCGTTGCGGCTTTCCAATCTTTTTTGTCCTCTAACGAAGCGATAATGGTGCGGGAATTCGTTTCTTTTTGCGCCCATACGACCCGCATGACTTCCCACTCAGCAGCGGAAACATCTTGGAAATCTTGTCTTTTTTCTTGGATAATATTGCTTGTCATCGCTGACTCCTTTCAGTAGTAGATATCAGATGGTTGAATCAATTTAAGTTTACATTTGTAGATGGTTAAACGCAAGTGAAATGGATTTTCTGTAGTTAATTTATAATAATAGATTTGCAAAAAATAGACTTAAAACATTTTTTGTATAAATCATCTCATAATTTAAAATAAAATTTTCAAGCAAAAGATTTATTTGTGGGCAAAAAAGGCCCGAATAATTATTTATGCTTCAGATGAATTGCCTTAATTGTTGGCTTAGACTGATGATTGTATTTTATAATAACGTCTGGCTATCTGGATTGATATATTTTTTCCTGAAACAATACCGGTCTTAAATAGTTGAAATTACAGAATGAACAATATATAGTTATGTGTAACATAAATACACCACTACATGTAGTGGTGTCGTTTTTTTGAACAGGAGGAATGTGATGTGAAAATTGTGTACATGTCTCTTACCGGACAGACACACAAGTTTGTAAATAAACTTGAAATGGATAGCCTGAGAATTACAATGGATAATGCTTTTCAAGAAATTAACGAACCCTATATCGTGATTGCTCCAACTTATGATATTGAAGTAACCGAAATACTAAATGATTTTATTGAAACTGGCCAAAATCTAACGTATTTAAAAGGCGTTTGTGGTTCAGGGAATCTAAATTTCAATGAACTT
The DNA here is from genome assembly GCF_001543285.1 of Aerococcus viridans. NCBI lineage: Bacteria > Bacillati > Bacillota > Bacilli > Lactobacillales > Aerococcaceae > Aerococcus > Aerococcus viridans. Next base: position 904,310 of record NZ_CP014164.1, read on the forward strand.
TATTGTTTTACTGCAAAAGATCTAGCAGAAGCGTATAATGTACCTTTGCTGTTAACTTTTGAATTCCAGGGAAATGTAAACGACGTTACAATTATGAAAGAAAAGGTGAATGAAATTGGACCAACCTAAAGCAGTAGTACAAGAAAAAGAAATTACATATTTCAAGCTGAATAACGAAGTTAACCGTCCACTAGACGGAAAAATTCAAATTGAGAAGGATAAAGAAGCGGTACGGGCCTACTTTTTAGAGCACGTTAACCCAAATACCGTATTCTTCTATACTTTAGATGAAAAAATCGACTACTTAGTTGAACATGACTACTTAGAAGAAGGCTTCTTGAATTTATACGACCGTGAATTTGTGAAACGTTTAATGCAGGAAACGTATGACTTCAAATTCCGTTTCAAATCATTCATGAGCGCCTACAAATTCTATACACAATACGCACTAAAAACAAACGATGGTAAACGTTATTTAGAGCGTTACGAAGACCGTATCGTGTTTACTGCTCTGTATTTAGCAAATGGTGACGAGCAAGTAGCGAGCGATTTACGTGATGAAATGATCAACCAACGATACCAACCAGCGACACCTACCTTCCTAAATGCGGGTCGTAAACGTCGTGGAGAATTGGTTTCTTGTTTCTTAATCCAAGCAACAGATGACATGAACTCAATTGGTCGTACAATCAACTCAGCACTTCAACTATCTCGTTTAGGTGGTGGGGTTGGGGTTAACCTAACAAACATTCGTGCAGCCGGCGACCCAATTAAGAAAATTGAGAATGCTTCTTCAGGTATCATTCCAGTCATGAAATTACTAGAAGATTCATTCTCTTACTCTAACCAATTGGGGCAACGTAACGGTGCAGGTGCAGTTTACCTTAGCGTCTTCCATCCAGATGTTGTATCATTCTTATCTGCGAAAAAAGAAAACGCTGATGAAAAAATCCGTGTGAAGACTTTATCACTAGGTCTAGTTGTACCCGATAAATTCTATGAATTAGCAGAAAAAGACGAAATGATGTACTTATTCAGTCCTTATGATGTTGAACGTATTTATGGTAAACCTTATGCCTATGTCAACATTACAGAAGAGTATGATAACTTGGTAAACAACCCAGAAATCAAGAAATCAAAGATCCGTGCGCGTGATTTAGAAGACGATATCTCTAAATTACAACAAGAATCTGGTTATCCTTACATCATCAATATCGATACTGTAAATGACCAAAACCCAATTGATGGGACAATTGTCATGAGTAACTTGTGTTCAGAAATTTTACAAGTACAACGTCCTTCAATTATCAACAACGACCAGACATTTGAAGAATTAGGTACAGATATTTCATGTAACTTGGGTTCAACAAATATCAATAACTTAATGCATTCACCAGACTTTGGTAAATCAGTTGATACAATGGTTCGCGGTTTAACATATGTAACAGATGCATCAGCTATTGACGTAGTACCTTCAATTAAAAAAGGTAATGATTTAGCGCATACTATCGGTTTAGGAGCAATGGGACTACATACTTATTTTGCCTTAAATGAAATGCACTATGGTTCACCAGAATCGATTGAATTTACAGACAAATACTTCTTACTATTAAACTACTATACTTTAGTAGCATCTAATAGAATCGCTAAAGAACGTGGTGTCACTTTCGAAAACTTCGAAAACTCAACTTATGCGACAGGTGAATATTTTGACAAATACATCAATGAAGAAACAACGTTTGAATTTGAAAGAGTTGCAGCGCAATTTGAAGGTATTCACATCCCAACTCAAGAAGACTGGAAAGCCTTACGCGCTGCCGTTCAAGAGCATGGTTTATACCACCAAAACCGTTTAGCAGTTGCGCCTACTGGTTCAATTTCTTACGTAAATGAAACAAGCTCAAGTTTACATCCAATCATCCAATTGATTGAAGAACGTCAAGAAAAGAAAACTGGTAAGACTTACTATCCAGCACCATTCTTAAGCAATAAGACGCTACCTTATTACCAATCTGCCTACGATATCGACAACCGTCGTATTATCGATATTTATGCAGCTGCTCAACAGCATATTGATCAAGGTATGAGTTTAACCTTATTCATGCGTTCAGATATTCCTGCAGGTTTATACCCTTGGAAAGAAGGGCGTACAAGCAAAATGACGACACGTGATTTAAACATCTTGCGTCGTTACGCATGGAAACGTGGCATCAAATCCATTTACTACGTACGTACATTCACAGACAATAACGAAGAAGTTGGCGCAAATTACTGTGAAAGCTGTACTGTTTAATCGATTGCACTTGGAATAAGGAAGGAACACACATGACGAATTTTAATGAAAATCCTTATATTGCTATTAACTGGAATGATATTGAGGATATGATTGACAAGTTGACTTGGGAAAAGTTAACAGAACAATTTTGGTTAGATACACGTATCCCATTATCAAATGATTTAGATACATGGCGTACATTATCAGCTAGAGAACAAGACATGATTGGAAAAGTATTTGGTGGTTTAACACTACTAGATACTTTGCAATCTGAAGATGGTATGGAATCACTTAAAGCATCTATCCGTACCCAACATGAAGAAGCGGTTTACAATAACATCCAATTCATGGAAAGTGTACATGCTAAATCGTATTCATCTATTTTCTCAACTTTAAACACACCTAAAGAAATTGATAAAATTTTTGCCTGGACACGGGAAAATGAATTTATCCAATACAAAGCGAACCGTATTAACGGTATTTACCAAAACGGTACTGATTTACAAAGAAAAGTGGCTTCGGTATTCCTAGAATCATTTTTATTCTACTCAGGATTCTATGCACCACTATGGTACTTAGGAAACGGTAAATTGCCAAACGTCGCTGAAATTATTAAATTGATTTTACGTGACGAAAGTGTCCACGGTACTTACATTGGTTATAAATTCCAAATTGCTTTCAATCAATTATCGAAAGAAGAGCAAGAAGACATGCAAAACTGGGCCTTCAGCTTATTGTTTGAATTATATGAAAACGAAGCGAAATACAGCGAGTACATCTATGATGACTTAGGCTGGACTGAAGATGTGAAAATCTTTCTACGTTACAATGCCAATAAAGCATTACAAAACTTAGGATTTGATCCATTGTTCCCGGATACAGCGGATGATGTAGACCCTATCGTTATGAACGGTATTTCTACCGGTACTTCAAACCATGACTTCTTCTCACAAGTAGGTAATGGTTACTTACTAGGGCAAGTTGAAGCCATGTCAGACGAAGACTACGAAAAATGGACCTAAAATAAAATATTGGCTACATGAAAATCGCGCCTGTCGAAAATGACAGGCGCGATTTTTGCATGTTTTTTTGTATATACTTAATCATGAATGGTTTTTAGTTGTTTCTTAAACCAATTATTGATTATTTGGTAAACGGGTCTAGTATTGCCGTACATTAAACATTCATGACCGCGATTTTCAAACATCATAATTGTGACATCATCAAAACCAGAACGGGTGAATTCTTTAGCCAGTTTGTGGGTTTCTTTACCACCATTAATTAGTGGATCGTTACGACCAGCAATAATGGCAATTGGTAAGTCCTTCCGGATGTTTCGGGTCCAGCTGGGTAAAGTTGCCTTATGGGCAATTTTTACCAACTCTGCAAAACCGTTATTGGTGAAAACAAAGCCAACTAGCGGCCAATCCCTATCTTCACCATTTTTAGGCGGATACCAATATTCTGGAAAAGCATTGGCAACAGCAGGGTCATCAGTTAGGCCCGTACCGAATAGTTTTTGATGGATATAGTAATTGTAGGCATCTGGATGCAAGGTATTTAAAATAGGTGCTAAGGCTGCACCTGTCGCGAAAATAGGGCTATGGGTGTTCGTCCCACTCAATAATACGCCGTCTACTTCCTCACTATATTGACCAAGATATAAACGGGTTATATATGCCCCCATTGAATGACCTAACACGTAATAGGGTAAGTCGGGATAATGTTTCTTGGTTGCTTGAACAACTCGATGTAAATCTTCAACCATGACTTTAGCAGCATCCGTTGTGCCAAAATAGCCTAAACGGTTGTGTTCTTTAGCTTGTCCTCCATGGCCAATATGGTCATGGGCGATGACTAAAAAGTTTTGGTCCACAAATGACTCAGCTACTTTTTTATAGCGACCACCAAATTCTGACATCCCATGGACAATATGGATAATGGCTTTTGGATGATCGGCGTTTTGCCAAGCGTAAACAGGGATATAAGGGCGGTCAGGTGAAGCGGATGGAATAGTTACAGTGTTATAGTAGTCTAATGCAAACATAATTTCCCCTCTTTTTTTTCGATTAAGTCTATTATAGTGTCTTCTATGTTAAAGCACAATTAATAGGGATATATAATTTATGGAATAGAAAAGGCCTGCGACAAAACGTCACAGGCCTTTTAAAATATTGTTATATCATAGACTCAGTTGGTAATTCCGGTCCTAAGCAGCTTCGTCTGCTTCCTCGTCCTCAACATCCCCGTCGTCGCCAGTGTCTGCTGGTCTAGAAGATGATGAAGCACTTGGTTCAGTAGTAGGTGATGAAACACTTGAAGATTCCACTTCACTCGAAGGTATTTCAGCTTCAGAACTTTCACTCACACTAGACTCAGAAGACTCACTTTCAGAGGAGATTGATTCTTCGCTCGATTCTGCAGCTGATGAAGAACTTGAGCTTGACGATGAAGAAATTGAACTAGAAATAGAACTTGAGCTGCTTGATGATGCACGGCTAGAAGATGATGAAGATGATTGTACAATCGCATTTCCAGATGCTAACCATGCTTGGTAATCTGAATACAAGTCATCGTTAGCCAAACCAGTTAAGATTTGTGATGATGGTGTCGCGTTTGTAGGGAATTCATCTGGTATTGCATCTTTGACTAATTTCACTTCATGTACTGAATCAGGCTGTACCCAATCCGCATTTTCTGAAGTAGTGGATAAGTATCCCATAATTGCTTGGTATAGGTAACTTACAATGTGTCTATCTGACCCATCAATATAGCCAACTTCATCGGTAGAGAATGGGTTATCATAACCAGTCCAAATGGATAGGGCGTAATCAGTCGTATAACCTGACATCCAAGTATCGGGTACCGCACTTGAATCAACGCCGAGTTTAGCAGCCTCTTCTTTGGTATAGTTTGTCGTACCTGACTTACCAGCTTCCGCTAATCCAGGAGCATGGTAATTAGTAGATAAACCATATGAAGTATCCGTAAAGTTATCTTTCAACATGTCCGTTACCATATAAGCAGTTGAATCTTCCATGGCTTGGGTGCTTGTTGAATCAATCGTGACTTCTTCACCATCGAAAGTTGTAAAGTAATCAACCGCACGTGGTTGGTTGTATTCACCGTAATTCCCCAGTGTCGCAAAAGCTGCACTTAGTTGTAACGGGGTGATTTCACCACCAATAGCGTTTGATTCAAGAACACCATCCCCATCGTTTAACACAATCCCCATACCTTGTAGGAATTCATCTACTTGTTCAGTACCTACTTCTTGCAACAGTTTTAAGGCTGGAATATTACGAGAACCGATTAAAGCTTGCCGAAGTGTAATAGTTCCTTGATACAAGTTATCCCAGTTATTAATCTCTGTCCCATCTGAATAAGTATACTCTTCATCTTTAATAGAAGATTCGGTAGAGTAGTTTAGATATTCTATAGCAGTTGCATAGTCCGCAAATGGTTTAATAGAAGAACCAACACTTCGTTCTAACTGCGTTGCCCGGTTATAAGACAATTGTCCTTCTTGGTTGCGTCCGCCGTATAGGGCTAGGATATTACCCGTTTTTGTATCCACTAATGACGCTGCAGCTTGCATGTTGTCATTTGTGAAGTAATAACCATCTTCATCCTCGATTGTATTGTAGATTTCGGTCATGGCATCCATATCTAAATGCGTATAGATTTGTAATCCATCTGAATACATATCATACCCTGCTTCTTCCACTTCATCAGCAACCACTTGAATATAAGAGTCTAACATAATCGCAGTCTCAGATTGTTCAGTAGACTCAGTGTCAATATCTTGTAAACCATCTTCAATTGGTGTGGCTACTGCCTCGTCGTATTCCTCTTGCGTGATTTTTTCATTTTCCAACATCTCTGCAAGTACTAAGTTTCTTCTTTCTTCAGCAGCGTCAGGATCTGAATATGGATCGTAAGCGTTAGGTGCTTGCGGCATACCAGCTAATAGGGCAGTTTGGGCTATTGACAGCTCACTTAAGGATTTACCATAGTAAACTTCAGCAGCAGTCCCCATACCGTAAACACCGTTGGCCATGTAGACCTTATTAATATAAAACTCAAAGATTTCTTGTTTTGTGTAGTCTTGTTCTAATTGAATCGCTAGCCAAATCTCTTGGACTTTACGTTTATAAGTTTGGTCTTCCTCCTTAGTTGAAAAAGAGGTAAGCTTCACTAATTGTTGGGTTAGCGTTGAACCACCTTGAGTAATGCCACCAGCTTTTAGGTTGGCTAAGAAAGACCCAGCAATACGAATCGGGTCAAACCCGTTATGCTCCATAAAGCGTCGGTCCTCAATCGAGGTGACGGCGTCAAAGGTTGTTTGTGAAATATCACTTTCGTCAACGATTATTCGATCGTTTTGACTAGTTTCATAGACAATGTTACCTTCATTGTCATATATACTAGATGCGATGGTACCGTACAAATCTTCTTCGGTGAGTGTAGGACTATCAGAAATCCAGGAATAGGCAACGATTGAAAGGGCTACCCCAACTACTACACCGACGCCAACAATACCAAGTAAGATCTTTTTCCAAAGGGCCATGCCAGAGCGGTTAGACTTACCTCGCTTACCTTGAATTTTTTTAGACGACTTGCGATTATTTTGGCTTCGTCGTCTTGAGTTTTGATCTTGACTCATGCATATCACTCCTAGTATGTTTATTTAATTTTGATAATTGGCTGCAATCATTTCATCCACAGCTGCTAAATAGTCAATTCGGGGCTGATACCCCATGTTTGCTTGGACACCTTTAGATTGAATTCTCTTTAAAGGGATCGCAGTAATGTCATTGGCTAAAAAGGCAGTCCAGTCTTCCAGTAGCGCCCTTATAGGGTATACATAGGCTTCATCACGTTCCTTAAATAGAAAAAGGATAAAACAAATCCCACCATGATTAGCACAATTTGTCATATGATCTATTTGATGTTGATGAATATTATGAAGCGGGAACTTAGTTTTAAGGTTGGTTTGTTTAGCCTCAAAATCTAGATAGTGTCCATTATAGATACCATTATAATCTGTTGTGGAAGCTGTACGATAGTAGGCTTCAGTTATCACAGCGCGACTTCTTTTTGGATAGTCGACTGAAACAACTTGGATTGGTGTCGGCTTTTTGTGAATAATAGCTTTGTCACGCAATAAATACCACTGGTTGGTTTGATTAATCATTTCCTCCAGTTTCATACCGCGCTTGGCAAAGTTTGATTTCCCTCTAGAAGAAGCGGATAGTGAACGATTCGTCTTAGATTGGTAGACTTTACCGTTTGGATACCTCATGATGACCTCCTTCAGAATATGGCTCAAAAAATTGACACCATATTGAGTCTATTTTATCCTATTTTGAACTTATACCATAGTTTTAACACGGATTTTAATATAAAAACAAGAATTATCCTCTCTTATAGTATAACATTAATGGCATTTTGGCTCATTAACTAGACAATTCGCCAGTTTTAGTGTAGTATTTTATGATGTTAAGATTATGCATAAAAGCGTAATCGATTAGTAAATATAACTAGAGTTAGGGGAATTTAAATGTCAGTAAATTATGAACAAACATCAACAAACGAAGGTATTTTACATTTTACCGTAGCAAAAGAAGATGCAGCGAAAGCTAAGAAACAAGCTTTTAACCGTATTAAAAAGGATGTATCTATCCCAGGTTTCCGTAAAGGGAAAGTAAACTATCAAATGTTTGTAAAAATGTTTGGTGAGCAATCTTTAATTGAAGATGCTGTAAATATCGTTTTACCAGAAGCTTATACAAAAGCTGTTGAAGAATCAGGTTTAGAAGTTGTTACACAACCTCGCTTCGATATTAAATCTGCTGAGCCAAATGCTGACTGGGAATTAATTGCATATGTTGCGACTAAACCAGAAGTTAAATTGGGTCAATACAAAAACCTAACTGTTGCTAAACAAGAAGTTGAAGTAACTGAAGAAGAAATCAACGACCGTTTATCTGCAGCACAAGCTAACTTAAGCGAATTAGCTTTAAAAGAAGGCGCTGCTGAAACTGGTGACACTGTTGTTATTGACTACGAAGGCTTCCAAGATGGTGAAGCATTCGCAGGTGGTAAAGGTGAAAACCATTCATTAGAATTAGGTTCTGATTCATTCATCCCTGGTTTTGAAGACCAATTAGTTGGTGTTAAAGAAGGCGACGAAGTAGAAGTTAACCTTACTTTCCCTGAAGATTACCATGCAGATGAATTAGCTGGTAAAGATGCTACATTCAAAGTTAAAGTACACGAAGTGAAAACTAAAGAAGTACCAGAATTAGATGACGAATTTGCTAAAGACGTTGACGAAGAAGTTGAAACTTTAGACGAATTAAAAGAAAAATACCGTAAAGAATTAACGGATCAAAAAGAAGCTGCAGCTAAAGAAGCTCGCGAAGAAGAAGCTTTACGTTTAGCAGTAGAAAATGCTGAAATTACTGACTTACCACACGAAATGGTACATGAAGAAGTTCACCGTCAAATGGACCACTACTTAAACGAAATGCAACGTTCAGGTATCTCTAAAGAAATGTACTTCCAATTAACAGGTACAACTGAGGCAGACTTACACACTCAATTCGAACAAGATGCTGACACTCGCGTGAAAACTAACTTGATTCTTGAGCAAATCGTTGAAGATGAAAACATCACTGCTGAAGTTGAAGATGTAGAAAAAGAAATCGCTACATTAGCTGAAACTTACGGCATGACTGTTGAAGAAGTTAAAAACGTTGTAACAGAAGATATGTTGAAAAATGATATTGCATTGAAAAAAGCAATGGCATTAATCACTGATACTATTGAAGAAGCGTAAGCTTTATAATAGTTTTCAAAATGTAAGGCTCTTCGACATTTAATGTGGATAGCTTAATTTAAGGGCTCTTCGACATTTAATGTGGATAGCTTAATTTAAGCAAGAAACTTAAATTCATTTTATATGGATTTGAGTTTCTTTTTTATTTTATTTTAAATGAGATTTGATAAAAGAAGAACTATCTTTTTTGTCCTTTGAACTGCTGTGTACGTTCCTTAAGAGCCGTGGCACCGGCGAGAGCCAAGGTCTCTCTGCCTTGATATCGAGCCAAGGTCTCGATATCATGCTTTTTCACGGCTAAGGACGTACACTTGCAGTTTTTTTTCTTTGAACATAGCGAGCGGGATGTATCATGTTTATTTAATTAAGGGAAGCGGGCTTGCCCGGTTTTAAAATGAAACTAATCATCACCCTATTTCTGAAATTGAAAAAATTACGATATCCATAGGATACACGTTTTATGACTTTGATACGATTATTTTTTCCTTCTAGACTAGCGTTTGATCTAGTCTTGTAATGGAAGGTGTTTGCGATAAACGCTATATTCTTCAATAATGTGTTCAGTGAGGTTTGCATATATTTACTGATATTTTGGTGACGTTCTGCAGTAATAGTCTCATGAAACATTTCGATATTATTTTCTTTAGAAGCCTCTAGTAAAGCTTGACATACCCAGTAATTTTCCGTTAAATCTTCATCTAAAGAAAGTAGATGATCAAGAATATCCATATCACAAACCATTTTCCCTTTAAATAAACGTTGTTTTCTATAATTTATAAAATCAACTTCGTTGAAATCCTTTAGGATAAGCTTCCAAAAACTTTTCAGCTTGCGATACTCTTTTTTATCTTCACCATTATTTCTATTTGTATTGAAAGTATTCATTACTTGAACTCTCGTTTTGTTTAAAGAACGTGAAATCAATTGAATGATATGAAAACGATCAATAATTACTTTGGCGTTTGGAAACATTTCTCTAACCAAAGTCATATAAGGCGCATTCATACCAACAACAATGGTTTCAACAGCAGAGCGCACTTTTAAACTAAATTGGCGGAAGTATTCTCTTAATTTGTATAGTTGTCGAGTGGGCAGTATACCAAGAACTTCATGAGTATCCTCATTACTAAAAATAAAACTCATTTGATTGTCAGCTTGTTTTGTAGATTTGATCTCATCGAAGCACATGTTTTTCGCTAGTTTTGTGCGATTGCGACGAAAATAGTCATCCATAAAGCGATTAATAATTCGTCTACTAGTATTATCTGAGATACAGTGCCTACGAGCGAGATCCTTGTTTGAAATCGTATCTACAGCCTCAACTAAAACAGATTGCTTCACTTGTTTAGCGATATGACAATTACGTGCAACCTCACTGGTATGAGCAATGAAGCGCTCATCGCATTCATGACACCAGAAGCGTTGCTTCTTAAGCTCTAGATAGGTTGGTGTATTGGATTGGCGTAACCACGTGATCCTGGACGTCATAAACCCATCTTTAACGATAGAATGGTCATTTACACACCCACATTTAGGGCAAGCCTTGGGCTTGTAGGTTAACGTGCCAGTAAAAAATTTTACATTTATTCCTTTAATATTACGCTCTTGAATCCAATTTTCTTCGTTAAATGTGATGTTAGTATCTTTAATGTTTTAGTAAAAGTCTGATATTATCGTTCTGAGACATATGAATTTCCTTTCTAATTTTGGTTTAGACGCTTAAATTTTAGCATAGGAAATATTCATATGTCTTTTTGTGTTTTTATACAAAATAGGTTTGAATGATTTCTCATCCACACCAAAAGTCGGAGACCCAAATGTAAAGCCAAGGGGGTGACTCCTTGGCTTTTTCTTAAGCAAAAGAATTATATAATGACCACAAAAAAACCGAGCCTAGCTCGGTTTTTAGTATTGAAATAACTATTAAAATGCTTTTACGATTGTGTCTAGGAAATGTTTGTTATAGCCTTCAGCGTCAACGCCTAAAGCAACAAATACATTCGGTTCTTCCTTGCGGTTTAAGGCAACTTGATCTTGGACTAGACGACCTTCTTGTTCGCCATATAAACTCTTGATGCGGAATGTTTCACCCGTTACCCAGTCACTCTTAAGGGCAACAGAAACTGCTAGTGGATCGTGTAGGGCACAACCTGTTAGGTCTTCGTATGAATTTGCGTAAGCCTTAAAGTAATAAGTCACAATCTCGTGGAATACTTTGGCCGCTTCAGACATTTCTAACCAAGGGGCGATATCAGTATCTGTGATTAGGGTACGTAAAGTCACATCTAAACCAATGACTTTAATTGGTAAACCAGAATCAAAGACGATATTATTCGCTTCTGAGTCCTTCCAGAAGTTAGCTTCAGCAAATGGGCTTACGTTACCAGGAACTGTTAAAGCACCACCCATAGAAACAATCCCTTTGATTTTTTGCATAGCAGGTAGGTCTTTTTGAATGGCTAAGGCTGCATTCGTTAAAGGACCTGTTGTCACTAAGACTAATTCTTCACCGTATTTGTTGGCAGACTCAATAATGAAGTCAATAGCGTCTTGGTCAGAAATATTGTTACCAGCAGGTAATTCGACATTTCCTAGACCATTTAAGCCATGGAAGATACCAGATGCTTTTTCTTGGATATAATCTTCATTTGCCCCAATTTTGTGGGAAGCCCCACGGAAAACGGGGATGTCTTCGCGGTCTAATAATTTTAATACTGCTGAGGCATTGTGCACACATTTTTCTACCTCAGCATTTCCAAATACAGATGTAATACCGATTACTTCTGCGTCTTCTTCACCCAGGGCAAGTGCAATAGCCATTGCATCATCAATACCAGTATCAAAATCTAAGATTAGTTTCATATTTAAACCCCCTATAAAGTTAGATATTTCAATATCATATCCTATTTAAAGTATAAGACATTGTCTTTCAAATTGATAGAAGAAAGACAATGCCTTAGACAAGTTTATTTAAATTTACTATTGAGTTGGGTTTCTAAATTAGAAGAAGAAGCCAACAATTGTTGATGAAATCATAGATACCAATACCGAAGCAATGATTAAACGCCACGTATTGTTTGCGACAACTTTTGCTTGTTTAGCTGACATAATTTTTATAGAAGCAATAATCATGCCGACAGTTGCGATATTTGAAAATGAGATAACATAAGTTGACATCATTGCCATTGTTTTATCACTAACTTGTCCTGCAACCGCTTGAACCTCTCCTAAGGCCACAAATTCATTGGTTAATAATTTAGAAGCCATGATTGAGCCAGCACTTACGATGTCCGCGCTTGGAACCCCCATAATGTATGCAAGTGGAGAAAAAACATAGCCTAAAATAGTAAAGAAATCAATACCAAATACCAAGGTAGCTAATGAGTTAAGGAATGTAATTAAAGCTGTAAAACCAATCAGAGAACCAGCAATTGCTAGGGCAATTTGGAAACCACTAGAAATATAGTCACTTAACACAGAGAAGAAGTTCTCATCATCAATACCTTCGTTTTCTTTAGCCTCTTCAATAGGGTTGAAATCTACTTGATATGTTTGTGGATTATAGGGTGTCATCAGGGAAACAATAATAAACGCAGCGAAAACATTCAATAGAATAGCAACCACTACAAACTTACCGTCAACCATTTGCATATAAGAAGCAATCGTTGTAGCAGATACACAAGATAGCCCCATTAACACAAATGTAAAAATTTGTTCAGGTGAAAATTTATCAATATAACGTTTAAGTGTAATTAAACCATTCGATTGACCAAGCATAGCCATGATGATAGCAATGTATGATTCATTTTCTCCCATACCAGTAATTTTATTAAGGATTTTACCGATATATTTAGCGATAAAAGGTAAAACGTTAATGTATTGAAGGATACCAATTAATCCAGAAATAAAAACAATTGGCATTAAAACATTTAGGAAGAAAATCCCGTAGCTTGTAGCGCCTTCCCCAAAGACAAATTCAGTACCACCATTTGCTTGTAAGATTAACCAGTTGAATAATCCTGATACACCCTCCAAAATGGCAATCCCAAAGCTTGTTCTTAAACCGATGAAGGCTAAGACAAACATAATTACTAATAAAATCCCTACTTGCTTAATACGGGCGTTCTTACGGTCTTTACTAATTAATAAAGCAATAAGTCCGATGACAATTAGACCGATGATTCCGCGAATAATACTCATAGTTATCTCCTTTTCTTATTCATATTCAAATTTTTGCACCGCTGATCATTATAAAATATTGCCAAGTAAAATACTAGTTAATTTTAATAGTATTTCCGAACAATAAATCGGTTACAATTTTAATCAATACATCCATTATACGATAAAAGTATAGAAAGCTGTAGAATGAAGACTTTTAAATTGACTTGAAGTCAACAATTTGGCACAATAAGGTGATGTAAAAGAGAAAGGAGAACGGATAGCATGTATAATGATGATGAACAAACAACGATTCACTGTTCTTTTTGTGGAAAATCACAAGATGAGGTAGACAAAATCATCGCTGGACCTGGCGTGTATATTTGTAATGAATGTGTAGCACTATGTCAAGAAATCATTGATGAAGAAGTCGACCAAGAACGACAAGAATCTTATACAATGGTTGAACCACCAAAACCAACTGAAATTCGTTCCATCTTAGATGATTATGTTATTGGTCAAGATCAAGCTAAAAAAACTTTATCAGTAGCAGTATATAACCACTACAAACGTATTTCCTCTAATAACGAAACAAATGATGATGGAGTATCTCTACAAAAGAGTAATATCCTACTAATGGGCCCAACAGGTTCAGGTAAAACATACTTAGCTCAAACTTTAGCACGTATTCTTGATGTGCCATTTGCGATTGCAGATGCAACGACACTAACGGAAGCGGGTTATGTGGGGGAAGATGTTGAAAACATTCTAGTTAAATTGATGCAATCAGCAGATTTTGACGTAGAACGTGCCCAAAAAGGGATTATCTATGTGGATGAAATTGATAAGATTGCCCGTAAATCAGAAAACGTATCAATTACCCGTGATGTTTCTGGTGAAGGTGTGCAACAAGCCTTACTGAAAATTTTAGAGGGAACTGAAGCGAATATCCCACCACAAGGTGGTCGTAAACATCCACATCAAGAATTAATTCAAGTGGATACAACAAATATTCTCTTTATCGTAGGTGGTGCCTTCGATGGTATCGAACCAATTATTAAAGAACGTCTTGGTGAAAAAGTCATTGGTTTTGGTAATTCTTCAAACAACCATATCTTGAATGACAACGATGCTATTATGCAACAAGCCATTCCACAAGACTTACAAACTTTCGGGTTGATTCCTGAATTTATTGGACGTTTACCGATTATGGCGAACTTGAACAAGCTAACAAAAGATGATTTAGTTCATATTCTAACGCAACCTAAAAATGCCTTAGTGAAACAGTATCAACAATTATTGAAGATGGATAATGTGGAATTAATCTTTACAGATGAAGCTTTAGAAGCCATCGCACAAAAAGCTTTAGACCGTAAGACAGGGGCTCGTGGGTTACGCTCGATTATTGAAGAAGCTATGTTAGAAATCATGTTTGAAATTCCATCACGAGAAGACGTTTCAAAAGTTATGATTACTGAATCAGTAATTAATGGCGACATCGAACCAGATTTATTTGACTTAGATGGCAAAAAGATCGCTTAATTATTGCCACTAGTAGCAGTGTATTAAATACAATGGGAAAGACTAGAATGAGTCTTTCCTTTTTGCGTCAGAAAGGGGATTTTTCATGGACGTACATAACGTTGAGTTTCTGATATCTGCCGTAAGGCCAGAACAGTATCCAGCACCCATTATTCCGGAAATCGCGCTAGCAGGCCGGTCAAATGTTGGGAAAAGTTCTTTCATCAACACAATGATCAACCGTAAAAAACTGGCTAGAACTTCTAGTAAACCAGGTAAAACACAACAATTAAACTATTATCAAATTGAAGATTTATTTTACTTTGTGGATGTGCCAGGTTACGGTTATGCCAGAGTTAGCAAGACGGAAAAAGCTAAATGGGGCGAGATGTTAGAAACCTATTTTGCGACCCGTGAAAATCTAGCATTGGCCCTATTGATTGTTGACTTCCGTCATAAACCAACAAAAGATGATATTCAAATGAAAGAGTTTATGGATTATCATGGCGTACCTTATTTTGTCATAGCAACAAAAACGGACAAAATTAAGAAGAGTCAATGGAATAAACACTTAAGTGATATTTATAAAACATTAGAATTAGAATCGATCGATCAGATCTTACCTTTCTCTGCCGAAACAAAGGATGGCCGTGATGAAGCTTGGGAAGTTATTCAAGCTGTTTTGGATGGTGAATTTGCAGCTGAAGAATAGGATGCAGAAATTCGTAAAGAATATAGGCATATCCATTGCATTTTGATTTGGTTTCCGCTATATTTATTGTGAGTTTTTGCCGGCAAAAGTAGGTGATCAATTGGCGAATTTTATCCCAGAGGAAATCATTAATGAAGTAAAGAACAATGTAAATATCCTTGATGTAACCAGTCAATTTGTTGACTTACAAAAGAGGGGACGTAACTATTTTGGTTATTGTCCATTTCATGAAGAACGTACGCCTTCGTTCACAGTAAATGAAGAAAAACAGATTTTTCACTGTTTCTCATGTGGTCGGGGGGGTAATGTTTTTCGTTTTATGGAAGAAATTGAAGGTTATTCCTTCCCCCAAGCTGTCCAAAAGGTAGCGGAAGCTGGGAATGTTTCGATATCATTCGATTGGTCAGCTTTAGATGATGGCCAACAAACGACCAATTATTCAAGTGTGCAAAATCGGCTTATCCATATCCATGAAGAATTAAGAAAATTTTACCATTATTTATTGATGAACACGGGAAATGGGCATCAAGGACTAATCTATCTATATGATCGTGGTTTAAGCAAAGAAACACTTGATGCCTACCAAATTGGAATCGCCCCTGAAGATGGGCGCTTAGCTGCACAACATCTGTTAAACAAAGAATTTACCACTGAAGAATTGCAAAATTCTGGTATATTTGTAGGCGACCAAGACCGGTTAAAAGATAGATTTGCTGGTCGTGTGATGTTTCCACTGCGAAACCCGCAAGGGAAGACTGTTGGTTTTTCAGGGCGAATCTTGCCTGGGTCTAACCATTATGAAAACCATCCTGATGCAGCCAAGTACTTGAATAGTCCTGAGACAGAAATATTCGAGAAAAATACTTTCTTGTTTAACTTGGATTTAGCTCAAAATGAAGCCCGAAGAGCCAAAGAGCTCGTTTTATTTGAAGGTTTTATGGACGTCATAGCCTCACACAATGAAGGTGTAGGCAATGGAGTGGCCTCTATGGGCACTAGTTTAACGAGCAACCAAATTAAGGCTATTGAACGAACAAGTAAACAGGTCTTAATTGCCTATGACGGAGATAAACCTGGTCAAAAGGCGACCCTTCGAGCAATTAACTTGATACAGGATCAAAGTAGTCGTTTGAAGCTTAATGTGCTAGCCTTTGAGCAAAACTTAGATCCTGATGAATTTATTCAAAAGTATGGTGGCGAGCGGTATGTCAATTTTGTCTTGAACAAAAGGTTGAGTCCGATTCATTTCATGAGAAATTATTACCGGCAGGAATTTTCTCTTGAGACTGATAACGGCAAAATCCAATTCATTAATGTAATGCTGGAAGCTATTGCTAAAATTCAACGAGCCATCGATCGGGATATCTATGTAGGAGAAATTGCTGAAGATACAGGTGTTTCTAAAGATACCTTATTACAACAGTTAGAGAGCTATAGTCCTAAAAATCAGTCACACCAATCCTACCAAGCTGATGATCACGGCAACCAGCAGTCTTTTCCAGCAAATAACACTCTTCAACTAGGTATTCCTGCTGCAACAAGCAAGAAAAAGTCTCAACTTGAAAAAAGTGAATTGCTATTACTATACCGTTTACTCTATAATAGTGAAACATGGTTACTCATAGCGAATAGGGATTTTCATTTTCAGTCTAGTGAAGTTGAAACGGTCTTTATGTTATTGTCTGACTATCGAGAAAATAATCAAAACATGGACGGTGAGCTTGACCCTGGAGATTTCTTACAAGCCTTGTCAGGTGCAGAAGAACAGCGTCTTGTCGCTGAAGTGATGAATATGGAAGTAGCACCAGATATAGGTGAGGGCGAAGTTGAAGATCTAATTTATAACATCCAGATTAAAGGTAACATCGAACAAAAAATGCAATCTTTAGACGACGAAATTGCTTATGCAAAATCGGTAGACGACTTTGCACAGATTGGCATTTTGATAAAACAAAAAATAGATTTGTTAAAGCAAATAAAAAGTCGTGGTAATTAAACTACTTCAATTTTAATTTATGTAAGGAGCGAATTGAATGGCAAAGAAAAAAGTGGACGGCGTAACACTTAACCAAGCTACAAAACAATTAATTGCTGAGAAAAAAATTCTTGGTACAATTCAATATACTGATTTAAGCGATAAAATCGCACAACCTTTTGCCTTAGATGATAAAGGTATGGATAGCTTGATTGAAAAATTCGAAGATCAAGGTATTGCCGTTGTTGACGAGAATGGCGAACCAACAATGCGTCAAATGGATAAAGAGGCCGACAAAGAAGCTGAAAAAGTGAAGAAAGAGGAAATAGATCCTACTTCTGTAGCTTCTGACGTTAAAATTAACGACCCCGTTAGAATGTACTTGAAAGAGATCGGACGCGTAGAATTATTAACAGCAGACGAAGAGGTTTCTTTAGCACAACGTATTGAGCAAGGTGACCCAGTAGCTAAGCAGGAATTAGCTGAAGCCAACTTACGTTTGGTTGTATCGATTGCTAAACGTTATGTAGGACGCGGAATGTCATTCTTAGATTTAATTCAAGAAGGTAACATGGGTCTAATGAAAGCTGTTGAGAAATTTGACTACCATAAAGGGTTTAAATTCTCTACTTACGCTACTTGGTGGATTCGTCAAGCCATTACGCGTGCAATTGCTGACCAAGCGCGTACTATCCGTATTCCAGTACATATGGTTGAAACGATTAATAAATTAGTACGTATCCAACGTCAATTATTGCAAGATTTAGGACGCGAACCAACTCCAGAAGAAATTGGGGCTGAAATGGATTTACCAACTGAAAAAGTACGTGATATTCTAAAAATTGCGCAAGAGCCAGTATCATTGGAAACACCTATTGGTGAGGAAGATGACTCTCACTTAGGTGATTTTATTGAAGACCACGATGCAACTAGTCCTGATGACTACACTTCTGCAGAATTGTTAAAAGAACAATTAAACGAGGTATTAGATACTTTAACAGACCGTGAAGAAAATGTTTTACGTTTACGTTTCGGTCTAGAAGATGGTCAATCGAAAACATTGGAACAAGTTGGTCAACAATTTGGCGTTACCCGGGAGCGTATTCGTCAAATCGAGGCGAAAGCATTGAGAAAATTACGCCATCCATCTCGTTCAAAACAATTAAAAGACTTTTTAGAATAAGCATGGTTCTATAATAAATAGTGTTGGTGAGATTTCATGTTGAATCTCATTGACACTATTTTTGTGTACGCAAAAAGGACATGATATCCTTAATGCATGTAAACTACGACGAATACAGAAAGAAGGAAAGATCATGTCCCATACATCTATTATAAAACAACTCTGCGGTATTTTCGACAATAATATCGATATTACAATACCAAAATCTATGCATCTGTTGCCACTTGAAAAGTATCATGAAATAAATCATTTCGTTTTACATGGGGTTCTTACGTACAAGCCTAAGGCTTGTATGCACTGTGGTGTAAAGAATACTGGTAATCAAGATATCATCAAACATGGCTTTAAACCAGCTATCATTAGATTACCGAACACAGCTACTAATCCTGTTTTACTTAAATTACAGAAGCAACGCTTTTATTGTAAACACTGTGCACAAACTTTTATCGCTGAAACACCATTAGTTGAAAAATTTTGCTGTATTTCTAAAACCATTAAAAGTCAAATTAGCTCCGAATTGATTGAAACGCAATCTATGCGGTTAATCGCTAAACGTTATCATGTCTCTTCTCCAACAGTGGCCAGAACTTTAATGAAAGCAAGTATGGGACTATCACCTAAGGGAAATTATCTCCCGAATCACCTCGGTGTAGATGAGTTTAAATCGACTAATCGTGTAGCCAATGCAATGAGTGCTGTCCTTGTGGACACGCATAATAGAAGGCTAATTGATATTGTCGTTGATAGAAAACAAGCGTCGCTCATCGATTACTTTTCTTCTTTTACCTGGACTGCCCGAAACAGCGTGAAGACAGTTTCGATTGATTTATATACACCTTATCTAGAGGTCATTCGCACATGTTTCCCTAATGCGAAGATTGTCATTGATCGATTCCATATAGTAAAGCTGTTGAATGAAACAATCAATTCTATTCGTATTAAAGTGATGAATGCTATCAAAACAAGCCGTCCATCGGACTACAAAAAACTCAAAAAACAATGGAAATTGTTGTTAAAGAATGCTGAAGATTTAAATTTCACGGATACACATTATGTTCGTCAATTTGGTGAAGCAATATCAGAACAACGTATTGTTGATTATCTTTTGAGTATCTCACACGAACTTTTAGTTACTTATACCCTGATGAATGAATTAAAATATGCCATTTCAACTCATGATATCAATATTTTTAATGAAATCTTACATGGGACTAAGAACCACACTTTGCCAAGTCGTACGAGAAGAACCATCAAAACATTAGTCAAATTCTTGCCTTATATACACAACGCCTTAAAATATACTGTATCAAATGGTCCTACCGAAGGTATTAACAATAAAATTAAATTAATTAAACGAACAGGTTTTGGATATTCGAACTTCCATCATTTACGTGCAAGAATTTTAGTCCAATTCAAATTAAATTACAAACCATCCAATCCTAAACCATATACATTTGAGGGGATAGCAAGTTAACCCAGGGATAGTGGTATATTTTTGAATAAAGAGAATAAAGAGGACTGAAAGTATACGTCCTTAGCCGTGAACAAGCATGAAATCGAGACTAAGGCTCGATTTCAAAGTAGAGAGACCTTGGCTCTCATTGGTGCCACGGCTTTTAAGGAACGTACACTGAAGGATAAAACACCATTTGTTAGAAATGTTATCTCATTGGTCACTTCCCTTGCCTAAAGGCAAGTAAAAAGCCAAACACATCACAGCGTGCATGGCTTTAACTTTATTGATTTCTTAATTATTATTAAAAACTAAAAAACGTATTCGTGTGCTTTGAAATTATTTACCAACACTATTTGTAAAAGAACCATAAGCATTAACTATTCAAAAAAGCAGCCAATTGGCTGCCTTTTTTTATGGCCGAAATTTCTCAACAATGAATCTTCGTAATTCAACTGCCATTTAACGATGTACTTATCTCTTAACATTCCATATCCTGGAGACCAATCTGTTGCTTTAAAGGGAACGATAACTTTGATCGCGACTTTTCTAAATTAGCGAAGTAAGTTTGGAACTGGTCAAAATCATCTGACATAATAGTGACTGATACATCGTTAAAGTCGGGCTGGTCTTCGCTTGGAAATTCATCTGAGCATAACAATCGTTGGCCATATGTTTCTAGGGTTCCATGCATCAGATAATAGGGAAAGGATTGCGGTAATTGACCGGGATTTTTAGATCTACCATTGAACCATATTCAACTGAGGCTAATATCTTCCCGTCAAACTTTTCTCGATAATAGGTCATTGCGTCTTTTGCTTGTCCACAGAAAAAGAGGTAAGGGATAATGTCTATGATTTCACACCTTTAATTGTGCCTGTGTGCTCTAATTTTAACAAATTCTGCCAATGAGAAGAAAATTTGAACCCTAAATCTTACCGCTTACCAAAAAAGTAAATGACGAAATGAACTAGAATAAGTACAATAAAGACAAATATTGTACCTTTACGTATCTTTAAAATGTTTTTGAAAATGATTTGTTTTTGACTGCTTATATAGAAACAAATGGGTTTTCGCTAAAATCTATTGAGTAAAAATGAGAAAAAAATGATTTAATTTTTATTTTTTGTTTGACCTAGCATTGAACATACCGTAAAGTACGTCAAAGGAAAAAATACTTTACAAACGAAATCACTAGGACTAAAGCCAAGCTTGATATTAAGTGTTAGGCTGTTGGTAACGGTGAGAAAGTGAAAGGGTAAGTATTTTAATTTTAATAAAGCCAATCGGAACCGATGTTTTTAATAAAATCCCGCAGATCTCAGGCATTTTGCTTGAATTTGGGGTGTTTAAAGAAATTGGTGGATTTGGTGTGCAATCGATAGGTCATTAGAAAAGGGGAAAAATTATGCCAAAGAGAACAGATATTAACAAAATTCTAGTTATCGGATCTGGTCCCATTGTTATCGGACAAGCAGCCGAATTTGACTATGCTGGTACTCAAGCTTGTTTTGCATTAAAAGAGGAAGGATACGAAGTTGTCCTAATTAATTCGAATCCAGCGACAATAATGACTGATCGCAAGATGGCTGATAAGATTTATATCGAACCAATTACAGAAGAAATGGTTTCTAAAATTTTATACGAAGAAAAACCAGATGCAATTTTACCATCGCTTGGTGGTCAAACAGGCTTAAACATGGCTTTGACTTTAGATGCTTCAGGTATTTTAGAAGAACTAGATATTGAGTTAATTGGTACCAACCTTAAAGCCATTGACCAAGCAGAAGACCGTGAGTTATTTAAAAACTTGATGACTTCAATCGGCCAACCTGTTCCAGATTCGACAATTGTTCACACTGTTGATGAAGCGGTTGATTTTGCCAATGAAATTGGTTACCCGATTATTGTAAGACCAGCCTTTACCATGGGTGGTTCTGGTGGTGGTATCTGTGAAGACCAAGCATCACTTGAAAAAATCGTTAAAAACGGTTTGATTTTATCGCCAGTAACCCAATGTTTAATTGAGAAATCAATTGCTGGTTACCAAGAAATCGAATACGAAGTCATGAGAGATGGCGCGGGTGTTGCAAAAGTCATCACTTCGATGGAAAACTTCGACCCAGTTGGTGTACATACAGGTGATTCAATTGTGTTTGCCCCTAATCAATCGCTTGATCAAGCACAAAATGACATGCTAGCAGATGTAGCCATTAAAATTATTCAAGCCTTAGAAATTGAAGGTGGCTGTAATGTGCAACTTGCCTTAAAACCGGATACACAAGAATACTACATCATTGAGGTAAACCCTCGTGTGTCTCGTTCATCAGCCCTAGCTTCAAAAGCGACAGGTTTCCCCATTGCCAGAGTGGCAGCTAAAATCGCAGTAGGGTATCGCTTTGACGAATTATACAACCCCTACACTGAAACAACTTTTTCCGAATATGATCCAAAAAATATTACTTATACTGTTGCAAAAGTGCCACGTTGGTCAAGCGACAAGTTCAAAAATGCGGATAGAAGCTTAACGACGCAAATGAAGGCAACTGGTGAGGTGATGTCACTAGGTCAATCGATTGAAGAAGCCTTGTTGAAATCAATCCAATCGCTTGATAACGGCCACCCACACTTATTCGATGTGGATGCAGCTAAAGCGTCAGACGAGAAAATTTTAAAAGAAATTGTCGAAGTGAAAGATGACCGTATCTTCTACTTGGCAGAAGCGATTCGTCGCGGAATGACTGTAGAAGAAGCTGAAGACCATACAAAAATCCGCCCATTATTCCTACAAGCCATTAAACATATCGTGGACATTGAAGCAGCGCTTAAAGATCAGCCACTAGATAAAGATGTGGTGGCAGAAGCGAAATTAAATGGTTTTGATGATGAAACAATTGCACAACTTGCCAAAGTAACCGTGAATGAAGTGAAATCCTTTAGAGATGAACATGCGCTTGTACCTAATTTTCTCCCTGTGACCATCTGGGGTATGGGTGACTATGGTGAAGCAGGCTACTACTTCACTTCTTATGCTGGTGAAAACAAAGTTCATACAGCTACTGATAAAGAATCTGTCTTAGTATTAGGTTCTGGCCCAATCAGAATCGGTCAAGGGATTGAATTTGACTACGCTACCGTTCACTGTGTGAAAGCCTTGCAAAAAGCTGGTTACGAAGCCTTGATTATCAACTCAAACCCTGAAACAGTATCAACTGACTTCTCAATCTCTGACAAGTTATTCTTTGAACCAGTTACTTTTGAAAATGTGATGGCTATTATTGAACGGGAGCAACCAATCGGTGTCATGATTCAATTCGGTGGACAAACTGCCATCAACTTGGCCAATGACTTGAAAGAAGCTGGTATCCAAATTCTTGGGACATCGGTTGAAGACATGAACCGAGCTGAAGATAGAAAATTATTCGAACAAGCGTTAACCCAATTAAATATTGCCCAACCAGAAGGGGATACTGCGCTATCTTTAGAAGAAGCCCTAGCTATCCCAGAAAAAATTGGTGGCTACCCAGTACTTGTTAGACCATCATTTGTCCTAGGTGGTAGAGGGATGGAAGTGGTTTATGACGAAGAAAACTTAACCACTTACATGAATGACGCCTTGGCTGAAAGTCATAAATTAAAACAAGAAGCGCCAATCTTGATTGACCACTACGTTCAAGGGATTGAAGTTGAAGTGGACGCCATTTGCGACGGCACGGATGTCTTTATCCCAGGTATCATGGAACATATCGAAGCAGCGGGTGTCCATTCAGGTGACTCGATGGCTGTTTTCCCGACACAAAGATTATCACAAGCTGTCATCGACCAAATTATCGATGAAACCATCAAAATTGGAAATGGCTTAGGTACAATCGGGATGGTGAATATCCAGTTCATCGTGGAAAATGACAAAGTCTTTATTATCGAAGTGAACCCTAGAGCCAGCCGTACAGTGCCATTCTTATCAAAAGTAACGGATATCGAAATCGCACAAATTGCTACAAACGTGATTATGGGGACTAGCCTACAAGCACAAGGCTTTACTAGCGGAGTATTCGACTATACTGACGACCAAGTCCACGTGAAAGCACCAGTCTTCTCATTCACTAAATTAAATGGTGTTGATCCAGCGGTTAGTCCAGAAATGAAATCAACTGGTGAGGTGATGGGTTCAGGTAAAACATACGCTATTGCCCTACAAAGAGCCTTTGAAGGAGCCAACATTCAAGCAACTGACGAGGGTGCGATTGTCTTCAATTTGTTAAAAACAGATTTAGGGGAAATCGAAGCGGACTTAACCAAGTTGCATCAGGCAGGTTACCCATTAGCAATCTACATCAATGACGCAGATGAAAAGCTTGAATCAGATAACTTTACAGTCTTCTCGAATACAGATGAGTTAAACCAATACATCACTGAAAACGATGTGCAATTAGTGGTGGATACAACAGGTAATGTGCCAGGGTATGAAAACGGGTTGGCGACTAGATTGACTGCCATCAGCCAATTAGCGTCATTGTTTACCCACCTAGATACCTTTAAAGCCTATACGAAAGTTTTAGACGAAAAAGCGGTTGGTGCTAAGGTTTAATGAATTCTATGCAAGACAGTGATCCAAAAAACATATCACTAACTTAAAAAAATCTTATAAAACATTTGACTTTATCATTATTTCCTAATAAAATAACAGTAATATTAAAGATCAAGTATGAAGAGAGTAAGTGGTGATTGGATTCACAGCGAGTTAGGATAGAGTGGAAGCCTAATATGACGACATCACTGAAACGCACTTCATAGATAAATTGGTGAGAGCAAGTAGCCAGTTTCGCTGATGCAGCGTTAACAAAATCGAGTGAATTCAATTGTTTGTCAATTTGAGTTAACTAGAGTGGTACCACGGATAAGCCTCGTCTCTATGTTCTATTTGAACATGGAACGGGGCTTTTTTATATATAAATGAATCGTAGATAAAGAAAGTAAATTGGGGCATATGTCAAGCGAAGTAGTGGTGGTGTGAGACTACTGATATCAACCAATTGAACCGCGCTTTATAGATTTCTTGTTAGGTAAAAAAACTGAACAAGGACGTGGTGTCCACGTTAGGATGAGAGATAGTCATTTTCCAAGGACTTGTATGCAAGAAATTGTGTTCAACGAATTAGGAAAATAACTAAGTAGAGTGGTACCGCGGTTTAACGCCTCTATGTTTGCAAAATGCAGATGTAGGGGTGTTTTTCGATGAATGGAGGAGAAAAGTGATAGAAATTAGTAAGCAAGATATTGAGAAGGCAAATATTTTAATAGACTCATTGGCTTATATTAAGGATTTTCACCAAAAAATTGTGGTGATTAAATATGGCGGTCATGCCATGATTTCTGAGCAAATGCGTCAGCGGGTGATTTCAGATATCGCCTGGCTGTCGTACGTTGGAATGAAGCCGATTATCGTACATGGTGGTGGGCCAGAAATTAACCGGATGCTTGAGCTGCAAGGGGTTGAGCCACAGTTTATTAATGGTTTGCGGGTGACTTCTAGTGACGTCATGCGGACAGTGGAGATGGTATTAACTGGATCGATCTCACCTAATTTAACAACTATGTTGAATGAAGAGGGTGTTTCCTCAGTTTCTGTTTCTGGTAAAGACAATAAAATTATGGAAGCCGTGAAGAAGGATGAGTCGCTAGGTTTAGTTGGCCAGGTAACCAATGTCAACACTGACTACCTACGCCAAATGTTAGATGATAATTTGCTTCCAGTGATTTCACCCATCGCTCATGGCCCCAAAGGAGAAAGCTTGAACATCAATTCGGATGAAGCGGCCGCTGCCATTGCCTCAGCTTTAAATGCTGAAAAAATGATTTATCTAACCGATATTAACGGCATTTATGAAGATCCGGCTGACCCAACAACTTTATGTTCGGTTATGTCCGCTGACCAAATCCAAAAAGCCATTGAAAATGAAATGATTACAGGCGGTATGATCCCTAAAGTGGAAAATTGCCTAGACGCCATCCAATCGGGCGTCCGTTCGTGCCAGATTATCGACGGCACCATTCCCCATGCTATTATCTTAGAGTTATTTACCAAAAATGGCATCGGCACCATGATTACAGCTTAAAAAGGTGGTTTATACATGAACTTACAAAATAAAAACTTTTTAAAATTACTGGATTATACCAGTGAAGAAATTGAATTCCTAATCGACTTCGCCTTGCATTTGAAAAAATTAAAAAAAGCCAATATTCCACACGAATATTTAAAAGGACAAAATATTGCCCTATTATTTGAAAAATCTTCCACTCGGACCCGTGCAGCCTTTACCGTAGCAGTCAACGATCTAGGCGGTCACCCTGAATACCTTGGGGCCAACGACATCCAACTCGGTAAGAAAGAATCTGTTATCGATACTGCAAAAGTCCTTGGCGCCATGTTTGACGGCATCGAATATCGTGGTTTTGACCAGGAAGCAGTCGAATTGTTAGGGGCCCATGCAGGTGTACCAGTTTGGAACGGATTGACCGATACCTGGCATCCAACCCAAATGATCGCGGACTTTATGACTATTAAAGAGATTTTTGGTTGTTTAAAAGGGCACCACTTAGTCTATCTAGGAGATGGTCGTAACAATATGGCCAACTCTTTAATGATTGCAGGTGCCAAGTTGGGCGTTGACATTACCATTGCGACTAGCTCACAATTACAACCTGAACAAGATATTCTTGAAACCGCTCAAGACATCGCCAAAGCAACAAATGCCAAAATCACCGTAACAAATAACCCAGTTCAAGCCGTGAAAACGGCCAACATTATATACACAGATGTCTGGGTCTCAATGGGTGAGGAAGCGTCCTTTGAAGACCGGATCAAGCAATTAATGCCATTTCAAGTCAACAAATCGTTGATAGACCAAGTTGAGACAGCGAATTTCATTTTCCTACATTGCCTACCTGCCTTCCATGACGCAAAAACCACTTACGGCCAGCAAGTCTTAGACCAATACGGCTACCAAGAAATGGAAGTGACAGATGAAGTCTTCCAGGCCGATTACGCCAAACAATTCTTACAAGCAGAAAATCGCTTGCACTCAATTAAAGCCATCATGGCAGCTACAAACGGCAACTTATTCTGGCCAAACAATAATGACAAAGGAGGCGATTAGGTGATTAAAGTAGGGATTATCGGGGCAACTGGCTATACAGGTGAAGAATTAATCCGCTTGTTGGTGACCCGACCAGATATTGAATTAACCACTTTAACTTCGAGAAATGAAGTGGGAACTAAGGTTCAGGACTATTATCCTCATTTCAAGGGCTTAATCGACCAATCCTTCGTGGCTTATGATCCAAACCAAATTTTCGACCAAGTGGATGTCTTATTCTTGTGCTTGCCGCACGGGGTATCCATGGAAATCGCTAAAGCAGCGCAAGCACATGACGTCAAGGTGATTGATTTGGGTGCGGACTTTAGACTTAAGGATAGCCAAGTCTACCAAGAATATTATGGCATTCCACAAACAGAACCTGATTTACTTGAACAAGCGGTTTATGGTTTACCTGAACTTTACGCAGATGACATTCACAAGGCAGATTTAATCGCTAATCCTGGCTGTTTTGTGACCTGCAGTTTGCTCGGCTTATTGCCAGTAATCGACCAAGAGTTCATTCGAACAGATTCAGTAATTATTGATGCCAAAACAGGTGTCTCTGGGGCAGGCCGTTCTGCCAAAGTAGCCAACTTACTGACTGAGTTAGGTAATAACTTTTATGCTTACAATCCTATGGCACACCGCCATATTCCTGAAATTGAGCAGACTTTAAATAATGTCGCCAAAAAACAAGTCACTGTTCAATTCACTCCGCATATGTTGCCAATAGAACGGGGCATTCATGCCACTTTTTACCTGGACTTAACAGCTGACATTACTGAAGACCAAGTTCGTCAAATCTACCAAGATTACTACCAAGATAAATACTTTATTCACATCCTAGGTCAAGACCAATTGCCACAAATTAAGGCGGTACGGGCTAGCAATTTTGCCCATATCCAAGTCAAAGTTGACCAAAGAACCAACCGGTTAGTGATTTTTGCCGTTATAGACAACCTAGTAAAAGGGGCAGCTGGTCAAGCCATCCAAAATATGAACCTAATGTTTGGACTAGACCAAACGACAGGGCTTACCCAAGTCCCAATCTTTCCATAAGCATTAATGAAAGGAGTTCGATTACATGTCACAAAGTCAATTAGCGACCACAATAAGTAATGAAAATGCTGAACCACATCCCTTAGCTAGTCAGGCCATTTCTGGAGGCCTTTGCGCTATTGAAAATGTCTGGGTGTCTGGTGTACATTCTGGTTTCAAACACTGTAATAAAGATTTAGCCCTGATTTATTTTCCAAAAGGGGCCACTGTGGTAGGGGTATTTACAAAAAATGCCATCCAATCGCATCATATCAAATATGATAAAAAACGCTTGAATGAACAGGCCACCTTTAAAGCCATTATGATTAACTCAGGAAATGCCAACACCTTTAACGGACCAAAAGGAGATACCGATGTTCAAATCATGGCTAACACACTAGCTAGCAAGCTAAAGATTCAACCAGATGAAGTCCTGATTTGTTCTACGGGTGTTATTGGTGTACCAATGGACCTGAGTAATTTCGACAACCAAGTGGACACATTAGCCCATAACCTGACGGCCGGTGATTCGATTCAAGCGGCTGAAGCCATTATGACTACGGATACCAAAATTAAACAAGCTGCTATTGCCTTTGAAATCGAAGGGCAGCTCGTTCACCTAGCAGCCATTGCCAAGGGGTCAGGTATGATCCACCCGAATATGGGCACCATGTTGTCGTATTTGGTAACTGATTTGGATCTTGGCCAAGAGACCTTACAGCAATTGCTGAAAGCGTCTGTCAACCAATCTTTCAACAAGATTTCAGTTGATGGGGATACTAGTCCCAACGATACCGTCCTTCTGGCGTCTACCAACAAGGTCTCTGTCAAGCCAACTAAACAGCACATACTCATTTTTCAGGAGAAATTAACGGAAATCTGTCAAATGATGGCTCAGGAAATCGTGGCCGATGGAGAAGGAGCAACAAAATTTGTCACCGTTGCTGTGAAAGGGGCGGCAGATCAAGCAGACGCTGAAGGCATTGCCAAACAGGTAGCGACATCGTCCCTTGTGAAAACAGCTGTTTACGGGCAAGACGCTAACTGGGGCCGGGTACTTTCAGCCATTGGTCAAGCCCAACCTGATTACCTAGATCCAACGAAAATTCAGATCAGTTTTATTTCTGAAAAGGGAGAGATTTTAACCTGCAAGAATGGTCAAGGGCTAGTATTTGATGAAGATTTAGCCTATGAAATCCTATCTGAAACAGACATCACAATTGCTATTGATTTAGGCATCGGTAAGAGCCAGATAGCCGTTTGGACCTGCGATATGACTGAAGATTACATCAAAATTAATGCCGACTACCGGAGTTAGGAGGAGCATATGACGACACAAAATCTCAATACACAAGAATTGATTGCATTAGGACAAGAAGTCACCATGCACACCTTTAACCGTCAAGAAACAGTTTTGGTCAAAGGTCAAGGTCCCTATGTTGAAGATCTTGATGGGAAGATGTACATCGATTTCATTTCTGGTATCGCCTGTAACGTATTAGGGCACGCCGACCAAGGATTCGTCGAATACATTTCTAAGCAGGCAGGCAATTTGATCCATGTGTCTAACCTTTTCTGGAATGAAAATGGGGTAAAACTAGCCGAAAAATTAAGCCAAGCTTCAAATCTGGACAAGACTTTCTTCGCCAATTCTGGGACTGAAGCCAATGAAGCAGCTATTAAACTGGCCCGTAAATGGGGGACTGAAAGCAAGGGACCGGATGCCTTTGAAATTATTTCCATGAACCAATCTTTCCACGGCCGGACCTTAGCAAGCTTAACGGCGACCGGCCAAGAAGACATGCACACCGCCTTTAAACCTTTGCCAGTCGGCTTTAAATATGTGGATTTTAATGACGTTAACGCTTTAAAAAAGGTTGTTAACAAGAATACTTGCGCCATTTTGCTTGAGGTCATCCAAGGAGAGGGTGGGGTCAATGCCATTACGCCTGAATTCATGTCTGCTATCAACACACTGCAAAAACAAGAAAATGTCCTCGTGATTGTAGATGAGATACAAACAGGAATTGGCCGTACTGGAACTATGTTCGCCTTTCAACAAACCGCCTTAAGTCCAGATATCATCACCCTAGCTAAAGGGTTAGGTGGGGGCATACCAATCGGTGCTGTAGTAGCAAAGGACCGGGTGGCCGACCACTTTCAACCAGGAGACCACGGCACTACCTTTGGTGGTAATCCATTAGCTACAGCAGCGGGCAATTATATCTTGTCAGCCATTGACAACCAAGAACTATTGAAAAATGTGAAGGTGATATCTGCTTATATTAAGGATCAAGTGCAATCCTGGCAGTCACCTATAATTGAAGAAGTTCGTGGTCAAGGGTTTTTGATTGGGTTGAAAGTCACTAAGCCAGTAGCCCAAGTGATTGCGGCAGCAGCAGACCAAGGTTTACTAGTGACTTCAGCTAAGGACAACGTCATCCGTTTACTACCCCCATTAAATGTCACAAAAGATGTGGTAGATCAAGCTTTAGCTAAGTTGAAAACGGCTCTTGAGCGTGAATAAGGCTAGTAGATACCTATAAGAATGTCCTTCTAAATGATATCTTATAGGTTGACATACCCTCAATATCCTGGTAAATTGCTTTTATACCATAACAATTTCAAAGAAAGGTCAGGTATCCAGTCCAATGAAGTTATAATCCTACTTTATTTAAAATAGTGAGCGAGAAAAAACACCGATAATAGTGTTGGTTTAACCTCGCCTATTTTGGTAGGATAAAAAACTTTGGACGGATACTATCGACCTTTCTTTTTGTGTGCATTTTTATCATTGAAGAAAGTTTCACGAAACATGTAAGTGGGCCTATATCTAGGGTATACAATAGACCTAGATTGGGTTGGCATCGTCATTTTTCAAGTATCCATGTTCAACATTTGTCCTACTACAGAACAAATTAGTAGGGCAATTTTTGTGCCCAAAATAATAAAGGAGGCACATATATGTTACAAATTAAACACTTAACTATGACGCAAGCTAGCACTGTATTCACCATAATTGACGACTTATCATTTGTGGTAAACCCTGGTGATAAGGTCGCAATTATTGGCGAAGAGGGCAACGGGAAATCGTCGATTCTAAAATATATTGTCGGGGATGAAAGTATTCAATCGTATCTTGAAATTACCGGGCAAATGATCAATCATTTTACCCAGTTGGCTTATTTACCCCAAGCTATGGCAAATGAGGACCTAGCAAAGTCATTGGAAAATTATTTTTTCAGGGGTCGGGATTACGCAGATGTGGATTATCAATTGCTCTATCAACTGGGTAACCGGCTAAACTTTGATGTGGAACGGATTTATGACCAACAGTTAGTGGGAGACCTGTCTGGAGGTGAGCGGATCAAGTTTCAGTTGATTGACTTGCTGATGGATGAGCCAGATCTGTTGGTGATGGATGAACCATCTAATGATCTAGATGTCGAAACCAGTCTCTGGCTTGAAAAGTTTATTCAGCAAAGTGACTTGGCTATGATTTATATCTCCCATGACGAGTTGTTGCTTAAACGAACCGCCACCCATATCCTCCATGTAGAAAGATTGACCAACAAGTCGACTGCCCGGTCAACATTTGTAAAGGCCAGCTACGAAGATTACCTAACCCACCGTGACCAAGAGATGTCCAATCAGGAGAATTTAGCCAACAAGCAGCGGGTAGAAGACCAAAAACGGATGGCGAAGTTTAACCGCGTGCACGATTCAGTAGACCACCAATTGAACAATACCAAGGATTCTACTGCAGGACGACTTCTTGCTAAAAAGATGAAAGCTGTCCAATCTATGGACAAGAGATTTGAACGCGAACGGGCCAAATTTGTGGACCATCCGATTAAAGAAGCGCCCATTCATATTGAATTTTCTAACGTGAACCCTTTATCCAAGAGCCAAGTGGTCGTGCACTTAGACGACGGTCAAGTGACCGTTGATGACCGCACATTAGCCGACAATCTGCAACTAACTGTCAAAGGTCAAGATAAAATCGGCATTATTGGCCCTAATGGTATTGGCAAAACGACTTTCCTTCGTCAACTTTGGTGTGATTTAAAAGATGCTAAAGGCCTCCAAGTGGGCTACATGCCCCAACAATACAGTGAGGAAATTCCTGATGACCAAACCCCTATCGAATTTATGACTACCAGTGGGGACAAGGAAGAAAGAACGCAAATCATGACTTATTTGGGTAGTCTCCGCTTTTTACCTGAAGAAATGGACCAACCAATAGCTTACTTATCCGGTGGGCAAAAGGGAAAACTTATCCTAGCCAGTTTGGACCTTAAAGGATACAATGTCTTACTCTTAGATGAACCGACTAGGAATTTCTCAGCTTCTTCTCAACAAGAAATCCGTACGGTTTTCAATGATTATCCCGGCGCTATCATCACCGTTTCCCACGACCGACAGTTTTTAAAATCAGTGTGTGACACAGTGTATGAATTAAGTTCTGAGGGGTTTCAAATCGTTGACCATGTCAATCAATGGTAAAAAATGAAAATGTAGTGAAAACTTTCATGGCATAATGGAAGGGCAACCGGATGCTGGCTGATATAAAAAAGGCAGGTCCGGTATTTTTTGGAGGGGCCTACATGCGTTTATTTATTTAAAGTCGCCCCTTGAGAAAACCGTGTAATTCATTACATGGATGAATCAAGTTCTAGGGCGACCGTCATTGTATTCCGTTAATTGATTTTCTATATACTTTTTAACAGCTTCTTTAGACATACTGCCTACTGTTGCCATGAAATAACTAGGTGTCCATAAATGGCCACCCCATAACATTGTCTTTGTTTCTGGATAAGCTTTAAACCATAGACGTGCAGATTTCTCTTTAAGTGTCTTGACGATACTACTTGCGGCATGTTTAGGGTTGAACGAAATCAACATATGAATATGGTCAGGCATAACTTGCAGCGATTGGATGACAATATCATGTTCATCACAAATGTGCGTCAACATATCTTGCATGGCGTTTTGCTTTTCAATGGTTGTAAATATTTCCTTACGATACTTTGTTACCCAAACCAAATAGAAATTAAAATTATAGACATTTGTCCTTGTTTTCACAATCATATGTAAACACTTCTTCAACTAAATTATAGTAATTGTTATCGCTATAAACAAGTGTCATACGTATGGTATAATATATCTATAAACGCAAGGGGGTGAAAACATGTATCAAGGAATTGAGTGTAAAATCTATCCTAACGAAAAACAGCGTCAGTTAATTCATATGACCTTTGGTCATACCCGATTCATCTGGAACGAAATGTTGGCCATGTTGAATGCGCGGTACGAAAACAATCCTGACCTTCAAATGCTATCTTATAATGCGTTATCCTCTCTTATTCCACAAATGAAGAAGGAATATCCCTGGTTGCGTGAAGTTGATAGCGTAGCTGTTCAATGTAGTGTTAAACGCTTATCCGAAACTTTTGTTCGTTTTTTAAAGGTTATTCAAAATACCCAAAATTCAAATCAAAGAAGAACACCAGACAGTCGTATTTAAGTACCATACGTGGCAACAACATTCGTTTTAATGATAATCAGCGGTATATCAAATTACCCAAATTAGGTTGGATAAAATGTAAGTCAAGTGTGCTTCATATTGAGAATGAACGCATAAAATCTGTCACCGTTAAATATACACCTAGTGGCGACTACTATATCTCCCTTTTGGTCACAAGCGATAATCAAGCAATGCCCAAAACAGGAAATGTAGTCGGTGTCGATTTAGGTGTAAGTGATTTAGCTATTACGTCTGATGGTCAAAAATATCAAAGTCAGCGACTACATTTGTCTTATAAGAAGCAATTACATTATTGGGAAAAGCGAATGGCCCGTAGACGTTTACAAGCCAAAAAGAACGGTGTAGCTTTAGCGGATGCGAAAAACTACCAGCAAGCCAAACGCCAAGTGGCCCGTATTCATCAACGTATCAAAAACATCCGCAAGGATTACATTCATAAAATCACAACCGATATGGTTAAAAGTTATGACGTTATCGTTCTAGAGGATTTAAAGACGACTAATATGATGAAAAATCATCAATTAGCCCGTTCAATCGCTGGCCAATCCTGGCGGATGTTTAGAACAATCCTAGAGGCAAGGTGCGAAATGTACGATAAGACATTTGTGGCTATTAATCCGTACAAGACATCCCAGAAATGTTCTAATTGCGGGTATGATAGCGGTAAAAAAGCGTTAAATATACGTCATTGGACTTGTATGAAGTGTAATCTGCATCACGATAGAGATATCAACGCAGCTAAAAATATATTAAATATTGGCCTGGAACAGGCCTTAGTTAAATAGCTTAGACCGCTGTTTTGCTTTGAAATAAGTGGAACAAGTCATGAGTGTTCCTAGAAACACGCCATTTTAATGGCGTTGTAGTTCATCAATATAATTATGCCGAATGCAAGAATCGAACTTGTGACCCCCTCATTACGAATGAGATGCTCTACCAACTGAGCTAATTCGGCGAAAAGTATTAAATTTCCTTTTCTAAAACATAAAATATTGTACGCCTAAAATTTTTCCTTGTAAAGTAAAAATTATCTTGTTATTTTACGAGGCAAATCCCTAAAAATACCTGAATCTTTGTTATAATTGTTCTGTATTGAAAACGAGTGGAGAAGATAAATTATGAATGTAAATCACTTATCAGACCGACTAGCATCGGTCGCAACTTTTGTGAAAGATGGCGCGCGGCTGGCAGATATTGGGTCAGACCACGCTTACTTACCAACCAATTTGGCTAGCCAAGATAAAATCACTAGTGCGATTGCTGGTGAAGTTGTGGCGGGTCCTTTCCAGTCTGCTCAACAAGAAATTGCTCGTCAGGAATTAGGACATATGGTTGTGGCGCGACTTGGAGACGGCTTAGCTGTTATTGAACCAGCAGACCAAATTGACACCATTACCATTTGCGGTATGGGCGGCGCTTTGATCGTGGATATTCTAGCCCAAGGGTTAATTGACGGTAAATTAGCGACTAAACCGCGTCTTATTCTGCAACCAAATGTGGCAGAAGATAAGGTGCGCCAATGGTTAAATACTCATTCTTATGAGATCGTTGATGAAGCGATGATTGCTGAAAATGGTAAGTTCTATGAAGTGATTGTGGCGGATTACCGAGACAATCTACAACAAGAATTGACCAGTGACGATATTTTATTTGGCTTATTCAACAAAGAAAAACATGCAGCCATTTTCCAGGAAAAATGGCAATTAGAATTGAAACGGACCAACTATGTATTAGACCAACTTGAACAAGCCAGTAACCGCGATGAAAATAAGATTGCCCGTTACCAAGAATTGAAGGCAGCGATACAAGCACAATTAACTTAAGGAGGCATTGATTTGTCACTCACAATTAGAGATTTTATCCAGCAATTCCAAACTTTTGCACCAGAGTACTATGCCGTTGAAAGGGACCCAACAGGCTTACATTTTGGCCGTCTCGACCAAGAGGTTCAAAAGATTTTGGTGACTTTAGATATTCGCCCTGAAGTGGTTGAAGAGGCTAAGAAAATTGGCGCGGATTTTATTTTTGCCCACCACCCACCCATTTTTAAACCGGTGAAACGCCTAACGGAAGATGATCCGCAACAAGCGATGTATGCAGAAATTATTCGCTCAGGTATTGGGGTATACGCGGCCCATACCAATTTGGATGCTGCGCCAGCTGGGATGAATGACTGGCTTTCTGATTTATACGAGGTTGAAAACGTAGAAGTTTTGCGAGCCCATACGATAGATGAAGTGACAGGACAAGCGATTGGCATTGGACGCATCGGAGATTTAGCTGAACCGATGACTCTTGAAGATTTCGCTGAATTTGTGAAAGTAAAAACGGGCGTCAATGCCTTAAGAATGGTCGTTGCTGATAAAGATAGACCTGTTAAACGGGTGGCTATTCTAGGAGGTGACGGGGGTTCTTACTTCATGGATGCACTGGCTAAGGGTGCGGACACCTTTATCACAGGTGACGTTTACTACCATACCGGCCACGATATGATTGCGGCGGGCTTAAACGTGATCGACCCAGGTCACCATTTTGAAGCAATCGTAAAATCTAAAATGACAGACAAGTTTAAGCAATGGAACGATGAAAATAACTGGCAGGTTGATGTAGTTGCTAGCCAGTTAAATACGGATCCATTTACATTTATATAGGAGGAAATACTAAATGACTTACCAAATTAAAGACCAAGAATTATTAAACCGTTTTGTGACTTATGCAAAAGAGAATACGCGCTCAAACGAGGCGAATGCGGACCAAGTCCCTTCATCACCAAACCAAGTAGCATTTGCTAAGAAATTAGCCAAAGAATTAACGACGTTAGGTTTTTCAGATGTTTTTTACAATGAAAAAGACTCATTCGTTACAGCGACAATTCCTGCAACAGATGACAGCAAAGAATACCCGACAATCGGTTTCTTTGCCCACGTAGATACGGCAGATTTTAACGCTGAAAATGTTCGTCCACAAATCATTGAAAACTATGATTGTGGTGTGATTCCTTTAGGTGATTCTGGTTATGAATTAAATCCTGCTGAGTTTGATTCTTTAAACAAATATGTCGGCCAAACTTTGATTACTACCGATGGAACAACTCTACTCGGTGCAGATGACAAGGCGGGTATTGCTGAAATCGTTACTGCTGGTAAATACTTAATTGACAATCCCTCTATTAAACATGGAGAAGTGAAAGTGGCTTTTGGTCCGGATGAAGAAATAGGTGTTGGCGCTGACCGCTTTGACGTTGAACGTTTTGCGGCTGACTTTGCCTACACTATGGACGGTGGGCCACTAGGTGAATTAGAATTTGAAACTTTCAATGCGGCTTCAGCAGTGGTTGAAGTAGCAGGTAAAAACATTCACCCGGGTTCAGCGAAGGATTTAATGATCAATGCCTTACAAGTGGCTATCGATATCCATAACCAATTACCAGAAAACGAACGTCCTGAAAATACAGAAGGACGCGAAGGTTTCTTCCACTTAATGGGTATGGAAGGGAATGTAGAAGCTGCTAAAGCGACTTACATTATTCGTGACCATGACCGTCAACAATTTGAAAACCGCAAGGCATTAATCCAGGATGCTGCAGGTAAATTAAATGCATTTTATGGTAGTGAAATTGCCACAGTGACCTTAAATGATCAATATTACAACATGGGTGCAATTATTGAAAAAGATATGCGTCCTGTGACCCTTGCTGAAAATGCCTTTGCTGCTGTAGATATCAAACCAGATATTATTGCAGTTCGTGGTGGAACCGATGGGTCTAAATTGACATACATGGGACTACCAACACCAAACTTATTTGCAGGTGGGGAAAACATGCATGGTCGTTTTGAATATGTCAGCCTAGAAACGATGGTTAAGGCAACGGAAGTTATTCTGGCCATCATCGAGGGCGCTGGCAACTATGACAATCTATAAAATACTGTTTTTTTAAATATATGAAGGTAAAAATATTTACCGCAAATAAAGAAGTTGACGTCTATTAGACGTCAACTTCTCCTTTTATATATTTAGCAATTAAAAACATTTGCTTTTACAAAAGGAGTGCTTATGAATTTACAGTTTATTTTAAAGACCCCGACACAAAATAACCTAAAATCTGTATATGAAGACATTGATGCTTATCTAAGAGCAGATGTCGAAAATCAAGTCTTTATTATCACTGACGACAATATGAAATTTGATTTAGAGATGTCTGTTTTACGTCAAATGAAGGCAGTTCAATTGAATGCTGGCCACACAAATGACAATAAATATGCTGGAATGATGCGATTACAAGTGCAGTCCTTCAAACGGTTGGCTTGGTATTTATTGCAGAAACAAGATAGTCAATCAGTTGGGGATGTTTCAGAT
This sequence comes from Aerococcus viridans, assembly GCF_001543285.1. NCBI lineage: Bacteria > Bacillati > Bacillota > Bacilli > Lactobacillales > Aerococcaceae > Aerococcus > Aerococcus viridans. Next base: position 942,512 of record NZ_CP014164.1, read on the forward strand.
ATTGGGAATATCATGGTTATCGGTCGCGTTTTAGCAGATATGAAGGATGACTTATTGGTATACCGGGGTGAATACGACCAGATTGGATTTGTGGAAGCCTTGGCTGACTTGTTTAAAGAGTTAGTGAACGGTCAAATTACTAGTGACGTCTTTTTAAATTCATTATCTAGCTATGAATCTAGTGACCAGCCCTTGGTTCAAAATCAAGTCAAGAAAATGAAAGAATTGGCTGCAATTTACGGAGAGTATGAAAAGTATTTAGCAGGCTTAACAATGGCTGACCAAAATGTTTTTGCCCAATTGAGACAGGTAATTTCAGACCAAGATTTATCTAAAACAAGAATTATCATTACGGGCTTTGATTATTTTAATGCCCAAGAGTTGGAGACGATTGTTGCCTTCCTTGAAAATTGTCCACAAGTGCAAATTGTGCTGAATTTAGATCAACCTTATGACTTTAGGACGCCGGACTGGTATGAGTTATTTACGGTAACAGGGAAAACTTACAATCAATTGATGCAATTCGTTAGAAAGCAAGAGATTCCATTTGCTAATCCTATAGTAGCTGAATCGAATAATAGTTATGCAGATGGTTTTAAAGTTTTAGATCATTATCTAAGAACGGACAACCGTATTGAAAGTGGCCAAGTTGCGCAAACTGATCCTGCTAAAACGGCAGTCAATCAGGTCATGGAAATTTGGGAAGTACCATCTACTCATATGGAGGCTGACCAAGTAGCCAATGAAATTTATCGATTAGTGTCAGATCCAAATACCGATTACCGCTACAAGGATATCCAAATCCTATCTAGAGATGAGGATACCTATCAACACGCCTTACAGGCAGCTCTTGACGCCAATGAAATTCCTTATTTCGCTAATTTCCAAGAAGACATGGCCCTCCATCCGCTTTACCGGCTGATGATGAGCTTATACCGGGTTTACCAAGGTAATTGGCGGTATCAAGATGTCTTTGATTTACTGCGTAGTGAATTATTAACCCCCGTTGATTTGGATGTCTTGGCCGATTGGAATGGCCCAACTTTTGATTCAGTAGGGGCGGTATCGGATGAATTGTCAGCTTCCAAAAAGGGGCAAATTCAATTCCGGGATGCCATCGATTTGACAGAGAATGTTGTTTTACGAAATGGTTACGAAGGACAATTTTGGTGGTCTAAAGACCGGATTTGGTCCTATATTTTAGTAGGGGAAGACGGCGAAAAAATAGGGACAAAGCGTGATATTGCGATTGAAGCAACAGCTAACCAGGTAAAAGCTTTTGTTGTTGGGGCCTTGTCGCCATTATTTGACAATTGGAAAAAGGATCAAACGACAGAAGCGGCTATTACATATTTCTACCAATTCCTAACCAATAATGGGATTCCAACCAATTTGATGAATTGGCGAGACAGCTATTTAGAGGCTGGGCAATTACAAGAAGCGAGACAGCACGAACAGGCTTGGCAAACCTTTATCCATATGTTGGATGACTATGTCCTCTTATTTGGTGAGGAAGCATTTGACCTAGAATACTTCTTTAAGATTTTAGATTTGGCTTTTCAAAATGCAAGCTATGCCACGGTGCCACCAACAATGGACGCTGTTACAATTGGCTCTTTTGATGAAAATAAGGTTGATGCAAAGAAAATCACTTTCCTTTTAGGTATGTCCAAATATGCCTTGCCAGTGGTCTATGAAGAGAAATCTCTTTTAACCAACGAGGACCGGCAACTAGTGGTCAGTCAATTAGATGACTTACAAGCCTTAAAACAATCGGCAGATAGTAAGAATAACAATGAAGCCTATAAAGCTTATTTGGCATTCCTATCTGCCACAGATCATTTATATATTTCCTATCCCTTGAATAACGGCGATGCGGATACTGAAGGCTTGTCGCCAATGATCGGCCGTATTGCAGAGGCTTTTGATATTCAAACCAAATATCTACGGCAACCATCTGACCATGCAGCTGAAAAAACCTTGTTAAAACTGGGTAATGGTCACACACAAGTCCGTTATTTACTGAAAGCCATGGCCCAAGATGCCCACGGCCAACAACGTTTAAGCCAGATATGGCGCCCTGTATATGACCAGGTAGTATCCAATCAATCTGTTGCTGGTTTCTTTAAATGGTTGCAGTCTAGTTTGACCTACCATAATACGGTACTGCCACTTACACCAGAATTGTCCCGGTCCCTATACGGGGATATTTTGGCCGTATCTGTGTCCCAGCTTGAACTCTATAATCGAGATCCCTTCTCTTATTATTTGAAATATGGGTTGAAATTAAAAGAGCGACCTAGCTTCCAATTAGATTCCTTGCAAACAGGGAATTATTTCCATGAAATGCTGGACCATTTTTTCAAGGAAGTAAATCAAAAAGATTTTGATTTGGCGAATCTTTCTGATGGCGAGGTCAAGGGAATTTTAGGGGAAGTGACGGATAAGTTAAATGATCCAGATGTCTATCCTGAGTACACGATTTTTAAGGTTAACCACCGCAATAGTTACTTGCAGGAATCGATGAAAGAGACCATTCAGTTGCTGATTGAGAATATAATCAAGCAACGGCAAGCGGTTAATGTAGAAACTATCGAAACGGAACAACGATTTGGCTACACCCAAAATGAGGACGAGGAAGAAGAGACCATCACGCATTTCACTTTAGCAAACGGGCAAGAAGTTCGTTTGCGCGGTAAAATCGACCGGATTGATGCGGTATCACAGGTTGAAAGTGGCCTGAAACAAAACTTCATCCAAGTGGTGGATTATAAGTCATCGGCGCATGATGTGAAATTTGACCAGATTTATGTGGGGTCCCAATTGCAACTTTACACTTATTTGAAGGTGGCTTTAGACCAGTTAAATCAAGATGGTCAAACTGCCTTGCCACTAGGTGCTTTCTACCAACGGATTTTCCAACCTCAAGTGAAAATTAAAAAACAAACAGATTTAACTGACAAAAATATTGCGGATCAAATTTTGGCCGACTTGAAACTGTCGGGTTATGTACGGGCTGACTATGATCTATTAGAAGATATTCATAGCGAAGGACTTGAACCAGGTGGGAAGTCGAGCGTTTATGCGGTGAGCCGGAACAAAGGTGGCGATTTCGCTAAATATGCTAAGGTCTTAACCCAGGATGAGTTGAATAAGTTGTTAGCCTTTGTTGAAGAGAAGATTGTGGCTACAGCAGAACAAATTGTGTCTGGCCATATTGCTTTAAATCCGCTTGATGATGATCCCTATGTTCCGTCCATGACTGAGCCTTACCGGTCTGTATCTATGTTTGATGCAACGGACTATACCAATAAATATCGACCAAATCCGTCTATGAATCAGGATGAATTTTTCAAAGCCTTAATGACAGATGCCCATGTAGATGAAAGTGTAGCAGAGGAGGACCAGACAGACGATGAAGAATAGACAAAAGCAAACCACTATTCCATTGCAAACAGAAGCTAATGCCCGTTATACAGCCGACCAATGGGCAGCGATACATTTAGAAGGGGATAACCTGCTCGTTTCAGCCTCTGCTGGTTCTGGTAAAACGAGTGTCCTTGTCCAACGCATTTTGCAGAAGGTACGACGCGGCTATGGGGTGGATGAGTTATTGGTTGTAACGTTTACCGAAAAAGCGGCTAGTGAAATGAAAGAGCGGTTGGAAGTAGCCTTACAAGAAATGATCAATGAAGAATCTGACGCTGACAGCCGTCAGCACTACCTGCAACAAATCGCCAAATTGCCACAAGCCAATATTTCAACCATTGATGCCTTTTGTAAGCAAGTCATCCAACGTTATTATTTCCTAATTGATTTAGACCCAGTTTACCGATTGTTAACCGATGAAACTGAAAATATGATGCATTTTGAAAATGTTTGGGAGTCCTTGAAAGAGGACTTATTAGCAGAAGGCAATCCAGAATATTTACGTATGGCAAATTACTTTGCTTCCGACCGTAAAGATGACAAGATTGACCGGTTGATTTTTGACCTATACAACAAGTCTCGGGTCCATACCCATCCAAACGACTGGTTAGATGGGTTAGTAGCTAAATATCCGGATGCGGATACCCCCTACGGTGAGTCTGCTTTTTATCAAGAATATGTGGTCCCTACTTTAATAGATGAAATTGAATCTCTTGAAAATACTATTCGTTTGTATATCGAAGACCTGCCGGTTGCTGAAGCGGTTGGTTTTGAAAAAATGGCCACTTCTATGAAAGAAAAGTTAGCTTACTTAGACCAATTGAAGACGAATGTGAGGGCCTCTTATAAGGATGCTTACCAACAAATTATTGCAACATCTTTCCCAGCTTTAGTTTCAATGAGTAAGAAGGACTTTGAAGATGGTAACGACGCGCAAATTGATTTACGAACTCAGTTAGGAAAACGACACAATAAAACAATTAAGGACGTATTCGACAAGGATATCATGCCTTACTTTACTTTTGACGAGCAATATCAAGGCCTCTTTATTCAAGAGGCTAAAAAACTTGGGCAAGCTATTATAAATGTGGAGAAGGTCTTTACTGAACGAATGACAGCCCATAAATTTGACCAAAGAATCTTAGATTTCTCAGATATTGAACTTTTCACCTATCAAATTTTAAGTAAGCAGTTAGCGGACACAGAAGCTGGCGACGGCGAAAGTATGAGTGGAAACGTCAATACTATGAATGAGGCTAAGGCTTACTATCGGGATAAGTTCACTGAAGTCATGGTGGATGAGTATCAGGATGTCAACGCCTTACAGGAAGCCATTCTACAAGCTGTATCAGGGAATCCGGAACATCCAAATATGTTCATGGTGGGGGATGTGAAGCAGTCGATTTACCGTTTCCGCTTTGCTGAACCAGGTTTATTTATCCATAAATTCAACCAATTCGCGGATGGTAATGGAGGGCAAAGGATTGTCTTAGCGGAAAACTTCCGGTCAAGAGCAGATGTCCTTGATTTTACCAACTTTATCTTCCGCCAAGTCATGGATCCACAAGTGGGGCAGATTGCTTATGATGAGGATGCAGCCCTTAAATTGGGCTTTACCGCCTATCCAGAAACCGACCGAATGCAGACTGAAATCCTCCTTTACGAAGAGGAAGATGGCGGTAAATCTAGCGATTACGACCAGGAAGGTTTAGATGGTCTAGAAGGCGACGTCTCAAATGGGACGAAAATGCAAGCAGAATTGATTGCCCAATCCATTTTGGACAAGGTTAACAACCAGCACATGATTTATGATAAAAGGCTACAGGTGAATAGACCCATCACCTTTAATGACATAGTAATTCTTGTAGCAACTAGACGTCACCATTCGGAATTAGAGGATGTTTTTGCTCAATATAAAATTCCTTTGATGTTGGATGATTCGGCGAACTATTTCCAGCGTACAGAAATCCGTGTCATGTTGAATGTCTTAAAATTTATCAATAATCCTTACCAAGATATCCCACTGGCGGCTATTTTGCGGTCACCAATTATTGGCTTAAATGAACAAGACCTAGCGAAAATCCGGATTGCCAACAAACAGGCCACCTACTATGACGCCATGAAAACTTATATGGCAATGGATGAAGGGCAAGATGAAAGAGTAGCTGAAAAATTGCGGACTTTGAATGATTGGCACTTAGCGTGGCGAGACATCGCCCGCGACAAACCGTTGGCGACTTTAATCTGGCAAATTTATACAGATACGGGCTTCCTCGATTATGTTGGTGGGATGCCAAATGGGGAGATCCGGCAAAATAACTTACATGGGTTTTATAAATTGGCGTCTGACTATGAAGCGTCAGCCTTTAAGGGGATTTTCCAATTTATCCGCTTTGTTGAGAAAATTCAAGAGAAAGACAACGACCTGCAAGCACCCAAACACGGGGACGAAGCGCGATCTGCGGTCCATGTCTATACTATTCATCATTCAAAAGGTTTAGAGTTTCCGCTCGTTTACGTGTATAACATTTCTAAGCGTTTTAACACTCAAGATCTAAGGAATCCGGTGATTTATAATGACGCTATCGGTATCGGGGTGAAATTGTCTGATAGAACACGCCACATCACTTATCCAAATATGTTTGAAATGATGGCTAAACGCTTTGAAAAGAAAGACATGTTGGCTGAAGAAATGCGGAAATTATACGTGGCCTTAACTCGAGCGGAACAGCAATTGGTATTAGTGGGTATGGTAAAAAACTTCGATACCACGATTGGCAAGTGGAAAGGGCTTTTGATGAAAGACGAGCAACTATCGCCCTCAGGCCGGATTAAAGCCAACAATCTACTTGATTGGATTGGCCCAGCGCTGATGCGCCACCACGATTTTGACAAGGTCAACCATTCAGTCCATATTCCAGACTATCTAGCCAACACCAAGACTAATTTCCGGGTTGCAGTCGTTTCTAGCGAAGATGCACTTGCGGGTCGCAATAAGTGGGTACAGAAAGTCGATGAATCCAACCAAGTTGACCAAGCAGAACTTTTAGCGGCCATTTTTTCAGATGACAAAATGGCTACCGATGATCAAGATAATAAACAAGTCATTCAGCTACCAGATGCCGACTTCGATTATGCTTATCAATCGGCGACCAAGACAACATCCTTCCAATCAGTATCAGAATTGAAACGGATGCTTCAAGATCCAAGTGACCAGGACTTGCAACCTTGGTCAGTTAACAATCAAAATAAATTGACTAAGACCTTCCGTTATATAGAAGAAGACTATGACCAACCGAGTTTCTTGGCCAGAGAACAAGCTGTCACACCAACAGCTATTGGGTCAGCGGCCCATTTGTTAATGCAGAAGGTGAACTTAAGGGCTAAACCAAGTGAAGCGACCTTTAAAGCCCTCTTTGATGACCTATGCCAAGTAGGCATTTTAAGCCAACAACTTTGGCCCCATATTCAAGTGGATAAACTAGTAGCCTTCTTCGATACGGCAGTGGGGCAATTGATTTTGAAACAAGTTGACCACGTATATAGAGAAGAAACATTCTCTCTGATGGTTGCTGGATCAGAAATCTTTACGGATATGGCAACAGATGATGACTTATTGGTCCACGGGACAATTGACGGTTTTATTTTATTTCAGGACGAAATCTTCCTGTATGACTTTAAAACTGACCGGATTGCTTATCTAAATGAAAGCCAGCAAGAACAAACCTTGATTGACCGTTACCAAGGTCAAATGGCTCTATATGCCCAGGCACTTGAAACCATTTGGGGACGGCCGGTTACACAGAAAATGATTATATCTTTAGACGTATCAAAAACTTTTTTTATCTAAAAACACTTGCAAAAGTAATACAGAAGGTGGTATACTATCTCTTGTATTAGTTTTGCATGCGGGTGTAGTTTAGTGGTAAAACCATAGCCTTCCAAGCTATCGTCGCGAGTTCGATTCTCGTCACCCGCTTATAATAAAACAATGAACGCTGGTGGGATCTCAAAAGCCAGTGAAGGGAAGTGGGGCTTAGGTCTCACTTTTTTTTGCTAAAATTTCAGTAGAGAAATTGAGGAAATAAGTCTAAAAATCAGTATAATCAATTCAGATAGATATCAAAATATCACCATTTTACAAGAATAGAAAGCGAGCGGTTGACTAACTATGGCAAAATTTTATGCAGTGAAAAAAGGAAAAACACCAGGAATCTACAAGACCTGGCCTGACTGTCAGAAACAAGTTAAAGGCTTTTCGGGTGCAGTCTATAAGTCATTTACTAGCCTAGAAGAGGCAGAAGCCTTTATGGGTAATGGGGCACAACCGGTGTCTAAAACGAGTCAAGGGGAAGAAATCCGCTGGTTAACAAAAGACGGTAAAAACGGCCAGGTTGATGCTGATACCATGTCCGTTTATGTAGACGGTTCTTTCGATAAAAAATCTGGTTATTTTGGCTACGGGGGTGTAGTCTTATTTCAGGATACGATCAAAACTTACAAGGGTGGTCGTAACACGGAAGGATTAGCTAAAATGCGGAATGTAGCCGGTGAAATCATCGCGGCGATGCATGCGGTTAAGATTGCGAAAAAATCAGGTGCTAAAAATGTCGTGATTTATCATGATTATATGGGGATCGCTGAGTGGGCCCTAAAATCTTGGCAGGCCAAAAATGATTATACCAAGGAATATCAGGACTATATGCAAGACCAAGCCAAGGATCTAGCTATCGGATTTGTGAAAGTCGCAGCCCACACAGGTAACCAATATAATGAGGACGCTGACCAATTAGCTAAAGACGGGATTCGCCAAGCCAAATCAGCCAATAAATAAGCTAGAATAATGGTAAAATATATTTAAATAATATCAGCCGAGTGGCTCAGGAGGATTTATGTTACTGAATTATCTATTAATTGCAATTTTAGTTGGTATTGACCAAATCGTGAAGTATTGGACAGTGGCCAATTTTGCTGTCAATGAAGGGCAAGATTTCATACCAGGCATTCTTTCCTTCTTTTATATCCAAAATGATGGCGCTGCTTGGGGAATTTTCTCAGGGCAAATGTGGCTATTTTATATCATTACTGTTGCTGTTGTGGCAGTCCTCGTCTATATGCTCCACAAGGAAGCTAAAGGCGCGCCGCTACTGGCTATAGGCCTTTCCTTTATGATTGCAGGAGCCTTGGGTAACTTTATCGACCGCCTGCATTTAAAATACGTGATCGACACGTTTCGATTAGAATTTATGGATTTTCCAATATTTAATGTAGCGGATGTTTGGTTAACCATTGGTGTCATTATGATGATTGTCTACATGATTATTACACCTGAAGACCAATTGGAAAAAAGAACCGCTAACAAGTGAGGAGTGTCATTTTGACAGAAGAAAAGACAGTATTTAATTATACTTATACGGGTGAGGACGGCTTGCGTTTAGACCAATTCGTCACTAATCAATTTACAGACGAAAGCCGGACTACAATCAAAAAATGGATCAAGGACAAATTGGTCACAGTAAACGGCAAGGTGGCTAAAGCGTCACAATCCTTGGTTAATGGAGATTTAATCGGAGTTGAGAAACCGGCGCCTGCTGAAGCGGAAGAATTTAAACCAGTAGCCGAAAAGATGGCTTTAGATATCGTATTTGAAGATGACGACATTTTGGTGGTAAATAAACCGGCAAACCTAGTCGTGCATCCTTCCGTGAATCACCCAACTAATACCTTAGTGAATGGTTTGTTATACCATGTACAGGAAAATGGGTCGCAACTAGCAGTTGGTCGCGAGTCTTTTAGACCAGGTATCGTCCATCGATTAGACAAGGACACCACCGGATTACTAGTGGTCGCTAAATCACAAGCAGCCCTTGAAAATCTAACTAAACAAGTGGCCAACCACCAAATGACACGAATCTACGCTGGTTTAGTCTACGGTGAAATCTTTGAAGCGGGCGGGACCATTGATGCACCAATCCGCCGTCATGAAAAAGACCGGTTGAAATTTGAAACCAACGAAGCCGGTCGTCACGCAGTTACGCATTTCACGGTAAAACACCGGTACGTAGGGTATACCTTGGTCAACTTCCAATTGGAAACAGGTAGAACCCATCAAATTCGTGTTCATGCTAACTTTATCAACCACCCAATCGTGGATGATCCCTTGTATGCAAGACAATATAAGGAGCGGTTCTTCAGTGATAATGGCCAATTATTACATGCCCACCGCTTAGAATTAGAACATCCAGTCACAGGTGAACACATGGTCTTTGATGCGCCAATTCCTGATCATTTCCAGGAGGTATTACATCAGTTGACATTTAAGGGTGTATAATTAATGAAAAGCTTTGCAAAAGGGGAGATACTTTAGTAAAATTTTATCTTGTAATCGTATGAGAGGAGTGTATAGACTATGCTAAGTACAGGAGCTTGGATTTTAATCGTAATTATCGCAGCTATTTTAGGTGCTGTTGGGGGATTCTTTATCGCCCGTAAATATATGGTGAACTATTTTGAAGAAAATCCACCAATTTCTGATGACATGATTCGTTCAATGATGATGTCAATGGGTCAAAAACCTTCAGAAAAACGTGTGCGTCAAATCACACAATCTATGAAGAAATCGAACAAAAAATCTAAATGATGAGATTAAAGCGCCACCAAGCGCTTAATATCAACAATAGCCTCCGTAGCTAATAAGGCATACGGAGGCTGTTTCGTTGTCTAATCAAATTTTTTATCTATATGCGGGTATTAATTTTCGCAATTGGTCAATATTTGTTAGATAATAGGTGAGAATTTATTTAGGAGGGAAGAAATGTTTTCAATTTTTAAAAAATTGGGTTGGTTTTTTAAATTGCGGTGGAAGAGCTATGCCTTTGGGATAACGGCATTGGTTACCTGTGCGATTCTATCAGCTATGACCCCTAGAATTGTAGGGAATATGGTTGACCAGTTGTCAGCAGGCTCTTTAACTGGGCAATTATTAATCACTCAAACAGGCCTTATTTTAATATTGGCTATTATTATGTATGTACTTCGCTACGGTTGGCGGACAATTATTTTTGGAAATTCGACTTTACTAGAATCAATTATGCGTAATCGTTTGTTTAGTCATTTCACAAAAATGGACGCTACCTTTTACCATAAATATCGGACGGGTGACTTGATGGCCCATGCCACAAATGACTTAGCGGCCTTGCGTTTTGTTGCTGGTGGGGGGATTCTGACCTTAACGGATTCTATCTCCATTTCAGTCGTGACCTTGTTCTCTATGTTTGTCTTAATCGACTGGCAATTAACCCTAGTGACTATTCTGCCATTCCCATTTCTAATTGTGGTGGCCCGTGTTCTAGGTCGAATCATTAACAAGCGGTTCCGTAAATCGCTTGAAGCCTTTTCAAGTTTAAATGACGAAGTCCAAGAAAATGTTTCTGGGATGAAAGTCATCAAAACGTTCGGTGAAGAAGAATACTACTACCAAGACTTCGTTGAAAAAACAGACCAGGTTGTCGAAATGAACCGTAAAGTTTACCAAGCAGATGCGGCTTACACGCCAATGATTGAGATTATCACTAGTTTAACTTATGTATTGACCATCTTCTTTGGGACTTACTTTATCCAAAACGGTCGGATAACAGTCGGTGACTTGATTGCCTACATTTCTTACTTGTCTATGATGGCTTGGCCGTTAATTGCGGTCGGTCAACTAGTCAATACGCTTGAGCGTGGTAACGCATCGTGGGACCGGGTGTCTGAATTATTGAACGAACAGCCGGCTATCGTTGAAGCTGATCAAGCTATTACAACGCCGATTCAAGGGGATATCCATTTTGACGTTCAGAAATTTGCCTACCCAGATGATGGCCGGACGAAATTATCGGATACGCGTTTTCACCTGAAAGAGGGCAATATGCTTGGTGTAGTTGGTCGTACTGGGTCTAGCAAAACGACAATCTTCAAGTTGTTGATGCGTGATTATGACCAATACGAAGGTCAAATTACCTATGACGGCAAAGATATCAAAGATTTCAGTCTACATACACTATCTTCAGCAATCGGATATGTACCGCAAACGAATTTCCTGTTTTCAAATACGATTTTAGAAAACATTCGTTTTGGGAATCCAAACCTATCTGAAGAAGAAGTCATTCACTATGCCAAAGTAGCGGATATCCACGAAGACATCATGAAATTCCCTGAAGGCTACCAAACGGAAGTCGGGGAACGTGGGGTGTCTTTATCAGGAGGGCAAAAACAACGGATTGCTATCGCTCGTGCCTTAGCGGTTGACCCAGAATACTTAATCATGGATGACTCGCTTTCAGCGGTAGACGCGCAAACAGAAGAAAATATCTTGACCAATTTACGGCAAGAACGTGCCAATAAAACAACGATTATTGCAGCTCAACGTCTGTCTTCAGTGATGCATGCAGAAGAAATCATTGTCATGGACAAAGGGACGATTATTGAACGTGGTAAACATAGTAAATTAGTCCTTGAAGACGGATGGTATGCCCATACTTATAACCAACAACAATTACAAAGAAAAATTAGCGAAGGTGGTGATTCTGATGGAGAAATCTAGTCAAACAAAGTTTTCACTAGCTGACCAAGTGCGGATCTTCAAAGGAATTATCGGCTTTGGTAAACCGTATTGGCTACCCTTTGCCTTGTCCTTTGTGGCAACAGCAATCGTTGCAGCCATTTCAGCTTATCTACCCATTATCATCCAACGGTATTTGGATGAAGTGTTGGGGACCAATTCAGCAACCCTACAAGTGACGATACAGGTCGCAGCCTTTTATTTTGGCTTAACCCTATTAAAAGTAGCCGTTTATTATTTTAGAGACTTTACCTTCAAATTGACGGCAGAAAAAACAGTAGCCAATATGCGAAATACTGTCTACCAAAAAGTAGTGCACTTAGGTATGCGGTACTTTGACCAAACACCGAACGGGTCAGTGGTTTCACGAGTGACTAACGATACCGAAACAATCAAAGAATTTTGGCAAGTATTCCTGTCATTCTTCGACGGTTTACTGAATATTGTGGCTATTACTTATGCCATGTTTACCCTAGATGCTGGCTTGGCCCTTGTCTTTATGGCCTTTGTACCTGTAATGTTTATTTTGATTTATATCTACCAACGTCAATCGACTTATATTTATGGCCGGATGCGAGTAGCGCTATCTACTTTGAACGCGAAATTAAGCGAGTCTATTTCTGGGATGAATATCATTCAAAACTATGGTCAACAAAAACGTATAATGCAAGAATTCGATGATGTTAACCAAACTTATGTAAGAGCGCGTGTAGGCATGTTCAAAATGAATGCCTTATTATTACAGCCAGCAATCAACTTACTTGAAGCCATCGCCCTGGTCCTTGTCTTGTTTATTTTTGGTTTCCAAGACTTGCAAGGGGTAGCCATAAATGTCGGGGTCGTTTACGCCTTTACTTCATACGCGAAATCCTTCTTCCAACCGATGGGTCAAATGATGGACTCCCTATCAATATTCCAAGATGGGATGGTATCTGGATCGCGAGTATTGGCCTTGCTAGACAATCCGGAAATGGCGCCAGTTTCTAATCCAGGAGCAGCTGGTAAAGTGTCTGAAGGGCATATTCAAATCAAGGACTTGTCATTTTCATATGACGAGAAAAAACAAGTCTTACATAATATCAATATCGATATTAAACCGGGACAAACAGTGGCCTTTGTTGGTCAAACCGGTTCAGGCAAATCGTCGATTATCAATGTCTTGATGCGGTTCTATGAATTCAATCAAGGGGACATTTTAATTGACGGCCAATCTATTAAAGATATCCCGCTAAAGCAACTGAGAGAAGATATCGGCTTAGTCTTACAAGATTCTTTCATGTTCTACGGGGATATCGCTGAAAATATCCGTCTGCACGGAGACTATTCTGATGATATGGTCAAAGCTGCAGCCCAATTCGTCAAAGCTGATGACTTTATTGAATCATTAGATGACGGCTATCACGCCAAAGTAATTGAAGGCGGGGCTGCATTCTCGACAGGGCAAAAACAATTGTTATCATTTGCCCGGTCAATCTTACGAGAACCTAAAATCTTGGTATTAGACGAAGCGACAGCCAATATCGATACCGAAACAGAGCAGAAAATCCAATCTGGTTTAGCTAATATGCGAATAGGTCGGACAACCATTATCATCGCCCATCGTTTATCAACAATTAAAGATGCAGACCAAATTATTGTCCTTAAAAATGGCCACATCATCGAGCACGGAAACCATGACGACTTGATTGCACAAGGTGGCACATATTATAATATGTATCAGTTGCAGACCTATTCGGATGCACATCAAGATATAGATGAAGGGGAAACCGATGATTTATAATATTTTACTGACTTTAATATCCTGGTTTATCCAGTTAATTAATGGTCCAACCAAGATTGATATTGATGAGGCCTTCGATCCAGAAGCCAATTACCTAGTAGTTGGCCCTCACCGTTCAATCCTTGATCCAATCTTTATTGCCATGGCATTACGTCCTAAGCAAATAGCCTTTATGGCGAAGAAAGAATTATTAGCCAATAAATTTTTAGCCTGGTTCTTCACAACCATCAACATCATTCCAGTTGACCGTGAAAATCCTAGCGCTTCAACCATTAAACAAGCCGTTCGAACCATCAAAGAAGGCGAGAAATATGTTGGGCTTTTCCCAACTGGCTCTCGTTATTCAGATGAAATCAAAGACGGTGCCGTTTCAATGGCTAAGATGGGCAAGGCAGAAATTTTGCCTGTTACCTACCAAGGCCCAATTGGTATTCGTGATTTATTCACTTGGAAAACAACCAACCGTGCCAAAGTGCGTGTAGGTAAACCAATCCAATTACCGGATGTTAAACGATTAAGCGATGAAGACAACAAGGCAATCAATCAAGCCATAAAAGATGCTTTCATCGAAAATGACCGTATTCTAGATCCAAATTATACTTACGATCTAGCCGGTGTAGTCGCTAAACGCGAAGCTAAAGAAGCTAAGAAATAAGTTTAGCGGTCAAGGGATGCGTTCTACATAGGCAGGAAGATTTCTAAGAAAGGATGATAAGATGACAAGAGCCACATTTTGGAAACAAGTTTTCTTGCACACCATTCAAAACATTAAATTGTATGTGGGGGCAGAAGCCAAATTATTACTCTTAACCGTCATCATTTATGGTGTAGGCTTTTGGGTCTTAGACATTCACTTGGCCTGGTTAATGGCTATTGGGATTAGTCTAGTAGCCTTACTACCAGTCATTGGTGCAGGGGTTGTCTTTATTCCATGGATATTGATTGAGTGGTTGCAGGGGGATACCCAAGTAGGTTGGTGGCTATTTGCTATTTACCTGGGTGTTGAATTATTGACCGAAATCTTGCAGCCATTACTCATCGGTAAAGATTTAAAATTACCTTTTTGGTTGCCGATAGTCGTAACATTAATGTGTACTGTCGCCTTTAACTTATTTGGGGTCATGGTCGCGGGGATAGTCATTCCGTTGATATCAGCCTATTTTCAAGTAAAAGAAATCGAACGCGCTGAAATCTATGACAACAATTAATTAAAACGAGAGATCTGTATAAAAGCAGGTCTCTTTTTTATTTGTAAAGGGCGTTCAGCAACATGTGAGAATCTTCCTATCATGCCTTAGCGGAGAAAAAAGAATGAATAGTCAGACACGAAATTAAAGCATAGCTAATTCCGTGCCTAATGCCTCGAAGATAATGATAGGAAAAAGCATAGCAGAACGCTTATTCACTAACTATAATAATACTTCTCGCCTTATACCCTGACTCACATCCTGTGGCTTAGCATATGAATTTCTTAAGAAGTTTGATATAATAAATTAATTAATGAGCGACAGATTCAGAATTTTGGGGTGTATGATATGAAGTGGAGTATTCCAAGTAAGATAATCGAGCAAGGACGCGCTTTGGTAAAGGAAAATCGGGTGCTTAAAGTAGTACCAGATGAAGAAAATACTGTTTGGCGTGCAGAAGTACTCGATGATGACACGTATACCGTGATCTTAGATGGAACTGCTAAAGAAGAAGATGTGTGTCAGTGTCAGGTCTTTCAAAAGAAAGGCTACTGTGAGCATACAGTTGCAGTAGAACTGTTCTTAAGAGAAATGGGCATGACGCGTGTTCACCAATTTAATGAGGAATTGAAACGTTATCCAGAAGTAGATGATGAAGTGGAACTACAAGTGAATGAAGTCATTGAAGGTTATTTAAGCCACCGTCAAGTAACCAGTCCTGTGAAACGTTTACCGCGGTCTAGTAGAGTAAAAGTGACTTTAGAAGTTCAATTCGACGAAGTGAGACCTTATATCATTTCCTATGAGGATATTGCCTACTTGCGTATTCGCGTGGGTGTCAACAACTTGTATTATGTAACAGATATGGATAAATTCTTCCAAGCTGTTGTCCAAAATACCTTATACATTCTACCTAATCGGGACCGTGAGGAAATTTGGTTGTCACCGGCAACCCTTGGTCAAGACACTTATGACCTAATGGTCGAACTAGCGAATGCCTACCAATTGCGTAATAAGTGGTTGCTACTAGTGATGAATACACCAGAAAATAAAAAGAACACCCAACGTTTCTATTTGATGAGTGAGGAATTAAATCGCTTGAAGGACCTTTATCTTGCAGATAACCGGATTTCAATCCGCTTTAAACTTGATGGTAATGCTATTAAACCAACATTCTCTAAGGAAAAAGCTTTGGTATTTAGCTTGCAAACAGACAATGATTTATATCAATTAACTTGGGATCAATCAGTCAATTGGCTGGCGCAATATGGTTTACTGATTCAAGATGAAACATTATATGAAACCACTCAAGACAGCAATTTCTATGATGACTTGCGATTTTTACAGGGCTTCTTTGCAGAAAACGAATATCAGATTTCCTTGCCAGCTGAAGAAATGATTTATTTTATCAGCTTATTCGGTGGGACTTTGATGGCGTATAGCGAAATTGATCAATTAGAAGAATTGTTTGACTTATATCAAGAAGACTTGCAAGTTCATGTAACCTTGGATGTTGAGGGATCTGATTTATATGTCACCCCTGAATACCAATACGGGAAATACTTAGTTTCTGATGACGCGGAAAACCAAGTTCTACCAGATGATGATGTGGTTTTAGTCCGTGACTTCTCTGGTGAAGTGACGGTTGAAAATACCTTAAAAGCTTTAGGCTTTAGTTCGCAGAAGGGGGCCTTTGTCCAACATTTCGATAACTTGACCGACGTTATGACCAATATTGAAAATTTCGGTCGTTTATTCATTGACCAATGGGACATTAAATATGGTAAATTCCTGCGCAATGTCTATGACAACAAAGTCAATGCAACTGTGAAAATGACACCAAGTGACGGAAGTCGATTCTTGTCAGTAGATTTTGAATTATCTGACGTTGAACCAGTTGAAGTGGACCGTATTTTAAACGCCATTATGGAAAATGAAGCATATATTCGTTTACGTGATGGTCGGATTATAGACGTGCAAAATACCATGGATGACGAACAGAAGCGTATGCTTCAACAAATTTCTGCCGCCAATAACGACTGGCAGAACGGTGACGTGGTCCCTATTTTCCAAACCTTACGATTCCAAACATTGGTGGACGGAAATGAGGTATTTGAAGAATTCTACGATGATATTGTACGGGCTAAAGAAAAAGACTACACGCCGTCAGCTAACCTGAAAGCAACCTTATCTGACTATCAAGAAACGTCAGTGAAATGGTTTAGAGGACTAGCTAAATACCAATTGGGTGGCTTATTAGCGGATGAGATGGGTCTAGGGAAAACTGTTCAAACGATTTCCTTTGTGCTTGACTATATCGAAAACAACCCACATGAAAAGTCATTGGTCTTGGCGCCAGCATCTGTTCTATATAACTGGGCCCATGAGTTTAAGCGGTTTACACCAACCTTAAATGTGGCCGTGGTAGATGGGACGATTGACGAACGGGAAGCGATTCGCCACGACGATACCATTGATGTTTGGTTGACTTCATACCAATCATATCGAAATGACCAAGAAGCCTACCAGAAAGTGAATTTGGACATTTTAGTCTTAGATGAAGCCCAAGCTATCAAAAATGACAACACGATTCTATATAGATCAGTCAAGAAACAAGTAGCGGCTATGCGGATTGGTTTATCGGGTACACCAATGGAGAATAATTTGAATGAATTCTGGGCTTTGATGCAGATTATTGTGCCTGGGTTATTGCCGAATAAGCACGAATTCCAAAAACTGTCAGTAGGGGAAGTAGCTCGTATTGCCAGTCCATTCGTTCTACGTCGTACCAAAAATGACGTAGCCCTACAGTTACCAACAAAAACTGTTACCGATAGATTCAGCATGTTGGACCCTGAGCAGAAGAATATTTACCTAGCTTACCTGAAGAAAATTCAAGACCAGTTAAATAATGATTCATCGAATGCAGGGCAAACGCATATGGAATTATTGGCGGGTATTACACGCTTACGTCAAATTTGTTGCCACCCACGCCTTGTGAAAAATGACTATACGGGTCAATCTGGTAAGTTTGAATACTTCAAGATTATGTTGAAACGTGCCATCCAATCAGGTCGTAAAGTACTGGTATTCTCTCAATTTACGAGCATGTTAGACGTGATGTCTGAGTACCTTGCTGAAGAGGGTATTGACTACTACATGATGACTGGTCAAACCAATAAAAAAATCCGTCAAGAACAAGTAGACGAATTCAATACCGGCGATAAATCAGTCTTCTTGATATCATTACGTGCTGGTGGGGTAGGGATCAACTTGACTGGTGCAGATACCATCTTCTTATATGATTTATGGTGGAACCCAGCGGTGGAGGAGCAAGCTATTGGCCGTGCCCACCGGATTGGTCAGAAGAATGATGTTGAAGTGGTTCGCTTTATTACCGAAGGGACAATTGAGCAACGTATTGCTGAACTTCAAGAAGAGAAGCGCTACCTATTCGAACAATTATTTGATGACGGTGACCAAGCGGGCAGTCAAAATCTAAGCTTGGACGATCTGAAATTTATCCTTGGTGTCAGCCAAGCCTTATAAGTATAAATACCAACCATGACTGTTTCGCCCTTTTTCAAATAATGGCTTGAAAAGGGGGGTGGATTATGGTAATATATTCGAGTGTCAAATGACACATATTTCACACCTTATGGATGGAATCGCGTGGTGCTAGTATTTGCTAGTGGCGAGTCTTTGAAATAGGGGCGGAAAAATAAAAACCAAATGGAGGAATTTAACATGCCAGTTATTAGCATGAAACAATTATTAGAAGCTGGTGTTCACTTTGGACATCAAACACGTCGTTGGAACCCTAAAATGGATAAATACATCTTTACTGAGCGTAATGGTATTTACATCATTGACTTACAAAAAACTGTTAAGTTAGTAGACCAAGCTTACAACGCTATGCGTGATTTAGTAGGTAACGATGGTATCGCGTTATTCGTGGGTACTAAAAAACAAGCACAAGATTCAATCGCTGACGAAGCGACTCGTGCAGGTCAATACTACGTAAATCACCGTTGGTTAGGTGGTACTTTAACTAACTGGGAAACTATCCAAAAACGTATCAAACACTTAAAAAACATTAAAGAAATGGAAGTAGACGGTACTTTTGACGTTCTTCCTAAAAAAGAAGTTGTTGGCTTATTGAAAGAAAAAGAACGTCTAGAAAAATTCTTAGGCGGTATCGAAGATATGCCACGTATTCCAGATGTTATGTTTGTTGTTGACCCTCGTAAAGAAAAAATTGCGATCCAAGAAGCACACAAATTAAACATCCCTGTTATCGCCATGGTTGATACTAACTGTGATCCAGATGAAGTAGATTACGTAATCCCTTCAAACGATGACGCTATCCGCGCTATCAAATTGATCACTGGTGGTATGGCTGAAGCAATTCTTGAAGCTAAACAAGGCGCTCAAGAAGAAGCTGAACAAGATGTAACTGTTGAAGACTTCAAAGGTGACGAAGTTTTAGACGAGGTTGCTGAGTAAGCTTTGCTATAGTTGAAGATTACTTCAATTAGTAGTAAAATATAAACAGTAGATGGCTATCTGATTAAGTTTGTCTAAGCTATATTCGGCTTTCCTTCTTAGTTAAGATAGCCTTTTTTTAAAGAATGCATGCAATTAGGAGGAAAATTTTAAATGGCAATTACTGCAAAACAAGTTAAAGAATTACGCGACCGCACTGGTGTAGGTATGATGGATGCTAAGAAAGCCTTAGTTGAAGTTGACGGAGATATGGACAAAGCTATCGACTTCCTACGTGAAAAAGGTATCGCTAAAGCTGCTAAGAAAGCTGACCGTGTTGCTGCTGAAGGTTTAACTAAAGCTGTAGCTAAAGGAAACGACGCTGTAATTGTAGAAGTTAACTCTGAAACTGACTTCGTTGCACGTAACGATCAATTCGTTGAATTACTAGAAACTGTTGCATTAGCTATCTTAGAGCAAAAACCTGCTACTGTAGAAGCTGCTTTAACTGATGTAACTGTTGAAGGTAAAGACTTAGATACATACATTAAAGAAAAAGCTGCTGTAATCGGAGAAAAAATCTCATTACGTCGCTTTGAAACTTTAACAAAAACAGATGACCAAGAATTTGGTCTATACTCTCACCAAGGTGGACGTATTTCTGTTCTTACATTAATTGACGGAAACAACCCTGAATTTGCTAGCATGGTATCTATGCACATCGGTGGTATGAAACCTCAATTCTTAAACGAAGAATCTGTACCTGCTGAAGTTTACGAACACGAAAAAGCAGTTCTTACAGAACAATCATTAAACGAAGGTAAACCAAAAGAAATCGTTGAAAAAATGATTACTGGTCGTTTACGTAAATTCTTCGCAGAAATCTGCTTAGTTGATCAAAAATACTTATTAGACGACAGCAAAACTGTTGCAGAAGTTGCAAAAGAAAACAATGCTGAAATCAAAGGTTTCTTCCGTTTTGAAGTCGGCGAAGGTATTGAAAAACGCCAAGACGATTTCGCTAGCGAAGTTGCTGCTCAAATGGGTAAATAATTTAACAACATCCCGATATACACTTTTTGAATTTGCTTAAAATAGAGAAGTAATGAAGAGGGAATTTAAAATAGGTTGGGAAAGGTTTCTTTCTCAACCTTTTTAGTAAGGAGAATAGAATGACAGAACCTAAATACAAACGCGTAGTCTTGAAACTTTCAGGTGAGGCTTTATCAGGTAACAACGGTTTCGGTATTGATCCAGAAACCATGAAGGGTATTGCTAAAGAAATCAAAGAAGTTCACCGTTTAGGCGTACAAATCTCAATCGTCGTAGGTGGCGGTAACATTTGGCGTGGTAAAACTGGGGAAGAAATGGGTATGGAACGTGCACAAGCCGACTACATGGGTATGCTAGCAACGATCATGAATGCCCTAGGTTTACAAGATGTTTTAGAAAACATTGGGGTGCCAACTCGCGTACAAACTTCTATTGACATGCGTCAAATCGCGGAACCATATATCCGCCGCCGTGCTGAGCGTCACTTAGAAAAAGGACGTGTTGTTATTTTTGCTGGGGGTACTGGTAATCCTTACTTCTCAACAGATACAACAGCCTCTCTACGTGCTGCTGAAATTGAAGCAGATGTGATTTTAATGGCTAAAAACGGGGTAGATGGTGTATATTCTGACGATCCTCGTAAGAACGATGCTGCTGTTAAATACGATAAATTATCACATTTAGAAGTCATCAGCAACAACCTACAAGTAATGGACACTACAGCTTCATCATTAAGCATGGACAACAATATTCCT
This sequence comes from Aerococcus viridans, assembly GCF_001543285.1. Classification (NCBI taxonomy): domain Bacteria; kingdom Bacillati; phylum Bacillota; class Bacilli; order Lactobacillales; family Aerococcaceae; genus Aerococcus; species Aerococcus viridans. The sequence goes on from NZ_CP014164.1 coordinate 963,803, forward strand.
TTAGTTGTATTCAATCTAAATGAAGAAGGCAATATCCGCCGTGTTATCCTTGGTGAAGAAATTGGGACAACAATAGAAGGGTAAAGGAGAAATTTCAATGGCTATTGATAATTTACTAAAAGAAACTAAAGACCGTATGGTGAAATCTGAAGAGGCATTTACACGTACGCTAGCGCGCATCCGTGCAGGTGTAGCAAACGCTTCTTTATTAGACGGCATTACTGTTGAATACTACGGTGTGCCAACTGACTTACGTCAATTGGCAACAATCACTATTCCAGAGCCTCGTATGTTACAAATCTCTCCATACGATAAAAGTTCTTTAAATGATATCGAACGTGCTTTACAACAATCTGACTTAGGTATTCCACCTACAAACGATGGTTCAGTAATTCGTTTGATTATCCCAGCTTTAACACAAGAACGTCGTAAAGAGTTAAGTAAAACAGTTGGTAAAGACTTGGAAGATGCTAAAATAGCTATCCGCAACATCCGTCGTGACGCGATTGATGAAACGAAAAAAGCTGAAAAAGCAAAAGAAATCACTGAAGATGACGTACGTTCATACGAAAGTGATATCCAAGATTTAACAAACGCTGCAATTAAAAACGTTGAGAAAATCGCCTCTGATAAAGAAGACGAAATCATGAACGTTTAATCTAGCATCTGTTCAGATAATCATACAAAGAAAGCCAGCAGGCCTCATTTTGAGATGACCTGCTGGCTTTTATTTGCCGTATGCTTTGAGGATGGTTGTCATTTTCCAAATCTCAATGGTATTGAACTTGTCTCACTACTAACAAATTTATGGACTAGGTCAAGAGATAAAGAACTGTTGAGCTAGGGGATAAGTATAGGTTTTTCTCCAAATTTTTGATACAATTGTCTAGAATTACAAATGGAGGTTCAATATGGTGACAGAAGTAAACTATAATCCAGCATTACCTATACCAAATCACATCGCAGTGATTATGGACGGAAACGGTAGATGGGCACAGGCTCGTGGATTAAAACGAACAGACGGACATTCAGAGGGATTAAAAGCCCTAAAACGTGTGGTCATTGCAGCACATAAAATGGGCGTGAAGGTACTGACAGCATATGCCTTCTCAACTGAAAATTGGAAGCGACCAATTACGGAAGTAAATTATTTAATGGGCTTACCCAAAGTATTAAACGATGAAATCTTACCTGATTTAATCGACAACAATGTACAAGTTCGCATGAGTGGGAACTTCGATAAAGTACCACTAGGGACAAAGAAATATATTCAAAATGCCATGGATCGTACTAAAGACAACACTGGTTTAATTTTGAATATTGCCTTTAACTATGGCTCACGTGATGAAATCACCAAAGCCGTTCAAAATATTGCCACATCAGTAGCAAATGGCGACTTGAAAGTGAAAGATATTTCTGAAGACACCATTTCAGACAATTTATATACAGCTCAATTAGGTGAATATGCTGACCCAGACTTATTGATTCGTTCAAGTGGGGAAGTTCGTTTATCGAATTACCTATTGTGGCAGTTGGCCTATAGTGAAATGGTGTTTACTGACACGAAATGGCCAGACTTTGATGAAGCTATTATGCAGGAGTGTGTTGGCGAATTTCAACGTAGAAACCGTCGATTCGGAGCGATAGATACCAAATAGAAAGAGGGGTTCTCATGACACAAAGAGTTATCAGCGCTGTTGTTGCTCTTGCCATTTTTATCCCACTTTTATTTATAGGTGGTCGTCCTTTCGACTTGATGGTAGCGATTATAGCAATAGTTGCTTACTATGAAATTTTACAAATGGCAAAAATTCCATTCCCCTCATGGCGGGGGATTATCGGTTTAATCACCATGATGTTACAACTACTGCCGTCTTATTATCTAGCACTACTGCCACAAGAAATCGACTATATGACGCTTTACTTCGCTGGTTTAGCCATGTTATTGATTATAATGGTCTTCAAACCAGAGGATATTAACTTTGAACAAGTAGGAGTCATTAGTTTAGCGGCCTTATACGTTGGCCGTGGTTTTCACTTATTAATTGAGACGAGATTAATGGGGCTCTTGCCGGTTATTTACGTTTTAATCATTATTTGGGGGAACGATACCTTTGCCTATTTAGTCGGTCGCCAAATTGGCCGAACTCCCTTAGCGCCAAAAGTATCACCTAATAAAACCATTGAAGGATCATTAGGCGGCATCATAGGGGCCTTTATATGTTCAAGTATTGTCCTTTATTTTAACAACATCTTTGGCATATCAATCATGGATAATTTGATTTTAGCCCTGATTTTAGGCTTTTTAGGACAGATGGGCGACTTAGTAGAATCATCCTTAAAACGGACTTACGAAGTCAAAGATTCAGGTAATATTATGCCCGGTCATGGCGGTTTCCTTGACCGTTTTGACAGTCTATTAATGGTATTACCCATGTTTTATTTCTTGATTCCATTCCTTGGAGCTTAGCAAGTATCCTAGCTAATCATATAGCTATAAATTTAGTAAGGAGCACATTATGACGACTATTATCGCATTTATATTTATATTTTCAGTTATCGTGATTGTCCATGAATTTGGGCACTATTATTTTGCCAAGAAAGCGGGCATCTTAGTCCGCGAATTCTCTATCGGTATGGGACCGAAAATTTTTCATTTCGAAGCTGAAGAAACGACATACACGCTACGCATGTTGCCAATCGGCGGTTACGTCCGTATGGCTGGGTTAGAAGAAATGTCAGACACCCTAACTAAGGGCATGCAAGTCGTCATTGAACAAGGTGAAGACGGCATTGTAGACACTATTTCGTTGGAAAATGAGGGCCAAAATTTTGCTGGCTTACCGCTAGAAGTATGGGCAGCCGACTTAGAAGAAGACATGTTCATCGAAGGTATTCCTTACGGTAGCGAAGAGAAAGTCCGTTACCAAGTGTCAAAAACAGCAAACATCGTTGAATCTGACGGAACAATCGTGAAAGTCGCGCCAATAGAACGTCAATTCCAATCTGCCAACATCTGGCAACGACTAATCGTTAATCTCGCTGGACCAATGAACAACTTTATCCTAGGTGTTCTAGCTTTCATACTACTAGCCTTCATGCAAGGCGGTGTTTGGTCAAACGAAGCTGAAATCGGTGCTGTTCAAGAAGATTCTGCAGCTCAAGCAGCAGGACTAGAGGCGGGTGACCAAATCTTGTCAATCGACGATCAACCGGTCGAATCATTTGACGATATGCAAGCTATTGTCCAATCAAACCCAGACCAATCACTTACTTTTACCATCAACCGTGATGGTAAAGAACAAGAAGTTCCGGTGACACCACAAGCAACAGAGACCGAATCAGGTGAAACAATTGGGTTAATTGGGGCACAAAGAGCGCAAGATACGTCATTTATGGCTAAAATTACTTTTGGTTTTACTAGCGCGTGGACCATGATTACAGGTATTTTCTCTATTATTGGAGGTATGTTTAAAACTGGATTTGATATCAACAACTTTGGTGGACCGGTTTACATGTACCAAACTACCTCTCAAGTCGTGTCCTTTGGGATGACAGGGGTCATTTCTTGGTTAGCTTCCTTGAGTATTAACCTAGGAATTGTCAATTTACTACCGGTACCAGCTTTAGATGGTGGTAAAATAGTCTTGAACCTGGTCGAATTAGTACGAGGTAAACCACTACAAGCTAAAACAGAAGGCATGATCAATATCGTCGGTGCAGTGCTTGTCATTGTTTTAATGATTGCAGTTACCTGGAATGATATTATGCGCATGTTTGGCTAATTAATCTATTGCATCAAACCAATTAAAAACAGTAAGTCAGAAGGCCATAGCGATGGCCTTTTGTTATTAAACAGGAAAGGAAATAAGTCAATGTCAGAATCAAAAGAAGCCCTATTTCAGGCCTTATTAGGACAAATTCATTGGACCGATGAAAACACGGCTATCCAAAATGGTTGGTTAGAAAATGTCGTGGTCCATACCAAATCACGGTTGTGGCAGTTTAAAATTGGCTTGCCAACACGTATAGATGCCGCCACTTTTTTAACCTTTGAAGAACACTTGAAAAAGGGATTCGACCATGTTGGGGCAGTGGACTTTTCAATTGAGGTTGCTGACCAAAGCCAACCAGCAAATCAAGCTGTCCTAGACTACTGGCCTATCATAGTGAACCGATCTGGTATTTCAAACGGAATTGCCAAAGCCACTTTCCAAGGGCAATTACCCTCATTTGAAAACAACCGCTACTATATACGCGTGGACAACCAACCATTAAGACAACTCATTCAAGAAAACTATCTTGAAGTTATCAAACAAAATTACCAAATGGTTGGATTTCCTAAGGTGCCTCTTGAAATTATTATTGATGAAGAAACAGCCAAAGACCGGCGTGATGTCTTTGTAGAAAGGGCCAATGAACTAGCTGAACAACAACAAGAAATGGCCAAAAAAGCAGCTGAAAAACAAAAAGAAATAGCTGCTGCCGGCAATAACGGTCAAGCAATCAAAGTGGATAAAATTCAATTAGGGAAACATATCCCCGTTGACGACAAGTTAAGAGCCATGAATACCTACGTTGAAGAACAACGTTTTGTATCTATGGAAGGGGTTGTTTTCGATGTTGAAGTTAAAATATTAAAAACTGGCCGTCGTATATTAAATGCCAAAATTTCGGATTATACATCAGCTTTCTTAATTCAAATGTTCTCTAGAACGGAGGAAGATATCGCAATTTTTGATGCCATACGCAAAGGCATGTGGTTGCGGGTCCGCGGTGATTTGCAAATGGATGACCGTTTCGCCCGTGACTTGGTTTTAAACGTTCGTGACTTAGAAGAAATTTCTAAGGCCAAACGACAAGATAATGCCGATAAAAAACGGGTGGAATTACATGTCCACACCAATATGTCGATGTTGGATGCAACGAATTCAATTTCAGATTTCACCAACCAAGCCAAAGATTGGGGCCATACTGCTATTGCGGTCACTGACCATGCAACCCTCCAAGCTTACCCAGAGGCTTCAGGCGCTGCTAAATCTACTGGTTTGAAAATGATTTACGGTGTTGAAGCGAATATCGTGGATGATGGCGTCCCCATCGCTTATAACCCTGACCACATTGAATTAAAAGAAGCGACTTACGTCGTATTTGACGTGGAGACCACGGGATTATCCGCGATTTACGACAATATTATTGAATTAGCGGCCGTTAAAATGCAGAACGGTAATGTAATTGATACTTTTGAAGAATTTATTAATCCGGGGCGACCACTTTCAGCTACTATTATTGATTTAACAGGGATTACCGATGCCATGTTAGCCAATACCCGTACCGAAAAAGAGGTTATTTCGGACTTTAGAGAGTGGGTGGGGGATGCAATTTTCGTTGCCCATAATGCCAGCTTTGATATGGGCTTTATCGATACAGCATACAACCGTCATGGCTTTGAAAAATCACATAATGCCGTGATCGACACACTTGAAATGTCAAGGTTCTTGCATCCAAATTTAAAATCGCATCGTTTGAATACTTTGGCCAAACGCTACAATGTTGCCTTGGAACAACATCACCGGGCCGTGTATGATGCGGAAACCACAGGTGCCTTAGCCTGGATTTTCATCAAAGAAGCAGCCGCCGACCATGAAATTTTCTATCACGACGAATTAAACAAAGATGTTGGTAAGGGGGACGCCTACAAGCAAGGTCGACCATTCCATGCCGTTTTGCTAGCTAAAAACCAAACAGGGTTAAAAGACCTCTTTAAATTGGTGTCCGCGTCTAATATCGACTATTACTACCGTGTGCCACGAATTCCGCGGTCACTCTTATCCAGTCATCGAGAGAACTTATTAGTTGGTTCAGCTTGTGCTGGTGGGGAAGTATTTGAGGCCTTAATGCAAAAAGGGAAGGTTGAAGCTGAGAAAAAAGCTGCCTTCTATGACTACCTAGAGTTGCAACCTAAGGGCGTGTACAAACCTTTAATCTTAGATGAATTGATTCAAGACGAAGCGACGCTTGAAAAAATCATGAAAGATATGCTTGAAATTGGGGAATCGGTCAACAAACCTGTTGTTGCAACAGGAGATGTCCATTACCTAAATGAAGAGGATAAATTGTACCGGGAAATTTTAATTAATTCGATCAAATCTAACCGGACCAAAAACTTTCCAGAAGCCCATTTCCGCTCAACTGAAGAAATGTTGCAAGAATTTGCCTTCCTAGGTGAGGAAACGGCATACCAAATTGTCGTTGAAAATTCCAATGCCATTGCAGACAGCATTGAGTTTGTGGAACCTTTGAAAGACAAATTGTATACACCAACTATTGAAGGGGCCGAACAAGAACTGACAGATATGTCATTTGAAAAAGCCCATGAAATCTACGGAAAAGAACTACCAGAAATCGTTGAAGCCCGCTTAGATAAAGAATTGAAATCCATTATTTCTAATGGGTTCTCCGTTATCTATCTGATTTCGCAAAAACTGGTGAAGAAATCCAATGACGACGGCTATATCGTAGGTTCCCGTGGGTCAGTTGGTTCCTCATTTGTAGCGACCATGTCAGGGATTACCGAAGTAAACCCGTTGGCGCCGCATTATGTGTGCCCGAATTGCCATTACAGTCATTTCTTTACGGATGGCTCAGTTGGTTCAGGATTCGACTTACCGGATAAACCCTGTCCTGAATGTGGGACAAATCTAGATAAAGACGGGCAAGATATTCCATTTGAAACCTTCCTAGGATTTAAAGGGGACAAGGTGCCCGATATCGATTTGAACTTCTCCGGTGAATACCAAGCGCGTGCCCATGCCTATACCAAAGTCCTTTTCGGTGACGACCACGTTTTCCGGGCCGGAACAATTGGTACGGTAGCAGATAAAACAGCCTTCGGATACGTATTAGGTTACGACCAAGACAAAAATTTAAACTTGCGTAAGACAGAGAAGGAATTCTTAGCCAAGGGTGCAACAGGAGTGAAACGGACGACTGGACAGCATCCAGGGGGGATTATCGTTATCCCAGAAAATATGGATGTATATGACTTTACACCTATCCAATTCCCGGCTGATGACGTGGAATCGGAATGGAAGACGACCCACTTCGATTTCCATTCCATCCATGATAATGTCTTGAAATTAGATATCCTTGGGCACGATGACCCGACCATGATTCGTAAATTACAGGATTTATCCGGCATTGATCCAACCGAAATTCCAATCGATGATCCAGAAGTATATGAATTATTCAATGGGACAGAAGTTTTAGGTGTTACCAAAGAACAAATCTATTCCAACACTGGTACGTTAGGGATACCCGAGTTTGGGACCCGGTTCACTAGACAAATGCTTGAAGCAACCAAACCATCAACCTTCGCCGAACTACTGCAGATCTCCGGTTTATCGCATGGTACGGACGTTTGGTTAGGCAATGCCGAAGTACTTGTCCGGGAAAAAGGGCTACCGCTAAGTGAAGTTATCGGTTGTCGTGACGATATCATGGTTTACTTAATCCATCGTGGCCTACCTGAATCAGATGCCTTTCAAATAATGGAAAAGGTCCGTAAAGGTAAGGGATTGTCAGAAGAACACAAGGCCATCATGCGGGAATACGACGTGCCGGAATGGTATATGGATTCATGTGAAAAAATCAAATACATGTTCCCGAAAGCCCATGCCGCTGCCTATGTATTGAATGCTATGCGGGTAGCTTGGTTTAAAGTGAAACATCCAATTTGGTACTACTGTGCCTACTTATCAGTACGAGCGAGTGACTTTGACCTTGTATCCATGTCGAACGGTAAAGAATCGACTAAGGCCAAAATTAACGAAATCAATGCCAAAGGAATGGAAGCTTCTACTAAAGAGAAACAATTATTAACAGTTCTTGAGATTGTAAACGAGATGTGGGAACGTGGCTTTACCTTAAAAATGGTCGATATCAATAAATCTCATGCAACTGAATTTATTATTGAAGATGACAATACTTTGATTGCGCCTTTTAGAGCCATTGACGGTTTAGGTACAAACGTGGCCAAATCCATTGTTGCAGCACGTGAGGAATCACCATTTCTATCAAAAGAAGACCTACAAACCCGCGGTAAAGTGTCTAAATCATTGATTGAATACATGACGGAAAACCATGTATTAGATGGTTTACCAGACCAAAACCAATTATCACTATTTGATTTTTAAAACGCAAAGCAGGACTGCCAATCTATTTGCCGGGCAGTCCTGCTTTTTTTTTTTTGAGCGTTATTTTTGATGTGATTACCTTATTATGTTAACATAATATTGTGTGCATCATTTTTAAGTAAATCCGTTCGCTTAACCGCAATACTCGCAACAAATCATACGCCAGTGTTATGGTTATTTGTTGCTTTTTACCATGTATATTCATTATTTAAAAGGAGGAATTCTATGCAGCAATTGCTAGATAAGCTTAAAGAAGTGATATCTTCGGTCTTACCTATCGTCATCCTTGTATTCGCCCTAGCATTTACCCTGGTTGATGTGCCAGGAGATATGATGGCGAGATTCGCAATTGGTTCAATCCTATTAACACTAGGACTGACCATTTTCCTATTCGGGGTAGATATTGGTATGACGCCAATTGGGAATTATTTAGGTGATTCGATTATTCGATCAAGTTCCCATTTAATCGTACTATTATTATCATTCTTTATAGGGTTTTCGATTACCGTAGCCGAACCAGCCCTATTAATTTTGAGCCAGCAAATTTCTGATGTAACGGGTGGCGTTTTAGGGTCACAAACCATTGTTGTCGTTGTATCAATAGGTGTGGGGGTTATGATCGCCCTTGCTGTTTATCGGGTAATGAAAGATGTCGCCTTGAAGTGGTTCTTCCTAGCCGTTTATGCGGTCATTACTTTATTATCAATTTTCGTAGATTCTACCTTCCAAGCTATGTCATTTGATGCCCCAGGTGCAACGACTGGTGTCTTAACAACACCATTCGTATTGGCCTTAGGTACGAGTGTTTCCGCTAAAAAAGGTGGTAAAGGGGCTGAAGATGATTCCTTTGGTTTAGTAGGTGCCATGTCAACAGGACCAATCTTAGCCGTGATGATGATGTCACTAGTTCAAAGTTCATCTTTCCAAAATTCTGATGAGGCTTACCAATATACTGAAGGGATTATCCGTCCATTCATCGCAAATATTGGTCATACTGTTCAAGAATCAGTAGTTTCACTTATTCCAATTTTAATCCTATTCGCAATTGTGATTTATTTTTATAGAAGAATCAATAAAGGTGAATTACGCCGTATTGCTGTTGGGGTTGTCTATGTCTTGATTGGTTTAACCTTCTTCTTAATCGGGGTTAACCAAGGGTTTATGGATATGGGTCGTTACTTAGCGACTGAATTAGCCACTAACCATGAACCCTTAGTTCTATGGATTGGTCTTGTGATGGGGCTAGTTGTTGTATTAGCTGAACCAGCTGTACACATACTTGGAGACCAAGTTGAAGACGTAACGGGTGGACATATCCCTAATAAGTTGTTATTATTCTCCTTGTCGATTGGTGTAGGTTTAGCTGTAATGATGTCAATGCTTCGTATTATGGTACCAGGCGTTGAATTGTGGCACTTCCTATTGCCAGGATTTGGTTTATCAATCTTATTAAGCTTTTACGTACCCAACCTGTTTACAGGTATCGCCTTCGATGCTGGTGGGGTAGCATCTGGTCCGATGACAGCGACATTTATCTTGCCCTTTGCTCAAGGTGTAGCCGATACGTTACCGCAAGCAGATGTATTAGTAGATGGTTTCGGTATCATCGCAATGGTGGCAATGACCCCAGTGTTGATGGTTCAAATCCTAGGTTTAATCTATAAATTACGCGTTAAAAACAATAAAGCAATTGGTGAATAAGGGGGTTAATTGATGACTGTAGAATCAGTGGCGTTTTTTGCTATTGTAAACCATGGTATTGGGCAAAAAGTACTTAAAACTGCCAAAGAGCATGGAACCGGTGGTGGCACCTTAGTCCTTTGTGATGGCACCATTCCAAATAAATTCCTTAACTTAATGGGACTTGATGAATCTAAGAAAGAATTGATGATTACATTAGCTCCTAAGGAATTTGAAAGTGACATTCACAAAAAAATCACTGAGAAAATGAAATTAGACAAGAAAGGCTTGGGTATCCTGTTCTCAGCAGATACATCAAGCGTTTGTGGTAGTCGTTTATTGAATCGGGCATTTGAAGAAAAAGGTGAAAATATGAGTGAGTATCAACTATTAGTATCAATTGTCGACCGCGATTCAGGGGATGATGTTGTTGCAGCTGCCCGTAAAGAAGGCGCTAAAGGTGCAACCATTCTTCACGGTCGTGGAACAGGGACAACTGAAATCTCTAAACTATTCAATATTGAAATTCAACCAGAAAAAGAAATCGTTCTGTTAGTAGTTGAAGCTGAAAAAGTCCATCCAGTATCTGAAAGTATTCGTACCGCAATGGACTTAGATCAACCAGGTAGCGGTGTTGTCTTTTCAATTCCAGTTAACCAAGTTACAGGTTTGGTTCAGAACTTGTAAAAATCGCTTGATAGCAACAATTATTGCGAATCAAGCTCCCATATGTTATACTGTCTAAGTAGAAAGAAGACAGTGGTGGAGTGAGCGGTGACGCTCACTTTTTTCATGGTAATAAGGTAAAAATAAGAAAAGCGAGGGGAAATATGGCTAAAGTAACAGACCAAATGCAAGAAATCGTTCAACCAATTATTGAAGACTTAGGCTTTATATTGTTTGATATCGAATTCGTTAAAGAAGGGAAATCTTGGTTCCTAAGAATTTACGTGGATAAACCAGGTGGTGGCATCGCAATAGAGGATTGTGTCACAGTTAGTGAACATATTTCTGAAGCTGTTGATCAATTAGAAACAGACCCAATCCCACAAGCTTATTACCTTGAAGTATCTTCTCCAGGTGCAGAACGTCCATTGAAGAATGATGACGATGTGCAAGCTGCAATCGGTGAATGGGTATTCTTGTCATTCTATCAAGCCATTGATGGTCAAAAAAATATTCAAGGCCGTCTACTTTCAGTATCAGATGATGCATATGAAGTTGAAACAAAAGACAAAACACGTAAAGTGGCAGTCACTGTAGAAAAATCAAATGTATCGTTAATCAGATTGGCCATTGAATTTTAAAATTTATCATTTTTGAAAGAGGGAATTTAGATGAGTAAAGAAATGTTAAGAGCCTTCGAAGCGCTTGAAGATGAAAAGGGCATTTCAAAAGAAGTCATTTTGGAAGCTTTAGAAGCTGCTTTAGTATCAGCTTACAAACGTAACTACCAACAAGCGCAAAATGTCGAAGTAAACTTTGACGTAAAAAAAGGTAGTATAGAGGTATACGCAGTGAAAGAAGTTGTTGATCTAGTGATGGACTCACAACTTGAAGTATCGCTTGAAGATGCTCATCACTTAAACAGTGCATATGAAATTGGCGACAAGATCAAATTTGAAGTAACACCAAAAGACTTTGGTCGTATTGCTGCACAAACTGCAAAACAAGTGATCATGCAACGAGTTCGTGAAGCTGAACGTTCAATTATTTACAACGAATACATTGATTATGAGGATGATATTTTAACTGGTATAGTCGAACGCCAAGACCGTCGTTATGTATACGTTAGCTTAGGTAAAATCGAAGCCGTTATCCCACCAGAAGGTCAAATTCCTAATGAAACCTTCCAACCACACGAGCGTGTACAAGTTTATGTAGAACGTGTTGAAAATACGACTAAAGGGCCACAAGTCTATGTCTCTCGTAGCCACCCAAGTCTATTGAAACGTCTATTTGAACAAGAAGTACCTGAGATTTTCGACGGTACTGTTGAAATTAAAGCCATCGCCCGTGAAGCTGGTGATCGTTCTAAAGTAGCGGTTGTATCAAACGACGCGAATATCGATGCAGTAGGTACTTGTGTTGGACCTCGTGGTTCACGTGTACAACGTATTGTAGACGAATTGAAAGGTGAAAATATGGATATCGTTCAATGGTCAGACGACATGGCAACTTTTATTTCAAATGCCTTAAACCCAGCTGATGTATTATCTGTACACTTTGTACCAGGTGAAACGTCTTGTGTGGTTGTCGTACCAGAAAACCACTTGTCTTTAGCTATTGGTAAACGTGGCCAAAATGCGCGTTTAGCGGCTAAATTAACAAACCACAAGATTGATATCAAATCTGAAGCTGACTTTGAAGCGTATATACAAACAGAAGAGTATGCAGAACGTTTTGCTGAAAAAGTATTAGTCGACGAAGACGTTGATCCAATTTTAGCTGGAGATATTGAATCTGCTGAAGAATATGAAGTAGTTACAGAAGGATCAACTTCAATTGATGAAGAAGATTTATTAGCCATGGATGACCTTGAAGAAGGTAATGTTGGTCCAGAAGCAATTGAAGATCAAATTGATGATGTTGAAGGCGAAGACAACGATATTATTGATGATGAAGCATTAATTGGTGAAGAAGATTTAGACCAACAAGAGCGTTTAAACCAAGAAGGCTAAGATTAGGTGGGATTAAACATGAAACAACGAAAAATTCCTATGCGAAAATGTGTTGTGACAAATGAAATGTTTCCTAAAAAAGAATTAATTAGAATTGTTCGTAATCCTGAAGGTGTCGTTGAAATTGACCCGACAGGTAAGAAAAATGGGCGCGGTGCATATGTATCCCTTGATCCTGAAGTTGTACAAAAGGCTTGGGACAAACACATGCTAGATAGACACTTAAATGTATCCATTCCGGATGATTTTTATAGTGAATTGAAAGCTTATGTTGCCCATCAAAAAGCCAGAAAAGAGCTTTTTGAAAATGAACAATAATAAGTTGAATTTGTTAGGTTTGGCGCAAGCAGCGAGTAAACTCGTTTCAGGTACTGAAACTGTCATGAAAACTATTCAGCAAGAGACGGCTGTTTTAGTGATCATGGCTACTGATGTCAGTGAACAAACAAAAAAGAACATAGAGAATAAATGTGCTTTTTATGAAGTGGAATATGTTCAGATGTTTACAACTGAAGAAATTTCAATTGCTTTAGGTAAAAAGAGGTCGATAGTCGCCCTCTTAGACCGCGGGTTTGTGAAAAGCTTTAAAAAATAATTTAGATTTTTACGTATATTTTTACATCAAATAGGAGAGTAAAAAGTATGAGAGATTAGTAGAATAAGGAAGGTGATGACATGTCAAAAAAACGTGTCTACGAAGTTGCTAAGGAAATTGGCATATCAAGTAAAGAGTTATTGAATGTTGCAGAAAAAGCAGGTTTTGAATATTCAAGCCATATGGCATCAATGACTGATGACGAAGTAAACAAGCTAAAAAGTAGCTTTGCAAATAAAACAGTAGGTAAGGAAGACAATAACGATCAGCCAGCGAAAGCAGCTGAAAGTCAACCAACTAAGAAAGCTGAAAATAAACCTGCAGAAAAAGGCCCTAATAAACCAGCACCTGCTAAAGCAAATGCTAAGCAAGATCAGCACCAAAACAAGTCTCAAAATCGCAATAACCCAGCAAAAGAGAATAAGAATATGAATAATCAAAAAAATAATTTTAAAAACAACACTAATAATAAAAATGGCGGATTTAAAGGTAAAGGCAAAAAAGGGAAAAAAGGTCGTTTTAACAATGACCAAAACCGCCCTCAAGGCAACCCAGTACCACCAAGAAAGAATAAGCCACTTCCAGAAAAAGTGGCATATACTGAAGGTATGACTGTTGCGGATATCGCTAAAAAAATTCATCGTGAGCCAGCGGAGATTATCAAAAAATTATTCTTGATGGGTGTACCAGCTACACAAAACCAAGCATTAGATAAAGATGCTATCGAGTTAATTCTAGAAGAATATGGTGTAAAGGCTGAAGAGAAAGTTATTGTTGACCAAGCAGACTTTGAACATTACTTTGAAGAAGCTAAGAATGCAGATGAGGAAGACTTAGAAACTCGTCCAGCGGTTGTAACCATCATGGGGCACGTTGACCATGGTAAAACAACTTTACTTGACTACTTACGTAACGCTCAAGTTGTTGACGGCGAAGCGGGTGGTATCACACAACATATTGGTGCCTACCAAGTACGTGAAAATGACCGTTTAATCACTTTCCTAGATACACCAGGACATGCGGCCTTCACGACGATGCGTGCGCGTGGTGCTGATGTAACGGATATCGTAATACTTGTAGTAGCAGCTGATGATGGTGTAATGCCACAAACCGTTGAGGCGATTAACCATGCCAAAGCAGCGGGTGTACCGATAATCGTTGCAGTAAATAAAATCGATAAACCAACAGCTAATCCTGACCGTGTAATGCAAGAGTTAACTGAATATGGCCTAATTTCTGAAGAGTGGGGTGGGGACACAATCTTCGTAAACATCTCAGCTAAATTCGGTCAAAATGTAAGTGACTTACTAGAAATGATTTTATTAGTTGCAGATGTAGAGGAATATAAAGCTGTACCAAACCGTTTAGCTTTAGGTTCTGTAATCGAAGCGCGTCTTGACCCATCTAAAGGTGCTATTGCGACATTATTAGTCCAAGAAGGTACATTACGTGTTGGGGATCCAATCGTTGTTGGTGATACACATGGACGTGTCCGTGTTATGACTAACGATACTGGTCGTCGTATCAAGCAAGCTGGCCCATCAACACCAGTTGAAATCACTGGTTTACAAGAATCGCCACAAGCTGGTGACCGCTTTGTAGCCTTTGATGACGAAAAAACAGCCCGTGCCGTCGGTGAAGAACGTGCGAGCCGTGCCTTACAAGAACGTCGTCAAGCAAACCATGCTGTAACCTTAGACAACTTATTCGAAACGCTACAAGAAGGCGAATTGAAATCTGTTAATGTCATTATCAAAGGGGACGTTCAAGGTTCTGTTGAAGCCTTAGCTGGAAGCTTGAAGAAAATCGAAGTTGAAGGTGTTAAAGTAAACATCGTTCACCAAGCTGTTGGTGCGATTAACGAGAGTGATATTACTTTAGGTCAAGCGTCACAAGCCTTAATCATTGGTTTCAACGTGCGTCCTACACCACAAGCTAAATTACAAGCAGATGCTGATGAAGTAGAAGTACGTCTATACAACATTATCTACGATGCAATTAATGACGTAGAATCAGCGATGACGGGTATGTTAGACCCTGAATTCGTTGAAGAAGTAACCGGTACTGTACAAGTTCGTGAAACTTACAATGTATCTAAAGTAGGTACAATTGTTGGTGGTTACGTATTAGATGGTACAATCTACCGTAACTCACAAGTTCGTATCATCCGTGATTCAATTGTCATCTATGATGGTCAATTAGGTTCGTTACGTCGCTTTAAAGATGATGTGAAAGAAGTATCTCGTGGATTCGAACTAGGTCTTACAATTGAAAACTACAACGATATTAAAGTAGATGACGAAATTGAAGCATACCGTATGGTAGAAGTGAAGAAAAAATAGAGGTGATGCACAATGGCAAAATATAGAGCTGAGCGTGTAAGTCAAGAGATCCTTCGCGACGTCAATGATATCTTGAGAAAGACCGTCAAAGACCCCCGCGTTGAAGGTGTTACAATTACTGATGTAGAAGTTACTGGAGATTTACAACAAGCAACTATTTTCTACACTACATTGAGTGAATTAGCCAGTGAACGTGAAAAAGCGCAAAAAGGTTTGGAAAAATCTAGTGGTTTAATTCGTTCTGAAATTGGTAAACGCCTAAATATCTATAAAACACCGGAAATATTCTTTGAACGCGACCGTTCAATTGAATATGGTAACCATATCGACCAATTGCTAGCACAATTAAATAAAAAAGATGATTTTGATAGCATGTCTGATGCTGAATCAGATAAGCTAGTTGATTAATATGTAGAAAGGCCCCAAGAGTTACAGCAAGCATGCTGTAATACTTGGGGCCTTTTTTTATTGTTTGTGAGGTTAATTTTTATATTGAATCTTCAAAGCATGGAAGGAAAATGCTGATATAACGACCTTTAGCGTGGCAAAATATACTTTTTTTTCAAAAATAATTTGTTACATACAATGTCATAAATATAACTTATTAAAATATGCAAGAATACTTGAAAGTGCTATGAATGTTGTTAGACTGGGAATGCGGCGAATTGTAATAATTGAGACGTAAATATTAAAAATTACAATACATTTCAGTCCATTTAAAGCCCCTTAACGAATGGGTTTATAGGGTTTCTTTTTGAATCCACAACGTGTAGTATATTGCATGTAGTCGAAACAGTGGCTAAATAAACAGCTAAGCAATAGCTAAACATACAAGGAGTTTTACTTAACATGAAATTTAACAAAACGATTTTAGGAACAACATTTGCATTGTCAGCATTATTTGCGACAGCAGGATTTAACACTGAAGAAGCCAAAGCAGCGGAATGGACAGCGCGTAGCGTTGAAGAAGTTTCAGCTGATATGGAAGCAATTGATGAATCAACATCTGAATATACTGTCGTGTACGGGGACACTTTATCAGTGATCGCTAACGCAGCTGGAGTAGATGTGAATACATTAGTTCAAATCAACGAAATTGAAAATGCTGATTTAATCTTCCCATCTAATTCTATTTCATTCACTAAAAATGCTGAAGGTGAAGTAAATGAAGTTGTAGTAGAAGATGCTAACAAGAAAAAAGACACTTACAAAGTAGCAGAAGAAACAGTTGAAAAAACAGCAACTGAAGAGGTAGCAGAAGAAACAACTGTTGAACCTGTAGCGTATGAAGCTGAAGAAGCAACAGCAACAGTAGAAGCGACTTCATATGGAACAGAAGCAGAAACGACAAATGAAGTAACATCTTCAACTTCTTCAAACTCAGCAGCAGAAGAAATCCCTTACCAAGTATTACAAGTAGTAGAAACTGAAGCTGGTCCAAGCTACTCTGAAAAAGCAGCAGTATTCTCTGTAATCCTTAACCGTGCAAACTCTGGTAACTGGGGTGGTACTACATTGTCAGCAGTAGTTAACGCATCTGGTCAATTTGAAGTTGTTTCAAATGGTATGGCAGCTAGCGCTACAGTATCAGAACAAACTTACCAAGCTGTTAACGATGTATTAACTAACGGCGTAACGACAAAAGCTGAATCATTCCGTGCCTCAGGTGACGGCGTGACAAACGTATTCTTCTAATTTAAATAAAATACAATAAACAAAAAAATCGGGAGCTTTCCCGATTTTTTTGTTTATTATTTTTTATAAGATCGATAATAGAATAGCTACCTAAATATTTGTTCACAAATGACGCAAAAAAATAGAGAGTTAAACTAATGTTCAAATAATTATTCTACCAGATGTAAAGAACAGTTATAAAATGTAGGAAAATGACAATGTAAAATTGTTGGTTTTCCTACATTTTTTATATACTCTTCTTATCCCCTATAGAATTGGAGTGGAATAGGAATGAGAAGAGATATCAGAGAAGGAGTGAAAAAACATATGATTGATGGTATAAAGCCCAATTATACTGCGTTAGCGGAACAATACGGATGTGACTATCGTACGGTTAAAGCAGCGTATGAAGAAGCGTTACAAGGTAATAAACCTAAAACAAGGAGGACATATCCGAGTAAATTAGATTCATTCAAACAAATCATAGATATTAAGTTAGAAGATCAATGTACCGCTAAAAGTATCTTCAAATTCATACAAAAGAAAGGGTTCGATGGGAGTTACAGTCTTGTTAGAGACTATTGCCGTGGAGTGAAAAAAGAACGGATACAGAAAGCAACGGTACGCGTCGAATATACGCCTGGTCTTTCAGCACAAATCGATTGGAAAGAAGAAATGCGACTGATAAGCAGTCAGGGAGAAGTCTTCCGCTTTAATATTTTCCTTTATATCCTGAATAATTCATAGCTCTAAATTTAAGCTATTTTTTTGAACAAAGTGCCTATATTTAAATTAGGCAGATACATTCTTCCAAAATAATGTGTTTTCGAACAGGATATATACGGAAGAAGGCTGTAATAAAAATTATTTGTCTATTTAAGGGCAGACTGACCCCTTGGAAAAATAGGTTAAAAATTTTTACGATAACTAGCCTAAATCCATTGCCTAGATCGCCGTAGGCGTTCAAAAACCTTATAAAATTCAGTTTGATACACATGATAACTCGACAGTTTGAGATAGACTTGTCTACCTGTTTTAACGAGTTTTCCGGCAACTTTAAGCAATGTCAATCGTATAGAATGAATCGTCATCCCCCGATTGACTTGTTCAAATCCAATGGTCTTTAAAAAATTGACGAGGTTGTAAGCCAGGACACTGATCATCATTCTGACATGATTTTCCAGGAAACGCGGACTATCTGTTTTGTCAAAATAAAAGCCTGATTTCGCTTCTTTGATGAAATTTTCCATTGTTCCACGCTTGCCGTAAAGAGAGAATATGACTTCAGGCGAGACATTATCGGATAGATTCGTCACAATGAATGCGTGGTGAAAAAGAAGCTCTCCTGCTTCACGGATTGATCGAATACAAACGCGACGGGGTTTTGACCAGGATTGTGCTTGATAAGGGAGTGAAAAATACTGTATTTCTCGGTCTTCCCATTTTTTATTATCCCCATAAAGAACAGAGTGTTCAGCTAACTGACTTAACCTCCGATTGCTCTTTAATCGGATAACGTACTGGCTTTCAGTTGCTTCACAAGATTCATACACCTCTGGTGTGGCGAAGCCGCTGTCACCCCGAACCAATATCTCGGTATGAGGTAACGTGCTCTTGTAGTGGTGTAACAGCGGGTCGATAAAGGCTTTTACCCCTTTAGACGTGTACTGATTGCCTGAACGCAGTTCAGCTTTTAGGAAATCTCCGGTCAATCCGTCAAATGCAACTAATGGGTGATAGCCGTAGGTTTGATAATGGGCATTATAATCTGTTTGTTCTTGGCGTCCAAAGGTATCCGAATGTGTGGAATCGACATCAATGATTAACTCGGTGTCATTGCGAATCAAACGCGCTTTATCAATCAGCGACTGATTTAATGCTTGGAGTTGATCCATGTTCTCCTCGGTGAAACGATCTAAAAACCGAGAGATTGACGATTGTGAGGCCAACTCTTTTTTACCGAGTACAGCTTGAAAGACTGGATCCTGTCTTAATAGATTAGCTGATGAGTCTGCCGAGTACCCAGCAATTAACTGCATAATGAGTTGTTCTAATATCGCTAAGTTATCATGTGTGAAGTAAACACGTTTGTCTTTAATATGGAGCCACTGTTTAGCTACGTGTGAAAAGTCGAAGGTATTCATCACCTCTTTAACTAAGACCAAACCCGAATCACTCGATAAGCGACCACCTGTATGTGAAATAGTCAAATTTGAATTGAATTTTACCTGGTTTTTGTGTAAGCTAGTCATGAGAAGAACTCCTTTCTTTTGGTTGGTTTCGACACCTTTACCATATCAGAATGGGGTTCTTTTTGCATCACTTAACAGGTGAAAATGAAAAAGTAAATGAAGACTGCCGTTAGGCAGTTTCAGACGGTTTGAAGTCAAAGTATGAATTATTCAGGTTATATATTGCCCTACTCAAAGAAGAAATTTATTACGCTTACCTTTGATCGTAAACAAGATACATTGTTTGAGTGCATGAATGATGCCTTTTATAACACCGGTGGTGTTCCAGAAGAAATATGGTTCGATAATATGAAAACTGTCGTCGACCGGTCACGAACTCAATTCTCTCAGGTTCATTTAAACGATCGCTTCTATTCTTTTAGTAAAGATGCAGGGTTCAGAACAATGGTCTGTCGTCCTTTTCGCCCCCAAACAAAAGGCAGCGTAGAAGCTCTCGCCAGAACAATGGACCGGTTACGGGTTTACAATCATGAATTTTATGATTCGACAGACCTCATTCGAATCGTTGACGAACTTTGTGATGAATTAAATTCGGAAGTGTCTCAAGCAACGGACGAGATTCCTGATATACTTTGGAAAATTAATGAAAAAGAGCACCTCCATAAGCTAAAAGATGACTTGTTAAATCCTTATTTTGAAGACTCTATTCGCCGTAAAGTCACAAAGGAAGCAATGGTCATTTTCCGCAAATGTAGGTACTCTGTAGACCCTCGTTATATCGGAAAAGAAGTTGACTTGGATCTTTCCGAAAACGAAGAGTACGTGCACATTTATTATAACGGAGAACAGATTCGTTCGCACCCACTTACCACAAAAAGATTGAACTATAACCAAGAAGATTTGGTTCAGATACTTAAATCAGATGTCATGAGCCACAAAGAAGAAGATGACATCCAAGAACATATTAAACGAAGTTTAAAGCAATATGATTTACTGGAGGTGCCTTCGAATGAGCAGTAACTATCAAAAGCTATTAAATAATCTAGAGGCCTTGAATTTAAAACATATGAGAGAATATGTGCCAAACTATATTGAAATTGCCAATCGAGATGAGCTTTCTGTAACAGAAGCTCTTCTAGAATTAACTAATCAAGAATTAGACTTTCAAACGAATCAGACTGTGGAACGTGTCATCCAGCGCGCACACTTTCCCAAACGGACATCACTTGAAGAATTTGATTTCAACTTTCAACCAAGCGTTAACAAAAAAGAGATTCTAGACTTGAAACATATGGCTTTTATGGAGAAAAAAGAAAACTTAGTTTTCATTGGAAACCCTGGTGTAGGGAAAACACACCTTGTCATTGCATTAGGCATTGAAGCATGTCATCAAGGCTACCGTACGCTGTTTATCAGTTGTCATGAATTACTTTTACGTCTTCGTTCTGCCTTTGAAAAAGGGACCGTCGATCGTGTTCTGAAACGATATGCCAAATATGATCTTTTGATCATTGATGAAATAGGTTATTTACCAATTCAAAAAGTTGAAGCTAACCTCTTCTTTCAACTATTAACGATGCGTTACGAAAAAAAATCAACAATGATTACGACAAATATTATCTTATCTCGATGGGGGGAGCTATTTCAGAATTCTGAAATAGCCGCCGCCATTCTTGATCGTCTGGTTCACCATGTTAAAGTCTTCAAGATTACTGGAAAATCATATCGTATGAAAGGGAAAATATAAATGGACTTCTAAATTAGACTGTCAAAAACCTACATTTTTATTCTGTCATAAACCTACAATTTTATACTGTCCTTGACAACCAGACATTACGCTGTGCATTCAATTATAGAAAGGTCGATAATAAGCCCAAAATAGATAGTCCACCTTGTGTCAATATTATTTTTTTACTACTAGTGAAGCTACCATATGTGGCCACTAAGATAATGTAGACAAATATCATACGAACAATTTCAATAGAAGCGCTACTGAAAAATAATGCATAGAATAGACCTAGACCAATGAGACCATTATATATGCCCATATTTTTTAATAAGGTATTCAATGATTTTCTTTTCAACTCATCTCTTCCTATTTTGAATATTCTACTTGTTTGGGCAGATGAAGTAGAAATAGTTTGTAGATACATGATATAAAAAAATTCTAAGGCAACTAAAAAAAGTTAATACAGTTGTTGTAACTGACATGGTTAATTCCTCCACTTAACTGACGAAGTAATCTTCTTTTTCTCAATATAAAACATTTTTATGAACTTTCAAAGGATTTATATATGCAATGTGAAGTTGCAATAACATGAGCACTTGAAAAAAAATTAAAGCATTTTCTAGGGTAAGCGTAAAAAAAGCTGTCACTCATAAATAGCAACAACTTAATAATTTTTTATCTGAATACGCCCGGAGGGAATCGAACCCCCATTATAAGAACCGGAATCTTATGTGATATCCATTACACTACGGGCGCAAAATTTTGTATATATTGCAAAAAAAACAATAACAGCATTATTATAGCCTAGTTTTTAGTCAAATTCAAGCGTTTATAGGAATCTGCTAGTGTCAATTGTTATTAAGAAGTGATGGTGTATTAGGTATTAACAGGAGAAATTGTCATATTTTTAAGACGATGAAGGCCAGCTATTGGGCAAAATAAACCTACTATGCTAAAATAATAGGGCAAGTCAAAAAAGTTATATTTGTTGACCAATTTTGACCATAAAGGTATAATAGTCATATACAAGTTTAAAAGGAGGACAATTAAATGAACTTAGTACCAACAGTTATTGAACAATCTTCTCGCGGTGAACGTGCTTACGATATCTACTCTCGTTTATTAAAAGACCGTATTATTATGCTGAGCGGGGAATTTAATGATGATTTAGCTAACTCAATTATCGCCCAATTGTTATTCTTAGATGCTCAAGACCCAGACAAGGATATCTACCTATACATCAATTCACCAGGTGGCTCTATCACTTCTGGTATGGCCATCTACGATACAATGCAATTTGTACATGCAGATGTACAAACAATTGTAATGGGTATGGCAGCATCAATGGGCTCGTTTATTGCAGCCGCAGGTACTAAAGGTAAACGTTTTGCCTTACCAAATGCTGAAATCTTAATTCACCAACCATTAGGTGGCGCTCAAGGACAAGCTACTGAAATTGAAATCGCTGCTCGCCACATCTTGAAAACAAAAGAAAAAATGAACCGTCTATACTCTGAAATGACCGGCCAACCTGTAGAAGTGATTGAACGCGATACAGACCGTGATAACTGGTTAACAGCAGAAGAAGCGTTAGAATATGGTTTATTAGATCAAATTATGACTAAAAATGATGAATTAGAAAAATAATGAATGCATTTTAAATAAAAAGAAGTAGGGTAAAACCTACTTCTTTTTATTTAAAGGGTTCTGTATAGACCGTGGAATAAACTCTTAAATAAATATTCTTTGTAAGGCGTAATACTTTTCATAGCCGTATAGGAGAAAAGTGGCTCTAAAAGCTTGCAAGCGGATAAATTTATTGGTATGATTACTCATGTAAAGAGATAAGATTCGAAGGAATCAAATTTTTTTACCGAAGGGTGGTCAAAAAAAGACACACTGGACAATAAAAGTCCAACTGTTTTTACACTCAACGTTTTTGTACTAGGAAAGTGGGGACTATGGACGAATTATTTAAAAGTATTACTGAAGTAGTGCCTGAAGTTCAGAAGATCTATTTTGAGAGAATTAGCGTATTACAGCGAATTTTCAAAGATGGTCCGATTGGTCGGAAGGGACTAGCTGAAAAGTTAGCAATTACCGAACGACCGCTACGTACAATTACAGATGTTTTGAAACAACAAGGTCTCATTGATTCTTCCCCCACGGGTATGACTATTACGCCAAAAGGGGAACGAGCAATTGCTACAGGTCAAGACTTGTGGCGTGATACAAATAAAATTCACCTGCAAGAAAAACATTTGGCTGATGTGCTCAACATAGCAGATGCTCGAATTGTTTCAGGAGATATCGACCAGGATCAACATATTTTGTTTGAAATGGGTCTACAAGTTTCAAAATACTTAGACACGAATTTACCAGCGGGGAATCATACGATTGCTGTTACTGGTGGTTCAACTATGCTAGAGGTGAGTGAACATGTTCAATTAGCACCTTCTGCTGACAGACACTTTACTGTGGTCGCAGCCAGGGGTGGGATCGGAGATGCTTCAGCAACTCAAGCCAATACAATTAGCGATATTCTAGCGCAAAAGTTACACGGTCACAATATTTCCTTATATGCTCCCGAGAATTTATCTGAGGTGGCAAATATGGCTTTAATGAATGATCCCGTGATTCAATCAACTTTAAAGCGGTTAAAAGAGGCTAACATTTTGCTTTTTAGCGTTGGTAATGCTAAAATTATGGTAAGGCGTAGGGGACTTGATTTAGAAAGTTCATCTAAGATTAAGAGTAACCACGCTGTAGGGGAAGCGTTCGGGTGTTTCTTTGATAAAGAAGGAAACATAGTGCATCGAATCCCTAGAATCGGCCTTCAAATTGAAGATTTGGCAGATATAGATTTGCCGATTCTAATTGCTGGAGGCAGTGTAAAAGCAGAAGCAATACAGGCTTTTGCGAAACTCGCACCTAAACAGTTAGTCATTATAACTGATCAAGGTGCCTCAAATATGGTTTTAAATGGGGAATCCCATTAAAATAATTTTGTATTCCATTAAGGAGGAATTTTGTAGTATGGCAATTAAATTAGCAATTAACGGTTTTGGTCGTATCGGTCGTTTAACTTTACGTCGTATCTGGGAAGAAAATGAATCAAATGTAGAAATCGTGGCAATCAACGATTTAACAGACAACGAATTCTTAGCTTACCTATTAAAATATGATACAGCTCACGGTACTTTCAACCACGATATCGAAACTACTGAAAATGGTATTTCTATCGATGGTAAAGAAATCACTGTATACTCTGAACGTGACGCAAACGATTTACCTTGGGGTGACTTAGGTGTTGATATCGTTCTAGAATGTACTGGTTTCTACGCTACAAAAGAAAAATCTCAAGCACACATCAACGCTGGTGCTAAAAAAGTTATCATCTCAGCTCCTGCTGATGCTGAAACTAAAACAATTGTTTACGGTGTAAACGAAGATATCATCGAAGCTGAAGATAAAATTATCTCTGGTGCTTCATGTACTACTAACTGTTTAGCTCCTGTAGTTAACGTGTTAGAAAAAGAATTTGGTATCAAACATGGTTTAATGTCAACAATCCATGCTTACACTTCTACACAATCATTACAAGATGCACCTAACGGTAAAAAAGGTAACTTCCGTAACGGTCGTGCAGCTGCAGAAAACGCTATTCCATCATCTACTGGTGCAGCAAAAGCTGTAGGTCGCGTTATCCCTTCAGTTAACGGTAAAGTTGACGGTACTGCTATCCGTATTCCTATCGTTACTGGTTCAATGACTGAGTTCTACTCAACATTAAATACTAAAGTTACAGTTGAAGAAGTTAACGCTGCTATGGAAAAATACGCTAACCCTTCATTCTTATACAACACTGATGAAGTCGTATCTTCTGACATCGTTGGTGTTCCAGCTGGTTCAATTTTCGACGCAACTCAAACTAAAGTTATCGAATCTGAAGATGGCCAATTAGTTAAAACTGTTGCTTGGTACGACAACGAAGCTGGTTTCGTTTCTCAATTCGTACGTTTAATCGAATTCTTTGCTGCTAAACAATAATTAATTGTTTAAAAGTAAAATCAGTTGAATTTGGGCGGGAAGCTTCGCGCTTCCTGCCCTTTTTTATTGGTTAACAACTTAAGATAAGGAGTGCTATTTTAATGGCTAAGAAAACTGTAAAAGACATCGATTTAAAAGGTAAAGTTGTTTTAGAACGTGCTGACTTTAACGTTCCAATGGACAAAGACCTTAAAATTACTGATGACAACCGTATCGTTCAAGCATTACCAACTATCGAGTATATTCTTGAGCAAGGTGGTCGTTTAGTATTATTCTCTCACCTTGGTAAAGTGAAAACTGAAGAAGACAAAGCTTCTAAATCTTTACGCCCAGTTGCAGAACGTTTATCTGAAAAATTAGGTAAAGAAGTTACTTTCGTAGCGCAAACTCGTGGTCAAGAATTAGAAGATGCTATCGCTAACCTTAAAGATGGCGAAGTATTGATGTTCGAAAATACTCGTTTCGAAGATGTAGATGGTAAGAAAGAAAGCAAGAACGATCCTGAATTAGGTAAATACTGGGCTTCATTAGGCGACGTATTTGTTAATGACGCATTCGGTACTGCTCACCGTGAGCATGCTTCTAATGTTGGTATCTCAAAAAATATCGAAGCAGTTGCTGGTTTCTTAATGGAAAAAGAAATCCAATTCTTAGGTGACGCTGTTAACGAACCAAAACGTCCATTCGTTGCGATCTTAGGTGGTGCAAAAGTATCTGACAAGATTTCAGTTATCGAATCATTACTAAATAAGGCTGACAAAGTCTTAATCGGTGGTGGTATGGCATATACCTTCATGAAAGCTCAAGGTTACGAAGTTGGTGGCTCTTTACTTGAAGAAGACAAAATTCCATTGGCTAAAGACTTAATGGAACGCGCTGGCGACCGTTTAGTATTACCGGTAGACTTTGTTGTAGCTGACGCGTTTGACAACGACGCTAACACTGATGTTGTTGATGTCGACGGTATCCCAGCTGACTGGCAATCACTTGATGTAGGTCCTAAGACTGTTGAGTACTACGCAGAACAAGTTGCAGACGCAAAAACTGTTGTTTGGAATGGCCCAATGGGTGTATTCGAAATGCCAAGTTTCGCAAAAGGTACTAACGGTGTTGGTGAAGCAATCGCTAACTTAACTGATGCAACAACTATCATCGGTGGTGGTGATTCAGCTGCAGCTGCATACCAATTAGGTTTAGCTGATAAATTCACACACATTTCTACTGGTGGTGGGGCATCATTAGAATTCTTAGAAGGTAAAGAATTACCTGGTATCGCTGCAATCGCGAACAAATAATTTTCGTAAATAAATTGAGTAAAACTTTTCGTAAAGGAGTTTTTAATATATGCGTAAGACATTAATCGCTGGTAACTGGAAAATGAATAAAACAGCTGCTGAAGCTCATGAATTCGTTGCTGCACTTAAAGAAGGTTTCCCACAAACGGATGCTGAATCTTTAATCGCACCACCAGCAATCTACATTGAAAAATTAATCGAAGAAGTAGCAGGTACTGACATCCAAATCGGTGCACAAAATGTACATTTTGAAGATGAAGGTGCTTTCACAGGTGAAATTTCTCCGCTTGCTTTGGAAGCATTAGGCGTACCTTACGTTATCATCGGTCACTCAGAACGTCGTGAATTATTCGGCGAAACGGATGAAGATGTACGTAAAAAAGCAGCAAGTATCTTTAGTCACAACATGACACCAATCATTTGCTGTGGGGAAACTTTAGAAACTCGTGAAGCTGGCCAAGAAAAAGAGTGGGTTAGTGGACAAATCCGTGCTGCTCTTGAAGGTTTAACTGCTGATCAAGTTGCACAAGCCGTAATCGCTTATGAACCAATCTGGGCAATCGGTACTGGTAAAACTGCTTCTGCTGATGATGCACAAGACATGTCAGCGCACATCCGCGATTTATTATTTGAAATTGCTGGTAAAGAAGCAGCAGACCAAACACGTATTTTATACGGTGGTTCTGTAAAACCAGCTAACATAGCCGAATTGCTTGAAAAAGAGGACGTTGACGGTGCGCTCGTAGGAGGAGCTAGTCTTGATGTTACTTCTTACATCGCATTATTAAATGGAGGTAAATAACACATGTCTAAATCACCCGTAGCTATTATTATCTTAGATGGATTCGGTTGGAGAGAAGAATCATATGGTAATGCTGTAGCACAAGCAAACAAACCAAACTTTGACCGTTACTGGAATGAATTTCCACATGCTACAATGAAAGCTTCTGGGTTAGACGTTGGGTTACCTGATGGACAAATGGGTAACTCTGAAGTTGGCCATACAAATATTGGTGCTGGCCGTATTGTATACCAAAGCCTAACTCGAATCGATAAAGCTATTGAAGATGGTGAATTTGCTGAGAACGAAGCATTAAATGGTGCTTATACTCATGTAACTAACAACCATTCAGCTCTACACATCTTCGGATTATTATCTGATGGTGGGGTACACAGCCACTTACGTCATATCGAAGCATTGATTAAAGATGCTAAAGCTAAAGGTGTTGAAAAATTATACCTACATGCTTTCTTAGATGGACGTGACGTTGATCCACATGCAGCGCCAGGTTATATTGAATCACTTGAAAAAGTAATGGCCGAAGAAAACTTAGGTCAAATCGCTTCAATTTCTGGACGTTACTATGCAATGGACCGTGATAATCGTTGGGAACGTGTACAAAAAGCTTATGATGTTATCTTTAACGGTAAAGGTGAAACTGGCGAAGATGCAATTGAAGTTATAAATGCGAACTACGCTAAAGACGTTACTGATGAATTCGTTGAGCCAACGGTTATTGTTGATGCTGACGGCAAGCCAGTAGGCCAAGTAGCCGATAATGATGCTATTATTTTCGCTAACTTCCGTCCTGACCGTGCTATCCAACTTTCAGACGCTGTAACAGCAACTGAATGGGATAACTTCGATCGTGGAAATGTACCAACGAACGTGAAATTTGTATCAATGACCAAATACAAAGATACAATCCCAGCTGACATCGCTTTTAAACCAATCGCATTGAAAAATGTTCTTGGCCAAGTGTTATCAGATAACGGCTTAAACCAATTACGTATCGCTGAAACTGAAAAATACCCTCACGTTACATTCTTCATGAATGGTGGGGCAAATGACGAATTCGAAGGCGAAAAACGTATTCTGATTAACTCACCTAAAGTAGCGACTTACGACTTGAAACCTGAAATGTCTGCTTACGAAGTGACAGATGCATTAGTTGAGGAGATTGAAAATGACCGTCAAGATGCGATTATCCTAAACTTCGCTAACCCAGATATGGTAGGTCACTCTGGTATGTTAGAGCCTACTATCAAAGCAATTGAAGCTGTTGATGAATGCTTAGGTCGTGTTGTGGATGCCCTATTAGCTAAAGACGGTAAAGCCATCATCTTTGCTGACCACGGAAACGCGGATACAGAATTAAATGAAGATGGTTCACCAAATACAGCGCATACGACAGTACCAGTGCCGTTAATTGTCACTGAAAAAGGTATTGAATTACGCACTGATGGTCGTTTAGCCGATGTTGCGCCAACAATGTTAGATCTATTGAATGTTGACCAACCAGCTGAAATGACTGGTGAAACTTTAATTAAGCACTAAACAATGAATATCTGTACCTACCAATTGGTGGGTATGGTATAATATGAACGTAACAAATTTAAAAATTAATTTTGAATTTAAAGGAGAGAAATTATGTCTGCAATTACTGATATTTATGCACGCGAAGTCTTGGACTCACGTGGTAACCCAACTGTAGAAGCTGAAGTTTACACTGAAGCTGGAGGTTTTGGTCGAGGAATCGTTCCTTCTGGAGCTTCAACTGGTGAACACGAAGCCGTTGAATTACGTGACGGAGACAAAGATCGTTACTTAGGTAAAGGTGTTCAAAACGCTGTAAACAACGTGAACAACGCTATCGCTGATGCAATTATCGGACTTGACGTAACTGATCAAATCGGTATCGACGCTGCTATGATCGAATTAGATGGTACAGCAAATAAAGGTAACTTAGGTGCTAACGCTATTTTGGCTGTTTCAATCGCTGCTGCCCGTGCTGCTGCTGATGAATTAAACATCCCATTATACAACTACTTAGGTGGTTTCAACGCTAAAGTATTACCAACACCAATGATGAACATTGTAAACGGTGGTTCTCACTCAGATGCACCAATCGCTTTCCAAGAATTCATGATTATTCCAGCTGGTGCTTCTTCATTTAAAGAAGCTTTACGTTGGGGTGCTGAAACTTTCCACGCATTGAAAAAAATCTTATCTGACCGTGGTTTAGAAACTGCTGTTGGTGATGAAGGTGGATTCGCTCCTCGTTTTGATGGTACAGAAGATGCTGTTGAAACTATTATCCAAGCAATCGAAGCTGCTGGTTACAAACCAGGTGAAGACATGTTCTTAGGTTTCGACTGTGCTTCTTCAGAATTCTACGAAGACGGCGTTTACAACTACGCTAAATTCGAAGGTGAAGGCGGAGCTAAACGTAACGCTGAAGAACAAGTAGCATTCTTAGAAGAATTAGTTGCTAAATACCCAATCATTACTATCGAAGATGGTATGGATGAAAATGACTGGGACGGTTGGGCATTATTAACTGAAAAATTAGGTGAAAAAGTACAATTAGTTGGTGACGACTTATTCGTAACAAACACTGAAATTTTAGAACGCGGTATCACTAACCACGTTGGTAACTCAATCTTAATTAAAGTTAACCAAATCGGTACTTTAACTGAAACTTTCAACGCTATTGAAATGGCTAAACGTGCTAACTACACAGCTGTAGTATCTCACCGTTCAGGTGAAACAGAAGATTCAACAATCTCTGATATCGCTGTTGCAACTAACGCTGGTCAAATCAAAACCGGTTCATTATCACGTACTGACCGTATGGCGAAATACAACCAATTATTACGTATCGAAGATGAATTAGGCGATTTAGCTGAGTACCAAGGTCTAAACGCTTTCTACAACTTAGAAAACAAATAATTTCTCTTAAATTAGGGCAATATACTGCACCAATTTAAGTCGCAATGACACTTTTCGAATATTCAGACAGTTAACATCCTAGCGCAGGTACTTCGGTATCTGTGCTTTTTTGTCTTCGTCAACTTCAACTTAAGTGAAAACTGCGCATGTAATGTTGCATAAAATTTTAGAAATTCGGGCATGATTGTTTTTCTGATAAATATTATAGCTTGATACCATTGACATAATAAAATAATGAGATAAAATGATATTTATATTAAAAATATATTAGAAGTGGGGGATTTTTATGAAGATAAAGAAAAGTTTTTTGGTTACGCTAGCAACTGCGGCTTTATTAGGTGCTTGTGGTAGTAATGGGGGGAATACTGAAGCTGCAAATGGGGAAGCAAGTGCGGTAGTTAATTATGTGGCACCAACTGAAATTGCTACAATGGACTCAGTATTAGTAACAGATATGAATAGTGCTAACTATATTGGACATGTTCAAGAAGGTTTATATTGGGAAAATGATGTAAATGAAATCCAACCAGCCTTGGCTGAATCATTGCCAGAGGTTTCTGAAGATGGATTAACTTATACAATCAAAATGCGCGAAGACGCAACTTGGTCAAATGGTGATCAAATAACAGCTCACGATTTTGTATATGCAATTCAACGTTTAGCTAATCCAGATACGGCGGCACCATACTCATACTTACTAGCAGGATTTGAAAATGCTGAAGGTGTTTTGAATGGTGATCAAGCGGTTGAAGAATTAGGTGTTGAAGCTTTAGACGATTACACTATTGAAATTCGTTTAGAAACACCAATTCCATATATTGAAAACTTATTAGCTTTCACGCCACTATATCCACAAAACCAAGCTTTCGTTGAAGAAGCAGGGGATGCATACGGTACTGATTCAGAAAGTCTTGTTTTCTCTGGTCCATTTACTATGACTGACTGGGATGGTACAGGTTTAACTTGGTCGTTAGTGAAAAATGAAGACTACTATAATGCTGAAAATATTGCCATTGATGAAGTAGATGTTCAAGTTATCAAAGAAGTTTCGACAAACGTCAACTTATTTGAAGCAGGTGACGTTGATAACTCACTATTAACAGGAGAATTAGCTAAGCAATATCTAAATCATGAAAACGCTGTACAACAAGAGAAAGCAAGAAACTACTGGGTAGCCTTCAACTATAATAACGAAGTATTCCAAAATAAAAATCTTCGGGAAGCGATCGACTATGCAATCAACAACGAAGAGTTGGCAACTAATGTTATTGGTGATGGATCAAACCCTGTATCTACATTTGTACCTGAAAACTTTATCTTTAACCCAGAAACAGAAGAAGACTTTGTCTCTGAAGTTGCAATTGAAGATAAATACGATCCAGAAGAAGCAGCTAGACTTTGGGCATTAGCACAAGATGAATTGGGTGTTGAAACATTAACACTGAACTTATTAGGTGATGATGACGAGAAAAGTAAAACAACAGCTGAGTATATCCAAGGACAAATTGCAAATAACTTACCAGGTGTCACTTTAACATTGCAAAATGTACCTAAGAAAAACCGTCTAAGCCAAGAAGATGCGCGTGATTATGATTTAGTTATTACAGGTTGGGCAGCTGACTTTGCAGATGGTATCAACTTCTTTGAATTATTTGAAACCGATGGCCCATACAACCGTGGGGACTACTCAAACGAATCTTATGATGCAGAAATTACTGCTGCTAAAGGTGAAAATGCCAATGATCCAGTAGCACGTTGGGAAAACTTTGTTGCTGCCCAAGAGGTATTAACAGAAGATGCGGCATGGATCCCGTTATATCAAGAAGTAGAAACACAATTAAGAAATCCTAAATTAGAAGGTATCACTTTCAGATCGGTAGGCAACGAATTTGACTTACGTACTGCCACTTTAATTAGTGCAGAATAAAATACAATAATTGAACAAGTGACAAGACAACCGTAGATAAAATTTCAACGGTTGTCTTTGTTTATGAGGGGATTATGAATATTTCATGAAAATAATGAGAAAAAAAGATTGACAACGTATTCAAAATCTAGTAAATTGTTTCCATGTTGTAATAAATATCTAATTAAGCAATTTGCTTAAATATGGAGGATGTTCTTATGGAAAGAAAAAGTTTATTAAAATCACTTGCAGTGATAGGTTTATCAGGTCTAGTTTTAGCGGCCTGTGGTAATAGTAGTGACAATTCAGGCTCAAATGGTTCAGGCTCAAATGGTTCAGGCAATGGCGAACAAGTATTGAACTGGACGACATCTTCTGAATTACCAACAATGGATACGACAATGGTTACAGATACAGTTTCATTTGATATCATGAACAACGTTAATGAAGGTTTATACCGTCAAAACGCTGAAGGTAAATATGAAGCTGGTGTATTAGACGGCGAACCGGAAATTTCTGAAGACGGTTCTGTATACACATACAAAATTAAAGAAGATGCTACATGGTCAAATGGGGACCCTGTAACAGCTAATGACTTTGTATATGCATGGCAACGTTTAGTTGATCCTGATACAGCAGCGCCATACTCATACTTAGCGGACGGTATCATCCAAAATGCAACTGAAATCATCGCTGGCGAAATGGAACCTTCAGAGTTAGGTGCTGTTGCTGTAGATGAAAAAACATTAGAAGTAACATATGCGAAACCCGTGCCATATTTGGAAGGTTTACTATCAATGGCACCATTCTACCCGCTTAACCAAGCTTACGTGGAAGAACAAGGTGATAGCTATGCAACAAACTCAGATACAGTTTTATATAATGGACCATTTGCCTTATCTGGTTGGGATGGTACAAACTTGAACTGGTCATTAGTGAAAAATGATAGCTATTGGGATGCAGATAATGTTCAGTTAGATACAGTTAACTACCAAGTACTTAAAGAAACTTCAACTGCATTAAATCTATTTGATTCTGGTGAGATTGACTATACTACAGTATCTGGTGAATATGTAGCGGCTCGTGAAGGTGATCCAAACATGGATAATGCGCCTGAATCGGTAGTATTCTTTATCAAGATGAACCAAGAACGTAACGGTGAAGAAACACCATTAGCGAATACAAATATTCGTCGTGGTATCGCACAAGCGATTGATAAACAATCATTTGCAGACCAAGTGTTACAAAATGGCTCGCTACCTGCTGACTACTTAGTACCAGAAGGATTAGCAAGCAATCCGTCAACAGACGTTGACTTCCGTGAAGATTCAACTGAAGGTACAGGATTTGTTGACTATGATGTAGAAGCTGCTCAAGAAGCTTTCAATGCTGGTTTAGAGGAGTTAGGTACTGACTCAATTACACTTGAATTATTAGTAGATGATACAGAAAATGCGAAACGTTCAGCTGAATATATCCAAGGACAATTACAAACAAACTTACCAGGTTTACAAGTTCAAATTGTATCAGTTCCATTCAAGAACCGTATAGCAGCTAATAACAGTCAAGATTACGATTTACAAGTCTCAGGTTGGGGCGCTGACTATGCTGACCCAATTAACTTCTTAGAATTGTTCGTAACTGATGGAAATAATAACAATTCTGGCTACTCAAACGAAGAGTACGATGCGTTAATTCAAGCTGCATCAGATGAAACTGAAGACTTAGATAAACGTTGGAGCGATTTAGTCGCAGCTGAGTCTTTAATTTTAGAAGAAGCTGGTATCGCACCATTGTACCAACGTTACGGTGCTTACTTAGAGCAACCAACAGTTGAGGACGTTGTTCACCACCAAGTTGGTGCATCAACTTCATTCAAATGGGCTTCAAAAACAGCAGCAGAATAATTTCAGCTGACATTTGAAACTTATTGAAACAACCCGCTAAGCCTTGGCGGGTTGTTTTTATTATGATATGTGAGGAATGTTGACGCTAAATGATAATTGTGTTAGAATTTGTATTGTTTTTGGTGAATGTTTCTAAGAGATTGACTAGATTATAAATAATTCTAGACATGCCACCAAATTGATTTATTTGCGTTTTATGGCGGGCTAGGATTATGAACCCCGGTAGTACTAATTGGGTAATAAAAAGGCCTTAGCCGCAGATTAAGACCAAATTGAAGGTGGGTTGATAGGGATTTGCTTACTAGAAGTTAGGTAAGAAAAATAACATGATTAGGAATATAATGTTTCATGGTAATGATAACTAGTATAACATATCATAAAAGGGGCGGATAATTTGGTCCACCCCGGGTAATTCTATATAATGTAATAGGCGATTAGGAAGATTAAACTTATTGCTAATAAGCTGCCACCGATTTTTAGGAAGCCGATGTACCAGTTGCCAATTGATTGGGACAAATTTTGTACATTTCTTTCTGAGTCATCATCATTTTTTGAATTATTTTGTGAGAAAACACTTGGTTTCCACTTACGCCAACTGTACTGAAACAGGTCAAAAGT
Source organism: Aerococcus viridans (assembly GCF_001543285.1). NCBI lineage: Bacteria > Bacillati > Bacillota > Bacilli > Lactobacillales > Aerococcaceae > Aerococcus > Aerococcus viridans. The sequence goes on from NZ_CP014164.1 coordinate 998,400, forward strand.
CCCGTCTTTAAAGATTAATCCGAATAAACCGAGGATTAAAAAGGGCGCTGATAAGTAAAAGTAGCTGTTGCTCAAGTAAAATAAAGTGATACCTTCTTGCAAAAAAATTGATATAATGAACGGTATCGTGGCAAAAAGCAAAAGGATGCTTTTCCAACGTTTATAAATCATTGATAGATCAAATCCTTTCAGATATGTCAATAATTTAACACAATATAGGAGGTGAAGCAATTTGAAATCGTATTACAAATATCTACTTCGAAGAGTATTTTATATGTTCTTAACAATATTTCTAATTGCAACAATTACATTTTTCTTAATGAAACTGCTTCCAGGTACACCTTTCCAAAATGAGGACCGGTTATCTGCGGAACAAATAATTATTATGAACGAACGTTATGGTTTGAATGATCCAGTGATCGTCCAATACGCACGTTACATGTTAGGTATTTTTACAGGTGATTTAGGTGTATCTTTCCAATTCTCAAATACACCAGTTACTGACTTATTAAGTAGCCGTATTGGACCGTCATTACAATTGGGTGGTCAAGCAATCTTGTTCGGTACATCATTTGGTATCATACTAGGTGTTATTTCAGCTATGTACAAGAATACTTGGATTGACTCTACTGCTACATTCGTGGCTATCTTGGGTCGTTCAATTCCTAACTTCGTTTTCGCGGTATTACTACAACTAGTATTTGCCGTACAATTAGGTTGGTTCCCAATCGCTTTATGGAACGGTTCATTTGCAGCAACAGTCTTACCGACATTAGCATTGGCCATTTCGCCATTAGCCGATTCGAGTCGTTTCATCCGTACCGAAATGGTCGACGTATTGAATTCAGACTATATTGAATTAGCGCGTGCGAAAGGTTTAAGCAAAACAGCCGTAGCTTTCAAACATGGTGTACGTAATGCCTTAATTCCATTATTAACATTGTTAGGGCCATTAACTGTTGCCTTGATGACAGGTTCAATGGTAGTAGAAAACATTTACGCAATTCCTGGTATTGGTGAGCAATTCGTTAAATCAATCCAAACAAATGACTATCCAACAATCATGGGTATCACAATTCTTTACTCATTCATGTTAGTGTCAATGTTATTAATTGTAGATGTGTTATACGGTATCGTAGACCCACGTATTCGTGTAAGTAATGAAGGAGGGGAATAAGATGGCTGAAAACAATCAATCATATAAATCAATTGCAGCTGACAAATTCCGCCCAGCTACGCAACATGACCACGTCGCTGAACGTGAGCAAATTGCTGGAGAATCATTGAACTTCCTTCAAGATTCTTGGCGTCGTTTAAAGAAAAATAAAGTAGCGATTGTATCCCTAGTGGTATTGATCATTATCGTCATTCTTGCTATCTTGGCGCCAGTGATTGCACCTGCAGATCCAAATGCGCAAAACGTAGCCTTTGCCAACCTACCACCAAAGATTCCTGGATTGGAAAACTTTGCTTGGTTTGATGGTAAATCAGAAGTAGCCGGAACAGCTATTGACCAATACGCTACCAATAATGTACCAGAGGGCGTTTACTACTACTTAGGTACTGACGCTTTAGGACGTGACTTATTATCACGTGTCTTATACGGTACACGTGTATCGCTATTTATCGGTATGATGGCTGCCTTATTCAACTTAGTAATCGGTGTACCTTACGGTATTATTTCGGGTTGGAATGGTGGTCGTATTGACAACATCATGATGCGTTTCTTAGAAATCCTATCAGGTGTACCGAACTTGGTTATCGTAATCCTAATGTTATTAGTATTACAACCAGGTATCATGTCAATCATCATTGCATTAGCAATTACAGAGTGGATTTCTATGGCTCGTGTAATTCGTGCGCAAACAATGAAAATTAAAAACCAAGAGTACATCTTGGCTGCCCGCTCTTTAGGTGAATCTGCATGGAAAATTTCCTTCCGTCACATCTTACCTAACCTGTCAGGTATCATTATTATCCAAACAGTATTCTCAATTCCGTCTGCGATTTTCTTCGAAGCGTTCTTGAGTTTCATCGGTTTAGGTATTCCAGCACCAAATGCTTCTCTAGGTACATTAATCAATGATGGGTACAAGACATTTAGATTCTTGCCTCATTTAATGTGGTACCCAGCGGGTGTAATCTGTATCGTCATGATTGCATTCAACATGTTAGCAAATGGTTTGCGAGATGCTCTAGATCCAAAAACGAATGATTAAGGAGTTGAGCAGAATTGAGTAATAAAACAGAAAACATTTTAGAAGTAAAAGACTTAGAAATTAATTTCAAAACGTATTCTGGTGATGTTCAAGCCATTCGTAAAGTGAACTTTGACTTGAAACATGGGGAAACGTTAGCAATCGTAGGTGAGTCTGGTTCAGGTAAATCTGTAACCGTTCGTACCGTAATGCGTTTATTAGCTAATAACGCTGATGTTAAAGGTGGTCAAATCCTTTTTAACGGCGAAGACTTATTGAAGAAATCTGAAAAAGAGATGCAAGGTATTCGTGGTAAAGATATCGCCATGATCTTCCAAGATCCGATGACTTCATTAAACCCTACAATGAAAATTGGTAAGCAAATTGCTGAACCGATTATCTTACACCAAAATAAATCTAAAAAAGAAGCCTATGCAAGAGCGGAAGAATTACTAGAATTAGTAGGTATTCCAAAAGCACACGAACGTATGGACCATTATCCACACCAATTCTCAGGTGGACAACGTCAACGTATCGTTATTGCGATTGCCTTGGCATGTAACCCGCGTGTCTTAATTGCGGATGAGCCAACAACGGCTTTAGACGTAACCATACAAGCACAAATTCTTGAATTAATGAAAGAATTACAAGATAAAATTGATACATCAATCATTTTCATCACACATGACTTGGGTGTTGTTGCAAACGTTGCTGACCGTGTGGCCGTTATGTACGCTGGTAAAATCGTTGAATACGGTGATGTGGACGAAATCTTCTTCAACCCACAACATCCTTATACATGGGGGCTAATCGGTTCAATGCCAACATTAGATACTGCAGGTAAATTGGTTTCAATCCCTGGTACACCACCAGACTTATTGGATCCGCCAAAAGGTGACGCCTTTGCCTTACGTTCTGAATACGCGATGGAAATTGATTACTTGGAACAACCACCGTTGTTCCAAGTATCGCCAACACATGCCGCTGCAACTTGGCTATTACACCCAGATGCACCAGCAGTAGAAGCGCCAGCTGAAATTCAACGTCGTCACAAAATCTACGAAAGCCTATCTAAAGGTATCGTGCAAGAAGGCTACAACGATGGTGCACCTCGAGCTGAGTTAGATGAGCATACTGAAGTGGTTACATCAGCTGATACTGAAGGTGTAATCGCTACAGGTGGAGTAGATATGGAAGGAGATGACGCAATTGGCTAATGAGCAGGAACCAATTTTAAAAGTTAGAAATTTAAAACAATACTTCAATGAAGGCTCAAAAGGTGAAGTACGCGCCATTGACGATATCTCTTTTGACATTTTCAAAGGTGAAACATTTGGTTTAGTTGGTGAGTCTGGTTCTGGTAAAACAACTACCGGACGTGCTGTTATGCGTTTATACCAACCAACTTCAGGTGAAATCATTTTTGAGGAGAAAGATATTGCTTCATTAAAAAACCGTCGTGATATGTTAGACTTCCGTAAAGACATACAAATGATTTTCCAAGATCCGTACGCATCTTTAAATCCTCGTATGAAGGTTGAAGATATTATTGCTGAAGGTCTAGAAATTCACGGTTTGGTGAAGACAAAAGCTGAACGTAAAGAGAAAGTCGCTGATTTATTAGAGCAAGTTGGGTTAAACCCACAACATGCTACCCGTTACCCACATGAGTTCTCAGGTGGACAACGTCAACGTATCGGGATTGCACGTGCACTTGCAGTGGCACCAAAAATGATTGTAGCGGATGAGCCGATTTCAGCCCTTGACGTATCGATTCAAGCCCAAGTAGTTAACTTACTTGAAGAATTACAAAAGGACTTTGGCTTAACATTCCTATTCATCGCCCATGACCTTTCAATGGTGAAATACATTTCTGACCGTATTGCCGTAATGTATATGGGTAAAATAGTAGAACTTGCTGATGCTGACGAATTGTATTACCACGGTCTACACCCTTATACGAAGAGTCTTTTATCTGCAATTCCTTTACCAGATCCAATTTACGAACGCAACCGCCAACGTATTACTTACAACCATGAACCTTTCAAAGGTGACGAATCAATGGTTGAAATCGCACCAAACCACTTTGTATACTGTTCACCAAATGAAGTTGAATTATATAAAGAAATGCGTGCAAACCAAGACGAATAATCAAATAGAAAAGGTGACTTCGGTCGCCTTTTTTATTTGCCCACAATTGTATGTTAACCATACTTATGGTAGAATAACTAGGACATTAAAACGGAGGGGTATCTTTTGTATAATATATTATTAACCATTCTAATTATTATCGCCTTTTTACTAATTCTAGTAGTTGTTGCACAACCTTCTAAAGGAAACAGTGCAAGTAACTTAACTGGTGGTGGCGATGCAATGTTTGGTAAAAAGAAAAAAGCACGCGGATTTGAAGCTGTTTTAAATCGATTTACAATCATCTTAGGTGTAGCCTTTATGGTGATTGCCTTACTATTAGCAAACTTATCTTCATAACATTTGGGCGGTTCTGCTAGGGGACCGCTATTTTTATGCCTTACGTTTGCTGATGACAATGCAATTAATTGATTTAAAAGTGAATAAAACTTACAATGGAATAGCGAAGTCATTATGTATAAATTATGATAATATAGTAAGATTGAGAGTGGATATGCATGCAAGCAAAATTACCAGAACCATTTTTCTTTGAGGGTGATGAAAGGGCAGTAATCCTTTTCCACGCCTTTACAGGTACTTCGAACGACGTGCGGATGTTAGGACGTCGGTTAAATCGCGAAGGTTACACTGTTTATGCACCTCATTTAACTGGACATGGCACTATGGACGTCTTCGATTTAATTAAGGATGGCAATCCAGTTGCATGGTTACAAGACGGTCAAGATGCCTACGATTTTATGCTTGAAAAAGGCTATAAGCAGATGGCAGTTTTTGGCTTGTCATTAGGTGGGACAGTGGCTATTTCCGTGATTTTAAATAATCCGGCAATTGGTGGGGGCGTATTTAATACACCTGTTGTCACAGATCAAGCTATTACTGATTCCAATGTACCAACATCATTTATGACCTATGCCCGAAAAGTCCAAAAATACGCTGGTAAGACCGAAGCAGAAATTAACCAGTCGGACGACAAAGTAGCCCAACAATTACATACAACCCTTACCGGTGTACATGCCATTAACCGTGATTTAAGCGCACGACTAGATGAATTGAAAGTGCCAATCTACATTGCAGCTTCTGGTCAAGATGAATTAGTTGACCCAACCGCTGGAGAGCAGTTTGCAGATGCCATTACCACTGCACCCGTTTATTTAAATACTTTTAATTCAGCAAGGCATGTAATCACAGTCGGTAAATACCACCACGAATTTGAAGACACAGTAATAGAATATTTAAACAACCTAAATTGGGAGTGAAATAGTGAGTAGAAAAATTAATTATATGAAAAAAGAAATCCTTGCCGAGTTGGCGAGTTCAGAAGAAAATTACACAGCACAAACTTTAAGCCAAGCCTTGTCTTATGACCAAGCAGATGATTTTGCCGATTTGGTGAAAACTCTCGCTAAATTAGAGCAAGCTGGTGACATTGCCATTACAAGCAACGGTACCTTAAGTATCAAACAAGACAAAGCCACATATACAGGGGTATTTACTCAGAATGCACGTGGATTTGGTTTCGTCAAAACTGATGAACTTGAAAAAGACATTTTCATCGGTAAAGGCAAAACCAATGGTGCCTTGCAAAGTGATGAAGTGCGGGTGAAAATCACTAGAGAAGCTCTTCCTGTCAATGACAAGTCAGCTGAAGGTGAAATTGCTGAAGTATTAGTCCGTCATACAACACGCCTTACAGGTGAGTTTACGCCCTTTAATGATAATGATAAAGCGTCAACAGGTTTTATCGGTAGCGTGAAACCGCAAAACCATGGTTTAGACAATTTAACCGCCTTAGTAAGACCAGATGGCTTACACCCAGTAGAGGGTGAAATTGTTGTTGTCGAAATAGTGGATTATCCAGATGACCAACACCCATTTGCAGTTGCAGGTAACGTCATACAACAAATCGGTCATAAAGATGAGCCGGGTGTAGATATCCTTGCCATTTTAAACATGTTTGAAATTCCGCATGAATTCCCTAATGAAGTTTTAGATCATGCCAATGAAGTGCCTGAAACCATCTCAAATGATGACTTAAAAGGACGTAAGGACCACCGTGACCTGTTGACTATTACAATTGATGGGGCAGATGCAAAAGACTTGGATGATGCCATCTCATTAAGTAAATTGCCAAATGGAAACTATCAATTAGGCGTCCATATTGCTGACGTGTCTTATTATGTGACAGAAGATTCAGCAATGGATAAAGAAGCCTATGAACGTGGGACGTCAGTTTATCTAACAGATCGCGTAGTCCCAATGTTACCGCAACGTTTATCTAATGGTATATGTTCATTACATCCAAATGTGGACCGTTTAACAATGACAGCTATCATGGAAATTGACCACAACGGCGGTATTGTTGATTATGATATTCATCCGTCAATTATCCACTCAGATTACCGAATGACTTATTCAGATGTAAATGCCATTATCACAGATAATGATTCAGAATTACGGGAAAAATACAGTGAAATCACTGACATGTTAGAAAATATGGCAACCTTACATGAGATTTTATACAATAAACGTGTTAGTCGTGGTGCCATTGACTTTGACTCTAGTGAAGCTAAAATTATAGTTGATGGTGAAGGTCATCCTACTGCGATTGAAGTACGTGAACGTGGCGTTGGGGAGCGGATGATTGAATCATTCATGTTATCAGCCAACGAGACTGTAGCTGGCCACTTTACAAGAAAAGTATTGCCATTTATCTACCGTGTCCATGAGCAACCGGATGAAGACAGAATGCAGCGTTTCTTAGAATTTGTGACGGCCTTTGGTATTGTGCCACAAGGGACAAAATCTTCTATCCGTCCAAAAGATATTCAAAATGTCTTGCGCGAGGTTGAAGGGGAGACTTTCCAACCGGTTGTATCCATGATGTTACTGCGTTCGATGAAACAAGCAAAATATGATATTGAACCAATCGGCCATTATGGTTTGGCGGCTGAAGATTACACCCACTTCACATCACCAATCCGTCGTTACCCAGACTTGATTGTTCACCGTTTAATTCACTTCTATGAAAGTCATGCACGTCCAAATGCAGACAAACAAGAGAAAATGAAGATGAAATTATCTGACATCGCAGAACATTCTTCTAAGATGGAACGTCGTAGTGTGGATGCTGAACGTGAAACAGATAGTTTGAAGAAAACAGAATTTATGTTGGATAAAATTGGCATGGAATTTGAAGGAATCATTTCGTCGGTTACTGGTTTTGGTTTATTCGTTGAATTACCAAATACAGTTGAAGGTTTAGTCCATATTTCTATGCTAAAAGACGATTACTACAACTTTGTAGATAGCCAGTTAGTGTTGATTGGGGAGAATACTGGAAAAACTTACCGTATTGGGGACAGAGTGACTGTTAAAGTGATGGATGTTAACACAGATACACGTGACATCGATTTTGTCATTGTGAAGAGCGAAGATAACGGTGAATCAACTAGTTTACAGCGTCAAGATAACCGTAAAGGTGGACGTGGCAATAATAAAGGCCGTAAAGGCAACAATAGAAGCCGTAGACGCCAACAAGATAAAGAATCAAATGGTGGCAACCGCCGAAATGACCAATCTGGTGCTAGCAAGTCTCATAAGGAGAATAAGAACAAGCACACAGGTAAACCTGGTCAGAAGGGTAAGAAGTCCGGTAGCAAGCCACAGAACGGCAAAGCTGGCGGTCAAGGACAAAATAATAAGCAAAATAGCAATAGTAAGAGTAAAAAATCAAATCAGAAACGGCGCTTTGTCATTCGTCAAAGTAAACGCAAATAAAAGATTTGAACAGTTAGAAGGTGACTAAATGGCAAAAGGTAAGAAAGTGCAGAAAAATGACGATAACGTCGTTGCACGTAATCGAAAAGCCAATCATGATTTTACGATTTTAGATACAATCGAGTGTGGCGTAGTCCTAACGGGGACTGAAATTAAATCTGTCCGCCAATCACGCTTGAATTTAAAAGATGGGTTCGCAAGAATCGAACGCGGAGAAGTCTGGATGTACAATGTCCATATTTCCGAATTTGAGCAGGGGAACATGTTTAACCATGACCCACTACGCCCACGTAAACTTTTATTGAAGAAGGCTGAAATTAGTAAGTTACTAAAAGAGACACAAAGGGAAGGTCATACCCTAGTACCACTAAAAGTTTATATTAAACGCGGTTACGCAAAAGTGCTATTAGGCGTAGCTGAGGGTAAGAAAAAATATGATAAGCGTCGTGCTTTAAAAGAGAAAGATATGAAACGAGAAGCGCAACGAGCATTGAAAATTTAATCAGGAAGCATACCTATGTGAAAAACTGCAAAGTTTATGGGTATGCTTTTTTGCTATTTTGTCATTAGTTAATGATAGCAAGTTAATAGATTATTTAATATAATTAAAAAAGCAAATTAATAAGGACTTAAATAGCCAATTTTTTGAAAAAATCTCATGAATTTGTTAGAAATAGTAATATTGCAATTTTTATCTTCTGCGAGACATGGTATGATGGTTGAAAGAAAGTGAGTGAAGTAGTGATGGACTACAATGAACGTTATTTATTATTATTATCTGAGCAATTTCCAGATATTGCCTCAGTAACAACAGAAATCATTAATCTAGAAGCGATTATGGAATTACCTAAAGCCACAGAGCATTTTATTAGTGACCTCCACGGCGAGTATGATGCTGTTTCGCATGTGTTACGTAATGGGTCGGGGAATATTAAAGAAAAGATTCGAGAGGTATTCCAAAACCGGTTATCGACGAATGAAATGAACCAGTTGGCAACCCTTGTCTACTATCCAGAAGAGAAGCTAGACCGAGTGTTAGCGGATATTACAGATGTAGAGGAAGAGCATGAATTCTATACGTTAACAATTTCTAGAATGGTGGAGTTGGGACAATTTGTTGTGTCTAAATACACCCGTTCAAAAGTGCGCAAGGCTATGCCAAAAGACATGTCTTACATTCTTGAGGAGTTGTTATTTAAGGATTCTGTCTTGACCAACAAGGGGTCTTACTACTGGAATATCATTCAAAATGTAATCGAATTAGGGGCAGCAAACCGTCTAATTGAAGCCTTGTCTGAATTGATGCAGGAACTTGTTGTCGATCATTTACACGTTTTAGGGGACATCTATGACCGTGGGCCGTCACCTGATAAAATCATTGACTTGTTGGCTGCGCAGAAATCCATCGATATCCAATGGGGGAACCATGACGCCATTTGGATGGGGGCTGCTTCAGGGTCACGCGTCTTGATTGCCAATGTATTAAGGATTTGTGCCCGTTATGACAACTTAGAAATCATCGAGGATGGCTACGGTATTTCACTGAGACCCTTGGTGGCATTCGCGGAGGCGACATACCCGGATGACTCTATCGCAGAATTCATGCCTAAGATTGACGAATCAGTAGACCATTTTCCAGAAGAAGTGAAACAAATTGCCAAGATGCAGCAGGCAATCACGATTATTCAATTTAAATTAGAAGCGCAAGTCATTAAACGCCACCCTGAATTCCAAACCGACAACCGCCTATTCCTTGATAAATTAGACTTGGAAAAAGGGACTGTACTCGTTGGAGAGAAGGAATATGACTTGAAGAATACGACGTTCCCTACGGTAGACCCTGCAGATCCGTTCAAACTAACTGAAGATGAAGAATATGTGATGGGGAAATTGCAAGCTGGTTTCTTAAACTCTGACCGTCTGCAAAAGCATATTGCCTACCTATATAGTAAGGGGTCATTGTATAAAGTCTACAATGAGAACCTGTTATATCACGGTTGTATTCCGATGAATGAAGATATGTCATTTAAGGCGGTTGAAATTCACGGCCGTTCATATGCAGGACGGGCATTGTTGGATCAATTTGAGAAGGCTATGCGTCAAGCTTTTGCGGCTCAAGGACCAAATGAAGACGAAAACCCTGATTTGGATTACATGTGGTATATCTGGCAAGGGGAAGGGTCGTCCTTATTTGGAAAGACCAAGATGACGACGTTTGAGCGTTACTATATTGAGGATGCTGAAACACATCATGAGCCAAAAAATATTTACTATACTTTACGTAATGACAAAGAGTGTGCTGAATTGATTTTAAGCGAGTTTGGTATTCGCCCAGATCGAGGGCATATTGTAAACGGTCATACACCGGTTAAAGAGCGTAAGGGTGAAGACCCAGTTAAAGCAGACGGTAAACTCTTAGTGATTGACGGCGGTTTTTCAAAAGCTTATCAACCAACCACAGGCCTAGCAGGTTATACCTTACTATATAATTCGTTTGGTATGTTATTAGTGAGCCACCAGCCATTCTCTAGTATTGAGGATGCAGTGGAACATGAAACAGATATCGTATCTACACGTCGAATTATCGATAAAGAGCTAGAACGATTACAAGTGCGCCAAACCGATGTAGGGGTTAAACTGGAAGACCAAGTCGCCCAGTTAAAAAAATTACTTCATGCCTATAGAAATGGTACAATAAGACCAAGAGTAGTGTAATTTGAGGAGGAATTTATTCATGTCAAAAGGTGTGACGATTTACTTCATGCGTCATGGAGAAACGTATCTAAATTATTATGGACGTATGCAAGGGTGGGCTGATGCGCCACTAACGCCACGCGGAGAAGAGGATGTACGTAGCAGTGGTCGTGGATTGGCCGACGTAGAATTTTCAGCAGTATATACGAGTGATTTACAACGTACGGTAAAAACAGCAGAACTTATTCTAGACGAAAATAAGGCAACTGCTAAAGATATTGAAATTGAGAAACGTCCAGAGTTTAGAGAAGTCTTCTTTGGTTCTTTTGAAGGATTAGACGCAAGAGGTTTATGGGACAAAGTAACAGAGATTGCTACTGGTAAAGATGGTTCCTATACTGGCGCAACTTCAGATGAAAGTGTGCGCTTAGAATTGAACGCCTTCAAAGAAATGGATCCATACCATGATGCGGAAAACTTTATGGAATTTTGGATGCGCGTGGAATTAGGTTTGATCGATGTGATCACTAAACACAGAGAAACTGATCAAACGATTCTAATTGTGAGTCACGGGATGACTATCCGTAATATGATCCACGAATTAATCCCACAATTTGAAATTGATTCAATGCTAGATAATGCGAGTGTGTCCGTGGTTAAATATCAAGATGGTTTATATCATTTAGAAGCTTTTAATCAAACAGACCACTTTGCCCGTAAAGAAATCAATGATCAAGAAACAGATTTGGATCATTCAGATATCTCATAAACAATAAAAAGCATGACAGAATAGGCGAGTGCGTCTACTTTGTCATGCTTTTCTTTTAAGGATTGAGAGGTTACCTATGTGTTTAATTACTTTTTCTATTCAAACGGATACTGAATACCCTTTCGTTCTGACCGCAAACCGCGATGAGGCTTATTCAAGAGCGAGTTTACCTATTCATGAATGGGAAGAACCTGCTAACATTATTGGCGGCCGTGACTTGAAACAAGGCGGGACTTGGTTGGCCTTTTCTAAGGCGGGTAAATTTGCTGCGCTAACTAATTATCCCTTTGCAGACCGCCAAGTAGCTGACCCGATTAGCCGGGGGTTCCTGATTATGGATTACCTGGATTCGGAAATTAGTGCTAGTGACTATGTATCTAATTTACGTTACCATAGAGAACAGTTTGAAGGGTATCATCTACTAGTTGGTCGAATTCATCCTAAAATAGAACTCAAAATGTACAATAATGTAGATGATAGCTTGACTAATTATGCAGCAGGTATTCATTCAATATCTAACACCTACGATGATTTGTCAGCCTACCGGAAAAGTCAGTCGGTGAAAGATTTAACGCATTTAATGCAAGGTGAAATTGATTTAAATAAAATGCTAAAAAACTTTCAAAATACCGAGTCGAATCCCCGTTTAACAGATTTTCCTAGCTTTTTGACTCTAGATCAGGCCAAAAAGGCATCAGGCATTTTTATCGAAGGCCAAGGAGACTTTGGGACAGTTTCTACAACCGCTATCGCCTTGGATAAATCAGGAAAATTGTCCATGAAGGAGGTTCGTTATACGAGAGAACTTGGCCAAGAAGAGACAGAAATAATATACAATTTTGCTTAAATAAAACAATATGGAGACATGATTACTATTTTGCCAAAATTCCTCAATAAAATATAATTAAAGAATCATATATGGGGAAATGATATGGAGTCGATAGTTATGAACATGGGCGTTTGTGTTGGAGTAGCAATCGGAGCTGCGTTGGGTATAGCCATAGGTCAAATAGGGCGTTGGGTATCTGTGGGAATTGCTGCTGGACTTGTGGTCTGGTCAAGCGCTGACGTTATGCGGAGAGAAAAGCAAAAGACGATAAGATCAAAAACAGATTTAGGTGTAAGTGATTTAGCTATTACATCTGATGGTCAAAAATATCAAAGTCAGCGACTACATTTGTCTTATAAGAAGCAATTACATTATTGGGAAAAGCGAATGGCCCGTAGACGTTTACAAGCCAAAAAGAACGGTGTGAATTTAGTGGATGCGAAAAACTACCAGCAAGCCAAACGCCAAGTGGCCCGTATTCATCAACGTATCAAAAATATCCGCAAGGATTACATGCATAAAATCACAACCGATATGGTTAAAAGTTATGACGTTATCGTTCTAGAGGATTTAAAGACGACTAATATGATGAAAAATCATCAATTAGCCCGTTCAATCGCTGGCCAATCCTGGCGGATGTTTAGAACAATCCTAGAGGCAAAGTGCGAAATGTACGATAAGACATTTGTAGCTATTAATCCGCACAAGACATCCCAGAAATGTTCTAATTGCGGGAATGATAGCGTTAAAAAAGTGTTAAATATACGTCATTGGACTTGTATGAAGTGTAATATGCATCACGATAGAGATATCAACGCAGCTAAAAATATATTAAATATTGGCCTGGAACAGGCCTTAGTTAAATAGCTTAGACCGCTGTTTTGCTTTGAAATAAGTGGAACAAGTCATGAGTGTTCCTAGAAACACGCCATTTTAATGGCGTTGTAGTTCATCGCCAGTAACTTTACCGACTGCTTCATTTACTGAACCCTTAATTTTATCGAAAGTACCGTTATTTTCATTTGACATGATATCATCCTATTTCTTTAAATTATATAAATGTTATAACATATAAGTGTTTACGCTCAAATGAGAGCACTTATTAATTATAAAATACTCAAAAGCATCTAACCAGATTATAGTGACTCATATTTTTTGACATTCTTGTATAATTCGTGATATTATAAAGAGTACATTCACGGGGGTGTTATTGGATTCGACAGGCATAGCCCGGTGTATGACTACTGCTCGGAGGTTACGGCTTCGCAACAACGTTACCAGTTTAAATATAACTGACAAACAAGAAACAAACACTTTAGCTTTCGCTGCCTAATAACAGCTAGCTAAGATTCGCCCGGCGTCACCTATGCGTTGGTTCCGAGTCCTATTATAGTAGGTTACGTTCTAAGCTTCCGTCTGGAGCAAGGAAAAGAGATTAATCAGACTAGCAATCTAAGTGGTTTGTTTATTCACCATTAGTGCGCAAATTCGAGAATAAACTATAGTGGTAAAAGTTATACAACCGGAGTGTTTGGACAGGGGTTCAAATCCCCTCACCTCCACTATAGCTTTACTAAGCATTGCTAAGAGCTTTCAAACGCCGGTTTGAAGGCTCTTTTGCTTTTTACACTTTGCCAGCAAATGCTATAAACCATTACCAACCATTACCATTTCCATTACTACTTCAAAAATGGTAATGGTTTTTAGTTCTGGATTTTTAACGGCAGCTTTTACTATCTTCGTAGTATTTTCAATAAGAAAGATGTTATCGTAATCTACTACTATTAGTTTATTGTCATCAATAGAAACAACCTCTATATATTGAAGTAGAAAGGCATAGACTTCAACTTCTGTTTGTGAATATAAAAAAAGTCAAAGGGATATCCCTGATATATCGTTAATTGAGTTTTCAGATTGATGAATGAATCAAGTCCATAATCCTGTGTAAAATACTATACAATGTTTTACCGGTCTCTCATTGATCAAACTTAATATATTTTCTTGTAGAACTGAGCCATTCGTCATGAAGGTCCATAAGGACAGCTCCAATTAATCGATTGGCAGACGTTCGGTTGGGAAAAATCCGAATAATCTTTTCTCTTCTGCGGACTTCCTGGTTCAGTCGTTCAAGAAGGTTGGTGCTTTTTAGCCGATTGTGACCATTTCCGATAACCGTGTATTGAAAGGCATCTTCGAAGCCATTATCCAATGTTTCGCAAGCTTTTGTATATTTAGACTGGTCGATATATTCACCGATTAAGGCATTCTTAGCTGTTCGAGCGAGTTCAATATCCGTAAACTTAAAGATTGCTTTTACTGCTTCTCTAAACGGTTTTGAATTCTTTTTTGGAATGGAACTGAAGATGTTTCTTAAAAAATGGACCTGGCATCTCTGCCAACTTGCGTTGGTAAATGACTTACGAATTGCAGACACTAGGCCTTTATGGGCATCAGAAATGATGAGTTCTGTCCCCTGTAGACCGCGTTCTTTTAAGTATTCAAAGAAGATGGACCATGTGTCATCACTTTCTTCATTTTGGATCATGAAGCCAATGATTTCACGATCACTACCTTCTGTTATCCCAATCGCAATATGGCAGCTTTTAGAAAGCACTCGATGGTCCTCACGGACTTTTATGTAGAGAACATCCGTCATCAGATAAGGATAACTCGTACCTGAGAGTGAACGGTTCTGCCATTCGTTGACCATCGGGTCTAACTGCTCAGTCAGGCTAGAAACAAAAGATTTCGATACCGATTTTCCACATAGCTCTTCAACAATCTTTGAAACTTTACGTGTCGAAACGCCTGAAACATACATCTCAAGCATTGAAGCGAGCAGTGCCTTTTCATTTCGCTGATAACGCTCAAACACCGTCGGTGAAAATTCACCATCACGTGTTCTAGGCACTTTTAACTCGAGTGTGCCCACACGAGTCGTAAAGTCTCGCTCATAATAGCCATTTCTTTGACTCTGACGACTTTCTGAACGTTCATAATCATCGGCTTGAATATATTCTGTTCGTTGATTTTCCATCAATTGGTTGAAAACAGTGGTCAAAATATTTTTAGAAACTTCATCTTTTACCGAATGTTCAATAATACTTTGAACCTCTTCGTTGTTCAGTGTAAAATGTACTTGGGTCATGTAACGTCCTCCTAGGTATGTTTTTGTGGTTAAAAACATTGTACCGTAAAAGGGCTGTTACATGGCCTTTTATCTTTTACACAATTATATGGACTTTATCAATAGGTGTTTTTTTAATCTGTTTCTAATTTTCCGATTGACATCCAAGTATATATAATTGTATATTTACATTATAGTTATTTAGATTACAATGTAGTTATCAAGAAAGGTAGTGGACTATTTGGAAATTAAACAATACACAGAAGACTCGTTAACATTACTATTTGGTGATGTGATAAGTCCCGATATTAATAAAAAAATAGTCAATTTAAGAAAATATATCGACAGCTTAAAAATTAATGGAATAACAGAAATGATTATTTCATATACAAGATTGGTGATTTATTTTGATCCTTTAACATTAAATCAAAACATACTGATCGAAATCATTGAGCAGATTAATTTAGAAATAATCGATAATGAAGAATTCCCATATCGAGTTGTTGAAATCCCCGTTTGTTACGGTGGAGATTTTGGGCCGGATCTTTGGCGTTTTGAAGAAAAAGATCTAACAGTTGATGATGTGATTAAAAGACACACTGATAATGAATACTTAGTTTATATGTTAGGTTTTATGCCAGGGTTTGTTTATTTGGGTGGCTTAGATCCAGAAATTGCGATGGATCGATTAGAAACACCACGTACGCATATTGCGGCAGGCTCTGTCGGAATTGCTGGACAACAAACGGGTGTTTACCCATATGATTCACCAGGTGGATGGAATCTAATTGGTCGTACACCGATTCAGCTTTATGATACACGTCGGGGTGAGGATACGATTTTATATAATGCTGGGGATCGTATTAAGTTTTATAGCATTTCAAATGAAGAATTTAATGAAATACAAAAACAAGTTGAAACAGGTACATATCAAGTTTCAGTCATATTGAAAGGTGTGAATGATTAAATGGCATTTTACATACAAGAAGCAGGTATTTTATCCACCTTTCAAGATTTGGGCCGTTATGGTCATCAGTCGACAGGTATTTCACCAGCAGGCGTTTTAGATTACAAAAGTGCAATACTAGCAAACCAGTTAGTTGGCAATAACATTAATGAAGCGGTTATCGAAATGAATTTTACAGGAATTTCTTTTGATGTGATGAAGGATACGGTTATAAGTGTTGTCGGTGCTGAAATGCGTATCGATATAAATGGGCGACAATATACTGGTGGAAAAGCCATAAAACTCGCTAAAGGAGATCAGGTAAAATTTGGAAAAACTTTAAATGGTATCCGTTCATATTTAGCAGTTGCTGGAGGATTTCATCTAAAAAAAGAATTAGGTAGTTATTCGACTCACTTACGTACAGCAATGGGGGGTCATCAAGGTAGACCGCTTCAAAAGGGTGATTTGATAGCTTATAACGGAAAGAGTAATCATACATTTCCTTACTATTCAAATGAAAAAGTAGGAGATACCAGAACGATACGAATTATTACAGGTCCTAATTATGATGACTTAACGATAGAAGCTAAAGAATCATTAACTAAAACCCCTTATAAGATAACGCGGAGTAGTGATCGAATGGGTATCCGTTTAGAAGGAATAGCTTTAAAAACAACTGATGGCGTTCATGACATCCTCTCAGAACCAACCCAGCTTGGGAATATCCAAGTACCTAAAAATGGTCAACCGATTATTTTATTGAATGATCGACAGACCACAGGTGGATACAAGCGGATGGCTACCGTCGCAAAAATAGACTTACCTAAATTAGTACAAATACCACCAGAAGAAGAAATCTATTTTGAGTTAATCGAATTAGATGATGCAGTTTCACTATACAAAGATGAAATGAATAAATTATTGAACAATGACTATTTAAAGATTGATTCAGAACATAGTGATTACCGAAGAATTACTGCTGAAAAAGTTAAGACAATTTTAATGAGGTGAAAATATGAAAATGGATAATATAAAAGAATTAATCCAATTGATGAAAGATAATCATCTAAAAAGCTTAAAAGTAAAAGATGGGGATTTAGAAATTGAATTAGAAGCTCATTCTAATTATTCAAATAAAGTGGTTGAATCGAGCAGTTCTCCAGAAACAAACTTAGAGAAAAGTGTGCCCAAAGATTCAAAACTAATTGAAATTCGTTCAACACAAATTGGAACTTTCTATACTCAGCCGGATGAAGATAGTACAGATACATTTGTTAAAGTAGGCGATAAAGTAACAAGCGGGGATCAAATTGGACTAATCGAAATTATGAAGTTATTTAATGAGGTTCGTGTAGACCATTCAGGAGTGATAGAGGAGATTTTAGTCACAAATGGTGAGCTGGTTGAGTACGATCAAGTATTGATGCTGCTTAGAACAGAGGAGGAGTAATTGTGCCAAAAGTTCTTGTCGCCAACCGAGGTGAAATTGCTGTCCGAATTATTAGAACGCTAAAAGAGAAAAATATGAAAAGTGTGGCCATTTATAGTGTAGACGATAAAGACAGTTTACATGTTGCTTTAGCGGATGAAGCTTACTGTATTGGTCCAGCAAGTAGTTCGGAAAGTTATTTAAATATCGAACGGATTTTGTCCGCAGCTAAAATAAGCCAAGCAGATGCCATTCATCCGGGTTATGGTTTCTTAGCTGAAAATGAAACGTTTGTTCAACGATGTGAAGAAGAAGGCTTTAAATTTATTGGACCAAGCGGCAAATTAATTGGACTTATGGGGAATAAAGCAAAAGCTCGTGATACTGTTGGGAAAAATGGTTTACCGATTATACCAGGTAGCGAAGGCCCAATTAGAGATGCAAATGAAGGGTTAATCATTGCCAAAGAAATCGGTTATCCAGTGGTGGTAAAAGCTGTTTCTGGAGGTGGCGGTAAAGGAATGCGCTTAATTGAATCTGAAAAAGAATTTAAGCGATTATTTCATGAAGCTCGAAAAGAGGCAATGAGTTCATTCAATGATAGTCGTGTTTATCTTGAGCGTTTTATTACTGATGCTCGCCATATTGAAGTACAGATTTTGGGAGATGGAAAAGGACAAGCCGTTCATTTATTTGAAAGGGATTGTTCCATTCAAAATCATAATCAGAAAATTATAGAAGAAGCACCTGCAGTTATATTAGACGATTCTACAAGGACTTATATCACAGAATTAACGGCTAAAGTAATGGCAAATTTACATTATGAGAGTGCTGGTACAGTTGAATATTTATATGTTGAAAAGGAAAAAGCTTTTTATTTCATGGAAATGAATACACGAATCCAAGTAGAACATACTATTTCTGAGATGATTACTGGCATTGATATTGTGGAACAACAATTAGAAGTAGCCTTTAACGGACGCTTAACGGTTAATCAATCCGACATCCATATGAATGGTGTAGCAATCGAAGTTCGAATAAATGCTGAAAATCCTAGAAATAACTTTATGCCTTCACCAGGTAAAGTAGAATTACTGCACTTAAGTCAAGGGCATCATGTGCGAATAGATACACATTTATATCATGGATTTACAATATCACCACATTACGATGCGATGATTGCGAAAATAATCACCTATGGCCATAATCGATCAGCCGCTATTTCAAAAATGAGACGTGTTCTTAGCGAAACAGTCATAGGACCAGTAGAAACAAATTTAGATTTTCAAGCATATATTATGGATCATCCTAAATATCAGGCGAATGATCTCAATATTCACTTTTTAAAAAATAATCACATTATTGAAGGAGGAGACTAATGTATAAAGTTGATTTAAATGCTGATTTAGGCGAAAGCTATGGGAATTATACTATTGGAGATGATTCAGCAATTATTCCATTAATTTCTTCTGCTAATGTAGCTTGTGGTTTTCATGCTGGCGATCCGTTAGTTATGATGGATACACTTTTAAAAATAAAAGAAAGTGGCTCAACAGGTCTAGGAGCACATCCCAGTTATCCAGATCGACAAGGGTTTGGACGTCGTTACATGGATATGTCGAAAGATGAAGTTCGAGCATTTCTATTATACCAATTAGCTGCAATAGACGGATTAGCAAAGACTGTTGGTTTAACGTTAAATCATGTTAAACCACATGGCGCACTTTACAACCAAACATTTAAAGATATTGAACTAGCTGAAACCATCGCCCAAACAGTGAAAGAATTTAATCCTAACTTAAAATTAGTAGGATTAGCGAATAACCACTTAGTCAAAGCAGGAGAAGCAATTGGTTTAAATATTGTACACGAAGTTTTTGCTGACAGAGCTTATGAATCTGACGGTACATTAGTTGATCGCCGTAAAGAAGGTGCCATGATAACCGATACTAAACATGCAGTTGAACGTGTTATTCGTATGGTAAAAGAAGGAAAGGTAACCAGTATTGACGGTAAAGATATTTCCATCCAAGCAGATAGTATCTGTGTACATGGAGATGGAGAAAAAGCCCTTATTTTTGTTCGTGAAATTATAAAAGGATTAAAGGAAGATAATATTATGATTAACACATTTTAAAACTTGATTTGGAGGAACAAAAATGAATAATGACAAAACACTTTTAGAAACTGAAGCTGATAATAGAAAATTGAAAAGTAATCTATTAACAAGTATCTTTTTAATGATTACATCCGCAATTGGACCTGGATACTTAACTCAAACGGCAAATTTTACAGAGCAACTAGGTGCTAATTTTGCTTTTGCTATTATGTTAGCTATTGTAATTGCATTTGCAGCTCAAGTTAACGTATGGCGTGTATTATCTGTAACTGGAATGTATGCACAAGATTTATCGAATAAAGTTTTACCTGGATTAGGATATGTTGTTAGTTTCTTTATTGTATTAGGTGGATTAGCATTTAATATTGGTAACGTAGGTGGATCAGGTTTAGGTTTAAATGCTATTTTCGGTATAGACTACACAATTGGTGCTGTTATAACAGGAATTATTGCTATACTTATTTTTATCTCAAAAAACGGACAATCTTTAGTTGATCAATTTATTAAAATCCTTGGTGTAGTAATGCTAATATTAGCGCTATATGTAGCGGTTGTTACAAAACCACCAGTAGGAGAAGCATTGCAAAGTATGATTAGACCTCAAAATATTGAAAGTCTGATTTTACCTATAATTACATTAGTTGGAGGTACAGTTGGTGGGTATATTTCATTCTCTGGTGGTCATAAATTAATTGATGCAGGAATTACGGGTGTTAAAAATGCAAAAATTGCTTCGAATTCTGCAACATTTGCTATTTTAGGTTCTGGTGTAATGCGTTTGTTACTATTCTTTGTGTTTTTAGGTGTTGTTTCATCAGGCGTTGGATTAGATCCTAGTAACCCAGCAGCGTCAGGATTTGAAATTGCCTTAGGTCGTCCAGGTGAAATTATTTTTGGGATCATTCTTTTTTCTGCAGGAATTTCTTCAGTAATTGGTGCGGCTTATACAAGTGCATCATTCTTGAAAACATTTCATCCGTTATTAGAAAAATATAATAACTTAGTTATTATAGGTTTTATAGTGTTTTCAACAATAGTATATGCCTTTATTGGACAACCCGTTATGTTATTAATTTTAGCCGGATCATTAAATGGCTTAATTTTACCTCTCACTTTAGGTACAATACTAATAGGAGCTAACCGAAAAAATATCGTAGGGGATGATTACAAACATCCTATATGGTTAACTGTGTTAGGTGTTATTGCAGCTGTTGCTACATTATACTTAGGAATTCAGTCATTAAGTGGTATAACAGCTCTGTGGCAAGGTTAATTTAGCAAGAGTAAAGAGGGATAAAAGTGTCTGGAAGTTATAAAATTATACAATCATTAGCAAGAGCATTTTTAATTATTGATTGTTTTACAGAAGAAGTAAAAGAATTGACATTAAATGAAATTAGTGAAAAAGTTGATTTAAATATTAATACGACACGTGGATTGGTTCAAACTATGCTGCACTATAATTATTTATCTTACGACTTACAAGATAAACATTATCGATTAGGGTCAAACTTTTTAGAAAAAGTTGAGATAGCACAGTATGATTATACGGAAAAAATTATTGAAATGATTCGTGGTGATTTACAGCGTATAGCAGATCAGTATTTTGTTTCTACTCGATTTCATAGTGTTGAAAATTTGAGTATTACCACTTTAATTGAACGTAAACCTAGTCGTTCGCGTTATATGCTCAGCATTCATAACCAAACAGATTTTCCACTAACGGCGTCCGCTTCTGGAAAGTTAATTCTAGCGCATTTATCCGAAACCCATTTAAATCAAGTTTTAAGTAAGGTACGATGGGAAAAATATGGACAAGGTACAATTACAGATCCCAATATTTTAAAAAAACAACTAAAGGATGTTACAAAAAATAATGTTTCAATTGAACGAGATGAGCTTGGAGATGGCTATGCTAGTATTGCTGTTCCAATTTTTAGGGACGAACAGTTGGTTTATACAATCTCCGTTGTTTCAACAACTCAGTTAATTAATGATTCATATGATGCATTAATTCAGGAGTTAAGAGACATTCAAGAAACCATTCATAAACTAGCTGAATTTCAATGATAACATTTATTTCATATCAGTTGTAACGCCAAACTAAAACATTCCTTTAATAGGAGTGTTTTTTTGAGTTCTCTTTTTGAAATCAGCGTAAAATATGCTATCTTTTATCAAGAAGGTATATTACAAAGAAAGATGTGAAGTCGATGTTTCAAAAAGAACAAACACTGAATTTTTTAGAAGAATTACTAATTATTAATAGCCCAACTGGCTATACAAAAGATGCAATTGATTTTTTAAGAGAATCAATTGAAGAGCTAGGATTCAAAACTACAACTACACCAAAAGGAAACTTAATGGTAAAAGTTGAAGGACAAGATTCAACTATCACACGTGGATTAAGTGCTCACGTAGATACACTAGGATTAATGGTTCGTTCGATTAATGCTGATGGGACACTTGCCTTAACAAAGTTAGGTGGACCATTAACTCCAACTCTTGATGGTGAATATTGTGAAATCATTACTCGAGATGGTCAATTATATACTGGAACTATTCTATCTAAATCACCATCTATTCATGTTTTTAAAGATGCGGCAACTAAAGATCGTGACATTGATAGTTTAATGGTTAAGATTGACGAACGTGTCGAAAGTAAAGAAGATGTTCAAAAACTTGGAATTCAAAATGGTGATATTATTGCATACGAACCAAAAGTTATGATTACAGAATCTGGTTTTATTAAATCACGCTTCTTAGATGATAAAGCGTCAGTATCGGTCTTGGTATCTATTTTAACTTGGATAAAAGAAAACAATGTGACACCAACGACTAACTTAACGTTCATTTTTAGTACATATGAAGAAGTAGGACATGGTGCAGCTTGGATTCCAGAAAACATTACAGAGCTTCTAGCTGTTGACATGGGATGTATCGGTGATGATTTAGATTGTGATGAATATGACGTTTCAATCTGTGTGAAAGATTCATCTGGACCTTATGATTATGATTTAACGACTAAATTAGCTAACTATGCTAAACAAAAAGAGCTAAATTATGCTTTAGATATTTATCCAATGTATGGTAGTGATGCTTCTGCAGCTTTAGGTGGGGGAGCAAATATTCGTGCTGCTTTAATTGGACCAGGTGTATCAAGTAGTCACGGTATGGAAAGAACACACGTGGATGCACTAGAAAATACATTTAAATTAATTCAAGGATATGTTTCATCGTTTTAATAGTCTACAAACCTGTTGTTTGTTTCGATAAGAATAATGGGTTTGTATCTTTTTAATATCATTGATTAATCATTTCGTTTTAATATGATACTCGTTTAACGTAGACTAACTGTAGCCAACTATTCGATTGAAAGATTGTTTGATAGAACAACTAACTCATGGGGGGATACAAATGAATATAACCGTTTTAGGAGCAGGAAATACTGGACTAGCAATGGCAGCTCATGCTGTTGAACAAGGTAACCAAGTTACTTTATGGAATCGATTTGAAGAAGAAATTATTGATTTACTTCAAACAAATACGATCCACACAACTGGAGAAGTAGAGGGATCTTTTCAACTAGATTTAGTTACAACAGATATGAAAGATGCTCTGAGAGATCCAGAACTCATCTTGATAACCACACCATCTTTTGTTCACCGTTATTTTGCTGAAGAATTGGCAAAATACCTAACCAATGACTCGCTCATTTTATTGTGTCCTGGAAGAACCTATGGCGCATTAGAATTTGTAGAAGTATTCAAGACATTTAATCGTGAAACAAAACCCACTGTAGCTGAAACTCAAACAGCTATTTATACCTGTCGCAAAACAAGTGACGATTCCGTAGAAATCTTATCCATAAAATCAAATGTACTTTTTTCTGCACTGGATCATTCCATTAACCAATCGATTTATAACCAATTACCATCATATATAAAAGCGCAACTCGCTCCTGCAGATACAATAATTGAAACTTCAATTGGAAGTGTCGGCATGATTATGCATTGTTGTGTTTTGCAATAGAGAAGTACATAGTTGGAGGTGCGGACATAATCTTGGACAACTATAAGTCAGGAGAATGTCCATGTACTCTTACGAAGAAAGAATGAAAGCTGTAAAACTTTACATCAAATACGAACACTCTTTGGCGTCAGTCATTCATGAATTAGGCTATCCTTCTTCAAAAGCTTTATACAAATGGTTTAAGGAATATGAAGAGAATGGTGATCTTTCTAAGACTTCAAAAAGAAAACGTTGGAATGTCAACACATTATTGAACAGAAAATATAAAGTGTAAAAGATAATTAAGTTCACGTTCTTTTTGCCTCTCTCAACCGAATGGCGGAAGCCTTTCGTTCAATCGATCGGCTAATTAATGTAACAGTCTGTGTCCACGACTACAAGGGCAAGACCACCCTTTCCGTCCTGGCCTCATACTGTTTTGACTCAGTGGCCGACCGATAGACGAATGACTTATCTCTTCCATTTTCAGACTGTTCTTCTTCCCAAGTTTTACGATAGTCTATGGGAGATTCGTAGTTTAGTGCGCCATGCGGACGGAAATTATTCCACCAATGGACGTAGTCCATAAGTTGGACCTGCAGTTCATAGAGTGTATCGAATCGATTGTCGTAGACAAATTCAAACTTAAACGATTTATATGTCGATTCCGCTACGGCATTGTCATACGGATTTCCTTTTCTACTTAACGAGCGTTCAATGTCAAAGGTATCCAATAATTCATCGATCGTATGGTTATCAAATTCTTTTCCTCGATCGGTATGAAAAGTGTTCACCATATGTAGATCGCCCTTAACTGTCGCCAGGGCCTGCATGACTAAGTCAGCGGTCTTATGCGGTCCAGCGGAATAACCAATGATTTCACGATTAAATAAATCAAGGATAAAACATACATAAAACCACTTAGTAGCTACTTTGACGTAAGTCAAATCCGTGACGATCACTTTCATCGGCTCTTCTTGTGAGAACTCACGGTTCAGGATGTTTTCGATTCTAGCTTGATTAACACCGGTTCTCTGGGGTTTGTAAGACGGCCGGTTATATTTTGAGACGAGATGGAATTTTTTCATTATACGACCGATACGACGGCGAGAGACAGTAAAACCTCTCTTTTCAAGTACAGGTTTCAATTTCCGCGTGCCGAACGCATTATTACTTCTTGCGAATTCTTCAATGATTGCTTGTTCGAGTTCTGATTCACTTTCTTTCTTTTTGGCTTCATAATAATAAGATCCTCTGTTAATTTTGAGGGCACGGCACATCGCTGATATAGAATACTTATGTTTGTTTGCTTTGATTACTTCGACCTTCGCCCGAATATCAGCGCCGCTTGCTTTAAAATATCATTTTCCATTTCCAATTGAGCATTTCGCTTCTTTAAAGCTCTCAGTTCTTTTTGTTCAGGGGTCAGATTGTCCTGAGCTTTGAAAGAACCCGAGTCAGTATTCTCGCGGACCCAGCGGTCGAAAGTGGAAGGGGTTAGTTCATATTCTGAAATGATTTCATTTCTTGGTTTTCCTGCTTTGTGTAGGTCTACGATTTGATGTTTAAATTCATCTGAGTAACTGCGTCTCTTTCTGCGCGTTGACATGATAGATTCCTCCAGTGTGTTTCTTTTAGTATACACACCTTATCTTTTCTGTCCAACTCAGTGTAACCTATCCAAATTAAAGGAGAGATTTGAAAAGGGCGGCAAGATGTTTGAGCAGAAAAAGGAAGGTTAGGTAGTCAGCCCTTGCGTCTTTGAATGGGTTAGATTTTAAAAATGGGTGGTAGGGTGCTGGATAATTTTTGAATAGGTTGGTCTTGAGTAAGGGGAGATAGAAAGTAAAACAAGGGGAAGGGTTAGGGGGTAGCGAGTGAATGTTTTTTTGCTGACATTGCATGGAACAGACGAGGCCTATAGTCAGATCTTCCAGCCGCTCTTGAAGTGGCAGCTTCCACTCAAGTGGTATGTTGCCAGCCTCTTTCTTGTGCTTTTGCTGGCATTTCCCTCTATCCGTCAAGACGGGGGCCTAGCCCAAGCATTGAGCTCTCGACCAATAGGAGGAGCTGGCTGCTTTCCTTTGCCACCTACGTCGTTGCGGCTATCCCGGTGGAGGAAGTAGCCAGGCGGGGGTTCGCGCTCCTGCACCTGCAGAAGCGCTATAGCGCCTTTGTCGCGAGCATGATCATCGGTGTCCTCTGGGCAGTCTGGCATGCTCCGCTCCTGTTTAATTTGGACAATGTCATGTCCACGTATCCGCTGCTGCCTTGGTTTGTCGACGCGATGATGGACTCAGTTATTTATGTTTGGCTCTACAATTCCATAAAGGGGAGCGTCTTTCTCTTGGTTCTTTACCATGCCTTGTCTAATACTTTGGGAGGTTTCGCGGGCTGGTCCACTGCTACTGCGAGCATCGTAATCGCCGCCCTCCTGCTCCTTATCTACAAACCGGCCACCATCTCGGCGAATAGCCGAAAGTATAGCCTTTCGGATTAGAAAAACTACTATAAAAGCAATAACTTGATATTCTTCAATTTTTTTCCTCCTTCTTTTCTTATGATAGAACCATCAATTGATGATTAAAAAAAGAAAGAGGAATTGAATATGAGAAAGAACATAATGATGACAACAGGAGCCGTCTTGGCAGCCACAGGGGCACTGTTCCTAAATCCCCTGACGGCCAGCGCCCACTGCGAAACGATGGACGGACCAGTGATTGGCGATGCGCAAAAGCGCTCGCGGAGGAAAACTCTAGCTACATCGCGAAATGGGTATTGCCTGAACGGGAAGAAGACATTGAGGGTATCTTTGCTCAGGTGATGGAAGTGAGAGATGATAGCCCTGAGGCTCAGAAATTAGCCGATCAGTATCTCTTCGAGAATCTGGTCCGTATCCATTCAGAAATTTTTATCTAGCAGCCACCGAGGGTTCCAACTGGCCGAAGGCAAGCTGGAAGAAATGTTGCATGCCATGGCTATTGGCTAAAGAATGTTCTGCAGTCAGGAAGTCCATTTACACAGAATTATTGACACTCCCCTCGTTTTTCAATTCTAAAATAATAAAAAATGTTTAGTTTGCTATCGATTTTCTTTTCTAGTATACTGAATTAACAAAATTAAATAGTTATTTAATCCGGAGAGCCTTTTAAAGGAGGCTGAGAGTGCTAGAAGCAGATTCGTGAACCTGATCAACTTTATTGTTGCGTAGGAAGATTGTAATTTTTACTATACTCTTTTTCTGGATTATTAACTGGAAAAGGAGTTTTTATTTTGTCAAAAAAAGAATATGTCTCGTATGGTAGTTGTGCAGTAGGCGTTCCTGGTTCAAAAGAAGGAATTGCCGGAATTAGATTCAACTTAGCACCAATGTCTGATGACTTTGTGGATATTATCCTATCTTCACTTGAAAATGTAGATACTTCAATGGTGTGGAGTGAAACTGATCCCACTTCAACGGTTTATCGTGGTAGAGAATCGGCTGTATTTGACAGCGTTCGAGCAGTATTTTCTCAAGCATATCATGATGATGTACATATGAGTATTCATATGACTATCTCGAAAGGTTGCCCAGGAGATCACGATGCAGACTACACGCTTGATTATGATGATAAGCGTATAAATAACCGCAACAGCCGCGAAATATCATTCCCCGTTGTTGGTAAGTTTTCGCTGTATCCAATGGGCTCTGATAACTATATGTCACTTATTGAAGAGGTTGTTAACAATGGGATTGACCGAGGTGTTTTTGCTGGAAGTGGACATTACACGACTTACTTACAAGGTGATGTACATGATGTCTTTGATTATTTAGAATATGTTGCAGAAAGGGCTGGCAAAGATGTTAGTCATTATATCATAGAAGCTTCTTTACTCTGTAACTTACCGGAAGGTGAATCATTATGAATAAAGAACCACTGAAATTAAGAGACTTTATTTTTATCGGATTAATCTCTGTCGCATTTGGAATTGTTTATTTAATTGCATTATATTTAGGAGCTGCTTTAACAACTGCCCTTACTCCAGTAGGTATTGGTATTTTAGGATATGAACCTTTTTATGGTATTTGGTTTATGGCACCTGTTGTTGCTCTTTATGTTCTTAGACGGCCAAGCGTTGGTATTATTACTGAAATATTTGCCGCTGTCATAGAAGTTGTTTTAGGAAATGTTTTTGGTCCAATTGTTATAGTAAGTGCCTTTATCCAAGGTTTAGGTGTTGAATTGCCTTATATGTTTACGAAGTATCGTCGCTATAACATGAGAAATTCAATGGTAGGTGCCGTTTTGGCTACAATTTTCAGTTTTATCTGGACTGCATTCAGAAACGATTATGCTTCACTTGAAATTTCTATTGTTATAGCTATCTTTGTTATTCGTTTAATAAGTTCACTTATTTTTACTGGATTTATTGCACATAAACTTTGTATTGCTTTAGACAACACTGGACTATTGAAATCTTATGGTGTCAGTCATGAAAAAGATAAATAATCACGGACTTGTTGTTGAACAATTAGAATTCTATCTAGAAAATAGCGTACAATTTTCAAATATGAGTTTTTCAATCAATCCTGGAGAAATTGTGCTCCTAGCGGGTGCAAGTGGATCAGGAAAAAGCACACTAGCAGGTGTTCTAACAGGATACTATCCTGAAAATGGCGGGACATTAAATTCCGGCACAATTTCTGTTTCGGGACAAGACATCTTATCTATGGACAATCAGGAATCTATGGAGTATATATCTGCATCATTTCAGAATGCCCGACTAGCATTTGCTATGGAAAATCTCTATCAAGAATTAATTTTTTGCTTAGAGAACAAAGGTTTTGATCCTTCATTAATGGATGAAATGGTTAAAGAACACGCAAAGAAAACAGGAGTTACCGAATTGCTTGAACGTTCTTTTGATGCCATGTCTGGCGGAGAATTACAGCGAGCAAACTTTTCATGTTTGGAAATCATTGATCCACTCGTCTATATATTAGATGAACCATTTTCTAACTTGGATGATCAAAAAGCAAACGAACTTCAAGAAACAATTTTAGAACTAAAAAAACAAAATAAAATCATTCTAGTCATCGATCACCGTCTTGATAGGTGGCAATTCGTTGACCGAATGATGGTATTAAGTCGAGTGGGGCAACTTCTAGACACAAATATCTCACTTGATCCACTTTCTACTAACGATCAATCCCTACTTGAACAAGAAGGGTTATTATTAGAACTAGAAAGACCTCTGCAACGAGCAGAAGTATCAAATAACTTGGAGCCTATTTTTCAAATCGAAAATATTACGATTAAACTAGGAGAATATAAAACAAAGTGGCTGAAAAAAATGTGGCATCCTTACCGCATTTTATTAAAAAACTGCAACATGAAGATTTACCCAGGAGAATTAATTGCATTACAAGGAAAAAGTGGATCCGGTAAATCAACTATTTTTCAGACGATTCTGGGGGAATATCCTTTTGACGGGACTATGCATATGAAAGATTTAAAGTTTGATTCTAAGAATAGGAAAGATTGGCTTTCTCAAATTGGAGTTGTTTTTCAAGATCCTTCTCTTCAATTTTTAACAACTTCATGTTTTGAAGAATTGAAGATTGGAGTGCAAGCTGTTTATCCTGAAAAGAATGAAGAAGAAACTACAAAATTAATCACTAATCTCTTGAAGCGACATAACTTAGAAGATCAAGCTTCTACTTCACCATGGCTTTTAAGTCAGGGTCAACAACGTCGATTAGCAGTACTTTGTATGTTAATTAAAGGACAGAGACTGCTACTAGTTGATGAACCAACCTACGGTCAAGATAAACAAAATGCACTCGAAATTATGAATAATTTAAATGAACTCAGGCAAAATGGAACATCCATCATCTTCACCAGTCACGATCAGGAATTAGTAAAGCACTATGCTGATCGTGGTTATTTACTAGAAAACCAAGAGTTAATTGAGGTGTCCTATGATTGATCGCATTAACCCATTTATAAAACTAGTAACTGTTTTAGTCACCAGTTTACTCTTAATGTTCTCACCAGACTGGCGCCTCAATACTTTTATAATTGTGATTGTTCTCTTACTTCTATTTACTAGTAAAAGAGTTAAATTGAGGAAAGCATTAAAAATCATTCTTCCAGCTCTTATCTTATCATGTGCTTTCTTCATTACTGGATGGCAGTTTAGTCATACTGGCGGTACTGACATTAGTCTATCTGCGCAATCAACACGTTTTGTTATGGAAGATGCTACATTTTTAAATGGGCTACAATTAGGGACACGTATCTTTTCTTTCGCAGTACTCGGTTTATTAACAGCATTGACTATCTATCCAAATGAGTTAATTGCTAGTATGGTTCAGCAAGGAAAGTTATCGAATAGTCTATCTTATGGTGTTTTGGCATCTGTTTATCTAATCCCTTCAATGAGGAAAAATTATTCACAAGCAAAACTAACTTATCAAGTTAGACAAATTAAATTGGGGAAATTTGATTATAGACCCATGATCGGACTCCTCATTCGGTCTATACGTTGGGCTGATGCATTGGCAATGGCAATGCATGCAAAAGGTTTTTCTGAAGAACGGACCCATTACATTCAAACTAAAGTGAAGTGGTATGATGTTGTTTTTCTCATTACGCTTCCCCTCATGACGTTAATCGGATTGGTATATCTCAGACTCCTCTAATTTAATTAAAAAATATTTTTACATTAGAAACGTATTTCGGTTGTACAATATTTGACGTTAGGGAATAAAAATGGTTCTATGTCAAACATACTAAGATTAGTAGTGTAATATACACGACGGTGGATTTACACTACTATTTTTTTATCGACGAATTTACAATTGGTTCTGTTGCAAAGTTTTAAATAAAGAATAAAATCCCTTACGGTATCTATGATTTAAGCTGGGATTCCCAATAATACCTTGATTTCAGTACAGACCGAAAACCCGAAGAGAGTGCCTTCTTTTCGGGTTTTCTTATATAATCCTCGAATGGCCTCCATGCCTTTAATCGTGGTAGAGGCAGTGCGTAAACTTCGATAGAATTTATTGCGTCTCTTTACTGGACGATGGTCTTGTTCAATCAAATTATTCAGGTATTTAATGGTACGATGTTCTGTCCCTTGATAAAAGCCGTATTCTTTTAGTTTCTTAAAGGCACTTGTAATAGAGGGGGCTTTATCTGTGACTACAACCTTCGGTTCATCAAACTGCTTCACTAACCGCTTAAGAAAAGCATAGGCTGCTTGTGTGTCCCGTTTTTTACGTAACCAAATATCCAAGGTTAAACCATCTGCATCGATGGCTCGATACAAATAATGCCATTTTCCTTTAATTTTGATGTACGTTTCATCCATTTTCCATGAATAAAAGGATTTTTTATTTTTCTTTTTCCAAATTTGATAGAGTAGTTTGCCATATTCTTGCACCCAACGATAAATCGTCGTATGAGAAACGTTAATGCCACGATCATATAAGATTTCTTGAACTTCACGATAGCTAAGGTTATAACGAAGATAGTAGCCCACGGCTACAATAATCACATCCTGCTGAAATTGCTTTCCTTTAAAATGATTCATCGTCATTCCTCCTGCTATCTTTTTCTATTATGCTACCTTATTTGATAGTAGATTTAAAACCTTGCAACAGAACCAAAATGAATAATGGAAAAGAGTATATAAAAAACCAGGCAATCTAATGATTACCTGGCAGATATTACTCATCAGTCCTATTTGACGAAGAGCCTATTAATAAATACTAAATAACGTATTCGCGATATTTGAAATTATTTACCAACACTATTTGTAAAAGAACCATTTTCCTAAGCGCTTTTTTTATACCTCAGCAGTATATTACCGCTCGAATAAAATTATGGAGGTGAGGGGATTTGAACCCCTGTCCAGACACTCCGATTATATAACTTTTACCACTATAGTTTATTCTCGAATTTGCGCACTAATGGTGAATAAACAAACCAATTAGATTGCTAGTCTGATTAATCTCTTTTCCTTGCTCCAGACGGAAGCTTAGAACGTAACCTACTATAATAGGACTCGGAACCAGCGCATAGGTGACGCCGGGCGAATCTTAGCTAGCTGTTATTAGGCAGCGAAAGCTAAAGTGTTTGTTTCTTGTTTGTCAGTTATATTTAAACTGGTAACGTTGTTGCGAAGACGTAACCTCCGAGCAGTAGTCATACATCGGGCCATGCCTGTCGAATCCAATAACACCCCCGTGAATGTTCCCCTAATAATATCACGATTTATACAAGAATGTCAAAAAATACGTGCTAGTTCAACCTGATTAGTGGTTTTTTGAATATTTTATTATTAATAAGTGCTTTGATTTGAGTGTAAACACTTATATGTTATAATGTTTATATATTTTAGAGAAAGAGGATGATATCATGTCAAACGAAAACAATGGTACTTTCGATAAAATTAAAGGGTCAGTGAATGAAGCAGTCGGTAAAGTTACTGGCGATACAGAGCAAGAAGGTAAAGGTAAAGCGCAACAAGCTCGCGGTGAAGTAGAAGAAAAAGTCAATGATGCGAAAAAATCTTTTGATGATGCCAAAGTTGATGTTAATGGTCGCATAGACGGTTTTACTAACAACGATAAATAGTAGATGAATAATAAATTTGAAAGATGTGGCTGAAAAGTTACATCTTTTTTCTATACTCATCTTTTCACCATTAAGCAAAATATATTACTAGAAAAATTGAGAATGGATACAAGTTGTAAATTACGGTTCGATACTAACTATATAGTAATCATTACATACAAGATAAATTGATTTCCTGGCGCTATACTTCTTCACAGTAGGATGGTAGTATACGGTATTATAAGAGGTTCTATTAGGTTTTTAGAATAAGTAATTGTCATTATACAGCATACACTTTAAAGAAAAAGTTAAGGAGCGAATGATGTCTAATCTGTGCGCTTATTTATATTAAATTTTCTTTGCTAGTGAATAAAAAATGGCCTATATATTTGAAATCGCTAAATTTGAAGCACCTATTTTGTATTGTTAAAATATGTTTTCTACCCTTCACCTGATAGGCTATAATTTGAGATAGAGAAGTGAAATATATTAGGAGGTTTACGGATGAGAAGAGTAATTATTGATTCAGATACTGCTGGGGACGATACAACGGCCATATTGATGGCTTTGAAGTATTTTAAGGTTGAAGGTGTGACAATTGTTGCTGGAAATGTAGCTTTTGACCAAGAGGTTGAGAATGCCTTGACCACTATTGAAACCTATAATCCTGGTTACAAGGTCCCTGTTTATAAGGGTTACCAAAGTCCAATGATTGCCCTACCTAACGCGAAACACGATACGGTTGAAGAAATTCAAGGTGGCAATGGTATGGGAGATGCTGTTTTTCCAAAACCTCAGCAAGAACCGGAAAATGACCATGCCGTAGACTTTATTATTGATACAATTAAAGCAAATCCTGGGGAAATTGAAATACTAGCTTTAGCGCCATTAACCAATATCGCGGTGGCTATTAAGAAGGCACCAGAGATTGCAGCGGATATCAAGCATATTTGGATTATGGGTGGGGTAAATAACCGCTTAGGGAATATGAATGTCTCGGCTGAATATAACTTCTATGTGGACCCTGAGGCGGCTAGAATCGTTTTAAATGCGTCAACAGCAAAAACCATGGTTACTTGGGATGCATCTTTAGACTTTGGCGTTATGTACGAGGAAGATATCGAAGAAATTCAAGCCTTGAACACTAAGGGGTCGAAATTCTTCTTAGATATCAATTCGTTTGTCCGCGAATTTGAATTGGCAAAACGAGGAATCGACGGGATTACTTGCACAGACTCATTATTGGTTGCAGTTGCTGCGGTACCAGAATTGATGCTTCAAGCGACTGAATATTACGTGGATGTTGAAACACAA
This sequence comes from Aerococcus viridans, assembly GCF_001543285.1. Lineage (NCBI taxonomy): Bacteria > Bacillati > Bacillota > Bacilli > Lactobacillales > Aerococcaceae > Aerococcus > Aerococcus viridans. The sequence continues at coordinate 1,032,373 of NZ_CP014164.1, forward strand.
GGTCAATTTGCCCGTGGCTACAACATTGTTGACTGGGAAGAAGAATTCAAGCGTGAACCGAATTGCCGAGTTGCAGAGCGGATTTCTAGCCAAGGATTTAAAGACCAATTGGTGAGCTTGTTAGCGGAAATTCAATAGGGAGAATTCGATGGTGAATTGGCAGTACTTAATTGAAGAAATGTATGATCATGCAAGCGATGATGCTGAACCGATGGCCAAGTACCAACGTAACCAGTTTCCATTTCTTGGTATCAAAAGCCAAATGCGCCGGGATATTTTTAAACCCTACCTAAAGGAAGCGAAAGCAGAAGCAAAGTTGCGCTTCATGGAAAATCCTAATCAAGCAATTATAGTGGACCCAAAAAGTTAGACTAAATTTTATGAGAGTTGACCGATTGGTCAGCTCTTTTTAATACATGCAATTTGGCTTAATTCCTGTTGTCGACAATACTTCTCATAAATTTCAATCTGTCAAGAGTAGTAGCGGAGCGACTCTTGATAGATTGAAACTTTATGTGAAACTATGAAAAGACAATGGAATTAGTATATTGGCTGCGATACTGGACGGGGCTTAGCCATCCTAGTTTCTCTTTAATTCGTTCTTTATTATAATAGTTAATATAGTTGGTAATTGATTCAGCCAATTCTTCAAAACTATGATAAGTTTGACCATAATACATTTCTTGTTTGAGTATACTAAAGAAATTTTCCATTGGTGAATTGTCATAACAATTCCCTTTTCTAGACATACTTTGGAAGATATCATTATCTTTTAAAGTTTTTGAATACCGTTTCATTTGATAAGCCCAGCCTTGGTCTGAATGAAAAGTTCTTCTGAATATGCAATCATTTGTACGTTCTATAGCTACCTTCAAAGCTTCCATCATACTTTCACCGTTAGGCCGTTTTGTTATTTGAAAACTGATGATTTCGCTATTGAATAAATCCATATAAGGATCTAAATAAAGTCTGCCTGTCTGAGTATTGCCTAACTGGTCCGTATAATAGTATTTGAATTCAGTTGTATCAGTCGTAATTTTTTGATGTGGAACTGATGTGTTAAAACGTCGTTTTAAACGATTTGATGCTACTTTCCCTACAGTTCCCTTATAAGACTTATACTTTCTGCTTTTGTGTGAGAAGGCAGTTACAAGAATGCCTAATTCACGCATTAAGCGTAATACTTTCTTCCGATTTATATGATAACCTAATTTTTTTAACTCGGGAGTCAGTCTTTTATACCCATAATCCTTATTTTTCTCTCTTAGTTCTAGTAAAGCATCTTTGTAAACTTTATCCTTGTCTGGTCGTTTAGATTGCTTCCTAATATAGTGATAAGTTGCCTTTGGAAAGCCAGTTACTCTCAAAATATCAACTAATTTGAATTTATTAATAGTATGGAGATTGTAGATTGCTTGAGCTATTTGTTTCTTTGTTGCTGTTTCTCTGCTTCCTGCAATCTCCCTAATTCCTTTAAAAATTCATTCTCGATTCTCAAATCACGATTTTCATTTTCAAGTTGTCTCAGACGCTCAACGTCTACATCTTCTCTAGTTATATTCTTTGGATCCTGAAATACTTTCTTATCAGCTTTCTTCCGTTTACCCATTTTCGGTGGCCTACCTCTCTGTTCTGATAAGCCATCGACACCTTTCTTGAGGATAGTAGTGCGCCAATTACAAATTAGACTAGGGTTATTCATCCCTAATGAATTGGCTACTTCTCGATAACTCATCTCTGTTGTTTCATATAATTTTACAGCACTAAGCTTAAAATCAACAGAGTAATGAGTTTGATTCTTACTACGTTTCAGTCCTTCGATTCCAAATTGTTGATAGCTATTAACCCATCTTCTTACAATAGAATCTTGTATATTATATTTCTTTGCTACCGCTAGGTAGCCACCATAGTTCCCCAGATAATGTTTTACAATTTCCAATTTAAATTCTAGTGAATATTTTGCCATAAAAATAAACCCCCAAAAGTTAGATTTTTGGTCTAACTTTTGGGGGCCTCTACAAATCATTGACTGGGCTTTTGTTGACGAATTTTGGTTATTTTCCGAAAGAGAATTTCAATATATAGTTTGTGATTATTTGAAAGAAATGAAGAAATATCTGCAGGTGGATGATTTACCTAGATTAAAAACATTGATTGTACAAAAATCGTGGTGGGATTCGGTGGATGCCTTGGTTAAAACAATCGGTTATTTAGTCCATAAAAATCCTGGTTTGAAGTCGGAAATGGTGGCGTGGAGCTTATCTGACAATATCTGGTTAAAGCGAACTTCAATGATCCATCAACTGGGGATGAAGGGGCAAACAGATACTATTTTATTGGCTGAAACTTGTGAAAATTGCTTGCATACAGATGAATTTTTTATTAATAAGGGAATGGGTTGGATCTTGCGTGATTATGCGAAAACCAACCAAACTTGGGTGGAAAATTTCTTAAAAAACCATGAGAGTGACTTATCTAACTTAACCTGGCGCGAGGCCACAAAATACTTTTACTTAGAAAAAAACCAGATATAATGCCGTTTTTCAACGGGTAAGCCTTTAAATTATTATTAAAATACAAAATATGGTACAATGGTGATTAGAAGGCGCATGGTTAACTAGGAGGCTATATATGAGTATTAAAGTCACAGATGAAATGCAAGAACTAGTTGGAACTGAATTACGTCGTGGTACAAGTAAGTCGAGAATTGCATCATTACTGGATTTACCCTACGATGAGGCAGTAGAAGTTATTAATACTGTAAAAGAGTCTGTACGACCAGATATAGGAGATGAAATACGCTTCACCTTCCGTGAACGCAACATGGTAGGGAGAATTGAAAAATTATTAACAAACTCAGCAGTTGTTAAAATTTATTGGGATTATTCTGATGAAGAGATGCGAGAAATTTGCGAATCAAAAACAATTGTCAATTTTAAAGACATCGATGAGTATGTTAAAGTGCCTTCTAGCTAATATATACACGTATGAATAGTAAGAAAGAGAGCCGGGATGAAAATCTCGGCTTTTTCTTTTGGCTCTTCGACATTTAATGTGGATAGCTTAATTTAAGCAAGAAACTTAAATTCATTTTATATGGATTTGAGTTTCTTTTTTATTTTATTTTAAATGAGATTTGATAAAAGAAGAACTATCTTTTTTGTCCTTTGAACTGCTGTGTACGTTCCTTAAGAGCCGTGACACCGGCGAGAGCCAAGGTCTCTCTGCCTTGATATCGAGCCAAGGTCTCGATATCATGCTTTTTCACGGCTAAGGACGTACACTTGCAGTTTTTTTCTTTGAACATAGCGAGCGGGATGTATCATGTTTATTTAATTAAGGGAAGCGGGCTTGCCCGGTTTTAAAATGAAACTAATCATCACCCTATTTCTGAAATTGAAAAAATTTCGATATCCATAGGATACACGTTTTATGACTTTGATACGATTATTTTTTCCTTCTAGACTAGCGTTTGATCTAGTCTTGTAATGGAAGGTGTTTGCGATAAACGCTATATTCTTCAATAATGTGTTCAGTGAGGTTTGCATATATTTACTGATATTTTGGTGACGTTCTGCAGTAATAGTCTCATGAAACATTTCGATATTATTTTCTTTAGAAGCCTCTAGTAAAGCTTGATATACCCAGTAATTTTCCGTTAAATCCTCATCTAAAGAAAGTAGATGATCAAGAATATCCATATCACAAACCATTTTCCCTTTAAATAAACGTTGTTTTCTATAATTTATAAAATCAACTTCGTTGAAATCCTTTAGGATAAGCTTCCAAAAACTTTTCAGCTTGCGATACTCTTTTTTATCTTCACCATTATTTCTATTTATATTGAAAGTATTCATTACTTGAACTCTCGTTTTGTTTAAAGAACGTGAAATCAATTGAATGATATGAAAACGATCAATAATTACTTTGGCGTTTGGAAACATTTCTCTAACCAAAGTCATATAAGGCGCATTCATATCAACAACAATGGTTTCAACAGCAGAGCGCTCTTTTAAACTAAATTGGCGGAAGTATTCTCTTAATTTGTATAGTTGTCGAGTGGGCAGTATACCAAGAACTTCATGAGTCTCCTCATTACTAAAAATAAAACTCATTTGATTGTCAGCTTGTTTTGTAGATTTGATCTCATCGAAGCACATGTGTTTCGCTAGTTTTGTGCGATTGCGACGAAAATAGTCATCCATAAAGCGATTAATAATTCGTCTACTAGTATTATCTGAGATACAGTGCCTACGAGCGAGATCCTTGTTTGAAATCGTATCTGCAGCCTCAACTAAAACAGATTGCTTCACTTGTTTAGCGATATGACAATTACGTGCAACCTCACTGGTATGAGCAATGAAGCGCTCATCGCATTCATGACACCAGAAGCGTTGCTTCTTAAGCTCTAGATAGGTTGGTGTATTGGATTGGCGTAACCACGTGATCCTGGACGTCATAAACCCATCTTTAACGATAGAATGGTCATTTACACAACCACATTTAGGGCAAGCCTTGGGCTTGTAGGTTAACGTGCCAGTAAAAACTTTTACATTTATTCCTTTAATATTACGCTCTTGAATCCAATTTTCTTCGTTAAATGTGATGTTAGTATCCTTAATGTTTAGTAAAAGTCTGATATTATCGTTCTGAGACATATGAATTTCCTTTCTAATTTTGGTTTAGACGCTTAAATTTTAGCATAGGAAATATTCATATGTCTTTTTGTGTTTTTATACAAAATAGGTTTGAATGATTTCTCATCCACACCAAAAGTCGGAGACCCTTTCTTTTTGACAACTGACCCTCACTAAAGTTATAAGTTTAAGTTGTTGTGATCATCATTACGGTGCAGCCGGTGATGTATTTTGTCTTTGAGGCACTAGCTAGTTTGTTTGTCATCTAAATAAGGCCAGTTGATTGCCTTGTAAGCAACCAGTAATATACTAAAGAATATTGAAATAACAGCAGAAATTATAAAGGCTCTAAGATAAACTTTTTCTTGTCTTAGGCCTTTTTTACGTATTTAGCACTTTATTAGAAAACTTTTTTAGTCTATTAATTGTCAATACCTTCTTTTTTTCCTGTCGTTTAAAGATGGCAATATTTTTAAAAGCTGATGATAAGAAGGACATCCTGTTTATTGTCAGGTTCAAGTATCCATTCTAATTCCATCAAATCACTAGATCAAATAGTCTGAATACAATTTTTGTTTTACAAAAAAACAAGTTTTTACGCACCTGCTATAAACTTAAAGGCATTAACGCTCATTTTATAGCGCTTACAAATAATTTGTTTTTTAAAAATGATAAAACTAGTTTTGGTAACTAGTTGACAAAGTTATATGCATAATCTAATATCTTGTTATTGACTTTATTACATGTCAAACAAAATTAATCTTTATCGTATTTATAAATCGATATCCTTTTTATAGGGATAGGCGACCTAATATATGATTACGCAAATTATGGAGGAATATAAAATAATGACAACTTTTGAAAAAATCCAAGAATTAATCACTGAACAATTAGACTTAGAGGCTGGCGAAGTGAAAGCAACTACAAATATTCGTGAAGATATTGACGCTGACTCTTTAGACTTATTCCAAATCATTAATGACATCGAAGACGAATTCGATATCGAAATTGAAGATGAAGAAAAAATTAACACTGTTCAAGATTTAGTTGACTACGTAGAAGCAAACAAATAATTTCTGCCTACAAACTAGTCGATTAAGAGAGGAAGTAATCCTTTAGTGAAAACAGATTTTTGGGAACGCATAGGTGTTGAATACCCAATTATCCAAGGTGCTATGGCTTGGGTTGCCGATGCGGATTTAGCATCAGCAGTTTCCAATGCTGGGGGACTTGGTGTAATTGGTACTGGACATGACCGTGTAGACGTAGTACAAGCCAAAGTTGAAAAGATGCAACAATTAACAGATAAACCATTCGCTGTAAATGTCATGTTGTTAAATGAACATGTCGAGGAAGTGGTGGATTACATCTGTCAATCTGGTGTGAAGTCAATTACAACTGGTGCTGGATCCCCAGGTAAATATATGGATAGATTCAACGCAGCTGGTATTTCAGTCATTCCAGTGGTCGCTTCTGTCGGACTTGCAAAACGGATGGAACGTGAAGGCGTGCATGCGGTGATTGTTGAGGGGATGGAATCAGGTGGTCACGTGGGGCGACAAACTACCATGGCTTTATTACCACAAGTAACAAAAGCTTTGGATATCCCAGTCATTGCGGCTGGTGGGATTGGTGACGGCAGGGGAATGGCAGCTGCACTTATGTTAGGTGCGGTTGGTATTCAAGTAGGGACACGTTTTGTTGTTGCAGATGAATCAAATGCTCATGATAACTTTAAAAAGCGTATCATTAAGGCAAAAGATATCGACACTGTATTAACTGGCGAATCTACTGGACATCCAGTCCGTGTATTACGGAACAAATTGACCAAAGAATATCTTAAAGTAGAAAAAGAAGAAGCAAGTAAGGCTAATCCTGATTGGGACAGACTTGAAGCGCTTGGATCAGGTGCTTTACGTCGAGCTGTTGTTGAAGGGGATTTAGACACGGGTTCATTTATGGCCGGCCAAATTGCCGGATTAGTGGATAAACGTGAATCAGTTTCAGAAATTATTCAATCATATATGACGGAATGTAAACAAACAATTGCTGCTCGAGCAAGTGAATGGCTTTAAAGCTGAGAATTAAATTGACATATGTGAGCAGTGGGATGGTTTGTGCATTTCACTGCTTTTCTATTAAGAGGAGACGAACATGGCAATAGCTTTTTTATACGCTGGTCAAGGCGCACAGTATACAGGGATGGGGCAAGACTTACTCAACCATCATCCTGAGATTGCATCTTACTTTGACAAAGCCTCAGAAGTTTTAGGCTATTCAATGGAAGACCTATGCTTTCAAGAGGATACACAATTAAATCAAACAGAATACACACAACCCGCTATTTTAACCGTATCAACAGCCTTTACATCCCTTTTAAACGAGGCAGGCATTACAGCCGACTATCTAGCTGGACTGAGCTTAGGCGAGTACACTGCCCTTGTTGAAGCGGGCGTATTGTCCTTTGAAGATGCGGTTGATTTGGTGAGCCATCGTGGCCGTTTCATGCAAGCAGCTGCGCCTGCAGGTGCCGGCAAAATGGTCGCCGTGATGAAAGCTGAACGTGCGTTGATAGAGGATATCTGCCAGCAAGTGCGCGAAGCTTCTGGTCAATACGTTGCACCAGCTAACTATAATACACCAAAACAAATCGTAATCGGTGGTGACGCTTCGGCAGTAGATACTGCAGTCGCTAAGTTAACTCAAGCAGGCGTGAAGAAAATGGTGGAATTAAATGTTTCTGGTCCTTTCCATACGGCCTTATTATCACAAGCAAGTGACCAATTAGCTGATTATTTAGACAAATTTGATTTTAAGCCACAAAGAGTACCGGTTATTTCAAATACAACAGCTACAGCGCACCAGGATGGACAAGTAAAAGACTTGTTAATCCAACAAGTGATGAAGCCAGTTAAATGGTCAGATTCAATTGAATACTTAATTCAACAAGGGGTAGATACGGTCATTGAAATTGGCCCTGGTAAAACCTTGTCTTCATTTATGAAACAAATCAATAAAGAGATTAAGATTTACCGAGTTGAAGACGAAGACACCCTGCAGGCAACTATCGCAGGATTGAAAGGATAAGCTATGACTGAGAATACACAAGAATTAAAGAAAACAGCCCTTGTCACAGGCGGTAGCCGTGGTATTGGTGCAAGCATCGCTCATAAGTTTGCAGACCAAGGATACAATATTGTCATTGTTTCCCGCTCTGGTTCTACTGAAAGCCATATCCAGGCTTTAGAAAGCAAAAATGTTGTTGTGAAGGATTTCAAGGGTGACGTAACGGATACCAATTTTGCCAAAGAAATCATGACTTTCATCAAAGCAAATTTCCAAACCATCGATGTATTAGTGAATAATGCTGGTATTACCCGCGACACGCTACTAATGCGTATGAAAGAAGCAGATTTCGATGCAGTGATCGATATTAACTTAAAAGGGACTTTCAATTTCATTCAAGCAGCTAGCAAACTAATGATGAAGCAACGTCAAGGTGCCATCATCAATATCGCATCAGTGATTGGTCAAATGGGTAACGTTGGTCAAGCTAACTATGCCGCTTCTAAAGCCGGGATTCTTGGTTTAACGAAGGCTGCAGCACGTGAATTAAGTATGCGTGGTGTCACAGTTAATGCCGTTGCACCAGGTTACGTTGAAACAGAAATGACAGATGAAATTCCAGAAAAAGCCAAAAGGGCTATGCTGGAAAATATTCCTTTACAGAAACTTGGACAACCATCGGACATCGCTGAAGCCGTGTACTTCTTAGCTAACCAAAGCTATATCACAGGCACAACGCTTGATGTCAACGGTGGCTTGTATATGAATTAGGAGGCAATAAATATGACAAACAGAGTAGTCGTAACAGGTATGGGTGCTATTACACCTATCGGAAATGACGCAAAAACATTTTGGACCAATTTAAAAGCCGGAGAGCATGGTTTTGGACCAATCACAAAATTTGATGCCAAAGACTTAAACGCGAAATTAGTGGCTGAAGTAAAAGACTTCAATCCAAAAGATTTCATGGACCGTAAAGAAGCGAAACGTATGGATTTATACAGTCAATACGCTGTAGCTGCAGCCGTCGAGGCTGTTGCGGACGCAAATCTAGACATTGAAAATGCTGACGTTGACCGTATCGGGGTTTACTTAGGTACTGGTATCGGTGGTATTCAAGAAATCGAAAAAGGTGTGTTAAAAATGCAAGATAAAGGAATCAAACGAGTGAATCCTTTATTCGTACCTGTTTCTATTTCAAACATGGGTGCTGCCAGTATCTCTATGCACTTTGGCTTAAAAGGGCCAGCTTTAACTATGGTTACAGCTTGTGCTTCTGCTAACAATGCCATTGGTGAAGCTTTCCGTTATATTAAACATGGTTATGCAGATGTCATGATTGCTGGTGGTGCTGAAGGTGCGATTAACGAAATCGGTTTAGGAGGTTTCGACAACCTAACAGCGACAAGTGATTCAACTGATCCAGACCGCGCCTCAATCCCCTTCGATAAGGACCGAAATGGTTTTGTGATGGGTGAGGGTGCTGGAATCTTGGTATTAGAGTCCTTAGAATCAGCGCAAGCTCGTGGCGCAAACATCTATGCTGAAATCGGTGGTTACGGTTCTACTTCAGATGCTTACCACTTAACTGCGCCATCTGAAGATGGTTCTGGTGCAGCGAAAGCGATGTTAAACGCTTTAGAAGAAGGTAACATCGCTAAAGAAGAAGTTTCTTACATAAATGCTCACGGTACAAGTACCCCAGCAAATGATTCTTCTGAAACAGTTGCGATTAAACGAGCATTTGGTGAAGAATTGACTTATAAAATTCCAGTTTCTTCTACAAAATCATCAGTTGGTCACTTATTAGGTGCTGCTGGTGCTGTTGAAGCCATTGCAAGTATCATGGCTATCCAAGATTCATTTATTCCAGCTACATTAGGCTACAAGAATCCAGATCCATTATGTGATTTAGATATCGTACCGAATGTTGGACGCGAACAAGAAGTAAACGTTGTTGTCAGCAACACTTTAGGTTTTGGTGGACACAACACAGTTATTGCCTTTAAAAAGGTTGGTGAATAAGGCTTGAAACACGAAGAAATTAAAGATTTAATCAGCCAGATTGATTCGTCTACGATTCAAGAGTTTTCATTCCAAACACAAGCAGATTCTTTATATATTTCAAAAATTAAAGAACGCCAAACACAAACTGAACACACTGCAAGCACAAGCGCGAATCAACAAGCTACCACAAACGCAGAAGCTACACCTCCTGCAGTAGCCCAAGAGACGAAGAGTAAAGAAACTATAGCGCCTGCCACAGAAGCAGCAGCAACACCTAGTGCACCTACTATGTCAGCTGGCAAAACGATTGACAGTCCTTTAGTTGGTATTGTTTATCTAGCTAAGAACCCTGATCAACCTGCCTTCAAGAAAGTAGGCGACCGCGTTGAAACTGGTGAAACTGTTTGCATCGTTGAAGCGATGAAAGTGATGAACGAAATTCCAGCTGATATTTCTGGAACGGTCGTGAACGTCTTAGTTGAAGACGGCCAAGTTGTTGAATTCGGCCAACCATTATTTGAAGTTAGCGAATAATTATACTTAAGGAGTATTAAAAAATGACTGAATATGCAGAACGTAAAGAACCTGTTCTAACAGCTATGCAGGTACAAGAAATCATCCCTAACCGTTTTCCAATCTCATTTGTGGACCGAGTGGATGAAATTATCCCAGGTGAAAAAGTTGTTGCCCGTAAAAACGTGACGATCAACGAAGAATTCTTTGTTGGTCACTTCCCAGGAAACCCTGTAATGCCTGGTGTTTTACAAGTAGAAACAATGGCACAAGTGGGCTCAATTCCATTATTATCTCAACCAGACTTTAAAAATAAAATCGCTTATTTAGCTGGATTAAACAACGTGAAATTCCGTAAAAACGTTGTACCTGGTGACGTACTTGAAATCACAGTTGAAATTGTGAAATTGAAGAAACGTATGGGTATCGGTAAAGGAACTATCCGTAATGAATACGGCGAGGTTTGTTCAGAAGCAGAAATGACCTTTATCATTTCTAACGTAGATAAAGTCGACTAGTTTGCTGGTCCAACCTGAAATAGGGCGAACGGCATAGAATAAGAGGTATTTGATGATTAATAAAGTATTAATAGCGAATAGGGGCGAAATTGCCGTCCGCATTATTCGTACATGTATTGAATTGGGAATCGAAACAGTGGCTGTGTATTCAACCGCTGATAAGGATGCCCTACATGTGAAATTGGCTGACGAAGCAGTCTGCATCGGAGGGCCAAAATCAGTCGATTCTTATTTGAATATGCAAGCCATTCTTTCGGCAGCTGTGGTCACGAACGTGCAAGCTATCCACCCGGGTTTTGGTTTCCTAGCAGAAAACAGCAAATTTGCCAAATTATGCGCAGAAATGAATATTGAGTTTATAGGGCCAAGCCCAGAAGTGATTGACTTGATGGGGGACAAGCAAAATGCTAGAGATACCATGAATGCAGCCAAAGTACAGACCGTTCCTGGTTCTGATGGTATCTTGGAAAGTCCTGGAGCTGGAATTGAGATTGCCAAAAAAGTTGGCTATCCAGTCTTATTGAAAGCAACTTCTGGTGGTGGTGGTAAAGGGATGCGGATGGTACATGAAGAAAGCCATTTCGCAGATGCATACTATGAAGCATCACGTGAAGCAAAAAATGCTTTTGGTGATGACCGTTTATACATGGAGAAAGTTATTTTCCCAGCCCACCATATCGAGGTTCAAATCTTAGGGGATAAATTCGGCAACGTCATCCATTTAGGTGAACGTGAGTGTTCAATGCAACGGAACCATCAAAAGGTGATTGAAGAGACGCCAAGTCCCTTTATTACTGAAAAGACGCGGACACAAGTGACTCAAGCAGCGGTTCGAGCGGCTGAGCAGTTAAATTATGAATCTGCTGGTACCATTGAGTTTTTAGTGGATGCAGATCAAAATTATTATTTCATGGAAATGAATACGCGTATTCAAGTTGAACATCCAATTACGGAAATGGTTACGGGTGTTGATATTGTAGCTCAACAGCTACGGATTGCTTCTGGCTTACCTTTAGCCTATGAACAAAAAGACATTACCTTTACTGGTCATGCCTTGGAGTGCCGGATCAATGCAGAAATGCCAGAGAAAAACTTTATGCCATCTTCAGGTACGTTTGACTTTGCGCATTTTCCAGCGGGTGGTTTAGGTATTCGTGTGGATTCTGGTATTTATGCTGGCTACAAGTTGCCACCTTACTATGATTCTATGGTAGCGAAACTGATTACGCATGGTGATAATCGTCCAAAAGCCATCAACCGTATGCTACGTGCGGTTTCAGAAATGACTATTAAGGGTGTGGCGATAAACCAACAATTCCAATACGACCTACTATTTGATGAGGCCTTTGTAAAAGGTAACTATACCAATGATTACCTGGAAGCTAAATTCTTACCTGAATGGGCGAAGAGTCATCAAGCATAAATTAGCACGAAAGAAAGTAGATGAATTATGGCATTAAAACGCAGAAAAGCATATATTCCTATGCCAGAGGAAGATCAAGCAAAATTGAGCTTTCCTACAGATCCAAATAACCAAGCCTTCGTGCCAGATGGCATGTGGCAAAAGTGTCCGCAATGTCACCAAACGATTCTAACCGACGACTTGGGTGCTGAAAAAATCTGTCCGCATTGCCAATACCACTTTAGAATTTCATCTAGTGAGCGGTTAGCAAACGTGGTGGACAAAGGGACTTTTGTTGAAATGTCCCAACTAAAGGATAACCGCAATGAAGATCCTCTTTCTTTTCCAAAGTATCTGGAAAAGAAAGAAAAAGCGCGCGCTACAACTGGTTTAGACGAAGCTGTCGTAACTGGGGTGGGTGAAATCTTCGGCTACCGAACTGCTATTGGTGTGATGGACTCATTTTTCATGATGGGGTCTATGGGGACTGGTTTAGGTGAAAAAATTAAAAACTTGTTCAACTATGCAACTGAACACCAGTTACCAGTCGTCCTATTTACCGCTTCTGGTGGTGCCCGGATGCAAGAAGGCACACTGTCTTTAATGCAAATGGCTAAGATTTCCATTGCTGTTCAAAATCATTCTAAAGCTGGTTTATTATATATTCCCGTCTTAACTGACCCAACGACTGGTGGTGTAACGGCATCATTTGCTATGGAAGGGGATATTACCATTGCTGAACCAGGGGCCTTAATCGGTTTCGCTGGTAAACGGGTAATTGAACAGACGATTAGACAACAATTGCCTGAAGGTTTCCAAACGGCAGAACACCAACTGCAACACGGTTTTATCGATATGATTGTTGAACGTTGGCGCCAAAAAATCGTAATTGCTGAGCTATTACAAATGCACGGTGTCGCTAAAGGAGGTGCTCGATTTGAGCGTTAGTATGAAACAATTATTAAAAACCGTTGAGCAACCTAATGCGAAAATTACGCAAAAAATCCCTGCAGAAGTGGTAACAGCTTCACGTGATATCAACCGATTAACCACGTCTGAATTGGCTAAGAAAATCTGTGACGTCTTTTATGAGATGCATGGTGACCGTCGTTATGGTGACGACGGCGCGATTGTTGGTGGTGTCGGACAAATTAATGGCCGCGCAGTTACAATTGTTGGAACTGAAAAAGGCCACTCGGTACAAGAAAATATCAAGCGTAACTTTGGGTCGCCTCATGCTGAGGGTTACCGTAAAGCCATTCGTTTGTTTGAACAAGCTGAAAAGTTCAACCGTCCAGTGATTACCATTGTTAATACCTCCGGCGCCTTCTGTGACGTTGAAGCAGAAGACCGGGGGATTGGACAAGCAATAGCTGTATCCATGCAAACAATGGCTGGCTTAACTGTACCAACTATCACGATTTTAATGGGTGAAGGTGGGTCTGGTGGCGCGTTAGCACTTGCTGTTTCAAATAAGGTGTGGATGATGGAGAATGCCATGTATTCAGTCTTATCGCCAGAAGGGTTTGCAACAATTTTATGGAAAGACCCGAGTCGTGTACCAGAAGCTGCTGAATATATGAAATTCACGGCGCCTGACTTGCTAGATTTTAAGGTTATTGATCAAATTATCCCAGAGCATTACGGGAAAAAGGTCTTAGACCACGATGTTCAGGCCCAATTGATTAAAGAAATGGTCTTGAAAGAAATTGACCAGCAATTGGCCATATCAAAAGCAGATTTAATTGCTGCCAAAGAGGCACGCTTTAATCAATTCTAGTCAACTGACAGTTTGAATAAATAACCACTTTTAAAGGAAGGTGTGTCCTATGGTCGCATCTTCTTTTTTCGAATTATTGGATAAAAATATTCATGGATATGATATTGTGATAATATAAGCATAGAAGGAAGGGCGTTTACAGCCTGCATTTCTACCAGAAAATAAGATTTAAGAGGATGTATAATGAGAAACCAAGACAATGATTTTGAACGATCATTTAAATTAGATATTGAAGAAGCGATTCAGCGTATGAAAGCGGGCGAAATGAGTGAATCGCTGAAATTATTGCTGATTGCCCGTAAGAAAAGAAAGAGTGTCGTTGATTTTAGAAATTATATCATCGGCGTTTTATATGAAGAAGAATTAGAAAATGATTTAGTGGATATTTTCTCATTATTGATTGAATTTTATGGGGAAGGTGTAATGGCTAATCCTGATTTAATCGATGTCGAGGCAGAAATTGACTGGAAGTCTTTCTACCAATTTGTGCAAAAAGCCATTCAGGGACAAGTCAAATTGAACCTCCCTCAACACGGTCAAATGACACCCATTATGCAAATTATTATTGTGCCAGAAACGATGGAAAAGTTGGCCCAATTTGAGGCGACTTCAGATGATGATGCTAGTAATGTGGAGGTTTTACAAGGTCTACAAAAGTTATTCGACCAGTTAGTGGCCAGGGATAAACCCTTGACTATCCTTGAGAAGGCGCAGGTCAACCATCTGCTGGAATTGAGCGACAAGGTATCCATCGATAAATTGTTAAGTCTCTTAAATCGGGACCGGGATTTTGTCTTCCAATCGGATATTTTGCTTTATATTTTCCACCATCCACACGAGGACCAGGAAATTACCTTAACCAATATTTACGATGAGGCGACGACCATTTTACTCAGTGACTTATTTGAGATTGAAACCAATAGTCACTTCTTAGACTTGGTTTCCTATGTGGAGGAAGTGTATATCCACGAACCCTATCGCGTAGCCTATTTGATGGAGAATATTTATGATATATACACCGTCATGTACCCATTTGTCGATGATTTAAACCAAATTGACCCAGAAGATATGGTAGAAGCCATTGGCCAATTAATGGAAAGTGGCGATCCACTGGCAATTGACAATCAAGTCGTACAAGATATTTACCAATATTGGTTTTATGAGTATATGCAGAACTTTGCGAGTTTTGAATAAGAAGATGTAATGGATGATTAAAGGGTGATTGGATGTTAAAAATAGCCATAGACGGATCAGTGGACGGGCAATTTGGGCCGGCAGGCGTTGGTATGGTCATTATCCATGACGGGCAACAACGACAAGAGAAATACCCTTTAAGTGGGGAAATGGACAACCATGAGGCCGAATTCCATGCCTTGCTACTATTGTTAGAAAAATTACAAGCTGAAGGACTAGAAAGTGAGTGGATCCTGTGTCAAACAGACTCTAAAATCGTCTTTGATGCCGTTAATAAGAGATTCCATAAACGCGACCCCTATAAAAGTTTGTTAAAGGCCATTTTAAATCAACTAGACCATTTTCCCATGTTTAATCTAAAGTGGGTGCCGGACCAAGCCAATAGAGGGGCAGATAACTTAGCCCGCCAAGCCATGCACCAGGCCAAGAAACTAAGCAACCAGCAGGACTAATTAAGGGATAAATGCAGACTGTCAATCGCATAAACTGGATTTAAATTCGAATAAAAGACACAAAAAAACCAGGTAGCAGGCGAATAAAGCCGTTTACCTGGTTTTTTATTACGATCGTAAATAACTTATTCTGCCTCTACTTTTTTAGGACGTGGTTTGCGCGCGCCCCAGTATTGGAATAGGTCAGTACGGATAGCCCCATTGTATAATTTACGTTTCTTAGTCGCTTTCTCACCGTAGTATTCTTCAAAGGCTAAGTCAGAGGTCAGGATGTATTTGCTCCAAGTTTTCATTGGCCGGTAAAGATCACCCATTTGTCTGTATAACTTATGCACGTACTCTTCGTCATTCAAACGCTCACCGTATGGTGGGTTGGCTACGATAACGCCGTATTCTTTATTCGTTGTAAAGTCAGATAATTGCATTTGTTTGAATTCAATTTGATCCCCGACACCAGCTGCTTCTGCATTGGCTTTTGCGATTTCAATCATCCGGTGGTCAATATCTGATCCCATGATATCTAATTGAATGTCATGACGGATAGCCGCTTTAGCCTCTTCACGGGCTTTTGAATATTCACGGTTATTGAAGATATCCCATTCCTCAGAAATGAAGGCACGGTTAATCCCTGGGGCAATATTTTTCCCGATTAATGCCGCTTCAATGGTTAGGGTACCTGAACCACATGTTGGATCGTAAAATGGCTTGTCAGGGAACCAGTTAGTTAATTTAACTAGGGCTGCAGCCATGTTTTCTTTAAGTGGTGCGCCACCTTTTTCAGTACGGTAACCACGTTTGAATAGGGAAGAGCCAGACGTATCAATAGTAATCAAGGCTTCGTCCTTGTGGATGCTCACTTCAATAGGGTATTTAGCGCCTGTTTCAGGTAACATACCACGGCGGTGGTAGTGGTCGCTCAGACGGTTAACAATCGCTTTTTTCACGATTTTTTGCACGTTAGGAACAGAATGCAATTTTGAATTGACTGATTTACCTGATACTGGGAACTCTGCGTCCATTGGTAGAATATCTTCCCAAGGGATAGCCTTAGTCGATTCAAATAATTGGTCGAAGGTGATAGCTTTGAAATCGCCCATGACGATTTTGATACGGTCCGCAGTCCGTAAGTTAATATTTGTTCGAGCTACGTCATCAAGACTGCCTTCAAAGCGGGCACGGCCATTTTCTACTTGAACCTCGTAACCCATGTCACGTAATTCTTTGCCGACTAAGGCTTCAATCCCTGCGGCAGCTGTTGCGATAAGTGGATATGTTGTCATATTGTACTCCTTTTGGGTGGTAAAGCTTCGTCTTATATTTAAGTCTATTTTACCATGATTTCATCTTAATAAAAAAAGGTTGGAAAAGAATCCAACCTTTTGCCTGTTTGTAAATTTCGATAAGCCATGTTCTGTTCCCCGATATTACAGGTTTAATACCGGTTCGGTAATCATCTGTCTACTAAATAATTAGTCTCTTATTCCGTTTGTTTCCAGTCAAAGAGCGCCCCTACCAATGTTTGGGTTGCTCGCTCGAGGGGTTTACCGCGTTCCATTCAACTACTTTCATAGTTGACTCGTCTCTGTGGCACTTTCAAACTTACTAGCACATAGTCCAAAGACCTTAGTGGGTTCTGTTGCCGTCAAATTAATGCTTTAGCTTATTTTTTCGCTAAACACGAACACTACAAGCGTTTCAGCTTGTGCGAGCATGGACTTTCCTCAGGTATAAGTATATACCCGCGATTACCTGAAATTTACAACTCCTAATGATAACACGAAAGTGATCAAATGACTAGTTATTTTCAAAAATAATAGTATGATCTTTCGTATCGCCTTTGTTCTCTTCACTAGCATCTACTGTATTTTCGGCTTTGGCGTTTTGGCCACCGAATACAGCTTTTTCTAACTTAGACAAGCGACGTAGAATGTCATAGTTGGTTGTCCCTTTTGATTGAGGTACTGTTGTAGATTTTGAGCGTTGGTTAGCGGCTTGGCGGCCACTTTCACTTAGACCGGTTGAGTGTTTTGCACGCTCTAACTCATTTTTAAGTGAGGCAATTTCTTTTTCATATGACTCATAGTCACGAATGATTAAGTCTAAGAATTCGTCTACTTCCTCTGTGTTGAATCCACGAAGAGCAGGTTTAAATTCTTTCTGTAAAATATCTTTTGTCGTCAAATTACGATCGGCCATTTAAATAACACCTCATCATTTATATTTCTAACTTCTATTATAGCACAGCTTTCATTATTTGTAATAAATGTAATATAATAATAGTTTAAGATTCTATCAAATTCAACAACAATCAATAGCTTAATTGAATCCGTTAGAACATTGGCGCGGTAGTTATTTTCGTGTGGGTATATTATAATAATTAAAAAAGACGAAAGTGAGGAATCAACAGATGCACACCGTATACACTTTTCTTGAAGAAACGTTAGAGAATAGCCACATTGATATTCCTTGGCGCTTATCCTATGTATCAGTAGCTAAACAGGTGGTATTACAAACTTATCTGCCAGTGGTTGCCAGTGATGAAATCACTTTTTTAGACAAAAATAACCAACCTTTAGAAGGTATCGATTACTTAGAATTGAAGTTTATTTTTACAGCTGACCACCGTGCTAATCAAACAGAGAACGGGATTTTTATTATTCAACCAAAAGACACTGAACAGTTTCAAAAAGGGCACTTAGATATTCTAGCCCAAGAAATTAGCCATCTTTTATATGAAGCCCGCTTGCAAATTAATGAATTAGTTAAAGGGGAAAGAATGGCGGTTGATTTGAAATGGCCAGCAGAAGAAGTCGACCAAATGATCACAACAAGAAGAGCCATTAAGCGCTATGATGACAGCTTATTGTATTTAGGAGATGATACGAATGACTTGGTATGAGGTAACAATTGAAACAGATAATAAAAGTGAAAATCTATTAACTGAAATTTTGTGGGGCTTAGACTCTGCTGGGGTGTCCATCAAAGACGAGCAAGACTATATTGACTGGTCAGATGACGGCTTTGGTTCAGTGAAGAATGACCAGCCGGCACCAGGAACCTATGAAGTTAACCCGGTAGTTTTAGGTTACTTTTCAGACGATAAAAATATCGAAGACATCATCTCTGAAATCAAAACCTACCAAGCAAACTACAATAAGGAATTAGCAGCGGACCAACAAATTGTTATCCATGACATCCGCTATAGTCCCTTAGAAGATAAGGACTGGGAAACAGCTTGGCAGGCCTACTATGAACCAATCCATGTATCGCGCTTTATGGATATTGTGCCAATTTGGGAGAAAGACGACCAAGTAGCTGATCCGAAGAAAACCACTTTATTCCTAGATCCAGGTATGGCCTTTGGGACCGGTTCACATGAAACCACTAAGCTGGCATTACGTTTACTGGAAATCGCTATGGCTGGCGGGGAAGATGTCATTGATGTGGGGACTGGGTCTGGTGTCTTAGCCATCGCTGCGAAGAAATTAGGCGCTAATGACGTCGCTGCTTATGATTATGACGGGTCCATTTTAGATATTACCCGCAATAATTTCGCTTTAAATGATGTAGAAGACGCTATTTCCGTTGCACAAAACAACATCTTGAATGATATCGATACTCAAGTGGATATCATCACAGCCAATATCCTATTTGAAATCCTAGAACCCCTGATCCCGCAAGCATACACCAACCTAAAAGCAGGCGGGCAATTGGTGCTATCAGGTATTTTCCATGACAAGAAAGACGACATGTTGGCCTTACTTGCTGCCAATGATTTTACCGTCGAAATCGTTATGAACATGGGTGAATGGTACGGTATTTTAGCCCATAAAGGACAAGATTAAGATGCAAAGATATTTTATCGAAGAGGAAACCGTTCAATTAAATGACCAAATAGAGATGGATAAAGAGGCTTACCATCATATGCTCAACGTTATGCGGATGCAGATTGGGGACCAGGTAATGCTAGTCACCCAAACTGAACAGGTATTTATCGGCGAACTTATATCTGATCAAGGGAAAAAGGCAGTCCTTCGCTTAGTTGAATTGCGGGAAGAAATTAAAGAAATCCCTGTCGATACCACACTATTTGTCGGCCTACCTAAAGGCGACAAGCTAGATCTAATCGTACAAAAGGCCACCGAATTAGGGGCCCGTCATATTGTGCCAGTTGCCATGCGGTATTCCGTCACTAAATGGGACCAAAAGAAAGCGGGCAAAAAAATTGACCGTTTGAAAAAGATTGCCAAGGAAGCTGCTGAGCAATCTCATAGAACTTTTGTCCCAACCATCGAAGATTTGCATAGTGTTAGCATGGTAAAAAATAGACTAGGTGAATTTGACCAAGTTTGCGTGGCTTATGAAGAGGTGGCCAAGTCGGGTGAAGCGGCCCTTTTGGCAAAGACTTATGCCTCGCTAAAAGCCAAGGACCGTATTGCCTTCATTACCGGACCTGAAGGGGGCATTCATTCAGATGAAATTGCCGACTTCACTGACGGCTTAGATCATGTGCACTTGTGCGGGTTAGGGCCACGGATTTTACGGACAGAAACAGCACCCTTATATTTATTATCAAGTCTGTCATTTGCAACAGAATTATTAGGTGACTAAGAAGGGTTTGATAGGGTTTCTAGTCCATTTATATGGTAAAATAGGAGAAATATACAATCTAAATATGATGCCAACCATATAAGTTATACCAAGGAAAGTAGGTGGTAACATGCCGAATAAAAAGAACTATACAAAAGCAGAAGTTTTAGCCTTATGTGCTAGCTACATGTCTGAAGCGAAGGTGGACTATGTCCAGAAGGCAGCAGACTTTGCTGAACGTGCACATATTGAGCAAATCAGAAAATCAGGCGAACCGTACTTTGTACATCCAGTTCAAGTAGCAGGTATTTTAGCCGAATTGAAAATGGACCCGGATACAGTCATTACTGGGTTCTTGCATGATGTTGTGGAAGATACCGGTATCTCATTAGACGATATCGCCTACTTCTTCTCACCAACAATTGCCACCCTAGTAGATGGCGTCACCAAATTAGGGAAATTTAAATATAAGTCACATGAAGAGCAATTAGCTGAGAACCACCGTAAAATGTTGCTAGCCATGGCCAACGATTTACGGGTCATCATGGTGAAATTAGCCGACCGTTTGCATAATATGCGGACCCTAAAATGGCATAAGCCAGAGAAGCAAGTGATTATTTCTACAGAAACATTAGAAATTTACGCTCCCCTAGCTGACCGTTTAGGTATGAACCAGATTAAATGGGAACTAGAAGATACAGCGCTTCGCTATATAGATCCAGAATCGTATTATTCAATTGTTCAGTTGGTAGATTCAAAACGCGACGAGCGGGCTGAATTTATTCAAACGACTATTGATGAATTAGAGTCACAAGTAAAGGGAGCTATTACTGGTAAATTTGAAATTTACGGCCGGCCTAAACACATCTATTCTATTTACCGGAAGATGAAAGACCAAGGCAAGGAGTTCGACCAGATTTTTGATCTACAAGCTATTCGGGTTTTAGTGGAATCTGTTCGTGACTGTTATGCGGTACTTGGGATTGTTCATACCAACTGGAAGCCCTTACCAGGCCGGTTTAAAGACTACATTGCCATGCCAAAAGCTAACATGTACCAGTCTATCCATACAACCGTAGTTGGTAAACAGCCAAGTCCGGTAGAAGTGCAAATTAGAACCTACGAAATGCACGAGGTTGCTGAGTACGGGGTTGCTGCGCATTGGGCTTACAAAATGGGTAACCATGAAAAGGTGGAGGCTTCACCTTTAGACGCCCAGCTAGATTGGTTTAACCAAATTGCGGAGTTGCAGGACGAATCTAAAGATGCCACCGATTTCATGGAAAGCGTGAAAGAGGACATTTTCCAAGATAATGTCTATGTATTCACCCCAACTGGCGACGTGACTGAATTACCAGCGGGTTCCTAC
The DNA here is from genome assembly GCF_001543285.1 of Aerococcus viridans. Lineage (NCBI taxonomy): Bacteria > Bacillati > Bacillota > Bacilli > Lactobacillales > Aerococcaceae > Aerococcus > Aerococcus viridans. The sequence goes on from NZ_CP014164.1 coordinate 1,053,901, forward strand.
CCATTAGACTTCGCCTACTCTATCCATTCAGAAGTCGGGAATAAGACGATTGGAGCTAAGGTTAACGGCAAGATTGAACCTTTGAATTACCAATTGAAAAATGGTGACATCGTGGAAATTCTAACGTCACCGAATTCGGCAGGACCATCGCGTGACTGGGTAAACTTGGTGAAAACTTCGCGGGCCCGCAACCGTATCAAGCGATTCTTTAAATTGCAGGACCGTGACCAAGCGGTAGAACAAGGTCGACATGCGCTTGAAGAAACCCTTGATAATCTAGGTTTCAAATTAAAAGATGTCTACAAAAAAGAAGATATCAGTAAAACATTAGACCGGTTCAACTTCTCGACTGAAGAAGACTTGTTTGCGGCGATTGGCTTTGGCGAATTATCATCAACTGCAGTCGCTAACCGTTTAACTGAGCGGGAACGCCGGTTACGTGCAGCTGAGAAGAACAGAGAATCCGTTGAAGAGACCCTGAAAGAATCAGGCGAACAGAAGAAACTCAGCAAGACTCAAAAGCAATCTAGTCATGTGCGCCGTAAAGCGTCTAAATCTAGTTCTGGTGTCATTGTTGAAGGTTTGGATTCACTCCTAGTCCGACTAGCCCATTGTTGCAATCCTGTACCAGGAGACGATATTGTGGGGTATATCACTAAAGGGAGAGGAGTTTCCGTCCACCGCAGAGACTGTAAGAATGTGCAGGTCCCTGAGGATGAACAAGACCGCTTGATTTCAGTTGAGTGGGAAGATGCCAGCAAGAATGTGGATAACCAATATGAAGTGGAAATTGTGGTTGAAGGTGAAGACCGGTCTGGCTTCTTGAATGAGGTGTTACAGATCATCACGCCGATTGCTGGATCAGTTACCAATATTAACGGTAACGTCAACCATGACGATAATTCTGTCAAAGTGAGACTTCGTTTTGTCATTCAAAACGTCAATCAACTGGATAAGATTATCGACCGGGTGAAGAATATTCCGGATGTTTATACGGTTGCCCGTGCTAAGGAATAAAGTAAGAATTGATCGTAATGAGAAATTTATTGGAGGGTTTGAATGCGAATTATCGTGCAAAGAGTTAGTCAAGCTAACGTTGCCATTGATGAAAAAGTTGTTGGTGAAATTAGTAAAGGGTTTGTACTTTTAGTCGGCGTTCATGATGATGACACGGCGGAAACTGTGGCATATATGGCTAGAAAGATTGCAAATATGCGGATTTTCGCTGACGAGGATGATAAGTTGAACCTGAACATCGACCAGGTGTCTGGTGCAATATTATCTATTTCGCAATTTACCCTTTATGCTAGAACTAAAAAAGGCAACCGACCATCATTTATCGATGCTGCCAAACCAAACCACGGCGATAAAATGTATCAATTATTAAATGAAACATTACGTAATGAATATGGGTTAAAGGTTGCAGAGGGTGAATTTGGTGCCGATATGCAGGTATCACTCATCAATGACGGTCCAGTGACCATCATATTAGACTCGGATGAAGGTTAGCATGAAGATTAAGATAGATCAAACATAAAAAAATACCGATTGCTAGAGAATTTCCGGCAATCGGTATTTTTCTTGTTTTGGCAGTAGTGACAAAAAATCAATTATTGATAGTAAATCACTAAAGCGTTGTAAATGGCGTCGGCAACTTGGTTCCAGTATTCTTCTTGACTGAATACGGCCACGTCACTTGGTGTTGACATGTATCCAAGTTCTAGTAGGACACCTTCGCCAGCTAATTCTCGGATAACTTGGAAGTCACCGAATTTAACACCGTTAGATTCTAATGGTAATTGTTCCATTAATTGGGCTTGAATCTCATGGGCTACTGGGATGGAATCGTCGCCGTAGTAGTAAGCTGTTGTGCCGGATGCACCTGTTGATTCAATTGCATCATAGTGGAAGGAAATCAATAGGTCAGCGTCTGCTTGGTTGGCTGTATATGGAATATCAGCTAAAGCAACATCTGAATCATCATCTCGGGTTAAAATCACATTTACGCCTGCTGCTTCAAGTTTTTCCTTAACGGTTAGGGCAGTTTGTAAGGTGACTTCTTTTTCATATAGACCGTCTGTTACAGCACCTGGGTCGATACCACCGTGACCTGGGTCTAATACAATGGTCCGGCCGGCTAATGTACTGGTTGCTTCCACTGCTTTTGCTTTATCCGCCATGGCAGTTGAATCACTTTCTGATAACCAGTTAACGATATACCCCTCAGTACCATCGACTGAGCGAACATGGTAGTATTCATTTTCTTGACCAAGGTAGGCAAATTGTTCGTTTAGGGCACCTTTGGCTAAGATTTCAGAGTCTTTATTGGCTTCGCTACGAATATTTACCCCATCAGCAGTTGCCTTGACAGTAAAGTTGTAATCAGATAGAAATTCATCGAAAGTTGATTGTTCTTCTTCTGTAATTTCAGTATTTTCCTCGTAGGCAATTGTTCCTGGTGTCACATCGATTTCTGTTTGTTTCACCCAACCAATTTCACCAGAAAGTTGAATTTGGGCCCAACCATCCGCTTGGTGTAAGATTTGGTATTTTGAATTCTTTTCGGCAGATGTTAAGACCGTCGCGTCCTCTGAGTTTTCTTCGTAGATTTGAATATCATCTATTAAGGTTGTGGCAATGAAATCAGAGGAATCGATATCTTGGTTATCAGCTAACCAAGTTGGTATCCAACCCACTTCATTGTTATCAAGTAGGACATAGTACCAATTATTTTCTTGTCTGAGTATTCGATAAGGATTACTGCCGTCAAGTTGGTCTTTAATATCATAAGTTATCCCAGGTCCTTCACGAAGGTTGACAACATTGGTAGATAGTTCTTTATAGGATGCTTTGTTGTATTGATATAATTGTAATGAGGAGAAACCAACGATTCCTGTTACAAAAATAAGATAGAGTAGATAGACTACTTTATTTTGTTGGAAGTGGTTCTCAGAATGATTTGTCAATTCGCGTACACCTCAGTAATTCACCAGAAATTCCGGTAGAAAAATTTTATATTTTTGCTAAAATTTGGTATTATTATAACTCAGTTTACCTTTCTTGTGATAACTGAACAACTAGAAAATATACTATCTTGACACTTTTTTTGTTTTGATATAAGATAGGGAACGAATAATCCAATGAAAGAGCAAGAATAATTGTCGACATTTCTAGAGAGAGCTAACGGGTGAGAATGCTCAATGTCATTTATTTGCAAACACTCTGGAGGAGAATAGTGCAAAGCTATTCCGTCACGCACGTTACGCGGCAAGCAACAGCCATAGCTGTTGAAATTAAGGTGGTACCACGAAGTTAACTCGTCCTTATATTCCTATTGTTGGAATGTAAGGCGAGTTTTTTATTTTTATTTTAAAGGAGGGGTATTGTGATTCAACGACCAAAAGGGACTGCAGACATCTTACCTGAAGATATGAATTTATGGCATTTTATAGAGGAAACTGCCAGAAGAATTCTAAACCAATATCGTTATTTTGAGATTCGTACACCCATGTTTGAAAGTTATGAATTATTTTCCCGTAGTGTAGGAGAAACAACAGATGTAGTGTCTAAAGAAATGTATGATTTTTATGACAAGGGTAACCGTCATATTGCCTTGAAACCTGAGGGAACAGCACCAATTGTCCGGGCGTATGTGGAAAATAAATTATACGCACCTGAACAGGTGAAACCTTATAAAGTCTACTATATGGGACCAATGTTCCGTTATGAAAGACCGCAAAGCGGCCGTTTACGCCAATTCCATCAAATCGGTGTTGAAGTATTTGGTGAAGCAAATGCTGCCAAAGATGTAGAAACGATTGCTTTAGCTATGGACCTATTCAAATCGCTAAATATCCAACATATCAAGCTAGTGATCAATTCATTAGGGGATACAAGTTCGCGTCTTGCATACCGCCAAGCCCTAATTGACTACCTAACACCATTTACGGAGGAATTATCTGAAGAGTCAAAAACACGTCTACATAAAAATCCGTTACGTGTATTGGATTCAAAAGATAAAAAAGATATCGAAATCGTGGCCAATGCGCCATCAATCTTGGATTACCTTTCTGAAGAATCAACTAAACGCTTTAATGAAGTGCAATCATTATTAACAGCCTTAGGTATTGAATTTGAAATCGATCCAAATATGGTACGTGGTTTAGACTACTACCAAGACACAATCTTCGAAATTATGTCTGAAGATAAAGTCTTTGGTGCCCAAACAACAATTTGTGGTGGGGGTAATTATGACGGCCTAGTCCAAGAGATTTCAGATGGTAAAGAATCTGCTCCAGGATTTGGTTTCGGTTTAGGAATCGAGCGTTTAATCTTATTGATGAAGGCGCAAGAAGTTCAAGTACCAGACATGCATGAGCTTGACGTTTATGTGGTGAATATCGGAGACGGTACGGATGAAGCAGCGATGAAAGTTTTACAATATGTTCGTCACGCTGGTTTTTCAGCTGACCGAAACTTCTTTGGTGCCAAACCTAAAAAACAATTTAGAGACGCCAATAAACTAGGTGCAGACTTGGTTGTTACTATTGGGGAATCTGAATTGGAAAATAACCAAATCACGGTTAAACATATGACCTCTGGTAAAGAAGCTGCCTACCCGCTAGAAAAATTTGCGGATGATTTTGCAAGCATTTACCAAGAATTAAACCAAAAATAGTGATGTTTAAATAGAGATACGAAACAAAAGAGATTTAAAATAAAAGGAGCTGCATATAATGCAACGTAGTGTGTATTGTGGAAATGTGTCTAACGAATTCGTTGGACAAACTGTTACATTAAAAGGATGGGTACAAAAACGTCGTGACCTAGGTGGGGTAATCTTTGTTGATTTACGCGACCGCGAGGGTATCGTTCAAGCTGTATTCAACGTTGAAAACTTAGGGGACCAATTCGCTGAGGCTGAACGTTTACGTTCTGAGTACGTGATTGAGGTAACTGGTGAAGTTGTGTTACGTGGTGAAGGATTAGCGAACCCGAAAATTAAAACTGGGGACATTGAAGTAATGGTTTCTGATTTAACAATCTTAAACATTTCAAAAACACCACCATTCCCAGTTGAAGATGACATTGATGTAAACGACGAAATTCGTATGAAATACCGTTACGTAGATTTACGTCGTCCAAAAATGGCGAATAACATGAAATTACGTCATCAAGTAGTATCTACAATTCATCGTTACTTAGACGATCAAGAATTTATCGAAGTAGAAACACCTTACTTAACAAAATCTACACCAGAGGGTGCGCGTGACTACTTAGTACCATCTCGTGTACATCCAGGTGAATTCTATGCATTACCGCAATCTCCACAATTATTTAAACAATTGTTGATGTCTGCCGGTATGGACCGTTACTACCAAGTTGTTCGTTGTTTCCGTGATGAAGATTTACGTGGAGACCGTCAACCAGAATTTACGCAAATCGATTTAGAAACAACTTTCTTAACACAAGAAGAAATTCGTGATTTAGTAGAAGGTATGTTGAAAACAGTTGTGAAACGTACTAAAAACATTGATATCACTGAAAACTTCCCAATCATTACTTATGACGATGCAATGGCACGTTATGGAAACGACAAACCAGATACGCGTTTCGGTTTAGAATTGGTGGAAATTTCTGATATCGTTGATCAATACGAATTCAAAGTATTCAACCAAGCAATTGAAAAAGGTGGCATCGTTAAAGCCATCAATATTAAAGGTGCTGGTGACAACTATTCTCGTAAAGACTTAGATAACTTAACACCATTTGCATCTACATACGGGGCTAAAGGTGTAGCTTGGATCAAAGTGACTGACGAAGGTTTATCAGGTCCTATTGGTAAATTCTTTAAAGACAATCCTGCACCATTGATGGACCGTTTACAAGCTGAAACTGGTGATGTCTTAGTATTCGTTGCAGACAAAGAATCTGTAGTTAACCAATCATTATCTGAAATCCGCTTGAAATTCGGTCGCGAATTAGACTTAATGGACAAAAACCAATTCAACTTCCTATGGGTAACAAACTGGCCATTGCTTGAGTACGATGAAGATACAAAACGATTCAATGCAATGCACCACCCATTCACTATGCCTAACGAGGAAGACGTGGATAAATTAGCTGAAAACCCAGAAGACGTATACGCACAAGCTTACGATATCGTTTTAAATGGTTACGAAATCGGGGGTGGATCATTACGTATCTACCAAAAAGACATGCAAATGCAAATGTTCAAAGCTTTAGGCTTTACAGAAGAATCTGCAATTTCTCAATTTGGCTTTTTATTAAATGCTTTAGACTATGGTTTCCCACCACACGGCGGATTAGCTTTAGGTCTAGACCGTTTAGTAATGTTATTAGCTGGTGAAGAAAACATCCGTGAAGTGATTGCCTTCCCTAAAAATGGTCGTGCATTTGACCCACTAACAGAAGCCCCAAGCCAAGTATCAGAACAACAATTAGAAGAATTATCATTATCAATCACTACAATTGATTTTGATTAAGTTAAAAAAATGGCCTCAGGGCCATTTTTTTATATTCACAGGAAACTTGAATTGTCATATCTAATAATCTTGAAGTGTATATATATGTCATATGGTAGAATATACTTAGACATATATTTACTTTTTATTTGGAGGAGGATTAAGTTAATGAGTAAAAAATCATGGATATTAGCAATTGTTGCTGTTATTATCCTCGCACTGGGTGCATTTGGTAGCCAATTGACTAGCCAAACCAATATCAATAATTTGCTTGCTGGAGGATCAAATGCCTTTTCAAACGCGCAAAATATTATTGAAACAGGTGACACAAACCGTCAGGTGGCGGTGTTAGAAATCGATGGAACGATTGCAGATAACTCTGGGTCAGGTGCTTTTTCTGAAGGAATGGATTACCAGGGTATCCTAGATGCTATTGAAGGAATTAAAGAAAATGACAACATTCAAGCGCTATTATTAACCGTCAATTCACCAGGTGGTGGGGTATACGAAAGTACAGAATTATATAACGCCTTACTTGACTTAAAAGAAAGCCGTGAAATCCCAATTTATGTTTCTATGGGACAAATGGCTGCTTCAGGTGGTTATATGATTTCAATGGTTGGTGACCAAATCTATACGGATAGTGAAACAACTACTGGTTCAATTGGTGTCATCATGCAAGTGCCGAACTTCTCAGGCTTTATGGAAGAGCATGGTTTAGCTATGGACACCTATAAATCAGGGGCATTGAAAGATATGGGTTCATCATTTAGAGGTGCTTCTGATGAAGAAAAAAACGTATTAAATTCTTTCATTCAAGAGAAATACAACCGTTTTGTTGAGATTGTAGCGAATGGCCGCGGTATGTCAACTGATGACGTGAAAAAATTAGCTGATGGCCGTATTTATTCAGGAAGTCAAGCCGTTGAAAATGGCTTAGCTGACCAAATTGGGTACGAAGAAGATGCTTTAGCAGCCTTAAGAGCTGATAACAACCTGGAAACAGCTACCGTTGTAGACTACTCACCTACATCTGCTACTTCATGGCTGACTGATTTTATGTCATTATTAGCTGAGAAAAACTTATTTACTGGTCAATCAGAAACCAATACAGCGGATGAAATGACGCAAATTTTAGAGGTTTTAGAAGATACCTCAACACCTCAATTCTATTACATGTACGGAGGTGAATAAGATGTTTAAACGCCGTAAAAAAGCTAAGGATAATCAAGACAGTGTTGAATTGCCGAAGCTAAATGAACGTCTTTATGAAGGGTCAGTAGAAACAGATTTTAAAGAAAAACGTCGTGAACGCAAAATTAAATCTTTGCAAGCTTCACCGCAAGAAATCTTTTCAAATTATCGCCGTAACCTAGAAGCAGATATTGCTTCAGGCTATGCTCGTAATCTATATGGCGGTTTCTGGATTCGTTTGGTTGCCTTCTTAATTGATTTACTGATGGTATACGCCTTACGTTTACTAGTCACGGGTGTCTTAAATGCAGTAACACAAGGCGCTTATAGCACCTTACCTGCTGCAGTAACTTTCCTAGTCGATCAATTCGTCTTAATTGCCTACTTTACCTTGTCCACATTCTGGACCAATGGCCAAACGATTGGTAAAGGGTTACTAGGGCTTCAAGTTGTAACCAACAAGCAATACAAATTATCCTTTATGACATGTTTACTTCGTGAAGGTTTAGGGAAAGTGATTTTAACGACAATTCCGTTTTTAGGTTTGATGGTTGTCTTTTCAAACAAGCGTCAAAATTTCATGGATTACTTTACAGATACAAATGTCATTTCATTAGGACAATTTGCTATGTTGTTTGAAGAAAATGCGATTTAATAATTTACAAAAGGTGTAGCTAAAACGCTACACCTTTTGTGGTACTTTGGATAATGAAAACAGCACCATTTATTGCACCAATTGAATAACTCTTGATTTTTTTGTTAGGTGCGTTATAATAATGAGAAATATATGAAAACCTTTAACTTGCGTCCAGAGAGACGAAGAAGGCATGACACGTCTAGTTTTTAACCGAATGGGGAAAGACTACTTCTTTTTGCGCACGCAAGTAGGGAAGTAGTCTTTTTTCTTACTTAAGCAAATAATGGAGGTCATACCATGGTAAAAGTGATTATGAATGAAAAAGAAATTGGCCGCGCTTTAACACGTTTGTCTCATGAAATTATCGAACGTTACAAGGGTATTGATAATTTGGTGCTTGTTGGGATTGAAACGAGAGGTGTTCCTTTAGCTGAACGTCTAGCTGCTAAAATTGAAGAAATTGAAGGAGTTGTTCCTGTCGAAAAAATCAATATCGATGGTTATCGTGATGACGCAGAAGAAGCTATTCAAGTGGCAAAAAAAGGGACAGATTTAACGGGTAAAAAGGTCATCTTGGTAGATGATGTTTTATATACTGGCCGGACAACACGTGCTGCTTTAGATGCTTGTGTTGACCTAGGTCGTCCAGCTGAGATTGCCTTAGCAGTTTTAGTTGATCGTGGACATAGAGAATTTCCAATACGTGCAGATTTTGTCGGGAAAAATATTCCAACTGCTCGCGAAGAAGATGTGGTTGTGGCTTTAAATGAAGTAGATGATAAAGACGAGGTTTTAATTAAATAGGCGTAGTGTATTACTTTAAGTGGGTCCGAGAGGCTACAAGTGATTTTTCTATGTGAACTGGTTTTTGTGGAACCAGTGTATTCACCTAGCGAAGTGCTTGTAGACATGGATCTACAAGCACTTTTTTCCGATGAAAGTAGGTATATGAATGCGACATTTCTTATCTGTAGAACAATTTACCAATGAAGAATTTATGATGTTAGTGAGGCGAGCATCTGACTTTAAACATGGACGAGACAGTTTTAAGAGCGACCGAACGATCGTGAACATGTTCTTTGAAAATTCAACGCGAACTAAAATGAGTTTTGAGATGGCTGAACACAAAATTGGCATGCATCAGATGAATTTTGACGTAACAACGTCATCCGTTAATAAAGGGGAGTCTTTATACGACTCAGTCTTGACCATGCAAGCAATCGGTGCCGACATTGTGGTTATCCGCCATCCTGACGCTAATTATCCTGACCAACTGGTTAACCTTGATGTGCAGGTGGTTAACGCGGGTTCAGGAGCAGGTCAACATCCATCCCAATCTTTACTTGATATTATGACTATTTACGAAGAATTCGGTGACTTTAGAGACTTAGATATCGCTATTATTGGTGATATCATGTACTCAAGGGTAGCCGTTTCCAATATGATGATGCTAAATCAACTAGGGGCGAATGTAATTTTTGCTGGGCCAGACCAGTACTTTGATAAGCGTTATGAAAAATTTGGTGAGTGGATGTCAGTTGACGACGCTGTAAAAACGGCAGATGTCGTGATGATGCTAAGGGTTCAATTGGAACGGCATCCAAACGGGGACAAGCCTTTTGAAAAGGCCGACTATCATGAACAATTCGGTTTAACGCGTGAACGATTCCAAACCATGAAAGACCATGCCATTATCATGCACCCGGCGCCAGTTAACCGGGATGTTGAGATTGCGGATGAATTGATCGAATGCGAGAAGAGTCGGATTGTGTCACAGATGTCAAATGGGGTTTATGCACGTATTGCAATTTTGGAATGGGTATTGAAAGGAAGATATGATGAGCTTAATAATCACAAATGGTAAACAGGTTACAAAAGATAACCAACTAGTAGATATTCATTTAAAAATTGACGGCCAAAAGATTGTCGCAGTTAGCGCGCAATTAGATTTCGACGTTGCGGATACGGACCAAGTGATTGATGTGGCTGGGAAATTAGTCACACCAGGATTGACAGATGTGCACGTCCACTTCCGCCAACCCGGTTTTGAAGATAAAGAAACCATTTTAACTGGTAGTCAAGCAGCAGCACGCGGTGGTTTTGCCAGAGTGGCAGCCATGCCTAACTTGAATCCAGCACCTGATACACCAGAAAAATTAACAGCGATTCAATCATTGATTGACCAAGATGCAGTTGTTGAGGTCTTACAATATGCACCAATTACAGGTAACCTAAAATCAGATGACTTAGTTGACATGGAGCATATGCCAGAAGCCTTTGCCTTTACCAATGACGGGTTTGGGGTTCAAACAGCCGGCACTATGTACTTGGCTATGAAAGAAGCGGCCCGAGTAGGTAAGCCAATCGTTGCTCATACGGAAGACGAAAGTCTATTGTTCGGTGGCGTGATGCATGAAGGGATTAAAAACAAGGAGTTAGGGTTACCTGGTATCTTGAATGCAACTGAATCAAGCCAAATCGCTCGTGATATCCATTTAGCAGAAGAAACTGGCGTTCATTACCACGTTTGTCATGTGTCAACAAAAGCATCTGTTGCTGCCATTCGCGACGGTAAAGCGCGCGGTGTACATGTGACAGCCGAAGTGGCGCCTCATCACTTAATCTTAAATGAATTAGATATTCCTTCAGATGACGCAACTTACAAGATGAACCCACCTTTACGCGGTGAAGAAGACCAAGCAGCCTTATTAGAAGGGTTATTGGACGGGACTTTAGACATGGTCGCAACTGACCACGCACCCCATACTTCAGCAGAGAAGGCCAACGGTTTTATGCATTCACCATTTGGGATTGTGGGTATTGAAACGGCCTTCGCAGTGATGTACACAAATTTTGTAAAAACTGGCATAATGTCGCTAGCATTTTTATTAGAAAAAATGGCAACTGCGCCGACTGAAGTTTTCGGCTTAACACCTGCAAAGCTTGCAGTTGACAGCCCAGCCAATATTGCAGTTTTTGATCTAGATCAAGCATATACAATTGATCCTGCTGACTACTTGTCAAAATCACAAGTTACGCCATTCAACGGTGAAGAAGTGTACGGTATGTGTGCCTTGACCGTTTTCCAAGGGGAAGTTGTTTACGAGCAAAAATAATCCAAGTAAAGCTTATTGAAGGAGGCTATTATGTCACGTTTAAGTGTAAAATTACCAGGTTTAGAATTGAAGAACCCTATTATGCCGGCATCAGGCTGTTTCGGCTACGGTGAAGGGTTCGCGGACAAATATGACTTAAGTATCTTAGGGGCTTTAGTGGACAAATCGACAACTGTTGAAGTGCGAAAAGGGAATCCAGATCCACGCTACTTCCACTCTGGCCAACGTATTTTAAATTCAGTTGGCTTAAAAAACCCAGGTGTTGAAGGCGTCTTAGCGGAAAAGTTACCCTATTTGGCTCAATTTGATGTGCCTATTATCCAAAGTGTAGCAGGTTCAACTGTAGAAGACTATGTAGAAGCTACAAGAGCTTTATCGCAGCCTGAAAATGTTAAAGCAATCGAATTAAATATCTCTTGCCCAAACGTTAAGTTAGGTGGTCTACAATTCGGGACTGATCCAGAAGTAGCTGCTGATTTAACAAAACAAGTCAAAGCAGCAACAGACTTACCTGTATATGTAAAATTAACGCCAAACGTAACGGACATTACGGCAATTGCTAAAGCGGTAGAAGCTGCCGGTGCAGATGCCATTGTCATGATCAATACGATTACAGGTCAAACATTTGACTTAGAAACAAGACAACCTGTTTTAGGTGGGATTACCGGTGGTTTATCAGGCTCTTCAGTGAAATATGTAGCTCTTCGAATGGTTCGTCAAGTAGCCCAAGTGGTGGATATTCCAATTATTGGAGTAGGTGGGATTGAAAGTATCGACGATGTTTTAGAAATGATCATCGCGGGCGCAACAGCCGTCCAAGTTGGATCAGCTAACTACGCCAACCCAATGATTTGTAAGGAAATCATCGAAGGCTTGCCAGCACGCATGGATGAATTGAACATTGAATCCATTGAAAAATTAGTCGCGGAAATGAAAATGATGATCAAACAATAAATAGATTGAAAAACAGCGCTCATGACAATCATGACGCTGTTTTTTTATTTTATAGTGTTATTTTAAGCTGAGCGATTTCGCTCTCACCCTGGGTAGTCGCGTTCGAGCCTCCAGAAAGGAATGCATTTCAGTTTAAGTTGTAGCTCACTTCGCCATCTACTGCCTTAAACTTCCAATGATCCTGTCTGAACGTCGGCTCTCTCACCCTGGGTAGTCGGGTTTGAGCCTCAAGACAGGACTGCATTTCAGTTTAAGTTGTAGCTGACTTCGCCCATCTACTGCCTTAAACTTCCAATGTTCCTGTCTGAACGTCGGCTCTCTCACCCTGAGGTTTTGGTTGAGTTGAAGAACATGATGATCAACGTGGCTGTTTCTTCAATTGACCGATCAGCCACGTTGATGACTGGACAATTCAACTCTTCGTAAAGTTTGTTGGCGTAGGCCAATTCTTTTTCAATGCGGGCATCATCTGTATACAGACTGGCATTTTCAATCCCATATGACCGCATACGTTCGCGACGAAACTTATTTAAAACATTGACGTCATTGGTCAAACCAATAATTTTTGACCGCTCAATTTCATAAATAATATCTGGGATTCTAGATTCTGGGACCAACGGCAGGTTGGCCACCTTATAACCCATATTCGCAAGATACATACTTAATGGCGTTTTAGACGTTCTAGAAATTCCTAATAAAACGATATCTGCGTCGATAAAGCGTTTGGGTTGTTGGCCGTCATCGTTGTTGACTGCAAACTCTAAGGCCTCAATTCGTTTGTAGTATTCATCGTCAAGTTGGTGGCGAATACCCGGTTTTCCGGACGGTTTCACATTTGTTTGACTCACAATCTGATCCATTAATTTGTCAAGGACATTCAAGTAGAAAATCCCCGCCATTTCACAATAATCTTCCGCAATTTTATTAAGGTCTTTATTGATGAAAGAAGCAACGATGGATGCTTTTTCAATTTTTGCCTGTTTTAAAATAGGTAGCAGCATGTCGTCGTGTTGGATGAAAGGGTAATTAGTGATATCAAATTCAACGGATGGAAATTGAACGGACACGCTTTGGAAAATATCATTCACTAGCGATCCAACTGCATCCGAAATCAGGAAATATTTTGGCTTTTGTGGTGTGTCTTGGCTCATCTTTTTGCCTCCAATAATCTATATATTAAGTTTATTCTATCATATATAATGTGTCAGAAGAATCGAAGATAAAAACAATTTGAATTCGAAACAAAAACATGGTATATTAATAATACGAATTCGAAATATAAAAACTTAAAAGATATTTTATTAAAAGGGAGCGGCAATCATGATAACAGATTTATTAGGTATTCACCACGTAACAGCTATTACTTCAAGCGCGGAAAAGAACTATCAATTTTATGCAGGCATTTTGGGCATGCGTTTAGTTAAGAAAACAGTTAACCAAGATGACATTCACACCTACCATACTTTTTTCTCAGACGATGAAGGGAACGCGGGGACAGATTTAACATTCTTTGACTTCCCGGGCGTGCCAAGCGGTTACTATGGAACAAACGCCATTTCTCGTATCGGCTTACGTGTACCAAATGATGCAGCCCTAGCTTACTACGAAGAACGGTTGAAATCATTTGATGTGAAGACGGAAGAAATTAAAGAAGTTTACGGTAAGAAAGTTTTACGCTTTGAAGACTTTGACGGTCAACGCCTACAAATCTTCTCAGATGAAAACAACGAGGGTGTTGCGCCTGGAAAGCCTTGGAAAAATGGCCCAGTTCCAGAAGACAAAGCGATTTACGGATTAGGACCAATCGAAATTTCAGTATCTTACTATGAAGAATTTGGAAAAATTCTCGAACAAATCTATGGCATGAAACAATTGTCAGACGATGGTCAAGAAGCCCTATATGAAGTAGGCGAGGGTGGTAACGGTGGTCAAGTTATCTTACGAAAAGACTTAGTAACCCCACCAGGATTACAAGGATATGGTGAAGTACATCATGTGTCATTTCGTGTCGCTGACCACGATGCCATCCAACATTGGGTCGACAAGTATCAACAAATCGGTCTACCAAGTTCAGGTTTAGTCGATCGTTTCTTCTTTGAAGCTTTATACGCACGTATCGGTGACATCTTGATCGAGATCTCGACTGATGGTCCAGGTTTCATGGGTGACGAACCATATGAAACTTTAGGTGAGTCATTATCATTACCGCCATTCTTGGAAGAAAACCGTGCGCATATTGAGTCGCAAATCCGTCATTTTGATACAACACAGCCCAATGATTATGGCTTCAAATCGTAATCAATCCGTGTTAGAATAAGTAGGAACTGGAGTGATAACTATGAATTTTGTAGATGAGTCCATGCAAGTCCTACACGAAGCTGGTTTTAAATACACCAAGAAACGTGCTGACATGTTAAACGTCTTTGATGAAGAAGGGGCCTATTTCCTGAGCGCCAAAGAAGTGCAGCAACGATTAGAAAACTTATATCCGGGTATCTCATTTGATACCATTTACCGTAACTTAAAATTATTCGAAGACCACCACTTCCTTGAAACCTCTGAAGTCAACGGGGAGATGGTTTTTAGAAAACACTGTGATCCACACTTAGGACACCATCATCATTTTATCTGCACAAATTGTGGCAAGACGATTCCAATCAATTCTTGCCACATGACATTCTTTGCTGACCAATTACCAGGTTGTGAAATCGCCAGCCATACCATTGAATTGCAAGGACTATGTAGTGAATGTCAGTAAGGTAAAAATTTTTTGAAAAGGGGCTAGATACGCATTTCTAGCTCTTTTTTCGTAGTTAAAATCGCAACTAATTGGACTAGCATTTGCCTGTTAATGACCGGGGGGATCTTCCATTATTCTTAGCTAAGACAAGCTCACTTTTGAACAACGGAACTTTCAACAAATTTACCTTGGGAGAATTGACTTTATAAATATAATGGCGTATAATTTACTAGAACGTTTTTTCAAGTATGAAAGAACGATTTGTAGTAACGAGGGGAGGGAAATGTCATGTCAAAAACTGTAGTTCGTAAAAACGAATCACTTGACGACGCTCTTCGTCGCTTCAAACGTTCAGTTTCAAAATCTGGCACAATACAAGAAGCACGTAAACGTGAATTCTACGAAAAACCTTCAGTAAAACGTAAGAAAAAATCTGAAGCGGCTCGTAAACGTAAATTCTAATCGTTTACCTTGCGATAAAGGAGGCGGATCATGGCGTTATTAGACCAACTAAATACCGATATGAAGGTAGCCATGAAAGCTAAAGATAAATTTAAGTTATCTGTTATCCGTATGTTAAAAGCAGCAGTTCAAAATGCTGAAATTAACAAGGGAAGTGCATTGTCTGAAGATGAAGAAATTGAACTTTTGGCTCGCGAGTTGAAGCAACGAAAAGAGTCGGAAGTAGAATTCCGTCAAGCAGACCATGTAGAACTAGCAGATAACGCAGTTGCTGAAATCGCGATTATCGAAGAATACTTGCCTGCACAATTATCAGAAGCTGAATTAGACGAGGGTGTCAAACAAGTCATTGATGAAGTTGGCGCTACATCTATGAAGGATTTTGGTAAAGTCATGCAAACTGCTGTGGCCAAATTTAAAGGTCAAGCGGATGGTAATGCAATCCAAACAGTAGCAAAAAAATATTTAGGTTAATAATCTAGATCTGAGAGGGAAGTCTTCGGACTTCCCTTTTTTATTGGCTAAAATTCTTTCCTCTCGCAACTTAAATGAGAGAATAATTAAAAACAAATTAAAAATACCTTGCAATTACATCTTATTTTTGATAAATTGTAGTTAGCAATTTGAAAGGAGTGACAACAATGCGCCAATTTAGAATATCTTCCAAATATATCATGCATGCTGGCGTATTTGTTGCGTCTCCATTTAATCTAAAACAAGATTTATTATTATTATTATTAGCTAAGTAGGATTCTTCTCTAGGAGAGTCCTTTTCCACGTGAAGCGGGCTCTAGCTAATGGAACGGCGGCCTGTCGAGGGTCGTCGTTTTTTTATTAGGTGATGGCTACTGAAGTAGTTAAGGATAATACAAGTCTGGAAGTTGAGTGGAGCCTTATTTCAAATCAATAAGATCTTAAAAGATGAAGGAGCGATTTTGATGGATTTAGGACTAAAAGGTAAAGTGGCAGTTATTACCGGTGCAAGTAGAGGTATCGGATTTGAAACAGCGAAAACACTTGCTGAGGAGGGGGCAAAAGTTGTGATTACAGCCCGCCACGAAGACCGATTGATTGAGGCACAAACAGCTATTAAAGAAGCGACAGGGGTTGAAGTGGATTACGCAGTAGCTGATGTCACAGATTTACCGGCTGTCCAAAAAGCGATTGCAGATACAGCAACCAAATACGGGACTATCGATATCTTAGTGAACAATGCGGGTGGCCACAGAGCGGGCTCATTTGAAGAAGTGGATAATGATGCATGGCGATTTGACTTGGAAATCAAAATTATTGGTGTGGCGAATTTTACCCGTGAAGTATTGCCTTATATGCGTAAGCAGGCTTCAGGTTCAATTATTAGCGTGGTTTCTAATTCTGGTAAAACGCCAGGTCCTAAGTCTGTACCGACATCTCCGGCGCGATCAGCTGGTTTAGCGGTGATCAAAGAATTGAGTAAGGAATATGGTGAATACAATATTCGTGCAAATGCGGTATGTATTGGTTATATCCGCAGTGAACAGGTTGAGAAGATGTGGCAAAATGACCCAGAACATCCAACCTGGGAAGAGTTTTCAAAACAAAAAGCCAAAGATACGCATACGCCAATGGGCCGTGTTGGTGAAACGACAGAAGCTGCTAAAGTGATTAGCTTCCTTGCTTCAGATGCCGCCTCATATGTGAGTGGTTCAGCTGTCAATATTGACGGTGGCGCTTCAGACGCCATGTAATTCTAAGGAGAAAAAAGCTTATGATGGATCAAGAAATTATTCACGCAAGTAAGACCCTATACCAAGCAGACAATGAAAAAGTGCCGGTACAATACGGGAAATTTGGTATCGTCAATGAAGAAGACGGCTACCGAGTGCAACAAGCTGTGTTAGATTTAAGAAAAGCGGCTGGTGAAAAGATTGCAGGTTATAAAATCTCCTTGTCAGCAAAAATTCAGCAGTCATTTTTTAGGACCACAACGCCTTTATACGGCGTCATGACAGACAAAGGTGTTTGGGGTTCGGATATGGACCTGAGCAAATTTATGGGTCCTTTGTTAGAATTTGAAATCATATTCAAGGCTGAAGAAACCATTTCGCCTGACGATTCAGTGGAAACTATTATGTCTAAATGTAAGGTGGCGACAGGCTATGAAATTCCTGATTGCCGGTATGACAATTGGTACGGGAACATTTCAAAATTTGAATTGATTGCCGATGGGGCAGCTAATGCCGGTGTAGTAGCCGGTGAATATGTCAAACGTACCTACGAAGAAATTGATGACGTGATGGGGACAGTAACAGTAGATGGTCAACCATACACCCAAGGTTCTTCAAAAGAGGTGATGGGCCACCCAGCTTATTCAGTACAATGGTTGGCACAAAAACTAGCTGAAACAGGCCAAGCTATTGAACCAGGCATGTTTGTGGCTTCAGGCGCCGTTAATATGCCGAAAGTCATTCAACCAGGCGTTTATGTAGGCCAATTTGAAGGTCTACCTCCAGTTACGCTAAACGCTAAATAAAGACAAAATAGAATCAAAAAAGCATTTGCTATTCCGAGATTTAGGAAAGCAAATGCTTTTATTGTCTATTTGAATCATATTTTCTTAGTAGCCTTTTTCTTTAGAAACGACATTGACTGATAAATCGCCATCTTTCGTGTAAGCTGTTAAGTTAGCTTGGAATATCTTGTAAGTTTCAATTGCAAAGTGTTCTACTTGACCAGTCATATGTGGCGTCACATCAATCTTGTCATGGGCCCAGAAAGGATGGTCTGCTGGCAAGGGTTCTTCTCTAAAGACATCAAGGGATGCATAGTCAATGTCACCTTTATCAATAGCTTCAATTAAGTCTTGGTCTACAATGGCTGAGCCACGACCTACATTAATAAATAAAGGTTTCTTTTCTTGGCGACTGAAATAAGCTGCGTCAAAGACGTTTTTTGTGGCAGCTGTTTCAGGAAGAACATTGACGATAATGTTGGCGTCAGTGACTTTTTCAAAACCGTCCGCTGTTTTAACTGTTTGATCAAAATAGTCTACATCGCGTCCTGATGTATTCACGCCGACTGTTTCTAAACCGAATGCTTGGCCAATACGGGCGATTTCTTTCCCTACATTACCGGCACCAAACACGACCATTTTCTTTCCAGGCAAAGACATATGTTGAGCATATTCCCAATGTTGTTTTTCTTCACGCGCCTTATAAATATGTAAACTCCGGTAGTAGTTCAAGATGTATCCAAAAACGGTCTCTGCAATCGGTATCGCATGAATCCCACTCATGTTGGTGATTTGAATCTTTTCATCAGTGACAATTTCTTTAGGCAATTGATTGATGCCAGCGAATTGGACTTGAATCCAGCGAAGGCTATCATAACCATTCGCTGCATATTTTTCAGCTAAATCCGCATTCCAACCATATTGGATTTCAATATTGGGGAAGTCTGCGTCGGTCAATTGATCCGCCATTTTCACCTGGTAATTGCTTGCTAAGTCTTTGATATCATCGATTTGCCAATCCTTTACAAGGTTTGCAATGGCTAATATTTTTTGCATAGTGTGCGCCTCCCTAAAGTATTTTCTCTATTGTATCATTCATTATTTAACTTGCGGAAGCAAATGCCCTTTTCCGGAAATAGGGCTATGCATTTGAAAATACCTGACCTGTTATTCGTATTTGTGTCAGATTTTTGCTATAATTTATTTAATACGAAAAGGGGGAAGTTTTCATTTGACAGAATCTGCAATCAGTAAAAGTGTAGCCTTGATGAATCCAGCATTAGCCGTACAACTATTTGGTACTGAGGACCGTAATCTTTCTTTGATTGAACAAGCTTTTGAGGTGCAAATATTTGCCAGAGATGAGCAAATTGAAGTGACCGGACAAGAAGCGGATGTTGCCCAAGTGATTGATTTACTGACTGAATTACAAGTTATTCTACAATCAGGTATCACAATTGGTGAACGTGATGTGGTTACTGCGATTAAAATGGCAAACAGTGGGACTTTGAACCACTTTGTAAGTCTATATGAAGAGGAAATTGGCCGGACCTTTGAAGGGAAAGCTATTCGAACAAAAACTGTAGGTCAACGTCAATATTTACACGCTGTCAATAAACATGCCATTACTTTTGGGATTGGACCAGCTGGTACCGGGAAAACTTTCTTAGCAGTGATGATGGCCGTCCAGGCTTTAAAACAAGGACGGGTAAAGCGGATTGTCCTAACGCGTCCAGCAGTTGAAGCAGGGGAAAGCTTAGGTTTCCTACCTGGTGACTTAAAAGAGAAGGTTGATCCTTACTTACGGCCAATTTATGATGCCCTATATACTATTTATGGCCGGGAGCATACTGAACGCTTACTGGAACGTGGCGTGATTGAAGTGGCACCACTTGCTTATATGCGAGGTCGGACTTTGGAAGACGCTTTTGTCATTCTTGATGAAGCACAAAATACAACGGTTGCCCAAATGAAGATGTTCTTAACTCGTCTTGGTTTCGGGTCTAAGATGATTGTTAATGGAGACAAGACGCAAATTGATTTACCTAGAGGCGCTAAATCTGGGTTAATCGACGCGGAAAGACACTTGCAGGGGATTAAAGATATCGACTTTGTGCACTTTACAGCGACTGATGTTGTTCGTCACCCAGTGGTTTCAGCAATCATCAATGCCTACGCCAATGAAGATAAGGGAAATTAATGATAGATATGGCAAATAGAAAAAAGGTGAAAAAGTGTTAGATTTAATTTTTGAAGATAAGACGAATGAGCTATCTAATAAAGATGAAGAGATGTTGCATGAGTTGTTGGATTTTGCAGCAGGTTATTTGAAACTTACTGGAGAAATTGACTTATCTTTAACCATCGTGAATGATGCAGAAATTCATGAAATCAATAAAACTTACCGCAACATTGACCGTCCAACTGACGTGATTTCTTTTGCGATTGAAGATTTAGGTGAGGATGAATTAGCAGTTATGGGCTTACCAGAGGATATGCCACGTGAATTGGGCGATCTTTTCATCTCAATTGATAAAGCACGTGAACAAGCAGCTGATTATGGCCATTCTTTTGAACGTGAACTAGGCTTTTTAGCTGTCCATGGATTCTTGCATTTGAATGGTTATGACCATATGAATGAAGTAGATGAAAAGGAAATGTTTGGCCTACAGAAAGAGATTTTAGATGCTTATGGACTCAAAAGAGCGTAAACAAGTACCAAAACCACCAAAAGTAGATAAGAACCATAATTTTTTTGAATCAATGGGTTATGCCTTAAGCGGGATAAAATTTGCCTTTGGCCATGAACGAAACATTCGTTACCAGATTCTGGGCTTGATTTTAGTCATGTCGGCCGCTTGGTTTTTTGCTTTGTCCATTGAGAAGTGGTTAATTTTAATTTTAACCTGTGCTATTGTGATCTGTATGGAAATTACCAATACCATTGCTGAGTGGATTATTGATTTAGTGACTGACAACCAATACCATCCCATTGCAAAAAATGTGAAGGATGTAGCGGCTGGTGGCGTACTGATTTCATCTACAATGGCTGTAATTATTGGCTTGTTAATTTTTGTACCTGAGATTTTATTTTTTTTCAAATTAATATAAAAATAAGGAGACTATTTTTGAATATAGAAGATTTTAATATAAATGATTTTGACAATATTGAGGATTTAGAAAAATTATTAGAGGACGACGGCGACCAAGCTGGCGATGACTTTGATGGATATAAGTCAGGATTTGTGGCAATCGTTGGCCGTCCTAATGTTGGGAAATCAACCTTTTTAAACCGCGTTGTGGGGCAAAAAGTAGCCATCATGTCTGACAAGGCACAAACAACACGTAACAAAATCCAAGCGGTTTATACAACGGATGAAGCGCAAATTGTTTTCATTGATACACCAGGTATTCATAAACCCCATAATGAGTTGGGCGAATTTATGAATAAGTCAGCTTATCAATCACTAGAAGAAGTAGATGCCATCTTAATGTTGGTGAATGCGGAAGAACCGATTGGCCCTGGTGATAAATTCGTCTTTGAAAAGATTAAAAACTACAAGACCCGTAAGTTCTTGGGCGTTAATAAAATCGATAAAGTGTCACCAGAGGCGCTAGCTGAATTTATGCA
The DNA here is from genome assembly GCF_001543285.1 of Aerococcus viridans. Taxonomy (NCBI): domain Bacteria; kingdom Bacillati; phylum Bacillota; class Bacilli; order Lactobacillales; family Aerococcaceae; genus Aerococcus; species Aerococcus viridans. Next base: position 1,075,611 of record NZ_CP014164.1, read on the forward strand.
AACTATCCCAAGCCCAGAATCTTTTGACGGGATTATCCCACTATCTGCTTTAAACGGGAATAATGTGGAAACATTAATCGACACTTTGGTTGATCTATTACCGACTGGTCCGCAATACTACCCATCTGAATTTATCACTGACCATCCAGAATACTTCGTAGTTTCTGAGTTAATCCGTGAGCAAATTCTACTAAATACCTATGAAGAAATTCCACATTCAGTTGCTGTTCAAGTAGACTCCATGCAAAAAGATGAACTGGATCGCGTGCATGTGTATGCGACCATTATCGTTGACCAAAAGAGTCAAAAAGGAATCATCATTGGTAAGGGCGGTAAGATGATCAAGAAAATTGGTGTTGAAGCGCGTAAGGAAATTGAAAACTTACTAGGTTCAAAAATTTATTTAGAACTTTGGGTGAAAATTATCAAGAACTGGCGTAACAACAAGGCCAACTTAGGTGACCTTGGCTACAATCATAAAAACTATAAGGGTTAATGACAAGCAAAAGTCAGTTCTAGCTATCATAAAAATCGAAACACATTGACATGAGTATTGAAAGGGGACAAGACCATGCGAAAGGACCAATACGCGCGTTTCGATGGGATTGTCCTTTTTACGCGTAAATACAAAGAAAAAGACCTACTGATTAAAATATTCACCAAGGAATTTGGTAAGCGGATGTTTTTCATTAAGAATATTCAACGGCAGAATAATGGTTTAAGGGAAATTGCCTTTCCTTACATGCGGGCCTCGTTTGTGGGAACCATCAACGATAAAGGTTTCTCCTTCTTAAATGATACGGACGATGTTCTATTTCCTAAGACAACCATCTCAGACATCCAGGCCAATGCCTACGCAGCCTACATGACAGGTTTGACTGATGCCGCCTTTGAAGATTTTATCAAAGAAGACAAGGTTTTTGACTTGCTCTGGCACGGTCTAGGCAAAATAGAAGCCGGTGTCGATCCGTCAGTCGTGGCCAATATATTTGAAATTCAATTGCTGCCGAAATTTGGGGTGGCCCCCAACTTTAGGTCATGTGCTATTTGTGGCCGTGATCAAGGCCGTTTTGACTATTCCATGCAATATGCTGGCGTTTTATGCGAACAACATTTTCACATGGATGATAGGCGTCTCCATTGGTCACCACGGGCAAGTCATTTTATTCGACTGTTTAGTCAAATACCATATGACAAACTAGGTCAAGTGGACTTACAGGCGACAACAAAAACTGAAATTCGGCAAGCCTTGGATGATCTTTACGAAGAGTATGTAGGGATCCACTTAAAAAGCAAGCATTTTATCAGTCAGATGGAAACTTTCGTCAATCCGCTTGACGACAAAAGAGAAAAAAAGTATGATAATAGCTGAATAAAAGAAGTGCAGTGAAAATACTAAGTAAGAAGATGTAGATTCCAAAGCGAAGCCGGATAGTGGGAGCGGCTGGATTGAAACCTTGTGAAGGCATATTGGAGCACTTAACAATAAAGCGCTAATGGATCTTATCCGTTAGAAGTAGGGTGGAACCGCGAGATAATCGTCCCTATGTGTTTGTTTTTTCAAATACATAGGGGCTTTTTAGTGTCTTCTGATGTATTTGACCACTGTCACAATAGATAAAAAATGAGGAAGTGAACATCTTGGCAAAAAATCATAAAACATTTCAAGATATAATTTTAACGTTACAAAACTACTGGGCTGAACAAGGTTGTTTAGTTTTAAACGCTTATGACACAGAAAAAGGTGCTGGTACCATGTCACCTTATACTTTCTTGCGTGCAATTGGTCCTGAACCATGGAACGCTTGTTACGTAGAACCTTCTCGTCGTCCAGCAGATGGTCGTTACGGTGAAAACCCTAACCGTCTATACCAACATCACCAATTCCAAGTCGTGATGAAACCAAACCCAGATAATATTCAAGAATTATACATTGAAAGCTTGAAACAATTAGGGATTGACCCATTAAAACATGACATTCGTTTTGTAGAAGACAACTGGGAAAACCCATCACTTGGTTGTGCTGGTTTAGGTTGGGAAGTTTGGTTAGATGGGATGGAAGTCACCCAATTTACTTATTTCCAACAAGTTGGTGGTTTAGAGTGTAAGCCTGTTACCTCTGAATTAACATATGGTTTGGAACGTTTAGCTTCTTACATCCAAGAAGTAGATTCAGTTTACGATATTGAATGGGTTGAAGGCGTTAAATATGGTGAAATTTTTGGTCAAGCAGAATACGAGCATTCAGTTTACTCATTTGAGGAATCGGATGTAGATATGTTATTCTCTGCCTTCAATAAATATGAAGCTGAAGCCTTGAAACAAATCGACAATGAATTAGTCCACCCAGCTTATGACTACATTTTGAAATGTTCACATGCATTTAACTTACTAGACGCGCGTGGTGTGATTTCTGTTACTGACCGTGCCGCTTACCTTGCTCGTATCCGTAACATGGCCCGCCGTGTAGCTAAAATGTTTGTGAAGAAACGTGCTGACTTGGGTTACCCATTGTTAGACCGAGAAACAGCAGAAGCGTTATTGAAGGAGGAAAAATAATGAGCCAACATACATTTTTATTTGAAATTGGTTTGGAAGAAGTACCTGCTCAATACGTACGTAATGCCGTGAACCAATTAAAATCACTAGTAGAAAACTTTTTATCAGACAACCGTTTAACTTTTGACAATGTCGAAACATTTGCGACACCGCGTCGTTTGACTGTACGTGTTAATGGCTTAGCCGACAAGCAAACAGACTTTTCTGAAGTAGCTAAGGGACCCGCTAAACGTATTGCTCAAGATGAAGAGGGTAATTGGACCAAAGCTGCCCAAGGTTTCGCACGCGGTAAAGGTGCTTCTGTTGAGGATATTTACTTTGAAGAAGTTAAAGGTGAAGAGTATGTCTTCATTAATATTTCGCAACCAGGTAGCCAAGCGGCTGACATTTTACAAGATGTAGTTTCAGTTATCGACCAAATGTCATTCCCTGTTTCAATGCACTGGGCTTCGTATGACGTTAAATACATCCGTCCAATCCACTGGATGGTTGCCCTATTAGATGACCAAGTCTTACCGTTAACTTTCTTGAACCTAACAGCTTCAAATATCTCACGTGGACACCGTTACCTAGGTTCTCAAGAAGTTGTGATTGTGGATGCCAATGCTTATGAAGCAGCCTTAGCTGATGAATTTGTTATTGTAAAACAAGACGAACGAAAAGCATTAATCGAACAACAAATCGAGCAATTAGCGAGTGAAAACAAATATCAAATCGATATCGATGCTGACTTACTTGAAGAAGTTACCCAAATTGTTGAATACCCAACTGCCTTTATCGGCAACTTCGACGACAAATACTTAGCGTTACCGGATGAAGTATTGATCACTTCAATGAAGAACCACCAACGTTACTTCTATGTTAAAGACCAAGCAGGCAAATTGTTGCCATTGTTCTTAGCTGTTCGTAACGGTAACGCTGAACACTTAGATAATGTCCGTAAGGGTAATCAAAAAGTCCTGACTGCACGTTTGGAAGATGGTTTCTTCTTCGTCAATGAAGATAAAACCAAAACAATTCAAGACTTCCAAGACCGTTTAGCTAAGGTAACTTTCCATGCTGAAATTGGTTCCTTACAGGAAAAAATGGCCCGTACTGGTCAAATCGCCAAATATCTAGCCGAAAAATGGTCTGGTCAGTTAGCTGACGTCCAAACCGGAGACATCACTCGTACTGGTGAAATCTACAAGTTCGATTTAATGACCGGTATTGTGGATGAATTCTCAGAATTACAAGGGATTATGGGTGAAAAATATGCCTTAGCCTTTGGTGAAGCACCTGCAGTTGCTACTGCTATTCGCGAACATTACATGCCAATTTCTGCTGAAGGTGAATTACCTGCTAGTCAATTGGGTAAATTGTTTGCTGTGTCAGATAAACTAGATTCAGTGATTTCATTCTTTAATATTGACCGCATTCCTTCTGGTTCAAACGATCCATTTGCATTACGTCGACAAACATCAGGAATTGTGCGGATTCTAATCGAAAATGAGTTAACTTTTGATTGGAAAACTGATATCATTAGTATCTTGCAGACTGTTTATGGTATTGAAGACCAAGAGCGCCTAGTTGAATTGCAAACAGCTTTAAGTCAATTTGTAAATGACCGCTTGAAAGCTATCTTAAATGACCAAGAAATTCGTTATGATATTGCGGATGCTGTTTTGCAAAGCCATTCAGCGGATGTCTTAAGAAAATTAGCGGCAAGTAAAGTCTTACAAGCAGCTAGTGAAAAAGCGTCATTTAAAGAAACGCTTGAAGCATGGAACCGTATTTTGAACTTGGGTGCGAAAGCACGTGAATTAAATGTCCAAGATGTTACAATAGAAGAAAGTCGTTTTGAATCAGATTCAGAAGTTGCATTATTTAATGCTGCTAAAGGGTTAGAGATGACAAATGACATGCAGAACAACTATAATCAACTTGAGGCATTAACACCAGTTATTACTGAATTCTTTGATAACAACATGGTATTTGCTGAAGACCAAACGGTACAAAACAACCGTTTAGCCATCTTAAGCATGATTGCGCAAGCAATTTTAACGCTTGCTGATACAAACCGTATTAACACGAAATAAAAGCAAAATAAAAGAAATTGAAAGGAGGGGTAACACATGTCAACATTTTTTGATTATGCCAAGATCTGGGTAAAAGCAGGTAAGGGTGGCGACGGTATGGTTGCCTTTTTACGAGAAAAATATCGTCCAGATGGAGGTCCAGCTGGAGGAGATGGCGGTCGCGGAGGCGACATCATCTTCAAAGTTGACGAAGGGTTAAGAACCTTGATGGATTTCCGTTACAACCGTCACTTTAAGGCAAAACCAGGTGAAAATGGTATGCCAAAAGGTATGTACGGTCGTGGTGCAGAGGATATGTATGTCGCTGTACCCCCTGGAACTGTTGTCAAAAACTTTGACACTGGTCAAATTATTGGTGATTTAGTGGAGAACGGTGAAGAGCTCGTCGTTGCACATGGTGGTCGTGGTGGCCGTGGGAACATGAAATTTGCGACCCACAACAACCCGGCACCAGAAATCGCTGAAAATGGTGAACCAGGTGACGAAATTACCCTACAACTAGAATTGAAATTGATTGCTGATGCTGGATTAGTTGGTTTCCCATCAGTTGGTAAGTCAACCTTATTATCGGTTGTCACAGCGGCAACACCTAAAATTGGTGATTACCACTTTACGACCATTACACCAAATTTAGGTGTGGTAAATACTCGTTCGCATGAATCTTTTGTATTAGCCGATTTACCAGGGTTAATCGAAGGGGCTGCTGAAGGTATTGGTTTAGGGTTCCAATTCTTACGCCACGTTGAGCGTACTAAGGTGATTTTACATGTAATTGATATGGGTGGTTCTGAAAACCGCGACCCATTTGACGACTATGTAGCTATCAACAAAGAATTAGATAATTATGATGACAATTTGATGTCTAGACCAACGATTATCGTTGCCAATAAAATGGATATTCCTGAAGCTGAACTATATATTGAAGAATTTAAGGAAAAACTTGCAAGCTATTTTGCAGAAAACTATCCAGATTTAGAATTGCCAGAAATTTTCCCAATTTCAGCTTATACTAGAGAAGGTTTAGATCCTTTAATGGACCATACGGCTGAATTGATCCGTTTAGAAGAAGCGCGCATTGCTGAAGAAGGTAAACAAGCGTCTACTGAAACAGTGGTTTATGAAATTCCTGAAGACGAAGAACCACCATTCTATGTGGGCCGTGAGTCAGATGGGACCTTCTACTTATACGGTGACAAAATTGAGAAAACATTCAAGATGGCGAACTTGGAATATGATGAGTCGGCATTACGATTTGCTCGTCAGTTGAAGAATATGGGTGTTGATAAAGCCTTGGCTGCACGTGGTGCGAAGCAAGGGGATATTATCCGTATCTTAGATTACGAGTTCGAATTCCAAGAATAGTAGGTGTGACAAAAGTCGTTTAGGATCGACGCACTTCCCAAAAGTTGAACAATTACTGTAAAGTAATTGGCGCATTTTTGGAAGTGTCGGAAAATTCTGACTTTTGCAACCTGATATCATGAGTATTGTTGGTGGGCATGCGACGCTTTAGTCTCAGACCCACTGAAAGACGAGCGCACATTGAACAGGGAGACTTGGATTTAATGTGCGCTCTTGATTTTTTACGAATATATAAAATAGAAATGAGCGAAAAAAAGTGGAGATAACTTTTTTGGGAACAGGTGCTGGCGTTCCAAGTAGAAGTCGTAACGTGACAAGTATCATGTTAAAACTATTAGACGAAAGTAATGAAATGTGGATGTTTGATTGCGGAGAAGCAACCCAACATCAAATTATGAAAACCACATTGAAACCGCGTAAAGTCACTAAAATTTTTATCACGCATTTACACGGAGACCATATCTTTGGTTTGCCAGGCTTTTTATCGTCAAGAAGTCATCAAGGCGGTGAGTCTCCGGTGACCATTTATGGACCTAAAGGCATTAAAGCCTATATTGATAACTTTCTTCAAGTTACCCGTACGACCTTAGGCTATGATCTAATCATTCAGGAGTTAGCCGATGAAGGTATGGTCTTTCAAAATGACCAATACCAGGTACTCTATAAGACTTTAGACCACGCTGTTCAGTCTTATGGATTTAGAGTCATTGAGGCTGATCAAGTAGGGGAACTGTTGATTGATAAGGCGAGAGAAGCTGGCGTACCAAATGGGCCTTTACTAGGTCAACTAAAACAAGGCAAGACCATTACCTTAGAAGATGGTACCCAGTTAGATGGTCGTGACTTTATTGGACCTGACAAAAAGGGCCACATTGTCACCATTCTAGGTGATACCCGTTATAACAAAAATGCAGTAGCACTTGCAAAAGATGCGGACTTTTTAGTACATGAAGCGACCTTTGCTGCTGGCGAGGAACGGATGGCACGTAATTACTACCATTCAACCGCTAAACAAGCTGGTCAAGTGGCTAAGGAAGCCAATGTCAAACAATTATTACTAACCCATATCTCAGCTAGATATGTAGGAAAAGCCTCACAGCAACTAGAGGCAGATGCTAGGAAAGTGTTTGCCAACAGCCAAATTGTAAAAGATTTTGATTCAATCAGTCTCGGATAAGTAGCCACATTTATAGGAGTGATGAAAATGTCTCAAACATACACAGTCATAACAGGTGCATCTTCAGGAATCGGTCAAGCTTTTGCTTATAAGATGGCCAGCGAAGGTAGAAATATCATCATCAACGGTCGAAATAAAAAACGGTTGAATGAAACAAAGAAACAGGCCAAGGAATTAGGTGCAGGACAAGTTTTAGCTTATACAGCCGACTTAGTGACTAGTGACGAAGCCGAGAAATTCGCCCAATATTGCTTTGACAAAGGACAAATCGAAAATTTTGTCCATTGTTTAGGGTTCGGTGATTTTTCAGCAATTAGTGACCAAGCTTATTCGCAAATCGCTAAGCTGACCCATACTAATTTATTATTAACCATGTTCCTTTCAAAACGCTTTGCAGCTGGGATGTTAGACCAAGATACGGAAGCCAATAATATCACCTTAATTGCGTCAGTTGCTGGCTTAATTCAAACGCCTAAATCAGCTGTATACGCAGCTAGTAAAGCAGGCGTACATGCCTTTGCCAACGGCTTAAGACAAGATTTGTGGTCAACCAAGATTAAGGTGACTTGTATCTTGCCTGGTCCAGTTGACACTGCCTTCTTTGATATCGCGGATAAAGATGGGTCATACTTTGAAAATGTCCAATCTTTTGCCACCACACCAGAGATTGTTGCTGACAAGATGGCAACCGCGATTGAACGTGGCCAGTTTGAGGTAATCGTGCCATTTTACTATGACATTATGAACCGTCTAATGAGATTGGCGCCAAGCTTAGCCTATCGTTTGATTCATATGACCTATGAAAAAGGCCAATTTAGAGACTAATTTTCTACGAAACTTAGAAATGAGGACAAATTTTGTTGCAATCAGTTTATGAATGGATAGAACCTGAATACTTAAGCAATGCAGATGATACAGCTGCAACCTTTATCCAGCAGCTAGCTGAAGACCTATCCTTACCAAAGATGGTCGTACAGGTCATTTATGATAAGGGCTACCAAACAGCTGAAGCGATTCAAGCTTTTATCGCTAAAGAGCCCGTATTTTATGATCCATTCTTATTAAAAGATATGGAAAAGGCCGTTTCAAGACTACATCAAGCGGTTGAAGACTATGAAGAGATTTTAATCTACGGGGATTATGATGCAGATGGAATCACTTCTACGACGATTTTGTATGAAACGCTAGAAATGCTTGGGGCCAATGTATCCTTCTACTTACCTAACCGGTTTGATGATGGGTATGGGCCAAACAAGGATGTCTATGCTTATTACATCAAGAAAGGGACCCAACTAATCCTGACTTGTGACAATGGGGTAGCAGGACACGAAGCCGTAGCTTACGCCAAAGACCAAGGTGTTGACGTGATCATCACGGACCACCATGAAATCGGGGACAGCTTGCCGGATGCCTATGCCATCGTTCATCCAAGACATCCAGAGGGTCAATATCCTTTTGGTGATTTAGCAGGTGCAGGTGTCGCATTGAAATTGGCCACAGCCTTACTTGGTGAAACGCCAAGTGATTTACTGGATGTTGCTGCTATTGGAACCGTTGCTGACTTGGTGTCACTAACTGACGAAAACCGGGTCATTGTGGCGTCTGGATTAGACCAAATGAAGCATACCGAGCGGTTAGGCTTACAGATGTTCTTTGAAAAAGAGAGCATTCAGCCAGACCAAATCGATGAGCAAACGATTGGTTTTATTCTCGGACCAAGATTAAATGCCTTAGGTCGTTTGGGCGATCCAAACCCTGGTGTGCAGTTCTTAACCTCTTTTGATGACCAAGAAGTTGGCGAACTTGTTGAGTTACTAGACTCAGAAAATAACGCCCGTAAAGCCATCGTTGATAAGATGGTGACAGAAGCGGAAGCCATAGTTGACGGTGAAGGTCAATTACCGCAAATGATTATCTTGGGCCAAGAGGGTTGGCATGAAGGGGTGCTAGGAATAGTAGCCAGTCGTTTGGTTGAAAAATATCACCGACCAACCATTCTACTAAGCAAGAAACCTGAAAATGGCAGCTATAAAGGGTCTGGCCGTTCAATAGAAGGGATTGACCTTTTCCAAGTATTACAAGCCGGTAAAGACTATGCGGACAAATTTGGTGGTCATGAAATGGCCGCTGGGATGACCGTAGCTATTGACCAGTTTGAAGCTTGGAAGTCGGCTTTACTTGACCGAGTGGCAGAATTTGAAGCGGTATATACTCAGCAAACACCGCTGAAAATTGATGGGATCATTGGGATTACAGACATCACCCTTGAAAATATCAAAGCCCTTGACCCAATTAAACCCTTTGGTACCGATAACCGACAACCCTTGTTTTTAATAAAGGACGTCCAATTATCACAAATCCAATTGATTGGGAAGGACAAGAATACTTTGAAACTGACAGTAGCAGATGCAGATGTCAAAACAAGTATGATTGCTTTTAAATCTGGCGCCTTAGCCAAACAATTAGTAGCGAACGAGCCAATCGATGTGGTAGTCACCTTGTCCATCAACGCATGGAACGGGAACCAATCACCGCAAGCTCAAATCAAGGATATTCGCCAGTCTAGTAAAAGTATTTTTGACTTGCGAAATATGCGCGAGCGCAATCAAATCATGTCGATTGAAAATGCCACTTATATCTTTGAAAATGCGCCGTTTTTCAAGGCTTATAAAGACGAAATTCCTTTTACAAGTGAGGCCATCATGACCAGTGAGATTGGTCAAATACTTGAAAAAGGATCGGCACGTGCTAGTAAGGAAAGCTTGGTCATTTTCGATATTCCAAAGGACTTATCAGCTGTTAAAGACTTGGTAAACCAAGCGGCAATTGATAATATTTATGTTTATGCTTATTCTGCAGTTAATGCATACATGGTTGGAAAACCAACCCGGCAAGAGTTCGGCCAATTATATAAATACTTACAAGGCCACGGAACAGTTCCACTCGCGGGTAAGGAACAGGCGCTGGCGGACTTCTTCAAGATTTCTAAGGTGAAACTTGATTTAATGGTGAAAGTCCTAGAAGAAGCGGAATTGGTTAAATGGCATAATACGGATTTAGTGACTTTACCGGTAAATGAGAAGGTAGACTTATTGGCAACTCAAACCATGGCCGATTGGGAGACCCAAATCAATAATGAACGACTTTTACGGTATAATGATGTTAAAATGATTAAAGATTATTTCTATTCAGGAGGAAAATAATGGATTTTAAACAATATATTGCAGACGTACAGGACTTCCCAGAGAAAGATATCTTATTTAGAGATATCACACCTTTGATGGGGAATGGCCCAGCCTTCCACGAAGCAATTAATGAAATCGTGGAATTTGCACGTGAGAAAGATGTAGATGTGGTTGTCGGACCAGAAGCCCGCGGATTTATTGTTGGTTGTCCAGTTGCTTATGCATTAAATATTGGCTTCGTTCCTGCACGTAAAAAAGGTAAATTACCTCGTGAAATTGAATCAATCGATTACGGTTTGGAGTACGGTCAATCAACCCTACAAATCCATAAAGATGCGATTAAACCGGGCGATAAAGTTCTAATTGCAGATGACTTATTAGCAACTGGCGGTACTATCGAAGCTTGTGTGTCATTAATTGAAAAATTAGGTGGCGAAGTTGTTGGTGCAGCCTTCTTAGTAGAATTAGATGAATTCAAAGCCAGAGAAAAAATCGCTGGTACTGACGTATTCTCATTGATGCACTACTAGTATGAAGTAGTAAAATAACAGAAAACATGACCAAATCCCTATAAGGCGAAATTTGGTCATGTTTTTTTGCATAAATAATAGCATTTTGGTCGAGCAATCATTATTAGGCGGTAATATTCAATTCAGGTACAGCTCATAAGACGGGAAGGCCATGACATATTGGTCACCATCACAAGTTACTGTTAATTGACCACTAAGTGGATCAAAGGAAACTTGGTTTAAACTTGAATCGATATAGTTCATGATGACGAAAGCTGTCGCAAGTGTCGCATGTCCACAAAGGGACAATTTCACCGCCGGGGGTAAACCAACGTAAAAGGTAGTTGCCAGCTTCTTTAATCGCGAAGGGTATTTCTGGCAGGTTATTTTCCTTTGTGATGTTAATCATCAAGTCTTCTGGTAACCACTTATCTAAGATACAGACAGCAGTAGAATTATCTTCAAATGATTGTTCTGCAAATGCATCGACGATATATATGCTTCATATACTTTGCTCCTTCAATTAGGAATATCTCTTCCAATTATTGTAGTGTATATTTCAATAATGTAAATAGGTGATTGTCGTATAGGCATCGACCTGGTTAATTTGAAGGCACAAAAAAGCCATGATGGTCATCGGATAATGGATGCCACCATGGTATAAGGATTTAATAAGTATGTTCTCTAAATAAACTGATTACGCGTCCTAAAATTTGCACGTCTGGTAAAATAATAGGCTCTAAGCTATGGTTTTCTGGTTGTAAGCGAATATACCCATCCTCTTTAAAGAATCGTTTACAGGTAGCTTCACCTTCGTCTGTCATGGCGATTACAATATCACCATTTTTGGCAGATGATTCTTGACGAACGATAACGAAGTCGCCATCTAAGATACCTGCTTCAATCATTGAATCACCACGTATTTTCAACATAAATAGGGAATCTGATTGGTTCTTCAAAGTAGGTGGAATAGGGAAATAATCTTCAATTTCTTCAACGGCAGTAATTGGTTGACCGGCAGTTACCGTACCAATCATTGGAATACCTTGACTAGATACACCTAGCAACTCCAAGCCTTTGTCTGTGATTTCCATAGCACGCGGTTTAGTCGCGTTCCGAAGTAGATAACCTTGCTTTTCTAATTGAGAAAGGTGGCCATGGACTGTAGAAGTTGAAGATAGGTTCACGGCTTCACAGATTTCCCTTACTGTTGGGGGGAACCCTTGACTTTGAATGTTTGAATAGATACATTTTAGAATTTGCAGATGACGTTCTTTCATTAGCTGTACTCCTTTTTTGTGGGTTATGAGTTCTAACTATTCACGTTTTATTTATAATCAGTATAGCACATACGTTCGGTCAATACAAACGTACATTCGATGAATGTGAAAATACTGACCAATATTCGTCTGATAGCCTAGTGTTTGGTATAATAGAGGGCACAATCATACACGTAATAAGATAAATGAGGTGTCAAACATGGGAAATAAGGGTTTCTTATTTATTTTTAACCAAGCTGCTGGGAAAAAGAAGAAGGCCGATATAAATGCATTGGTATTAGACCGGGCTTCAAAAGCAGGATTGAATAAAGACGATATCTTTTTAGTGTATTCGACATCAAAGGCGTCTAGCCAATTTTTGATTGACCGTTTTTCAGAAAAATATCGAGATGGGATAGCTGTTGCCTGTGGTGGGGATGGAACTGTCCATTCAATCGTGAATTTGATGATAGATACTGCGCTTACTTTTGCTATCTTGCCCTTAGGTACTGGGAATGACTTATATACTGGCTTATATGGCAACCGTTCGGTTAAAGACCAGATTGACCATATTTTTAAGGGTAAAACGAGCAAAACGGATGCTATTTATATTCCTGAATTAGACTTGTATACTATGAATATTTTGAGTGTTGGCGTTGATGCGAATGTTGTTTTTCAAGCCAATGACTTTAAAGAAAAGCATAAATTCTTGCAAAAATTCGCCTACATGGCTTCGGTTCCAAAGGCCTTACAAGCAGGTACGGCATTCGATATTCGCATAACAGCCAGAAAAGATGGGGCAGAGTTGAAGCTGATGGAGGGACCATATATTCTGGCCGCATTATGCAATGGGGTTATGTATGGTGGAGGTTTCAAGATCAACCCTGATGGTCAAGTGAATGACGGCCTTCTAGAATTGGTTTATGTAAAAACTATGCCTATGCATAAAATATGGACTGTCCTATACAAGTTTTTCGCTGGAAACCATGAAGATTTGGAAGAGCTACGTAATGTATTATGTGATGAAGTGGTTTATGCCAGTAAGGATGGCAGCCCGATGGTTCTGAACTGTGATGGGGAAATTTATCAATTACCAAAATTTACCTGTCAGGTGAAGAAACACGCTTATAAACGGATTATTTAGAAAATATATGTAGAAAAAAGACCGACTAGTTTGATGACTACCCTTGCGAGCGAGCTAGGGGGTGAGCAATCTGCCAATCGGTCTTTTTGCATATTCAGTGATGAGTTTTTAATATCGACACTTAAACGATTTTTGTTGGTGTGACAAAGATCGTTTTTTGTTCAAAGTAATTCACGAATCCAGGTTTACTTCCGTTTGGTTTTTTTACGTGTTTTACTTGTGTGTAATCAACGGGCACATTATTGGATTGGCTATATTTTGAAAAGGCTGCGGCTAATTCAGCTGCTTGGATGATTTCAGCTTCACTAGGATTATTTGTTTCTAAAATAACGTGTGAACCTGGAATATCCTTAGTATGGAACCAATAGTGGTTTTTATTGGCCTGACGCATGGTTAATTGGTCGTTTTGTTTGTTGTTTCTTCCAACTAAAATCCGGTTACCCTCCGCAGTTTCATATTCACGCGGTTTAGCTGAGGCATTATTTGACCGTTTTTTCTTATCTTGTTTTTGTTTTTTAAGATAACCCTGGTCAATTAATTCATCCCGTATATCCGCCAATTCATTTGGTTCGGCGAAGTTCAATTGGGTTTGGATGGATTCTAAATACTGGATCTCAGCTTCAGCAACGACTTTTTGTTTTTCGATATGATCAATAGCATTCCGTAGTTTATTGTACTTATGGTAGTATTTCTGCGCATTTTGTGACGGTGTCAAGGCAGGGTCTAAACTAATGGTAATTGGTTGATCATTGTCGTAGTAGTTGGCTAAAGTTACTTCAGTTTGGCCTTTTTCTATTTGATAGAGGAAGGTTGTCAATAATTCACCTTTTAACTGGAAAATGTCGGCCTTGGATGATTTCTCCATATCCTGGTTTAAATTGGCCAACCGTTTATGTTGGTGAGCCAGATTCTTCTCAACGACTTGAATAATGGCGTTACCCACTTGACGGACATAGTCATGCTTACTTTTCTCTGCATAATAAGCCGTTAATAGTGCGCTCAAATCGTCATAATGACTTTCTTCCCCTGAAATTGTCGTGTAAGGGAAGGCTAAGAAATGTTGCTTATCCTCTTGAACTACTAAGGTTGGATTTGGATTTTCAAAGCCTGCACAGAAGTCTTGAATCACTTGAAAAGGTTTGCGTTGATCTTTTTCAATTAAACTTGCTAATTCAATTGCTGAGTCACGGCCTAATCCCATAAGTTGACTCTGTAAGAATTTAGCTGTCATTAAGGACTTGTCAGATTCAAAGTTTTCGCCAACCTTAAAGGGGTTAACCTGGTTTTGATTTGGCGGCAGTTGGTAAGTCGCCCCAGGTAAAATCGTTCTAAAGGTATTTTGATACATGGGTACATGTTTGATGGCATCAATAATTTTTTTATCCTTATCTAATAAGAAGATATTTGAATGACGGCCCATAATTTCAACGATTAATTGTTGTTGGCTGGCGTCACCTAATTCATCTCGTCTAGTTAAATTGAAGAGGATAATTCGGTCATTATCGTACTGTTCAATGCTATCAATAATGTTCCCTTCAACGTACTTACGCAATACCATAGTAAAGTTTGGTGGGGTTTCCGGGTTATTATAAGCTTGTTCTGTAACTTGGATACGCCCAAAACTTGGATGGGCTGAAATCAATAATTTGTGGTTTTTGCGATTCGCGCGGATTGTTAAGACCAATTCCATCTCGTATGGCTGTTGGATTTTATGAATGCGTCCGCCCGCAAATGTTGTGTTTAATTCTTTAATTAATGCATGGGTAAACATACCGTCAAAAGACATGTAAGCACCACCTTCCTAACATTTCATTATAAGGGTTATTGGCAATTTTGGCAAAAAATGCGATTTTGGCTGACAAGATTTTCCTAGGCAAAATTCGTTATTTCCCAGAAATTATGCTTGTCATTTTTCTCATGATTTGTTAATATTTGTTTAACGAGATTTCAAAGACGAAGGGAGCCACTCAAATGTTAACTACTGTGCAAACAATGAAATACTGGCAAAGCCACATGAATTAGTTGTATCTGCACGAGTGCGCATAGATACAACTTCAGTTTTCTGGACTGTATTTATGTGGAGAAAAATTTGAGCCTTTCAAAATAACCCCCCACATAGACATGATAGTAATGATTTACCAATCAACTATGTGGGACCTAGCGTCCTACAGTTTAGAGTAGGACGTTTTTTATTGTCAAAATTAGGAGGAAAGACATGAAGAAAATTTCAAGTATGGGTGCGGTATTAGTGATTGCCCTTTTTGCATTATATCTTGTAATGCCAACCCTTATTGCAAAACGAGAGGGACTAGAGGCCGCCAGTCAAGAGGTAGATGAATCTCAATTAGTGGAAACAGAAGAAGACATCACCATTGGTTTATTACAATTTATCCAACATCCTTCATTAGACCAAATTAGAGACGGTTTCTATGATGGCATGGCTGAACGTGGCTATGTAGATGGTGAAAACATCACAATTGATTACCAAAATGGCCAAGGAAACCAATCTGATTTAGCCATGATTGCGAATGCTTTTCTTGCTGAAAATGCAGATATTTTAGTCGGCATCGCAACCCCAGCTGCGCAAGCTTTAGCCAATGCCGCTAACGGCGATCGTCCGGTGATCTTATCTGCGGTATCAGACCCAGCTAACAACGGTTTTATCGCCTCTGATGAACAACCAGGGGCTAACGTCACAGGGGTTACAGATATGGCACCAGTTGCAGAACAATTTGATTTAATGGAAGAAATTTTACCACATATAGAAGATGTCGGCATTATTTACAATTCTTCAGAATCGAATGTAACGAAAACGGTTAGTGAAGCCAAGGCTGAAGCAGAATCAAGAGGGTTGAACGTAGTAGAATCTACCATTACTTCAACAAATGATCTAGCGTCAGTCGCTGAACAATTAGCTGGCCAAGTGGATGTTATCTGGGTACCAAATGACAATACAATTGCTAGTGCTATGGATACCTTAATTCAAGTAACAGATGCAAACGGCATTCCAGTTATTCCAGTAGTGGACGCTATGGTTGCTGACGGTGGGTTAGCGACAGTTGGTATCAACCAATATCAATTCGGTTTAGATACAGCGACAGTAGTAGCCGATGTCATCGAGGGCGCAGATACGGCAACTTATCCAATTATCTATAATGACAAAACAGATACCTACATCAATACAGCTAAAGCTGAAGAATTGGGCATTCAACTACCACAAGAATTGATTGATGCTGCCATTGATGTTAACAGTGACGAATACGCTGAATTGGTTGGAGAATAAGGAGGAGACCATATGGACATGATAATTAGTGCTTTTTCTCAAGGGACAATCTGGGCTGTAATGGGTCTCGGCATTTATATCACTTTTAGAATTTTAAATGCACCGGATATGACAACTGAAGGGTCGTTTGTACTGGGTGGTGCCATTGGTGCCCAAATGCTTTACTTTAATATAGATCCTTTCACATCATTGTTGATTTCATTTTTAGCAGGTATGGCTGCAGGAGCAGTTACAGGTTTTTTAGTAACCCGCTTGAAAATTAATCCGTTATTAGCAGGTATAATTACCATGACAGGGATTTACTCAATCAACTTGAAAATCATGGGTAAGGCCAACATGTCTTTATCAACGGTGACGACTTTAAAAACTGCGATTGCTGGTTTATCCTTGCCACGTAATGTAGATACCATTGTGATTGGTTTGATCATTGTAGCAGCAATTATATTCCTGTTAACTTATTTCTTTAAAACCGAAATGGGGCAAGCTTTGATTGCAACAGGTGATAATATGCAAATGGCTAAATCACTAGGGATTGAAACGTCAGAGATGACTATGCTTGGTTACATGCTAGCCAATGGATTGATCGCTGTGTCAGGTTATATTGTTTCTACTGATAATGGCTATGCTGATATTCAAATGGGTATTGGTACTGTAGTGATTGGTTTAGCTTCCATTATTATTGGGGAAGTCCTATTCCGTAATGTGAAATTAGGGGTTCGTTTTATTACAATCCTAGTGGGCTCAATTATTTACCGCTTACTATTAACGATTGTCTTAATGATGAACTTTGAAGCGAATGATTTCCGTCTATTCTCAGCAATTATCGTTGCTTTATGTCTGGCTATTCCAACCATTCAAAATAAAGTAGCCGACTACCGTGAATACAGAAAGGTGGCTAAATAATGACGACCTTATTAGAAATTAACCAAGCGAGAAAAGTATTTAACAAACGAACACCGGATGCCTTCGCAGCCTTAGATGACTTATCATTAACAGTGGAAAAGGGCGATTTCATTACCATTGTCGGGGGTAACGGGGCAGGAAAATCAACCCTATTAAACGCCATTGCTGGCACCTTCCTGTTAGACTCAGGTGCCATCACTTTAAACGATAAAGATATTAGTCGTCTTGCTGAAGAGGACCGGGCTAAATTTGTTTCCCGCGTATTCCAAAATCCGTCAATGGGGACAGCACCACGTATGACCGTTGAAGAAAACTTATCATTAGCTTTAAAAAGAGGTCAAAAACGAGGTTTAGGGTTAGCTATTAAAGATGACAATCGGAAACAATTCCAAGAGACATTAAGCCAACTGCATTTAGGCTTAGAAAATCGATTGGATGCTGAAATAGGCTTATTATCCGGAGGGCAAAGACAAGCGATTGCCTTATTGATGGCAACTATCACTAAACCAGAAATTTTATTATTAGATGAACATACAGCAGCCTTAGACGCAAAGACATCTAAACGCATTTTAGAAATTTCATCTGACCAAGTAAAAGACCATAACCTAACAGCCTTAATGATTACTCATAATCTCCAAGATGCCTTGTTATATGGTAACCGGATGATCCTTTTACACCACGGTAAAATCATTAAAGACTTTAGTAAAGAAGAAAAAGATCAGTTGACAGCAGGTGATTTATACCAAATCATGGCCGACTTGGCTGAATCAGACTATCAAGATCAAGAAAATTCTATTTAAACAAAAAAGCGCCACAGTCCAAATCCTAAATCATGTTGATGAGGGAAAGGGCGTGACGCTTTTTATATAAAAACGACTGAAGGTCAAACTTCAGTCGTTTCATTTGATTTGATTAAACTAATTTTGCTAAACGGTCTGGTTGGAAACCGTAGAAAGCTTCTTCGTTTTCGGCAACGATTACAGGCACAGCTTGGAAGCCCATGCCTTTAACTTTAGCTAATGCTTCTTCTGATTCTGTAACATCGATTGTTTGGAATTCGATTTCTTTTTCAGTTAAATATTTTTTTGTGAAATTGCATTGCATGCAATTTGGTTTTGTGTATACAGTTACCATGATTATCCCCCTATATATGCCACATGTAGTTGTGATTTATTTTATGAACACAATATATAGGGTTTATAGTCCTGAGTCAAGTTGTTTAGCTTAAATTCTTTTTTTCATCAATAGGACTTGAGCTAAAAGGTTGATGTATGGGAATTTCCAAATCTTTAAAAAATTCATGAGGATTTATAAGTGCAAATTTAGTACTTCGTTGTATAAAAATATCGAAACAACCAAGTTCCAATTTTACCAAAAATAAAAGTGCTTGTCACTTGTAACTTGAAATCAGAGGGGGAAATTATAGATTACGATATAGAAACTGTTCAAGAAAATTGAGAAAATGGTTTAACGCAGGTTGCCTTAGATTCTTTATCGTTGGAGATGGTTGCGGCCGATGACGAGGAGAGTCAAATTTTTGCGGAGTATATTCAATCACAATTAACAGAGAACCTGCCAAGTATCGAAGTTACCGTAAAGACTATGCCGTTATCTGCTCGATTTGCAGCTTTATCTGATGGGGACTATGACTTAGGTGCCACTTTCTGGCAAGCTGATTTCGGGGACCCAATAAACTATTTAGGACGGTTTGATTCTTCTATTACCCGCGGAAATTATCAATATGATGAATTGGATGAATTGGTGGCTAAAAGTCTGGCGCAAGCACTTGACCCAAGTGGTAGATGGGAAACGCTGATAAATCTTGAAAAAGCTGACTTAGATGATTATGCTGTTCAGATTCCAGTGTATCAGTCCTATCAAGCAATTTTAGAAAATCCACAAGTATCTGATATCAACCGACCAGGTCAATCTTATATCAACTATAGATGGGCCGATATTCAGACAGCAGAGTAGGGTAATGACAGATAATCTAAGGTAAAAGACAGTACTTTCAAAATTCCGTGTAAAAATGTTTATCATTTTATCACAAAAAAACTTTTATTCTTTGGTGATTTTGTATATAATAAGTACTGTTCTCATTATATTGTAATAATTAAGAACAGAAAGTAGGAATTAACATGAATGCACAAGAATATATTAAGGTCACTCAAGAAAAATGGCACAAGCAATACGAAGCTGAACCAGAATTCATCCAAGTTTTAGACGAATTCTTAGATTCTGTTGCGCCAGTAATTGAAGAGCATCCTGAATATGTAGAAAAAAACATTCTACAAATTCTAGCGATTCCAGAAAGAATCATTTCTTTCCGTGTTCCTTGGACTGATGATAAAGGAAATGCTCAAGTAAATACTGGTTACCGAGTACAATTTAACTCAGCGCTAGGACCTTATAAAGGTGGGCTTCGTTTCCATCCTACAGTAAACCAAAGTATCCTTAAATTCTTAGGTTTTGAACAAATCTTTAAGAATTCACTTACCGGCCAACCAATCGGTGGTGGTAAAGGTGGGGCTGACTTTAATCCAAAAGGTAAGTCAGATAACGAGATTATGCGATTCTGCCAAAGCTTTATGACGGAATTACAAAAATATATCGGTCCAGATAAAGATGTACCAGCCGGTGATATCGGTGTTGGTGGACGTGAGATTGGCTTTTTATTCGGCCAATACAAAAAATTACGTGGCTTTGAAAATGGTGTCTTAACTGGTAAACCATTATTATATGGTGGATCATTAGCACGTACTGAAGCAACTGGATACGGTGCTGTATACTTCTTAAACGAGATGTTACAAGCTAAAAACGATACAATTGAAGGTAAACGCGCGATTATTTCTGGTGCGGGTAACGTAGCTATCTACGCTGCTGAAAAACTTCAAGAACTTGGCGGTATAGCGATTTCAGTATCAGATTCAACAGGTTACATCATTGATGAAACTGGTATTGACGTAGCCCTTTTACGTGATGTAAAAGAAGTTCGTCGTGAGCGTTTAACTGCATATGCAGAAGCTAAATCTACAGCAAGCTACTTTGAAGGTTCTGTTTGGGACCACGAAATTGCAGCTGACTTAGCAATTCCTGCAGCAACACAAAATGAAGTGAAAAAAACACAAGCTGATCAATTAGTTAAAAATGGCGTGAAATTCATTTCTGAAGGTGCTAACATGCCTTTAGATGCACCAGCAACAGAAACATTATTAGCGAATGATGTTTACATTGGACCAGCGAAAGCTGCCAATGCCGGTGGTGTAGCAGTTTCTGCCCTAGAAATGGCACAAAATAGCCAACGTCAAAGCTGGACTTTTGAAGAAGTTGACGGCATGTTACAAGATATCATGAAAAATATCTTCAGCGAGTCTAAAGAAGCTGCAAGCACATACGGTAAAGAAGATAACTTAATTGCCGGTGCAAATATTGCTGGTTTCAAAAAAGTTGCAGATGCAATGATTTCTCAAGGTTTAGTATAATTCAAATACACTACACACGATGTGTAAGCAAGAGGTTGGCTAATATGGCCAACCTTTTTGTGTGTAAAGGGTTAGGCATATGCTTTTACAAGTGCTAGAATGAAAGAAAAGGGGTGATGGTTGTGACATTATCAAAGGTTGATTTGAATTTAACGGCTATTAAAAGTCTCATACCAGTTCGTGACAAGGACGCCTACAAGAACCTGTTTGGTCATGTCCTGATTATTGGAGGGAACCATGCCATGGGTGGAGCTACCCAAATGGCGACCATGGCTACAGTCAATTCGGGCGCAGGTTTAACCACAATTGCAACTGATTCAGCTAACTTGCCCGCTATCCATACTGTTTTGCCGGAAGCCATGATCATGGATTGGACGGATGTGTCAGCTATCCAGCAAATGATTGAAAAAGTGGAAGTGCTATTGGTTGGACCTGGATTCGGGATGGATAACCTGGACCTATGGCAGCTAATCAAAACCACAATTGCATCCTCTAAACACTCGTTGAGGATTATCTTAGACGCAGATGCTTTAAATCTACTAGCGGCAGATTTAGCAGAAGAAGACAAGACAATTCAAGAATTACTTTCCCCAGATAATCAACATGAAATCATTTTGACACCCCATCAAGGAGAATGGCGTAGGCTATCTGCAGGCAAAGTCCCGGCCGATGACCAAGCGAGGGTTCAAAATTGGGTAGACCAAGCGGGTGCTATCCTAATATTGAAAGGGTCATCAACAGAAATTTATGTGCCAAATGAGCTGGTCATTTACCGAAATCCTGGGGGTAATCCCGGCATGGCGACTGGCGGTATGGGGGATACGCTAGCGGGGATGATTGCTGGTTTAGCAGGTCAATTAAACAAAACGGCAGATGCTGTTAAGCTGGCAGTTTTCTTACATTCCTACATTGGTGACCAGCTGTATGAAGACCATTATGTGGTCCTACCTAGTCAAATTAGCAAACGAATTCCTTATACAATGAAAGAAATCTCAAAGAAAGAAATTTGAAAGCAGAATCAGAAAGTGTGATGAAATGGCAAGTGAAAAAATGCGATATACCAACCCCTCAGCGGGCATATTAATTTTAACCCGGAAATTGGATGGGCAAAAGCAAGTTCTGTTACAACAAAGAGGGCAAACGGAAATGTTAGCGAATAAGTGGGATTGTATATCTGGGCATGTTGAAGCACAGGAAACGGTACGCCAAGCCATGGTTCGAGAAGTATATGAAGAATTGGGCGTTTATATTCAGGCAGATGATTTAGCATTTGTGGGTTTAACCCACCTACGTTTAGACGATGAAACGACTTACTATAATATTTATTTGACGACCGATCGATTTGTAGGCACACCGCAAATTATGGAAACCGATAAACATGATGATTTAAAATGGGTGAACTTGACTGATTTACCAACCATGGCGAATGAAATCGTCCAAAATCGCTATGAAGCCATCCAACATTTGGGGCAACCACCATTTTATTCAGAAGAAGGATTTACGTAAAAAGGGGCAATCATAAGCACTTTATATGGAAAAAGGACATGAATTTAACTGTTCTATTTTTTTGAAAGAAAATGATTGATTCTGGATGTTTTTGCGTGTATAATGGTTGTGGTATCGAGTAAGCGTTTGCATTCCCTTTACAAAATATTTACGTGAAAGGAGTTCAAAAAAAGTGTTATTAGAAGAAAGAAAAACCATCATCTTAGATCACCTAAACCAGCATCATATGGTCGATTTGCAGACCTTAGTCACTATGACTGGTGCCAGCGAGTCAACCTTGCGTCGTGATTTAGATAGTATGGAAGATGAAGGACTCTTAATTCGCGTCCATGGTGGCGCGAAATTGAAGAAGGGTGCTAATCCTGTAATTGGAGAAGAACCCCGATTTAGTGATAAGGTACTCAATAATGCAAATGAGAAGCGAATCATTGCTCAACATGCAGTGGGTCTGATAGAAAAAGGCGAAACTATTTATCTAGATGCCGGTACAACGACCTTACTAATGCTTGACTTCATCACACCGGACATGCAATTAAACATCGTCACGAATGGTGTCGATCAAGCGATTGTTGCAGCTGGTAAAGGCTTGAATATCCAATTATTAGGGGGCACCTTACGGGCGAATACCCAAGCAATTGTTGGTCAAAGCGCTCATAAGCAATTAAAGAAATACCATTTTCACCATGTGTTTTTAGGGATGAATGGGATTGATTTAGATGATGGACTGACGACAACTGACGAAGCGGAAGCCTTTTTGAAAGAACAGGCAGCCAGTCAAAGTATAGACGTTCATGTCATGATTGACCAAAGTAAGTTTGAGAGAACTTATCCAATCACGGTTACCTTAGATTGTGAATTCCAAGTTGTTACAAATATTTTTAAAGACCGACATGCAAAAGAAGATTTTACTCAAGTATATAAAATAAAGGAGGTCAACAATTGATTTATACACTAACGTTAAATCCCTCAATCGATTACTTAATGTATATTGATGAGATCCAAGCAGGAAAGACGAATAGATCAACGCGTGAACAGATGTTACCAGGTGGGAAAGGGATTAATGTATCTCGAATCCTAAACCAATTTGAAGTACCCAATATTGCCTTAGGTTTTGTAGGTGGTTTCTCAGGGGACTTTATTCGCGAATGGTTGGAAAAAGAGGGGTCATCTACTCAATTTATAGAAATTTCTAGTCCAACACGTATCAATGTGAAGACAAAAGGAACGAGCGAAACAGAAATTAATGGTGCAGGGCCTGTCATTGATGAAGAAGCGATTAACCAATTGCGCCAACAAATTCAAATGATGACTTCAGAAGACTTGATAGTTCTATCAGGTAGTAAAGCACAAGGCTTACCGGAGGATTTCTATTTAAGCTTAATTAGCTTATTGAAAGAACGCGGTATTCCATTCATCTTCGATACAGCAAGCCAAGAATTGATCGAAGCCTTACCAATGGCACCACTTTTAGTCAAACCAAACCAGGATGAATTAGGTGACTTATTTGGTGTTGAAATTAATTCACTAGATGACGTTGTTTTATATGGTAAGAAGTTACAAGAATTAGGTGCAGAAAACGTCGTTGTATCACTAGGTGGTGACGGTGCCTTATTTATTGACAAAGACCGTATTGTTAAGGCTGATGCACCTCAAGGTAAAGTCATCAATACAGTTGGGTCTGGTGACTCAATGATTGCCGGATTTGTTGCTGGATTACAGCAAGGTTTACCAGCTTCTCAAGCTTTCGTGCTAGCGGTACAAAGTGGGAGTGCCACAGCATTTAAAGAAGACTTGGCGGAGAAAGAAGACATTGATGCCTTAAACGGGGCAGTCGGTCTATCATTTTTACATAAATAAAGTTTACAGTCGTAAATGAAGGAGATAGATATGAAAATTACGGATATTTTACGTGAAGAGTTAATGATTCTTGATGTGAAGGCAGATAACAAAGCTGCTATTTTAGACGAAATGGCGCAAAAATTAGTGGATACTGGTGCAGTGAGCGACTTTGATAGTTTCCGTTCAGACATCCAAAAACGTGAAGATACTATGAGTACTGGTCTAGGTAATGGTATCGCTATGCCTCACGCGAAAAATGAGGCAGTTACCAAAACTTCAGTTGTATTTGCTAAAAAACCAGGCGGTTTAGACTTCGAATCTTTAGATGGCCAACCAGCTGAATTGTTCTTTATGATCGCTGCTGAAGGTGGCTCTGCGGACACGCATTTACAAGTACTTGCTGAACTTTCTAAGTTACTAATGAACGAAGACTTCATTGCTGCTTTAAAAGGTGCCCAAGATACTGCAGCTGTTACAGGTATTTTAAACTTAGCACAAGCACAATTAGACGCAGAAAACAAAGAAGAAGAATCTTCTACTGATGTTTCTGCAGCTGACGTTGACGAAAAGCAACCATATATCATTGCGGTAACTGCTTGTCCAACTGGTATTGCCCACACCTATATGGCTGAAGATGCTTTGAAGAAAAAAGCAAAAGAACTAGGCGTACAAATTAAAGTTGAAACACGTGGATCTGAAGGCGTTAAACATGGTTTAACTAAAGAAGACATCGACAAAGCTGACGGAATCATTGTTGCGGTAAGTAAAAATGTCCCAATGGGTCGTTTTAACGGTAAAAAAGTGGTTGAACGTCCAGTTGCTGACGGTATCAACAAAACTGAAGAATTGATTAATTTAGCCTTATCTGGCGACGCTCCAGTTTACACGACTAATCGTCAAGATGAAGATGATGCTTCAAGTGAAGACGGTGCGGGTTCAGGTCGTTTCAACTTCAAGTCATTATACAAAGACTTAATGAACGGTATCTCAGCAATGTTACCATTTGTTATCGCTGGTGGTATCATTATTGCCATTTCATTCTTAATTGAACGATTTGCCGGTAGCGAATCTGCCTTATTCTTAGGGTTCAACGGTATCGGTTCTGCAGCCTTTGCTTTCTTAATTCCAGTATTAGCTGGTAATATCGCTAAATCTATCGGGGGTCAACCAGCCTTAGTAGCCGGATTCTCTGCTGGTGCTTTAGCCAATACTGCTGGTGCCGGATTCCTAGGTGGTTTAGTTGGTGGTTTCCTTGCTGGTTATGTGACAATCTTAGTCATTGAAATGCTTAAAGGGTTACCAAAATCACTTGCAGGTACTAGAACAATCTTATTCTACCCAGTACTTACGTTATTAATTACTGGTGTTATCATGTACTTTGTATTAGGGCCAATTTTTGCTGGTATCAATACCGGTATGTTGAACTTCCTTGAAAGTTTAGGTACTGCTAACTTAGTATTACTAGGTGGCTTACTTGGTGGTATGATGGCAATCGACATGGGTGGTCCATTCAATAAAGCAGCTTATGCCTTCTCTATCGGTATCTTTACAGATACTGGTGATGGTAAATTCATGGCGGCAGTTATGGCCGGTGGTATGGTGCCACCATTAGCAATCGCTTTGGCGTCCGTTTTATTTAAAAATAAATTTACTAAGACAGAAAAACAATCAGGTTTAACAAACTTTATTATGGGTCTAACATTCATCACAGAAGGTGCTATCCCATTTGCTGCTGCTGATCCATTACGTGTGATTACTTCTAGTGTCCTAGGTGCTGCTGTTGCTGGTGGTTTAACACAATTCTGGACAACTAATGTACCTGCACCACATGGTGGTATCATCACTATGGTGGCGTTAGGGAACCAACCATTACTGCTAATCTTAGCGGTCATTATCGGTTCAATTATCTCAGCCTTAGTTTTAGGTTTCTGGAAAAAACCAGTAGCTGAAGAAGACAGATAATCATTTAAAATAAAAAAATGCACGAAATTGCCGAAAGGTGAGTTTCGTGCATTTTTTTGCTTAATAATCTCATGTATTGCAAAATTAGAAAACGAATCTGCTATACGAGACTAAATCACATATCTTTTAAAGCAGTCCTAGTGATTATCCTGTTTTTGTATTTTTTTAAAATAAATCAGTAAAAAATTGTTTAAGAAAGTTGATGGTGGCTTAATTATGCCAACTAATCAAAAATTAATGGTAAGATATTTTAGAATGAAAATAATCGTGCTAGGAGAGAGTTTATGCGGGTTAAAGATATATTACTTAAAAATAAAGGCCAAGCCTTTTTGGCATTTATGGCTAAAGTAGCCGAAGCCATTTTAGAGTTATTAGTGCCTATCGTGATGGCTAGATTGATTAACATGGGGATTAATCAAGACAATCCATCAGTTATCATCAGACAAGGGATCTTGTTAGCAGTATTGCCTTTACTAGGTTATTTAACGGCCTTGGTTTGTCAATATTTGGCTTCTAAAGTTGCCCAGGATATTGGGACTGAAGTGCGGCTAGAAATGTTTAAAACATTAAACCGTATGGATAGAAAGCAATTGGATAGTATTACAGCTTCGTCAGTGGTTCTAAGAATCGAAAACGATACACAAAACTTACAATTGGCCATTGCCTTAATGATTCGACTGGGTTCTCGTGTGCCAGTTTTATTAATCGGTTCAATTGTGATGGCCTTTTATGTGAGTCCAACCTTGGCGCCTATATTTATCATCGGTGGATTGGTCATTGGTGCTATTTTGATATACATTAATATTTTTACCAATAAACAAAATGGCCAAATCCAACGTCGTATGGATCAATTATCACGTATCGTGCGTGAAAACTTTTCAGGCATCCGGGACATTCGTGCTTTCGCCAACGAAAAACATGAAGTCAATCGTTTCGAAAAACAAAACCTGACTTTAAGAGGCGAGCAATTAACCATGGGCGCCTTCCAAGCGCTGGCTAACCCCTCAAGTCTTTTCTTAGTCAACTTAGCCATTGCTTTTATCTTGTTCTTCGGAGGTAGACTGGTAAATAATGGTCAGTTTATGCAAGGGGATGTGGTTGCCTTGGTTCAATATATGAATAATATCCTCTTGGCTTTAAATGTACTGGTGAATATCTTACTTGTATTTAGTCGCGGGATTGCTGGGATTAACCGAATTGATGAGGTTTTATCCATTCAACCAGAAATCTTAAGTGGTCAGGACAAACTTTCTGGAGATGAACCCTTGGCCATCCAATTTGATGATGTAACTTTTGGATATGGAGAGCGTAATACCGTTGAAAATATCACAGCTGATATCAAACCTGGTTCTTTCTTTGGGATTATCGGGGGGACGGCATCCGGTAAATCGACCTTAGTTAACTTATTGTTACGTAATGATGATGTCAACCAGGGGAAAATTATCATTAATGATAACTTGATTCAAAACTTAGACCTGAATGCTTACCGCAAAAAAATCGGACTAGTCCCTCAATCCGCATCCCTATTTACGGGGACCCTTAGAGATAATCTATTGATGGGCAAAAAGGGTATCAGTGACCAAGACTTGTGGCAAGCTTTAGAGATTGCGCAAGCCAAGGACTTTGTCGCTCAAAATGATCTGGGCTTAGACATGCCCGTTCGACAAGGTGGTAAAAATTTTTCAGGTGGACAAAAGCAAAGGCTAACGATTGCCCGTGCCTTAGTTGGCCAACCGCAAGTTTTAATACTAGATGATTCGTCAAGTGCCTTAGACTTCGCCACTGAATCGAAATTACGCCAAGCATTAAGCAAATTAAATACCACTATTATCATGATTTCACAGCGTGTATCTTCAGTACAACAGGCTGATCAAATTTTAGTCATGAATAATGGACGCAGTGCTGGTGTTGGTAGTCACGATGACTTACTAGCATCCAGTGATATATATCAAGCGATTGTTGCTTCGCAAATGCAAGAAGAAAAGGAGGATTAGCAGATGGATAAAACAACATTCTCATGGCTGATGGATTACATTAAACGTTACCGTTGGACAACAATCGGCTTATTCCTGTTTTCGACGATTACCGTCCTTTTTCAAGTTTTAATACCCATTCAAATCGGACAGGCAGTGAATGAAATCGTTGGCCTGGACCAAGTGGATTATAAAGCTCTGTGGCAGGCCATTATCTGGCTGGGTGTGTTCGCCTTAATTGCAGCCCTAGCTCAGTATATACAAAACCAGATGTCTAACCGATTAACCTACCATATTATTGCGGACTTACATAGAGACGCCTTTAATAAAATCCAAAAACTCCCTTTATCATACGTGGATAATCATTCTTTAGGGGACCTTGTTTCTCGTGTCATTAATGATGTCGATTTAGTTGGTAATGGTTTATTACAGAGTTTCAATAGCTTATTCTCTGGCGTGATTTTAATTGTCGGGGTTATCGTGATGATGTTATCCCTAGACGTTAAAATCGGACTGATCGTCATTATTTTGACACCCATTTCTGTGGTTGTATCATATATTATTGCCACTAGAACCTACCACCGCTTTACTGAACAGGTCAATTTACGTGGCAAACTCGGTGGATACGTAGATGAAATGGCTCAAGGGCAAATGATTGTCCGTGCCTTTACCTTTGAAGATGACGCCATTGAACAATTTACAAGTATTAACCAAAAAGTGCATGAGTCAGGTCTGTGGTCACAATTTTATGGGGCTTTAATTAACCCAACGTCGCGTGTTTTAAACTCCATTGTTTATGCTGTTGTGGGCGTAGTCGGTGCCTTTACTGTATTATCTGGCCAATTGAGTGTGGGGATTTTCTCTTCATTCTTAACTTATGCCAACCAATATAATAAGCCATTTAATGATATTTCTTCTATCATTAATGAAATGCAAACATCTTTAGCTGCGGCTGCTCGCGTCCATGAACTGATGGTGGCTGAGGAAGAAACGCCTTCACGTGACCAAGCAGAACTTACAACGGTTGAAGGTGCAGTTGATTTTAAAGACCTAACCTTCTATTACGATAGCCAGCGACCTTTAATTGAAGACTTAAACGTCCAAGTCAAGGCTGGGGATACGGTGGCCATTGTAGGTCCTACTGGGGCTGGGAAAACGACCCTTATCAACCTTCTGATGCGGTTTTATGACCCAGTAGCCGGCGGTATTTATATTGACGGTGTCAACACCTTAGATATGCAACGTAGCTATCTAAGACAAAACTTTGGGATGGTTTTACAGGATTCTTGGATTTTTGAAGGAACCATCTTCGATAATATTGCATACGGTAAGTCGGACTCAACCATGGAAGAAGTGGTTGCTGTGGCTAAAAAAGCCCAGATCCATGACATGATCATGCAAATGGACCAAGATTACCAGTTTAAATTAAGTGAGAACGGGGCCAACATTTCTAAAGGGCAACAACAATTAATTTGTATTGCGCGCATTATGCTGACTGACCCAGACATGTTGATATTGGATGAGGCGACATCTTCAATTGATACGATGACGGAGAAGGCGATTCAAGAAACCTTTGATGCAATGATGGTCAACCATACAACCTTTATCGTAGCCCACCGATTGTCAACGATTGAAAATGCCGACCAAATCTTATACATGGAAAACGGCCATGTCTTAGAACAAGGCAGCCATCAAAGTTTATTAGAAAAAGAGGGTAAGTACTTCAATCTATACCAATCGCAATTTGATCATCAAGCTGAATAAGTCCTTGTTGAAGAAGGCACACATCAAAAAGCTAGCGGCAATTTTCGCTAGCTTTTTTGTCTACCCTCATCTTATAAATAGTTTAGAATCGTCGTAATATCCCGTTGAGTGACAATTCCAATAATATCTTTAGGTTTTCGGACATCGTCTTCTTCCGAAATCAATAAGACTTCATTTCGGTTGTTGCGCATCAAGTCGACCATTAAATCATCTAATTCAAAAATTGGGGTATCGGGTGAGATGATTTGTTTACTGGTAATTTTCTTATGATGGCTATGATTGATGATTTGCCTTACTTGATATTTGGAGAAGTCCATATAGAACCAAGCATTTTTGGTAATTTCATCCGCAATAAATTTGGTGATGAGTTCTGCAGAAATAACGGATACCAAGCGTTCCTTATTGAAGACGGGTAATTGGGATACTTGATGGTGGTGTAAATCAGTCAAGGCTTTTTCTAGACTATCATCCATATTAATGGCAAAAACTGGTTTGATAAATTTTCTAGTTGACGGTATTTCTGTCAGTAATTTGTTGATTTCAAAGAGTTGTTGATTGGTTTCTTCAGAAGGATAAGCCAGGTTTACTTCAACCTCTGTCTTGTGGTGGGTCAACAAGTTGCGTAACTGGCGAATCTGGTCTAAAAATTGATGGTTACGTTTGATTACTTGGTTTGTTTTGGCCAATTCTTCTACACATTGGAAGAAAGTAGCATCATCATCCGCTAATAATCTCTTCATGGTTTGGTGTAAGGCGTTAAAGTGGCTAATAAAGGCGACTGTTACTGAATAGGGTTTATCCCTAGTAAATTCTTCAGAATAATGACTGGTCATCTTGGCAACCTCCTTCTATCTACTACTTTAATTATAACAAAAAGATGATGGAATAATGAATTGCAATACTCTTGAGCAAATAAATTACAACCTTAGGTGTGCTAGCTGATTCTGACATCCAAGCGATTGAAGACTTGGAAGGGAAAAAATTTGGTGATAACACTGTATTGAAGGGGATTGACTTTCAAGTGAACGAAGGGAAGTTGTCGCGATTATTGGGCCGTCAGGTTCAGGGAAATCGACCTTTTTGCGGAGTTTAAACTTACTGGAATCACCTGAATCAGGAACCATTGAAATCAACGGGGTTAAAGTCACAGCACCGGATATCAAAAAGCAAGATGCCTTTGACTTTAGACAGCAAACTGCCATGGTATTCCAACACTATAACTTGTTCAGAAATAAGACAGTATTAGAGAACGTAACTTTATCTTTAATTTCAAATAATGTCATGAAAAAAGATGAAGCTGCTGAATTTGGCGAAAAATTATTGAATCAAGTGGGCTTGTCGAAACAAAAAGACCAGTACCCAGTGACTTTATCAGGTGGACAACAACGGGTAAGTATTGCCCGGGCTCTTGCTGTACAACTTAAAGCAATTCTACTAGATGAGCCAACGTCTGCCTTAGACCCATAATTAGTGAATGAGGTACTAGAAACTATCGAACAATTGACAAAAGGACACACAACACTTGTTATCGTGACGCACGAAATGAATTTTGCCCGCAAAGTGGCAGACCGGGTTGTCTTTATGAATGATGGGGTGGTCGTTGAATCTGGACGGCCGGATGAAATCTTCACTAATCCAAAAGAAGAGAGAACCAAGCAATTCCTAAAAGAATATATTGGGGCCAATGAGTACGTTATCTAAATTGTCCTGATATGGTACCAAAATCGTACTAAATAAAGTCTTTTGATAACTTAAAAGTAGAAGATTGTACATTGATGAACTTGATAATTGACTTTTAAAAAGTAAGCATGTAGACTATAAATAGTTCTAAATGGAACTAGTCATTTAAAAAATTGAAATTTAAAGGAGTATTTAATTTATGTCACAATTTAAAGAATTATTAACTAAACGTCGTTCTCACTACGCTATCGGTGCTAACACTGATGTGACTGCTTCAGATGTAGCTGCCGCTTTAAAAGAAGTGATCTCAACTGTACCAAGTGCCTTCAACTCACAAGGTGTTCGTGTTGTTGTCGTTTCTGGTGAAAATAACCAAAAACTTTGGGACTTAATCAAAGGTGTACAAACACAAGTATTAGACGAAGGTACCTTAAACTACATGACACCAATCATGGACGGTGCGCGTGAAGCAGTTGGAACAATCTTATTCTTCGAAGACCGTGATGCTGTTGAAGCAGGTATCCCTGGTAACCCAGAACGTCGTTCAGTTTATAAAAACCACGAATCAGCAAATGCGCAATTAACAGCTTGGTTAGCATTAACTGAATTAGGTTTAGGTGCAAACTTACAACATTTCAACATTGGCTACGAGCAAGGATTTGACCGTGCTATCCGTGAATTGTTAGATTTACCTGAAGCTTGGGAATTAGTTGCTGAAATGCCATTTGGTTCTATTGAAGCACCAGCTGCAGAAAAAGAAGTTATTGCTGCTGAAGAACAAGTTATCTTAAAATAATCACGTCATATTAGACGTTAACAAAAAGGATCATTTACCTCATGGTAAGTGATCCTTTTTGTGTTCATTTAAAAGCCTTAAATGAACTAGCCTTCACTGACAAACATTATGTATGGATGGCGCAACATTGGACGAGTGAAGATGATTTCTTCACCGCAACAGCCAACTACTTAATGAGGCAAGATATAGAAGCTTTAGCGGATGAACTGAATGCCTTCTTCAATCCAATGAAAGCAGACCTAGACTAGGGGGAAAAATCACATGAAAAAAATAATTAATAAATATTGGGGTTGGGCCTTTTTAATTGCCCGGTTGTTAAATTCAAAAATCAAGGGATGCACCTTTTTTAGAGCCTAGTATTTCTTTTCAGCAGTGCTCTCCGGATTGACCGTATCGTTAATTTGTAAACAGGTATTTAACTATGGTTTACCGGCTATTGGTCAAGCATTGAATATTGGCTGGTTACAAGAGTCTCTACTAGGTTCAACTAGTGGCGCCGTATTTGCAGCTATCTTTGTCCTTTTATGGCAAGGTGTGGCTATGCCAATTATCACTTCAAGATGGTTTGGACATTGCTATACCAGAAGGCCAAGCTAAAATCTTACGTGACCGTGGTTACCTGGGTAAAGAAGTCATTTTCGGTATTCGTCCAGAAGATATTTTGGATACTAACATTGCCATTGAAGCCTACCCAGAGGATACCGTGACAGGTGAGATAGTCGTTTCTGAATTACTTGGACCTGAAACCATGTTATACCTAAAATTAGGTCAAGCTGAATACGTTGCACGTGTATCTGCTCGTGACACATTTGAAGCGGGTGACAAAGTTGCCCTAACCTTTAACATTACGAAGGGACATTTCTTCGACTTGGCAACAGAACAAGCAATTCGTTAATATGCGAAGCATATCTTAGCTGGGGACAAAACTTCCCAGCTATTTTTGATATTATTAATGCAAGCGCTTGCACAAACTGGTAGAATGGACTTAACAACATAAAACATCATAAGGAGTGCGTGAAATGGAAAAACATTGGTGGCACAAAGCAACTATCTATCAAATCTATCCTAAATCCTTTGCAGATGCGAATGGCGATGGTATTGGGGATTTAAAGGGCATTACCAGCAAATTAGACTACTTGCAAGAATTGGGCATAACTGCCATCTGGTTATCACCAGTTTATGATAGCCCTATGGACGATAACGGTTATGATATTGCGAATTATGAAGCGATAGCAGACATGTTTGGTGACATGAATGATATGGATTTGTTACTAGCCGAAGCCAATCAACGTGGTATTCGTATTATCATGGACCTCGTCGTAAACCATACATCAGATGAACATGCCTGGTTCGTGGAAGCCCGCGACAATCCGACAAGCCCAGAACGTGATTATTATATTTGGCGTGACGAACCCAATGACCTAACCTCAATATTTAGTGGCTCAGCATGGGAAAAAGATGAAGCATCTGGTCAATATTACCTGCACTTCTTCAGCAAAAGGCAACCTGATTTAAACTGGGAGAACGCCTCTTTACGTCAAAAAATTTATGATATGATGAACTTTTGGATCGATAAAGGTATCGGTGGGTTCCGTATGGATGTTATAGACATGATTGGTAAAGTTCCTGATCAAGGGATTGTCAATAATGGCCCTAAATTACACGATTACATCAAGGAAATGAATACTGCTTCCTTTGGTAAACATGATTTATTAACTGTAGGTGAGACATGGGGTGCTACGCCGGAAATTGCCCAATTATACTCAAATCCTGACAGTCATGAACTATCTATGGTATTTCAGTTCGAGCATATTGGTCTGCAACATAAGCCGGATGCAGCTAAATGGGATTTTGAAGACGAACTAGATGTACCTGCATTAAAAAAGATTTTTAATAAATGGCAGACAGAATTAGGGCTTGGTCAAGGTTGGAACTCTTTATTCTGGAACAACCATGATTTACCACGTGTCCTTTCTATTTGGGGCTCAACTGGCCCAAACCGAGTGAAATCAGCCAAGGCATTAGCCATTCTCCTACATCTGATGCGAGGTACACCTTATATTTACCAAGGTGAAGAAATAGGAATGACCAATTATCCTTTTAACAATTTAGATGAAATTGATGATATTGAATCCTTAAACTATGCACGAGAAGCTACGGCAAATGGTCAATCTATGGGACAAGTCATGGACAGTATCCGCATGATTGGTCGAGACAATGCTCGGACACCTATGCAGTGGGATGAAACGAAACATGCCGGATTCTCAAGTGGAGACACAACCTGGCTACCAGTAAATCCAAATTATCATGAAATTAACGTCAAAAACGCCTTAGCTGATCAGAACAGTATTTTTTATACTTATCAAAAATTGGTTCAATTACGCCAAACTGCAGACTGGTTAATCGATGGCGATTTTGAGCTATTAGATACTAGCGATAAAGTATTTGCCTACATCCGAAGAACACCAAGTGAAGCATACTTAGTAGTCGTGAATGTATCTGATGTAGCACAAACATTTAGTTTTAATGGTACATATGAAACAATTATTATCAGCAATCATGTGGTGCCAACCGATTTACAACAAATTACCTTGGATGCTTGGGATGCATTTTGTGTTAAGCTGACAAAATAAAAAAATAATATCAAAAAGGGTAACCGCAATCGTTTGTGGTTACCTTTTTTTGATATTTATACACTAGAATCACGTATTGTTAACCGAGTGGCAAGTCTAGTCATAGTAGGTACTACTTCCGGGTTTATCAATTGACGATTCAGGGTATCCACAGCAATTCGACCCATTTCCTCGGTAAAAACGGTCACACTGGATAGGGCGGGGAAAATCTGTTTCGTCAACGGAGTATCATTAAATGAAATAAGGCTCACCCGTTCAGGGACAGCAATACGTGCCTCCTGAAGGGCACGTAAAGCACCAATAGCTAATGTATCATTAGCTACAAAGAGAGCCTGTGGAAGGGCTTCTCCATGTTCAGTGATGGCCTGTTTCATCAAATCATACCCAGCTTGTGCTGAAAAATCACCAATATACGTATATTTTGTATGGTAAACACCAAGTTCAGATGCATAGTTTCGGAAAGTTCTGAATCGTTGATCAATTAACTGTTCCTTACCATCTGTCGTTTTCTCTTCACCGGCAATCATACCTATTGATGTTAACCCATGCTGCATAAAATAATCTAATACTTGAATCACGGCATTATTAAAATCAGTTGACACACAGGGATGACCAGCATTTAAGGTATCTGAATCCACAAAAACCAATTTGCGATTATAGGACTCTAACCGTTTAATTTGTTGATTAGAAAATTTACCGATGGCAATAATTCCAGCAATATCATCAGCAATTTGAATAATTTGATTATTGAAATAACGGACAATATCATAGGTTAAATCTTCGGCACGTTTTTCTATCCCAATCCGAATAGCGTAATAATATAAATCATTTAATTCTTCTTGCTCACTATACCATTGGACAACAGCAATTTTTTGTCGCTGTTTTGGTATATTCGTCGTCTTTTGATGTTTGGGAAAACCAACGAACGTCACTTGCACGACAAGCATTGCAAACTGGGGATCTATTAGCATTTGGTCGCTTAATGAATGCCTCCCATGTATCATTAGAACACGATTATGAAGTTACCGGAATCGAGCTAGATACCTTGGTCCATACAGCATGGGCACAGGAGGGGGTATTAGGCGCGCGTATGACGGGCGCAGGCTTTGGAGGATGTGGCATTGCCATCGTCGCAAAAGACAAGGTGGATGCTTTTAAAGAGCAAATAGGGTGTGTATATACTGAAACAATCGGCTATCCACCACAATTTTATATCGCAGAAATCTCAAGTGGCGCGCGTGTACTAACAAGGAGATGATGACATGGCAAAACTAATTGATGCCTTTGTTACACAGGTTATTGAAAATAGTGATTATACAATAGACGATCATTTTTATTTACGCAATCGAATCTTAGCATTAACTGGTGAGGCAGGTGCCAATCAAGAAACAACTAGAACCACCCTTATTTCCTTACGTGATGCCTTAGTAGATGTTGCTGTTGACAACGGAAAAGTAGGGGATTTAACAGAAGAGCGAGATACTTTAGGCGCTGCATTAATGGATTTTATCACGCCAGCCCCTAGTGTTTTAAATCAACACTTTTGGGATACCTATCAAATTTCTCCAGAAGAGGCCATCCAGGAATTTTATGCGCTGAGTCAACGTAATGACTATATTAAAGTAGGGGCCATTGCTAAGAACATTGCGTATACAAGTCAAACGGCCTATGGACCAGTGGAAATTACCATTAACCTATCAAAACCTGAAAAAGATCCCAAGGCAATCGCTGCCGCCAAAAAAGCGCAATCTTCTAGTTATCCTCTTTGCCAGCTATGCATGGAAAATGAAGGATATCAAGGCAGAATCAACCATCCGGCGCGCGCTAACCACAGAATTATTCGTCTTCAATTAGGGGTTCCAATATTCACCATATGCCTATTTCAATGAGCATAGTATTGTATTAAACACACAGCATGTCCCCATGGTCATTTCAAAACAAACATTTGAACAATTATTAGACATTGTAGCTATTTTTCCTGGATATTTTGCTGGATCTAATGCCGATTTGCCGATTGTAGGAGGTTCAATTCTAACGCATAATCATTATCAAACGGGACGTCATGATTTCCCTATGGCTAAGGCGCCCTTTGAAAGTCAATTCACGTTTGAAGGTTACCCAAACATCCAAGCTGGGATTGTCAAATGGCCCATGTCTGTGATAAGTCTACAAGGAAAAGAGCGGGGAGATTTGGTGACCCTGGCCGATAAAATCCGACTGGCTTGGCAAACATATGAAGATCCAAATCTAGATGTAATTGCATATACAGGGGACGAAGCTCATCATACAATTACACCTATCGCCCGCAAAAATGGGGACAAATTCGAACTAGATTTGGTTTTACGTGATAATCATACTTCATCACAATATCCAGATGGCGTTTATCATCCACATCAAGATGTGCAACATATTAAACAGGAAAATATCGGTTTAATTGAAGTAATGGGCTTAGCTATATTACCACCACGCTTAAAAGATGAAATCTCGGCAGTTGCTGACTATCTATTAGATAAAGAAAATAATATTGCAGCTTACCATTTAACATGGGCACAAGAATTAAAGCAAAATTATCACCATACTTTTACTCCAGATACAGTGCATACTATTTTAAAAGATGAAATTGCAAATGTTTTTGTACGCGTCTTAGAAGATGCTGGTGTGTATAAAGATACACCAGCAGGAAAAGATGGCTTTAATCGATTTATTCAATCGGTAGGTATCGTTTCTTAAACTTTTCATGCCCCCGTTTCTTGCTATTTGGAGACGGGGGTTTTCTTTTTCTCTAATGAAAATCAAATGCTATAATGGCATTAATGAAATTTAGAGGAGAGAACGTCTGATGCAAAAAGAAGTAATAAAGCTATATAATGATCGTGATGATGTGACCTTAACTAGCTACGTGATTGATCCAATCCGCACAAGTAATGTGAATATTGAACGACCGGCCGTGATTATCTGTCCCGGTGGTTCATATATGTACTGTTCAGATAGAGAAGCTGAACCAGTGGCATTGGCATTTAATGCTATGGGCTTTCACGCATTTGTCTTGCGATATTCGGTCTATGGGCAAGGGAAAACAACTGCAGAAATCATTGCAGAAGGGCAATTTCCGGTTAAACCTGATGTTATTTTCCCCCATGCGCTACAAGAAACTGCTAAGGCATTTGAAATTTTGCATCAACATGCGACTGAGTGGCGCATTGATACTGATAAGATTGGCCTAGCAGGATTTTCTGCTGGTGGTCACAATACCGGGATGTACAGTAATGTATGGCATGAAGATGTGATTCAAAATGCAACAAATTTGAAGGGCAAAGCCTTGAAACCAGCATTTAATATTTCTGCCTACGCCCTAACTGATATTGCCTATTATTATCACCAAAACATTGCCAATCCTGACCCAAATATCAAGGCCTATGCAACAGCTATATCTTTAGCTTGCTTTGGAAAACCACTACCTAGTGAAGCAGAAATTGAACGTTATTCTGTCCCAGCTACTGTGAATGAACATACTGCACCAACTTTTATTTGGGCAACACGTGAAGATGATGTTGTTAATGTACGTGATTCCTTATCACTAGCCTTAGCATTAGAAGAAAATCAAATTCCGTTTGAAATGCATATCTTCCAAGAAGGACCACACGGCCTTTCAGTGGCTAACGAGCTTTCTGCAACCACGCCCAATCAAGTGAATAAAACTGCCGCGCAATGGATACCTTTGGCAGAAGCTTGGTTAAAAGAATTGATTTTAAAATAAAACAAAAACGGCAACTCCAGCTCATTATGAAAGTTGCCGTTTTTATTTTACGATTATTTTTCTGCTTGTTTGGCCATCCAGGTTTGCTGATGACCGCGAGAAATACGCATGATTTCAGTATATAAATCAGCTAATTCTTCTTTTAGTTCAGGGTTTTCTAAGTAGCCTTGAACTCTCTCAATGACTAACGCTTCACGACCAGCATCCAAAATATCTTTATTATTGGCTAGCTTAACTTCAGCTACCTTTTCAACCAATTTCGTTCTCTCTTCAAATAATTTCACGATTTCTCGGTCAAGGCGGTCAATCTCAATACGTTCGTTTTCTAACATGTCTTTCTCCTTTAGTGGATCATTTAATTTTGTGATTTTTTGTAAGTTTAAAATGTTATATTGGGAGACGGACAACGGCTAAGTCAATATACTGGCTAGCTTGTCCCAACAGTCCGCTTTATCTAAGATATTTATTTTTCATGATATTGAATTAAACATCACTACTTCGTCTAATCCATTATAAATAAGGACCAAATCAAAAGCAATTCCAAATGAGGATTGTCTAAACTATCTGGATTTATTGACGAACGTGGAAAATATCGTTATAATTTTCGAGTTGAAAATTGTGCATTATACAAAATGAATAATATGAAGGGTGGATAGATATGTCAACAGAATCTATATATGAAACAAGAGAACAAGTGAATCAAAGAACATTAGGTGATATTCGTGACCGTAAACCGGTTTTCTGGGAGAATGATAGCCATGTACCTTTCAAGAATTTAAAGGGGCAGCTGGATGTATCAGTCCTAGAGATTAAAGACGCAGAAGCTCGATTAAAAAGATTTGCACCATTTATCAAATCCGTCTTCGAAGATACGGTTGCTTTAGATGGTCTGATTGAATCACCAATTTCTGACATTGACCAATTCAAGACAGCGTTAGAAACCAATTATGATTTTTCGTTTCCGGGTCAAATGCTCCTAAAACGAGATGACTTATTACCGATTGCCGGTACCATTAAGGCTCGCGGTGCTATTTATGAAGTCTTACGTCACGCTGAAGCATTAGCCTTTGAAGAGAAATTATTATCAGGTTATGACGATGACTATTCGAAATTTGCGACTAAGACATTCCAAGATTTCTTTAAACAGTACACTGTAGTTGTTGGGACTACAGGTAACTTAGGGATTTCTTCAGGTGTGATGTCTGCCAAAATCGGCTTCAAAGTCCAAGTCCATATGTCTCATGAAGCCAAACAATGGAAGAAAGACTACTTAAGAAGTCACGGTGTCCAAGTAATCGAACATAAGACCAACTTCACAGAAGCCGTAGACCAAGGGCGTCAATCAGCTCAATCAGATCCCTATGCTTATTTTATTGATGACGAACATTCAATTCAATTGTTCTTAGGTTATACAACTGCAGCGTCAAGACTAGAAAAACAGTTAGCTGATCAAGGAATCGTTGTCGATGAAGACCATCCACTTATGGTGTATCTACCATGTGGTGTGG
Organism: Aerococcus viridans; assembly: GCF_001543285.1. NCBI lineage: Bacteria > Bacillati > Bacillota > Bacilli > Lactobacillales > Aerococcaceae > Aerococcus > Aerococcus viridans. The sequence goes on from NZ_CP014164.1 coordinate 1,115,970, forward strand.
GTGGTAGTCCAGGTGGTATTACTTATGGTTTGAAACAAATTTACGGGGATCATGTTCACTGCTTCTTTGCTCAACCAACTCATGTACCATCTATGTTACTAGGATTAATCTCTAAGAAATTTGCAGATATCTCAGTCTATGACTTTGGGATTGATGGCTTAACCGTTATGGACGGTCTAGCAGTACCTAGAACCTCTCAAATCGTGGCTAAATTAATGTCAGGTATCTTTGATGGTGGTTATACATTGACTGACAAAGAGTCTAATCGCCTATTAACAACACTGAAAGATGTAGAAGATATTTTTGTAGAGCCAGCAGCCACAGCAGGATTAGTTGGTCCACAAAGACTCTTCACTACTGAAGCAGGGCAAAACTATCTGCATCATAAGAACTTAACAGATAAAGTAGCTAACATGACCCATATCGCATGGGCAACTGGTGGGTCAATGGTACCAGCAGATGAGCAAGTGTTATTCTACGAAAATGGTAAAGCCAATCAATAATGTGAAACGATAAATCGAAATCACTATAGAAGAAAAGGGTAATTGAGTGTCAAAGCTCACTTACTCTTTTTATTTTGCCCAATTTTTAGCAACAATTGCCACTGCAGGTATGACTTTTAGTGCCTTATTCATCGCATCATTTGTAAGTTCAATTACGAAAAAATTTGGTAAAAAAGAAGCCGGATCATTCGCACTAATCGGTGCAGGCTTCATCTATGTCCTTGCTTTCGTATTAAGCATTCAAAATCCATTAGTATTTGCCATCTTACTTATCGTTGCGGGTATAGTTATGGGTTACTACACTATATCAATGCACGCTTACGTAACAGACGTTATTGATGACTTCTACTTCAAACGTGGTACACGTAAAGATGGTACAATCTACTCAGTTTACTCATTTACACGCAAAGTAGGTCAAGCGATTGCTGGTTTCTTAGCCGGTGCTTTACTAACACAAATTGGTTATTTTTCAGGTGCTGAACAACAAACTGCTGAAGTAGCGAATAGCATCTACTTGCAAAAAGCATCGAACCTTTCCAACTAAAGTGAAGGTTCGATGCTTATAGACGTTTATGAAGTTGAATTTAACTCAATACTTCTCAACAAAAGACTTCAATCTGATGGTTATGCCGTTCTTTAATCTTGCCTTCATCAGCTAATTGATGCAGGGACCGGCTAAGTGTTTCAGATGACATGCCTAAAAATCCTGCTAAAAACCGCTTCGTTTCCTCGTGATAGAATATTTGGTGGCCATTCACCAACTCGGCTTCCTTACAAATGAAATTGAATAACCGGTCTTTTGCGGTACAAGTAGATAACAACATGGATTGCTCTTCTGAAGCGTGTAGGCGCTGAGACAGGGCTTCAATCATCTTAAGGGATAATTGCGGGTAGTCCACCAGCAGTTGTTTAAATTGTTGATTTTCAATCAGGTAAATTTCACTTTTAACCATAGCTACGGCATGCGCCTTGCGGATACCTTCAAATAGGGCTAGTTCACCAGTAAATTCCATCGGTGCAATCATCCGGATGATTTGTTCGTTTCCCAACTCTGATAATCTAAAGATCTTTACTTTACCAGTTAATACAAAGAGAAAATAGCGGGCTTCTGTATTGGTTGCGTAGACCACTTCATTTCGTTTGTACAAGCGTTTAGTAAAATAATGAAATATGTAGCAATTGATCAATCAGATAAATATAAGGAATCGGTTCTGCCTGGAATATCCACTTCCGCTGTAGGGTCACCTTCAGTAAATCAATGATGATATGTCCTAGCCATACAGCTGAAAATAAGAGAATCATATTCGACTGCCAAGTGAGTAACCATGATATAAACAAAAGTAATCCATGGATAGCTAGGTGTCTAGCAAGAGCGGCGTGACTCTTTCTCTTGGCTTCTGACAGTTTCTCACTTTGAAAATGGTAATCACCTAGAAAGTGGGCAATTAATAATACGAGTGTGATGGCATTATGAATCAGTATCATCGACCTCCTGAATGAAACGTGCCAGCTGTTCTTTTCCAGCTAGATAGATTTTAATATTGGCTGAATTTAGTCGTTTACTTAAAGCTGAGGGTGATAATTCTAATTTTTTAGCAAGTGCTTTTTGATTAAATGATTGCTGGTAAATCCCCGTCTCTAAAAGTCCATTGAAGACATATAGCTGGGTTTTAGTCCAACTTGACCGGATAGTATCCGTCAGTAAGAGCAGGGTATTGATGGTGTCATCTTTTCCCTCTAGACCAGTAAAGACTTGACGTAAATTACCGCTGTAATCGTGTTGCTTGACTGATTCAATGGCGCTTCTAGCGTGCCAGTATGCAGGGCCATCTGCGCCTATACTGACTTCAGGATCAATCTCTGTGGCTATTGACCCGTAACCAATCCCAAAGCGAATGGGGTGGGGAATGAGTCGTTGGATGTCATCTATCATTTGAAACACTTGGTGATGAGGTTTAATCAACACTTGAAATTCATCACCTAAGGTTATCGTTAATTTTGAAGCGATGATGGCACCGTAGTTTTGGTTAATTGTAGCAAAACTTTCTAATAAGTTTTCTTGTAAGCTTTCTCGGTCAGCTGATTTTTTTGAATCAATTAAGTCACCGATAATCGCTATATAGTTTTTAGACATGAGGCACCTCCTTGATATCCATTATAACGGAAATTATATTTAATTGCCAATATTACAGAAACTAAAACGATTAAAATATCCGTTATTTAGGAAATTTATAAAAATTGTCTTTATTTCCGCCATACTTCACAATGTATGCACTACATCACATCTGTTCGGTAATTAATATGTTTCAATTTTAGACCAATAATGACCGATATTCGATTATTTACTATAAAATCTTGAGTGCTATACTACGAGACAAGCTATTAGAGACCTATTGCTAACAAACTAAAGTAGGTCTTGATAAATGATTGGAGGAATATGTATGTTTAAAAAACCTAATTTATTGGTACAGATACTCATAGTTGCCATTTTAGGTATCGCCGTTGGGTACTTTTTCCCAGGCATCAGTGGTCATTTTGGTATTCTGGGGGAACTCTTTATGAACCTCATCCAAATGCTCGTCGTGCCACTCGTTTTCCCATTAATTGTCTTATCAGTGGTAGAAATCGGTGGTGGGAATCAACTAGGGAAGGTCATCTTTAAGGCAATTGGCTACTTTTTCCTCGTAACCACCTTTTTGATCGGCTTGACCTTGGTATTTGGTAGACTAGTGAATGTTGGTGGTGATGTAGCACTTGGTGAAATCTCTACCGAATCACTTGATGGGATTGCGACTGGGATTAACTTACAAGATTTCGTCTTGAGTATTATCCCAAGCAATATCTTTCAAACTTTAGCTGATGGTAGCTTATTGCCAATCATTTTCTTTGCTATTTTCCTCGGTATAGGCCTAATCGCAATTGGTGATGAAGCAAAGCCAGTTATCGCTTTCTTTAATTCTTGGAAAACGGCCATCTTTAAAATGGTTGACTATGCCATACAATTTGCACCAATCGGGGTTTTCGGATTCCTAGCCTATGACGTTGCAATATATGGAATTTCAGGTATTTCTTCTGTATTCAGTTTCCTATTTTGGCTATACATCGCATACCTAACAGCCGCCTTAGTAATCTATCCCATCATTGCTTACTGTTTCGGGGTATCCTATATTTCATTATTTAAATCCATCTCTGACTTGAGTTTTATCGCCTTTTTTACAGGCGGTTCAAGCGTGGTATTACCTTCACTTATCGAACGTTTAGAAGAAAATAAAGTCCCAAAAGTGATCTCATCTGGCGTAACGAGCCTAGGCTACACACTAAATCTAGGTGGTGCAGCTATCTATGTATCTTTGGCTATTTCCTTTATAATGAACATATATGATGCTTCATTAACAATTTCTGATTTTGTCGTTTTAGTAGTATTTCTTACTTTTATTACTAAAACAATCGCTACAGTACCATCAGGGGCCATTGTCGTGCTTCTTGCTACGGCAAACCAATTAGGCTTACCATCTGAAGCAGTTGCCTTACTGGTATCCATTGATTTCTTCGCAAATGCAGGTAGAACAGCCTTAAATGTGGTTGGAAATGCTTTAGCAGCGACTATTATTGCCAAAACAGAAGACGCACAATTGTCAGAATTCACTAAAATTAAAAAGAAAGAAGGCGCAAAAATTTGACCGATAAGAAAGTATATATCATCCACGAAAACGATGATTGGACAAAACATTTAACTAAACGACTAGACCAACTGTCTATTCCTTATGACACTTGGTTTCTAGACACAGGGATAGTGGACATTCAAGAGACACCACCAGTAGGCGTTTTCTATAATCGGATTTCTGCTTCGTCACACACAAGAGACCACCGCTATGCACCTGAATTAACTAGTCAAGTTTTACCATGGTTAGAAAGCCATCAGGCCACAGTGGTGAACGGTAGTCGCGCAATTGAACTTGAAGTCAGCAAGATTAAGCAGTATTTAGCCTTACAAAAAGCAGGTATCCAAACGCCTAAAACGATTGCTGCAGTTGGTAAAGAAGAAATTATCCAAGCAGCTAAAAAACTCGATACTTTCCCATTTATTATTAAACACAACCGGGCAGGTAAAGGGCTTGGGGTAAACCTATTTGACCGAATTGAAGAGCTAGAAGACTATGTTAATAGTGATTTTTTTGAAGATTCAGTTGATGGGATTAGTTTACTTCAAGCCTACGTTAAGCCAGTAAATGGTAGGGTGTACCGGTCAGAATTTATTGGTGGTAAATTTCATTATGTTGTCAGCATCGATTCTTCAGATGGTTTTGAATTGTGCCCAGCAGATAATTGCCAAATTCCAAGTGAAGGGCAGGTCCAATCTACACCAGATAAATTCCAAATTGTTGAGGGGGTATTAAGCAAAGAAGAAATTCATAAAATTGAAAGCTTCCTAAAAGCAGAAAATATCCAGGTAGCAGCAGTAGAATTTATTGTAACGGCAGATGGACAAAAATGGGCTTACGACGTTAACACCAATACAAATTATAATGCAGACGCAGAAGAAGTTGCACAAAAATTTGGCATGTTAGCACTAGCTGAATATCTAGGCGACTTATTAGCGAAAATATAAACAAAGAATATAGCAAATGAATATACTTTCTATGTCTGCTAATTACCCTTAGCGGACATAGAAGAGGAATTAAAATAGCAAACGTATGCCCTAGCTATTTATAAAAAGTCATTCCATCATTTATTCAATATCTTCAGTAAGTGCCCCCCAATTCTATTATTAAGAGAGGGGGGCTTTTGTGGTTACTGATTAGGGATTTCGCAAATTGTTATCTTTACTTTTATCTTCTAAATCTTTGAGAATTCTTGATTGGTCAATAAGATCTTCAATCAACTGACTAGAAGTATTCAAGTCTTCATTTAAATCTTGGGCATAGATTTCGGTCGTTCGAACACTAGAATGTCGTAGCAATTTTTGCGTTTCCCGTAAGTTACCGCCGTTAATTAAACTTAAGGTTGCAGCGGTATGTCTCAGTGAATGTGGCGTAATTTTAGATGAATGAATCCCAACAGCTTCATAAGCATTCGCGATCACTCTAGAAATTGACCGAGCTGACATACGACCACTTTTATTACGATTACCGTGTGAAGCAAATAATGGCGCTAAGTCGGTATTAATCATGATACCTTGGTCCTCACGGAAGCGTGTATAATCTCTTACAACTTCCTTGGTTTTACGGGGAATTATGACGAATTCATCTTTTTCACGGCGACCTTTACCTTGTACATAGATTACAGTGTTCAAACCGCGGCGTTGCACGTCTTCAAAATTGGCTCTACTGAGTTCAATGGTCCTTAACCCAGTAGTGACAGCAAGTAATATAAGTGCATAATTACGTTTGCCGATTAGTGTATCAGTGGTTGATTTAAGGTAATCTAGCAACTTTTCAACGTCCTCAATATCTAGTGCATCCTTAGCGTGTCCGTGTGGTACAGGGATATTATTATTGGCTCTAGCCACAATATTCTCATATAGATTTTCCCGTTCTAACCATTTAAAGAACTGGTTGAGCATGTTACGGTATGACTTAATGGTCCGATCTTTATAGCGAAACTGGTCCAGTGCACGACGTTGCTCCTCAGAGACCTCATCATAATCTATATCATTGATTAAGATATAGGTCTTACTTGGATGATTGATTAAATCATCAAAATAGCGTTCAATGTCATGATAAGTTGGATGCACGATCGCTTGTTTTTCCAGATAAATAAAGAATGGTTTGATATTCTTCAAATAGCTTTCCTTAGTGCTGGATTGCTTCTGTGATAGATAGTCGGCGTATAGTTCGTAGAAAGATTCCTTATCAAAGTAATTGTCCATATATAAAACTCCTTCAAATACTACAAATAAGTATACCAAACATACGTTCTAAATCATAGATTGATAGCACCGAATAGATAAAGAAGTTGATTAGAATTGCTGAAAATCAATTAAATCGAGAACTTTAACGCTATAAAGTATCGTAATTGAAGTGAATAGCACAAAAATAAAAACATGCTTTGTTGGAAAGCTGATGGTAAATCTAAAACAGTCTATGACAGTGATCCATATAAACAAAGCTAAAATGCGTCAGAAATCGTCTGTGTAGCCATGAGTATCCCTGTAGATATTTGTTTACATATTTTAGTTTACATAACATATATTATTTAAAGTAACATGCATTTTAAATACCAAATCTCTATGTCCAATTTATGATGTGTTCTACCTATCATCCGTTGACAATATTTTGTATTAGCCTCATTTAATCTCTAGTGATATGATGGTATTAAACTAAAAAAGTTAGGAAGATCTTTTTATGACAGACCCTTTATCTTATACTGAAACGACTATAGATACTATAGAAAATGATCAAGTGCTCATCCGTCCTGCTGAACTTGCTGATGCAGCTCAGTTAACGGCTATCTACAATTATTACATTCAAAATACTACCATTTCTTTTAGAATCGCCCTAACTGACGTTTCCTTAAAGGAACAACAAATTACTGAACGTATTGGGATCAATCCCTTTCTAGTGGCTGATTATGAGGGCCAAGTCATCGGTTTTGCTTACACCTCTGACGCTGGTGCCTATGAAGGCTACCGACCTTCTAAAGAGATTTCTATCTATCTAGATGCTCATGTTAAGGCTAAAGGCATTGGTAGTCGCTTATATCAAGCGCTAGAACAAGAAGTCATCGACAATTACCCTGATATCTATAAACTCGTGTCACAAGTCACAGGAACCAACGAATCATCGTTAAAATTCCACAAGAAACACGGCTTTGAACAATTCGGTGTCTGTAAGAACATGGGCTACAAATTCGATCAATGGCTAGACGTCGTCTACCTGGAAAAAGACATTCGCCCTCTTGATTAAAATGTAAAAATAACCAAACAAAAAATCCAGAACAAACGTTCTGGATTTTTTCTATACTTGAAATTTTATTATAATACCAAGTTATATACTAAGGCTGCAATGATTGCACCAATGATAGGACCTACAATTGGAACCCAAGCGTAGCCCCAGTTAGAACCACCCTTACCTGAAATTGGTAAGAAGGCATGGGCAATACGAGGGCCTAAGTCACGTGCTGGGTTGATGGCGTATCCTGTAGGACCACCTAGTGATAGACCTACCGCCCCTACTATGATACCAACAATCATCGGGTTTAAACCGTCTGAAATTTGGTTTGCACCTAAGGCCATAACACCGATCACTAATACTGCAGTACCGATGATTTCAGTCATCAAGTTCCATACAGGACTTTCAACTTGCGGACCAGTTGCGAAGGTACCTAAGATTGAACCTTCTTCGTTAGTTGCTTCAAATTGCTCGTGGTAAGCTAACCAAACTGTCACAGCACCTAAAATTGCCCCAATCATTTGACCAGCGATATAAGGCACAACTTCAGCCCAAGCAAATGAACCATTTACGGCAAATGCGATTGTAACGGCTGGGTTTAAGTGGGCCGCTGATAAGAAACCAGAAGCGTATACACCGATTGTAACGGCTAAAGCCCAACCCATAGTAATGACAATCCATCCACTTTCTTTGGAATTCGATTTGTTTAAGTTTACACCAGCATTAACCCCACACCCTAATAAGATCAGTAAAAAAGTACCAATTAATTCACCAATAAATCCATCCATATTAAAACCTCCTGTGTTTTTATTAATAATAATATATTATTTATAGAATATTTGCAATAAAATATAAATTATTTTAAGTACTGTAATTCAGCCTTAGCAATTTCTTCATCTAGTGCTGTTTTCTGTTGATCCGCAGTGGCTTGATCTAAACCAAAGTAATCGACAATCGTTTGGCTAACCGCCTCTTTAACTGCAAGCATTTTGTCATGTTGGAACAGCATGAAGGTTGTACGACGAGCGAAGAAGTCTAATGGTGTGTATACCCCTTCTTCCTCTAAGGCATAAATTAGACTGACAGCAATATCAACTGGATAGTCATATTTAGCTGCATATTCTTTGGCTACTGGTAGGTATGAAATCACACGGTTCATATTTGAACCATATAACTTAGCTAAATTAAGTGATTGACCATAAGTTAAACCACGAGCTACTCCCACATTTGCAAATTTTTCCATAGCAGTTTCATAGCTATTTGGATCAAATTGACCACCAGATATAGGGTAAGTTGATGACTGAACCAATTCGTAAGATTTACCTGTGATGTCAGTTACAACAGGTATAATTCTTTCCATTGCCCCTTTAGCCATTTTTCGGTAGTCAGTAATTTTACCACCAGCAAGAGTGAATAGACCTGATGGAGCTACTGATAAATCAGATCCTCGAGATACGCTTGATGGACTGCCATCACCACGTTCTGATGTATTAGAACCTAAATCTTGCAACTTATCTTCAACAGTACTACGTTCAACTTTATCTTTGCTGTAGTCATCGAATAAAGCCACTAATTCGTCAAATGTACGTTCTGATAAACGACCAGCGTCACCACCATTGTAGTCAGAGGCGTTATTAGAATCGATTAAGGGACGTAAGCCTGCCCAGGAAGCTTCAATATCATTGATAGATAAGTTGGCATTTGGGAAGCGGTGGTTAACAACACGTAATAGGTAATCAACGTCTTCTTGAGTCACTGTTGGGTGTTCAAAGTCACCTGTGTAGTCAGTATCTGTTGTACCAAAGTAGGTTTTATTTTCACGAGGTAAAACAAAGACCATACGGCCATCTTGTTCGCCTGTATCAAAGTAAATTGGTTGCGATACTGTTAATTTAGATTTATCTACGACAAAATGCACACCTTTTGTTGGACGCATTTGCGCTGGTTTCTTATCAGACCCGTCTAATTGACGGATTGTATCTGACCAAGGACCAGTCGTGTTAATCACAACATGAGATTTCACTGTAAATGTCTCACCAGATAGTAAATCTTCAACTTTAACAGCAACTATTTTGTCATTTTCATATTCGAAACCAACAACCTTTGCGTGGCTTAATAAATCAGCGCCATCATCATTTGCTTGTTTGATATTTTCAATCACTAAACGTGAGTCATTGTTGTTGAAATCTAGGTATTTACCACCACCGATTAAACCTTCAGCCATTAAGTCTGGTTGACGGCTCAATACTTCATCTTTAGACAACATTTCGTTGGCGTATTGTGAATCTTTTACACCAGCTAGTGAGTCATAGATATCCATAGCGATTTGTAAGCGTAATGGATTGAAAGTCACTTTTGGTTCGTCATATAAAGGCATTAACATTGGATCTGGTTGCGGGATATGTGGTGCAATGTTATGTACAGTTGCACGCTCAGTTACTGTATCTGAAACCACTTCTAGGTCGAAGTTTTTCAAGTAACGGATACCACCGTGTACTAATTTAGTTGAACGACTTGAAGTTCCTTCAGAGAAGTCTTGCATGTCCACTAAGGCCGTTTTTAGGCCTGATGCAGCGGCTTGAATCGCTACACCTGCACCTGTGATACCGCCTCCAATAATGAATAAATCATATTGGTTTTCTTTTAATTGTTCGACTGTTTCTTTTCTATACTTAAATGATAATTTAGACATTTAAACTATACCTCCTATGTATTAGTCGTTTGCTTCTTCTTTAAAGTATTGTGAGTAAGCACGTGTTGCACGGACTGCGTTAGTCCAACCCGCATATAAATCTTCTTTATGTGAATTGTTCATCTTAGGTTCGAAAGTTTGTCCTGGTTGAGTAAACGATTTCAATTCATCAATGTCTTTCCAGTAACCAACAGCTAAACCAGCTAGATAAGCAGCACCTAAGGCTGTTGTCTCAAGGTTAGCAGCACGAGCAATCTCAATACCAGTAATGTCTGATTGGAACTGCATCAAGTAACCATTCATCGCTGCGCCACCATCAACTTTTAGCAATGGAATATCGATACCAGTATCCTTATTCATTGTATCAGTAATGTCGCGAACTTGGTATGCAATTGATTGTAAAGTCGCTTTTACAAAGTCAGCTTTTGTTGTCCCGCGTGTGATACCAAAGGCACCACCACGTGCATCAGAATCCCAGTATGGTGCACCTAAACCAGTAAAGGCTGGAACTAAGTATACCTCATCTTCATTTGTAGATTGGTTAGCTAAAGCTTCAGTTTCAGAAGCGTTATCAATTAACTCTAAACCATCGCGGATCCATTGAATAGCTGAACCAGCCACGAATACAGACCCTTCTAAGGCGTAAGTTACCTTGTCACCAATCACGAAACCTACTGTTGTTAAAAGGTTATTTTGAGATAATTTTAACTCACTACCAGCATTCATGACAATGAAGGCACCAGTACCGTAAGTTGATTTCACTGTACCCTCTTCAGTTGCTAATTGACCAAATAATGCCCCTTGTTGGTCCCCTACCATACCAGAAATTGGTACTTCGTAGCCATAGAAATGGAAGCCAACAGTATGTCCGTAAACCTCTGAGTTTGAGCGAATTTCTGGCATCATGGCTTTTGGAATGTCTAACATAGCTAACATTTCATCGTCCCACTCCAGCTTTTCAATGTTCATTAGCATCGTACGAGAAGCATTTGAGTAGTCAGTAGCGTGAACTTCTCCATTAGTTAATTTCCAAAGCAACCAAGTATCGATTGTACCAAATAGCAATTCACCTTTTTCAGCACGCTCTTGGGCACCTTCAACGTGGTCTAAAATCCAACGAATCTTAGTAGCAGAGAAATAAGCGTCAACCACTAGACCAGTATGTTGTTGAATTTTGTCTTTTAACCCTTGCTCAATTAAGTTATCACTAATTGGCGCGGACTGACGAGACTGCCAAACAATTGCATTATATATTGGTCGACCGGTATCCTTTTCCCATACAACTGTGGTTTCACGTTGATTAGTGATACCAATACCAGCGATTTGATCAGGACGTAAACCACCATCAATAAATGCACCAGCGATTACTGCCTGTACTGAGTTCCAAATTTCAATCGCATTGTGTTCTACCCAACCAGATTTAGGGAAAATTTGCTCAAACTCTTTCTGACTTGAAGCAATAGGTTCGGCCTTATGGTTGTAGATTACTGCACGTGATGAAGTTGTCCCTTGGTCAATCGCCATGATATATTTTTCTTGTTCACTCATTATAATTCCTCCTACTTAATAAAAAATTGCTAAATAAGCGCTTTCATTACAAAGTGAGTATACGCTATGTAAATAAAAAATGCTAGAGATTGGTCAATAAAAATACAAATGTGCATTGCAAAAAATTGACGTCAAGTCCCAAAAGTGGCGATAAACCTATAAAAAAGGGATGCGCTTAAATAGCGCAACCCCGTTTGTTTTAACCAGATTAAAACAAAATTGTATATACAAGTGGTGGTTAGAATTTTCGCCAAGTGGATCTGGATAATAAAATGACCACTGGATAAATTTCTAGACGGCCGATAATCATCCCTACTGACATGACGATTTTTGAAAAATCAGACAAGGACGCATAATCTTGTGACGGCCCTAGTAAATCAAGGGAGCCACCGATATTTGAGATAGTGGCAATAGTCGCTGAGAATGCGGATGAAAAATTCTGTGCATCAAATGACAGGACCACCAGGATTAAAACGAATACGGCTAGATAGGTCATCAGATAGTAAACAATTCCGTAGTGGACATTTTTCTCGATACGTTTGCCGTTATAGGTCATAGGAATCACCCTATTTGGTGCAAGTAAATGCTGGATTTCACGTTTAATAGACCGCAAATAAATGCCTATACGGATAACTTTAAGACCGGACGCTGTAGACCCTGACATGCCACCGACAAACATCAACAATAGAATGGTGGTATGGGCAGCTGTCGGCCATTGCAAGATATCTACGGTGGTATAAGCAGTAGTTGACATGATGGACACGATATTAAAGAGCACATCGTGTATCATACGGAAGAAGTTATCGTAATAAGGGATTAAGGCAAAGGAAATAATGGCTAAGGCCCCTAAAATGATATAAATATACCATTTCAACTCTTCGTCTTTAAGGATTTCCTTCCAACGCCTTTCGTAAGCAAGGTAGAAGAAGTTGAAATTTAAACCAAAGGTAAACATGGCGACCAACAAAATCGTTTCAACAGCCCTTGAATCGTAATGAGCGATGGAGCTAGGATAGATGTTAAAGCCCCCTGTTCCGGCCGTACCCATAGACAGTAGCATGGATTCAAACCATGGTACACCGGCCATCCAAAGTAAGACCGCGAATACGACCGTTAGAAATAGATAAATAAAGTATAAGATATAAATCGATGAAGAGACCCTAGATTCAAGCTTACCTGTCGTTGGTCCCGGTAACTCCGCTCGCATGACGTATACCCCTTTTGCTCCCATATTTGGGACGATATAAAGGAGGAAAATCAACATCCCCATACCCCCTACCAGTAAGGTAAAGGACCGCCAGAACATCAAGGATTCGGGTAATACATCAAGTGTGTCGACTAGGACACTGGCCCCAGTGGTGGTAAAACCGGATACCGCTTCAAATAAGGCGTCGACAAAGGAATAGACAGCGCCTGACAAATAGAATGGTAAGGCCCCAAACAAGGAAATCAAAAACCAAGATAAGGAGACTAATACGAAACCTTCTCGGGCAAAGAACACGTCTTTCTCTGGTTGTCTAAAGGACATGACTTTACCGACAATAAAGGTAATGACCATGGAGATGACAAAGGATAAGATCACTTTGATACCGTTTTGGTAGATGACAGCTACTAATAATGATGGCAGCATCAATAGCGACAAGACCATGAGTAGCCGGCCAATTAAATATTGAATGTAGGGCCAATTCATTCGCTATCTCTCCTATTCTTGTTTACCACGATGTCATTAAAGTTCCGAATTTGGTCTTCGGTATCGATAACTAGGACATGGTCACCAGGAATAAAGGTATCGTCCCCACTTGGAATAACCATTTCCTTGTTGCGGACGATTAAACCAATCATCAAACCTGGTCTAAAAGTCATATCTTTGATCGGTGTGCCAAGGATTTTACAATCTGGGCTCAACACGAATTCTAGGACGGCTGTTTTATTGTCTGATAAACGGGCATAGTGCTCTAACTTATCGGATTGAGTAGAGGCAATTGAGCGAACATGACGGGTTACCGCATCTACAATTGCCTTTCTAGGAGATAAAATCACGTCTAGTTTACTATCATCAATCAACCGGATTAACCCTGGACGGTTGACCTTGGTAATGGTTTTGCGAACGCCGGCATTTTTCCCGTATAAAGACACCATCAAGTTCTCTTCGTCTGAGTTGGTTAGGGTCAGCAAGAGGTCAAAATTTTCTACTCGCTGTTCATTTAAGACATACTGGTCAGTTCCATCATCATAGATAACTTCTGTATTAGTAAATTGATTAGCTAATTCAGAAGCCCGGTTCTTATCCAGCTCGATCAAACGGGTATGAATCCCCCTAGCATGGAGTACTGGAATCAGATAGTGGTTAATCCGGCTTCCCCCAACAATTAGGGCGGATCGATATCGTTTGACTTTCTTATGGCCAGCAGCAACGAAAAAGTCCTGTAAAGCTTTACGTTTGGCGAAAATCTCTACAAAGTCCCCTGATAATAAGATTGAATTTCCATCTGGAATAAGGGTTTCCCCGTTACGTTCAACTGCCACCACAATCACTTCTGGAATAAAACGACGAATGTCTCGAATATACTGGTTGACGATTCGTGACTTCTCCATAATCCGCACTTTAATCAGGTGCATACGGTCATGGTAGAAAGGCTCCACAAAGGTTGCTGACGGGTAATCGATGACTTGAATAATATCATTTGCTGCAGCCCTATCCTGGTTAATCAGGTAATCAATGCCAAGGTTGGATTGGATAAAACCTTGTTGCGCTGTAAAGGCCTGGTTACGCACGCGGACAATTAAAAACTCTGCTCCCAAAGTTTTGGCAATCATGGCAGAAATAATATTGACCTCATCATGAGGAGAAGCCGCAATAAACACTTGGGCGTTTTGAACATTGGCTTGACGTTGGACTTCAACGTCAACACCGTTACCCACTACCCCCTTGATATCCACCTCATCTATTAAATCATCAATGACCCTCGGATCGTTATCAATTAAGGTCAGGTTGTGACCTTCTTTAATTAACCCATGAAGGATATCCTCCCCGAGTTTTCCCCCTCCTACAACGACAATATCCATATGTCCTCCTAAAACTTGCGATAAAAGTTATGGTGAGAATGCACAAAATGCCTCCTAAACATATTGTTTGGAAGGCACTTCGCGATTTTACCTAAAAATCTTAATTAAAATGTTGCTTCTAATGGTGGTACAACTTGTTTTTTTCGAGATACAACGCCTGGTAAAGAAATTTGGTTGTCATTCACTTGACCGCCAAAGGCTTGTTCAGCATGTTTCATAAAGTCTTCAGAACCTACTAAAAGACCTTCTGAATCACTTGTTAAAATGTTTGTCACCACTAATAAGAATGCAGCATATTCGTTTTCAGATACTAAGTCTTTCATTGCTGAAATCACTTCGTCTTTACGTTTCAAGACATCGTCAACATCGACAACATTGATTTGACCAATACGTACTGGTTTACCGTCCATTTCAAACGATTTGGCATCGCCATCAGCAATTTCACTTGCAGATTTAGCGTCTACGTTTGTACCTGATTTCAATAAAGCTAAACCGTAAGCTTCAACATCGACGCCAGCAATCTCAGCTAAAGCTAAACCAACTTTCTTATCTTTTTCAGTTGTTGTTGGTGATTTGAATAATAAAGTATCAGAGATGATAGCCGATAGCATTAAACCAGCGATTTCTTTAGGGATTTCGATGCCTTTTTCTTGGAACAATTCGAAAATAATTGTTTGAGAACAACCGTATGGTTTTGCAATGAAAGTTAATGGTGCGGCACTTGTGAAATCACCGATTTTGTGGTGGTCAACAACTGAATGCACTTCAACTTCTGCTAAGTCGGCAACTGATTGTTGCGACTCGTTGTGGTCTACTAAAGCAACTGTACCTGTTTGCGTTCCAATAGATTCAATTACACGTGGTGCCTCTTGACCAAATTCATTCAAGGCATAGGCAGTTTCTTCGTTAACTTGTCCTAAGGCAACCGCTTCTGCTTCAAGTCCTTGTTTGTTTAATAAATAAGCATATGAAATAGCAGATGTAATGGCATCTGTATCTGGATTTTGATGTCCGAAAACTAAAATTTTATTCACGTTTATTGCTCCTTTTTGAATTCAATGATAATCACATTTTAACATAGATTAATTCGAAAAAAGGAACTTTTCGAAAAATCCGAAAAATTCCTTTTAAGTTGATTTTTTGACTATATTTCAGGTCATACTTGCCTAAAATTCTTGGTACACCGCTGGATCTTGGTTGGCTGCGCGGCCATCTGGCTTATCTAAACGGTCAAATACGGCCAAGTCTTCTTCATCCAGTTTGAAGTCAAAGAAGTCTAAGTTTTCAATTTGACGCGCTTTCTTGCTTGATTTAGGGATTGGCATAGCCCCTAATTGCGTTTGCCAACGTAAAATTGTTTGACCAGCCGACTTACCGTATTTAGCACCAACTGCTTTGATGTCTTCATTTTCTAAAACTGATTCATCAATTTTTTCATTTGCCCGAACAAAAGGTGACCAAGATTGAGTAATAATGCCCTTCTCCTCATGGTAAGCGCGTTGTGCTTTTTGTTGGAAGTAAGGGTGCATTTCTACTTGGTTAACCACTGGTAAGACGCCAGTTTCACGCTCAATGCGGTCAATATGTTCTGGTAAGAAGTTGCTGACACCTAGATTTTTGATGTAGCCACGACTTTGGGCTTCAATCAGTGCTTGCCAAGCTTCAACATAGTGGTCTTCTTTTGGATTTGGCCAGTGAATCAAGTAAAAATCATAGTGGTCTAAGTTAGCCCGCATTAATGATTCTTGAATAGTCACTAGGGCATCATCGTATTTGTGGTAACGACCAGGTAATTTTGAAGCCACTTGAATCTCGTCTCTTGGAATACCAGATCGGCGAATAGCTTCACCTACTGTTGCTTCATTTTCATAGTTGTAGGCTGAATCTAGGTAACGGTACCCTGCTTCTAAGGCTGACTGGATAGATTCTACCCCATCATATCCTTTAAGTTTGTAGGTACCAAAACCGATTTGTGGGACTTTGGTCCCATCATGCGCTGTATAAGTTGGTATTGTCATCGAATAGCTCCCTTCAAATTCTAAGTTATAATCTTAGTTTACCATGGACTCATTTGAGACCAAATCATTTGCTTGTGCAGGACTTTAAAGGTTGAAAAAGGTGCAAGTGCACACTACTTGTTAAACTTCTTGTTTTACAATGACGGATACCCCTTGACCGCCGCCCACACATAGGGTCGCTAAACCATAAACTGACTGACGTTTTTGCATTTCATGGATCAAAGTTACCAAGATACGGGCGCCTGACGCACCAATCGGATGACCAAGAGCAATTGCCCCACCGTTCACGTTAACCTTTTCAGCTGGCAATTCTAGGCTTGTGGTTACACATAAAGCTTGGGATGCAAAGGCTTCATTGGCCTCAATTAAATCTAGGTCTCCTGCTGTAATATTGGCCTTTTCTAAGGCCTTGATCGTTGTTGGGATTGGGCCTGTCCCCATAATAGAAGGATCTACCCCACCCGTTGCGTAAGAAGCAATAGATACCATGGGTTTAAGCCCTAGTTCATCAGCCTTACGCTTAGACATCAAGACAAGCATTGCTGCTCCATCATTGATACTTGATGAATTACCTGCTGTCACTGTTCCCTCCTCTTTAAAGGCTGGTTGCAATTTACCCAAACGTTTTGCTGTAATACCCGAACGTGGCCCTTCATCTTCAGCCACCACTTGCGTGCCATTTTTTTGTTGGATAGTCACTGGGACAATTTCTTCTGCAAAACGATCAGCCTCTTTCGCTGCTACAGCCTTGACTTGGCTAGCGGCTGCAAATTCATCTTGGGCTTCACGGGAAATCCCGTACTGGTCCGCAATATTTTCTGCTGTAATCCCCATCGCATCGTTTGAGAAGGCATCAGTTAGCCCATCGTGTAGCATAGTGTCAATCATTTGACCGTTACCCATACGCTGACCCCAACGAGCGGAATCAACCACGTATGGTGCGCGAGTCATATTTTCCGTACCACCTGCGACAACAATATCAGCGTCACCAAGCATGATAGCTTGTGCGCCCATCATGACAGTACGCAATCCTGAACCACAAACTTGGTTAATGGTTACGGCAGTTGATTCATTAGACAAACCTGATTTTAGGGCGACTTGGCGCGCAACATTTTGGCCAAGTCCTGCACTTAATACATTCCCCAAGATCACTTGTTCAACTTTTGTTGGGTCTAAGTCAATTGAAGCGAGTGTTTCTTTTAATACTTCTACCCCTAATTCAACTGCTGAGATGCCTTTAAATTGGCCACCAAATTTTCCAATTGCAGAACGTTTCGCTGCAACAATGACTACTTCTTCCATAAAACTCTCCTTTATCAACTATTCATTTTCTTGATCGAGATACGCGAATAAATGTTCATATCTTTCATTATAGCGAAGACTGCTACTAATATCTAGTTATGAATACTAAATTAAGTAATTATCGTTTTTCTCTAAGCTCAGCCTATAACAAAACGCCTACCAAAACAATAAAAATTGGTTCTATAATAAATAGTGTTGGTGAGATTTCATGTTGAATCTCATTGACACTATTTTTGTGTACGCAAAAAGGACATGATATCCTTAATGCATGTAAACTACGACGAATACAGAAAGAAGGAAAGATCATGTCCCATACATCTATTATAAAACAACTCTGCGGTATTTTCGACAATAATATCGATATTACAATACCAAAATCTATGCATCTGTTGCCACTTGAAAAGTATCATGAAATAAATCATTTCGTTTTACATGGGGTTCTTACGTACAAGCCTAAGGCTTGTATGCACTGTGGTGTAAAGAATACTGGTAATCAAGATATCATCAAACATGGCTTTAAACCAGCTATCATTAGATTACCGAACACAGCTACTAATCCTGTTTTACTTAAATTACAGAAGCAACGCTTTTATTGTAAACACTGTGCACAAACTTTTATCGCTGAAACACCATTAGTTGAAAAATTTTGCTGTATTTCTAAAACCATTAAAAGTCAAATTAGCTCCGAATTGATTGAAACGCAATCTATGCGGTTAATCGCTAAACGTTATCATGTCTCTTCTCCAACAGTGGCCAGAACTTTAATGAAAGCAAGTATGGGACTATCACCTAAGGGAAATTATCTCCCGAATCACCTCGGTGTAGATGAGTTTAAATCGACTAATCGTGTAGCCAATGCAATGAGTGCTGTCCTTGTGGACACGCATAATAGAAGGCTAATTGATATTGTCGTTGATAGAAAACAAGCGTCGCTCATCGATTACTTTTCTTCTTTTACCTGGACTGCCCGAAACAGCGTGAAGACAGTTTCGATTGATTTATATACACCTTATCTAGAGGTCATTCGCACATGTTTCCCTAATGCGAAGATTGTCATTGATCGATTCCATATAGTAAAGCTGTTGAATGAAACAATCAATTCTATTCGTATTAAAGTGATGAATGCTATCAAAACAAGCCGTCCATCGGACTACAAAAAACTCAAAAAACTCAAAAAACAATGGAAATTGTTGTTAAAGAATGCTGAAGATTTAAATTTCACGGATACACATTATGTTCGTCAATTTGGTGAAGCAATATCAGAACAACGTATTGTTGATTATCTTTTGAGTATCTCACACGAACTTTTAGTTACTTATACCCTGATGAATGAATTAAAATATGCCATTTCAACTCATGATATCAATATTTTTAATGAAATCTTACATGGGACTAAGAACCACACTTTGCCAAGTCGTACGAGAAGAACCATCAAAACATTAGTCAAATTCTTGCCTTATATACACAACGCCTTAAAATATACTGTATCAAATGGTCCTACCGAAGGTATTAACAATAAAATTAAATTAATTAAACGAACAGGTTTTGGATATTCGAACTTCCATCATTTACGTGCAAGAATTTTAGTCCAATTCAAATTAAATTACAAACCATCCAATCCTAAACCATATACATTTGAGGGGATAGCAAGTTAACCCAGGGATAGTGGTATATTTTTGAATAAAGAGAATAAAGAGGACTGAAAGTATACGTCCTTAGCCGTGAACAAGCATGAAATCGAGACTAAGGCTCGATTTCAAAGTAGAGAGACCTTGGCTCTCATTGGTGCCACGGCTTTTAAGGAACGTACACTGAAGGATAAAACACCATTTGTTAGAAATGTTATCTCATTGGTCACTTCCCTTGCCTAAAGGCAAGTAAAAAGCCAAACACATCACAGCGTGCATGGCTTTAACTTTATTGATTTCTTAATTATTCCTGAATAATTCATAGCTCTAAATTTAAGCTATTTTTTTGAACAAAGTGCCTATATTTAAATTAGGCTGATACATTCTTCCAAAATAATGTGTTTTCGAACAGGATATCTACGGAAGAAGGCTATAATAAAAATTATTTGTCTATTTAAGGGCAGACTGACCCCTTGGAAAAATAGATTAAAAATTTTTACGATAACTAGCCTAAATCCATTGCCTAAATCGCCGTAGGCGTTCAAAAACCTTATAAAATTCAGTTTGATACACATGATAACTCGACAGTTTGAGATAGACTTGTCTACCTGTTTTAATGAGTTTTCCGGCAACTTTAAGCAATGTTAGTCGGATGGAATGAATAGTCATCCCTTGGTTCTTTTTATCAAAGCCGATAGTCTTTAGACAGTTGATGAGGTTGTATGCAAGCAGACTAATCATCATTCTGACATGATTTTCTAAGAAGCGTGGACTATCTGTTTTATCGAAATAAAAGCCACCTTTCGCTTCTTTGATGAAATTCTCCATTGTCCCTCGCTTGCCGTAAAGAGAGAATATGACTTCAGGTGAGACATTATCGGATAGATTAGTCACAATGAATGCGTGTTGAAAGAGGAGTTCTCCTGCTTCACGGATTGATCGAATACAGACACGACGGGGGTTCGACCATGATTGTGCTTGATAAGGCATTGAAAAATACTGAACTTCCCGATCTTCCCATTTTTGGTTATCCCCGTAAAGAACGGATTGCTCAGCTAATTGACTTAACCTCCGATTGTTCTTTAATCGGATCACATACTGACTTTCATTTTCTTCACAAGACTCATACACCTCTGGTGTTGCGAAGCCGCTGTCTCCACGAACCAATATGTCACTATTCGGTATGGATTCATTGTAGTGGTGTAACAATGGGTCGATAAAGGCTTTCACCCCTTTAGATGTGTACTGATTACCTGAACGCAGTTCAGCTTTTAAGAAATCTCCAGTCAGTCCGTCAAAGGCAACTAATGGGTGGTAGCCGTAGGTTTGATAATGTGCATTATAATCTGTTTGTTCTTGATGGCCAAAGGTATCTGAATGAGTGGAATCGAGATCAATGATTAACTCGGTGTCATTGCGAATCAAACGCGCTTTATCAATGAGCGACTGATTTAATGATTGTAATTGACCCACATTTTCTGTGGTGAAACGATCCAGAAACCGTGAAATTGACGATTGTGAGGCTAATTGTTTTCTGCCTAACACCATTTGAAAGACTGGATCATGTCGTAACAGATTAGCTGACGAGTCTGCCGAATAACCAGCAATCAGTTGCATAATGAGCTGTTCTAATATCGCTAAATTATCATGCGTGTAGTAAGCACGGTTGTCTTTAATGTCCAGAAGTGATTTTGCCAAATCAGAAAACTTGAAGGTATCCATTACTTCTTTAACTAAGACTAAACCCGAATCACTCGATAAACGACCACCTGTATGCGAAATGATTATGTTTGAATTGAATTTTACCTGGTTTTTGTGTAAGCTAATCATGAAGAGAACTCCTTTCTTATGGTTGGTTTAGACACCTTTACCATATCAGAATGGGGTTCTTTTTTCATCACTTAATAGGTGAAAATGAAAAAGTAAATTTAAGCTGCCGTTAGGCAGTTGGCACATGTTTTCAACGAAAAGTATGAATTGTTCAGGTTATTATTAAAAACTAAAAAACGTATTCGTGTGCTTTGAAATTATTTACCAACACTATTTGTAAAAGAACCTAAAAATTTGGCAGGCGTTCGGATTCTTAATTGAAAATTTATTTTTCCGGATCAAAAGACGTGAAGTCGATTAACGGTGTTACTAAGCTAATTTGACCATGGTCTTTCTCATCTACAAGCATAGATCCGTTTGAATAACGGTTGGCAATTGCCACGTCACCAGCTCTAAACATTTCTCGATGAGATTGACTTGTAACAACTTCAAATATTTGATTAGTATCAATGACTTCAAAGGCAGCAACAAAACGATGCGGGTTTGATTTCAATTCTTTTAAGGCCACTAAACCACGCTTAGCACGACCAAGAACGTTAATTTCAGCCCATTTCAATCGTTTCATATGCCCTCTCTGGGTCACCATCATCAATTGCAAGTTATCATCTGGAACGGCTGCGTATGACAATCCAACCACATAATCATCTTGTTTCAGGTTAATGGATTTAACACCTTTAGCACGCACACCAATAATTGAAATTTCATCAATGCTGTATCTTAAGGTAAAACCAAAATGCGTCACTAAAATGACTTGGGCTTGGCTTTGGTCAGTTGCGCCGTCAATACGGTAGACACCAATTACTTGGTCAGTGTCAGAAGATAAATTCATCGCTAAAGATGATTTGTTTTTATAACCGCGGAATTCTTTGAATTCTGACAAGGCCGTTTGTTTAATCATACCAGCCGCTGATGCGAGCAAGAGGTTATCTTTGCTGTTTTCATCGTATTTAAAGACACCGATAATTGATTCGTCACTCGCAAAAGCAATTCTTTGCGAAACATGCTCCCCTAAGTCTTTCCAACGGATGTCTTGTAATTCATAAACTGGTTGGAAGATGTAGTTCCCTTTATTGGTTATGAATACTAATTGGTCCAAAGTAGACATTTTTTCAAGGAATTGGACATGGTCTCCGTCTCGTAAACCAACTTCTTCAATACCAGAAGCTTTAAACGACCGCAGACTAGATCGTTTGATATAACCACCACGGGTTACAACAACGACAACATCCTCCTCAGGAATTAATAATTGTTTCTTAACGATGACTTCTTGGATTTCATCTTGAATCTCGGTACGACGTTCAGAAGCGTAAGCTTTCTTAATCGCTTTGAGTTCAGACTTCATTCGGCCATATAGGACTTTGTCGTCAGATAAGATTGCTTGGTAAGCAGCAATATCCTCATTTAATTGCAGTCGTTCATTCTCCAAGGCAGTAACGTCTGTATTGGTTAAACGGTACAATTGTAGGCTTACGATGGCTTCTGCTTGGGCTTCTGAAAAATCAAAAGCTTCAATCAAGTTGTATCTAGAGTCTGATTTGTTCTTAGAGTTTCTAATCGTCGCAATCACTTGGTCTAAAATAGACATGGCTTTGACCAATCCGTCTACGATATGTAAACGACGTTGGGCCTTGTTTAAATCAAAGGTTGTCCGGCGACGAATAATTTCATACCGGTGGCCGATATAAGCATTTAAAGCTTCTCTAATCCCGACTAATTCAGGACGTTGGTCATTAATGGCCACCATGTTGAAGTTATAGTTAATTTGCAGATCAGAATTTTTGTAGAAGTAGTTTAGGATGGCATCAGAACTCGCATCCTTTTTCAATTCAATCACGATTTGTAGGCCGTTACGATCTGTTTCATCGCGGACTTCTTGAATACCGTCAATTGACCGGTTCAACCGTAACTCATCCATCCGGCGCACTAGGTTAGCCTTATTCACTTCATATGGAATTTCCGTGATCACGATTTTCTCTTTACCACCGCGGTCTGTTTCAATATGGTGTTTAGACCGAACAACGACTTTCCCGCGTCCAGAAGTATAAGCTTTCTTCAACTCTTCTTTCCCTTGGATAATAGCCCCTGTTGGGAAATCTGGTCCAGGAACAAAGTCCATCAACTTGTTGATTGTGGCATTTGGATGGTCGATTAAATAAGTTGTTGCATCAATAATTTCACCTAGATTATGCGGCGGAATTTCAGTGGCGTAACCCGCTGAAATACCAGTTGCCCCGTTAACCAAAAGGTTTGGGAAACCTGCCGGTAAAACAGTTGGTTCTTCAGCCGTGTCATCAAAGTTTAGGATCATTTCGACCGTGTCTTTATCAAGATCACGCAATAATTCATCAGCAATCTTCGATAAACGGGCTTCTGTATACCGCATGGCAGCTGCAGAGTCACCGTCCATAGACCCGTTATTCCCGTGCATTTCTACTAAAACTTCACGGTTCTTCCAGTCTTGAGACATACGGACCATGGCTTCATAAACTGATGAATCACCGTGTGGGTGGTAGTTACCAATTACATTACCGACTGTTTTGGCCGATTTACGGAAGTTTGAAGAAGAAGTATTCCCCTCTTGAAACATCGCGAATAAAATCCGGCGTTGAACTGGTTTTAATCCATCCCGAATATCAGGTAGCGCCCGGTCTTGGATGATGTATTTAGAATACCTTCCAAAACGGTCACCCATTACCTCTTCTAATGTTAATTTTTGAATTTCAACCATTAATAATCACCATCTTCATCAAATAAATTAATTTGCCCACCAGCTAAGTCATCCACATCTTCATTAGCAGTGACACTGGTTTGATTTTGGTTTTCTAAAATCTCGACAACTTCCTCCTTGTCGCCAGCATCATTATCTGAGGCATTTTCAAGTAGGGTATCTTCTTCATCCATGGTGAAGGCCACATTGTCTTCAATCCATTTCCGTCTAGGTTCAACCTTATTCCCCATTAAAACAGATACCCGTTTTTCAGCTAGGGATAAATCGTCAATTGTTACCCGGACTAGGGTACGTGTTTCAGGATCCATAGTCGTTTCCCATAATTGGTCCGCATTCATCTCACCCAAACCTTTGTAACGTTGTAAGATATAGCCTTTGCCGACTTTATCAGTCACAGCTTTTAACTCGTCATCCGTCCAAGCGTATTCAGTGATCTCGTTTTTCCCTTTACCCTTAGACACCTTATACAAGGGTGGCATAGCAAGATAGACTTTGCCCGCCTCTACTAAAGGTTTCATATAGCGGAAGAAAAAGGTCAACAGTAGCACCTGGATATGGGCCCCATCGGTATCGGCATCGGTCATGATGATGACTTTATCGTAGTTGGCATCCTCAACCTCAAATTCAGCCCCTACACCTGCACCAATGGTATAGATAATGGTGTTCAACTCTTCATTTTTTAAAATATCTTGTATGCTGGCTTTTTCAGTGTTTAATACCTTACCACGTAATGGCAAGATCGCCTGGAATTTACGGTCCCGCCCTTGTTTAGCCGAACCGCCGGCAGAATCCCCCTCCACTAGGAACAGTTCATTCTTCTTGGCATTACGGCCCTGTGCCGGCGTTAATTTACCAGATAATAGGACTTCCTTACGTTTCCCCTTAGCGCCACGTGACGCTTCACGGGCTTTACGGGCAGCATCTCTCGCTTCACGTGCTTTTAAAGCTTTGCGGACCAGCATTTGTGCTGTTTCCCCGTTTTCAATTAGGTAAACCGCTAAGTTTTCAGATACGATTTTATCAGAAGCTGAACGCGCTTGTGGTGTCCCTAATTTAGACTTGGTTTGCCCTTCAAACTGCAAGATTTCTTCAGGAACCCGTAGCGATAAGACAGCTGTATACCCTTCTCGTACGTCAGATCCTTCAAGGTTCTTTTCTTTAGTCTTCAACAAGTCCACCTTACGGGCGTATTCATTGAAAGACTTAGTTAAACCTGTTCGCATCCCCGATTCATGGGTCCCGCCATCTGCAGTTCTTACGTTATTGACGAATGATAAGACTGTTTCCGAATAACCATCGTTATATTGGAAGGCCAATTCGATTTCAATCCCGTTTTCAACCCCTTGGAAAAAGACGACATCATGTAAAACGTCCTTGTCTTCATTTAAGTAATCGACAAAGGCCTTAATCCCTTCTGCATAATGGAAGGTTTCCTCAGTTTCGTTGATTTCATCAATAAAGTCGATACGTAAGTCTTTTAATAAAAAGGCTGATTCCCGTAAGTGTTCCCGAATAGTTGACGGGTCAAATTTAATATTGCCAAAAATTTCAGCATCCGGATAAAATTGGATTTTAGTGCCGGTGTTTTTGCTTTTAAAGGCTTTTGTTTTGGGTTTGCCTGGTTTACCACCATTGGTAAATTCCTGGTAGTATTCCTTGCCGTCCCGGTGAACTGTGGCAATAAATTTGCTGGACAAGGCATTTACTACAGATGAACCTACACCGTGTAGACCCCCTGAAGTTTTATAGCCTGAACCACCGAATTTACCACCCGCATGAAGGACCGTTAAGATGACCTCAACAGTCGGCTTACCGCTAGTATGTTTACCAATCGGCATCCCACGTCCATTATCGGTAACAATTGCTGAACCGTCTTTAGCAAGGGTTACTGTAATATGGTCAGCATATCCACTAAAGGCCTCGTCAATTGAGTTATCGACAATCTCATACACTAAATGGTGTAAACCACGTGCATCTGTTGACCCGATATACATACCAGGACGTTTTCTAACTGCTTCCAGGCCTTCTAATACCTGGATCGAACTTTCATCATAAGTTGATTTATTATTTTGGTTTGTTGGTTTGGCCAAATCGTTTACCCCACTTTCAATCTTTTTCATCATATATTAAAACCGCTGATTTGCCAAATAGAATCAATATCAATAGGCCCATTTATTTGCGGGTAACTCATCCATTATAGCCTAAAATATTCGAAAGAAAGAAAATATTCTTGGGAAAATTTTGATTTTCATAACTAGCTAATTAGGTTTGCAATATTTAAATTTGTCTCATATAACTGTATTCTTTCCAATTAATGATATAATGTAAGGAGTCCATAGATTTATTGAAAGGAATTAAATCATGTTAACGATTCTATTACTAGTCATCGCTTACCTATTGGGATCTATTCCCTTTGGTTTAGTTATCGGCAAACTCATCTATAAAAAAGATATTCGCCAATTCGGCTCAGGAAATATCGGTACGACAAATGCCTTCCGAGCTTTTGGGACCACTGGAGGCGTCCTTGTTTTCATCTGTGATATGGTAAAAGGGGCAATACCCGTCTTACTAGCCATCCGGTTGAATCTTGGCTTACACCCTTTACTATTTGGTGGTATGGCCATCGTTGGTCACTCATTCCCACTATTCCTGAAATTTAATGGTGGTAAAGCAGTAGCAACCTCATTTGGTGTAGTTTTAGCCTATCATCCGGTATTTGCCTTGATTTCAATCGCATCATTCTTTGTATCCTTATTCATCACGAGTATGGTAAGCTTCTCCTCTATCTTTGCGGTGATTTTTGCAACGATTTTAAGCTTATTCTACCAAGACTTGGGTTTAACAATTGCGGCTGTTTTAGTCTTAATCCTGGTTGTTGTCCGTCATAAAGATAACATTAAACGGATTCGTCAAGGGACAGAGTCAAAAGTGCCCTTTGGTTTAAACAAAGCCAAGAAAAAATAAATGAATCAAAATCAATAAAATAAAGAGCGATCCCAGATTAGCACTTCAACAAGCTAATCTTTGGGGTGCTCTTTTTTCTGCTTGGCATGAGGATGAAACTGTAGGTAATTATCCCGCAATTTTTCCTTAGATAAATGGGTGTAGATTTGTGTCGTGGATAAGGAAGCATGGCCTAGTAGCTCTTGAACAGTTCTTATATCCGCCCCATTGTTGAGTAAATGAGTGGCAAATGAATGCCTTAATTTATGGGGATGGATGGACAAAGTGGTGGCTGAATTTTTGACAATTTGGTCTAAAATGTAAGCAATCCCCTGGCTAGTCAACTGTTCGCCCTTGTAATTGACGAACAAAAACACATGTTCGTTATCCTCGTAATGGCCCTTAGCCATGAGCTGGCTTCTACCATTTTCCAGGTAATCTACTAAGGCGTCGTGGCAAAATGATCCAATTGGTACATATCGGTCTTTGTTGCCTTTCCCACGCAAGAGGACCATATCGGCTGTTAAGTCTACTTGATTGATGGCTAAGTCTCTTACTTCAGAAACCCGGGCTCCTGTCCCATACAAGAATTCTAACAAGGCACGGTTTCTAAGGGCAATTGGATCGCTTCCTTGGACAGAATCAAATAATGACTGAATTTCTGATTCGTAGAAAAAATCAGGCAATTTAAGGCCAGTTTTAGCAGTTTTTACATAATTAAATGGGTTTTCACTGACCAATTCACGATCAAGCAGCAAATTGTAGGCAGAACGCAAACTGGATAGGTGGCGGGAAATAGATTTCCTTGACAGACCACCCCGCTGCAAATTACCTAGGTAGATCCGGATATCCCTGTAAGCCACTTGGTCTAATTGGGCTATACCCGCATCCTTCATAAATGCCTGAAAGTTGTCTAAATCAGCCATGTAAGCCTTGATGGTTTCTGGTGAATATTGTTTTTCATGGGTTAAATAGTCGCTGAATAAATTTTTAATGTCATCTTTTGGCATAAAAAAACACCCTCTCTATTAGTGGCTAAAATATACCACAACAAAAAGGATGTTTTCAAATTTTGACATTATTTTTAGAAGGCTTACGCTTCTACTGCTTCACCTTTTTGCACGTCTTCTTCGTAGTCACCGTTTGGACAAACGATTTGTTTACCACCACGGATTTTCTTCTCAACCAAGTAATGGTCACATTTTGGACATGCACGACCGATTGGTTTGTTCCAGTCAGTGAAGTCACAGTCTGGGTATCTAGAGCAACCGTAAAAGATACGATTTTTCTTCGATTTACGTTCAACTACTTGACCTTCATGACATTTCGGACAAGTTACACCTATCTCTTTCACAATAGCTTCGGTGTGGCGACAGTCTGGGAAGTTGGCACAAGCATAGAATTTCCCAAAACGACCCATTTTAATGACCATTTCACCGCCATCAACTGGACATTTAAAGCCAGCTGGTTCATCTTTGATTTCAATTTTTTCCATTTCCACTTCTGCTTTTTCAAGCTCTTTTTGGAATGGTTTAAAGAAAGAATCGATGACTTCAACCCATTCTTTTTGGTCTGTTTCAATTTCATCTAATTCTTTTTCAAGATCAGCTGTAAATGATGTATCCACGATTTCTGGGAAGAATTCAGCGATCATCTTATCGACAATTTCACCTAGTTCAGTTGGTTCAAATCGTTTGGCTTCTAATTTTACGTAGTAGCGCTTGATCAGTGTTTCGATGGTTGGTGAGTATGTTGACGGACGGCCAACACCATCTTCTTCTAGTTTTTTGATTAAAGAAGCCTCAGTATAGCGAGCTGGTGGTTGGGTGAAGTGTTGACTTGGTTCTAAGTCTTTAGACTTCACTGTTTCACCGTTGACTAATTCTGGTAATATATTGTCTTTGTTGTTAGCTTCTGTATAAACTTTTTGATAACCTTCAAACTTAATTTTAGAACCATTTGCTCTAAAAGTCGCTTGATTTTGTACCAAATCAGCAGATACAGTGTCATAGATAGCTGGTGCCATTAGACTGGCCATAAAACGAGACCAAATCAATGAATACAAACGGAATTGATCACGAGACAAGTAATCTTTAACAGCATCCGGTGTCCGGTCAGCTGATGAAGGACGAATCGCTTCATGGGCATCTTGTGACCCTTGGGCTTGCTTACTTGCTGCTTGGTAACCTAAGTATTCCTTACCATAAGTATTGGTAATATATGATGTTGCACCGGCTTTAGCTGAATCAGAGATACGGGTTGAATCGGTACGCATATAAGTAATCAAACCAACTGGCGCTCCGCTACCTAGTTTGATCCCTTCATATAGTTGTTGGGCTACCATCATAGTTTTACGGGTCCGGAAGTTTAATTTTTTTGCCGCTTCTTGCTGCATTGATGAGGTGGTAAAAGGTTTTTGCGGATTACGCTTACGTTCTTTTTCCGTCACGTTTTCAACTGTGAAGTCTTGGGTTTTAATTTCCGCCATGAACGCTTTTACATCCGCTTCGTTTTTCAAATCAAGTTTTTTTCCCTTGAATTTTGAAGCATTAGCTTTAAATGTCTTACGGTCTTTAATAAATGACCCTTCAACTGTCCAATACTCTTCAGGTTTGAAGGCACGAATTTCATTTTCCCGGTTTATAATCATATGTAAAGCAACGGATTGTACCCGACCAGCGGATAACCCTTTCTTTACTTTCTTCCATAACATCGGGGATAAATTGTAACCTACTAAACGGTCTAACACACGGCGAGCTTGTTGAGCGTCTACAAGGTCCATATTAATTGGACGTGGGTTTGCGATTGCCTCTTTAACAGCTTCTTTGGTTACCTCATTATAGGTTACACGGATTGGGTCTTCAGGGTTTAAGCCTAAGATGTGGGCTAAATGGAAGGCAATTGCTTCCCCTTCACGGTCCGGGTCACTCGCAAGAAAGACTTTTTCAGCTTTCTTTGCATCTTTGCGTAACTCTTTAATCAAAGGGCCCTTACCACGGATATTGATGTAGTCTGGTTGATATTCATTTTCAATATCAATACCCATACGCGATTTTGGTAAATCACGTAAATGACCTTTGCTAGCTACAACTCTATAATTTCTACCTAAATACTTATCTATAGTTTTGGCTTTCGTCGGAGATTCTACGATTACTAAATATTTATATGCCAACGACAAGCTCCTTTCTGATATCCATTTCTAAATCGCTTTACATATTATGCTAGAAGATTAGCATTTGTCAAATACGAAAATTAATAGCTACAAATGAATATATAACCTAAAGATAAAATAAGCAAGCAATATATGCACATTTCATATAGAAGAAAGTTATTTGTTGACAAATTGAAAGGCAAAAATTAAGTTTTTCTATACATTGAAAAACAAGTCGCGCAAAATTTCTGAAGCTTTTAATGCCGGCGTTGCGCCGTAGTAAATTAATTGGTTGGTACCCACAGATAAAGCATTCGAAATAGGCCCTGGTACGGCAAAAACTAGTCTATTTTCTTGTAAGGCATAATTAGCCGTAATCAACGAACCAGATTTTTCTGCCGCCTCAATGACCATAGTTGCTTGACTGAGTCCTGCAATAGCTAGATTTCGGTAAGGGAAATGCCAGCGTTGAATTTTAGCGTGGTTGGGTAGTGGTGAAACGAGCAAATGGTCTTGGGCAATTACTGCCTGCAACTTATAGTGGTCACTTGGGTATGAAGTCAACAAGCCCGTGCCAATAATGGCAATAGTATCTCCATGTGCCATCGCTTGTTTGTGGGTATAGGCGTCCACCCCTTTAGCTAAGCCAGAGACAATGACTACTGCTTCACTTAATTCAGGGATTAATTGGTCAATAGCTGATTTACCGTAAGCAGTCATTTGTCTAGACCCCACAACAGCCATAGCAGTTTTTTGAAAAAGAGCTAAATTCCCCTGACAAAATAAAACTAAATTAGGTTGGTAGGTTTGCAGTAAGGCCTTCGGATATGTTAGCGTATCAAGGATGGTCACCGGATGAATATGGTAGCGCGTGTACAATTTTCTAAAATAAGCAAGTGAATACTTTTGCTTGAATCGTCCCCAAGCCTTTGATTTCTGTGTATCTTGAAGACCTTGTATATGCCTGTCTAATTCTTCAAGTGTTGTCACTTGGGCTTGAATAATATCGGCCAATTCCCGGTAGGTAAATATACCAGATTCAAAGGCATAAACCAGCATAGATTCCGTCATAGCTAAGACATCTTCCTCGTTTTTTAACATCATATCAATATACGGATTTTCAATTTCAAATAACAAAAAACCACCCCTTTACATGTATATACGTAGGAGGTGGTTGAATTTGACTAATTAGATTGACTGATCTTTATAAATAATTTTTAACTGGGGCAAAAGTCTTGCGATGAATGGGACTTGGACCGTATTTTTTTAAACCGTCTAGATGTTGTTTAGTACCGTACCCAGCATTGGCTTCAAAACCGTATCCTGGATATAGGTCTGCATATTCCGCCATCAAGTTATCCCGGTATTCTTTGGCATAAATGGACGCTGCTGCAATGGCATAAACCGTCGCATCTCCCTTAATAATAGCTTCTTGAGGTGCCTTCTTGTAGTCATTCAAATGGACCGCGTCGATTAAGACATAATCAGGTGCCGGATGCAATTGGTTTAAAGCAGACATCATGGCTTGCTTTGTGGCAATTAAAATATTGCTTTGGTCAATGTCTTCAGCCGTTTGGATCCCGATTGTTTTTGCGATAGCATATTTTTCAATGTCTGCCACCAAAGCTTGGCGTTTTGTATGAGATAACTGTTTAGAGTCATTAAAGTAGACAGGCGGCATGTCACTAGGCAAAATAACGGCACTAGTGACAACCGGACCTGCTAAGGGACCACGTCCAACTTCATCCACCCCAGCAATCAATTGGTAGCCTTGTTGACGTAATTCGTTTTCTCGCGTTTTTAGCTGTTCAATCTGGTCTAAGATCGCTTGTTGCTTAAGTAAGGCTTTGTCATAGCGTAATAAGGCATTTTGCACTCCTTTACGGCTATCTTCTCGTAAAGCTTGTACGTAGACTGGGTCAACTTCATTTGAGGCCAAGTAGGTTTGAATTTGACCGATTTTTAAATCACCTAAGTCTGCGAGGTTAAAAGCTCTCTTTTTCTCGTCAGTCATTTAATCACTTACCTCAATATTTTCTGAAATTTGATATTCTTCAATCCGGTCTAGGGTCATACGACCCAATTTACCGTCTCTGTAGTCACGGATAATCTTGTCTGATGCCCGGTCGTAGTCTTCTAACATGCCCATACGCTTGGTTAAGGCCATCAATAGGTCTGGATACGGTGGGTGGACGTCCTCAGCCTTGATTGGGTAGTGGTTGCTGATGGCATCCGGGTAATAATGTAGGAAGAATTCTAGGGCGAATAAAGCGACGTCATCCTTGTAGAAATGGGTGTCTTTAATGCCACCAGTTAGGGCCAATTTATCGGCAACTTCCTGGTCTTCAAATTTCGGCCATAAGATACCTGGCGTGTCCAATAGTTCAAAATCTTTATCGATTTTAATCCATTGTTGGCCTTTTGTAACCCCTGGTTTATTCCCTACTTGGGCTTTCTTTTGCTTGGTGAACTGGTTGATAAAGGTTGACTTACCAACGTTTGGAATCCCAATAACCATTACCCGGATTGACTTGTGTAGAATGCCCTTGTTGCGCCATTTGTCTTGGATGTCTTGGGTAAAATCTTTTAATGCTTGGCGGAAAATTTTCATATCGCCTAGTTTTTTAGAATCCAAAGCGATAGCTAATTTGTTTTCGCCGCTAAGGGCTTTGACCCATTCTTTGGTTTGTTGGGGGTCGGCCAAATCTTGTTTATTTAAAACAATCATGTGGCGTTTATTTTTAATAATTTCATCTAACATGGGATTCATACTAGCTGTTGGAATACGGGCGTCCCTAATTTCAAGGACGATATCCACTGCGTTAAGTTGACTTTGAACCTCTTTTTTCGCCTTAGCCATATGGCCAGGATACCATTGAATATGTGCCATGGTTAAGCTCCTTTCATTTAAAAAAGTTGGCTAAGTGCGCCAACTTTTTAATGCATATTTGTGACTGTTTTTATACCTACCTATTACTATTGTACACTACCGAAGTCGGAAAATGGCCAATATCTAAAGTGCGTTGTTCCTTCCACGCTGTCAGCATCAATAAAACCGAAGTAACGAGAGTCATGAGACACTTCCCGGTTGTCTCCTAATACGAAGTACATGCCTTCTGGAACAGTTGTTTCGCCGGTAATTTCTTCAAGGGTGAAGTCATTGGTAAAAGTTGTATCATCTGGGAATCGTTCAAAGTAGTCTTCTTTAATAGAATCTAAATAAGGCTCATCAATTGCTTCGTCGTTGATATATAAAACATCATCTTTGTATTCAATTGTGTCACCTGGAACCCCGATAATCCGTTTCACATACTCGTCGCCAGACCCATCTGGTGCAGGGAAAACGACAATATCTGATTGGTCAATTTCATCTGTTAAACTTAGGACAAACCGGTCCCCATCTATCATTGTGTTGGCCATTGAATCGCCGTCTACTCTAAAGGGATAGAAGAAATATGTTCTAACCACCCAGAAGATAACAAGCGCGATCACAACTGAAATCACAACTGAAAATACTTCATCAAAAAACTTTTTCATAAGGTCAATCCTTTTCACTGGGTTCTATTACCCATTCTTTTAGCATATTTATTTATATCTATAGCACCCTACCATTTTGCCGCTTTTGTTTTTATTATTCCAGAACTTCTACTGCTTTGTCTAGTTGGGTGTCATTAGAAGCGATCAATGCTTGGATAGCCGAAATCATGGCACTCGCTGTTTCCGTATCAATCACACCTGTTTCAGGAAGTCCTTGGTCCGCTTGTAAAGCTAGTACAGCACTGGTTGTATCCTCTGCAAAAACAGCATCCGCTTCGCTATCTTGGTAACCTAAGGCCACTAGGATCGCTTCAATATTTTTAATTGCTCCTGAAGCATCGCCTTCTTGGTAGGTTTGACTCGTATCAATTAAAGTTAAAGAAGCATAATCCGGTAAGTTGGCTTCAACATCCGGCGTTACCCCTGTTTCATTGATCCAAGTACCATTTGGTGTTAACCATTTAGCAATAGTAATTTTCAGTTCAGAATCAGATTCAAGAGAGAATATATTTTGCACAGTCCCCTTACCAAAGGTTTGGCTACCAACAACTGGTATGCCTGCAGATTCTTGTAGGGCTGCAGCTAGGATTTCTGAAGCTGAAGCAGACCCTTCATTTACTAATAAGACCACGTCTTCATCGACTTGGAAGTCGCCGTAATCCGCGTCTGACGCTTCATATACATAAGGATCCGCATCTTTTTCTTGAACTTGCATGATGGTATCTCCATCATTTAAGAACATATTGGCGATCTGTAAGGCAGAAGTTAATAAACCACCTGGGTTGCCGCGAACGTCTAAGACAAATTTCTCCGCCCTTTGTGATCTTAAGTCTTCAATAGCTGCAACCAATTCGTCGTAAGTTGGGGTTGAAAAACTCGTGATTTGAACATAACCAGTACTTTCTTGTCCTTCTAACATTTCGTAATAAACGGTTTGAATTGGAACGGTATCTCTTGTGACAGTCACATCAAAAGTATCTTCACCACGTTGAATCGTTAAAACGACATCACTGCCCGCTTCACCGCGGATTAAAGCGACTGCCTCCGTTGCGGAATAGCCTTGAATAGACTCTCCGTCAACGGCTTTGATGATATCATTGGCCATTAGGCCGGCTTCTTCAGCAGGAGACTCTTTAATTGGGCTGATAATTTGAATGTAGTCATCTTTTTCCATGATTTCAGCCCCGATACCTTCAAATGACCCTTCGATGGTTTCATCCAATTGTTGGGCTGATTGGTCGGTTAAATACTGAGAATATGGATCTTCTAGAACTTCTGTCATACCGGATACAGCCCCGTCAACCACCGCATCACGGTCCACATCTTCCACGTAGTCGCCCAAAATGGTGGAGAATGCAGCTTGAATTTTTTTGATTTCACTGGTGGTTAAAGCCGTACTTGAAGACCCTGTGATAATACTTTGACCAGGTAAACGGCCAGTTAAGACGTAAGATGTCCCAACAAACGTTACCCCACCAACGATAAGGATGGTCAGGATATAAACTAGCCAAGAAACGCCGCGTTTTTTAGGTTTTTGGTCATTATCAAGCTCATATCCGTCTAGACCATTTGAATGGATTTCTTCCTCAGTAACTGCTCTGTTATGTAATTCTTCAGCACTATTTTTGTTATCTTCTTTATTTTTTAAATCTTCATTTTCTGACATATGATTCACTACTTTCTGATAGACATGTTGGTCTCAAATATTTACCCAATATTTCCTCCTACACTTGGTATTTATCGGCATAGGATTGCCAAACTTCATCAAATGTCGATACGTAGTCAGAATAGCGTTGGTTTAATTCAATATAATTGCTAATTGTTTCAAAGTCGCTAGCTGATTTCGGAAAATCGCCATCTAAAAAGACCAGCTCAGCAAACTGCGCCTGCTGGTCACTCTCTAGTAAATCGGCATTTCTAAATATTTGTACATAATGATAAAAGGACTGCGTAATCATCACTCTTTCTAATTGTTGACTATCTTACTGGTTACCTTTCGCCCCTGTCTCGATTTGTTTCTCGATATAGTTCAATGGCACATCCAGTAAGATGTTGATTTCATCGTTAGCTAAGTCAATATCACTGGCCCGAATAGCGAAATCCATGTTTTCAGACACTTGGTCCAATCGGATAATAATTTGCGCATCAGCGGATAATACTTGTAGGGGTAAATCGGTAGGTAGGGTCAATTGGAAAATAGCCAATACTGTTGAGGTCGGCAATTGTAAGCCCGCTAATTCAATATTGGTCACGTCAAGGGCGATATTCCCATCTTCCATGACTGACGGCTGCCCTTGCATGGTATAAGCCACTTCAGTCCCCAATGCGTCTATTAGACCAGCAAATGACACCTGGTCATCTACCGTTAACTGATAAGGCACATCATCCCCACCGATCACTGCTGATACTAGTCGGTTGAAGGAAACAGTCGACAGGTTGGCTTCTGCTGTGATTGTTTCATCATTCACTTCTCCTGTCGTTACTGGTTCACCCAAACTGTTAGTTTCTTGATCTGTTGTTTGAATATACAGATAAAAAGCAACTACAGGTAGCAAAATTGCCAATAGTAATAACCAAAAAGCCCACTTCCAAGGATTTAATGGTTTCTTCGTATTCATATTCGTTTGTTTAGCCAAATAACCTACTCCTCCTTCTAATCCTCATCCACTTTTCGGTAGAATACGAATTTGTGTGGATAGGCATTCTTCTCATCCACGACCCCTTCAATCACCTCATACGCTTCGAAGTCATCTAGGTTCGGGTCAAAATGGACATCCCCATCAAATTCATGGTGAATTGTTGTCACACGTAATTCAGAAATATAAGGCCAAAATAGGCGGTAAATAGAATGGCCACCCATAATGATCACGTCTTCTTTTTCAGCTAGCGCCAAGATGTTATCGATAGAATCGGTTAATTCAACATCCGTTTGGTCATAGTCTGATTCAAAAGGTGATTTCTGGCGAGTAATGATAATATTGTGACGATTTGGTAATGGTTTATAATCCAAACCTGCGTATGTCTTACGCCCCATCACAACAGTCTTACCAACTGTTTGGTCTTTAAAGAACTTCAAGTCATTTGGTAAGTGCCAAGGTAGTTTGCCACCTTTTCCGATTAAATGGTTGATATCTTGTGCCCAGATTGCAATTAACATAGTAATTCCTCCTTATCAACTTGTGACAGAAATAGGTCTTGATTATTATCTATTATTAAACCGCTACTGGTGCCTTAATGGCATCATGAGCTTTATAACCTTTAACTTTAATATCATCTTTTTCTAGATCAAAGATTGATTTGCCTTCGCCACCAATTTCTAAAGTCGGTAGGTCAAGTGGTTGACGGCTTAATTGTTCATATACTTGGTTAAAATGGTTGTTGTAAATATGCGCATCGCCAAAGGTATGAACATAGTCACCAACCTCTAAACCTGCCTCACGTGCCAATAAATGTGTCAATAAAGCATAAGAGGCAATATTAAATGGTACACCTAGGAAGGCATCGCCAGAACGTTGGTAGAGTTGGCAAGATAACTTCCCATCTTGAACGTAGAATTGACTCATTGTATGACAAGGTGGTAAAGCCATATCTGGCACATCTTCTGGATTCCAAGCTGAAAGTATTATCCGCCGTGAATCTGGGTTATGTTTCAATTGGTCGATAATATTAGCGATTTGATCAATGGAATCACCCTCACGTGTCTCCCAATGACGCCATTGTTTACCATAAACATTCCCTAATTCACCAAACTCTCTAGCGAAATCATCATCTTCTAAGACGCGTTGGCAAAATGCTTGTTTAACTTCTTGGTAGACCTTTTTAAATTCTGGGTCGGCGTCAGCTCGTAAACCGAAATCCGTCATATCTGGTCCTTGATAAGCATCTGATTCAACCCAGCGTTTAAAGGCCCATTCATCCCAGATATGGTTGTTATTTTCTAATAAATAGCGGATATTGGTATCCCCTTTTAAAAACCATAACAGTTCACTCTTGATTAAACCAAAAGGGACTTTTTTAGTCGTTAATAAGGGAAATCCTTCGCTTAAATCAAAACGCATTTGGTAACCAAAAACTGATCTGGTTCCTACACCCGTACGGTCGCTTTTATCTTGTCCGTTATCTAAAATGTGTTGTAAAAAATCTAAGTATTGCTTTGCCAAAATCATTGCCCCCTAATTTAATTTGCATCGACTTCTTGCTTTTTATGTCATCATAAAAAATCTCATACTAATTCTCTAATGTAGATAGGTGCTCCCAGTAAGTCATTTTTTCAAGCAAATCATTTTCTTTGCTATCTTTCTCTAATTGCAATTCAGAAAGTTTGCCGTAATCATTTCCGTTTTCGTTCATTGCCTGGTCAATAGCCTCAATAGCCATTTCCAATTGCTCAATTTCACTCTCAATAACGGCCCAATCCTTCTTCTCTTGCCATGACATCCGCTTAGCTTTTGGCACCTCTTCTGTCACTGGCTCAGCAGCTTGCTTATTTTGTTCATTTTGACTAACCACTTTATGCGATTGACTGGATTGATTTTTCGCTTCTTTCATTGCGTCTCTATAGTCATGGTAGTTGCCGTAGAATAATTGTACTGTATTATCCAAGCTATCCACAATAATAAGTTTCTCAACCACCTTGTCTAGGAAATACCGATCATGAGAAACGGTAATCACAGTTCCATGGAAGGTCTCTAGGTAGTCTTCTAAGACAGATAAGGTATCAATATCTAAATCGTTTGTCGGTTCGTCCAAAAGTAAGACATTGGGTCTAGTCATCAATATCTTCAATAGGTACAGTCGTTTTCTTTCCCCACCTGATAGCGTGCCAATTAACATGCCATGCGATTCACGGGGGAACAAGAATTGCTCTAGCATTTGTGCGGCAGATGCTTGGGTCCCGTCATCATAAACGTACTCAGAAGCGATTTCCTGCACGTAGTTGATCACCCGCTTGTCTTCTGGTAGGTCAGTAGGGATTTGTTGGAAGTAGGCGATACGGACCGTTTCACCCGTTTTTACTTCACCTGAAAGTGGTGCCTGAATGCCAGCAATCGTATTTAGGAATGTCGTTTTACCAGCCCCGTTATCCCCAATTATCCCGACACGTTCTTTATTCTGTAATAATAGATTGATATTGGTAATTAAAGGCTTATTTGGGTAACCTACCGTTAGGTTATCGAATTCAAGGACTTTATTACCCAATCGTTGAGTATCCAAGTCCACTGTTAATTCGCTATCGTCTGTTGTTTGACTGACTTTTTCTTTCAGGTTTTCAAAACGGTGAATACGGGCTTGTTGTTTCGTAGTTCTAGCTTTTGCTCCTTTACGCATCCAAGCCAATTCACTCTTATACAATTTCTTCTGTTTCGCCATGGTTGCTGCTTCTATTTCATGCTCAGACTGCAATTTTTCCAAATAAATTTGGTAATTACCCTCGTATTGCTTCAAGTCACCCCGGTCCAAAGCAAAGATATGTGTCGTGATTTGGTCTAAGAAGTACCGGTCATGGGTTACAACTAGGACTGATTTCTTGTAATTAGCAATGTAGTTTTCTAACCATTCCACCATGTCAAAATCCAAGTGGTTGGTAGGCTCGTCCATCAGTAACAAATCCGGTTCTTCAATCAAAACTTTAGCCAAACCGACCCGTTTCCGTTGGCCCCCAGACAAGACTTTCACTTCTTGGGTTAGGTCATGAATACCTAATTTAGATAAGATCGTTTGGATTGTCGTATCCAAAGTCCAAGCGTTTTGCGCATTCATTTCTTGCTCAATCTGCTGAAATTTCTTTTGTAATTGGCTATTTTCTGGATCTAATTGCAAGTCCAAGGTAATTTCTTCATACCGACCAACTAATTGGACGATGGGACTTTCAGAGTGATAAACGGCCTCAAAAATCGTTTGGCTTTCATCTAGCTCTGGATCTTGAGTGACAATGCCCACTGTAAAATCTTTTGGATGTTCGATCTGCCCTTGATCTAGGCTAGATTTCCCCGCAATAATATTTAATAAGGTGGTCTTACCTGAACCATTGGCCCCAACCAAACCAACGTGCTGCCCTTCTCTAATTAAAAAGGAAACATCATTCAATAGTTGTTTCATACCATATGTTTTCGACCAATTTAACGCTTTATAATCTTTCATATATAACCTAGTCCTCTCCGTTCATTCTGTTTTATTTTACCATATAACAGAGGCTATTCAGAATGCTTTAGCAATTCTTATCTTTAAGGCTGACAAATAATGACTATCATTTTCCAAAATTACAATAATCCGGTATAATAAACCAACTAATTCCTATTGGAGGTGACCACTCATGAATAACAAACGTCGTGTCTATGTATACAACGGGTCCTCAGGTTTAGGCTGTCTCGGTCTGATTCTGGTCTTAGCCCTACTCATTTTCCTATTCATATTCTTCACGAAATTATTTATCCAACTCTTCCCGACATTATTATTGATTCTGTCAATCATCTTACTAGTCAGCAGTATCTATAACTTATGGCAATGGCGGAAAAAGGACAAGCATGCACAAGCTGGCGGCTTTATCGAAGTTGATGGCGTCATCGAACCCATCGAAGCGCCAGATAATCAAGCAAAAGACTACCATATACAAAGAATTTTCACATCAATTGCCGGTATCATCCTAGCCCTATTACTGATGAAATACCTATAGTATGGAGGCATTAGAATGCAAAATAAAGATATATCCACTAACACTGAAGAATACCAGTCCCAAATACAAGCGTAAAATTTAAAGAAACCATCCGAAAGATTACTTATGTGGTCGTTGCCCTGCTAGCCCTTGTTTTATTCGCTGGCTACTGGCTAGTCTGGTTTGGTTCTGCCGAATCACTTAAAAACTTCGCCCTCAATATGGGCTGGACCGGATTCTGTGTAAATAACATTGTCGCTGTTATTCAATGTAACTTACCCGGTTTAGTCATGTTCTAGCCTACGGACCCGTTGCTGACTTTGCCGCATTCGTGACCTTTCTTATCATCGGGTCCTTCCTATGCTTTTTGATCTTTAGGCATTACGGCGACCTATTCCTCCAAGCTTTTATTCCTGAGCGAGTTTACCAAAAATCTGTTCTGTCCTTCTCTAAACCACTACCTACATTCATCTATTTTGCAGGTGCTACAGGTTTGGGAAATGTCTTGATTAATTGGCTACCTACTATAATGTAGTTGAAATCTTTCAAAATAAACCTTAAAAAGGGGCTGGGACAAAAGGTCTCTCAAAAAAATACACTCCCAAAACTATGAACTTTTTCGTTCAGTAGTGGGAGTGTATTTTTCTATATCTTTATAAAAATAAACGAAAGTTGGACTACTTTTTTCGCAAAAGTAGTTTTGTCCCAGCCTCTAAATAGTTTTATTAGGAGGAAAACATGTCTACAGAAGAATTAAATAAACAACCTGATGGTGTCATTGTAAATAATCAATTAATTACAACTGATGAGATCATTGAGAGAACTAAAGTTTTTTTAGAGATAGAATAGCTGCAAACCATGTACTCTATCTTTCTCTG
Source organism: Aerococcus viridans (assembly GCF_001543285.1). Lineage (NCBI taxonomy): Bacteria > Bacillati > Bacillota > Bacilli > Lactobacillales > Aerococcaceae > Aerococcus > Aerococcus viridans. The sequence continues at coordinate 1,157,336 of NZ_CP014164.1, forward strand.
TTAACATTTCTTCAGACACTGGTAGCATAAATATATCTTCAATAGTTCTTATTAACTCATTATATTTATGGTAATCCTTATAAGCGTGGTACCCTACGAATACAAGCGCCAATTGTAAAATTAAGCTAGACAAATAAAAAAGAGAAACTGTTGTAAATAAGTACACTAGTTTCTCTTCGGTTTTATTCAATATAATTTCTTTTATCCTTAATATCTTCTAACATTTCAATAGTTTCTTCAATTTTAGGAAGAATTTCTTCGTACCAAGACAATCTTTTCCTACGGATTAAAACACCTACAGCGTGTGGCCTTGGATCAATTTCTTCCCAATAGGATTGTCGTTCCAATACGACTTTTTTAAGATCCACAAAATACTCTTTAACTTCAACTGCACTTACTTCCATTACAACAAAATCTCCTTTTATTATTTTGCAATAAAAAAAGCGCCACTTAGTAATTAAGAAGTGTTCGCCTGAATGTTTTACTTATTTTTCAAGTTTACACTTGTTGGATTTAGCACCGTTCCCTTAAGGTCGGTTGCTGAAGCATCATCGGGCCAATTCCCTCCACTTTCTCTTAATAAGTTTTGCTATTCTATTGTCAATATAAAATAGCAAAATTTCTTTAAAATGTCAATACTATGGTCGCTAAACTCGTAGTTACAGATTTCCTATTAAATTTCGTAGTTAGCTTATTTACCCTGTACAGCTATTTTATAACTCAAAGATAAAAAATTAATACTTTTCCAACTATAGGAGTTAAATTTATAATATTTGAATCTACCATAATTAAATTCTCCTTAAATCCGACAGTATTATAAAAAATGACAGGTATCTCAACTTTAATGACCGGTTGAATTGCTCTGTATAACGGATAGAGAGCGTATCCTTCTGAAATATCATAACGACTGTAAACTTTGCGATACTCATTCCCAGCTAACAAACAATCATCGAATAAGCCGTGGTTTATTTTTCGTCTTAAACCACGGTTAAAAATCTTTTTCATGTGGCTTCTGTTGTACTTATTTCTAGGAAATTTACGAAAACTCCTACTCCCATTAAGTCCCCCTTTCAAAGGTGCCTAATGGAGCTTCATTAGCCAGAACATAACAGTTCGCTCCTTTTTAATTGCTGTAATATTAATCTATTTTGAATGCACTTCGAGCCATGAAGAAATAGCTTCCCATGTAAGGTCTTTATCTGTAGCAATCGCTACCGTATAGTCTTCTATTTCTTTATTGCTAACGTTTAACGTCACACCGTTTAAACGTAAAAATGTATGAACCGCAACCAATGCGGTCCGCTTATTGGCATTGTAAAGACAGTGTTTCTGAACTAGTTTTTGGTACAATATGGCTGCTTTATCAAACAGAGTCGGATAAAGTTCTTTATCAAATACAGCCTGTTTCGGTAAAGCGACACACATATTCAAAGCGGTTGGCTCCTTTACGCCGATCTGCTCCTCAGGGCTGTAGCGTTGAATCTGCAGCGTATTAATCATAACTAATTCCCGTTCAGTTAAATAACGGATCATCGGCTAACGAGTCCTTCAAGTGCAACAGTGTAGTCATCCATCACTGCGTTAACCGTTGCTAAAAAATCGTCTTCTTTTTCGGCAGCTTTACGGATTTCAACGCGACCACCTTTGATAACATATTCAATGGGATCACCCACGTTTAAGTTGAGTTGCTGTAAGACATCGGGTGGGAGTGTCGTAATCACGCTGTGTCCCGATTTACGTGTACTTCTTTGAATCATTTTCATATTTATCACCTCATACATATAGTATATACGTATGTATTAAATGATCCAAGTATATACGTATGTATTTTAATAGCTTAATTCTGTTTGACTGGTTCTCTCACGCGTCTCTTTCATAAAATGATTTGTTCTGTTGCAAAGTTTTAAATCTACTATCAAATAAGGTAGCATAATAGAAAAAGATAGCAGGAGGAATGACGATGAATCATTTTAAAGGAAAGCAATTTCAGTAGGATGTGATTATTGTAGCCGTGGGCTACTATCTTCGTTATAACCTTAGCTATCGTGAAGTTCAAGAAATCTTATATGATTGTGGCATTAACGTTTCTCATACGACGATTTATCGTTGGGTGCAAGAATATGGCAAACTACTCTATCAAATTTGGAAAAAGAAAAATAAAAAATCCTTTTATTCATGGAAAATGGATGAAACGTACATCAAAATTAAAGGAAAATGGCATTATTTGTATCGAGCCATCGATGCAGATGGTTTAACCTTGGATATTTGGTTACGTAAAAAACGGGACACACAAGCAGCCTATGCTTTTCTTAAGCGGTTAGTGAAGCAGTTTGATGAACCGAAGGTTGTAGTCACAGATAAAGCCCCCTCTATTACAAGTGCCTTTAAGAAACTAAAAGAATACGGTGGCTTTTATCAAGGGACAGAACATCGTACCATTAAATACCTGAATAATTTGATTGAACAAGACCATCGTCCAGTAAAGAGACGCAATAAATTCTATCGAAGTTTACGCACTGCCTCTACCACGATTAAAGGCATGGAAGCCATTCGAGGATTATATAAGAAAACCCGAAAAGAAGGCACTCTCTTCGGGTTTTCGGTCTGTACTGAAATCAAGATATTATTGGGAATCCCAGCTTAAATCATAGATACCGTAAGGGATTTTATTCTTTATTTAAAACTTTGCAACAGAACCAAAAAAAGCAAGTAACATAGCAAGGAATTACTATGATACTTGCTATTCGTGATCATTTTTGACCTAATATGCATTTGATTCAGTTTCAGCAACTAGCACGATTTTTCCTACTGCATGGTGCGTTTCACTGAGTTCATGTGCAGCATAAATCCCCGCTTGGTTCAGCGGAAATTCAGCGCCAATCACGCTTTTTAGTTTCTTTTCAGCCATCAGCTTAACTAAGGATGCTAATTCTTCGCCATTTGGTTTCAGCCAGATAGCCTCAGCATGATTCCCTTTTTTTTGAATCCGTGGATCTTCGTCTATCGAAAGAATACTGATTAAACGTCCTTCAGGCTTCAGTACAGTGATGCTTTTTCGTTGTACCTCTCCTGCCATTGTGTCAAGAACCAAATCAATCTCACTTAAAGTAGTCTCAAAATCAGTCGTATGATAATCAATCACTTCATCAGCACCTAATTCTTTTAATAGCTGATGATTTTTCGGACTAGCCGTAGTAATTACATACGCGCCAGCTTCTTTCGCTAATTGAATCGCATATGTTCCCACGCCACCAGCTCCAGCATGAATGAGCACCTTTTGTCCTGCTTGAAGTTTCCCATGGGTAAATAGTGCTTGATAAGCGGTCAAACCAGCTAAAGGTAGTGCACCTGCATCTTTAAATGATACTTCTTCCGGTAATTTTGCTAGAAGATGATCATCAACAATTGTGTGCTCTGCATACGTACCAAACCGAGTCGTATCTGGTCTAGCGGCAACCCTATCACCAACTTTCCAGTCAGAAACCTGTGAACCTACCTCTTCAATGATACCTGCAACATCCCAGCCTAAAATAATCGGGAATTCCCATGGCATCATTTGTTGCAAATATCCTTCACGTAACTTCCAATCAAGTGGATTTACCGAAGTTGCTTTTACTTTAACCAACACTTGATGAGCGGATAACTCAGGTAACGTCACAGTTGCATCTGTCAGTTGTTCTTTCCCGCCGTATTGATTAATTACGACTGCTTTTGTCGTTGTCATCTTGCTTCATCCTTTCAAATAAAATTAGATTGCTTTTACTGATACTTCAATATTTCCACGAGTTGCACGAGAATAAGGGCATGTTTGGTGTGCGATTTCTAATAATTCTTGGCTTTTTTCTAAAGTAATTCCTTCAATGCGGCCTTCGATTTCAACACCTAATTGAACATCAGGTAATGCAGTTTGGCTCAAATTGTATAGTGAAACAGTTACTTCAATAGTTGATTCACCATCTACTTGTGCTTGTTTTTTCACATAATCCAAAGCACTGTTAAAACAAGCACTATATCCAGCTGCAAATAATTGTTCTGGGTTTGTCGCACCTGCTACTTTGTGTCCTGGAGCAACGATTGTCATTTCAAAAGAATTATCAGGAGAATGAACCTCACCGTTACGTCCGCCTGTATTAATCATTTTTGTTGAAAAAACTTTTTTCATATCTATTCCTACTTTCTGACATTTGTTTGGTTTTACCTTACTGAATACATTGTACACAATTTAATTGTATTTGAGAAATAATTTGTTTCTGTTAAAATAAAAAGAAAGGAGTTGCTTCAAATGAACGCAAATGACAATCCATTACAAAATGAATTATGTTTTCAACTTTATGTTGCTTCAAAAGAAAGCATTCGCATGTACAAACCTTTCTTAGATGAAGTCGACTTGACCTACACAGGCTTTATTACCTTAATGGCTATCGAGGACAACTTATCTGTAAAACAAATCGGTGAGCGGCTATTTCTAGACTCGGGCACGCTAAGCCCTTTATTAAAAAAGATGGAAAAACAAGGACTATTGCATCGCATACGAGCTAGCACCGACGAACGGCAATTGGTTATTCAGCTGACCGAGAAAGGAAAATCACTGCAAGAAAAACTTCCGTGCATTTCACGTGATGTCTACCAATCAATAACCAAATCAAGTGAATCTGGTGTATATGGCAATCTGATTTCACAATTAATTCAGCTAAACCAAAGCTTCCGTGAGGTTTAATCTACAAAAATGAAACTGAATTTGCTAGAATAAAAAATCCATAAACTCCATTAGTTTGCGATATAGTGGACCCAAAAAGTTAGACTAAATTTTATGAGAGTTGACCGATTGGTCAGCTCTTTCTTAATACATGCAATTTGGCTTAATTCCTGTTGTCGACAATACTTCTCATAAATTTCAATCTGTCAAGAGTAGTAGCGGAGCGACTCTTGATAGATTGAAACTTTGTGTGAAACTATGAAAAGACAATGGAATTAGTATATTGGCTGCGATACTGGACGGGGCTTAGCCATTCTAGTTTCTCTTTAATTCGTTCTTCATTATAATAGTTAATATAGTTGGTAATTGATTCGGCCAATTCTTCAAAACTATGATAAGTTTGACCATAATACATTTCTTGTTTGAGTATACTAAAGAAATTTTCCATTGGTGAATTGTCATAACAATTCCCTTTTCTAGACATACTTTGGAAGATATCATTATCTTTTAAAGTTTTTGAATACCGTTTCATTTGATAAGCCCAGCCTTGGTCTGAATGAAAAGTTCTTCTGAATATGCAATCATTTGTACGTTCTATAGCTGCCTTCAAAGCTTCCATCATACTTTCACCGTTAGGCCGTTTTGTTATTTGAAAACTGATGATTTCGCTATTGAATAAATCCATATAAGGATCTAAATAAAGTCTGCCTGTCTGAGTGTTGCCTAACTGGTCCATATAATAGTATTTGAATTCAGTTGTATCAGTCGTAATTTTTTGATGTGGAACTGATGTGTTAAAACGTCGTTTTAAACGATTTGATGCTACTTTCCCTACAGTTCCCTTATAAGACTTATACTTTCTGCTTTTGTGTGAGAAGGTAGTTACAAGAATGCCTAATTCACGCATTAAGCGTAATACTTTCTTCCGATTTATATGATAACCTAATTTTTTTAACTCGGGAGTCAGTCTTTTATACCCATAATCTTTATTTTTCTCTCTTAGTTTTAGTAATGCGTCTTTGTAAACCTTATCCTTGTCTGGGCGTTTAGATTGCTTCCTAATATAGTGATAAGTTGCCTTTGGAAAGCCAGTTACTCTCAAAATATCAACTAATTTGAATTTACTAATAGTATGGAGATTGTAGATTGCTGGAACTATTTGTTTCTTTGTTGCTGTTTCTCTGCTTCCTGCAATCTCCCTAATTCCTTTAAAAATTCATTCTCGATTCTCAAATCACGATTTTCGTTTTCAAGTTGTCTCAGACACTCAACGTTTACATCTTCTCTAGTTATATTCTTTGGATCCTGAAATACTTTCTTATCAGCTTTCTTCCGTTTACCCATTTTCGGTGGCCTACCTCTCTGTTCTGATAAGCCATCGGCGCCTTTCTTGAGGATAGTAGTACGCCAATTACAAATTAAACTAGGGTTATTCATCCCTAATGAATTGGCTACTTCTCGATAACTCATCTCTGTTGTTTCATATAATTTTACAGCACTAAGCTTAAAATCAACAGCGTAATGAGTTTGATTCTTACTACGTTTTAGTCCTTCGATTCCAAATTGTTGATAGCTATTAACCCATCTTCTTACAATAGAATCTTGTATATTATATTTCTTTGCTACCGCTAGGTAGCCACCATAGTTCCCCAGATAATGTTTTACAATTTCCAATTTAAATTCTAGTGAATATTTTGCCATAAAAATAAACCCCCAAAAGTTAGATTTTTGGTCTAACTTTTGGGGGCCTCTACACTTTATAAAAATAAACGAAAGTGGGACTACTTTTTTCGCAAAAGTAGTTTTGTCCCAGCCTCTTTTTTATTACTTGTTATTTATTTAAAATTTGCATGAATTGTTGACCGGTAATGGTTTCTTCTTGAATTAAGTATTCAGACAGCTCATCCAATTTTTCGCGGTTATTCATCAAGATTTCGCCGGCTTCTTGATGGGCACGTTTGATCAATTCAATGACTTCTTGATCTGCTTTTTCAGCGGTACCACCGGATACCTGACTCTGTGTATTGTCAGACAAGTAACGATTAGTGCGACTTTCTAATTGCATCATGCCGAAAGTATCCGACATCCCGTATTGAGTGACCATAGAACGGGCAATTTTCGTCATTTTTTCAATATCATTTGAAGCTCCGGTAGTGATTTCACCAAAGACCACTTCTTCAGCGGCACGTCCACCTGCAAGGGTCATCAATTGATTGTACAACTCTTGTTTGGTGTAAAGTGATTTCTCACCAGTTTCAACCTGCATGGTATACCCAAGGGCACCTGACGTACGCGGTATAATCGTAATCTTCTCAACTGGCGCTGAACCAGATTGTTGGGCCGCAACAAGGGCGTGACCAATTTCGTGGTAAGAAACGACGCGACGTTCTTCTGGTGATAAGATATCGTTCTTCTTGATTTGACCAGCCAAGACAACATCTACCGATTCATCTAAGTCAATTTGGCTAATTTCCTTGTGTTTGTTGCGAACGGCACGTAGCCCCGCTTCGTTAATGATGTTGGCAAGGTCGGCACCGGATGCCCCAGCAGTTGCACGTGCAATGTAACGGTAATCGATATTTTGACCCATCTTATATTCTTTAGCGTGGACACGAAGAATTTCTTCACGGCCTTTTAAGTCAGGCAATTCCATAGACACTTGACGGTCAAAACGGCCAGGACGTAACAAGGCTTTATCTAATGATTCAGGGCGGTTAGTTGCAGCTAGGATGATAACACCCTTGTCGCCTTCGAACCCATCCATTTCAGTAAGCAACTGGTTTAAAGTCTGCTCACGTTCGTCATTGGTTGAATAAGAATTGTCACGAGATTTACCAATAGTATCAATCTCATCAATGAATACGATACATGGCGCTTTATCGTTGGCTTGTTTAAAGAGGTCACGCACTTTAGCTGCCCCTCGTCCAACAAACATCTCAACAAATTCAGAACCTGCGATAGAGAAGAATGGGACACCAGCTTCACCAGCAACGGCTTTGGCCATCAAAGTTTTACCTGTCCCTGGAGGTCCTACTAGTAAGACACCACGCGGTGCTTGGGCACCAATTTCTTGGTATTTCTTCGGTTCCTTCAAGTAATCTACCACTTCAACTAAAGACTCTTTGGCTTCATCTTGACCAGCCACATCTTTAAAGTTTCGTGAATTATCTGATTTTACATACATTTTGGCATCTGACTTACCAAAGTTCATACCACCAAATCCACCACCAGATAGGTCGATTTTAGAATCGGAACCACCTGTCATCTTCCGCATTAATTTACCCATTAACCAGTAGATAACGGCAAATGGTAAAATAAAGGTTAATAAGAATGAGATGATCGGCGAAGTTGGTTGGTAGATTTCCGTTTGGTAGGTCACATTGTTCGATTCCAAACGGTTAACTAAATCAGGATCATCCACCTTACCAGTTGTATATACTTGCGTTTCGCCGTCCGTTTCAGCGGTCCAAGTTAAATCATATTGATTAATTTCAACACTTTCTACCTGGCCAGCATCTACTTGGCTCACAAATGAAGAATACGGCACTTCTTCCACCTGCATCCCAGTAATGGCTGGGAATAATAAATTCAAACCAAGGATTACCAATATAATCCACCAGAAGGCATTCATAAAGTTGAAATAACCACCACCATTAGGTGAGTTCCCAAAATTAAACCCTTTCTTCCGATTTTTATTCTGTTTTTTATTTTTGCTCATATATTCACTCCTACTCATTTTGTCAAAAATATATAAGTTATTTAGACCTGACATCCTTGTCAGATTCTACACTCCTTAACTACAAATATATTATAACGCATACAAAGTCAGGTTTGGTCAAAGCACACTTGCTTTCACAAAAAAAGCCATATTCATGGCTTTTCTTCATAGAATATTCATAATTACCTTAATATCTTATTGGATGAAATCTTGGTACAAGCGTGATTCTTGAATCCCTTGGTTGTTGGCATATTTTCCAGAAGAATATAAATTATATTCACCGTTAATTGTATGATAGTAAATCTGGCAAATTTCAACATTTGGATAGATGCGGATTGGCTGTAAACAGTGCATTTCTAAGGTCCAGTAACCAGAGAAACCAACATCCCCAAACCCAGCCGTCACATGGATATACAAACCTAAACGACCAATTGATGAACGGCCTTCAAGCATGGGTACATATTTATCCGTTTCAGTATATTCCACTGTACGGCCTAAATACAATTTGCCTGGTTCTAATAAATAACCTTCTTCAGGAATTTGAATCGATTTCAAGGTTGGTTTTTTCTTCATATCCAACACATCATCTTCGTAATAGGCCAATTCATTTGAAAGTCTCAAGTTATAAGAATTGGGATTAACCTGACTTTCATTAAATGGCGTTATTTTAATGCCAATTCCTTGCTCTTCAGCAATTTTCTTACCTGATAAAATCATATACTCACCCTTTGTTCACTATTTTATTTCATTATACCTTTAATTTGGCAAAAAGAAAGATGGTTTCGAGCTAGTGATTTTTGGAAATAGGACACATGCAAGTAAAAACCGGAAGCTATTCACTTCCGGCTAACAACATTTATTATTTTAAATAGGCTTTGATAGCATCTTTGAATAAAACGATTTTTCCTAAATAGTCTTCAACACATACATATTCGTTTAATTGATGGGTAATTTTTCTTCACCAACTGTACCAAGGACTCGGATGCTACAATTTGTTGGGTTTCAATATCATATCTTGCAAACAGGTCAGCTAGGTAATTAGCCACTTCTTTCTCATTGGCATTGACCAATTTAATTTTCACAATATCTTGCAAGAGTTGAATTCGTTGTTCTTTTTCCAAAATCAAACTCCCTAAGTTTTTATCACATCTATCATATGAATCTAATCCTTGTCAAAGACTATTCAGACCGTATACAGGTGAATCATTTAGGGGGAAATGGTAATTTAGTTATTCAGAAATAACGAGTAAAGATTTAATGGCACGGCGTTCGTCCATTGCTGCATAAGCTTCTTGCACGTCATCTAAATCAAAGGACATGTTGAATACCTTACCTGGATTGATGCGCCCATCAAGAACGGCATCTAATAAGACTGCACGGTCATGGGTTGTCACAGCTGCACGGCCACCACGAAGGCCGATGTTTTTCCAGAATAATTTATTGGTATCTAATTCATCGATATGTGGCACACCAACCCGGCCAACGACGGCACCTGGACGCGCCAATTGGACGGCAGTTTCAACGGCTAATTGTGAACCGACACACTCTAAAACAGCGTCAGCACCTTCGCCAGTCAATTCCATGATTCGGTTGATCCCTTCGTCTCCACGCTCAGAAACAATGTCAGTTGCCCCAAATTCAAGGGCTAAATCTTGGCGATCTTTGTGACGACTCATGATAATGATGCGTTCAGCTCCTAATAATTTAGCCCCGATAACACCACACAAACCAACTGCCCCGTCACCCACAACGACTACTGTATCGCCAGCTTTCACTTCAGCAGTGACAGCGGCATGATAACCGGTAGCCATAACGTCTGCCAAGGTGGTAAATGACTTCAACATATCTGCAGAATAGTCACTAGGTTGGCCAGGAATTTTCACAAGCCCCCAGTCTCCTGATACATAACGTAGGTATTCAGCTTGGAAACCTAAGGCGCCACCTGTAAAAGTCGTGCAATCGCCGTCAAATCCTGCCTTACATGCAGCGCAGTGTCCGCAACCATTGGTAAATGGTACGATAACAAAGTCACCTACTTGGACATTTTTAACTGCTGCCCCAACTTCTTCGACAATTCCAATCGCTTCGTGGCCTGTTTGCGAGCCTGAAGCCTTGTCATTAATACCTCGGTACCACCATAAGTCGGATCCACAAACACATGCACGCACAACGCGGATAATGGCATCGTGTGGTGCTTGAATTTGCGGTCGGTCCATGTTAGTGACGCTCATATTTCCTGGTTCATTAAAAATTGCTGCTTTCATATTATTACGCCCTTTCTGATTTTAAAATATTCTTTATCAAAATGATTTCGTTTGGTTATTCGCTAAATCAACCGCCATAATAAAAAGTTGCTGTTACCCCGCCGTCAATCAAGAAATCTGATCCGGTAATAAAGGCACCATCACTGCTCATTAAGGTTGACGCTAGATTAGCCACTTCATCCGCCGTTCCTGGACGACCTGCTGGATTCTTCGCGAACATATCTTTATAGAAATCGCCGCGTGGGTCGTTAAATTAGTCAAGTGCTAAGGGTGTGACAATAATACCAGGTGAAATCTCATTAATACGGGCACCCTTTTTAACCCATTTAAGGGATTCAGCTATGACCCGTTTCTCATTTCCTCGTTTAGCCAATTGGTAGGCGTGTAGCGAGTCCTTGACTTTGTCAGTTTGCAACAAGTCTAAAGTCAACAATTGGTCTATTGGTGTTGTCGCTAGTAACCGGTCCTCTTCGGCGGTTAAGGCTGGCATCCTGTAGCCTGACTGACTAGAAATAGTGACGCCACTACCACCTGCTTTGATGACTTTACCCACTTCTTCTAACAACACAGCCGTCCCATACAAATCTACCTTGAGGATAGGTTCAATGGATGCTTGACTTGGGGACACCCCTGCTGCGTTAATCAACAGGTCAATTTCCCCGTAGGATTGCCCTTTTTCAATAAAAGTGACGATTGAATTCTTATCAGCAATATCAATTTCAGTGGCTACAGTATCAAATCCAGCCCCCTTCAAATTATCCGCAATCACGATGGCATTGTCAAAGTTTTTGTCACCAATTAGAATCTTATGGTTAATGCCGACACGACGGGCAATGGCCATCCCTATCTGACCAGCACCTACTAACAATAGTACATCTTTCACTTTAACCCTCCTAGCAAAACCGTGATCATTGCAATACGAGATGAGGAACTTTGATTCTTTCCTCATGTCTAGGACAACTATACACCTTAGAGTGCACTCTAAGGCAAGAGGTTATTAAAGTGATTTGAAAATAAAAAAGCATGCTAGCTAGCCAACACCCCTTCAACAAATGATACTTTAAAAATCAAAAATGATAAAAAAGAGACTAATGACATTTATCGTCATTAGTCCCAAAGTGATTGGTATCATAAATATACCATTTTAAATTTTATTCTTCGCCCATATCTAAGATGGCTAAGAAGGCTTCTTGCGGTACTTCGACTGAACCTATAGCCTTCATACGTTTCTTACCTTCTTTTTGTTTCTTCAATAGTTTTTGACGACGGGTAACGTCACCACCATACAACTTAGCCGTAACGTCTTTACGTAAGGCTTTAATATTTGTACGGGCAATAATTTTATGGCCAATTGCTGCTTGAATTGGTACCTCAAATTGTTGCCTTGGGATAACGTCTTTCAACTTGCTAACTAAAGTACGACCGCGGCTTTCAGCGAAATCTCTATGTACAATAATTGACAAGGCATCGACAACGTCACCGTTTAATAAGACATCTAATTTCACTAAGTTAGATTTTTGGTAGCCACCTAATTCATAATCTAAAGAAGCGTAACCTTTAGTATTTGATTTCAATTGGTCAAAGAAGTCAAATACAATCTCAGATAATGGCAATTCATATTTAACATCAACACGAATATCATCCAAATAGTCCATAGTGATAAAGTTTCCACGTTTACGTTGGGCTAATTCCATTACGGCACCAACATATTCTTGCGGAACCATGATATTAGCTTTTACAATAGGTTCTTCAATAGATTCAACATAAGTCGGATCTGGCATTTCAGATGGGTTAGCCACCTCAACCATTGTGCCGTCTGTTTTATGAACATGGTAAATTACCGATGGTGTTGTCGCAATCAAGTCAATATTGAATTCACGTTCAATACGCTCTTGGATAACGTCCATATGTAACATACCTAAGAAACCACAGCGGTAACCAAAACCTAAAGCTTGAGAAGATTCCGCTTCGAATTCTAATGAAGCATCGTTTAATTGTAATTTTTCCAAGGCTTCACGCAAGTCAACATAGTCTGAAGAATCCACTGGATATAAACCACAATAGACCATTGGGTTCATTTGTTTGTATTCAGCTAATGGTTGGGTTGCAGGATTGGTCGCTAAAGTGATCGTATCCCCAACCCGTGTATCTTGGATAGTCTTAATAGAGGCAGTAATATAACCAACGTCCCCGGCCATCAAGTAGTCACGCGGAATTGGTTTTGGTGACATAATCCCAACTTCAGTAACATCAAACGTTTTCCCATTTGACATGATTTGAATTCGGTCACCATTACGGATAACACCATTTTCCACACGGACACTCAAAACAACCCCACGGTAGGCATCGTATACAGAATCAAAAATCAAAGCTTGTACAGGTGCTTCAATTTCACCAGTTGGTGCAGGTACTTTCTCAACGATTTGTTCTAATAACTCATTGATACCGATGTTGGCTTTAGCTGAAGCTAATACAGCATCAGAAGCGTCTAAACCAATCACGTCTTCAATTTCTTGTTTCACTTTTTCTGGATCAGCTGCCGGTAAGTCAATCTTATTGATGACTGGTACAATTTCTAAATCATTTTCAACAGCTAGGTATACGTTAGCAAGTGTTTGGGCTTCAATCCCTTGTGCTGCATCCACAACTAATACGGCCCCTTCACAGGCTGCCAAAGAACGTGAAACTTCGTATGAAAAGTCTACGTGTCCTGGTGTATCAATTAAATGGAAAATATAAGTTTCCCCATCGTTCGCTTTATATTCTAACTCGATGGCATTCAACTTAATCGTGATACCACGTTCTTGTTCAAGATCCATAGAATCTAACATTTGGTCATGCATCTCGCGATCAGAAACCGTCCCTGTATTTTGTAGGATGCGGTCCGCTAAAGTAGATTTACCATGATCAATGTGCGCGATGATGGAAAAATTTCTGATTTTTTCTTGTCTGTCTTTCATTTCTTGGATATTCATTTTCCATCCCCCTCTTATTTTCAGCAATTATCATTATAGCAAAATTACCCCACTACCACAACATTTTGCCCGCTTTAAGATCAACAAGTCCATCTGTAGTAATAAGTAAATGCTAGATTGAATTTTTCAGCTATTTTTCGAATAAAAATCAGTTGAAAAGTATGGCATCCTAGCCTTAATAAAGTTTCTGTACCAATTAATATAGTGAATGAATTCAAATTCATTTAAATGATGTTGATGAATTTCCGATGACCAATTGAAAGTAGCTAAGAAAGCCCTCACTATTAGCGACGATAGATTCTATCCACTGGCAATAGGAGGCCTCCTTCAGATTTTAAGCCCCAAAACTAAGCCCTCCTAAACGAATAACGAAAAAAAAGTAGCACCAGTCAGATTGATATGCTCCCCCTAAAGTAGACACTTAAAAAAGAAAAATTACTTTAGGGGGATTTTTATGCGTTCAAACAGTAAACATACAACTGAAGAAATCGAAAGATATATTTTGATGTATCTGAATGAAGGAATCAGTTTCAAAGAATTAAAAGAAGCCTATGGTTTATTAATTAATTGGACGTCCTTTTGGGATAAAGTCTTAAGATACCAAGAGCATGGAATTAGTGGGATTCAAGTTAAATCTAAGTACAATAAATATAGCAAAGAATTTAAGGACTTAGTTGTGAAAGAATATTTAGAAGATAGATTACCTATAGGTCAGCTAGCTGTTAAATATAATATCCCAAAAGTTGATACTGTCAGGAGCTGGATAAACAAGTATACTAAAGGGGAAGAAATGAGGAGCTATTCTCCAAAATCCGAGGTGTATACGATGACAGATAAAAAATCAACACAAGAAGAAAAAATCAAAATAGTCCAAGACTGCCTAGCTAATAGTTTATCTTATAAAAAAACTGCTGAGAAGTATCAGGTATCCTACAATAACGTGTATTCATGGGTTCAAAAATATAAGAAGCATGGTCCTGACGGACTAGTAGATGGACGAGGTCGCGGCAAACCAAACTCTGTTCAAACGGAAGAAGAAAGAATCCGGGCTGAAAATGCAGCTTTAAGAGCACGAAATGAGTATCTAGAAACGGAGAACGTAGCGTTAAAAAAGTTAGAAGAAGTGGAAAGAGAGTTGATGTCACGCAAACGAGGTATGAAGCGGAATACCAAACGATCAAGAAACTACAAAAAGAAGGATACAAAGTAATCCATCTCTGTGATGCTTTGGGTGTGAGCAGAGCGGGTTATTATAAGTGGTTGAAACGCAAGCCGACTGCGTCGGAAAAACGGCTTCGAAAGCTTGTTGAATTAATCCTTCAAGTCTATGAAAAGCATAAAGGTATTTATGGCTATCGTCGAATAACTATCTATCTGAACTACTTCATGAACGCTAAAGTAAACCATAAGTGTGTCTATCGTTTGATGAAATTACTGAACTTGAAAGCTGTTATCCGTCGGAAACGATATCGTTACAAGCCCCACAATCCTGCACATATCGCCGATAATGTCCTCAATAGAGAATTCCGAAAGGACTATCAATCGATGGAAGTCTTATTAACCGATGTGACTGAATTTAAGTATGGAGAGAACGCCAAAGCTTATCTTAGTGCCATATTGGATTATGGCGAAAATAAGATCGTAGCCTTTAAACTATCGAAACGTAATGATAATGCCTTAGTTCGTGATACAGTTCGCCAAATTGAAGACAAGATTATATCAACCCAAACGCTTATTCATAGCGATCGGGGATATCAATACACGTCATACGACTTTAATAATTTTGTGAAGAAACATCAACTCACCCACAGTATGTCTCGTGTGGGGAAATGCATTGATAACGGTCCAATGGAGAACTTTTGGGGAATTATTAAAGAAGAAATGTATCGGCTGAAGACTTATGTGAGCTTTGAAGAATTAGAGAATGATATTAAACAATATATTGGGTTTTATAACACTCAACGGGTGACGTTAAAAATGGGCTTAAGCATTCCGGCATAAAAAAAGCCATGGATGAAAAGTATCATACATGGCACAAAAATTTTGTTTATTTACCTGTCTACTTGACAGGGTGCAGTTCAGATCGACTAGTGCTACTTTTTTCATTTATTAAGAAAATGCGTCTTTCAATTTATCAAAGAAACCTCTGTCTTCTTCACTTACTTCGTCTTTTGAAGCTTTAGCGAAAGCTCTCAATGAAGCTTTTTGTTCTTCATTTAGATTCTTAGGTGTAACCACTTTAACAGTTACTATTTGGTCACCATTTGAATTACCATTTAATTTAGGTGCACCCTTACCGCGTAGACGGAATTTCGTACCTGTTTGTGTACCAGCTGGCACTTTCATCGATACTTTACCGTGAACAGTTGGGACTTGAATTTCAGCACCTAAAGCCGCTTGGGCGAAGTTAATTGGTAAGACATAGCGGATTTCTGCCCCTTCACGCTCGAATATTTCAGAAGGTTTCACATGGAAAACGATATACAAGCTTCCTGCTGGTCCATTATTTTTACCAGCATTTCCTTGCCCGCTTAGACGCATGCTTTGACCATCTTCAACACCGGCTGGTACGTTAACTTTCACTTTATGTGTTACAGTTTCACGTCCAGCACCGTGGCAGTGGTGGCAAGCTTGGTCGAATACTTTCCCTTTACCTGAACATTCATGACATACAGATTGAGAAACCACACGACCTAATGGTGTTTGTTGGTAAACTTTTTCAACACCAGAACCAGAACATGTTGGACAGGTATGCACTGCTGTACCTGGTTCAGCACCAGATCCTTCACATACTGTACAGTCTACTTCACGACGGTAAGAAATCGTTTCTTCCGTCCCGAAAATAGCTTCTTCAAATTCTAGGTCCATATTGTATTGTAAGTCATCACCTTGTTGCGGTGCATTAGGGTTAACCGTACGGCCGCCTCCACCGAAGCCACCACCGAAACCGCTGAAGCCTCCGCCGCCTCCACCAAAGAATTGCTCAAAGATGTCTTCAAAGCCAGAGCCGCCGTAAGATTGGTAACTACCACCACCAAATCCGCCGCCTCCACCGAAGCCACCGTCAGTAGCTGCGTGACCGTATTGGTCATAGGCTGCACGTTTTTGGTCATCACTTAAGACTTCGTATGCGTCAGAAATTTCTTTAAATTTGTCTTCCGCATCCGCTTCTTTGTTGATATCTGGATGATATTTTTTTGATAATTTTCGATAGGCTTTCTTTATTTCATCCTTACTTGCGGTCTTTGACACGCCAAGGACTTCATAGTAGTCTCTTTTTTCAGCCACACTGTACTCCCCCTTGAATCATGCGTTATGCAGTCCATCATAACATAAGAAACCCCGCCCTCATAGAAGACAGGGTTTGAAACTTATGGATTATTTATCGTCGTTAACTTCCTCGAAGTCAGCGTCTACATCGCCATCATTGTCTGAAGAGTCGTCTGCGCCTTCTTGACCTTCAGCTTCTTGCGCTGCTTGTTCGTACAATTTGACAGTTAAAGCTTGAATTTTTTCATTTAATTCATCTTTCTTAGCTGTCATTGCTTCAACATCGTCAGCTTCTTGCGCTGCTTTCAATTCATCTTTAAGCGCGTTAGCTTCGTCAAGTTCAGCTTGATCAACTTTACCTTCTAATTCACCAGTTGTTTTTTCAACTTGGAAGATTAATTGGTCAACTTCGTTTTTAAGATCTGCTGCTTCTTTACGTTTTTTATCTTCTTCAGCATTCGCTTCAGCATCTTTCATCATACGATCGATTTCTTCGTCTGTTAAACCTGAGTTAGATTGGATGGTAATTTGTTGTTCTTTACCAGTACCTTTGTCAGTCGCTTTAACATTTACGATACCGTTTTTATCGATATCAAATGTTACTTCGATTTGAGGCACACCACGTGGTGCTGCAGGAATATCTGTTAATTGGAAACGACCTAATGTCTTGTTATCTGCGGCCATTGGACGTTCACCTTGCAATACGTGTACATCTACAGCAGGTTGGTTATCAGCTGCAGTTGAGAATACTTGTGATTTAGATGTTGGGATTGTTGTGTTACGGTCGATTAATTTAGTGAACACGCCACCCATTGTTTCGATACCTAATGATAATGGTGTTACATCAAGTAATACCACGTCTGTAACGTCACCTGAGATAACCCCACCTTGGATTGCAGCACCCATAGCTACTACTTCGTCAGGGTTAACTGAACGGTTAGGCTCTTTACCAGTTTCAGCTTTAACCATGTCGATAACAGCTGGGATACGAGTAGAACCACCAACTAAGATAACTTGGTCAATATCTGATTTAGATAAACCAGCATCAGATAAGGCGTTTTTAACTGGTTGTTTTGTACGTTGTACTAAGTCGTAAGTTAATTCGTCAAATTTCGCGCGAGATAAAGTAACTTCCAAGTGAAGTGGACCTTCAGCACCAGCCGTAATGAATGGTAATGAAATTTGTGTTGACGTTACACCAGATAAGTCTTTTTTCGCTTTTTCAGCAGCATCTTTTAGACGTTGCATAGCCATTTTGTCAGAAGAAAGGTCAATACCGTTTTCTGATTTAAATTCAGCGATTAAGTAGTTTACGATGGCGTTATCAAAGTCGTCCCCACCTAAGTTGTTGTCACCAGAAGTAGATAATACTTCAAAGACACCGTCACCTAATTCAAGGATTGAAACGTCGAAAGTACCACCACCAAGGTCAAATACTAAGACTTTTTCGTCTGCGTCAACTTTGTCTAAACCGTAAGCTAGTGCGGCTGCCGTTGGTTCGTTAACGATACGGTCAACTTCTAAACCAGCGATTTTACCTGCATCTTTAGTTGCTTGACGTTGTGCATCGTTGAAGTAAGCAGGAACAGTAATAACTGCGTTTGTTACTGTTTCTCCTAAGTAGTCTTCAGCGTAACCTTTTAAGTATTGTAAGATCATTGCTGAAACTTCTTGAGGTGTATATTTTTTGCCTTCAACTTCTACAGTGTAGTTGTCTTCACCAATGTGGCGTTTAATTGAAGCAATCGCGTTAGGGTTTGTTACCATTGAACGTTTTGCTACCTCACCAACTTGGCGTTCGCCATTCTTGAATGAAACAACTGAAGGTGTTGTACGGTTACCTTCTGGGTTAGGGATAATTTTAGGTTCGCCACCTTCTAATACAGAAACTGCAGAGTTAGTAGTACCTAAGTCAATTCCGATAATTTTTGCCATAATAAAACACGTCTCCTTTTTTAATTAATCTATCAATTTAAATGAATTTATCTGTGGTTATAATATATGTTAAATGAATTATTGTGCAATAGAAACCATCGCAGGTCTTAGTACACGATCTTTTAATACATACCCTTTTTGGAAAACAGCCACTACTTCTTCAGCTTGCTGTCCTTCTTCAGCCGGTACCGCACTCACAGATTGGTGGAAGTTTGGATCGAAGATTTCACCTTTAGGGTCAATGACTTCAACACCTTCCTCTGATAAAGCTTGTAATAAGCTTGCGTGTACCATTTCGATACCTTTCACTAATTGCTGAGATGACTCATCATCCTTAGCTAATTCTAAAGCGCGTTCCAAGTTATCGATAGCTGGTAAAATACTCTTAGCTAAATTCTGAGATCGATACTTTGAAGCAGCTTCACGTTCATTTTGGTTACGACGGTGCATGTTTTGAATTTCAGCAGATAGACGCATAATTTGGTCATCTTTAGCCGCTAATTCAGCTTGAAGAGAGGCTAATTCGCTATCTTCTTCAGTTACTGTTTCAACTTGCTCGTCTTGAACGTCAGTTTCATTGACTTCTTCATTGATTTCTTCATTGATTTCTTCATTGATTTCTTCATCAACATTTAAATCTTGTTGTTTGTCGTCCATTTTTGTCAATTGATAGACCTCCTAAGATTTATAATAATTGTCCAGGTATCTAACCATTTCTTTTGAAATACTTTGGAAAAGCTGCGCCATACGAATGTAGGACATACTTTCCGGACCGAGTACCGCAAAAGTGATTAACTTACCTGATTTTACAGTACCCATGCTAGTAGACATTAAACTCATATTCTCCAATGTCGGATCTTTAAGTTCCTTACCCACCCTCACTTGGATACCTTGGTCTGTGGTATTAATCAGTGAAGTAATCACTGATTGGTCCTCTAGTAATTGACTTAATTGTGCAATACTAGTCCCATTAGCTGAATCAGCTAATGAAGAAAATAAATAATTTTGACCATTTACCCTCATGCTATCACTATTGAATTGATTCATAAACCGGTGAATCAAAAGATTACTGTCTTCATCAGACCGGTTCATTTGCTCAATATCTTTTAAATAGTGTGTTTGCAGCCTTTCAATCACCGTTGCAAGCTCAAGGCCCACAAGTTCTTGATTCATAATCACTGCAATACCCTCAATCAATTCCGGTGTAACCACCTCGTTGAATGTCACAATTTGATTGCGAATGACACCTTTATCCGTCACCAATATGACCATTGCTTGGTCAGCGGTTAAAGACAATACTTGAAAATTGGCCAATCGTTGCCTTGTAATATCTGGCCCCATCGAAATAACGGCGCTTTCTGAAAGCGAGGCTAAAGTCGCAGCCGTTTTTCGAATCACTTGACTCAAATCGTTATAAGGATCGTGGAATATCTCTCTAAGTAAAGCATCTTCCTCTTCCTCGAGCTCTAAATCAATCAATCCGCCATAATATGGCATGATGTGATTAATATAGTAACGATAACCCGCCTCAGCTGGCACTCGTCCAGATGATGAATGGGTTTTGGAAATCAAGGATAAATCTTCAAGTCTGGCTAATTCATTACGTATTGTAGCAGAACTTGCGTTTATTTCTTGATGTTGAGATAAAGTTTTCGAACCGACTGGTAATTGATGTTTTGAATAATGATCAATTACCGCCTGTAAAATTAAACTTTGTCGTTTTGTTAACATCTTATCACCTCATTAGCACTTAACAACTCTGACTGCTAACATGTCTATAATATAGCACCTATCATTTCTTTTGTCAAGAATAGTCAAACTTTTTTTTGACTTTTTTTGACTTTTGAATCTTCATTCAAGATTTCAAGCTTTTGGAACTGGTTAGGTTGGCTATTTTACACAATAATTCTATAAAAAAAGACACCAAACTATTTGTAATAGTGCGGTGCCCTTTCGATTGGCATAATTTTTCGATACCCTTATTTGTTGTCACGTAACCAGTTAGTTGCTGATGTTGCTAAGGTAGCAGATCCAACAATTAATGCTTCTTCGTTGAATTGTACTAATGGGTGGTGAACAGGGTATACTTCGCCATTGTCATCTGGTAATGGACAACCAATGAAGAAGTATGTTGATTCTGGCAATTTGCTAGCAATGTGTGCGTAGTCTTCAGAAGCTAAGTATGGTGGTACGTTCACCACGTCATATTTATCATCTAAAGCTTCTTTAGCAGA
This sequence comes from Aerococcus viridans, assembly GCF_001543285.1. Classification (NCBI taxonomy): domain Bacteria; kingdom Bacillati; phylum Bacillota; class Bacilli; order Lactobacillales; family Aerococcaceae; genus Aerococcus; species Aerococcus viridans. The sequence goes on from NZ_CP014164.1 coordinate 1,178,428, forward strand.
AGCCATCACTTGTTCAGCCATTTCTTCAGAGTTGATTAATGACGGACAGTCAGCCAATACTTCATATTCAGTTTCAGCACGGAATGCTTTACCAATATGTTCAACGATTTCTGGTAAACGTTTTGAAACGTGTTCTGCTGATTCTGGGAATAATGAACGAGAAGTTCCTTCTAAGACTACTTTATCAGGAATCACGTTGATGGCACCACCTGGCGCATTGATGTAACCCATAGATAATGACGCACCCTTGTTAGATGGTAATTCTCGAGCTAAAATGCCATTCGCACCATTAATGATTTGGCTAGCCACAAAGACTGGATCGATACCGTTGTTTGGCATTGCACCATGAGCACCTACACCTTTAATAGTGATACGAAAGTTTAAAGCAGATGCTAAAGCCTCTTTTTTGTGGATCTCAACGTCCACTTTGTCACCATTTGGCCACATATGCAATGCCATACCAGCGTCTGGTACTGGGCTTTCTAAAATACCTTCTTCAACCATTACACGTCCACCATTTAAAGTTTCTTCTGCTGGTTGGAATAAGAATTTGATTTGACCTTCTAATTGGTTTTCGTTTTCTTTCAACATTTTTAAAACCATTAGTAAAATAGTGGTGTGCATGTCATGACCACATAAGTGTCCATTTTCATTTTTAGATGTACATGCTGATTGAGATTTTTCGGTAATGGCTAAAGCATCCATGTCTGCACGTAACAATAAAGTTTTACCCTTAGCAGAATCACCCAATGTACCTGTAATTCCGTATGTATCACCTACGTTTTCGTATGCAATTCCAAACTCATCAAGTTTTGATTTCACAAGTTTAGTTGTTTTTGGTAATTCGAAACCAACTTCAGGGTTTTCGTGTAAATGACGACGAACCTTTACTGCATCATCAAAAATTTCTTTAGCACGATCCAAATATGCCATTTTGACATTCCTCCAATATTTTTTATTTCCTATTCCATTCTACTACTATTCTAAAAATTGTCTGATCGAATCTATAAAAACGATTAACTAAAAACCTTTTATATCAACGCTTCCCATTTTCTTGATTGTACTTGCACACTTTTTGTCAAAAAAAACGCCAAAGACAAATCCCTAGCGCTCATTTCAAAGTCATATTTTACATATTTTGCAAAAATACTATTTTTGCAAACTTTCTAAATAATTTTCAGCATCAACCGCATCCTGATCCATTTGTTTAATCAACCCTTCAATTCCATCAAATTTAAGTTCAGGTCTAAGGTATTTATGCCAATAAACCGTTACGTATTCACCGTAGATTTCCCCTTTAAAATCTAAAAGATGGATTTCTACTGTACGCTTGCGGTTTTCCCCGAAGGTAATATTAGTCCCAATTGAAGCAACACCTGGGTAGACTTGCCCATTCAACAACATCTCAACCACGTAGACACCCTCAACTGGAATCAATGATTCTGCTGCAACCATTAAATTAGCTGTTGGATACCCTAGCTCACGGCCGCGTTTTTCTCCATGAACAACGATCCCGTCGATTGAATAGATATAGCCCAGTTGTTGGTTAGCTTTGTCAATTTGACCAGTATTCAAGTCATGGCGAATTTCAGTTGACCCCACCTTGCTGGTATCTTCCGATAATTTATTCACTTCAATAATGTTAAAACGACCAGCTGCATGGCTAGCTAAGGTCCGCATGTTGGCGATGTCCTTTTTGCCGTAGGTATAGTCAAAACCCGCTACAACCGATTTGGCATGCAAACCTACCATATATTGGTCCACAAATTCTTGCGGTTTCAAGGCTGCGAATGATGACGTTAATTGCGTGACATAAAGGTAATCCACCCCAAGTTGTGTCATTAATCGTTCTTTCTCGGCTAAAGTAGTTAAATAAGTCACCCCTTCAGGATGGATTTGTTGGTACATGATCCTTGGTGCCATATTGAAAGTCATCACAGCTAGTGGTAATTGCAAACGGTCAGCCTCATCACGAGCAGCTTGAATAACCGCCTGGTGACCTCTATGGACCCCATCAAAAAAACCCAAGGCTAGGACAACATCGCCCCCATAGATCGTTGATTGTTCAAAAGGATGGTGTAAATTTATTGTTTTCATTTAGTATCGTCCAATCTTTAAAACATTTTACTTGGTTTTATTTTACCATCTTTATTTGGATGGACATCATAAAGCGCCTTTAACTTGCTGTCGATATAAGCCGTCACCGGTAATTGACCTCTTAAATCAGCCGGTAACGTCGCTAATTCTAGGACTGACCCATTTTCCACCAATTTCACTAAGTGGCTGTCCTCAGCCGGAACCTGCCAAACTGGATAGGCTGTTAAGGCCGATTCAACTGGCACCAACCAAGTATAATCCTCAGCTTCAACTGCCTCTGCTAATTGTGATAGGGTCAGACAATCTTCCCTTGAAAAAGGGGTTGATCCGTCCCGAGTTAGGCTAGTCATCGTCGCTGGTACCCCTAGTTTTCGCCCTAAGTCGCTGGCTAAAGTGCGGACATAGGTCCCTTTGCCACAAACCACCTCAAAAGCAAAAACTTGCTTGCCGTCCTCAAAACGAGATGGACCCACTAACTTGAAGTCGTGGACAAATACCGGGTGTTCAGGTCGTTCAACCTCAAGGCCTTCACGGGCATACTCATACAGGCGTTTCCCTTTGACTTTAATCGCCGAATACATGGGCGGTATTTGGATGATATGACCTGTTAATTCATGCATCAATGCTTGAATCTGGTCATCTTTAAAAGGATTGGCTAAAGATTCTTCAGCAATCACTTCACCGTCTAAATCTTCAGTTGTCGTTGCAAATCCTAGTGTAATTTCGCCAGTATAAACTTTGGTTTTGTCCATCAACAATTCAACCAATTTGGTCCCCTTACCTAAACAAATCGGTAAAACCCCATCAACATTAGGGTCTAAAGTCCCTGTATGGCCAACTTTCTTCATTTTTAAAATCTTTCTTACTTTAAATACACAGTCGTGACTCGTCATGCCACGTTCTTTCCATAAAGGCAAAATGCCATCCATAAACTCACCTCATATCTAGCATATTGTAACATATGACCCACTAAAAAACTGATTCAAATTGTGGCGAATCATTATTTGAACCTGAAAAATCCTAGTCCAAAAATAAGGCGATCTTAAAAAAGACCTCGTCAACCAGTAGTTGGCTACGAAAGTAAACACCTGTTGCTAGTTAGCTTGACTATCCACTTGTCATTTTCATATAAAAAAAGAGGTGATAACAGAATCACCCCTCAAATTGCTTATAGTCATGTTAACGTATAAATGAGAAGACATGGTTCCAGCTAGCCGGGTTTAAGAAATTGAAGGCTGATTGGTCAGACGATATGCTGTATCCAATCAAACCACCGATAATGAATAGTAGGAAGCCCACAATCACTAACAGTAATCCCCAAAATAAAATCTTCTTCCATGGGTGGTTGATATATTGATGATAATATTTCATAAAGTCACGACCATTCTAATCTAGTAAACTAGCAAGCTCTGCGTCTGTTTTACCATCCACATCCACGCGAAGTACATTTGCGCCTAAGGCTTGTAATTTCTTGTCGAATGAGTGGTAACCACGGTCTAAGTATTTCAATTCAGACACTTTGGTCATCCCTTCAGCCTTCAAACCAGCCAAAATTAAGGCTGCTGCTGAACGTAAATCAGAAGCAGCTACTGCTGCCCCTTGCAACTTAGCAGGACCGTTCATAATAGCTGTATTGCCGTTAATATTAAAGTTAGCGTTCATTCTACGCAATTCTTCTAAGTGCATAAAGCGATTTTCAAAAACAGTTTCTTCCATTTCTGAAGTACCTTCTGCTAAAACTTGGGCAACTGTAAATGGTGATTGAATATCAGTCGGGAAACCAGGATATGGCAAAGTTCTTGCTTTTGTTTGATGCAAAACGGTAGAACCTTGCACACGGACACCAGACACGTCTTCAGTAATTGTCGCACCTAATTCTTTTAATTTAGAAATCAATGGTTGGTTGTGTTCTGAAATCGCGTCTTCAATGTAGACATCACCTTCAGTAATGGCTGCAGCTACCATAAATGTTCCTGCTTCAATACGGTCAGGGATGACAGAATGTTCAGTTCCTTCAAGGCTTTCAACCCCACGGATTTTAATCGTATCTGTGCCGGCACCTTGAACGCGACCACCCATTTTATTGATAAAGTTGGCTAAATCAACGATTTCAGGTTCGCGAGCAACGTTCTCAATGATTGTTGTCCCTTCAGCTAATGCAGCAGCCATCATAATATTTTGTGTTGCCCCAACACTTGGGAAGTCTAAATAAATGTTGGCACCCACTAATTTATCAGCGCTTGCTTCAACATAACCTGCTGTAGTTGTTACTTTGGCACCTAAAGCTTCAAATCCTTTAACATGTAAGTCAATTGGACGCGAACCAATAGCGCAACCACCTGGCATAGCAAATTTAGCGTGACCATAACGAGACAATAATGGCCCCATTACAACAATCGAAGCACGCATCTTGCTAACAAGTTCAAATGGTGCTTCAGTGGTTAGACCACTAGAAGCGTCAACGATAATTTCGTTGTTTTCTTCATCGAAATCAACTTGCGCATTTAAGTTACGCAATACATCGTTCATTACATATACATCTGATAGTAATGATGCGTTGGTAATGCGACTCTTCCCTTGTTCTGCTAATAAAGTGGCTGCTAATAAAGGTAAGACAGCGTTTTTTGCACCATCAACCCTTACATGCCCTTTTAATTTACGACCACCCTTAACAATCATGTTTTCCGTCATTTTTATTATCACCTATCTAATATTAATTTATTTGTTTTAAATGTTTATGCTTTGTTTTGTATATCAAGAGTAGCATATACATGTAATTGATGACAATTATAAGGTACCAAACAGACGGTCACCAGCGTCACCAAGACCTGGTAAGATGTAGCCATCTTCGTTTAACTTCTCATCTAATGCACCGGCAAAAATATCAACTTCTGGGTAAGCATCTTGTAAAGCTTTCACACCTTCTGGCGCTGCAACTAAACATACAAATTTGATGTTTTCTGCTTTAACATTACGTTTCACTAGTGAATCAATAGCCATGATGGCAGATCCACCAGTCGCTAACATTGGATCTACTACGATTACTTCACGTTCTTCAATGTCTTGAGGCATTTTGAAGAAGTACTCTTGTGGTTGTAAAGTTTCTTCGTCACGGAACATACCAATGTGACCTACTTTTGCTGCTGGCATCAATAACAGCATCCCATCAACCATTCCTAATCCAGCACGTAAAATTGGCGCAATCGCTAATTTTTTACCAGCAATAACATTTTGAGTTGTTTTAACTAAAGGTGTTTCAATTTCAATTTCTTCCATTGGTAAATCACGCGTTACCTCGTAACCAAGAAACATTGTAATTTCATTTACCAATTCACGGAAACCTTTAGTCCCTAAATCTTTATCACGTAACATAGCCATCTTGTGTTGCACTAAGGGGTGATCAATTACAACTAATTTACTCATGAATATTTACCTCACTTTTAAATTTTATGCAGCCAATTAATTTTGCTCAAACTCTAGATATTATATAGGACTTGAAAGTCTAGCGCAAGTAAGCTAGGCCTTCAAGTCCTTTAAATGAGATTATTTTAATGGAATTGCTTCAGTTAAGGCTTTAACAGATGCACGAACATCAGCTCGAACAGCCTCATCTTGAGGATTTTTGATGATTTTAGCAATCAATCGAGCTACTTGTTCAGACTCCGCTTCTTTAAAGCCACGAGTGGTAATGGCAGGCGTCCCAATACGGATACCGCTTGTCTTAAATGGACTTAAAGTTTCATTTGGAATAGTATTTTTATTTACAGTAATCCCAACTTCATCTAAGATAGTTTCAATTTCAGCACCTGTCACGTCAAAACCGATGACTTTTAGTAATAACAAGTGGTTGTCTGTTCCACCAGATACCATTGGAATACCTTCTTCATTGAAGACTTTTTCAAAGGCTTTGGCATTTTTGATGATTTGTGCTTGGTAGTCTTTAAAGTCGTCTTGTAAGGCTTCGCCGAAGGCAACAGCTTTGGCAGCAATCACGTGCTCTAAAGGTCCGCCTTGAATGCCAGGGAAAATAGCAGAGTTTAATTTCTTACCGTAATCTGCGTTAGCAGTTAAAATCAAACCACCGCGAGGGCCACGTAAAGTTTTATGCGTTGTAGAAGTAACAACGTCTGCATAAGGAATTGGATTTGGGTGTAGACCCGCTGCAACTAAACCAGCAATGTGAGCCATATCAACCATAAAGTATGCACCAACTGCTTTAGCAGTTTCAGCGATTTTTTCAAAATCAATCGTGCGCGCATAAGCTGAAGCACCGGCAACGATTAATTTAGGTTGGTGCGCTTTGGCTAAGCGGTCGATTTCAGCATAATCAATATATTCTTCATCATTTGTGACATTGTAAGCAATAAAGTTATATTTCTTACCAGAGAAATTTACTTTTGACCCATGAGTCAAATGCCCACCATCAGTTAAATTCATCCCTAAGACCAAATCGCCCGGCTCTAAGAAAGCGTCATATACGGCCATATTGGCTTGTGAACCTGAATGTGGTTGAACATTTGCGTATGCTGCACCAAATAATTCTTTAGCGCGGTCAATCGCCAATGTTTCAATTTTATCTACGACTTCACAGCCACCGTAGTAGCGTTTACCCGGATACCCTTCTGCGTATTTATTGGTTGCAATTGATCCCTGCGCACGTCGTACATCCTCCGATACCCAGTTCTCGCTTGCGATTAACTCAATCCCATGTTGTTGGCGGTCCATTTCCTCATCTAATAAATCAAAAATAATGTCGTTACTCATGCATCTGCCTCCAGCTTTATTTTTTGATAATATTCCTTGGGGTCTACCTTATCCAATTTATTTATCTAGGTCTATTCTACCACGGTTGAACTCGCTTTGATCAATCGATTGCGATATGCCCCATTTTTTTCTGTATCAGGATACAATTCTACGACAATTTGTTGAATATTTTCTTGGTCATCAAACGTTCTTAAAGCTGCGAAAAGTTGTTGTGTAGCGGTTTCTATTGTCGGTCCCAGTGATACAATCGAGGCAACTGACGTTTTGTACTTTTCAAAATTATTTTCACTAGTTGCTAATGCCACCTTGATCGATTGACTAGATAGATTAGCTAGCACATTCGACATTTTGTCAGACGAAACGGCCATCACAGGTTGGTTAGGACTGTAGTGAACATATTTCATACCTGGTGCTTTTGGCGCCTCATCCGCGTTATTGGCAATGGTCCCGCCAATATATATCGGCATGCCTGTCACCACTTCAGCTAGCATGGTCTTGGTGATGTATCCAGGTCGCAAAATGATTAACCCTCTTGAATCTGTCAGGTCTAAGACCGTAGATTCAACCCCAATGCGAGTTGGTTCAGCATTCACAACGCCACCAATGACCCCATCAAAGTCATGCATCACATGAGCAACTTGGGTTGGACTCGGTTTACCCGAAATGTTAGCTGATGGGCCAACGATTGGAAAGCCAGTTGCGCGAATTAAATCACGCGTCGTTTCGTGATCAGGTAAGCGAATCCCTACTGTATCCATGCCACCAGTTACGACACTTGGGAAGGTATCTGGTTTAACAGGTACAACCAAGGTCAAAGGACCTGGCCAAAATTGTGTTGTTAATTTTTCAATTAAGTCATGTCTCTCCGGGTCATTATCAATCATATAGTCAAAAATATCTTCTGGATCAGCGATATGGACAATCAAAGGATTATCGCTTGGACGGCCCTTTACTGTATAGACTGATTTAACAGCATCCGCATTATTGGCGATAGCCCCTAGACCAAAGACTGTTTCAGTTGGAAAAGCTACTAATTGGCCATCTTGCAGTAAGGCTGCGCCTTCATCAATTTCACTTGCTTGAATGATTTTTGTCATTATTGGTTGAACTCCTTTCTTATTTCTATGGATTTGTTAGATTGTTGTATTATATGGATTTTGGATGACTAAAATTCGATCATTGCCCGCATAATCTTGGATAATGTTTACCTCGGCGTCCGTCATTCGCAGGCGATCTTTAGCACCAGCAAGTAAGGATTGCCCTTGTTGATAACCAAATTCCCCAATAAAGTAACCCGGCTTAGCCAAATAATCATGGATTTGGTCGAATAAGCGCCAATAAATTTGATAGCCATTTTCCTCTGCAAAAAGGGCTAAATCTGGTTCATATAGGACCGTTGATTTGGACATCACATCCGTTTCATCTGAGCCGATATAAGGTGGGTTTGAAATGATTAAATCAAATTCTTGGCCAAGAACTGGTTTAAATAAATCACCAAGTTGAAAATCAATAACAACTTTTTTATCCGCAGCATTTTCACGGGCAATATTTAAGGCATCCGGTGAAATATCTGTCGCCGTGACTTGCAGGTTTGGGAACAGTTGTTTTAAGGTAACCGCAATAATCCCCGTACCAGTTCCAATATCAAGTACCCTTGCATCTTTGGCGATATGTTCTTTTTTGATTAAATCGGCCACATAAGACACCAAATCTTCCGTTTCCTGTCTTGGGATTAAGGTAGCTGGTGAAACCTTGAAAGTTTCACCGTAAAACCAAGCTTTCCCGACAATATACTGCCAAGGATAGTTTTCTTTAGCCACCTTCTCAATAGCCGCTTGATAGGCTTCTTTCAGGTAAATGGGCATGATGTCCTTACGTTTAAGGGCCCAATCTGATACTGAAAAATCGGCTAAATCAAGCAAGAGATGATAAGCAATTTCAGCGTCTTGGTTATTTTCTTCTAAAAAAGAAGAGGCCCAAACCTGGACCTCTAGATACGTTTGATTAATCATTTAACTCCTCTAACTTATTGGCTTGATCGGCTAATAATAAAGCGTCAACGATTTCATCCAATTCGCCGGTCATGATACGGTCTAATTTTTGAATAGTTAAACCAATTCGGTGATCAGTCACACGATTTTGAGGATAGTTGTAAGTACGGATACGTTCTGAACGGTCACCAGTACCTACTAAGTTCTTACGTTGTGAATCATATTCATTTTGTTGCTCTGAAGCAATTTTTTCGTATACGCGCGAACGTAAGATCATCATTGCTTTATCTTTATTTTGTTGTTGTGAACGTTGGTCTTGCATAGCCACTTGAATACCTGTTGGTTCATGGGTTAAACGAACGGCAGAAGAGGTCTTGTTAACGTGCTGACCACCGGCACCAGAGGCACGGTAAATATCAATACGGATATCACCCTCATCTAAGTCAAAGTCAATATCTTCAAGTTCAGGCATGACACCCACTGTAGCAGTAGAAGTATGCACACGACCTTGAGACTCAGTATCTGGTACACGTTGGACACGGTGAGCGCCAGATTCAAATTTTAATTTAGAATATACTTTGTCACCTTGAATTTGTAAGGTAATTTCTTTGAAACCACCGATATCATTACTAGATGATTCAATAACCTCAACGCGCCAACCTTGGCTAGTTGCATAACGGCTATACATTTCATACAAGTCACCAGCGAACAATTGGGCTTCGTCCCCACCTGCTGCACCACGGATTTCCATGATGATGTTTTTATCGTCGTTTGGATCTGAAGGAATCATTAAACGTTTAATTTCTTCTTCAAGACTCTCACGTTCTGCTTTTAATTCTTTCAATTCTTCTTTTGCTAATTCAGTCATTTCATCGTCTGATGACTCTGCTAATAATTCCTCAGTATCTTCAATAGCTTGAATCACATCTTTATAGTGACTAAATGTTTCTACTTTCGGTCTTAAATCAGCTTCTTCTTTAGAGATAGCACGGAACCGTTGATTGTCATTAATCACGTCCGGGTCACTCATTAACTCAGTTACTTCCGCATAGCGGGCAATAAATGAATCTAATTGGTCTGTAAACATGCTCTCAACTCTTTTCTATTTCTTTATGTAAAACTTACAGTTTATTTTCGATATTAAACTGGGTGAGACAATGGTCATTTGACTTATACCTACCTACTTGTTATTCAATAGTGTTGCGCTCAATAAAGATTTTACCATCTTTCAACGGTGGATGGTGATAATGTTTACGACAAACTGGGTAATAGGCTTCATTACCGCCAATTTGCACTTGCTCACCTTCATACACTGGCTTTCCGTCAGCTACACGCATGTTCATAATAGCCTTCTTGGCACAGAACCAACAGATGGTTTTCACTTCTTCAATCTTGTCAGCTAAAAGTAATAGGTATTTAGACCCTTCAAACAAGTTATTTAAGAAGTCATTTTTCAAGCCAAAGGCCATAACTGGGATATCTAATTCGTCAACAATACGTGCCAATTGATAGATGTGGTCTTTTGATAAAAATTGGGCTTCATCAATTAACACACAATAAATTTTTTGGTCGTTCTCTCGCATATAAGTGGTTAAATCCTCATACACATCCGTCTCCGTCGCAATTGCACGTGCTAATCTTTCTTCGCCCACTCGACTAGACACATTCCCTACACCTGCACGGTTATCAACAGCGCTGGTATAAACCAAGACATGTTTGTTTTGTTCTTCATAGTTATGTGCTACCTTTATGATTTCAAAAGACTTACCACTATTCATCGCACCGTAACGGAAAAATAACTGAGCCATCTAAACACTCCCATACTTTTTAATATCGATTTACTCAGCTATTCATTTTACTTTTATTCCCGTCACTAGTCAATTTTATTTCCTGCTAGCAAGTCGAATTCCCAGTAAAAGTTTAAAGAAATTTTAAATGACAGGAAATTTTATAGAATTTTGCTCACCTATGGTAAAATTATCTCATTAAGAGTTCGCCTAAGTAGCGGATAGCAAATGATTAGAGGAGTGCCAAAAATGAAATTTAAGAGTCAACTAGCAACAGTAGCCGGCCGTACAAGCCAACAATTATTAAAGAGATTTACAAGCGGTGGTACTTCTCTACCCGGTAAAATTGCACAGAAAATTGATCCCGAGATTTTAAAAGCCTTAGGAGAAAATTACCGTGTAGTCATCATTACGGGTACCAACGGAAAAACAGTAACCACTGCTCTGACTGTCAATATTTTGAAACAAAAATTTGATCATGTCATGACCAACAATTCAGGGTCGAACATGCTACAAGGGATTACATCTTCATTCATCGAAGACTCTGGTACAAAAACCAAAGACAAAGTAGCTGTTCTTGAAGTGGACGAAGCATCTTTACGTCATATCACTGAACATATTAAACCAGAAGTGATTTTAACCACCAACATCTTCCGCGACCAAATGGACCGCTATGGTGAGATCTACACCACTTATGACTTTATCCTACAAGGTGCAGCAAAAGCGAAAGACGCTATTCTAATGCAAAACGGTGATGCGCCAATTTTCTCATCACGTAAAGTAGACAACAAGCAAGTTTTTTTCGGTTTCAACACAGAAGACCAGTCAAAAGACTTTCTAGCAGATAACAATACTGATGGTGTTATCTGTCCGAACTGTGAACATGTTTTACATTATCATAGCATTACCTACAGCAACCTTGGTGACTACTTCTGTCCAAACTGTGGCGTGAGTCGTCCAGCATTAACTTACCAAGTAGAAGAAATTAATGAATTAACACCGGAATCAGCTAGCTTTACAATTGATGGCTACCAATACAATATTCCAGTTGCTGGACTATACAATGTCTATAACGCCTTATCAGCCTACTCACTAGGTCGGTATTTTGGTGTCAGCCAAACAGATATCGCGGAAGGATTACAAGGAGCTAAACGTATTTTTGGGCGTCAAGAAGCCATTAACGTGGAAGGTCATGACTTACGGATTAACCTTATCAAAAACCCCGTAGGTCTAAACCAAATCATCGAATTATGTCTTTTAGAAAAAGCACCGTATACTCTCATTTCTGTGTTAAATGACCGCCCCGCTGACGGCCAAGATGTATCATGGATTTGGGATGGCAACTTTGAAAAATTAGCAGAAATGGACAATATTGAAGCTTCTTATGTGGCAGGTATTCGTGTAGCCGACTTATCTAAACGTATGGCAGTCGCTGGCTTTAACCAAGACCAATTAATCCAGTTAGAAGATCCTAAAGCTATCATTGAAACAGTAAAAAATGCACCAACTGAAAAAGTCTATATCTTAGCGACTTATACAGCTATGCTTGCGATTAGAAAAGAACTGGCTGAATTAGGTTACGTGAAGGAGCGGATGCGTTAATGGAACAAACTTTAAAAATTGCCCATTTATATGGGAACTTAATGAATACATATGGTGATAACGGTAACTTATTGATGTTACAACATGCAGCGAAAGCACAAAACGTTAATGTTGAAACGCAATTAGTCTCTGTCGGTGATGAATTTGACTCTCGTCAATTTGACCTTGTCTTCTTTGGTGGTGGCCAAGATTATGAACAAAAAATTGTAGCCCGTGACATCCAATTAAAAAAAGAAGCCTTAACCGAGTATATTGAAAATGACGGTGTAACAATCGGTATCTGCGGTGGATTCCAATTACTTGGAAAATACTACATCAATGCTGCCGGTGACCGCTTAGAGGGCATTGGTGCCTTAGACCACTACACATTAAACCAAGACAATAACCGCTTTATCGGGGATATCGTGATTGAAAATGACCGTTTTGGCCAGACTTACTACGGCTATGAAAACCATAACGGCCGGACCTTTTTAGGTGAAAATACACAACCCTTAGGTAAAGTCGTTACTGGTTTTGGTAACAACGGAGAAGACCAAACGGAAGGTGTGATGTACAAAAACACCTTTGGATCATACTTCCACGGCCCTTTACTAGTACGTAACGAACAATTAACCGATGAAATCGATGGCTTAGCCATTAAAAATATGCAAGCCAGATTAGCAAGAGAAAACCAGTCAGCTTAATTTTGAAGACCCTTTTACCTAAAAGTAAGGGAGCTATGCTATGTGTGGTCGCTATTTATATGATAAAAATGAGCAAATCCTCTTCGACTATTACGAAGAAATTACCAGTCGGGGCGTTGATGTATCTGACTTAAAGGATGGGACCATCTATCCTTCTAACCAGGTGGTGACACTTGGCGCTAATCCTGAAGGCAAAATCGTTCCTGGCATTACGAGATGGGGGTTTACAGGATTCAAACCCAGCCAATTGATGATTAACGCCCGGGTTGAAACGGTCCGCGAGAAGAAGACTTTTCAAGGACCATTTGAAGATCAACGGATTGTCTTCCCTATGTCAGCCTTCTTTGAATTTTCTGAAGATAAGGAAGCTTACACCTTTTCGGACTCCGGTCGGGTCATTTATGTGGGTGGTTTTTACCGGATTTATCCCGACAAAAAAACTGGGCAAAAACAAGCTGAGTCTATTATCCTCACTACGGAACCTGATGAAGTTGTTCGTCCTATCCACAACCGGATGCCACTTTTGATTCCACAAGCAGATATTGCCAAATGGATTTTAGATGATGGCTTTGCCTTTAATTATCAAAAGCCTACACACCAACAATTGGAACCAACAAAAATGTCATGACATTTGAATAAGATGCACTCAAAAAGCGAGCCGTTTAGATTAAAACGACTCGCTTTTTTTGATGCACATACGTGCTTATTCAAATTCACCTTTCACGAATTGAGAATTATAAAGGTTATAATAGAAGCCTTCTTGAGCTAATAATTCCTCGTGGTTACCTGTTTCAATGACGTCACCATGGTTCAATACAATAATGTTATCTGCATCTTGAATGGTTGATAAACGGTGGGCAACAACAAATGAAGTCCTTCCTTCAAGTAATTGATTCATGGCTTTTTGAATGAGTTTCTCTGTACGGGTATCAATTGATGATGTCGCTTCATCCAAGATTAAAATCTCTGGATCAGACATAAAGGCCCGAGCAATCGTCACTAATTGACGTTGACCTTGAGAAATATTAGACCCATTTTGGTTGATGATGGTGTCATATCCATCTGGCAAGGTTCGCACAAAGTCATCTACATGGGCAGCTTTTGCGGCACGAACCACTTCATCACGTGTCACATTTGGATTGTTTGACCCGTAAGCAATGTTGTCTGCAATCGACCCATTAAATAGCCAAGTATCTTGTAATACCATACCCATTCGTGAACGTAATTCTTCTTGGTCAATATCTCTTGTATCTACACCATCATATTTAATAGACCCACCAGAAATATTATAGAACCGTTCAATTAAGTTGATAATGGTTGATTTACCGGCTCCAGTAGGTCCTACAATCGCCACCATTTGACCTGGCTCAACGGTTAGGTTGAAATCAGTCATTAGTAGGTTCTCTTCGCCTGGTTGATAACCAAATTGGACGTGGTCGAAGATCATCTTATAGTCTGTTTCAATAGCTGGTTGACCAGAAGCCACTTCTTCCATTTCTTCAACGTCAAGGAATTCAAAAATACGTTCGATAGACGCTACCATACGTTGTAATTGGTTAATCATGTTAGCCGTTTGCTTTAGGGGCTCTGATAGGATTCCCGCGTACTGTAACATGGCTTGTACGTCCCCAATTACCATAGTACCGTTAGCCACTGAGAAACCACCGACGATAGCTACTGCTACGTAACCAAAGTTTTTCGCCAAATTCATCAACGGCATCAAGATACCCGAAATGAATTGTGCTTTCCACGAAACCGCATAGTATTCAGCTGATTTCTCTTCAAACTGAGCAATTTTTCCTTCATTTTGGTTGAAAGCATTATTTTCAATCTGACCAGAATAGTTTTCTTCTATATAAGCATTCATATTCCCTTGCACCCTTTGTTGGGCGGCGAATAGTCTTTGCGATACCGGTGTAATAGACAGCATAACAATTGTGGATAGCAAAATAGTTCCTGCTGCAATTAAGGTCATTTTTGAACTGATTAAGGTCATCATCACGATAGTTAAGACAAATTGCGTACTAGATATTAAGACCTGTTGCAAGGTTTGTTGTAGGGACATCGCAATTGCTTCAACGTCATTGATGGCGCGTGACATGATCTCACCATTTGGCGTTGAATCTAAGAACGAAATCGGCAGACGGTTTAATTTCGCACGCATATCATTTCTTAAGTCTTCAATTACGCGTTGGGCAGTACGACTTAACAAAGCCCCTTGTAAAAAGTTGAATAAGGCACTAATTAAGTAGAATGTGACTACTTGAGTTAAGATTTTTACTAAACCTGCATAATCAATGACGTACATTTGCTGTCCATCCACGTTTTGCAAGCCATTACTCACCCCATCTGTAATCAGCGTAGTTGCTTGACCTAAAATGCGTGGTGACACAATTTGGAATGTGGTTGCTAGGATAATTAGGACAATAATCAATAAGAATGTCCATTTACGACTAGCCATATACTTGATGAAGCGACCTAGGGTTGACCAAAAGTTTTTCGGTTTATGACGGCGGCCTTCTAGTTTTTTTCTGTTATTCGCCATTAGTTCGCCCCCTTAATTTGTGATTCGACAATTTCACGGTAAATATCATTTGCCATTAATTCATCATGGCTACCAATACCAGAAATTTTACCCTTGTCAAGGACTATAATCGTATCTGCATCACGAATAGTTGAAACACGCTGCGCAATAATGATTGTTGCCGCATTTTCAGTCACTTCTTTTAAAGCCCCACGTAAATTACGGTCAGTGGTGTAATCTAAGGCCGAGAATGAGTCATCGAAAAGATAAATGTTTGCTTGTTTAACGATGGCACGGGCAATACAAAGTCTTTGCTTTTGTCCACCTGAGAAGTTGTTCCCACCTTGGGCCACGTGGGCATCTAAACCATCCGGCAATTCGCGAACGAATGATTCGGATTGGGCAATGCGTAAGGCATACCAAAGTTCTTCATCGGTAGCGTCACTGTTACCATACTTCAAGTTTTCACGAATGGTACCTGAGAATAAGTTGGCTTTTTGCGGTACATAGCCGACCAGATCACGCAAATTATTCAATGATAAGTCGCGCACATCTGTATCGTTGACTTTAACAGCACCTTTCGTTACGTCTGAAAAACGTAAGAGTAAGTTGGCAATCGTCGTTTTCCCAGAACCAGTACCCCCAATAATGGCTAAAGTTTGTCCTGGTTTCACTTGGAAGTTGATGTCGTCCACTACATTATGCTCTGCGTTACCAAATTTAAAGGCAACGTTTTCGAATGTTACTTCACCTGGTGCTTGACGGTCAATCGATACTGGGTTTTCAGGTGAGTGAATAGTAATTTCAGTATCCAAAATTTCGTTGATCCGTTGAGCAGACACTTGAGCACGCGGTAAGATCACGAAAATCATCCCTAACATCATGAACGAAAACATGATAATGAATGAATAGTTGACGAATGAAAGGATGACACCAACACTTAGGTTTTGAGCGGCTACTAAATGGGCACCGCGCCATGATAAAGTAATGTTTGTTAGTGATAGAATTGTTGTCATGATAGGCATTAAAAAAGACATCCGGAACATCGCTTTAATCGCTGTATCCGCATAATCTTTATTGGCTTTAGCAAATCGTGCTACTTCAAAATCTGATTTGTTAAAGGCTCTTACAACACGTACACCTGTTAATCCTTCCCGGAAAATAAGGTTCAAATCATCAACCTTACGTTGCATGGATTTGAAATACGGTGACACAATGCGTAAAATAATAAAAATTAATAAGGCTAATACTGGACCTGAAACGGCATAAACTAAACTCAATTCTGGACTAGCTAATACGGCCATCACGACAGCTGCTAGCAGCATGGCTGGTGAAAGTAATACCATACGCATAATCATCATAACAGTCACTTCAACCTGTTGAATATCGTTTGAAGAACGCGTAATCAATGAGGCCTCACCATAGGTCCCCATATCTTCTTTTGAAAACTGCAAAACTTTTGTATAAATTTCATTACGCAATTTTCTACCCAAGTTTTGGCTAGTACGAGCAGAAATATATACTGAAATCCCTGCAGAAATAATGACTAAGATGGTAATCAAGATCATCTGAACACCAATGCTGTAGATAGCCTGCATGTCTCCTGCCGCAACACCCTCGTCGATAATGCGAGCGGTCTGCGTTGGCAATAGTAATTCCCCAATAGCCTGTGTTAAGGCAAAGACAATTGCTCCGAACATAGCCCAAAAGGGAATTCGTTTAATTAGACGCCACATCTAATTCCTCCTTTTATATTTTATAATGTAAAAAATGCGAATGTTGCTTCAAGAGGGCATTATACGCCCTTTTATCTCATTAAACAAATAAAAATTACTTGCCGGTTGTATCCTCTGAAATGAAGTCCTCTAAGATGCTTTCATCTTCTGAATATAAGCCGGAAACGTTTTTATACCAAACAAAGAAGTGGTTAAATATGACCTTGATGACGGCATAAATTGGAATGACCAATACAACCCCCGCAATTCCGAAAATTGATCCTGCTGAGATTAATAAAAGCATGATGGTGACTGGGTGAATGGCCATATTGGACCCCAAAACTTGTGGTGAAATCACACGACTTTCAATCGTCTGCTCAATAGCGAATACAATCAAGACTTTTACAATCATCATTGGCCCAACTACAATCGCGACAATAATGGCTGGCACCATAGCTAAGAATGATCCAATATAAGGAATGATATTTAAGAAACCTGCAGCAACCCCAATAATTACCCCATAAGGTAGGCCAACAATTGAGTAACCCACAACAAACATAATGGCTACCCCAATCGCGACAATAATTTGTCCACGGATATATTGGCTAATTTGTAAATTCATATCGCTTAATAGGCGTAAAGTCGCCTTACGAATTTTAATAGGCAGAAATTGTGCGACATATGTGGGCAATTTGTGGCCGTCACGTAACATATAGAACAAGATAATCGGTGCGGTAAAAATAGCTACTGCTACCTTGGTCACTGTCCCTACGATAGACGAGACACTTGTGATTGCTGAATTAGCAATGCTCTCCCAATTAAATGATGACAGGTCTAATACATTATTCATGGCTGATTGGAACACCATATTCACTTGGTCGTACCAATCACCGCGAATGAAGCTTTGTAAGCGACTTTGATAGTCTGACCAAATAGTATCCCAGTTATTGATCAAATTACGCCCTTCATCCGCTACTGTTGGGATTAAAGCAATAAGGCCAGTAACCACCACCGCAATCAGTAGTAAAACGATTGCTGACCCCCAGGTTCGGTTGAGTCCCTTTTTTTCGATTCGATTCACTAAAGGCACTGTCAAATAGTAGAAAATAGCTGCCACGATAATAGGTAGTGAAACATATTGGATGAAGGAAACTGCGGGGTCTAATAGGTATGAGAGTCGGGTAAATAGGCTCATGAAAATGACAATTAAAATACCGACCATCAAGGCGCTAGTATATCGATTATTTAAAATATATTTGAAAAACCAGGATTTTGAAAAAGTTATCTGGTCTTTCGATGATGATGAATCTTTCGTTGATAATGTTTCTTCTGGTTTGATTTTATCGTTCATGACGTCGCCTCCTATAATGCATACGTCTATTATAGCAAACATGTCTTCCTATATATGTGCCTAAACAATTAAAGTATAGCCGTTTTTGGTGTTAATAAGAGCGTTTTCTTGTATAATGAAATTATCTTATGAAAGAAGGGATTTTTATTATGGAAACGATTTATGTATCTGGTTATACACGTGAAGACAATAAGGGGATCCATACCTTAACCTTAAATGCTGATAAGAAAGCTTTTGAAGCAAGTGAATTGATTATTGAAGAAAACAACCCTACTTACATTACTTTATCTAAAGACGGCAAACATCTATTCACTTTAAGTGACGGTGATGAGCCTGGTGTTGCCCATTACGAAAATAATGATGGTCAATTTGCCTTTAAATACCGTGTGAAAGTATTTAACGAAAATGGCTGTTACCTAACGTATGATGAAGAAGCAAAAGTTCTTTATGATGCTAACTACAAAAAAGGTGAATTGGCAGTGATTAAAGTCAACGAAGATGGTACATTGACTGTAACGGATGTCATCCAACATACTTCACCAATTGGCCCGCATGAAAACCAAGACTTTGCCCATGCCCACTTTATCCATCCAACAAATGACCACAAATACATTCTTTCTTGTGATTTAGGCACTGATGAAGTGCACACTTATACACTTACCGATGATAACAAATTAGCTGAAGTGAGTGTCTACAAAGCAGCGCCTGGTACTGGGCCACGTCACCTTGCCTTCCACCATTCAGAACCAATCGTTTACCTTTTAGGGGAATTGGACTACACAGTTGAAGTGTTAAACATTCAAGAAGATGGTTCTTTAGTTGCTGGTAACCGTTATGACACGATTCCAAGCGATTGGACTGAATTCAACTCATCAGCAGCGATTCGCTTATCAAGTGACAACAAGTTCTTATACGTCTCAAACCGTGGTCACAACTCAATTACTGTTTTTGAAGTTTCAGCAGATGGGCAAAGTTTAACTGAAATTCAAAACATTTCAACTGAAGGTGATTTCCCGCGTGACTTCAACTTCAATGCAGATGAATCATTTGTCATTGTTGGTCACCAATTCCAACCACAAATTTCATTATTTACACGTGACCAAGCAAGTGGTTTATTAACCTACGTTGATCATACAAATATTAATGAAATCGTTTGTGTCACACCAGTTTAAAGGAGTTTAACCATTCATGTATCATTTAGCCGCCAGTCAAATGGACGAAAAGCTACAATATAAATTGCTATCTGGTGCCATTGTACCCCGACCAATTGGTTGGATTACTAGTGAAAACAAGAAAACTGGTGTCATCAATTTGGCACCCTTTTCTTTTACTAGTGGTGCCGGGCAAAAGTTGCCCTTAATTTCAATGGCTATTCTTCGAAAAGAAGATTTTTCCATTAAAGATACCGCCCGCAATTTATTAGACCATCCTGAAGGTGTGGTGAATATTGTCAGCAAGTCTTTCATTGATAAAATGAACGCTACCGCTGCCAAAGTTTCAGCAAACGTCAGTGAATTGACCCTAGCTGACATTCAAACAGTTAATTCTAAGACCGTGAGCCCGCCAGGTGTGGCAGATGCTTTAATTCGCCTTGAGGTAAAAGTCTACCAGTATATCCCAATCCGTGACCGTAAGGACCGTATCATCACTGATATGTTCATACTTGAAATTACCGACTATCATTTAGATGCATCGGTATATGACGAGGAAAAAGGCTACGTCTTGTATGAAGCCTTAGACCCTGTTGCCAGATTAGCAGGCAACTTGTATACGGATATCACAAAACCTTATGTATTAGAACGACCGGAATAAACAAAAAAAGGATTTAGCAGCGGCCAAACCCTTTTTTGTTTATTCTGAAATTTGAATGGATGCTTGAAAACTTTTCCTATTTCGATTGAACAAAGGTTTTCCCCAAAGCTTTTGGCGCTTGAGCTTTACCAATGAATACAACTAATACGATGATCGTCAATATGTAAGGCGCAATATCTAAGTAAACTGATGGTACATCTTGAATAATGGGGATGTAGTTTGCTGTTACCGATAAGCTTTGCGCGAAGCCAAAGAATATTGCAGCAAGTAGTGCACCGACTGGATGCCATTTTCCAAAAACCATTGCCGCCATGGCCATGAATCCTTGTCCTGCTACGGTGATTACAGAAAATTCATTCTGTACAGCCTGTGCTTGAACCGCCCCACCGATACCACCAAGGAGTCCAGAAATCAAAACGCCAGCGTATTTCATTGCGTTTACGTTAATACCAAGTGTCTCAGCTGCCTCTGGGTGCTCGCCGACTGAACGCAAGCGTAAACCAAAACGGGTTTTGAATAAGACAAACCAAGCGATTACGGCGAATAGGATACCTAGATAAGCTGGGCCAGAAGTATTTTGGAAGAAAATTGGTCCAATAACTGGGATATTATTCAAACCTAAAATATTATAAGTTACAAAAGGTTTCGCTAATGGACCTGTTTGCGCTGCTCCATAAATCGCTCGCACTAAGAAAACAGATAATCCAGGAGCTGCTAAGTTCAATACGGTACCGGAAATGGTTTGATTGGCGCGGAAGTTGATAGATGATACGGCATGAATTCCTGAATAGATCAAGCCCACTAGTCCACCTACTAATAGACCAACCCAAGGCGTCATGGCCCCGAAAGTGCTTGACATGGTGATATTGAAAACCGCTGAAGCAAAGGCGCCCATTACCATAATCCCTTCCAAACCAATGTTCACCACACCTGACCGTTCAGAGAAGCTACCACCGATTGCAGTAAACATAAGGGGTGCTGCGTACATTAATGTCGAAGACACAATTAATTGTAAGATAGTAGAAAAGTCCATTATTGGTCCCCCTTAACTGTTGATTTTTTACCCTTACCGAATTTATCTATTACATATGAAATGATGTAAGATGAACCGATAAAGAAAATGATAGCAGCTGTAATAACACTCGCCAATTCATCCGGTACACCGGCACGGTTTGGCATAAATGAAGCCCCAATATTCAAGATACCGAATAAGATAGAAGCTAGAAAAGTCCCAACTGGCGTCCCCA